>NC_016112.1:0-1200000 GCF_000968535.2 Methylotuvimicrobium alcaliphilum 20Z
TTCAGGTGATTGTTAACAAAAACGGATAAAAAAGATCCGGGATGATAGAATAAACGCCGGTTTATGTCAATTATGTCGGCACTGATTTGATTGCTGTATAGTGGCATATTTTTTTTATAATATCATCTATTTACTCTTCGCTATCTTCTTAAATAATGAGTGCACTCTGGAACAACTGTCTCGCTAAACTTGAAAATGAAATTTCTTCCTCGGAATTCAGCACCTGGATTAGACCCTTGCAGGCAATCGAAACCGACGGAAAACTCAAGTTATTAGCGCCGAACCGGTTTGTGCTGGATTGGGTAAAAGAACATCATTTCGCCAAACTGGAAGAGGCAATACAGCAATTTTCCAATGGTTCTTTAAGCTTGCAACTAGACATCGGCTCGAAAAAAGCCATTCCGGCTCCTACACCGCAGCCTACCAAAGCCCCCGATACCAAAAAATCACGTCCTAACTTTCTTAATAAAGCATTTATTTTCGATAACTTTGTCGAAGGTAAATCCAACCAATTGGCAAAAGCGGCTTCTATTCAGGTCTCCGAAAATATAGGCAAGGCATACAACCCGTTATTAATTTACGGAGCCTCCGGTTTAGGTAAAACGCATCTGATGCATGCAATCGGTAATGCGATTCTGCAACATAATCCGTCGGCGAAAATTGTTTATCTGCACTCCGAAAAATTCGTGCAAGATATGGTCAAGGCTTTACAACAAAATGCGATCGATACTTTCAAGGAATATTATCGAGGAGTCGATACCCTGCTAATTGACGATATTCAATTTTTTGCCGGCAAGGAACGCTCTCAAGAAGAGTTTTTTCATACCTTCAACACGTTGTTGGAAAAAAAGCACCAGGTCGTTTTAACCTGCGATAAATACCCGAAAGAAATCGTCGGTTTGGAAGACCGTTTGAAATCGCGCTTCGGCTGGGGATTACCGGTTGCAATCGAACCCCCGGACCTTGAAACTCGTGCCGCTATTTTAATGAAAAAAGCAATGATGGCGGGTGTCGATCTACCTCAGGAAGTCGCGTTTTTCATCGGTAAAAGAATTCCTTCGAATGTAAGAGATCTCGAAGGCGCATTACGACGAGTCATTGCCAATGCGCAATTTACCGGACGCGAAATCACCACCGAATTTACCAAAGAAGCATTGCACGATCTGATTTCCTTACAAGATAAGCTCGTCAATATCGATAACATCCAAAAAACCGTAGCCGAATATTTTAAGATTAGGGTTGCGGATTTATCGTCGAAAAATCGCCGGCAATCTATTACCCGACCACGGCAAATTGCTATGTGTCTAGCTCGTGAATTAACTTCGCACAGTTTTCCGGAAATCGGCGAAGCATTCGGTGGGCGCGATCACACCACGGTAATTAATGCTTGTAAACGCATTGCCTCCTTACGCGACTCGGATGTAAAGCTTGAGGAAGATTATTTAAACCTGTTGAGAACATTGTCGCATTAACGGTGTTTAACTTGTGGATAAGTACAGTCTTTAGCAGAAGAGAGTCGTTATCCCCTTTTTATCAAGCGCTTATCCACAGCTTTAAACTCCGGTTCTAAACAAGATAAGTTATTGATAAGTATGAAATTAAATGACTTATCACGCTTTTTTAATAGGCTAATAGTAAATATAAATAAATATCTTATATGAAATATATTATTAATAGAGAACAGCTATTGGTTCCATTGCAGCAAATTGTCAGTGTGATTGAAAAAAGGCAAACCATGCCGATTTTGTCGAATGTACTGATGGTTTTTCGTCAAAACAGCCTGTTAATGACCGGTACCGATCTTGAAGTACAAATCGTCACCGAAATTGCGATAGAAAATACGACTTTTGCCGAAATTACTTTACCCGCTCGAAAGTTTCTCGACATCTGTCGCTTGTTGCCGACCGGTGCCGATATCAAATTAGAAGTCGCCGACGATAAAGTTAAGGTGCTCTCCGGACGTAGCCGCTTTATTTTAAGTACACTGCCTGCCGAAAATTATCCGGAATTTTCAGAAACCGAGTTAGATCATCGGTTTACCATCAATGCAGGACTTTTTAAAAAAGCGCTCGAAAAAACCGTTTTTTGTATGGCGTCTCAGGATGTACGCTATTATCTCAACGGTTTATTGCTCAACATTTCCAATTCGCGTATTAAACTCGTTGCATCCGATGGCCATCGTTTATCGGTTTTTGAAGACAACTTAGAAAATCCAGCCGGATATGAAGCGCGTATCATCCTGCCCAGAAAAGGGGTCATGGAATTGGTGCGTTTATTGGATGATCCTGAAATTGAACTTGCCGTTGAATTTTCCAGTAATAACATAAGGGTTACGATCAATAATACGATCTTTTCAGCTAAATTGGTCGATGCCAAATACCCCGATTTTAACCGTGTCTTTCATCAAGATTTTCTAACGCCGATTCATATTCAACGTCAGTTATTAAAAGATGCATTGACTCGAGTGGCGATTTTATCGAATGAAAAATACAAAGGTGTGACTTTCGACCTTTCTTCGGATTCGCTGAAAATCAGTGCGCACAATCCTGAACACGAAGAAGCCGAAGAAGAAATTGTTACCGATTATGTCGGCGAACCGCTTTCGATTGCGTTTAATGTGCAATATGTGCTTGATGCCATTTCTAATATCGATTCGGAAATTTCAGAGTTGACGATTGCAAGTAATTCCAGTTGCTGCATTATTGACGAACCGGAAACTAGGTCTTATCGATTCATCGTGATGCCGATGCGTCTATGATCTTTGCTTTATGCAATTTTGGGGAGCTTTATCAATGGAAAAATGAAGCCTTTGAAGTCAACTGAATCAGTTATTGCCTCGACATGCTTTTTTTACTGTGAAAGTTCGTAGATTGAGACTCTTTATCTAATTTTTCGATATGAAAAACAATGCCGGTTCCGAAGAGGGGCGGTTGCTCGTCCGACAGGCGTCGGCGGCAAGGATAGCCGCCGTCGAGCCTACACTGACGTATTCACAGCGTCCTGTCGGGCGAGTGACCGCACCCTTAGCTAACCTAAGCTTTCATTTTCCGGGGCGATGACCTGGCTTTCATGAACGTTAAGGTCAACTTTTCACTAACTTCCTGAAATTTCTAAATCGCAGTCATTATTAAATGTGGAAGCAACAAAAAAACGAGCTTGTTGTTCATCTAACCGGTGTTAACCGCGTGCTTTTTTTGACTAGCAACTAATAAACGATGAGTTTACAAAAGCTCGACATTTTTAATGTTAGAAATATTCGGCAAGCCAGTCTGCAACCATCGCCCGGACTCAATTTAATTTACGGGGCTAATACCAGCGGTAAGAGTTCTGTCCTTGAAGCCATATTCATTCTTGGCCGGGCACGTTCTTTTAGAACCACACATATCAAACAAGTCGTAAATTTTGATCGAAACGACTTAATCGTATCGGGTAAAGTGTTGCAACAGGGCGGGCGCAGCAGTTGCCAACTAGGCGTACAATTCGATGGGAAGGTTTCTGAAATCAGAATTCAGCAATTACCTAATCAACCCCGGCATTTGCTTGCTTATGCCTTACCTATTCAATTGATTGAGCCTAAATCTTATCGTCTATTGGATACCGGGCCTCAAATCAGAAGAGAATTTATCGATTGGGGGACTTTCAATGAAAACGAACAATTCCTCTTGGCTTGGCGGCAGTACAAAACCGCATTGAACCAACGTAATGCCTTAATCAAACAAAAGCAAACGCATTCCATCCAAGTCTGGAATAATGAATTGGTTAATTACGGTACAATAGTCGATCAATATAGACGAGCCTATTTACAAAGGCTTGAGCCGGTTTTTCAAGAATTTGTCAGTCGATTTCTCGGTACTGAAACTGTTCAATTCGATTATTTATCGGGTTGGGATAGCGGTAAAGGCTTTCGCCAATCCTTGGATGATGACCTCGATCGTGATCTGCGCTATAAAGTGACGCATAGTGGACCGCATCGTGCCGACCTCATTGTTTCAGTTAACAATCGACTCGCCAAGGACTTTGTATCGCGCGGGCAATTAAAATTGTTAGTCTTATGTTTAAAGCTTGCGCAAGTACAATTATTGTCGACCCATCAGAGTAACAATGTCTGTGTTTTAATCGATGATTTTACTGCTGAATTGGATACAACTAAAAGAGCGCTGTTAATCGAATATTTACAAGCAATGGATGTTCAGGTTTTTATGACGGCCACTGAGCTGTCTGAATATGGCGATTTGAGTAAACTTAAAAACTATAAAATGTTCCACGTGGAACATGGTGAAATTAAACAAGCGTAATGTTTCACGTGAAACATTGGTACATTGAGAAGGTAGTAAACACACATGAGCGAAAATATTAAGCAGTACGATAGTACGAATATTCAGGTACTGAAAGGATTAGATGCGGTCAGAAAAAGGCCTGGCATGTATATCGGCGATACCGATGACGGAACCGGCTTACATCATATGGTTTTCGAAGTGGTGGATAACTCGATCGATGAAGCCTTAGCCGGGTACTGTAAAGAAGTTAAGGTTATTATTCATAATGATGGTTCAGTGACGGTATCTGACGACGGAAGAGGGATTCCAGTCGATATTCATAAAGAGGAAGGGCGATCAGCTGCGGAAGTCATCATGACAGTGCTGCATGCCGGCGGTAAATTCGATGACAACGCCTACAAGGTCTCGGGCGGATTACATGGCGTAGGTGTTTCTGTGGTAAACGCTTTGTCCGAGGAGTTGAATCTGGAAATCAGGAAAAACGGAAAGCTCTATAAACAAAAGTATCAAATGGGTGAACCGCAAGCACCATTGACGGAAATCGGTCCGACCGAGGGTAGCGGAACTAAAATTAATTTTAAACCGAGCGATCAGACCTTCGGCGATGTCGAGTTTCACTACGATATCTTGGCGAAAAGACTCAGAGAATTATCGTTTTTAAATTCCGGAGTCAGAATTTGCATGGAAGACGAACGCACCAATAAACAAGATGTCTATGAATTCGAAGGCGGCATTAGCGCTTTCGTGGAACATTTAAATAAAAATAAAACGCCGTTATTTCCCGAAGTATTTCACTTTAGCGCCGAAAAAGAAGGTGTGACTGTCGAAGTCGCGATGCAGTGGAACGACTCATACCAGGAAAATATTTTTTGTTATACCAATAATATTCCTCAACGAGACGGCGGCACGCATTTAGCCGGATTTAGAGGGGCGTTAACCCGTACCATCAATCAATACATCGAAAATAACGGTTTAGCGAAAAAAGAGAAAGTCTCGACGACCGGTGATGATGCAAGAGAAGGCTTGACGGCAGTGCTTTCAGTCAAAGTCCCTGACCCTAAGTTTTCCTCACAGACCAAAGACAAATTAGTTTCATCGGAGGTAAAACCTTTGGTCGAATCGACGATGAATGAGAAATTACAGGAATTTTTACTAGAAAAACCGCAAATCGCCAAAGCGATCGTCAATAAAATCATCGATGCGGCCCGAGCCAGAGAAGCGGCTCGAAAAGCCAGAGAAATGACGCGCCGTAAAACCACGCTAGATATCGCTGGGTTACCCGGAAAACTGGCTGATTGTCAGGAAAAAGATCCGGCCCTGTCCGAATTGTTCATTGTCGAGGGTGACTCGGCGGGCGGTTCGGCGAAACAAGGCCGCGATCGTCGCACGCAAGCGATATTGCCGCTTAAGGGTAAAATCTTGAATGTCGAAAAAGCCCGCTTCGACAAAATGATCTCGTCAGAAGAAGTAGGCACCTTGATTACCGCGCTTGGTTGCGGTATAGGTAAGGACGAATATAACCTTGCCAAACTCCGTTATCACCGCATCATCATCATGACCGACGCCGATGTCGACGGATCGCACATCCGCACCTTGCTGTTGACGTTCTTCTACCGGCAACTGCCGGAAATCATCGAAAAGGGCTATATCTATATTGCCCAACCGCCGTTGTATAAAGTCAAGAAGGGCAAGCAGGAGCATTATGTAAAAGACGATGCGCAATTGAACGATTACTTGATCCAACTGGCGCTCGACAAAGCGGTGCTGCACACCGACGAAACCGCACCGCCGATACAAGGCCAAGGTTTGGAGAAATTGGCGAAGGAATACACAGAGGTACTAACCATTATCAATCGCTTAACCAGCCGTTACGACGATGTGTTTCTCGAACAACTGGTCTATATGGAGCGTGTGACCGACGAAATTAAACAAGACAAGGAACGCTTGGCGGCATGGGTGAGCCAATTAGCTGAACGTCTGTACAATCCGCAAAGCAAAATGGTATTTACGCTGGAGCTCGATTATATGTCGGCTGGAGACTACACGCTAACGGTAAACAAGCGCCATCACGGCAACACCAAAACCTTCGTGCTCCAAGCGGGATTCTTCGACAGCAAAGATTATCAGAAAATCGCGCAATACGCCGAAGACACCGCCGGAATGTTCGGCGAACAGTCTAATATCCGGATGGGCGAACGCCAACAGCCGGTCGAAAGTTTCAAACAAGCTTTCGAGTGGATGATGAAAGAAGTTAAAAAAGGCCAGCACATCCAGCGTTACAAAGGACTAGGTGAAATGAACCCGGAACAGCTCTGGGAAACCACGCTCGACGCCAACAGCCGCCGCATGTTGCAAGTCCGCATCGAAGACGCAATCGCCGCCGACGAAATCTTCACAACGCTAATGGGCGACATAGTCGAACCGCGCCGCGACTTCATCGTCAAGAATGCGCTGGATGTGACGAATTTGGATGTGTAGGTTTTTGGTCTAAAAAGGGGATTGTATACCCTTTGTTAGTCAAATTTCGGCGTCGGGGTGCCCGTCAAAGGACGCCGTGAATACGTCCATGTAGGCTCTGTGACAGCATCCCTGCTGTCAAAGCCTTTGCCGAACACCCCGCACCTCCACGCGTCAACAACGAAATTTGAGGTGCGTGGGTATAGTTCAGCATAATCAAACATACAGAGCTGAAAAAGAAGAGCAGTGAAGACAACAAAATACTTCCTGACAACCCGTATGAGACCGGATCGAGAGATTATCAAGGACGAATGGATTCAATACGTTGTCCGGTTTCCTGAAAATGAGCACATACAGTTCGATGGCAGAATAAGGCGATGGGCAAGAATTGAAGAAATGGGAGGCCGGTATCTGCGGGTAATCCTGTTGCCGGATGGGGAAACCGTACATAACGTATTTTTCGATAGAGGGTATAAACCATGAAAGTCAGCTATTTCGAAGATACCGACACCCTATACATCGAGTTCCGCAGCAGCGGGATAGTGGAATCCAAGGATTTGGATAAAAACACCATCATTGACGTTGATGCACAAGGCAACGTCTGTGCAATGACCTTTGAGCATGCAAGCCAGCGCACTGACGTTAATCATCTGATTGTTGAGGGTATTGCAGCATAATCACGGTAGGACGCGGTTAGGAACGAACCGCATTGATTGATACACGCCTGTTTTTTATTGCCACCAATCACTATTTGGCATAGCATAAGCCCCATGTCGACGCCCTTCAAAACAGCCTTAGTCATTTTTCTCGTGATCCTGCAATCGATCGCGCCGTTGGTGCATGCGCATCCGATGGTCGACGAGTTGTCGGACGGCGTGCACATGCCCGGCTTTGAGCAATTCAACGCCGCGAACGACGACGATGCATTGGCATTGTTCGACGCGTCCGTGATCGATTTGGATCAAGGCATTGAAACCGAAACGACGCTGCTGTCCGATTGGCTCCCTTTTGCCGTAGTGTTCGTTGCTTTCGTGTTTCCCGAACCGGATGAATGTCTCGGTTTCGAAGTTGCGTTTTCTCCACCGCCGAATGTGCTTTCCGGCCGAACCTCTTCCTCACCTCAAGCGCCCCGCGCACCACCCGTGCAACTGTAAACAGTTTATAGACCGTCGGATTCGCTGAATATCCGACTCGTTGTTTCAGTTGCGGCCCTGCTGCCGCATATTGCGGAGCTCAATATGATTCCCCTCAAGCCTTTAAAAGGCGCTTTGCTGTGTTGCTGCCTGCTGTCGACATTCGTTGTATGGGCAGACAGCGAAATGATCGTCGATCATTTCGATCCAATAGAGATCGAGCCGACCATGACTTTGGCCGGTTTGATCGATACCACTGCCGAACATTATCCCGATGCCGCATGGCTCAAAGCATTGGAAGACGAAGCGAAAGCGCTTGCTGAGCGCGGGCAAAGTTGGATAGCAGGACCTGCTACTGCAGATTTGTTTTTTTTGGAAGCGACCAGCGGTACCTTGCATATTCTCGATGCAGTAGTAAGCGTGCCTTTGTGGAACTTCGGGCAACGCGATGCCGAACAAAATATTGCTCAACGTGCCGATGACAGCAGGCAATCGCAAAGCCGGGCGTTCAAATTGCGTGTCGCTGGATTAGTTAGGTCGGCCTTATGGGATATCGCATTGACCGAAGTGCGTCAAGACCAGGCAAAAACCGATTATGAATTAACCGAAAAATTGGTCGGCAAGGTCAAGCGGCTTTATGAATTGGGTGACTTGGCCCGGGCCGATTT
Source organism: Methylotuvimicrobium alcaliphilum 20Z (assembly GCF_000968535.2). Classification (NCBI taxonomy): domain Bacteria; kingdom Pseudomonadati; phylum Pseudomonadota; class Gammaproteobacteria; order Methylococcales; family Methylococcaceae; genus Methylotuvimicrobium; species Methylotuvimicrobium alcaliphilum. The sequence continues at coordinate 8,536 of NC_016112.1, forward strand.
ATTGCTTGCGCAAAGCGAATTGTTGCAGAAACGGTCGGTGTTGACCCTGGCGGAATCGGAAGTCATGCATGCCCGAAAGCGCTATACGAATTTGACGCGGACCGAAAAAATTCCGGCCGAATTCCATGAACCCTTGGTTGCGCTGAAAACAATCGAACAGCAACATCCCGCCTTGGCCGCGCTCAACAGTCAAATAGCCCGTAAACAAGCCGAACTCGAAGCGATACGTTTGACCGGCTCGGGTCAAACTCAGGTTTCTGTCGGCATCAACAGCGATCGGGGCAACAACGACCCGCGCAGTAACTATACCGAAAGTTTCGGTGTCGGTATTTCGGTACCGTTCGGCGGCAGCGCGCATCAGGCGCCGAAAATTGCCGCAGTCAATGTCGAGTTAAATCGTCTGATCGCCGAACGTGAGCAACTGTTTAGAGATTTGAAACTCGCCTATCACGAAGCCGAGCATGCGTTGGAAGTCAACCGCGCCGAACAGGCAACCGCCGATGAAATGAAGAAACTGGCGGAAGAACATTTGGATATGACCGAATTAAGTTTCTCGGTCGGTGAAATCAATCTGATCGAATTATTAAGAATCCGTGCCAGAACTCAACAAGCCATCCTAAATGCCAAAGAGCGTTCGGTGATCTTGCAGAGGGATATCGCACTATACAATCAGGCTGTTGGAGTGTTGCCATGAAACGAATCGTTTATTTAGTGTTAGCCGGCTTGATTTCGATTCAGGCCCCGGTTGCTGTTTTTGCAAAAGACGGTTGCGGCGAAGCCGATCTAAATTCGGCTATCGATAGCGGCTGTAAATTGCAGATTTTATCACCGGATACCGTTGAACTCAGTGCGGATCAGATCGCCAATCTAGGTATTAAACTCGGAGCGATGACTAAGGTAGACGAAATACCGGTCTTGTCTGCGTCGGCTCGAGTGATTGTTCCGCCGGATCAGGAGCGTATTATTAGCACCGCTGTATCGGGTTTGGTAAGCCGTATTCTTGTCGCCGAAGGCGATACCGTTAAACAGGGCCAATTATTGGCGCAGCTCAATAGTCCGGAATTATTGGCCTTGCAGCGCGACTATCTAAAACAAGTCAGCGAATGGCACTTGGCCGAAGCGGTTTACCGGCGAGACCGGACCTTGCAGCAAGAAGGCATTATTCCACAGAGCCGCTGGGAAGAAACCCGTAGCCGCTATCAAGTTGCCAAATCGCAAGCTCAGGAAGCCAAGCAATTATTGTTAAGTGCCGGGATGAGTGAATCGGAATTAACGCAGTTATTAGCGACTAGGCGATTGAACAGTCAATTGGCTGTATCGGCGCCGATTGCCGGTATCGTGTTAGAACGAAGATCCGTACCTGGTGAGCGACTCGCGGCAAGCGAGCTGTTGTTTCGAATTGCCGACCTCAAACAATTATGGTTACAGCTGGCGATTCCTCAGGATCGTGTCGACGAAATAAAACAGGGCGATAAAGTAAAGGTGGACGATACCGGGTTGATGGCCGAAATTGTCTTGCTCGGTCAACAGGTTGATCAACAATCCCAAAGCGTAATGGTACGCGCGCTCATACAAGGACCGCAAAGCGAATTGCGCCCGGGGCAGACCGTGAATACACAGGTCGTCAAAACAGCTGGTGCAAACATATTCAAAGTACCGCAGCCGGCGGTGGTAAACAGCGAAGGCCATGATTTTATTTTTATCCGTGTCGAATCCGGCTTTAAGGTACAAACTATCGAAGTGCAGGGAAGGCAAGATGGAGTAGTCTACATCGGAGGCGATCATCTCAACGGCAGCGAAACGATTGCGTTACAAGGCGCCGCGGCATTGAAAGCGCTTTGGCTGGAGTCCGGGAGCGCTGAGTGATGGGTCACTTGATTCGATTTGCACTGGCTCAGCGGATATTGATTGTTTTGTTTGTGCTGTTGCTGGCAGGCGGCGGCTGGTATGCATGGCAACGGATACCGATCGATGCGTTTCCGGAAGTCTCGCCGACTCAAGTCAAGGTGATCGTCAAAGCGCCGGGTATGACGCCGGAAGAAGTCGAGACACGGATTACCGCACCGATCGAAGTCGAGCTGCTGGGTATTCCCAATCAAACGATGCTGCGCTCGATCGCTAAGTATGCGCTAACCGATATCACGATCGATTTCGAGGAAGGTACCGATATTTATTGGGCGCGCCAGCAAATCGCCGAACGCTTGAATACGTTGTGGGCAGACTTGCCGGAGGGCATTGAAGGGGGGATTGCGCCGATGACGACGCCTTTGGGCGAGATGTTCATGTTTACCGTATCGGGAGGAGGCTTGGATCAGATGGAGCTACGTACCCTATTGGATTGGGTGATTCGACCGGCACTACGAACCGTGCCGGGCGTCGCCGATGTCAATTCGCTGGGCGGTACGGTGCGGAGTTTCGAAGTCGTGCCCGATTCGCTCAAAATGGCTGCCCGAAATATTACGACCGACCGTTTGATCGATGCCTTGAAGACCAACAATCGCAACGACGGAGCGGGACGTCTGCAAGAAGGCGAGGAAACCTTGATCGTTCGCGCGGAAGGGCGCATTCAGAAATTATCGGATGTGCGGGCGATAGTGGTCGATACCGTTTCCGGCATGCCGATTACGATTGGGGATGTTGCAGAGGTTCGTATCGGCGCACTGACCCGGTACGGTGCAGTTAGCCGTAACGGAGAAGGCGAGGTGGTTACCGGTTTGGTATTAAGTCTACGCGGAGCGAATGCCCGGCAAACCATCGATCTGGTCGAACAAAAACTGAACGGCATCAAAAAAACCTTGCCTGACGGCGTGAAAATCGGCGTTTTTTATAACCGAGGGGTATTAGTTGGACAAGCTGTCGATACAGTGATTACTGCCTTGACTCAGGCAATCGTATTGGTGCTGTTGATGCTGGTGTTGTTTCTCGGTAACTGGCGCGCCGCGTTAACCGTGGCATTGGTGTTGCCTTTGGCGGCACTGTTTACATTCATCATGATGAAAACGATGAATATGTCCGCTAATTTGATGAGTCTCGGCGGATTGGTCATTGCGATCGGTATGTTGGTCGATGCGGCGGTGGTCGTCGTCGAAAATATCATCACACAATTGGCGCACAAAGAAAAAGCCGAGCGTCTCCCGCGATTGCATGTGATTTACCGGGCGACCTGTGAAGTGGCAGTGTCGGTTACCTCGGGCGCATTGATTATCATCATCGTCTTTGTGCCGCTGTTAACCTTACAAGGTTTAGAGGGGAAATTATTCGCGCCTGTCGCACTCACGATCGTATTTGCTTTGGCCGCTTCCTTGATATTATCGCTGACCGTGATTCCGGTACTGTCTTCATATTTGTTGAAACAGGTATCACAAGATGAGCCCTGGCTGCCTCGGCAAATGCTTAAAGCCTATCGGCCGGCATTGCTATGGTGCTTGGATAACGGTAAATCGGTGTTTCTTGGCGCGGGCGGATTATTGCTGCTGGCTTTATTGTTGTTTAACCGAATCGGCAGTACTTTCATGCCGAGTATGGATGAAGGCGATATTATCGTGCAGTTGGAAAAGCTGCCGTCAATCACGTTGGAACAATCGGTAACGCTCGACGGACGCGTGCAAAAAGCGTTGCTGGAAAAAGTACCGGAAATTGCCGAAGCGATATCGAGGGTCGGATCCGACGAACTCGGTCTCGATCCGATGGGCTTGAACGAGACCGATACGTTTCTGATTTTAAAACCCAAGGATCAATGGCGGATGGCAAGTAAGGAACTGTTGATCGACGAGATTCGCAAGGTGCTCGATCAACTTCCGGGCATTTCTTACGGCTTTACGCAGCCGATCGAGATGCGCGTGTCGGAAATGCTGACCGGGACCCGAGGCGATGTTGCGGTCAAATTATTCGGTCCGGATTCGACCGTTTTGAATCGAAAAGCGGAGGAAATCGCAGCGGTGTTGAGGGGGTTAAAAGGTTCTAGCGACGTCTTTCTGAAACAAAACGAAGGCATGCAGTTTTTACAATTAAAGCTAGATCGTGCGGCGATCGGACGCTTTGGGTTGGATATCGATGCGGTCGAGAATCTGTTGAGAGCGCAGATCGAAGGTTTGAAGCTGGGTATCGTTCAGGAAGGTCAAGTAAGGACGCCGCTACTGTTGCGCGGCGCCGGCAGTTCGGCGAATTTCGCTAGTTTACCGATTGCGTTGCCGGGAGGCGGCTATGTCGCGCTGTCGGCATTGGCAAAACTCGATCGCAGCGAAGGTCTGGTGTCGATAGAGCGTGAGAAAACTCAGCGCTTCGCAGTCATTCGCAGCAATGTCGAAAACAGAGATTTAGTCGGTTTCGTCGACGAAGCGCGAATACAGGTTGCGCAACAAGTCGAACTGCCGCCCGGTTATTCGGTCGAGTTCGGCGGACAATTTGAAAATCAGCAACGGGCCGCTGCAAGATTGGCGATTGTCGTACCGATTGCGTTGAGCCTAATTTTTTTGCTGTTATTCGCGACCTTCGGCTCGGTTCGTCAAGCGACTTTGGTATTGTCGAATATTCCGCTAGCGATGATCGGCGGCGTCATTGCGTTGTGGTTGTCCGGCGAATATTTATCGGTACCGGCTTCTGTGGGGTTTATTACATTGTTGGGTATCGCGGTCTTGAACGGCGTGGTGATGGTGACCCATTTCAATCAATTATGCATAGCCGGCATGCCGGTCGGGAAGGCTGTCGTAGTCGGGTCGATGCGACGTTTGCGGCCGGTCTTGATGACTGCAGCAACGACGGCATTCGGTTTGTTGCCGATGTTGTACGCAACTGGACCGGGTTCGGAAATTCAGCGGCCGTTGTCGATCGTTGTGATCGGCGGCTTGTTGTCATCGACCTTTTTGACGCTGTTTTTATTGCCGATATTGTTTCAACGTTTTGGTATGGCAAAGGAGCTTAGCGATGAGTAGCCCTGAGTTTTTAGTCACATTGAATGTCGCGCCGGATCTTGAGGAGGCAGTCGTCGATTGCTTGTTGACGCTGGAATCCGAACACGGTTTCAGCAGTCTGCCGGTCTATTCTCATGACCACCGAAACGTCGGTTTGTCTTTGGCCGAGCAGGTGACCGGCCGTCAACGCAAAATCCGTTTTCAAATGTATCTGCCTGAGCAGGGCTTGGCCGAGCTGCTCGATAAATTGCGCGGCGAATTTTCGGGTTCGGGCATCAGCTACCGGGTATCGCCGGTACTCGATAGCGGCGTGATTTGATTTCTCCCGGCGCCTCCATACGCGAATACAGAAATTTGAAGTGCGAGGGTATCGCATAAGTCGGGCTTAAACCCATATAGGGACATTTAATAACTATTTCGTACCGAAACTATTGTCTTATCTTTCCGGTATTCTTCGCTTAGAATGGCGTATTAATAAACCTTAATAACCGTAATAAAATAAATTGCCGATCATGTTGTTTCTAAGATTCGGTAAATCAATAAACGGATAGCCATTATGCAAGAACTGATGAAATTTTTATTCGGCAGCGCAGATTTAATGCCGCACGGTAATTGCTTCCTGTGGCAACCCGGCTTGCTTTGGTTAACTGTAACGGCGAACATCGTGATCGCCTTGGCGTATTTTTCAATTCCGGTAGCGTTGCTTTATTTCGTTTATAAGCGTAAGCAAGTCGAATTCAAAGGTATACTCTTGTTATTCAGCTTGTTCATTTTTTCCTGTGGCACGACGCATGTCATGCATGTCGTAACGATCTGGAGACCCGTTTACGGATTGTCAGGCATCATTGATGCACTGACTGCAGGTGTCTCGGTGGTAGCGGCCGTAATGCTTTGGCCTTTAATACCGAAAGCGCTATTGATTCCGAGCCCATCGGAATTATTGAAAGCTAATTCTCTGTTACAGGACGAAATTCGATATAACTTAAAAATACAAAATGAACTCAAGCGGCTCAATCAAGATTTAGATAAAACGGTTGAGTTGCTGCAACAGAGTAACCAAGCTTTTCAGGAAAGCGAACAACGTTTCAAGCATGTCGTCAACGTCACGCCGGCCGCGATATACACATTGCTATTTACCGGCCATGACCGATATCCCTATAGAACGACATTTATAAGCGATGCCTTTTTAAGCATTACCGGCTTCGCACCTTCCGATTGGTACAGCAATGATAGTTTATGGATCGATCGCCTGCATCCGGACGACCGTGAGCAGACTATCGAATTAATGGAACAGCTAAAAGAAACCGGACAGTTAAATCATCAATACCGGTTTCTGCATAAAGACGGCACCTATCGTTGGATACATGACAAATCGATTATGACCCGAACGTCGACCGGGCAAATCGATGAAGTGTTCGGCGCATGGATGGATGTGACCGAACATAAAGAAGCCGAAGAAGAACTGCACCTGGCTGCGATTACTTTCGAAAGCTTGCAAGGGATCATGATTACCGACCCTGACGCGACAATTTTACGTGTCAATCAAGCATTCACGACAGTGACCGGCTATGCTGCCGAAGAAGTGATCGGCAAAAATCCGAATATTCTGCACTCCGATCAACACGATCAATTATTTTATGAGGACTTATGGCGGCAATTGCAAATCGACGGTCGATTCGAAGGCGAGATTTGGGATCGCCGTAAGGATGGTTCGATTTTTCCGATTTGGCAATGCATTACCGCGGTTAAAAATAACCGGGGCGAAACCACGCATTATGTTGCGGTGTTTACCGATCTGAGTGAGAAGAAAAAATTCGAGGAATATATTTCGCAATTGGCTTTTTACGATCCGTTGACTGATTTACCGAATCGCAGACTGTTACTCGAAAGAATCGAACAGGTATTGATACAAGCCAAACGAAAAAATACTTATGCGGCGATTCTGTATATGGATTTGGATCGATTCAAGGTGTTGAATGACTCGATGGGGCATCAAACCGGCGACGAGTTGTTGGTCCAAGTAGCCAAACGTTTGAAACAATCGATACGACAAGAGGATACGCCGACTCGACTCGGCGGTGACGAGTTTGTTATCTTGGTGCATACCGATACCAATCATCAAGATGAGGCGACTCAAAAAATTTTAAATCTTGCCGAAAAAATTATGCGTAAGTTGAACGAGCCCTATTTAATCAAAGGTAACGAGCATTATTTCAGTTCCAGCATGGGCGTTACCTTATTTTCCGGGCAGTGCCAATTGGTAGCGACCGATTTACTGCAACAGGCCGACACTGCGATGTACCGGTCGAAAGAGAAAGGCCGTAATACCATCAGTTTTTTCGACCGAAGCATGCAAGAAGCTGCCGATAAACGTTTGCAGATCGAAAATGCGCTACGAATGGCGATAGAGCAACAGCAATTTATGCTTTATTTTCAACCTCAGGTCGATAGAACCGGCCGGATAATCAGCGCCGAAGCGTTAATTCGTTGGAATCATCCGGATAAGGGGTTGATTGCGCCGAACGAGTTTATTCCCATCGCCGAGGAAACGGGGATGATACAGCAAATAGGCGCTTGGGTTATCGAGGCGGCGTGTAGCCAGATTAAACTATGGCAACAAGCCGGTAGGGACTATGCATATCTTTCGATTAATGTGAGTTCGCAACAATTTCGACAAAAAGATTTCGTGACTAATGTGAGGCGAGCCATTGTGCAAGCCGATATCGAATCAAGTCGGTTAATGATTGAAATAACCGAAAGTGTGTTGATGCAGGATATCAACGACACTGTTGAAAAAATGCAGGCATTGACGAAATTGGGTATCGCGATTTCGATTGACGATTTCGGTACCGGCTATTCGTCTCTGGCCTACTTGACGCAATTTCCGCTCAGTCAATTAAAGATCGATCAGCGTTTTGTCAAAAATATTGATGCTGACAAGAACAGTGCCGTCATTGTCGAAACCATCATTGCCATGGCAGGCAACCTAGGTCTGAAAGTCGTAGCCGAAGGGGTTGAAACCGAACGGCAGTTGATGTTTTTGGTTGATAAAGGATGCGTGGTATTTCAAGGTTATTTTTTCGGTAAGCCGGTTCGGTATATGTCAATGATTTTGAGACACCCATAATAAAAAATTAGTGTAGATTGTGAGTTTAGTTTTCCTGGTCGAGAGCCTCATTTGCCGTCCGTGAAGGGGGCGGGTTAATCCAAGCGGCTTCAGGTACGGCTTGGGCATGGGGTTGGCGGTTTTTGAAGCGTTCCGGATTGCGCTCGAATGCGGCATGCAGGACTTGCGTGCGCTGCGTAACTATCTCGACGGCTTGGCCGCTGTGAACGCTGGCCGGGGTTAACAGTGCAATGCCGGAGTGATAGTGGTCATGGTTGTACCAGTCGAAGAACGTTCCGCAAAAGCTTCTGGCATCTTCGATAGCGCCGAATTGAGCCGGAAAGCCCGGTCGGTATTTCAAGGTCTTGAACTGCGCCTCGGAATACGGGTTGTCGTTGGAGACATGGGGCCGTGAATGGGTTTTGGTCACGCCCAGGTCAGCCAGCAGTTGCTCGACGCCTTTGGAGGTCATACTGCTGCCGCGGTCGGCGTGAATAGTCAATTGGCCTTCACGGATAGTTTGCCGAGTACAGCTTTCGCCAATCAGTCGCTTAGCCAGCTCGGTGGATTCGCGGTGCGCTACCATCCAGCCGACCACGCAGCGGCTGAAAATGTCGATAATGACGTAGAGGTAGAAATACGTCCATTTGGCCGGGCCTTTGAGTTTGGTGATATCCCATGACCATACTTGGTTGGGCGCAGTGGCGAGTAACTCGGGCTTGGTGTAGTTGGGACGACGAAGCTGGTTGCGGCGCTCGCGCACTTCCTGGTGGCGCACCAGGATGCGATAGAGGGTGCTGATGGAGCACAGGTAAACGCCCTCGTCGAGCAGCGCCGCATAGACCTGATAAGGCGAGCAATCCATGAAACGCTCGCTGTGCAGATGCGCCAGGACGTGTAGCTCTTCGTCCGTACTCAGTGCCAGCGGCGGGCGCGGACGTTCGACCGGCCACGAAGAGCGATCTTGTTGTGCGCGATAAAACGAGGCACGGTTGAAGTTGAGCGCCTCGCAGGCGGCCTTAACGCCAACCTCACGGCTGAGTTCAAGCGTGGCCTTCATGATGCTCTCCCGGTGTGGGCTGGAATCTCGCACAAGCCCAGCAGTTGCGAAAGTTTTTTTTGGACATCGATGATAGCCTCCGCCTGTGTTAGGCATGCCTGCAAACGCTGAATTTCGGCTTGCAGACGAGCATTTTCAGCGGCTAACGGATTCTTGTCCGAAGGTTTGCGGCCACGCGGCTTGGATAGACCGGCGCGGATGGCCTGCTCACGTTCGCTGCGCCATTTGCTGAGATGTGAGGAATATAATCCCTCTGTGCGCAGCAACTTGCCGATGCAGCCCGGTTCGCTACACGCATCAGCCTGGGTCAAGATGCGCTCTTTGTATTCGGCGGTAAACGTCCGGCGGGCGGCCGTTTTCAAGCACTTCGCTGGTGATGCGGGAAGGTTCCGCGGCGAACGCGGAGGACACTTCAGCCGCCCTACGGGCGTCTTGCGTGTCCTCCGCGTTCGCCGCGGCATGAGGAATAGCTTGTACGGTTGTGTCAGTCATGAGATTTTCTCCGAAAATGTTCCCTAATTAATGCATGGGGCGGTGTCTCAGGTATATTGACACAGAGGGGTTCCGGTCGATCAATTTGGGATGAACATTGAGTGAATGGGAATCAAAAGTAATAGCCTATTGAAAATGTATAAGTCTACTCCCTTTTGATCGAAAAACCGTCTAAGAATAAAAGGTATGGGATGTGTCTATCGAGGACCGCCGTAAACCCATCCACGGGGGCTTGACGGCAGCGATCCCTGCTGCCGACATCCTCGCTAGCCACACCCCATACCTTCATAAAGTTAGGCATTTTTTGAGTATAAAGGGAGTAATAGGAAAGTTCAATACAAAACAAAGTTAACCCTATGAGCCACTAAGTTAATTCATTGATCCTTGTCAATTATCGATTAAGTCTTGCATGGTAACGCTTTCGTCATTTTACAGTCACTAAATCTTCATCATTTTTTCACATGTCCTCACTATAGTGACCGCTCAACTTAACCTTGATTAAGCGAAGAGAGAGGCATTACATGAGCGATAATAAACAAACGATGATTGAGATCGATAATGGCGACGAGCCGATGAGCAATCATTCGGATAACCCGCATTTCGCAACGATTTTGGAAAAAAGACTGTCGCGCCGCCAAGTGCTGAGCGGCAGTTTAACTGCAGCAGTAGCCGGCGTTTTCGGCGCTTCCGGTATGGGTAATATGGCCGAAGCGGCTAACCCAAAAAAACTGCCACCAGCCGCATTGTCAAATGGCAAACCGCCGTTTGCATTGAAGCCGACATTGGGATTCGACGCGATTCCTATCACGCGTTCCGATACCGCAACCCTCCCGCACGGTTATAAAGCGCAAGCGCTGGTCCCTTGGGGTACGCCAATCACTGGCAGCTATCCGGAATTCAAATCGGTTGAAGGCAATACCGGCGAAGAGCAAGAACAACAAGTCGGCTCGCATCACGACGGCATGCATTATTTCCCGATGCAAGACGATCCAAACGGTCACGGCCTCTTGTGTGTAAACCATGAATATGTCGATCAACGCGTATTTCATGCAGCCGGCCCAACTTTCGTTGCCGGTCAACGGCCGACCGACGAAGTCAGAAAAGAGATCGCCGCGCACGGCGTCAGTGTGGTCGAGATCCAAAAAAATGCGCTCAGTGGCGAGTGGGGCGTGGTCAACGGTTCGTACAACCGCCGTGTCACGGCCGGCACGCCTGCCGAAATTCGCGGCCCGGTACGCGGCAGCGATTTGGTCAAAACCAAATACAGCCCGGATGGTACGATGGCGCGCGGCACGATCAATAACTGTGCGCACGGTTACACGCCTTGGGGTACTTATTTGACCTGCGAAGAAAACTGGGCGGGTTATTTTGTCAGCCGCGTACAGTTGGCGCGTGCCGAAGCCTTGTTGAACTGGTTTGAAGACACGCAACCTGCTCTTTATCCGGGCCGGAAAACGTCTTTCGTACAAGGCCGCTACTTTGCGCGTTTCTATCCGGAAACCGACCGTATCATCGGTATTTTCGACGAGTTCTTCGATCAAAAAGTTACCAACTTGGTCTACTCGCAAATCGGCGATACTTTTAACGATACGGATCGCGAGTTGGTAGGCGAGTTCGGCGCGTTATTGACACAAGCCGGTATTGCCGAAGACTTGTCGTTGAGTCGGCCGAGAGAACAAAGCCGTTATGGCGTGCGTACCGCCAGCAGCCGTTACGCTTGGGAAACCGCGCAAAGCGGCGAAGATCAATACATCCGCTTCGATGCCACGCCTAAAGGTGCAGATGCGACTGAAGATTACCGTAACGAGCCGAACACGCAAGGCTGGGTGCTGGAAATCGATCCGTTCGATCCGAACAGTACGCCGATCAAACGCACTACGATGGGCCGTTTCGCGCACGAAGGCGCGTGGTTGTCTCCGCCGCAGTTGGGTCAGCCGGTTACTTTCTATATGGGCGACGATGCACGTAACGAATATATCTATAAATTCGTGACAAAAGCGCGTTACAGCAAAAATGCCAACGGCGACATGCTGGACGAAGGCATTTTGTACACCGCACGCTTCAACGACGACGGAACCGGCGAATGGTTGGCCTTGGACATCAACGATCCGAAATTCCAAGCTGCGGCTGCCGCTGCCGGCGTGGAATTCGCGGATCAAGCCGATGTCTTGGTCAACACGCGTCTGGCCGCCGATGTAGTCGGCGCGACGAAAATGGATAGACCTGAGTGGGGTACGGTACATCCGCAAACACGCGAAGTCTATATGACGCTGACCAATAACAGTTCACGTACGGATGAGAATGGTAATAATCCCATCGACGCAGCCAATCCGCGCGGACCGAATCCCTACGGCCATATCATCCGCTGGCGCGAACAAGGCAACCGTTCTTGGGCGACCAAATTCGAATGGGATATCTTTGTCCTGGCGGGTATTGAAAGCGACAGCCAGGTATTGCCGGAACAAGGCGGCCCTGCATTGACGCAAGACAACATCTTCGCCAGCCCGGACGGTGTGTGGATCGACCAATTCGGAACGCTGTGGATTCAGACCGACATGAGCGGCTCGCAACAAGCGTCCGGCCCATTCGGCGCCAACGCGATGCTGGCTGCCAACCCGGTCACCGGCGAAATCAAGCGTTTCCTGCAGGGGCCGAACGAACAGGAGACCACCGGCGTGGTGTCGACACCGGACGGCAAAACCCTGTTCGTCAACTTCCAGCATCCGGGCGACCGTTCGCAGCCGGGCGTATTCAACAGTAACTGGCCTGACAGCGGCGCGGTTTTCAGACATCCTGGCGATGAGGTGGTAACCAACAATCCGGACGGTCCTCGTCCGCGCTCGGCGACATTGGTCGTTACGCGTGAAGACGGCGGCGTGGTCGGTTTATAAAGAGCTCGTGAGTTAGTCATTTTCTAAAGGAAAGACTCGTGGGCAAGGACGCCCATTTTTTTAAAATGCTTTTAGTCGAGAGATACAATGGGCATCAGCGTTACGCAATTAGTCATCATCATGGTTATCGTGATTCTTTTATTCGGCACCAAACGCGTTAGAAATTTGGGTTCCGATTTGGGCGTTGCGATCAAGAGTTTTCGCAATTCGGTCAAGGAAGGCGAAGACGATAAACAATTAAGCAAAGACGAGTCCGAAAAAGTGGAAGATTCGGTCGAATTGCAACATCAAAGCAAAGTCTAAATCCCATTATGTTCGATATCGGTTTTACCGAACTGTGCATGATCGGTTTGGTCGCATTGTTGGTCATAGGGCCTGAGAAACTGCCGAAAGTGGCCCGCGTTGCGGGCTTTTGGGTAGGCAAGGCGAAAAATACTGTGGCCAAAGTCAAGGCCGAAATCAAGGAAGAATTGGACGCAGAAGAACTGCGTCAAGCGGTTCGGGAGCAAAACGTCTTTGAGGAGATAGATCAATTCAAAGCAGAGGCCGATGAACTCAGGCAAAATATTAACAAGCCGATGCCTTCGATCGTCCCATCACCGAAGCGCGCCAAGAAACTTTGATCCTAAAAAAAGTTGGGCATTCTAAATTCCGTTCGCTCTGAGCCGAGTCGAAGGGTGGACGGAATTTAGAATGCTCAACTAGTGACCGGCATGTGGAATCCGCTCATGCTTCGCTTTGGATCAGCACGAACGGGTCTTCAACACATGTCAACTGCTTTTTAGTGTGAAAGTTCGTAGATTTGGACTCGTTATCTAATTTTTCGATATGAAAAACAATGCCGATTCCGAAGAGGGTGCGGTTGCTCGACCGACAGGTGTCGGCGGCAGGACAGATTTTTCTGCCCTGCATCGCCTAAAGCGCCTTCTGTTGGTGCCCTACTACACGCCATCCCATCCTTGGCGTTCGAGCCGCCGTCAAGCCTACAAGGACTTATTCACGGCGTACTGTCAAGCGAGTCACCGCACACTAACCCACTCCTCGCACTTTGATTTGCCGGGTTGATGACGGCTTCCTCATGATCGTTAGGTTAAACGATCAATCATGAAAGAAGTTTTGGAATTTGACAGATGCATGATTACCGTTACAATTTTCTAACCGCTAACCGCTAACCGCTAACCGCTAACCGCTAACCGCTAACCGCTAACCGCTAACCGCTAACCGCTAACCGCTAACCGCTAACCGCTAACATCATCCCCCCACATAAACGTCAACAATACATAACGTTTACCGGCAGTCACATCGGTAGCGGCATGTAATAAGGTGCCGGAAAAAACCAACGCGCCACCTGCCGGTGGGCGGTATCGTTTGGCACCGAATTCCGGAAACACGATTTCTCCACCTGAATAATCGTCGTTCAAATTTAATGACAATGCGAAACGACGATGTTGGGCATCCGGTGTCACGTTATCTCGATGCAGACGAAAATAACCGCCGGTTGCAGCATCGTAAGCCACCACTTTATAACCCTCCAGTCTGGACACTGAATAATGAAAGGCGCGGGCAATAACCGGTAATAATCGCTCGACTAATGCGTCGTTTACTGCCTGAGCCAAATCCGGATCGCTTAAGCGATGATCACGTCTAATTTTAGTTTTCGCATCGGGGATCAGTGTCGGTTCCCCTGCGACCATACGCACCATGCCGCTATCGAAGTTATCTGCTTCATGAGCAGCAATCAATTGTGTACACAACGAAGAGGGCAACACTTCGGGAACGATTAAGACCGGGGCGGTTTCATTGCAAACTATGGAGTTATGCGACGGTACCGCATCGAGGATGTGATCTATTTCGTTGAGAGTGGGATTTTCAAGACAGGCAAAAACGGTCAAGGTAGGGCGCAATATCAATACCAGCGGTTCGCTTACCTGTGAGGCGTTTAAAAAAGCCTGTGTCAAGCGCCCGTCATCCTGAAGTATTGGAAATGGGGAATCGATCTGATGATTTTGCTTTCTGGAAAATACTCCGAGTAGGTTGGTATGATCAGCTATTGGCGCATATCGTAAGAGTTCTACTTGAATGGCGGAAAATACGATAACAACCGGACCTTGTCCACAGTAGTGTTCATAAAAAGTTACCGGCATTCCGTCTATTTCCGGCAATAAAAAATCCGGAGCGATTTTACCGGGCCGGATTTTTTGACATAGTTCGTTTATGGTTGGCAATTTAATCTCCATTTAATGTCTTGAATTACCGTTGAAAGTCCATATTTCGGCTCACCCCAAACTTAAAAATGAGGTCGCGCGAATTTTCAGTATCAAAGGAGTTGTTTGAGCACAATTTGGCAAAATAACAGCGGAATATGACAAATCGGTGAAAGTTTATTGAATATTTAATGACAATAGAGAGTTACTTGTGCTTATCGGGATGCGGCGGAAGACATGTATAATGGAAGGCCGTTAATCATTACCTATCGAGAAAAATGCTGACTTATCCTAATATCGATCCTGTTGCGTTCAGTCTGGGTCCCGTAAAAGTCCATTGGTATGGCTTGATGTACTTGATCGGATTTGCCGCCGTTTGGGTGTTGGGCAAAAAAAGAGCCGAACAACCCTGGTCGCCGGTCAAACCGGAAGCGATCGAAGACCTCGTTACTTATGGCGCACTAGGGGTCATACTGGGTGGACGATTGGGTTATATTTTGTTTTATAACTTCAGCGAGTTTTTGAACGATCCGAGCATCATTTACAAAATTTGGCAGGGCGGCATGTCCTTTCATGGCGGTATGCTCGGCGTGTTTGTTGCGATGTGGATTTTCGGGCGGAAACATAATTGCACCATGTTGCAATTAACCGACATCATCGCACCACTGGCGCCGATCGGATTGGGTGCGGGTCGTATCGGCAATTTTATTAATGCCGAATTGTGGGGACGAACGACCGATGTGCCTTGGGGGATGGTGTTTCCGAATGCCGGGCCATTGCCGCGACATCCCTCGCAGCTTTACGAAGCGTTTCTCGAAGGGTTGGTGTTGTTTGTCGTGCTTTGGATTTATAGCAGTAAACCGAGGCCGACAATGGCCGCGACCGGCTTAGCGGTGATGCTTTATGGCTGCTTTAGGTTTTTTGTCGAATTTTATCGCATGCCCGATGCGCATCTGGGTTATTTGATGTTGGATTGGGTCACGATGGGGCAGATTCTATCGATGCCAATGATACTAATCGGCGGATTTATGTTCTACTGGGCTTACAGAAAAACCGCATGAAGCCATATCTGGATTTATTGGAAAAAATCTTAACCGAAGGGACGTTGAAAGGCGATAGAACCGGTAGCGGTACTTTATCGATTTTCGGTCATCAAATGCGATTTTCGTTGGCGGACGGATTTCCGTTGGTGACGACCAAAAAAGTTCATTTGAAATCGATCATTCATGAGCTACTTTGGTTTTTGCGCGGCGATACCCGTTTGGATTATTTGCATCGGCACGGGGTGTCGATTTGGGACGAATGGGCCGATGCCGACGGTGGTTTGGGGCCGGTGTACGGTTATCAATGGCGTTCATGGCCGTCTCCGGATAAAACGTATATCGATCAGATCGCTACAGTAATCGACCAAATAAAAAGCAACCCTAATAGCCGGCGCATGATCGTTTCGGCTTGGAATGTTGCCGATTTGCCCGATGAGAAACTCAGTCCGCAGCAAAACGTCGCCAACGGAAAAATGGCATTGGCGCCTTGTCATGCCTTGTTTCAGTTTTATGTTGCCGACGGCAAATTATCTTGTCAATTGTATCAGCGCAGCTGCGATACTTTTTTGGGGTTGCCGTTCAATATCGCCAGCTATGCGTTGTTGACGCATATGGCCGCGCAGCAGAGCGGTTTAGAGGTTGGCGATTTTATTTGGACCGGCGGCGATGTCCATCTGTATTTGAATCATCTGGAGCAGGCCAAATTACAATTGACACGCGAGCCTTATCCCTTGCCGCGCTTAGCGATCAAACGCAAGCCCGAATCGATATTCGATTATCGCTACGAAGACTTTGAGATGCTCGATTACCAGGCTCACGCGCATATCAAGGCGGCAATTTCGATTTAGGAATGAGCACGAAATAACGTAGGCCTTTTTGATTCCTTCTTTCCAGAAGGTAGGAACGTACCGCGTTCCCACCGCTCCAGCGTGGGAATGCTTAGCGATCTTGCCTCGGCAACTAAGGTATGGGTTCCCAGGAGGGCCGTCACTCCCATTAATTTAAGGATTTTTCCGTTCGCCCTGAGCCTGTCGAAGGGTGAATGGAAAAGCCTGGGTCGATAAGTTAAGCCGTCCATGGTTCGACAGGCTCACCACGAACGGCTTAACTTAATGGCAGTGAGGAGGACTGTGGGAACCAGAAAGCAGTTGTCGAAGTTTATTTCATGTTCGTTATTCGTACATGAATTCGCTCAAGTCCGGCGCTTTCGGTAATTGCAATTGAGTTAGCCTATCCGCGTTTTTTATCGCATTCAGTCTGGCCATGTTATTGGCGTGAACGCACTGGAAAGCGCCGTTAAAGTCGGCATTCAAAAAGGCTTTAGTTAGGTGAACACATAAGCAATAGAGTGCAGAATAGTTTTTCGGATCGCCGTCTTTACATCGATCGATTTCCTCCGACAGCAAGGTCATGACCGATAGCACGAAGCCGTCGTGCTGCCAATCCACCGGTTCATCGCTGACTTCATTCCCCGAAAGCGCAATAGCGCTCAACGAGTAATAGGCGAGATCGGTCAACCCGGCTAGGATAGCCGCCATTTCGCCGGATTTGATTGCCTTAAAGGTTTCACTGCCGCCGTCCATCAGTAAAGCTTGACGTAGAATGATATCCATATCGGAAATATCAACGGGCGCTCCGTGCTCGGCTTGCGGAATCGATAATGCGTCGTGGTAAGCTCTGATTGCTGCTAAATGCTGATTCATTGCTGCCCCCTTTTATGATGGATGTCGAAATGAGACTGAATGAGGCGAAAAAAGTTGCGTTAATTTTGTCCGCAGCAGCGTTTGAATTTTTTTCCGCTGCCGCAGGGGCAGGGGGCATTTTTGCCTTGGCCGCTTTCCGTTTTCGGTTGGCCGATCGATTTGACTAAGCCGTCCAGATAATACCAGCGTCCGCCGGATTTTTTGAAACGGCTGAGTTCGTGCATGATGCGTTCTTCGTTATCGAGGCTAAAAAAGGCTTTAAATTCCACTAAGCCTTTAGCGTCGTTTTTACCGCCTTTTTTGACGTTGACGATTTCGAGCTTGGTCCAAACCGTTTTATCTTTAGAAAAATCGATAGACTGAGGTTTTTTAGCATTGTCCCAGGTCGCTAAAAGATAAGCCGCGTTATGATAGGCATAGGCGGTAAACCGCGAACGCATTAAGATTTCCGCGGTTTCGGAAAATCGGCTACCGTCATGGTAAGTCCGGCAGCATTGTTCGTACGGTAACCCCGAACCGCATAGACAACTGTCGATCATAAATAATGATTAGGTCAACGTGTGCCGAAAACGACGATGGTTTTGCCGTGGGCGGTAATCAGGCCTTTATCTTCAAGCTCCTTGAGTACGCGTCCCGCCATTTCCCGAGAACAACCGACAATCCGGCCGATTTCTTGACGGGTGATGCGCAGTTGCATGCCGTCCGGGTGAGTAACGGCATCCGGTTCTTTTGCTAGGTCGAGAAGGGTACGAGCGATACGGCCTTCCACATCCATGAAGGCGAGGTCGCGGAATTTGCGGCTGGTGATTAAAAGGCGAGAGGCTAATTGTTCGCCGAGCATGGATAGGATTTCGGGAGCATATTCCAACAATTCTTTTTTTAATGCTTGTTTTAGCCTTTCATAACCGATTTCCGCCAATTTACAGGGCGTTCGTGTATTAACACTGACTTCTCGAGTGTCGGTCGGCTTAAATACACCGATTTCGCCGATAAAGTCGTGTTTGTTTAAATAAGCGAGGATCAATTCACGGCCGTCTTCGTCTTCGACACCGATACTGACAGAGCCTTCGATAATAAAATAGAGGCGGTCACCGGTATCGCCGGGACGAATGATAGTAGTTTTAGCCGGGTAGGACTTGGTATGGCACAAGTGTAAAAAAGGCTCCAATGCATCTCTATATGCCGGGTTTAGCTTACTAGGGGTCATAACAACTAATCATCCTCTAACTATGTTGTAAAAAAAATTCTGCTAACAGTGCCGCATTTTTATAAAAAAATCAACAATGATGATCTTTTAAATTTAGCCTGGTGTGGTAATCTATGCGACTTTTATTGAGTCGGTATAGACAGATGGAAGCGAAAGTTAAATGGGTTGACGGTGTTATGTTTGTTGGCGAAACCGGTAGCGGACATGCAGTCGTCATGGACGGTTCGCCAGACCATGGCGGACGTAACATGGGGGCGAGGCCGATGGAAATGATTTTACTCGGACTAGGCGGTTGCTCGTCTTTCGATGTCGTAGAAATTTTGCGCAAAGGCAGAAACGACATCGTCGATTGTCGTGTAGAAATAACGGCTGAACGAGCGGAATCCATACCCAGCGTATTCACCAAAATTCATTTACATTTTGTCGTAACCGGACGTGAACTTAAAGCGAATGCTGTAGAACGCGCGATAAAATTATCGGCGGAAAAATATTGTTCCGCATCCATCATGCTGGGTAAGACGGCAGAAGTTACCCACGACTTTGAAGTAATCGAGGTTTAATAAATTTTGAAAAAATTAAAATTACACGGCTTTAACAACTTAACAAAGTCGCTCAGCTTTAATATTTACGATGTTTGTTATACACCGGCCGATCAAAAACAGGCTTATATAGACTATATCGATGAGGCTTACAATGCCGACCGCCTCACACAAATATTAAAGGATGTCGCCGAAATTATCGGCGCCAATATTCTGAACATTGCGCATCAAGATTACGATCCGCAAGGTGCTAGTGTGACCATGTTAATTGCCGAGGGCATGGATACTGAAGTCGATGCCGAGCAACTCAACAGCGAGTCGCCGGGACCGCTGCCTGAAACTGTGCTCGCCCATTTGGACAAAAGCCATATCACCGTTCATACATACCCGGAAAGCCATCCCGATACCGAGATCAGCACATTCCGTGCGGATATCGATGTATCGACTTGCGGTCAGATATCGCCGTTAAAAGCATTAAATTATCTGATCCATAGTTTTGAATCCGATATTGTGATCATGGATTATAAAATACGTGGTTTTACACGAGATGTATCGGGGCAAAAGCATTATATCGATCATAATATTACGTCGATTCAAAAATATATCTCGGAAGATACGAGCGAAAAATATCAAATGATCGACGTTAATGTCTATCAAGAACACCTTTTCCATACCAAAATGCTGTTGAAAGAAACCGAGTTGGAAAATTATTTGTTCGAAAAAGAAAGCGCGTTTAGCGAAGAAGAAAAGAAAGCCATACAAGAACAACTACAACAGGAAATGGCGGAAATATTTTATGGTAGAAACTATGCTTAATTTTAGTTAGCAGTTAGCAGTTAGCAGTTAGCAGTTAGCAGTGAATAGTGAATAAATTTTTGCGCGGATAGGTTGTATTTGAGCTATCCATTCTCTTATTGCTTTTGAGATTATGACCAGGGAAGGTC
Organism: Methylotuvimicrobium alcaliphilum 20Z; assembly: GCF_000968535.2. Taxonomy (NCBI): domain Bacteria; kingdom Pseudomonadati; phylum Pseudomonadota; class Gammaproteobacteria; order Methylococcales; family Methylococcaceae; genus Methylotuvimicrobium; species Methylotuvimicrobium alcaliphilum. The sequence continues at coordinate 28,635 of NC_016112.1, forward strand.
TCAATTCCCTGTTTTCCCATTTCGACAACTTTAGGAAAAAACGCGTCATTCCCCGCCCGGGATTGGCGTAATCCAGTGCCAGGGATGGCCGTAGCTTCATATCCATGGACTAGAATATCGTCAATTCAGCCGAGATGACGAATAAAGCCGCATATACACCATAAAATAAGCGCTAATTTGGCGCTTATGTCTTTTTCCCTTCTCTCTCCAATAAGATTTCGGCATCGATTGCCGAATTTTCCCTAAAAAATTTCCCAAATTTTGAAACTTACCGCTTTGCCGTTTTAAGTCGAGCGTACTAATACCGTTGAGTGGACTGATTTTATATGAGGTTTGTCTGAACTGATCGGCTATTTTGTTTCTAGCATGATTTAAAAATTAGTACTAATATTATTTTTTGTGAAAATGCGCGCAAAATCCCAATATTTATAATGAATATTTGTCGGTAATGTGTTTTGTCTTAACATCGCTTTGTGGTTAGCCCGGTTTTCATAGTTCTCTGTAGGAACCCAAGCTGAACTTAATAGCCATGACTATTAGGTATGGCTAAAGATAATCTAAAGAACCCTGAGAAGATCTGAATTTTATGTTCACGTTATATTGATAATTTTGATTCGGCTTAAACTATGAAACCGTTTCCCTTATTAGCTTCAATGACAATCGTAGTGTTGGCCGCTTGTACGGCAGATTCCGCCGGGGTCAAGGAGCGCGCGGCGGATTTTGCGAAAGTGGAACAGATGCGCGATGCCGATAAACTTTATATCGTCGATTGTCTCCTGCCCGGGCAAATTAGAAGAATGGGCCGGATGATGACCTTTTTAACGGCCAAGATTCCGATCAAGACCACCGCGCTGGACTGCGAAATTCGGGGCGGCGATTATGTCGCATTCGATCGTTCGAATTATGCGACCGCTTTGAACTTATGGCTCCCTGCCGCTCAAGAGGGAGATGCCGAAGCTCAGGCCTATGTCGGGGAAATTTTTCAAAAAGGGCTTGGAACGCAGCCGGATTATCAAAGCGCGGCGTTATGGTTTAAAAGGGCGGCCGAGCAGAGCAACAAGCGAGCGCAATTAAGTCTCGGTTATCTCTATGAAAAGGGGCTTGGTGTCGAGCAGGACTCCGCCGCTGCTATGGAATGGTACCAGAAAGCCTCGGGACTCGACGATAAAGATCTTCCCTATGCGGCAACTCTACAGACCTCGCCGGATGAAGGCTTGTTGGAGGAAATCAAATGGCTCAAAGCCGAGCTCAACAACAGCCGCAATGAGGCAAGACGCTTATCGGGCGAACTCGCGAAAACGCAGCGCCAATTACAGGAAAGCCAACAAAAACTGCAACGCTACTTAGACGAGCGCAACAATACCCAGTCGAAATTAGATGCGGCTATCGGCCGAGGCGACAATGCGGCCATCGCCGATTTAAAAAGGAAATTGCAAGATGCGGAACGGGAATTATCGTCTTACGCGGCTCAGGTCGGCAATCTTGAAAAGCAGTATCGTCAAGAAGTCGACCAACTCAACAGTAAATTGCAGGAAACCGAAAACCGGGCCAATCAAATCTATAGCCAACTCAAAAGACAGAAGACCGAAGCCGGCGAAATCCAGCTTAAATTAGTTAACGCCGAGGCGCAATTAGCAAAAACCGAGCAAGAATTGTTGTCGGCCAAGAGTCCCGTGTCTGCCACTCCGACGGCCGGCGATACGCAGCAATTGGACACAATCGAACGAAAACACCAGGATGCCCTGAAGAAAATTCAAAAGGACTTACAAGAAAAAGAAAACCGTGAACGGCTCATGGCCGATCAGATTGCAAGCCTCGAAGCCGAAAAGAAAAGATACGAACAAGAAATCCAACAATTACAGAAGTTTTCGGTAACCGTGGCAGCGGCGCAAAAACCCGTGATCGAAATTATCGATCCGCCTTTCGTCCGGGTGCGCGGAGTGCCGACCGTAACGTTGCGCTCTGCAGTCAAAGAACGGGAAATCATCGGTAAGGCTAGTTCGCCGGCGGGTATGTTGTCGGTATTGATCAACGATGTAAAAAGCCGTCTCGACGAACGGGGCCTTTTTAACAGCAGCATCGCCATTACTGCTCAGGAAACGCCGGTTAGAATTGTCGCGGTCGATAACAACGGCGCACGCGAAAGCCTCGAATTCAAAATGACCTTGGAAGGCCCGATAAGCGATAGTCAACGCGGTAAAGAAGACATTACCCGCTTGCAGACTGTCAGCCCATGGAAGGATTTGGATTTCGGCCATTATCATGCACTAATCATCGGAAACAATCGTTATCAGAAAATTCCGTCTCTCGATACGCCGGTCAACGATGCGCGAGCGGTCGACCGGGTTCTTCGCGAAAAATACGGTTTCAAGACCAAGGTATTGATCGACGCAAACCGTTATCAAATTTTGTCGGCGATGAATGAAATGCGGGCCAAGCTGACCGAAAAAGATAATTTACTGATCTACTATGCCGGCCATGGCGAGTTGGATCAAGTCAACATGCGCGGGCATTGGTTGCCGGTCGATGCCGAAGCCGACAATAACGCAAATTGGATTTCGACCATTTCGATCACCGATATTTTAAATGCAATGTCCGCAAAACACGTTATGGTCGTTGCCGATTCTTGTTACTCCGGTGCGATGACTCGTTCTTCACTGGCGCGTTTAGATGTCGGCATGAGTCCCGAAAAGAAATCCGAATGGCTGAAAGCGATGCTCAAAGCCCGGTCCCGGACCGTAATGACTTCGGGCGGATTGAAACCGGTGATGGATGGCGGCGGAGGCGAGCATTCGGTATTCGCAGCCTCCTTCATCAAGGCATTGGATCGCAACGATTCTTTGCTCGAAGGCCAGGAATTGTACCGGAATGTATCGGCCAATATCGTAGCGATAGCAGCCCGTTACGGTATCGAGCAAGTTCCGCAATACGCGCCGGTTAATCATGCGGGGCATGAGTCAGGGGAGTTTTTCTTTGTGCCGAAATAGTTTTTGATTTTTTAGTAATCAAGGATTAAAAGTAGGTGTATTGCTTAATCGAAACGAGCCTTGATGCATGGCATAAGCATTAAATTTCCACTAAATAATAAAAAAATAACCTTAAATATAATAGTTAAGCCTCTGTTAAATAACATTAAAAATATAATAATTCAGGCTTTTTTAGCAATTAAATCGTAGGGGGAGTAATGAAAAAAAGTAAAAATCTAATACGAGACTCTAAAGGGTTGGCGTTATGTACGGCGCCTTTATTAGTTGGAATAATGAGTCACGATACATATGCGACCGAAGATAATCGGGATTTTGTCAGGAACACAATTATTGCAATTTGCCCTCCGAATGATGGTCGTCTCGGAAGCGAATTGCAGGTTCGGTGTAATAACGTCGCACAAGTGGGTTTTCCCAGCGGAATCATGACACGAGTAACGTCCGAGCAAACCGCGGCACAAAAGTCGATGTCGCTGGAAATGAACAGCACTCAGTTCGGTTTTCTCAGTAACCGCATCAGTGCGATACGAAGTGGGAGGCAAGGCGGCGGTTTGAACATTAGCGGCCTGATGCTCGACAGTAACGGCAATCCGGCGTCGTCCAACCAATTGGCCAATTGGGGAGATTATCAGAACAAAGGAGCAGCCGGCGGCGATAGCTATGAGCGGCTCGGAGTGTTCGTTAACGGCAATATCGGTTTTGGCGACCGTCGCACTACGGCGAACGAAGCCGGCTATAATCTCGATACGCATGGAGGAACCGTCGGTATGGACTACCGGTTTACCGATAACTTCCTGATGGGTATGGCGTTTGGTTATAACAATGCGACGTCGAGATATAGGAATAATCTTGGCGAAATGGAGGCCGATAACTATACCGGCGCGGTATACGCCTCGTTTTATACCGAAGACGGTTTTTTCATCGACGGCATATTCAGCGGTAGCCACATCGATTACGCGACCAGAAGGCGCATTCAATATTCGGTTCCCGCTGAGACTATTAATACCAATGCTCTAGGCGATAACTCCGGCCGCGAGTTTAACGTGTCGATGAATACCGGTTATAATTTCAACGTCAGCGGTCTAACGATTACTCCACAAGTTCGTGTCGACTACACGAGCAGCCAAGTGGATGCGCTGAATGAACGGGGCGGTGCTGGTTGGGCGTTGCATGTCGACGAACAGGATTTCGATTCAATGCAGACTGCAGCCGGTTTACAGCTCAATTATGCGATAAGCCTGCCTTGGGCCATAATCGTGCCGATGGCCAGAGCCGAATATATTCACGAATTCAAAAACGATCAACGAAATATTCAAGCATTTTTTATCCAAGACTCGACGCAAACACGGTTCAATATCCGCACCGATAGACCGGACCGAGACTACATTGTGATGAGTGCGGGAGTTTCCGCTCAGTTCATGCACGGTATTTCGGCATTCGTCAATTACGATACGGTACAAGCACATTCCTTCGTCAACAACCATAACTTTTCGGGGGGAGTGAGAGTACAAGTTCCGTTTTAATCAGACAGAGAAGATCGAAGCCACGTCTTTCCCGCATTCCAATTCCACTCTGCTGCATACGGGTTACGCGCTAGGCGACAATAAACGGTATCAAGGTCGCATTAGCTATATGCCCCCGTAGGGTACGCTATGCGTACCATGGTAACCATAAGCGCCAACTTAGTGCCTATTCTATGGTGTGTTTATGGCTTTATTCGTCATATCGGTATGGGTTGTCGATACCCATGTTGCATGGAAGTGGTGCTACGCATTGCCATCCGAAGCCCTGGATTCCGCCAATCCCTGGCGGAATGACGCGTTCCTTCCTTAAGTATGCCATGGTAACCCCGTCAATGCTAAGACAAGCCCTTATGGTTTGATCTGGGTAAGGATTATTCGGTGCTTAACGGTATCAAGATTCCAGTTTGAGAAAGTTCGCCTTTTATTCAGGGGCGGAGTATGCCTGTCGAGGAACGCCTAAACCCATCTATGGGGGCTTGACGGCGGTTCGAATGCCAAGGATGGTGTGAATGCAGATTTTGCATGGAGCAAAAATCTACCCTGCCGCCGATATCCTCGCCAAATATACCCTCGCACCTTTTTTATCTTCAAAGTGGGAGTTGCTGTTAACGGCATGAAGGTACGCGTAGCGAAGGAAAGTTGAATAATCGGGAAGTTTTTGTTACGAAATTCTTAGAGAGGTCGTAGGAAAAATTAAAGAATATCAATGCAAAATAAATGATTATACCCTTTGCTGGTCAAATTTCGGCGCCTGGGTGTCCGTCAAAGGATCCAGCCCCTAAATTAGTAAGACTATTAACCATGACCGATGGGCTATGGAATTTAGGGGCTGGGTGAATACGTCCATGTAGGCTCTGTGACAGCATCCCTGCTGTCAAAGCCTTTGCCGAACACCCCGGCGCCTCCATGCGTCAATGCCGAAATTTGAAGTGCGATGGGTATAAATCTAAGGATACAGAATAATATTCAACAGCTTGTTGGATTGATCGTACACCTGTAAATTTCGGTTGAACCATTCGCCGTAAATGTATTTTTTGTTGCCTTTGCCGTCGAATAAATAGCCGGTGACGTCTCTAGCTCCGGTTTTTTTCACTATCAAAAAAACATACCGGTTATTCAAACTACCGTGCAACTCATGCCATTGATCTTTTTTAGTCTTGAGTTCCGGCTTAGTCATCGCTTTTGGTTTGATTGTCGGCGATTCCGATTCGTTGAATGTGATCCCCGCCAATTGATTGGTTTGTGCAGAACCGTTCGCGAGTATCAGGAGGGAACCGGCAAGAATGATCCAAGCGCCGCGCCATGTGAGTTTCATTTAATCTCCCGGTTGCAGATCGCCGCTGCCGATTATGCGTTTTTCGATGAGTGCCGGACGTCCGTAGTAAGTAATGTCGCCGCTACCGATCAGATAGGCTTTTAATGTTTCCCGTGCAGTAACTGTAATATCGCCGGAACCCGATAATTTGATATCGGCCTGTTGACTGATCAGTTTTTGTGCATTGATATCGCCGGCGCCATTGACGGTCACGCTGAAACGGTCGATCTGTCCGTCGGCGATCACATTGCCGCTTCCGTTGAGAGTCAGAGCCAACGACTCTTGCCTGAGAGCGGTTAGACGAATATCGCCGGCGCCATGCAGAGCAAGGGTGTCCAGACGGGGGCTCGTAATTTCGACAGTCAGCGGTAAATGTTGTTGATAACTTTTACGTCCGGCGATCGTTAATAGGCCGCCGCTAACCGATGTTTCGATAATAGGAATCAAGTTTCGGTCGCCGATGATCTCGATACTTTGCGCCGGGCCGTTACGATAGTTAATATCGATCCCGGCGGCAACATGGATAGCCCGGAACGGACCGAGGTCGCGGCGTTCCTTGCCTAAAACTCCGGAGCCTTGTTCTATACGCGCATCGCTGCCGCCGTAAACGACACCGTCGATGATGATTTTGCCGGTCGTCGCTTGGCCTGCAATAGCATCGGTCGGTGAGGGTAATAAAACGGATAGGCTTAAGCTCAGACCGATAGTGAGAGATCGGCGGCCGGCCCGTTTTCCGGGCCGGAAATCGGGTGTTTGTATTCCTTGCGTTGTCATAGCGTGTTTCCTGATGACGAATCGTATAAAAAAGCCGCGTTGTTAATTCGCGCTATAAAACTGAACTCTGCGATTGACCGCATCGAAGGGGTCTCGGCCCGGCAGAGGTTTGGATTTTCCGAGCCCTTTAGTGGTCAGCCGGTTCGAGGAAACGCCGTAGTTACGCGCTAGATAATTTCTTACGGCTTGAGCTCTGCGTCTGGATAAATCCAGATTATAAGAGGCCGACCCGACCGCATCGGTATGGCCTTCGATGATCAAGCGCTTGTCGGCAAAATCGGACATCGTCATCATTTTTCCGACTTCTTCCAAGAATGGAAGCGATTCGGGCAAAATTTCATCCGAGTTATAGGCGAATTTAATCGGCAAACCGATACTGGTTTTTTCCGCTTCGACACGTTCGGCGGTGGCGAAATCGTCGGCCCGCTCATTCTTTTTGGGTTGGAAATTGATAGAACGCATTTTCATGGTTCCCGGAGTGTCGTTCGTTTGTCCTCCGAACAGAACTTTGCCCATTTCCTCGGCGCTTGGCGGAGCATCGTACATGCGTACTTGTTCGGCTTGAGCATTAAGGGTGTATAAAGCCAGCAAAAGGGCACCGCTGGCGGCGGTGATAGAGTGATGTAGTTTCATGTTAGTAACCTCATAAATTTCAATAGTCTTAGTTTCATCTCATTGAAACGGTTGGTTTATTTTTGTTCCCAACGGGTAACTTTGCCGTTTTTGTCGAAAAATACCACTTGCGTGGAATATTCCCAGGCTTCGCCCCAATCTCCGGAAGTGGTGCCTGTACAGCTCCAGCAAGGCCTTCCCCAAGCCGCTTTGACTTGGTCTTGATCCATGCCTTTAACCAAATAGCCGGCTTTGATGACTTCGACCATTTCCTTGTCCCACTCCGGATGTTCGGAAATCATTTCCTCGCGTCTGACCGGAGCATTTTCGCAGGCTTGTAAAATCAGGCCGGTAAGTAAGATTAATGTTAATTTTTTCATAATACTCACCTTATCGAATGACATAGTCGAGTGCGGCTTTAACCGAATTGGCCGCTATTCTGGATTCGTCGAATTGACCGTCGTTGGTGAAATACAATGCTTCGGCCGGAATCGGATTTTTAGAGGCTATAGCCCTGAGTTTATCGGTGCCGGTCGGGCCCGAGACATCGATAGTGAAATCAGCGCCGGGTGAGGGGATGCTGTAGGTTTTTCCCGGTAAGCAATAATTATCGGGTTGATAGATATTCGGGAAAACCGTGTCGATCTTGCCTTCCGAATTGATCAGAACGATGCGGACGTACATCGGTTCGCTGACCGTGAAATCGATTTGCATCGGTTCGCCGATACGGTATTCGGATTTGTTGGTTCTAAGCGATAACGAGCCGGGAGTAGGCGAAGCGTCGATAAAAGTTTGCGGAGCCGGGGCGGGCGCCGGCGGGCTATAAGTCATCGGCTCATGAGCGGCATAATGGAAGCTTCCCTGTCCTTTCAGATTTTTTCGCAGTTGCCGGGTGGCATGATTCAAAGGAACGTTTTCATACAAGGCAAGATAAAGCTCTTGATTCAAATCGGTTCCCGGTAGGTTGTGTTTTTGAACAAAATTTTGTAATGCACTTTGAGTCGCGCCGTCCATCTGACCGGTAGGTTGCACGCTGAAGCCATGCAGATAGAGTAATTCCTGAACCTTGGCTATTTGTTCCGAACGGGTAAACGAATAATAATCGGCTAGGACTTGATCTATCACGACATCGTCGGGTTCGACGCCGGGTATCAAACGCCAATAGGGTAATTTTTGATAGCGTCCGATCAATTGAATCATATTCAATTGAACCAGCAAACGGACGGCCGCGTGCCTGCCTTGTACTTTTTTGATTTCGCCTTTTGCGCCGAACGTGACGCTTTTGATCGTAAAACCGATGCTGTCCTCTTTGGTCGCCTTATGTAGTTTGATGCCGTTGATCGCCTGTATTCTGGGAATGCCGGTAAACGTTTTGAAATCGATCATATTGAAATCCAACGTGACGCTGGCCAGTGAGGACTTATTTTGATCGGTAAAATTGAGCCCGTATTCCTTCACCTCGATATCGACATCGAAGGAGTCGCCTTGGGTCACGAGGCCGCGGTCGAATTCGGTAATACCTCCCGACAAAATAACCTGGGGCAGGATCTTGTCTTCATAGCCGCTATAACCGGTTTGTGCGGTATTGAGCATGAATTCGGGTTCGTAAGGTATGTAAAGTACGTTTCCGCCAATTCCGTTCAAGGTACTCTTGACCATTTCAGTGATGTCACGCGGAATTTCACCGCTCGTTGCTACTGAAGTCCCGGTATTGTCGAACACTTCTTTGGCCATGATTTTGACGGGCTCGTTGCTGTAAATTTCGGTCATCAAGCCCAATTTATTGATTGCGCGTTGATAAATCGTGGTCTTGGCTTCAGGCAGTGTTTCATTGAGCCCAATATCGGCACTCTGCGGATTTAAACCGCAGCCGACGAGCAAGAGCGGCAAGCCAATGATTCGAAAACCGCTAGTGAGTTTATAGTTGTTCATAACACGACCTCGTTTCTAAAAATTTGGCATCCGGACGCTTATCGTCTTCGCTCGATGCAGACCGAATTGGCGCGTCTATTATCTGAAAGATTAATAATGGTGGCATTTTGCAAATTAGCGCCAGGACCGAAGGTTTGATTGCCTGCTCCGCCGCAACCGGAATTTTGATCGGTATTGCGTCGCGCTTTTGCCAAAGCATTGCGTTTTATAAAATCGATATTGGGATTGAGCTGTATGTTATCGTTGATGGGTTCATCGATGCCGATACCGTCGTCTAAATCGTTGGCTAGAAGCGGCGTTACGGGCAAGCCGATGAAGAGTAACAAAGTACACAATCGAATAAATGACATAGCCGTCTTCCTCGTAATGAGGGAAACCGGACGGATAGAATAATCGGACCGGTTTCCCGTAAGGGTTAAGGTTTACTTGATATCGATAGAACCGGTGTTGGCCGAGCTATCTCTGCCGATTGCCTGAGTATTGGTCAGAGTATTTTTCGATGCGTTGATTACTGTGGATTTTTCGACCTTAGAACCTTCGACGCTGATCGATCCGGTATTGGCTGAAGAATTGCGGCCGATAGCTTGGGTATTGGTCAGCGTGTTTTTAGACGCATTGATCAACGTGGATTTTTCGATTTTCGAACCTTCGGCGAATGCGGAAGATGAAACGGCGGCAGTCAAAGCCAATGCAAGCAGTGAAGTCGATAATGTTTTCATGTGGTTTCTCCTGGGTGGTTTTAAAGTTCGAGGTCAGTGTAACCGGGCCTCGGGTTTATCGGCGTGAAGCAATCACGGAATAAATGTGATCTATTCACATCCGAAGCTTGAATTCGTTACTTGATATCGACCGAACCGGTGTTGGCCGAGCTGTCTCTGCCGATCGCCTGAGTATTGGCCAGTGTATTTTTCGATGCATTGATCACAGTCGATTTTTCGACCTTAGAACCTTCGATACTGATTGAACCGGTATTGGCCGAAGAATTGCGGCCGATGGCTTGGGTATTGGTCAAGGTATTTTTAGACGCATTGATCAACGTGGATTTTTCGATTTTCGAACCTTCGGCGAATGCGGAAGACGAAGCGGCGGCAGTCAAAGCCAATGCAAGCAGTGAAATAGATAATGTTTTCATGGGGTTTCTCCGAGTGGTTTTAAAGTTCGAGGTCAGTGTAACCATCCCTGAGAAATTACGATGTGAAGCATGCACATTCGATTTGTGATTTAGTGACCAGCGGGAAATTGCCGGCAATCTCTCTTCTTTTTCCGTCTGGATACGGTACTGCCATTAAGTTAACGGAAACCCGTCATTCCGCCATGGACTGGCGGAATCCAGTGCCATGGATGGCAAGCTTTTGAGGCGCATAGAGCCTTAATGCAAGCGTTACTTATTTTTGTGACGTCTCATTACTGGTACAAAGACAGTATGACGTGTCGAGTTAAAAAATAAGGATGGCCACGATGATTTTCTCCCCCTTTGAAAAAGGGGGATTTATTTAAATAATCTCCCCTAACCCCTCGGCAACTGCTGAGTGACAAGGATGTCAAGAATGCAGAAAATGCAGGAGCTTTTTTCTGCCCAGCGTCGCCTAAAGCGCCTCCCTGTTGGTGCCCTACCTCCTGCATCCATTCAGTCGTCTTTTTCAAAGAGGGGGACTAAATATTTACGTATGGCCTTAAGAATAAAAAGAGAAGTATTAAAACCATCAAATTGCATGCAACAATAATTGAGCGGGTTTGTCAAGAATAGGCGTCATTTTTGTTGTTGTCACGATTTATTACTGTGAAAGTTCGTAGATTTGGACACTTTATCTAATTTTTCGATATACAAAACTCTGTTCTGGCAATACCGGTTCCAGAGAGGGGGCGGTTGCTCGATCGACAGGCGTCGGCGGCAGGGAGCCGCCGTCGAGCCTACATGGACGTATTCACGGCGTCCTGTCGGGCGAGTGACCGCACCCTCCGCCACCAGAGAACTTTCATTTGCCGGGGCGATGGCTAGGCCTTCATGAACGTTACGGTATAAACAAAAAGTTGCCGGTAAACGACGATTCCATCCAGGGTATTTGCTGGCCGCCGGTTTCTTGATTGACGCCTTGCAAGACGCGTTTGAAAACTTCTTCTATCGTGAGTCCGGGGACTTGCATAGTGTTGAGCAAATGCTTGGTGTAGATTCCGTTGTCGTCTTCGCCGTCGGCGGCAACCGAACCGGGACTGGTCGCAAAGCCGATAATGGTGCCTTTCGGACCGTCGATTTTGGCGAGGCCCCGGCCGGCACTCCGGAAACTGCGCGGCAACGGATTGTCCCGGCAGGCATCCAAAATCAGGATTTGTAAATTATCTTCGCCTTCCATGGCGCCCAATACTTGTCCGATATTGACCGCTTTATAACGGACATCGGACTGCCTTTTAATGACCGCATCGGTAGGAATCAAGTAATTCGATCCGTCGACCTGGACGCCGTGCCCGGCGAAATAGAATAAACCGACTAATTTACCCGCACTCATTAGCCGGCCGAATTTATCGATCGCCGCTTCCATTTGTTCCTGATTACCATCGAGCAATAACGTGACTTCAAACCCTAAACGGCTCAGGGAGTCGGCCATGGCTTTGGCATCGTTGACCGGGTTCTTTAACGGGCTGAAGGCATATTCGCTATTACCGATGACTAAAGCGGCTCGGCGCAGCGGTATCGTGCCGATAGCATCAATGGCGGCGTTCGACATGGGTTGCACTGTGGGCGATGACGCCGACAATTGTTGGGTGCCGGGGGGCAGGGTGATCATTGCGGGATTTGGTGATGCGATTGCAGGATTAGAATCGGCAAAGGCAATTTCGACATCGACATAACCTTCGTTGTCGTGGTTGCCGTTGATTACGTCGTTAGTTCTGAACATTAAGGGGCCGTTTTCGGATGCCGTAAACGTGACGTCCGAACCGACTACGAAAGGCTTTCCCTGTTCGCCGATTTTGGCGATTAGAGTCGAATGACTGTAACCATCGATAATCGGAGGGAATAGCGGCGAATTATCGCACCACGCCTTGTATAAACCGATGCCGTCGGGGCCGGTAAAATTGCAGGTCGGATAAGTCCGCCATTGTCCTTTGGCAGAAACCCGATAATTCTGTCCGGCGGAAACCTTGACGCCGCTATTTCGCCATTCCTCAACCGCTGCCGATACGCGGGTTTGGGTACTTGTTCCTGAAGCGAGGGGGCGGGTCGTTATGTTGTTGTCGGTATAGTGACGTTTCGGCGCGCATGCCGATAACGATAAGAACGACGCAATGACGATTGAGTTATAAATAATATTTTTCATAGTGTTACGTTATCAAGGTCGACTAGAAAAAGCTCATGTTCTTACAGGATTATAGCGGCGATTTTTATTTATGGTTCATGGGGTCATTTGAAAGGCCGCTTGACTTCAAGTGATAAATTCATGATGCGTTGTAAGTTTGCCGAAACAAGTTCGGATGACAAATTGTAATGACGCGATAGGCAAATCGACCGTGTTTATTACCCGAATACCCGGTGAATACCGCACAGAGTTCCTAAGTTAAACCACATACGATGGAGTTGCGCAAAATCGTAATTAAATCATTAACTTAGGGTGTGTGCCATGAAAACAAGAAAAAAACCGATGGTAAAGCTATTTATGACCGCTTTACTGCAAATTCCGTTGATGTCGACCGCGTTCGGTGCGGAAGGCGTCAGTTGCGATGCTTATCGTTGTTCGATCTCGATACATGAAAGTTTGGCGATCGAGTCCGGCGTTGCCGATTTTTACGGAGACGGCGACCGCTATGAAATGATCGGCGATCTGACAGTCAAAACCCCGGCCGGCAATGTGCCGTTACTGGATGCGCAGTTGTATTTTTCCAGAAACACCGACAATACCGATATCGGTTTCGAAGTCTACGGTGTTGCCGAGGCGCCCTTTCCGTCGGTACCTCTGTTGGCTGGTGCGAGCTTTACCGCCAAACCATTGGCTGCAGTCGGGCTGGCCGGCAGAAAAATGTTGAAATCGCTGCTTGAATCGGACGGTTACACCTTGCCGTTAGCGGAAAACCCGAAAGATCCGGAAAGCGATCCTAACGATATCAAGCAGCCTGCTTATTTGTTTTTTCATTTCCAAAGCGGATTGGCGTTCGATATGCCGCTCGATGCATTATTGGGAATGAATCAGGAGGGCGATAATCCGTTCAATTTTTCGGTGCCCGGCGATAAAAGCGTGACCTTTATTCTCGACCTCGAAGAGCCTTATTTTTTCATTTCGCAAAATGCACGCGAATTAGTTGTGGAAAAAGCGGAAGCCGCAATCGATTTGGCTAAGCAGGCCAACGAAGAAAGGAAAAAGGAACGGGAGCAGCAAAACGGCGGGGGTACTAAAGAAAACAACGATGCAGTCAAAGACGCCGCCTCCGAAACCGCCAAATCGGTTTTACCCGATTTAGGCGATCTGGCCTTTTCGTTCGAGGGCGGTATTCCGTTCAGACCGGAAACGATTTGGGGCATACCGGAAGGCGCGGGCGAATTCAAAGGACATCTTTATATCGAAACCGAATTACCGCTCTATAAATTCGTCAAACTCAACGGCGAAATCGTCACGTATATCGGCAAAGAAGGATATATGCAAGGCGGTAACGGTAAAGTCGAGGTTTCGTTTGATCTGATTCCGAATTTCCTGAACTTTTCGTTTCCGCTAGGCAATGCCACTGCAGGCGTTACGATAACCAAAGACGAACAGGCCACCTATTTCAGCGGCATCAACGATCCGAATTATTCGTTTCTACCGTCTTTCGTACCGTTCACTCCGGCCAACAAAACACTGGTTTCGGGTTATATCAGCAGCGCCAATCCAGTGCTGACGCAATTGCGGGCCAAGGGCCAGTTCGGCTACGATACCGCCGGACTGAGCAAACTGGTCGGCGTCAATCTGAATAATCTAGCGGTCAACAGCGCCGATTTGACGGTAACGGTCGAGGGTATCCGGTTGAGGGGACGGACATCTTCAAGCATCCATCCATCAATACAATTGGGCGGTTCGGTCGATGTCGACATTTTCTTTCCGTTTACCCGTCCCGAATTGAGCTATGTCCGGATGTCGGGACAAATGCAGGTTGCAGGCGTCGGATTGTCGCCGGTTGCTTTGGATATCAGCGCCAAAGGCTTTTTTATCAACGGAAAATTCGTCACGCCGCTGAGCGAGATCGGCATGGGCGGTCAAATTACCAACCAGGGGCCTTTATTGACCGGTAATGCAGGTATCTATTTACCGATTGGCGATATTACCGCCGCGTTGAACAAAGCGAGGGAAAGCGTTCTTAAGGCCGAGCAAAAAGTCCAAGAAGCCGGATATTTAGTCGATCAAGCGCGGAAACAAGTTCAGGCCGATCGGGAACGCGATGCGGCCAATCTGGAAAAAGCCCGGGCCGATGTCGCCAGTGCGCAAAACGGCGTTAATAAATTGCAATCGCAGATCGATTATCAAAACGGTTTGATCAAAAAATACAACGGCGAAATTGCAGCCAAATACCGATGGTATCAAAATCGGCCGTGGTACGAAAAACCGGCCGCTTGGATCGCCTATACCGGGTATCGTACTTATAAATTGGGTCAGATCGGGGTTGCCAAAACGGCGATTGCCGGACTGAATATTGCTATGGCGGCCGCCAAAGGGGTATTGTGGACTGCCGAACAGGTTCTGTACGGTATTCAACAAGGCATCTCGACACTGCCGATCGATTTGGATCCGCGCGTTTCCGGATTGATTATCAGCTTGGAAAGCGCTAAAGCCGCTTTGAAACTTGCGCAATTAGCCCTACCCGATTTACCGGTGATCGATCTCGATGTCGGCGGTAAAATCGATCTGACACTCGATATCAAAGGAATTAACGGTAATCTCAGCGCTCAAATGAACGGGAAATCGCTTGCCGACGGTAAAGTGGCTTTCGATCCGATACCTAAAGCCTGTGTGGTTATCAGTAAACTCGGCGAATTCTGTACGCCTTTCTGACAAAAAAGCATTGCTCGTGCTTGATAATTAGCCCTGCTCACGGATGTGGCGGGGCTTTTTTATGGCTCTGTATGTGGTAAAAGTTGAAAACTCCCACCAGTACCAGAAACAGTTAACAAATCAATGTGAATTGTAGGGTACGCTACGCGTACCAAATGTTGGCGCAAGGCAACAGATGAAGGCACATTAAGCAGCGGGTGGGTTTCCTGCGGTACGAACAGCGTACCCTTATGTTTCGACATTGGCATAGTATTATTTTCAACTATTAATGCGAACATGGTTTTTTTATTCGCTCTTTGCAGTATGGCCCGGCGCAAGGAAGTCCAAAAATCGAGAGGGAAGGGAAGCGCGCAGCTTAGCCAAGCTTGCGTCCGAATTGAATGTTAAGAACCGGCGATCTCAATGGGCAATCGAGCCGGCAACTCAGCGACCGACGGAATGATCAAATCCGGCATCACGCGGCTGGCGTTCGCATAGGCTTTGCGGTATTTGCCGGTCTTCACCAGAATACCGATTAGGCCGGTATTTTGACCGCCGCCGATGTCGGAATCGATGTCGTCGCCGACGATCGTCGCACGCTGACCGCTGGCGTATTCGAGCTGCCGCCAAGCCCCCATGGATGGGTTTACGGCGTTCCTCGACAGGCATACCCCACACCCAAAATCGGCGAAACGGCTCAAACTGGGAATTGCTGTGGTAACGTTTAACAAATCAAAACAGCCTACTGCTAACGCGTCGGTTGATTGAAGCGTTGAGTTTGGTAAGCAAGGTGGTGGTATCATTATGCAAACAACTTAATTGAGCAATTCGGAGTATCATTCATATTATGCAAGTTGCTACCGGAACCGTTGTCAACGGAAAAATCGTGCTGGAAGGGGTCTCTCTTACCGAGGGTGCCGTGGTAACCGTCGTTACGCGCGGTTCTGACGAAAGCTTTTTACTTACTGAGGCCCAAGAAAACGAACTACTTGCGGCCATGGCTGAAATTGAACGTGGTGAATATGTAAGCTTGGAAGAACTATTGCAGTCTCTTCCCGCGCATAATTGAGCATGGCGCTTCGGATAAGAATCGCCGCACGAGCAGCAAACCAGATTCGCAAGGCATCTGAGTGGTGGTCGGTAAACCGCCCCAGCGTTCCAAACGCTATCGCCACAGACTTTGGCGAGGCAGTGGCTTTGTTGGCCGAACAACCAGGCATCGGCGCTAAATATAAAGGTTCTCGCACCGTTGGCGTTCGCCGCCTTTTTCTCTGTCGCGTAGGGTACTTCAGTTACTACAAAGCTGAGGGCAGTTTCCTTCATGTACTTGCGTTTTGGCACGCAAGCCGAGAGCACCAGCCATCTCTATAATTTGGCCTAACACAACGGTCTAAGGGACACGCCGCCCGTTGGCGGCTTCTCTTGGCTTTCTTCAGCGGCACGCCCCTTACCTTTACTTTATATTTTCAGCACAGTCAGCAAGTAGGGGCAAAATGACACCAGAATATTGGATTGATGCTGAGCAGAGGATTGCATCTTACTTGGCGGGTAATGATGTCGAGGACATCAAATACATGCAGGTCGAGCAGACCTTTGATGATCTAAGAGGTGAAGTTCATGTATGGTATTTACTACACTCCTTGCCTAATGCTGCCACGAAGCCGCATCTTCTATCGGTTCCAGGTGTGTTTCTATATCGATATGGTCGAATTTAGCTTTGATCCGATGTTCTATGGTTTCCAGCAAATCATGGCCTTGCTGTACAGACCATTGCCCCGGCACTAACACATGCACCGACATGAAACGGCGCGCGCCGGCATATCGAGTGCGCAAAGCATGATAGGCAATTTGATCCGAAGCGATAAATTGTTCCAATACCTCTACAATTTCCGTTAGTTCTTCCTCCGGCAGCGTAGCATCCATCAATCCGGAAATAGTGCGGCGCAATAGATGCAATCCTGCCCATAGAATGTTGATTGCCACTAAAATCGCAATCACCGGATCGAGAATCTCCCAACCCGGCATCCCTATTTGCTCGGCAAAATCCAGCGTCAACTGAAACCGATTACCCAACGCGATCAAGCCAATACCTAGGACAATTCCGACTGTGGTCCACACGTCGGTCATCAAATGCTTACCGTCCGCTTCTAAAGTAATTGAATGCCGGCTACGACCGACCGTAATCAGAATTTTAGCCACAACCAGATTGATTAACGACGCAAACACGGAAATGGCGATACCGACATCCAGTTGCTGCAAAGGCTCCGGATGCAGCAGGCGTTCCCAAGCGGTGTATGCGATACTGACGGCCGCTAGCAAAATCATCATGCCCTCGGCGCCACTGGAAAAATACTCGATCTTATCGTGGCCGTATGAGTGGGATTCATCCGGTGGTCGAGCAGCAATGTTCAATGAAATCAACACAATCACCGCAGCGACCAGATTAATCAACGACTCTAGCGCATCGGACAACAAGCCCACCGAACCGGTTGGCCAATAAGCATAACTCTTCAGTACGATGGTCAATATAGCCGCAATGAATGACAACCACCCGTAGCGGGCCAATGATTTCTTTTCGGCAGCCATTCTCTCAATCCTGAAAAAATGCGCAGTTTAGCAACTCCAAATTACGACTTGTACTCAAAAAAACATTGGTTCAATTAAATCACAACCTGGGTCGAGTAACGGCGCACCTGAATTTGAAAGATCTGTGATCAGAATAAATTTACTTTTTCTATGATTCGTCAATCCGATCGATTAAACACAACGACCAATGATTCATTGGAATCCGGTTCGTGAATAAATCACAGAACCGGCGTTACTCGATCACCGCGTTTTCTTCTCCAAATCGGGATACTGTACCCAAGTTCAACAGCACGGTTGAACCCAACATCATCCATTAATAATCAGAGGAAAACGTCATGAAAAAATATACATTAGCAGCAGTCGCATTGGTCGCAGTCTTCAGCGGATCGGCAATGGCCGAAGGTTCCAAAATCGAAAAATCAACCTTGATCAACGCATCGAAAAACACACTGACCAATACGCAAGCCATCGGCCGCAATAGCGCCGCGAGCACCGGTTCGATCAACGTGGTCGGGTCGAAAGTCGAAAAATCGACCGTGATCAACGCGTCCAAAAACACGTTGACCAACACCCAAGCGATCGGCAGGGACAGCGTCGCGAACACCGGTTCGATCGACATTCGCTAAAGCAGAAGCGGTGAATAGTTCACAATTTTAGAGTGAACGGTTCACCGCAAAGCAAACAGTCAAACGGTACATTAAAACCGTGGCAAACAAATCCAATACTTAAAACTCAAGAGGAAAACGTCATGAAAAAATTCACATTAGCAGCAGTCGCATTGGTCGCAGTCTTCAGCGGATCGGCAATGGCCGAAGGTTCCAAAATCGAAAAATCAACCTTGATCAACGCATCGAAAAACACACTGACCAATACGCAAGCGATCGGCCGCAACAGTGCCGCGAGCACAGGCTCTATCAACGTAGTCGGGTCGAAAGTCGAAAAATCGACCGTAATCAACGCGTCTAAAAACACCTTGACCAATACCCAGGCGATCGGCAGGGATTCGGTAGCGAATACCGGTTCGATCGATATTCGCTAAAGGCTCGATTCTTAAGTGTTCAGGCTTCTTTCTATTACCTGTTTTCTCCTGGATTTTCCGGCAAGACAAGAGGTTTTAAGGAAGAGCCCTAAACAACAAGATCTGAATTAACGTCGCCAAAGACACATTTACTGTAAGGGAAAACCTAATGGATTACTGCATAACACAGGGACGTGTTTTTTTGGCTATTCGCGCCTCCATTCGTCAATCATCGCAGCCACTAAATTCGTCCAAGTTTGATGAGATGCACCCAGACCCTTACCGGTTTCGGCATGAAAATATTCGTGAAACAGCAACAGATTACGCCAATGCGGGTCGTCATGAAAACGGCTGTCTTTCCCGAACGCGGGAATGCGTCCATCGGAGTCCGGCTGAAAAAGTTTGATCATGCGGTCCGCCAATTCTTTGGCCAGTAGGCCTAGAGTCAGCGAAGCAGGTTTATCGTCCAACATGACACCGATCTTAAATTCGGGGCCCAAGGCTTTATCCAGTTTGCGTAGCGATTCGACCATTAAGAAACCGACCGGAAACCAGATCGGACCGCGCCAGTTCGAATTGCCGCCTTTCAATTTGGACTCGGCTTCTCCCGGCTCATACCGGACGCTGTTCGCCCCGAACTCGAAGGGGGTTTCGTCATGGAATTTCGATAGACTGCGCATACCGAACGGCGATAAGAATTCGTTACAGTCGAAGACGCGTTCCAGCATGCGTTTAATTTGTGCTTGATTCGGAATGCTCAATAAATAATTGGTTTGGCCGTTCCGTTCGACGGGATGACAACTGAACTGCGCGAATTGATTGCGGTTCGTCAGGAACCATTGCAAATTGGCCCGGAACGACGGAAATGGGGCGATCCAATCGGCTTCGAGGCGTTCGACGGCAAATAACGGGATCAGCCCGACCAAGGAGCGGACCCGGAACTGATCGAAATGCCCGTCGTGATGCCGGAGCACGTCATAAAAAAAGCCGTCGTCTTCGTCCCAAAGTTGGTAGTGGCGTCCGCCCATGTTTTTCATTGCAGCGCCGATGTAAATGTAATGCTCCAAAAATTTGGTCGCGAGGCTTTCGTAGGTGCGGTTGGTCAAAGCGAGTTCCAATGCGATGCGCATCATGTTCAAACAGAACATCGCCATCCACCCGGTTGCATCGGATTGTTCGAGGGTTTGGCCGCCGTTCAACGGTTGGCTGCGGTCGACGACCGAAATGTTGTCGAGGCCCAGGAATCCGCCTTCGAAGATATTATTGCCTTGGCTGTCGACTTTGTTGACCCACCAAGTGAAATTGAGCATTAATTTATGAAAGCAACGCTCCAGAAAGTCGCGGTCGGCATGGCCGTGCAAGCGCTTTTCCATGTTGTAAACGCGCCAGACCGCCAATGCGTGTACCGGCGGATTCAAATCGGAAAAGTCCCATTCGTAGGCCGGGATCTGACCGTTCGGATGCTGAAATTGTTCGAATAACATCAGCCATAGCTGTTCTTTGGCAAACTGAGGATCGATCAATGCCATCGGGATGCTGGCAAGCGCTAAATCCCAAGCGGCAAACCAGGGGTATTCCCATTTGTCAGGCATTAGCAGCACGCGCATCGAATTGAGATGCCGCCAGTGCCGGTTACGAATGGTTTGCCGCGATTCCGGCGGCGGTGCGCTCGGCAAATCGCCGTCGAGCCATTTGCGCACGTCGAATAAATAGGTCTGCTTGCTCCACAGCAAGCCGGCCAATGCTTGCCGCTGCACCAAGCGTTCTTGTTCGGTCGCAAGCTCGGGATGAAGCGTTCGATAAAATGCATCGGCTTCCGATTTGCGTTGTTCGATTAAGCTTTCCGCGTCCCGGAACGGCTCGTCGACGAGTTGCTCGCTTAGACGCAGATGAATTACGGCCGTTTTGCCCGCCTCGATATCGAACGCATAGTGCAAACAGGCTTTGGATCCGGAATTGTCGGGTTTAAGGCACGGTTCCCGATCGATAAGGTAGCGGTGAAACGCGTCTTTGGTGTAAAGCTGCGTATTGTCGGTACCGTAGACTCTAAGGGTATTGGTTTCGTTATCGGTAAACAGCGGCGTGCAGTCGCCTTCGGCATATAGATGGTAATTGGGTAAGCGGTATGGGAAAAGTAGGCCGGGTAGCGCACCTAGCTTGGCGGTATCGGCCAATAGGCAGCGATAGGGTGAATTCGGGGAATCGATTGATTTAATTTCCGGCGCCTGTTTGCGCGGTTCGCTCCAGGCCCAAGTATTTCTAAACCACAGATGAGGGAGTATGTGCAGCGGTGCGTTGTCGGGTCCCCGGTTGGTTGCGGTTATTTTGATGCAAATATCGCTGGGAGATGCCTTGGCGTATTCGATTTCGATATCGAAGTAGCGGTTTTCGTCGAATAGTCCGGTATCGAGCAGCTCGTATTCGGGGCCTTGTCCGCCCCGGGCTTGATTTTCCCGAACTAATGCTTCGTAGGGATAGGCGCGCTGCGGATATTTGTATAGATAACGCATGTAACTGTGTGTCGGCGTGTTGTCGAGATAGAAATAATATTCCTTGACGTCCTCGCCGTGATTGCCTTCCCACATGTTGAGGCCGAACGCGCGCTCTTTTAAAATCGGGTCTTGTCCGTTCCATAAGGCGACGGCGAAAACCAATAGTTGATAGCGGTCGCAGATGCCGGCCAAGCCGTCTTCGCCCCAGCGATAAGCTTTGCTACGCGCCAAATCGTGGGGCAAATAACGCCAGGCATCGCCATCCGGACTGTAATCTTCGCGGACGGTTCCCCAGGATCTTTCGCCGACATAGGGACCCCATAACCACCAGGGAGGCAGATCGCCTCGGTTTTCTTCGATTCGGTTGCGCTCGTTAGAATCAGCCATGATCGGCTCCTTGGAAGTGACCGGTAAGTGGTCTCGTTTGTGCGTTGATGTATAGCCTTCTCAGATCAAAATTTTGGCAGGACAAGGTTTGCAAACCCCGTTCGAAACGTTTAAACCGTGGCCGAAGCAAGCTCAAACACTTAGGCCAAACCGAAACGTTGGGGACGGGTTAAATAACCCGTCCCGCAAGAGTATCGGAGCCATTCTTGGCACTGGATTCCGCCAATTCCTGGCGGAATGACGCGTTTTTTAAATTATACTCATCGCAGATCAAAATTCGGCGCCGGGGTGCCCGTCAAAGGACGCCGTGAATACGTCCCTGTAGGCTCTATGCCAGCTCCATGCTGGCAAAGCCTTTGTCGAGCACCCGGTGCCTCCTTAGTCTCCCGCCGAATTTTGAAGTACGAAAGGTATATTCAATGTCTTATACCGTAGGTGCTACATTTGTTAAGGCTGGGTATCGGTAAGCCGTCACCAAGCCGACGGTAATTTTTTGTTGATTTTGATGTGTTTGTTTTCGCATGAGACGTATCCGCCTTTTTCCAATTCGCTCAGGATTCGGCTGATCATCTCCCGCGACGAGCCGACCCGCATTGCGATATCTTTGTGGGTCAACGGTATCGCGACGACTAATTGGCCCTCTTGATTCGGTTCGGCCAGGCTTTGTATCAGTTTAACGAGCCGTCCGTAGACGTCCAATAATGCCAAGCCATGGGCTAGGCTCGTCAAAAATCTTACCCGCTCGCATAGATAACGTATGATCGCCAATGCGATTGCAGAGTTTTGAGTCAGTAGTTGTACGAATTCGGCTTTGTGCAAAACGATCAATTCACATTTTTCGAGGGCGACGGCATTTGCGGACCGAGGGGCTTCGTCAAGTAGGGACAATTCTCCGAAATTATCTCCCGCTTGCAATGTGGAAAGAATCATTTCTTTTCCGTCTTCATTGGTTACGGTAATGTTGACTTTGCCTTTTTGTATGATGTACATGGCATTTGAAGTATCGCCTTCGCATAAGATCAACGAGTTTTTCAGAAATGTCCGGGTTTGGGTCAGTTTTGCCAGAGCGGTAAGCTCTTCGTCGTTCAATTCGCTGAATAAATCGTTGTTTCTTAAAATGTCAATATCGGTGGCCATGGCGACTCGGCTTTGATTGGTTATCAAGTAATGATTTCGGCGATTTATACCCGTCGTAGATCAAAATTCGGCGCCTGGGTGTCCGTTAAAGGACGCCGTGAATACGTCCATGTAGGCTCTATGCCAGCTCCATGCTGGCAAAGCCTTTATGAGCGCCATGGATGGCGTGAATGTCGATTTTGCAGGAGCAAAAATCGACCGAACACCCAGGCGCCTCCTCTGGCACTGCCGAAATTTGAAGTGCGAAAGGTATACATTGGCAAAAATCGCTTTTCCTTATATTGATTTACAAAGCTAGCACATTAAAGAATTAATTGCTTACCATAATAAATGAAAGCAGCAATTTCCAGTTTGAGCATTTTCGCCGATCTTAGGGTGTGGGGTATGCCTGTCGAGGAACGCCGTAAACCCATCCATGGGGGCTTGGCGGCAGCTCGAACGCCAAGGATGGCGTGAATGCAGATTTTGCAGGAGCAAAAATCTGCAAGCGCCAAGGATGGCGTGAATGCAGATTTTGCAGGAGCAAAAATCTGCAAGCGCCAAGGATGGCGTGAATGCAGATTTTGCAGGAGCAAAAATCTGCCCTGCTGCCGACATCCTCGCCAAGCACACCCCACACCCTTTTTGATCCCCAAATTGGGAATTGCTGGAATCGTTTAATGTAAGTTGACGAATATTGTTCTTTTATCAATAGAGTAGTCAAAATAAGTTGTAACTCAACAGAGTTTTGCCGGGGGGCATTTGTTATGAAAACCATAGTCGTTGCGTTTTTAGTACTGACGGGGCTCGAAGTGCCTGCCTCGGAGTGCAGTAACATCCAATATCTGGATGCCAAGAGTCAAGGCATCGAAGTCGTAAACGATCGTTGCGCCAAGGGAAACGAAGTCGGCCTGGGGACCGTCTTTAAATTAAGCCCGGACGCAAGATTATGGATCAAATCGTTACCTAAGCCCGAAACCGATGCGGATTTTCAACTCGTTTGTCAAAACGGTTCGTCCGCACCGCTCGAAGTCACTGTATCGAGCTTGTTTTTGCCGTGGATTACGCCGACCGATTTGAAAAACTGCACCGGATGGGTGGACCATAAACTCAAATGCGACGGCGTTCATGGCGGCAGTAATGCATTCTTTTGCGCTATCGCGGCGATCAAGCGTTCCGAGACCGCAGGCAGCGGGCAACTTGCGATGTCGACTTCGGTCAAGATGCGTAACTATTCGGATCATGAGCGGCAGGCCGGCATCGACGAAATCTTCGAGGCCATCGAGCCTGAAGTCGGACTGTGCCGGAATCTTTTTCAAGTCGACGGCAAAATTACGGTTCATTGGACCGTCGATTCGATGGGGCGCGCCGAGTCTGTAATGCTATCGTCCATAGAATCTGAAGACGGCCGGTTTTCGAATTGTGTCGAGGCAGTCATCAAGGACTACCGTTATCCGGCGACAAGAACCGGCCAAAAGTTTACCCGCACTTTTTGATGCTTGATTTACCGATCAACCGATGGATTGTGTTGATACCGCTAATCGCAGCGGCATTTTTGGCCGGCTTGATTTTGGACCGCTTGGCCGGTACCGCTATCGACGACTGGATACACGATTCCGCGTTGGTCTTTCAAGCCCGAGAAGAATGGCGATACACTGCGGTTGTGGTTTTGGATCACGGCGTCCCGATCGATGTCGGCCGTAAACAGGCTTTACCGCTTTTTGCCAAAGCTACGGAACGAATTATTGCCGCTGGCGGTAAGGGCGTTTTTCTCGACGCGGTCGTTTCGAAAGAAATGGAAGGCAGAATGCCTTATGCCGCTTGTATCGAACCTATCGGCGCCGTGCAATGGTCGCAGCCTCGATGTGCTGCTTCCCCTACCGGCGAATGCCGAATGAGTAATAGCGAATTAGGCAACGCGCCTTTGCAAATGCCGGCCTTTGCTATCGAACATTTCAAAATTGCTCCCTATTTTAGCGGTCAAGAAGCGCTTCCCGATTTCTTGCTGTATGGCTTGGAGGCCGCTTTCGCAGTACCCGAAAACGGTTTGGTAGCAAGCGACCGATTGGTCTCTAAAAAAAACAGCCCCATCGCACGATGGTTGGATTTGAGCCCGGATCATGCCGTCGTTGCACTGACTCGATTTATTCTTCCGCAAAATACCGGCGACGATTATTTGCACGGACCCGATGATGAGCTATGCGACGGCCGCCGTCCATGCCGCCGAATACGGTTGAGCAAGCCGCAGTTCGTCATATCCGAAGAAGGCAATAGGCCGATGATACCGGTCAGTCGCTTGGCGTCTTGCGATAGCGAAATTGCAGAGCGGACTGCCGCGTTATTGAGGGATAAAGTTGCCGTGTTTCAGTTGACTGCACCCGACGAAGCTACCGACGTGTTGGTAACGCCGATGACGACGGGTTTGTTAGGCCCTCATTTGCCGACTCACGGAGCGCAGTTTTTGGCCGATGCGGTCGAGACGCTATTGAATCGAGATCATCCGAGAGCGCCCGCGTTACCGGTAAAAGCGGCATTGTTTTTGATAGCGGCCTTGATCGGCGTCCTATCGGGCGCTTATTTGAAGCAGAGCTTTGTTTGGCTTATCGGCGGCTTGTTTATTACTGCTGTCGGATCCTTGTGCTATTTGAACGATTTGGTTCAACTTTGGCCGGTAACGACAAGTATGATCGTTTTTATCGCCGGTGTCGGCCAAACGATAGGGATGCATTTGATCATCGGTTCGCGGGAAGGCAAGCTGATTATCAATTATATGCCGAGGCAAATTCATAATTTATTGATAAGCTTGAAACCTAACGAAACCTTTCAAAACCGGCGTCGATTCGCGCTGGTATTGATGAGCGATTTGGCCGGGTATACGACCGTGACCGGTTTCATTAAGGATCCGGCCGAAGTGCTGAATCTAATGAACGATTATTTGAGCGAAACCTCATTGATTCTTCAGGATAAATACAATGGCTGGCTGGAAGATTATGTCGGCGATATGGTTTGTTATTATTGGCCCTATCAATGCAATGAAGGGGAAAATATAGCAGCATGCGCCAATGCATTGCAGGCCGCGTTGGAATTGGTCACATTGCAAAAACGTTTTTTTGCGACGCTCGAAGAGCGCTATGATCGAAAAATTGAAGCCGATGTGATCAAACGGATTCATGCGATTATCGACGCCGGTGTCGGCTTGACTGCCGGCTCGGTGGTGATGGGCGATCTGGGGCCGAAAAAAGGCGTCAGAAAATTCGGCATTTTGGGCGATCCAATGAATCTGGCCGCACGAGTGGAAAGCCTGACCCGCTTGTTCAATACCGAGATCATCGTCACCGAAGACTTTATCGGCGCGGCGCGGCAATTGAATTATCCGGTTCGGCGCTTAGGGCGCCTGCAAGTCAAGGGCAGGAACGAACCGGCAACCTTATATGCCGTGGGCCATGCCGGCGACTCGCGTTTTTCGCCGGATGCGATTGCCGCTTGGGAAAACTGGTTGGCAGGCATCGAAACGCACAGTTCGGCGACATCGGAATGCCCCGAAGTTTACCGAAAGGACCGAAGCACAATAACGAAATGGCTGGAAAGACGCTTATTGGGCGCCGACGGCGTCTGGCATTTGGACGAAAAATGATTCCGGCGCATTCCCCGACTCATTGACATCAAACACATACCGAACCATGGATCGAGATCCTAAAGAATCAGCCGTCAACCGAACTAAAGAGTCGGATGAAACCATCATTCAACAAAAGCCGCGCCGAGAAACGGGCAATTCGGATTTATATTCGGCTCGAACGCAGCACGAACTCTTCGGAACGACCGGCGGAATCGGTAAAACAGCGACCGGTTTTGACGATAGCAGTCCTTATGCCGACGGCTCAGTGACTCCGGGTTCGGGCTCGGTATTGAAAAATCGCTATGACCTTTTGGAGAAAATCGGAACGGGGGGCATGGGTAGTGTTTATAAAGCCTTGGACCGGCGCGATATCGAAGCCGGCAATTCAGCCTTTATTGCGGTCAAGGTGCTGAATGACGAGTTCAGGGCCAATCCCGAATTATTGAAGGCCATGCATAGCGAAGCCAGAAAAACCCAATCGCTGGCGCATCCGAATATTTTGACCGTTTACGATTTCGACAGAGACGGTCCGATCGTATTCATGACGATGGAATATCTGGAAGGCGTTACGCTGGACAAAATCGTCAAAAACCATCCGGCGGGACTCGAACAGTCCGAAGCATTGGCGATTATTAGGCAAATTTGCGCTGCATTGAGCCATGCGCATGCAAAAGGGATTATCCATTCGGATTTTAAGCCCTCCAACGTATTCATCGATATTCATAATCGAGTCAAGATATTGGATTTCGGTATCGCACGGCTACAGAATTTTTCCCGGGTGGGAAGTTTCGATGCCGGCGTGCTTGGCGGCATGACGCCGGCTTATGCAACGCTGGAAATGTTGCATGGGGAAAAGCCGGACCCTCGGGACGATATTTATGCGTTGGCTTGCGTGGCTTATGAATTGTTCGCCGGCTTTCATCCGTTCAACCGGCAGCGTGCCGACGATTGTTTGCAAAAAAAGGTCCGCCCCAAAGCGATACGATCGCTCAATGCCCGGCAATGGAATGCATTGAAGAAGGGGCTGCAGTTCAAGCGCGAAGATCGAATCGATAGTGTTGAAGCGTTTTTAAAAGGTTTGGAATCGCGGAACAAGCCTTACCAAGCTCTATATTATGTCTTGTCGGTAGCAATATTGCTGGGGGCGGCGATGATGATTCGGCCCTATTGGGAGCGGTATTCGATCGAAAAACCGGAAAACGAAGCTCTAACCGAAGCGCCGATCGATAAAACCGCTGCGCAGCTTGACGCAGAGGAGACGGTCGCCGATGGGCAAACTTCCGAAGTGTCAACACCGCCAAGCGGTCAAATAGAACAAAATTCATTACCCGAACATATTTTCACTATTTCGATCAACAAAACCGACTTTAAAATCGGAGAAAGTTTAATAGTCGATTTTCAGGTCGAGCAAGCCTTGTATGTCTACATCGCCGTAATCGATGCGGCGGGTGCCGTGGGTTGGGTATATCCCAATCCTTATCAGGAAGAGAATTACAGTCTTCCCGGCAAGCGCTACCGCATCCCGCCGGAAGAGGGCGATTTTACAATCGATATCGGAGAGCCGAAAGGTACCGATCAAGTGATCGCGATAGCAAGCCCCGATGCTTTGCCGATGGATCTCATTGACGTATTTAACCCGGAAAAACTCAAAGAAACCTACCAAGTCGTCATCAAAACACTGGAATTTACCATTCGCTGAGCGTATTAATCGTCATCGTCTTCCCTGCTTGCCAGCGCGACCATTATTTCCCGATATTCATCGGCTTTCGGGCGGTACAGGAACACGGCCAAAACCGACAACGCGGTAAAAATATAAAGGGTGTTGTAATCGTCTCCCAGCAGGAATATCACTAAGCCCATCAAAGCGACAGTTTCGGCCAGTCCCATCGATACGATCACGGTAAGCAAATAGCGCTGTTTGGCCGGCTTTGGCCCGGGCATGGTTTGGTTTAGACGCAATTGAATATGGCGGAGCAGATTGGTCACCGGAAAACCGATAATGGCCAACACATAAAAGAGGGTACGAATCAGGACGCGTTGATCTTCCGGAAGACTAATCCGCCATTGTTCGCCGGCTACATGGCAAAAAATCAAATAGGCCGCTACGGTGGTAAGAGTCAGCCCGGCGATGGTCCAATGAAGTTTAAGATCGTTATTGCTGTGTTGTAAAGAATGGTGACTCGACATGAGGCTTCCTGTAAGTTTGTGATAACCATGTAGATTACGAAAAATTCCGGTTGAGCGGGTAGCTATCTGTTTTAGGCTTGAGAGCTCTATGATACC
The DNA here is from genome assembly GCF_000968535.2 of Methylotuvimicrobium alcaliphilum 20Z. Classification (NCBI taxonomy): domain Bacteria; kingdom Pseudomonadati; phylum Pseudomonadota; class Gammaproteobacteria; order Methylococcales; family Methylococcaceae; genus Methylotuvimicrobium; species Methylotuvimicrobium alcaliphilum. The sequence goes on from NC_016112.1 coordinate 57,263, forward strand.
AAAGTCGCAGCAATTCCCAGTTTGAGCGGTTTCGCCGATTTTAGGGTGTGGGGTATGCCTGTCGAGGAACGCCGTAAACCCATCCATGGGGGCTTGGCGGCAGCTCGAACGCCAAGGATGGCGTGTATTAGGGCAATGCAGGGCAGAAAAATGCTCCTGCATTTTCTGCATTCATTACATCCATGTAACTCAGCAATTGCCGAGGAGCAAAAATCTGCCCTGCTGCCGACATTCTCGCCAAGCATACCCCACACCCTTTTTGATCTCCAAATTGGGAATTGCTGCCAAAGTCGATAAAACCCTGACATTGTTCAGGAAAATGCTATAGTCGTTATGCCCTAGGTATTTTTTCTAACCCGCAATGATTCCCCTAATGGCATGACCCAAATTTTAAATCACAGTATCCTCGAAAAGCTCGGCGAAAGTATGCACGCAAATGTTTTTAAAGCGCAGCATGTAAGCACTTCGCAGTTAGTCGTTTTAAAGGATATCAAGCTACGTTTTTGCGTGAAGGGTATTGGCGATTATGTTCGGCAACAAATCGACTTGCTCAGTCAGTTGGCCTTGCCGCATAGCATAATTCCGGAAATCCTCAGCAGGGAAAACGGCAGGCTTGTTTTGCGTCAGCTTTATCTCGATGCTAAACCGTTATCCGAATGTTTGTCGGTAGGTTCGGAACCGGATATCGAACGTGTGCTGACGATCGCCGTAGCGCTGGCCGAACGGCTCGAAGAAATCCATAAAGCCGGGCATATTCACAAAAGTATCAAGCCGACTAATATTTTGATACGGTCGGATAATTTATCCGTCCAAATAATCGACGACATTCGTATCCTCGATATCAATCAGGTCAGTCATTTTATCTACGATCCGCATTTTCGGACACAGACCCTGCCTTATCTTTCGCCGGAACAGACCGGGCGCATCAAATACACGGTGAATTATGCAACCGATTTGTATTCTTTGGGCATGGTGCTTTATGCCTGTCTAACCGGTAAGGCACCGTTTTCATTTAACGATCCGATCGCAATCGTTCATTCGCATCTTGCCGAAACGCCGGAGCCCTTACATCAAATCGACCCGCTAATTCCGACAGCCTTAAGCAATATTATTGCATTGCTTTTGGAAAAAGCACCCGAAAAACGCTATCAAACCGCATCCGGGCTCGCCAACGATCTGCGCATTTGTTTGACGCAATGGCAGATGGAACGGCGTATCGACGATTTCGTATTAAAGCAGCGCGATTTCAGCAACCGGATTACGATCCCTTCGGTAATGGTTGGTCGAGACAAGGAAAAGAAGCAATTATTGGGCGAATTCAACAAAGTCTGCTCGGGCGTCTTTCGCGCTGCATTAATTTCCGGTTGGTCGGGTATCGGGAAGACCCGGCTGATTCAAGAACTGCAACTACCGATCGTCGCGCATTCCGGCTATTTCACATCGGGTAAGTTCGACCAGTTTAAAAAACACATACCTTACAGCACCTTGATACAAGCCTTCACGAGCTTGATCAAAACCTTTTTGTCCGAAGATAAGGATAGGATCGACTACTGGCGAAAACGTATTGGCGAGCAATTGGGCGATAACGGCCGCTTGATGATCGACTTGGTGCCGGAATTGGAATTGATCATTGGCCCGCAGCCGAACGTCGCCGATTTGCCGCCGGTCGAAGCGCGCAATCGTTTCAACGATACCATCGGACGTTTTATCGCTGCCTTGGCCAGCGCTGAAAATCCGTTGACCTTATTCATCGACGATTTGCAATGGTGCGACGGTGCAACCTTCGATGTCCTGGAAAGTCTATTCGACAATTCGGCGGAATATCCTTGGCTGTTTTGGGTGGGCGCATACCGGCATAACGAAGTCGATACCGGCCATCGATTGAATCGCTTGATCGAACGCATCAAGCGTGATGACCGGCCGTTGTTGGAGATTCGTCTAAATGCCTTGGGCTTGCATGAGGTCAATTTGATGACGGCCTACATTCTCAATACCTATCCGGTTCGGACCGAAGCATTGGCCGAGATCATATTTCAGACCTCTGCGGGTAATCCGTTGTTCGTCAATGAAAGTTTACGCTGGCTGCATAGTTACCGGCATTTGCATTTGGGCGATGACGGTATTTGGACTTGGGATGACCAACAATTGCGGCATACCGAAATTCCCGATACGGCATTGGATTTGTTTAAGGACAAAATCACGAAATTGACTCGTCAGACGCTTGACAAGTTGATGATCGGCGCCTGTTTGGGTGCGCGCTTTCAAGCCGAAGATTTAGCGCGCGCCGCCGGTATTGAAATGTCGGTGTTATATCAATTACTGTCGGAAGCCTTTGTCGATAACATTTTGCTGCGCGAAAAAAATCAACTCTATTTTTTTCACGACCAAGTTCAAGCGGCGGTCGAGAGTTTCATGGATGAAACGAAAAAGCGCGACGTTCATGAACGTATTGCACAAGCCTATATTGAAGCGATTCCCGAAAACGCCGACCTCGAAACACAGTCGAACTTATTCGCGATCGTCGAACATTTGGAGGGCGGTCGACCGCAAAACCCCAGCGAGGAGCGGCTCAAACAAGAGGCCATATTTAATTATCATGCCGGAATTGCCGCGATGAAGGCGCTGGCGATGGATAACGCCAATTTTTTCTTTGCGCAGGCCAAAGCCTTGTATCCCAATCCGGACTGGGACAGCGATTATGAATTTTTATTCGATTTGCATAAATATCTGGCACGAACCGAAATGGCGCTCGGCAATCAGCCTGCTTCGGAGGCGATACTCAATACCTTGATTGAAAAAGCGAAAAGCGATCTGGACCGGGTCGACTGTTTGTACGAGCAGACCACGGGACTGTCGTCGATGGGCAAGTTCAAAGAGGCGATTGAATTGGGTAATCGCGGTTTGAGCTATTTTGGGCGCGCGATTCCGGACGATGATAATGAGGCCTTGCGGCGTGCAGGAAGCATTCTGGAACAAATTCATCAAGGGCATGACGATGTTTGGCAGCAAATTCTCGATATTACGCCCAGCGGCGATCGCGCGACGCGGATCGAAACCGGCATCTATAGCGAATTGATTCCGGATTATTACTTGGCCGGCATGGTGCCGCAATTGTATCTTTCCGCGATTCAGTCGACGCAAAACTGTTTGGCCGGCGGTGTCGATGAAACGGTGATTTACGGCTTTTCGATGGTCGGCTTGTATTTGCAACGCCAGGATAAATACGACATGTCGTTTCGTTACGAAGATCTCGGTCTCGCGTTATCCGAGCGCTATCCCGATACCTTCGGCGCGACCAAGGGGATCAACGGCATATTATGGACCAATATGCATAATCGAAGGTCTTCCGAGCATATCATTCAGCAATGTCAGCAAAATATTCACCGCGGCAAAAATTGCGGCGATTTATACAACGCAGGCTTGTCCTACGGGCCTTATCTATGGCATTTGATCCATCGAGGCAATGATTTACACCAGGTGATAAGTGTGGCCGACGAGTGCCGGCGCTTTTCGAAAAAATTTAATCTGTCGCTATCGCTCGGGCTTGCCGAAAGCGTATTGGCCGGTTGGGTCGACGAAATGAATGCCGGCCGAAATAAGCTAACCGAGGCGAAAATCGATGCCAAGTTAAAACGTTGGGAGCAAGACAAGCATGTCGTGTCGATCGGCGGATATTACACTTTAAAAGGAATAAGCAGTCATTATCTCGGCGATTATCGGCAGGCGGCCGGTTATCTGGCAAAGGCCGAGCCGTATTTACGCGGCCTAAGCGACAATATTCTCAATCGACTCTGGTATGTTTTCCGCTACGTCAACGGTTTAAGACTGTATAGAACAGTGGACGGAGACGAACAAGATCTGCTGTCGAAATGCTTGGAACGGGTCGAGGTTTGGTCTTCGTTAGGGCCGATTCTCAAGCCCTATTTGCTGTTCATGATGATGGAACGGGCTTGTCACTCCGACGACTTCAGTCAGGCCAGGCGATATGGCTTGGATGCGATCGATTCGGCCAAGTCGCGGCAATTTCTATTTTTGGAGGCATTTTTACACGAGCGGCTGGGGCGGATGTTGCTCGATAGGCAACACGATCATGCTTCGTATCATTTGAATCGGGCCGTTAAAATTTATCGTCAATGCGGCGCCGAAATTAAAACGGCGCAATTGGCGAAGCAATATTCGTTCACGGTTACCGAAAGGCGTAAACAGACCGAGCAATCATTGGTGCAATTGCTCGATGTCGACTATTTGGTTCGAGCGACTCGAACGATCACGCAACAACTCGATTTCAAACCCTTACTGGTGACGATCATGGAATCGGTAATGGCGCGCTTGGGGGCTAAAACCGGTTATTTGCTGATTGCCGAAAATCAGCAATTAAAAATATTGGCGAAAGGCGTCAAGCATGATCGGGTCGAAGTCCAGATCCGCGACGGTAGCGAATTGCCGGCCGAGACCCTTAGCCTTGCGATTGTCAATTATGTTTACCGAACCGCCGAACTGGTGGTTTTGAACAATGCCGCGGCCGAAGGCGATTTTAAAACCGATGATACGGTACAGGGTAGGCAACTTAAATCGGTATTGTGTTTGCCGTTGCAAATGCAACAACAAGTCCTGGGCGTTTTGTATCTGGAAAACAGTTTGATCAAATCGGTTTTTTCGCTCGAAGATATTGAAATGACCCGGCTATTGACCGCACAAGCGGCGATTGCGCTGCAAAATACTTTGTTGATCGAAGAAATGAAACAAAGCCAGCTGCAAATCAATTTGCTCAATAAAGAGCTCGAGCAACGGGTTGCCGCGCGGACCTCGGCATTAAATAAAGCCAATGAAGAACTGAAAAGTTTTGCTTATGTCGTCTCGCATGATTTAAAAGCGCCTTTACGCGCGATCAATCAATTGTCCGGCTGGATTGCCGAAGATTACCGAGAGGTTTTCGACGATGACGGCAAGGAGCAAATGGCCTTATTGCAAAGCCGGGCAAAACGCATGCATGAGATGATCGACGGTATTTTGCAATACTCGCGGGTTGGGCGCATCAAAGAACCCGACGAACAAGTCGACATCAATGTGTTATTAATGGAAATGGTTAAGCATATCGCACCGCCGCCGCATATCGAAATCAAGCTACAAACCGGCTTACCGACGATCGTAGGAGAAAAGCTTAAAATATTTCAGGTTTTTCAAAATTTACTGGATAATGCGATCAAATATAACGATAAAAGCCATGGGGTTATTGAAATAAGTTGCCGCGAACACGAGTCCAGCTGGGAATTCAGCGTCAAAGACAACGGTCCGGGCATTCCAAGACACTATCAGGAGAAAATCTTCCAGCTGTTTCAAACACTCGCGCCAAAGGATCAATCCGATAGCACCGGTATCGGATTAAGCCTAATCGAAAAAATAGTCGACAACTGGGGCGGCCGCATCCGGATCGAGTCCGAACCGGGCTGCGGTTGCAATTTTTTGTTTACGATACCGAGAGCCGCATAACATGAATAACATACAACCCATTCTCTTGGTCGAGGATGATCAGGTCGATGTGATGACCGTTCAGCGGAGTTTCAAAAAACTTGGCGTACTCAATGAATTGTTGGTCGTGCACGACGGCGAACAAGCGCTCGAGTATTTACGCAATCCTAAACACGGCTTGCCGGCCATCATTTTGCTCGATATCAACATGCCTAAGATGAATGGCCACGAATGCCTGAAACATCTCAAAGAGCATCCGGTATTCAGAAATATTCCGGTCATGATGCTGACGTCATCAAAAGAAAGGCATGATGTCGACCGTTGTTTCGACTTAGGAATTTCCGGGTATATTCTCAAGCCGGTCGATTACGAACAGTTTTTAGACGCGATTCAGGTGCTTAAGCCTTATTGGACGCAACGTTCATGAACCGGAAAAAGCCGGTAAACTTGCTGTTAGTCGAAGACGATTTGGCCGATCAGATGAGTTTCAAGCGCTTTGTCAAGCAAGAGCAATTACCTTACGACTATACGATTGCAGGATCGGTGGCTGAAGCGGTTGATCTGTTGAAAAAACAGACTTTCGAGATCGTGTTGGCCGACCATGCGCTCGGCGACGGTACCGCATTCGATATCGTCGATTATATTCCGATGGCAACGCCGATTATTTTCGTGACCGGCAGCGGCAATGAAGCCGTCGCCGTGAAGGCTCTGAAGCTGGGTGCCGCCGATTATTTGACCAAGGATCTCAACGGCGAATATCTGCATCTCATCCCTATTACAATCGACAATGTTTTAAAAGCGAAAGCGGTCGAGGCGGAACTGGAATCTTACCGCCGGCATCTCGAAAAATTAGTTGAAGAACGTACCGCCGAATTGCGTTTGGAAATCGATTACCGCAAGCGGGCCGAGGAAAGGCTGATGCAGGAAAAAGAGCGCGCACAAGTAACCCTCAAATCGATCGGCGATGCGGTGATCGTCACCGGCGATACGGGCCTGATCGAGTTCATCAATCCCGCCGCCGAAAAACTGACCGAATGGCGGCATGCCGAAGCACTCGGCCGCCCTATCGATGAAGTTTTCCATATTATCGACGAAAAAACCCGAAAGCCATTGCCGAATCCGGTCGCGCAATGTTTATCCGAGGGTGAGGCGAAAATTCTGATGAGCGGCACAGTTTTAATCGATCGATTGGGCCGCGAATATGCGATACAGGATTCGGCGGCTCCGATTCGCGGGGAAGGTAACGAAATTCAAGGCGTAGTTTTGGTATTCAGCGATGTCAGTCATGCCCGACGTTTATCGAGAGAGCTGGCCTATCAAGCGTCGCACGATCCATTGACGGGCTTGGTCAATCGCCGCGAATTCGAGACGCGGCTGAACCGCGTATTGCAGACTCGTAAAGTATGCGAAGATCAATTTGCGTTTTGCTATCTCGATCTCGATCAATTCAAAGTGATTAACGATACTTGCGGACATACCGCCGGCGATGAATTACTCAAGCAGGTTACTTCATTGCTGCAGCGTAAGGTACGCAAACGGGATACGTTGGCGCGCTTGGGCGGCGACGAATTCGGGGTGCTGATGGAGCATTGCGGAATCGAGCAGGCTGAACGATTGGCCGATGAGCTGCGCGAAATCATTGCCGATTATCGATTCAACTGGAACAACCAAAGCTTTCATATCGGAGTCAGCATTGGCTTGATGGCGATCACCGAGGAGTTTAACTGCTTGAACGATTTGTTAATGGTTGCCGATGCCTCTTGTTATGCCGCGAAAGATGCCGGACGTAATCGAGTTTTTGTCTATCAAAAAAACGACGAGGAAATTCGCCGGCTATCCGGGCAAATGCAATGGGTCGCCAAACTCAACGACGCGCTCGACCATAAACGCTTTCAATTATACCGTCAACCTATCTGCACGACCGGAACGCAAAATGGCGAGCATTATGAAATTTTGGTCAGGATTTTGAGTGCCGACCGGGAGGTCATTTTGCCCGGCGCATTTATTCCGGCCGCCGAGCGCTACGGCCTAATGAGCCGAATCGACGAATATATCATCGAAAATACGCTGCTTTGGTTTGCCGAACATTCGGGCGCATTGGCCGATTTGTCGATGTGTTCGATCAATTTATCGGGACAAACGCTCGGTTCAGATTCCGCTCAGCATTGTATTCAGGCGGCGCTAAAAAAATTCAATTTACCGGCGGATCGCTTTTGTTTTGAAGTCACCGAAACCGCCGCGATTGCCAATTTGAACCAAGCGACTCGATTTATGGGGGCTTTGAAGACGCTCGGGTGCCGTTTTGCGTTGGACGATTTCGGCAGCGGCTTGTCGTCGTTCGCCTATCTGAAAAATCTGCCGGTGGATTTTCTAAAAATCGACGGAATGTTTGTCAAGGATATTTGTTGCGATCCGGTCGATTTGGCGATGGTCAAATCGATCAATGAAATTGGGCATTTGCTTGGCAAACAAACGATTGCCGAATTCGTCGAAACCGAAGAGATCTATTTGCATTTATTGGAATTAGGCGTCGACTATGCGCAAGGCTTTTGGTTGGGTCGTCCCGAGCCGTTGGGCGAATAAGAGAAATAAAGAAAAAGACACCACTATTCGCTACCGCGACGGAACGATTTCATAATCATCAAAAACGCCAGAAAATCGTAGAGTCCGTGAATGATCATCGGCGTCATCAGGTTTCTTTCGCCGCCGAAGTCCATTGCCAAGCCGAGATAAATACCGATTAAGGTTGCCAGTAGCGCATAAAGCGGTGTCACGGCATGGACCAATCCAAAAATGATATTACTGCCGATAAGCCCCGCCGCTATACCCCAAGACGCTTCGATCCACGGTTGAATCAATCCTCTAAATAATAACTCCTCTGAAAATCCGGCGATCGCGGCGAGAAAAAAAATATCGGTCCAATGGCACGTTTTCAGCCCGGAACCCAAAGTGTCGACCAGTAAGCTGCGAATTTTACGAATCGACGGGATATTGATTTGCTCTAGCGCGAAAAAAAATATAAATAACGGCACCGTGCCGACAATACCGTAAAAAAGCGCTTGTTCGGAAAAATAAAGATCGGCAAAAGGGTTAATACCGGCGAACCAGCCCAACAAAGCGGCGACTAGAATCAGCGAGCCTTCGAAATTGCAGGCGGTGGTAAAAAAGCGGGAAGAGTCGAATGAGGATTTGGCCATGAGGGAATCGTAAATTAATCGGCATAGGGATTCTAAACAAAAACAGCTAAAATGCTCAATCCGTTGTTGTTTAAAAGAATCCGATTATGCAGTGTTTTATTTATAAAAGTCTAAAAAAAGAAGAGCTTTATTTGTACATCGATAAAAAAGACGACTTTACCGAAGTGCCGGATACTTTGTTCAAGTCAATGAGTCCGATGCAATTCGTGATGGAACTCGAGTTGACGTCGGATAGAAAATTGGCCCGCGAAGATTCAGGGAAAGTGATCGAGAGCCTTAAAGCCAAGGGCTTTTTCGTGCAAATGCCGCCAATATTGCTTTCGGGAGGTGGTAAAATTCAATGAGGGAAAGGTTATTCGCATTGGGTATTTTTTGTAGTCGTACCTTTCTTGAGGCAAAAATCCAACGAACATTTCGGTAAATATTCAGCCCATCTCTTTGATATAGCGATCGTAGATCAAAATTCGGCACCGGAGTGTCTGTCAAAGGGTGCTGTGTGATACGTCTCTGTAGGCTCTATGCCGGTTCCATGCTGGCATAGAGCGTTTGCGAGCGCCATGGATAGTGTGTGTAGTTTTAGGGTTCCATCCATGGCTCTTTAGGCGACCCAGGGCAGATTTTTGGTCCATCCAAATCCGCATTCACCCAGTACCTAAATTCCATAACCCATTGGCTATGATTAACTATCTTAGATAATTTAGGTGCTGGATCTTCGATAGACACATCCCGCATTTGATAAAGTCGAACGATTTTTCACTATGAATAACGTAAATGTAATTATACCCATCGTAGATCAAAATTCGGCACCGGGATGTACGTCAAAGGACGCCGTGAATGGCTCTATACTGGCAAAGCCTTTGCCGAGCACCTCGGCGCCTCCTCAGGCACTGCCGAAATTTGAAGTGCGAAAGGTATATTCACTTCCCCTATCGTTTCCACGCAAAGCGTGGGAACGATAATTGCCAGGGAGCTGAATATTCACAAGTAAATTATTGATATGGGCAATTCTGGAATAGCATGATGTTAAAAAATAGGTATTATTGAATGTTGAATAATATCCCTAATAGGATTAGATCGATTATCAAAAAGCGAGGGTTTATACGTTATTTGAATAATATCCTATGGCTAATGAGCGAGAAGGTCTTACGCATAGTCGCCGGGTTGCTTGTTGGAATATGGGTGGCTCGATTTCTGGGGCCGGAACAATTTGGTGTGTTGAGTTATGTGCTTTCGTTTACCGCTATTTTTGGGTGTGTGGCAAAATTAGGTTTTGACGGGATATTGATAAGGGACTTAGTAAACGAGCCGAATGAACGTGACAAGTATTTGGGAACGGCATTTTGGTTGAAAATTATAGGCGCAATTCTAGCCTTGACATTCATCGCTATTATTCTTCCTTTCACATCAAACGATGCGACGACTAATCTATATATTTTTATTATAGGGGCGGGAATAATTTTCCAAGGTTTTGAGGTTATTGATTTTTATTTTCAATCTAAAGTACAAGGAAAAGTCGTTTCTATTTGCAAGACTATTCAGCTAGCATTGTCGTCGCTTATCAAAATATATTTGGTTTTGGTTAAAGCGGAGCTTTTATGGTTTGTACTCGTTGTGCTTGTCGATAGTCTTAGTCTTGCCATCAGTTATATTGTCGCCTATCGATTACAAAAAAAACCAACATTTTACCGAATATTCGATTTAGCTATTGCCAGAAAGCTACTTAAAGAATCCTGGCCGATGATAATATCCGGTGTTGCTATATCGGTTTATATGAAAATCGATCAAGTAATGATTAAGGAGATTATGGGGCCTGTATCGGTGGGTTATTATGCCGTTGCAGTAAGGTTAACAGAAGTATGGTTATTTATTACTGCTGCGGTGACTACCTCATTATTTCCAGCCGTATTGAATGCAAAAAAAGTCGACGAAAAGTTGTATTATCAAAGGCTCTTAAACTTATATAGGCTTCTGATACTTATTTCGGTTGTAATATCGATAGCAATTACTTTGTTTTCGGAAGAAATTGTCGAAACTGCTTTTGGTTCCGAATACTTGCCGTCAGTCGGTATTTTAATTATTTATATATGGTCTAATATATTTATTTTTATGAATAATGGTTCCAGGATGTGGTATACGGCTGAGAATAAGCAAAAGCTGATATCGTTTAATTTAGTTGTCGGAGCGGTGATTAATGTTGTGCTTAATTTAATACTCATTAACCATTATGGTCTTATTGGCGCTGCTTTTGCGACTTTAATTTCTTATTTTTTGGCTATATATTTAGGCAATGCCATTTTTAAAGGAACTAGAATAAACTTCAAGCTTCAAACTAAGGCGTTGTTGACATTTTATTGGATCAGTTGGGATAAAAATGGAAAATAAAAAAACAATATTTATTCATATTGGTTACCCAAAAACAGGGACGACTACCTTGCAAAACCATTTTTTTTCAAATATTGAAGATATACAATATTTAGGTAAATTTTATGATAAGGAAAATAAATTTGTATTCGAAGATGAACTGATAGCTAAAATCATTTTCAATGATGAAGTCAGATCGCAAATAAGCAGCACTCTTGATGATAGCGTAATAAAAAATAAAGCTATTCTTTCAGAAGAAGCATTTTTATTCGATTGCTTGCGGATATCAAGGGTAAAAGGGAAAGATTATTTACCTAGTTGTAATAATATTGCCATGGCTTTAAGAAGAGCATTTGATGAGAATCGATATGACGTAAAAATTCTAATTTCAATAAGAAAGCATGATGACATGATAGCATCTCTTTATGCGCAATCGTATACGCATTATTATTCTAAATATAATGAGACGGATACTTTTTTAAAATTTTTAAGTTTATTTTTAGAAGATAAAAGTGAGCATGCATTTAAAAAAGCTCTGGATTATAATGATGTTGTTTCTCAATATAAAAAAATATTCGGCGACAGAAATATCCATGTAATCGTATTCGAACAACTCCAACATGATCCTAAAGAATTTTATAATAATTTATGTGATTTTTTGGGTGTCGATGGCAATTGCATACAAAAAGAATTCATAGATAAGCAAGAGAATATTCGAAGCACTAGTCACGGTTATAAGAGAATAAGAAAAACGACGCTTTTGGATAAGTTATATTTTTTCAAAGAAAAATATTTGCCTATTGCTAAAATCAAGCTTACAAAAAGACAAAAAGAATGGTTGCGTTCGATTGTGCTTTCAAAAAATGATCATATTAGCAAGTCCATATCTATGAGTTTTGAGCAAAGGAAGGCGATTTTGGATATCTATGAAGACGCTAACAAAAAATTATCCCAGAGTTTTAAGCTAAGTCTGGGGAAGTATGGCTATTACAAGGACTGATAATATGATTGCTTTTGCAAAAGAAAAACTGATTGAATATAAATATTATAAATATTTGCCGCAAAAAACAAAGAATAGCGATATTTATATAGTCGAGTTTCCTAAAAGTGGAGTGACTTGGTTTTCCAGTATCATCGCCAATATTAATTTGATCGAGTCTGGGTCTATTCATAGAGCAACATATTATAATATTTCTCAGATTATTCCGGACGTTCAAGTTTCCCGATCAATCATTGACGAGCCAATGTGGGATATGCCAAAGTTTAGATTTATAAAAAGCCATTACGGATATTGCCCATTTTACAATCATGTTATTTACTTGGTTAGAAATCCTGTAAGTGTCATGAGTAGCTACTATGGGTTTATGGCACAAAGGCAACAATTCTCAGGTTCGCTCATAGATTTTGTTACAAATAAAAAATATGGTATTCAGGCTTGGAAAAGTCATGTCGAAGGATGGTTAAACAAGCCCAAGTCACAACGAATGCATGTGCTCAAGTTCGAAGATTTAAGAAAAAATACACTCGATGCAATCATTGAGTTATACACTAATTTGGGAGTCGGTATTTCTTCCGATACTGCAAATGAGGCGATTAAGCTTGTGAGTCTTGAAAGCATGAAACAGAATGAATCTCTCTATAATAAATACGATCCATTAAGAAAGTTACAATTTGTCGGTACGGGTAAAGCTGCTGCCGATATGGATGCAAGTGTTCGGCAATACATAATATCGGAAACAAAAGAACTTCTCGACATTCTTGGGTACTCGGTCGATGAAATATGAGTAGGCCTAACTTTTTGATTGTCGGTGCCGCAAAGTCCGGAACTACATCGCTAGATGGCTATTTAAAGCAACATCCTGACGTTTTTTTGCCAGAGATAAAAGAATGTAGATACTTTTCAAATATCTCGGACAAGAATATAAATCCATTCACAAAAAAGAAATGGACTAAGATAATATCGAATAATAAAGAATATTATAATTTATTCGTCGATAAGCATAATAAGGCGATTGGCGATATTTCTCCTGATTATCTATATTATTATGAAGAATCAATAAAAAAAATCAAATCGGAGTTAGGGGAATCGGTCAAAATTATTTTAATTCTTAGAAACCCGATAGATAGAGCTTATTCAAATTACTTACATATTGTAAGAGATGGATTCGACCAGCTCAGTATTGAGGATGTTTTGAGAAAAGAAGATGACTGGGTTAAGGAAAATATATGGTATGGTTTTTTTATCACAAAACCCGGCTTTTACTATCAGTCAGTCAAGTCTTATCTGGAAAACTTTGACGATGTAAAAATTATAATATTCGATGATTTTTTAAAAGATAAAGAAAAATGTTTAAAAGAATTATGCATTTTTCTTGGTATCGATGAAACTTTTCAATTTCGTGATCCGTCATTTAAAAATAAAACAGGGGTTCCAAAGTACAAGTGTCTCGATTCAATTATAAAAAGCAAATATCCATTTAAGCCAACCTTAAAAAAGCTTCTCACTTGGTTTTTTGGAACTGAAAAATTGAATCAAAAATTAGAGAAAATACAAGAGTCGAATTTAGTTAAGCCAACACTAGATAAAGCGACTAAAGAAAGGCTTTTCTATTTATATAAAAACGATATCGAAAGACTTGAAAAATTAATAGACAGAGACTTATCTCATTGGAAAATTATGTGATTGTTTTTCGAGCTCGGCTTGTCTAGATAGCTATCTTGGGCCGAGTCTTCACTTTATATGGTAAATATTATGAGTATGCTTGTTAATATCGGATGCGGAGATGTTTATGTCGAAGGCTGGAAGAATTATGATTATATGCCGCACTCTTCTCATGTCAGTCAAGCCGATTTATTAGGTCGGCTTCCATTATCGGACGCGCAAGCGGATGTTGTGTATTCCTCGCACTTTATTGAGCATATACCGTGTGAATTAGTTAGCGGCTTCATATCGGAATGTTTTCGTATCACCAAAAGCGGCGGCGTTTTACGTTTGGTCTTGCCGGATTGGGAGGAATTGTGCGATACCTATCTGTCTCTGCGGCGTTCAGGAGGTGAGCAACACGAAAAGGCCGATTTTTTGATGTTGGAAATGCTAGACCAATGTGTGCGTCGAGTTTCTGGCGGTGAATTGGCTGCCTATTATGCGAGGCTAAACTCCGAGCCTAGTGAACAACGAGAGATGATTGAGTTCGTCCGGCAGCGCACTGGGTATGATCTGCATGCGCCGGTTCGGACTTTGCCGGGGAATCGTTGGTCAAGACTCATCAAAAACCCCAAAAAGATTATTAATAAGCTGGAGCAATTTTATATAAAAGGAATTGTGTCGCTATTACCTTCAACCTTTCGGCAACAAAATGTCAGTTTAACCGGAGTTGGGGAAAAACATGCATGGATGTATGATTTTCATACGATTGAATGTTTACTTTTGCAAGCCGGCTTTAAGGATGTGCGGCGAATGTCCGCAACAACATCGGCTATTTCCGATTTTCCATTCGAGCCCTTGGATGTCAATGCGAATGGTCTTCCGCGAAAGGGCGCGGAATCGATGTACCTAGAGGCGATAAAACCTTGAAAGTTACCCATCTTAATTGTTCCGATATCAGCGGTGGTGCTGCCCGAGCGGCTTATCGCATCCATCATGCCTTACGACAGCAAGGTATTGATTCGCGTATGTGTGTTGCCAATGCGCAGGCGGGTGATTGGACGGTAATGGGACCCCAATCAAAATGGTCTAAAGCCCTTAGTAAATTGCGTCCATTATTGGGCGCTTTGTGCTCAAAGTCTTTGAGTTCGGGCAATTCGACATTCAATTCCCTCGCGATATTGCCTTCAAATCGCTCAAAAAATTTGAATGCATCGGATAGTGGTGTCATTCATCTGCATTGGGTCAATGATGAAATGATGTCGATCTCCGACATTGCTCGTCTCAACAAGCCTATCGTTTGGACATTGCACGACATGTGGGCATTTAGCGGCGCAGAACATTATCCTGAGCATCAACGATGGCAAGAGGGCTATACAAAAGAAAATAGGCCGGATTCCGAACGAGGACTGGATGTCAACCGCTGGGTTTGGCAGCGCAAGCGCAAACATTGGCAGCGGCCGTTCCATATTGTGACTCCAAGTCACTGGTTGGCCGACTGCGTTCGAAAAAGCGTATTGATGGGCGATTGGCCGTTAACGGTGATACCGAACGCAATCGATACCGAAAAATGGTCCCCGGTCGACAAAGCGTTGGCACGGCAATTATTGCATTTACCCGAAGATGTGCCTTTGTTGTTATTCGGTGCAATAGGGGGCGTAAGCGATTTTCGTAAAGGCTTCGATTTATTGCAAGCGTCTTTGTTGCATTTACAGGGTTTGATGCCGGATTTAGAGCTATTGGTACTTGGACAATTGGCTCCGAAACACCCCCAGGGATTCGGGTTTCCAATGCATTACACAGGTCATTTGCACGACGATGTGAGTTTGCGTCTTTTTTATAGTGCGGCGGACGCAATTGTCGTGCCGTCGCGCCAGGACAACTTACCTAATGCCGGTGTTGAGTCGCTCGCTTGCGGGACTCCGGTGATTGCCTTCGATACTTGCGGCTTGCCCGATATTGTTCGACATAAACACTCCGGTTATTTAGCCCGTGCCTTTGATATTGAAGATTTGGCATGGGGTATTCAATGGGTAATGCAAGACGAAAAGCGTAACGATGAGTTGAGTCAAAATGCACGGACGGATGCGGTCGCGCGTTTTTCCTATTCGATCGTGGCTGATCAATATAGCCGGCTTTATCAATCATTAGTCTCGTCAGTCTAATAATGATTCTATCTTTCGTACTTCCAATTTTGCCCATTAATTTAGGTAGGCTGCCCGGTTTCGAAATTTAGCCGGCAAAAGTTATATTTATCAAATAATCGAAAATTCCAGTGACAAGTGACATTAATCGAAATAAGCCAACGCTGAGTATTATAACGGCGACTTATAATGCCGCATCTGTATTGCCAAGATTAATAGAAAGTCTCAGGCTTCAGACCGATCAAGATTTTGAATGGGTCGTTGCCGATGGGGCTTCCTCTGATAATACATTAGAGCTATTGGCTCAAGTTAAAGACCTAAATTTAGCAGTGGATTCAAGACCGGATTTTGGGATTTATGATGCGTTGAATCGTGCTGTTACGATGGCAAGCGGAAAATACTATCTGGTTTTAGGTGCCGACGACAGACTGTTTCCGGAAGCAGTGGCGGCGTTTCGCTCGGCTGTAGACGATTCCGATGTCGATATAATCACCGCAAAGGTTTTCGCCGATGGTATTGTTCATAGTGTAAGGCGGCCTTGGCCCTGGTTGTACGGGCAGTTTGCCTATGTCAGTAGCCATGCCGTCGGAACCGCCATTCGTAAAGGCTTGCATGAAAAATTCGGTTTATATTCTCACCGATTTCCGATGGCGGCGGATCAATACTTTTTAAAGAAAGTGGGTGATAGCGGCGCTAATATTGTCAAAGCCGATTTTGTTGCCGGGGAGTTTTCTACCGAGGGAACCAGCGGCAACGACATCCTGGGTGCGTTAACCGAATGTTTTCGTGTGCAACTGGCGACAGGGGAGCATCGGTTCTTTCAACTAGTAATTTTTTTGGCAAGACTATTTAAGAATTATCGGAGACTTTAACGTGCTGCCAACGATATCCACAGTCATTCCGCTTTATAACAAAGCCCCGCATATCGCTCATACGTTAGCTAGTGTCCTTTCGCAAAAAGTGTTGCCGTTAGAAATTATCGTGGTCGATGATGGTTCGACAGACAACGGTGCGGATATCGTAGAAAGCCTTCAAAATCCTTTGATCAAATTAATACGACAAACGAACCAGGGGGAAAGTAGTGCGCGAAATGCTGGGCTTAGGGAGGCAAAAGGTTGTTATGTCGCCTTTCTAGATGCTGACGATTATTGGTATGACAATCATATTGAGAGATTGCAGCATTTGATCAAATCTTATCCTAACGCGGCTTTGTTTAGTACGATGCACGAAATCTTTCATGATGGAACAACGATAGTTCCGGGAATGCCATATCCGCAGAATTTTAATGGTTATGTCGATGATTTTTTTTGCCGCTTTGCGAATGGCCTGTCCTTAATTAATTCAACGACGGCATGTGTTAGAAAAGATGCGATGTTGTCTGTTGGTGGTTTTCCGGTCGGTGTAAAAAAGGGGCCCGATTTAATTGCTTGGACAAGATTAGCGCTAGATTATGAGGTAGCTCATGCTGCCGTCATCACCGCGGTGTACAATCGAGATGCGGTCAATCGAAGCGTGCGGATGCGCGAGAGCGAGGCCCCCGGGTCTTTGCTTTATCTCAGTCAGTTACTGTCGGAAGTAGAGGGCACGCATCGGCGGGAGTCAATTTCGTTACTTTTTTCACGGATTGCTTTTTATACATGCGCGGGAATGTGCGAGACAGGGGATTACGGTAGTGCCATAAGCATTCTAAAATTGGTAAAAGATTTAGGGTTGTGGGGTTTGTACATCAAAATCGCATTGCTGTTGTCAATACCGCCTAAGCTTCTGACTTTTGCGCGGCGCTGGAGGCATCGTTTTTAAGCGTATAATAGCGAAAATAACCTATTTAGGAATATGCACAAAATAACTTATACAAGTAGTAGGCTTTGCGGAGGTTCGGTGACTCGCTTGACAGGACGCCGTGAATACGTCCCTGTAGGCTTGACGGCGGAATCTGATTGCCATGGATGGCATGAATGCAGATTGTGCAGGAGCAAAAATCTGCAAACGCCATGGATGGCGTGAATGCAGATTTTGCAGGAGCAAAAATCTGCCCTGCCGCCGACACCTGTCAATCGAGCCACCGAACCCCCTTCCAACAGTTGTCTAAGTTATCTCATGCTCGTTCCTTAGGATTGCCGGGGCGGTTTTCATTCTCGAGGCTTTGAGGAATTATTTTGAAAATTGTTTATGTCATTACTCGTTCCGATGTCATGGGGGGAGCGAGTGTGCACTTGCTTGATCTGGTTCGAGGGGTTCAAGAGGCGGGGCATGAGGTCTATATTTTGGTTGGCGGACATGGTGTTTTTCAAGCGCGCGCGAAAGCCAATCACTTGTCTTGTATTTCATTGCGTCACATGGTCCGCCAAATTAGCCCCGCTAATGATTGGCGTGGATTCTTTGAACTTAAAGAGATCATTTCAAAAATTAAGCCGGATATACTGCATCTTCATTCGTCGAAAGCCGGTATTTTGGGGCGTTTGGTCGCAAAACGGTTGAATATTCCAGTTGTGTTCACGGTTCATGGTTGGTCTTTTACCGAGGGCGTTTCCAATAAGAGGCGTTTAGTTTATAAGCTTATCGAACGGTTCATGGCGAATTTTGCGGATAAAATCATTACGGTCTCGAATTATGATAGAAAATTGGCGCTTGATTTGGGTGTTGGAAATGAAAAACTTTTAACGACCATTCATAATGGCATACCCGATTCCCATCGAAAAATAAAAAGAGACCTGCCGTTCGGTCATGTTATCAAGCTGATTATGGTCGCGCGTTTCGAGGCGCCCAAAAACCATAACGCCCTATTAACGGCACTGGCTCGGCTTAAACATCTTCCATGGATCATTGAGTTCGTGGGCGATGGGCCGACCATGTGCAATATGACTGACTTAGCAAGGGATTATGGATTGGCGGAACGCGTTAAATTCTTAGGAGCCCGTAATGA
This sequence comes from Methylotuvimicrobium alcaliphilum 20Z, assembly GCF_000968535.2. NCBI lineage: Bacteria > Pseudomonadati > Pseudomonadota > Gammaproteobacteria > Methylococcales > Methylococcaceae > Methylotuvimicrobium > Methylotuvimicrobium alcaliphilum. The sequence goes on from NC_016112.1 coordinate 76,001, forward strand.
TGTGGATACTCTGTTGGAGAAGGCGGATATCTTTTGTCTAATTTCTAATTGGGAAGGTCTGCCGTTGACGATTTTAGAAGCCATGCGTGCCGGGCTACCGGTTATTGCGTCAAGGGTAGGCGGTGTGCCCGAGGCGGTTCAAGACGGTAAGACAGGAATATTGGTCGACCGTGATGATGAAGGCGCATTGGCTCAAGCCATTACAAGCCTTGTCGAGTCGGAATCTTTGCGGATACAGATGGGGCAAAATGGGAGGCAACGGTTTGAGAAAGAATTTACTTTCCAAACAATGCTCCAAAAAACCATGCAGATTTATGATGCAGTCGTTCAGGGTAATCGATGAAACTTCTTGTAACGGGGGTAAACGGGTTCATTGGGCAAGGTCTTGTCAAGCGACTAACGGATGCGGGAAAGTACGAGGTTACGGGTATCGTTAGAAATAAGAGCGCTTCTATTCATTCGAATATAGAGACGGTAACGGTTAGCGAAATTACCGCCGCTACGGATTGGCAAGTGGTTCTGAAGAATGTTGACGGTATCGTCCATTTGGCGGCAAGAGCACACGTTTTGAATGATTCTTCCGCCGATCCCTTGGCCGAATTTCGGAAAGTCAATGTTGAAGGAACCTTGAATTTAGCCAGGCAGGCGGCGAGAGCAGGCGTCAAACGCTTTGTCTTTATCAGTTCCATTGGCGTCAACGGCAACAGTAATGAACAACCTTTTACCGAAATGGATAGACCTAGCCCCGTTGAAGCTTATGCCGTGTCGAAGTATGAGGCGGAGTGCGGTCTACAAGCAATAGCGAGTGAAACGGGAATGGAAGTCGTAATTATTCGTCCGCCGCTGGTCTATGGGCCCAATGCTCCCGGTAATTTCAGAAGGCTTATGGATTTTGCGGCGAAAAGCATACCGCTTCCGTTCGGTGCGGTCGATAACAAACGCTCGCTGATAGCTCTGGACAATTTAGTGGAGTTTATCGTGATATGTATCGATCATCCCAATGCAGCCAATGAAATTTTTTTGATTGCCGATGGCGAAGATGTGTCGACGATAGACTTATTGAAAATGACCGCTAGGGCGTTCGGAAGAAAACTATTGTTGATTCCGGTGCCGGTAAGTTGGTTGTATTTTGCGGCTAAGCTTATCGGGAAACCAGGGGTTGCGAATAGCTTATTGGGTTCATTACGGGTTGACAGTACAAAGGCTAAAAGGCTATTGGGATGGAGCCCAGTCATTACGATGGAAGCACAATTGCAAAAAGCTGCCGAGGCGTATTTTAAGTAGCAAAAAGGGGTGTTATTCCCTTCTTAGGATTTGGTCGAAAATGACTTCCCTATTTTATGGAGGTTTCGGTAGCTCGATTGGCAGGTGTCGGCGGCAGGGCAGATTTTTGCTCCTGCAAAATCTGCATTCACGCTATCCATGGCGTTTGTAGATTTTTGCTCCTCGGCAATTGCTGAGTTACATGGATGTAATGAATGCAGAAAATGCAGGAGCATTTTTCTGCCCTGCATCGCCTAAAGCGCCTACTGTTGGTGCCCTAATACACGCCATCCATGGCAATCAGTCGCCGCCGTCAAGCCTACATGGACGTATTCGCCCAGCACCTAAATTCTATCCATTGGCTATGGTTAACTATCTTGAATAATTTAGGTGCTGGGTTCACTGCGTCCTGTCAAACGAGTTACCGAAACCTCAACAAAGCTCATAGTTTCAGGGCGTTATTTATCACGAAATTCTAAATGCAATGAGGCTGCGCTAGGGGAAACCCGTCGTTGTAGATTTAACTCATTGATGAGACTTATCAATCAAAATAAGTCGAATGCAGATTGTTGTTGCCGGTTTTTGGCAAACAGCTATTCATTAAGAGCTTGCCTCAATGATAGGCAGTCATAGGTTGATTATGGTTTTAACGATAGCATTATGTTTATATGTTTTTACGGCAAGTTATCTGTTAACTGGGCTAATTAGGCGATACGCACTAAAAAAAAGATTGATAGATATTCCAAATTTACGAAGTTCGCATGATGTTCCGACGCCTAGAGGAGGTGGTTTCGCTGTTGTTATTGTCTTTTTATCCACCATTATAGGGTTAACGGTTATTTATGAACTGGAGGTAGACCCTCATTCCATAGCTGTGTTGATTCTGTCAAGTGCTTTGATTGCCGGAATTGGTTTTTGGGATGATCATCAACCGTTGGCGGCTAAATGGCGTTTTTTGGTGCATTTTATCGCGGCAACCGGCGCATTGTTCTTGCTGCCGGAATTGCCGGGGATACAATTGTTTTCCTGGGTCTTGGATAGTTCGATAATTTTGTTTTTTTTCTATAGCTTGATGCTCGTTTGGTTATTGAACCTTTATAACTTCATGGATGGTATCGATGGGCTCGCGGGTGTTGAGGCAATGACGACGGCAGGTGCGGCCGTTTTGCTGCTGGGGCTGCAAGGTCAAATGTATTGGGCATTGATTTCATTATTATTGGCCGCTTGCGTAGGCGGTTTTTTAGTATGGAATTGGCCGCCGGCGAAGATTTTCATGGGTGATGCTTGTAGCGGATTTTTGGGATTTATCTTAGGTTTGATGGCCCTAATGACCTCAATAAGTGGGGGGCTGAATATGTGGTGTTGGTGGATTTTAATGTCGGTATTCATCGTCGATGCCACGACAACATTATGTCGACGAATAATGAGAGGGGAAATTTGGTATCAGGCTCACCGGAGTCATGCCTATCAGATATTATCGAGGCGCTTAAATTCGCATAAAAAGGTAACGCAAAGCGTGCTGGCGATAAATGTGTTTTGGTTACTGCCTTGGGCTTATGTGTCGGTGGTGTACGAAGCTTGGGCACCGTTGATCTGTATCGTTGCGATGGCGCCTTTGTGTGTTGCAGTTCTGAAGCTTGGCGCCGGCACGACTAATGATTGAATCATGTTTGCGTATGACGCCTTGCTAATCCGGTCTACCGTTTTATTAAATAGTGATTAACAAAATGACGCGAAAAAAGCTTCCGATCGGTATACAAACCTTCTGCGAAATACGCGAAGACGATTGTTACTATGTCGACAAGACAGCTTATGCGTTGAAGCTTGCGGTCGAGGGTAAATATTATTTTCTGTCGCGACCGAGGCGCTTTGGTAAATCTTTGTTTCTCGACACGCTGGCCGAATTATTTGCCGGCAACGAAGCATTGTTTCAAGGGCTTTATTGTCATGATAAATGGGATTGGGCTAAGCAGTATCCGGTGATTCGGATTAGTTTTGCCGAAGGTGTGCTGCAGAGCCGAGCCGATTTGGATGAGAAAATCGGAGAAGTTCTGGATTTCAATAGAAAACAATTGGGTATCGATCCTCAACAGCCGAGTATTTCCGGTAATTTTTCAGAAATGATCAGGTTGGCGCATCAAAAATATGGTCAACGCGCGGTTGTATTAATCGACGAATACGACAAACCGATACTCGACAACATTACTAACCCGGACATCGCCCGGCAGATGTGCGATGGCTTGCGCAATCTATACTCGGTGATCAAGGGGCAAGATGCGCATATCCGCTTTGCGTTTTTGACCGGCGTATCCAAATTCAGCAAGGTTAGCTTGTTTTCGGGCTTGAATAATCTACAGGATATCACCGTCGACAAACGCTATTCGGCGGTATGCGGTTATACCGAAGCCGATCTCGATAGGGTATTCGCGCCGGAATTGCAAGGCCTTGAACGGGGCAAAATCAGGGATTGGTACAATGGTTACAATTGGCTGGGCGAGGCGGTTTATAATCCTTTTGATCTATTGCTTCTGTTCGATACGCGTGAATTCAAACCTTACTGGTTCGAGACCGGCACGCCGACGTTTTTGGTGGATCTGCTGATGCAACGGGGTTTTTTCACGCCGGATTTCGAAAAACTGTTGGCGACCGAAACCTTACTGTCGACTTTCGATGTCGATCATATCGCCAGCGAAGCTTTATTGTTCCAAACCGGTTATTTGACAATCGTATCGTCGCGGAATTTACCCGGGATGACGCAAGTGACATTGGGGTATCCGAATCTGGAAGTGAAGGCGAGTCTGAACGGCGTTCTGCTGCAAGCCTTGACCGTCGATCCGGTACGTTACGGCAGGCAGGCCGGTCAATTATACGATTTATTGCTGGTTAACGATTTCGAAGGTCTTCAAAACTTATTCACGGCCTTTTACACCGGCATTCCGCACGATTGGTACCGCAACAACTCGATCGCGCAATACGAAGGATACTATGCGAGCGTGTTCTATAGCTACTTCGCGGCGTTGGGCTTGACCGTCACGCTCGAAGACGCGACCAATCATGGCCGTATCGACATGACAGTGCATTTCAACGGGCAAATCTATCTATTCGAATTCAAAGTCGTGGAACTGGTGCCGGAAGGCAAGGCTTTTAAGCAATTGAAGGATAAGAACTATGCCGAAAAATACAAAGCCGAATGCGTGCCGATCCATTTGATTGGCGTCGAATTCAGTAAGGAAAGTCGTTCGGTAGTCGGATTCGATTTCGAAGCGCTCGGAGCCGGTGTATGACAAAACTGCCGATCGGCATACAAGCCTTCCTATCGGAAATCCTTGATGTTAGCAGCTTCGATTCGGATCAGGTATAACCGGCACGTTGAGCAATACGGTGAGTTTCATTTTGGAAGGGTTAAAGAGCATGGAAAATTTAGCGGACTGGTTTTTAAGATTATCGCGGCCTAAAAAGGCGGCGATAACGATGAGTGCGGACGTGTTTTTTGCGGTTTTCGCACTGTGGCTGGCGTTTTCTTTGCGGTTTGGTGAGTTTTATGTTCCCGAAGACCGCGTTTGGATCTTGTTCGTATTGGCTCCTTGTATTGTCATTCCGATTTTTATCAGAATGGGTTTGTACCGGGCGATTATTCGTTATATCGGCGTCAGAGCGTTAGCCACGATTGTTCAAGCGGTCACTTTGTATGCGTTGATATTTGCCGCCTTAGTATTTCAATTGAGAGTAGGCTTGGTGCCGAGGACGGTTCCGCCGCTGAATTGGTTGATTATGTTGTTATTTGCCGGTGGAAGCCGGTATATGGCTCGGTGGTGGTTTGGCGAGCAGTATGCTCGCATGGCCCGTAGTGCCGATCCTGAGTTGTGTGGTCGTAAAAATGTCATAATTTATGGCGCAGGAAGCGCAGGTGTGCAGTTGTCTTCGGCATTGGCACAGGGTCATGATTTTCGGCCGATTGCATTTATCGACGACAATGCCTTGTTGCATGGGCAAAAAGTTAACGGCGTTAAGATTCATCCGTTTACCGCGCTAAGTTATTTGATCGATAAATTTGCCGTTACTGATATATTGTTGGCGATGCCGTCGGTAGCTAGAAGCAGGAGGAGCGAGATAATTCGCCTATTGGAGCCTTTTCCGGTCCATGTTCGGTCAATGCCGGGAATGTCCGATATCGCGCAAGGCAAAGTGACGTTCGATGAATTGCAAGAGGTGGATATCGCCGATTTGCTGGGTCGGGATGCCGTGGACCCGGATCAAGCATTATTGACCGCCAATACGGCCGGCAAAAAGGTAATGGTTACCGGTGCCGGCGGTTCGATCGGCTCGGAGTTGTGTCGGCAAATTATTCAATTGCAACCTAAGGTATTGATTTTATACGAGCAATGCGAGTTTGCGCTCTATGAGATCGAGAGGGAGTTAAATCTTTATTTGGCAAAATCAGATGTTGTCGATACGCAAATCATCGCTGTTCTCGGGTCGGTGGTTAACGGTAGCCGAGTAGAAAAAATTTGCCGGGCATTCGGCGTGCAAACGATTTATCACGCCGCTGCTTATAAGCATGTGCCGATGGTTGAGAAAAACCCGGGCGAAGCCGTTCGGAATAATATATTCGGCACTTTACATACCGCTCGCGCCGCTATCAACGCGAATGTAGAGACTTTCGTATTAATTTCGACCGATAAGGCGGTACGGCCAACTAACACGATGGGGGCGACCAAGCGCTTTGCCGAGCTGATTTTACAAGCCTTAAGCATTGAAAATCAAAACCCGCGAGCAACGCGGTTTACGATGGTGCGTTTCGGCAATGTGTTGGGCTCGTCGGGTTCTGTGGTGCCGTTATTCCGTGAACAAATTGCCAAGGGTGGGCCGGTGACTGTGACTGATCCGAAAATCATTCGTTATTTCATGACGATACCCGAAGCCGCTCAATTAGTGATACAGGCCGGTGCAATGGGTCAGGGCGGCGATGTTTTTGTTTTGGATATGGGCGAACCCGTCAAGATTTTGGACTTGGCGAAACGTATGATCAAGCTTAGCGGTTTAACGGTCAAGGGTGATGCGCGACCTGACGGCGATATCGAGATTGTATTTACCGGTTTGCGATCGGGAGAAAAGCTCTATGAAGAGTTGTTGATAGGCGATAATGTTTCCGTAACCGACCATCCGCGTATCATGCGGGCCGAAGAAGAGGTTATTGCTTTGAATGAGCTTGAAAAATTGTTGTCGGCAATGGAGCAGGCTGCCTTAGTTGACGATTATCGGCAAGTCCGGATGATTTTGAAACAAGCGGTATCGGGTTTTTCGCCCCAATGCGATATCGACGATTGGCTGTTCATCTGCTCGACGAATAGTTCTGCAGCGAATAATTCATTGCCGAATTATTTGAAAAAAGTAGTAGAGCATGATTAAAGAGACAAAAAAAACCTCCCAATGCTTGAAAGCAGAGGGAGGTGAAAAATCAAGCAGAGTTTTGAGGAGGAACTGCTTGTTGGTACTACACCAGGAGGGTTAGAACATGGTAAACGAATCTGCATAGGAATTTTCTATCAAGTCGATGGTATTCCGGCAAGTTGCAGTTAAATTCAACGAATAAGGGGTCTCCGATGCATAGCTATCGTTGACTATTAGTGGGTCAATGAAGTTTTGCAGCGGGCTTGGGAAATACTATACAGAGTTTATTTCAGCAGACAATAGGCTGATTTGTTGATAAATTGTTTCTTGATTGGAAACAAAAAGGCATGCAAACTAGCAATCTTTTTCTTGAGACTAAATTTATCGAGACGTTTGTTTGGAAGATGGAGTTTTGAAATTTCGCCTATGGCGCTAATACCACCGGGAATATTAAGTAAAAACGAAATAAATGACAAGCGATAGTTGCGTATTGTAGTGGCGGATAGATTCTAAAACAAAATTATCGTGAGCAACGGGTTAAGCTGTTGGCTCGAGCAACTGAAACTCAAAGAGAGATGAATGGACAAATTAACCAGTATGAATGTTTTCGTTCGGGTGGCTAAGGCCGGCAGTTTTGCCGGTGGTGCGCGCGATTTAGATATTTCGAGAGCCATGGCGACCAAGCATATCATGCAATTGGAGGAGCATTTAGGCACTCGGCTGTTTAATAGAACCACGCGAAGTCTGAGTCTGACAGAAATGGGTGCATCGTATCTGGAGCGTTGCCAGCAGGTATTGGATGATATCGAAGAAATGGAAGCTACGGTAACGCAACTGCAAACCGAGCCTCGAGGAACGCTGAAAATCAGTGCGCCGCAAGTCATCGGCGCCACTCAAATTGCGCCGGCGATATCGGAGTTTCTCAAGTTGTATCCCGATCTGGAGGTGACTATCATTTTGCAAGGCAATATGGGCGACCTGATCGATGAGGGCATTGATCTCGCGATAAATTTGGGCGGCGTCGAAGATTCCAGTATGATTGCGCGCAAACTCGCCAGTTCGCCTTTGGTGGTTTGCGGAGCTCCCGGTTATTTCCAACAATATGGAATTCCTAAAACGCCCGAGGACTTAACCGATCATAGCTGTTTGGTCAATTGGTCGATACCGCCGAGGGATCAATGGCGGTTCAAGGGCCCTTATGGTGATTTGATGATCAAGGTGAAAGGGCGCATCGTCGCTAACGTGGCCGATCCGATACGAGTCGGTGCGATAGAAGGTCTAGGAATGGTGATGTTGCCTAGATATATTGTCGGTAGAGATATTGAAAAAGGCAAATTGATGCCGGTTTTGGAAGACTATGAATTGGCGCCCCTGGAGATACACGCCGTTTATCCGCATCGAAAATATCTGTCTACCAAAGTCAGAAAGTTTTTGGATTTTTTGCAGGAGTGGTTGCCTAGGCGAGTCGGTATTGATGGAATCTAACGCAATTAATGAAATTGCGGCAAAATGGGATGCCGTTTATCGTCAAGCCAATATTTCGGAATACAGGCCTGCTGAAGTTTTATCGGAAAATGCATTTTTGTTGCCGCAAAAGGGTAAGGCTTTGGACCTGGCTTGCGGCTTAGGCGCTAATGCTCGATTACTTGCGGCGGCAGGCTTGGCTGTTTTTGCCTGGGATATATCGACCGTAGCGGTAGAAAAATTACAAGCTGATGCCAACAAGCAAGGCTTGGCTATTCAGGCGAAGCAATGGGCCATCGATAAAAAATCTTTCTCCGGCTATCGTTTCGATGTCATTGTTATCAGTCGATTTCTTGACCGGAGTCTGTGTGATGCGATAATAGACGCGTTGAATCCCGGCGGTTTGTTATTTTATCAGACGTATACCCGCGAGAAAGTCGTTGAAAGAGGGCCGAACAATCCCGATTTTTTATTGGCTGAAGGCGAATTATTGGAATTATTTGCCGAATTAAAGCCGATTTATTATCGGGAATACGGATCGATAGGCGACATAGAGTTAGGCCTCAGAAATGAAGCTCAATTCATTGGTAGAAAATAATATACCGTTCACACTTGAAATTTCTGCAGTGCCGAATTTTAATCTACGATAGGTATAATTTTATTCAAATTCTAACGGCTTTAAAAGCAAGAAATTGAATCCGTCGCGATCTGTTTGAAAAGCATCTCTCGAATACCATCCGTTAAATTTAGTCGATCGATTCCATTATGGTAGAAAACTTAGAACCGAAACAAGCATGGCAATTATTGCAAACCGATCCGAGCGCCGTACTAATCGATGTCAGGACTAAAATGGAACATAGCTACGTCGGGCACCCGATCGGCGCGGTTCATATTCCATGGAAAGAAAATCCGGATTGGCAAGTCAATCCTGCGTTTGTCGAGCAGGTAGCCGAAGCGGTTCCCGATAAAAATGCGCCGGTGTTGTTGTTGTGCCGAAGCGGACAGCGATCGTTGGATGCGGCGGCTGCCTTGGCGGCTGCTGGGTATTCTCGCCCTATCAATATATTGGAAGGCTTCGAAGGGCCTCTCGACGACGATAAACATCGCGGCAACCGGGGCGGTTGGCGTTTTCATGATTTACCTTGGGAACAAAGTTAAATATACTTCGCGCGGCCATGTTTGCGGATTTTATGGCAATGCTATTTTGTTCGGTAGCAAGGCGTGAAAACAGGCGCATAGCAAGCTATATAACTGTTTTCGCAACGCAGCTACCGGACAAAAGAGCGCGTCAGAAAGCCGCAAATGTGGCCGTGCGAAGTTATAACCATTCAAATCCTGTCTTTCTCAATGTTCGGTGTCTGGCTTCTCAATCAGAAGTTCAGGTTGCCACATAATTCATTAATCTTCAGAGTTTATTTAAGTGATCGAAAATTTAAGAAATATCGCAATTATTGCGCACGTAGACCACGGCAAAACCACCTTGGTCGATAAGTTGTTACAACAGTCCGGTACGTTCAAAAGCCATGAAAAGGTTTCTGAGCGGATCATGGATTCGAACGACATTGAAAAAGAACGGGGCATTACGATTTTGGCCAAAAATACCGCGTTGGATTGGAACGGTTATCATATCAACATCGTTGATACTCCAGGCCATGCCGATTTCGGCGGAGAAGTGGAGCGCGTACTGTCGATGGTCGATTCGGTGTTGTTGCTAGTCGACGCCGTTGACGGGCCGATGCCGCAAACGCGTTTCGTGACGCAAAAAGCGTTTGCGTTGGGTTTAAAGCCGATTGTCGTGATTAATAAAATCGATCGCCCCGGCGCTCGTCCGGATTGGGTGGTCGATCAAACCTTCGATCTGTTCGACCGTCTTGGCGCAACCGACGAGCAATTGGATTTTCCGATCGTCTATGCGTCGGCGCTAAACGGTTATGCCAGTTTAGATACCGATGCGACCGACGGCGATATGACGCCGTTGTTCGAAACGATCGTCGAAAAAGTCAGTCCGCCGGATGTCGACTTGGACGGGCCGTTCCAAATGCAGGTCAGTAGCCTGGATTACAACTCCTATGTCGGCGTGATCGGGATCGGGCGTATTCAGCGCGGCAAAGTGAAAACCAATATGCCGTTGACGTTGATCAATCGCGAAGGGGCGATCCGCAAAGGCCGTATCTTACAAATTTTCGGTTTCCATGGCTTAGAGCGCGTCGAAGTGCCGGAAGCGCAAGCTGGGGACATTATCGCGTTTACCGGCATCGATAAGCTGGAAATTTCCGAAACCTTATGTCATCCCGATACGGTCGAGGCCTTACCGGCCTTGTCGGTCGACGAACCGACCGTGACCATGACTTTCCAAGTCAATACCTCGCCGTTTGCCGGTCGGGAAGGTAAGTTTCTCACCTCGAGACAAATTCACGATCGCTTGCAAAAAGAATTGCAGCATAATGTCGCATTAAGAGTCGAGGATACCGACGACCCGGATAAGTTCAAGGTTTCCGGGCGCGGCGAACTGCATCTTTCGGTATTGATCGAAAACATGCGCCGCGAAGGCTTCGAATTGGGTGTGTCGCGGCCGGAAGTCATTATCAAAGAAATCGACGGCGAAAAATGCGAGCCTTTCGAATTCGTGACGATCGAAGTCGAGGAAGCGCATCAAGGTGCCATCATGGAAAAACTCGGCGAGCGCAAAGGCGATTTGTTGAACATGGTGCCGGACGGTAAAGGCCGTATTCGGCTGGAGTATATGATCCCGTCACGAGGTTTGATCGGATTCCAAACCGAGTTCATGACATCGACCTCCGGTTCGGGGTTGTTGTATCATGTTTTCGATCATTACGGACCCATTAAGAAGGGCGAATTGGGCGCGCGTAAACGCGGCGTGTTGGTCTCTATGGCTCAAGGCAAAGCATTGGCCTATGCTTTGTTTGCGTTACAGGAGCGCGGCGAGTTGTTTTTGGTACATGCCGATGAAGTTTACGAAGGCATGCTAGTCGGCATTCATTCGCGAAGCAACGATTTAGTAGTGAATCCGACTAAAGCGAAGCAGTTGACTAACATCAGGGCGGCGGGAACCGACGAGAATCTGATATTAACGCCGATTCAGAAAATGTCGCTGGAGCAAGCCTTGGAGTTTATCGATGAAGACGAACTGGTTGAAGTGACGCCGGTATCGATTCGCTTGCGTAAGAAATTGCTGCAGGAGCATGAGCGCAAAAAGGCATCGAGAACCGCGGCGGCCTAAGAAACATAAAAAAAGCCTCGAATCGACTAGCGATTCGAGGCGTTTATCGCCGAGTGGTTGGCTTATGCGATCGTCCCTGCGACACCCTGTCGAAAGCTATCCCTAACTCCCATGTTTTGGCGACGGCTTATTGTGCCGTAAAATGACTAAAAAAGAAGTCAGTCAAAGCTGAAATTTATGTACGTTTAGGCTTACAAAATAAGATTAGCCTTAATTTAGCAGCGAATCGCTGCATAATTGATTTTTTTCATAGTAGAATAAGTCCGCTAATTATTAACAATGCAGTCTTTATGACCTCACGAAGCGCGCGAATCGAGCGCAACACACTCGAAACACAAATAGCAGTCGCAATTAATCTGGATGGAACCGGAGCCGCGGTTTTTTCGACCGGCGTGCCTTTTCTCGAACACATGATGGATCAAATTGCGCGGCATGGTTTGATCGATCTCGATGTTACCGCTCAAGGCGATTTGCATATCGACGATCATCATACTGTCGAAGACATCGGTATTACACTCGGTCAAGCCTTTGCCCAAGCGGTCGGCGATAAAAAGGGTCTGTATCGCTACGGTCATGCTTATGTGCCGCTCGATGAAGCCTTATCTCGCGTCGTAATCGACTTTTCAGGTCGTCCGGGATTGGTGTACGATGTCAAATTTCCTAGAGGCGCAATAGGCCGCTTCGATGTCGATTTATTCCGCGAGTTTTTTCAAGGCTTTGTCAACCACGCTGGCGTAACCTTGCACATCGATAACCTTAAAGGTTCCAATGCGCATCATATTGCCGAAACCATATTCAAAGCGATGGGTCGCGCGCTACGCATGGCGGTCGCGCAAGATCCGCGAATGGCCGGAATGATGCCGTCAACCAAAGGAACTTTGTAACCCTACCCTCACTATGTCATCAGTCGCAGTTATCGATTATGGAATGGGCAATCTGCATTCCATTGCTAAAGCTTTGCAACATGCGGACCCTCGTACCGAAGTCAGGGTCGTATCCGATATCGAATCTGTTTTGCGGGCCGATCGAGTCGTTTTCCCCGGCGTTGGGGCGATCGGCGATTGCATGCAAGCGCTCAATGCTTCAGGTCTTGCTTCGGCGATCAAGACTGCCGCGCAAGAAAAACCGATGCTCGGTATTTGTCTAGGCATGCAGGCCTTATTAACCGATAGTGAGGAAAGCGATGCGACAATGTGTTTGAATATCATTCCGGGCCACGTGCAGCGCTTTTCGGATAATCTTCAGGATAAAAACGGCGAACGGCTGAAAATTCCCCACATGGGTTGGAATCGGGTTAAGCAACAGCCGCATCCGCTTTGGCAAAATATCGAGCCGGGCAGCCGATTTTATTTTGTGCATAGTTATTATGCCGTTCCCGAGGATGAATCAGTCGTATCCGGTACTTCGGATTATCCGAAGCCATTTGCCTGTGCATTGGCAAAGGCAAATATTTTTGCCGTGCAATTTCACCCTGAAAAAAGTCAATCAGCCGGCTTACAGCTGTTGAAAAACTTTTTGCAGTGGGATGGGCAATTTAACGTTAATTGATAGGGCGTCCGGTTAATCCGGCATTAAAATCTTGAGGATGTTGATCTTATGTTGTTGATACCTGCAATCGATTTGAAAGAAGGAAAATGTGTCCGTTTGCGGCAGGGCAATATGGATGATGATACGGTGTTTTCGGACGATCCGGTGAGTGTTGCCGGGAAATGGGTCGAAGCCGGTGCGAAGCGTATTCACTTGGTGGACTTGGATGGTGCGTTTGCAGGTAAACCGAAAAATGCTGCGATTATCCGGAGTATTGTCGAAGCCTATCCGGATATACCGGTACAAATCGGCGGCGGTATTCGCGACGAGGATACGATTCAAGCGTATCTCGAAGCCGGTGTGCAATATGTCATCATCGGGACTAAAGCGGTCAGCGAGCCGCACTTTATCAAAGATGTCGCAATCGAATTTCCGGGGCATATCATCGTCGGACTCGATGCCAAAAACGGTAAAGTGGCCATCGACGGTTGGTCAAAACTTTCCCATCATGATGTCATCGATATGGCGCAGAAATTTGAGGCAGACGGTGTCGAAGCGATCATTTACACCGATATTTCACGCGATGGCATGATGAGCGGCGTCAATGTCGAGGCGACCGCCGAATTGGCCCGTTCGATCCGAATTCCGGTGATCGCCTCGGGCGGTATAACCAACTTGGACGATATCAGAGCGCTCGGCAAGCATGTAGGCGATGGTATTGTCGGTGCGATCACAGGGCGTGCAATCTATGAAGGAACGTTGGATTTTGCCGAAGCTGCGAAATTGGCCGAGTCTTTCGGCGATTGATTTATGAGTCTGGCTAAACGCATCATTCCTTGCTTGGATGTCGATAACGGGCGCGTCGTCAAGGGTGTAAAATTCGTCGATATCCGCGATGCCGGCGATCCGGTCGAAATCGCCAGGCGCTATGACCGAGAAGGCGCGGACGAACTGACTTTTCTTGATATTACTGCGACGCATCATGATCGCGATACGATCGTGCATGTGGTCGAACAAGTGGCCGGTGAGGTTTTTATTCCGTTGACGGTCGGCGGAGGTATCAGAACGCTCGAAGATATCCGGCGCATGTTGAATGCCGGCGCCGATAAAGTCGGTATCAATAGTGCGGCGGTAAGTAACCCCGAGTTTGTTCGCGAAGCGGCTTTGCGATTCGGCTCGCAGTGTATCGTCGTCGCGATCGACGCCAAAAAAGTTAGTGAAGCGGGGCAACCCGATCGCTGGGAAATATTTACTCATGGCGGCCGCAAGCCGACCGGTATCGATGCGGTCGAGTGGGCAAAAAAAATGACCGATTACGGTGCCGGCGAAATATTATTGACCAGCATGGATAGGGACGGAACGCGCGAAGGTTTCGATTTGGCTTTGACTCGCGCGGTCAGCGAGGCTGTGGCCGTGCCGGTGATTGCTTCCGGCGGAGTCGGTAATTTGGATCACTTGGCTGACGGCATTCTCGAAGGCAAGGCCGATGCGGTCTTGGCCGCGAGTATTTTTCATTTTGCCGAATATACCGTGCAGCAGGCCAAGGAGCACATGGCCGGAAAAGGTATCGAGGTGCGCTTGTCATGAGTGAAAGATGGCTTGATGAAATTCGCTGGACCAGTGACGGCTTAGTTCCTGTTATTGCGCAGCAAGCCGATAGCGGCAAGGTGATGATGTTTGCCTGGATGAACCGCGAATCGCTGGCGTTGACGGTCAGCGAAGGCTATGCGGTGTATTGGTCGCGTTCCCGTAACCGATTATGGCGCAAAGGCGAGGAATCGGGTCATCGGCAAAAAGTGCTCGGGGTTTATCTGGATTGCGATGAAGATGTTATTTTGCTGAAAATTGAACAGCAGGGCGGAATCGCTTGTCATACCGGCCGTGAAAGCTGTTTTTATCGAACCTTGAAAGACGAACAATGGCAAGCAGTCGAACCGGTTTTGAAAGACCCTCAAACGATCTATAAAAAATGAATCAAGTATTGCAAGAACTGGCTACAATTCTGGAGCAACGTAAAGAGGAGTCGGCCGACAAGTCTTACGTCGCAAGCCTGTATGCGAAAGGTTTGGATAGTATTTTAAAGAAGATCGGCGAGGAAGCGACCGAGACGGTCATGGCCGCGAAGGATGGCAATAAAGAAAAAATCGTTTACGAAACGGCCGATCTTTGGTTTCACAGCATGGTGATGTTGGCGCATCAAGGATTAGGGCCTGACGATGTGTTGCGCGAACTGCAACGCCGTTTCGGGCTGTCCGGACTCGAGGAAAAAGCGAGCCGGGGGAAATAGAGAAGGGTCAATGGATGGCGGAAAGCCATGTCTATTAGCGGGTTCATTGTGTCCTTCGTTTAAGCTTATGCTGCTGAATAGCCCGATGTATAAACACAAAAGCTAAAGTACGAACTCAATTTACGATTTTCCATTTACTATTCACCATCTATCATTCGCTATTCACTAATACAACCGGAGTTAAAAATGGGCATGAGTGTCACGCAATTGTTGATTATTTTGGTGATCGTGATTGTTTTGTTCGGTACCAAGCGCTTGCGCAATATCGGTTCGGATTTGGGCGGGGCGATCAAAAGTTTTCGTTCGGCGGTAAAAGACGGCGAGGAAAGTAAGCAACTGGCCGAGGACGACACCGAAAAGTCAAAAGAAAAAGCGCCGTCGGAGCAGGACAAAGTTTAAATTATGTTCGATGTCGGTTTTTGGGAATTAATTCTGATCGGCTTGGTCAGCTTATTGGTCATCGGGCCGGAGAGGCTGCCGAAAGCCGCCCGGATTGCCGGGTTTTGGGTGGGTAAATTGCGTAATACCGTTGCCTCGGTGAAAGCAGAAATCAAGCAGGAATTACAAGCCGAGGAAATTCGTCAAGTGCTGAAAGAGCAATCGGCGTTCGATGAGATACATAAAACCTTGGATGAAACCAAGGAAGCGGCACACTCGATTCAATCCAGCATTGAATCGGCTTCGGAAGAACAAAGTAAACCTAAGTAAATCCTATGAGCCGCGATAACTTCGACGAAACGCAAGAACAGCCTTTTATTTCCCATCTAATTGAACTGAGAAATCGTCTATTAAAGGTCGTTTTATCGGTTTTAGTCGTATTCCTCGGTTTAGCTTCTTATGCTAATGAAATCTATAGTTTTCTGGCGGGGCCGTTACTTGCCCACTTGCCGGAAAACAGCACGATGATCGCGATTGATGTCGCATCGCCCTTTTTTACACCCTTCAAGTTAGCTTTGGTACTGTCGGTTTTTATTGCGGTACCGATCATTCTGTATCAATTTTGGGCTTTTGTCGCTCCGGGGCTCTATAGAAACGAGCGTCGCATGATTTTGCCGCTCTTGATTGCAAGTACGTTTCTGTTCTATCTGGGCGTAGTGTTTGCTTATTTCGTTGTGTTTCCTTTGATCTTCGGCTTCCTGACCGCAGCCGCGCCGACCGGCGTCGCGGTAATGACCGATATCGCCAAATATCTGGATTTTGTGTTGACCTTGTTTTTTGCCTTTGGCTTGGCGTTCGAGGTGCCGATTTTTACGATTGTTTTGGTCTGGACCGGCCTGATTACCCCGAAAGCCTTGGCTGAAAAACGCCCTTATGTGATTGTCGGTGCTTTTATCATCGGAATGTTTTTGACGCCCCCGGATGCAATATCTCAGACCTTGTTGGCTATTCCGATGTGGCTTTTGTTCGAACTCGGTTTGCTGTTTTCCCGATTATTTGTGCGTAAGCCCGCTGAGGCGTTATCGGGTCAATTGCAGAGTTTTAACGATAGCGACAAAGATTGATAATTTTCAATTGTTTCGTTCAGTTTTAGGCTGGCGCCAACGCGCCTGTTTTAATCAATAAATCTCGAATTTTTTCAGCGAGCTTTCTGTAGCCGGCAGGATTCAGATGAACCGGGTCCGATTTGAATTCGGTACTGCCGAGTAATTCAGGCAGCGTATTCAGGTCTGCCGGAATGGCATGTTGCTCGGCTATGGTGCGATAAAATTCCGCACTATCCAACAAAAATAAGGCGGGCTTAGGGACGCCCATCATAATCACGCTGATTTTGCGTCGCTGTGCTTCTGCGATCATCGAGTTGAGATGGTCAATGGTTTCCTGGGTAGGAATTTTCCTTAGCATGTCGTTGCCGCCGTGAATCAATATCAACAAATCCGGGCGATATTCGTCGAGTAAGGCCGGCAAGCGTTGTGCCCCCGATTGGCTGGTTTCTCCAGGGAGGCCTTCGTTGATGACTTCGCGGGCTATCAATTTGGATAATACGCGAGGATAGTCGGCACCGTCAGACGCGCCGGTGCCATAAGTCAAGCTATCGCCGAATGCGAGAATGACTGCATTTTCGGGCAGCTCGGGAAGAGTGGGTGGCGATTCGCTACAAGCGTTAATTAATAAGTAAAATCCGATGAGTAGTATGGTTTTATTCATAAGCGAGAAGGGGTGTTCGTGCGCAAAAATGTATTGATTACCGGTGGCGCCAAGCGTATTGGCGCGGCCTGCGCGAAGTTGTTGCATGAAAGCGGGTTTAATATCTTGTTGCATTATAGATCATCGGAGAGTAGTGCTCGGCAGTTGTGCGATTTGTTGAACGACATTCGACTCGACTCGGCACAGACAATTAAGGCGGATTTGGCGGTAAAGGCTGAATTGTTATTGTTGGCCGATTATGCGAAAACGGCCTGGGGCGGTATCGATGCCTTGGTCAATAATGCGTCTTCGTTTTATCCGACCGGAATCGGCCAAGTTTCCGAGCATGACTGGGATGAGTTGATCGGCAGTAATCTCAAAGCGCCGTTTTTTTTAACTCAAGCCTTAATCAAGGAGCTTTCGGCAAGGCGGGGTTGTGTCGTGAATATTACCGATATTCATGCGGAACGGGGACTCAAAGGTTATCCGGTATATAGTATAGCCAAGGCCGGCTTAGTGGCGATGACCCGCGTTATGGCCAAGGAGCTAGGCCCGGACATCAGGGTCAACGCAGTGTCGCCCGGTGCAATTTTATGGCCGGAGCAGGATATGTCGGAAGCGGTTAAACAAGAAATTGTCGAACGGATTGCGCTGAAACGCAACGGCGCGCCCGAGGATATTGCTCGTGCAGTACGGTTTTTAATCAAGGACGCAGATTACATTACTGGCCAAGTCATTGCGGTCGATGGAGGGAGAACATTGTTTTGCTAACCCTTCAGCGAACGCATTTGGGGAATCGTCTTTAGTTGCCGTAGTTTCTTAGGGTTTTGAGGGTTTGGTAAGCGTATTTTGCATCCTTTCCTAAATAACGGTGCAGCAAAGCAAGCAGTCCGTAAATCAGCCAAACTTGTCTTGCGAAGGAAAGGGTATTGCGCCAAGTCGAATTAGGCGCCAGCTGTCGGTAGGATTCGATTGCTTCTAGGATCATGGTTCGATCATCGGCTAGGTATCGATGTAAGCTATGGAAATAAAGCAAGGCATCGCGCATCATGCATTGATCCGGAGTCAGTATGCTGCTCGGATCTTCTTCGAAATCTAAAAAACCGAAGGATTGACCATCGTAAGCCATGTCTCTGAAAGCGGGGCGGCCGTGCCAGAGCCCTTGACTGTGAAGCAAGGCCAATTGTTCGGAGGCCTTTTTGACGATTGTGCATTTTTGTTCCCTAGAAACTTTGGAGTCTCTAATCCAGCCCGTCAATGGGCGGCCGATATCATTAAGCATGAACCAGCCCTTGCCTTCGGCAACGATTTGAGGAACGCTAATGCCTAAAGCAGCAAGCTTTCTCAAGCGGCTAGCCTCGGCTTTCAATGCCTCGGGCCCTCCTGTTGCGACGGTGGACTTTAGCAAGGGGTTGCGGCTCAGTATCGCGACAACGGTTCCTAGCCAATGCCAAATGCTACGGTGAGCAATCTGGCTCTGTTTAATCCAAAAAGCTTGTTGTTGATGATAAATCTTGAAGGTCCTTGCGCCTGCGTGTTCTTGCAATTGTTGTTTCGCCAATCGATGTAAATCTGCGCTAAACGACTCGAGAGATTTATCGAGTTCGCGGTTTGTGGGTGAAGGGGACGAGGACGAGGTCATCGTAAATTTATAGCGATTGATAATGAACTATATTGGGATATTAGGTAGGTATGAAAAAAACTAATCGATTCGATTTTTTATCGCGTAAATTTGAATAGCATATAGAAAAAAAGTATAGCCTAAATTTTAATAAAGAATAACGAAGTTAAAAATATAGGTCCTTAATTAAGGGGCGTGCTTTAATAGATTTGGCACCCCATAGGCCTTCTGCGTTGCACAAACAGTTATACCCATCGCAGATCAAAATTCGGCGCCAGAGAGTGTCCGTCAAAGGACGCCGTGAATACATCCCTGTAGGCTCTATGCCAGTTCTATGCTGGCAAAGCCTTTGCCGCACACCCCTGGCGGCGCCTCAGGCACTGCCGAAATTTGAAGTGCGAAAGGTATAGTACCTAAATTTCATAGTCTATTAGCCTATGGTTAATTGTCTTGGATAATTTAGGTGCTGGGTTCACGGCGTCCTGCCAAGCGAGTTACCGACCCCCAACAAAGCGCATAGATCCAGGACGTTACTTATCATGAAATCCTTAATTTATTCCATCTCTGTTTCTAAGAGGCCAATTAGGCAGAATGCGCGCTTGTTTGAGATTGCTTTTATCTAGATTTTTCCATAATTCTTTATAAGATAATCGGCTAATCGGATGTTTGCTGTCCGGAGCAATTTCTGCGAGCGGTTCAAGGACGAAGGCGTATTGTTCGATTTCCTTACGCGGTATTTGTAATCGACCATCTTCGATAATTAGATCATCGTATAGCAGTAAATCAAGATCTAGTGTTCGCGCGGAAAATTTTTTACTGTCGCGAACCCTGCCATGCTCTAGTTCGATTTGTTTGAGTATCTTGGCTACGTTTTTGACATCGATATCGGTGTCGAACCCCACAACGAGGTTATAAAAATTATCGCCGCTGAAGCCGACCGCTTCCGATTCGTAAGTGCTGGAAATGATCAGTTCGCCGAAATGATTTTTGAGCGCACGTAGGCTTGAAGGAATATTGGTTTCCCGGTCGATATTGCTGCCTATGCTGATGTAGCATCGCGCCATGATTTATTTTTCACCTCGTTCGATGATAATGCCGACATCGCTGGCTCCGCGAATGGCGCCTTTTTTGTTTAATACGATTTTTACCCATGGTACATGAAATTCGCTTTGTATCAGTTTAGCAATTTCTTCGATTAATTTTTCGACTAGAAAAAATTCGCTCGCTTCGACAAACGAGATAATGCGTTTGGAAACGGATTTATAGTCGAGGGCATGCTTGATATCGTCGGTCTCGGCTGCTTTGCTAATATCGAAGGCCATTTGGATATCTAGCACTACGGTTTGTTTTTGGGTTCTTTCCCAGTCATAGATGCCAATGATCGTTTCGATTTCCAGACCACCTAAAAAAATGATGTCCATTGAGTTTTCCGTTTATTATGTCGTTGAGTTATTATCGATATAAGAATGATATAAGGCAAATTTATAGCAATTAACCGTAAATATCATCAAATTTATTGAATATTGGGGGAAATATAGTTCTATGTTGATAGGTGAAATAATGCTTGAAGGGTTGTTTGTGCTGTTCGCGTATTTGGCAGGTTCGGTTTCGAGTGCGATTATTGTTTGTCGAATTATGGGCTTGCCTGATCCTCGTGAGCAGGGGTCCGGAAATCCCGGAGCGACGAATGTGATGAGAATCGGCGGAAAAAAAGCGGCCGGCATTACGTTGTTAGGCGATATGTTGAAGGGCTTATTGCCGGTGTATTTGGCAAAAATACTGGGCATGCCTGTCGATGCGTTGGCCTTGATCGGGTTGGCGGCATTTCTTGGGCATTTGTATCCGGTTTTTTTTGGATTCAAAGGCGGTAAAGGGGTCGCGACATCGGTTGGTGTATTGCTGGGTTTTTCATGGGCATTAGGCTTCGCGGTCATTGCAACTTGGCTATTAATTTATAAAATTTCCAAGATTTCGTCTTTATCGGCTTTGATTGCATCGAGCTTATCGTCCGCGTATGCATGGTATATTGTCGAGAGTCCAGGTCTGGTCGGGTCTTGTGTGTTGATGACCGTATTATTATTGTGGCGTCATAAAAGTAACATACAAAGGCTATTGGCCGGCGAGGAGAGCTAAATTAAGCGGGGATAGTTCGATGGCTTATAATTTTAGTTAGCAGTTAGCAGTTAGCAGTTAGCAGTTAGCAGTTAGCAGTTCGGGGGAGTTTTACGAGGATGTCGGCAGCGGCGGTCCTCGACAGATACGCCCCGCACCTTCAACAAAGTCGAACTATATTTTAAGTATAAAAAGTAGTCAGTTAAACCGGCGGCAGTTCTTCAATCGGCCAGCGTGCGCGTGCCAATATAACGCTTCCCTGGTGTTGATCGGCTATCAAGCGCTGGCAACCGGCATACGCAATCATTGCGCCGTTATCCGTGCAAAATTCAGGTCGTGGAAAATAAATTAGGGCTTGTTCTTTGTCGGCCATTTCCGTCAAAGATTGACGAATAACCGAATTAGCGCTGACGCCGCCGGCCACGACCAGTTTATCCAATCGGGTTTGTTGTAGTGCGCGTTTGCATTTGATGCTTAATGTTTCGGCAACGGCGGTCTGAAATGCCAAAGCGATGTCGGCTTTGTCCTGATCGGATTGCGCTGTGTCGTGCAATGCATTCATTGTGTAAGTTTTTAGGCCGCTGAAACTGAAATCGAGCCCGGGTCGGTCGGTCATCGGCCTTGGGAATTTAAAGCGTGGCGTACCGCGTTTGGCTAGTTCGGATAGTTTGGGGCCTCCGGGATAACCCAGGCCGAGCATTTTGGCGGTTTTGTCGAAGGCTTCGCCGGCAGCGTCGTCGAGCGATTCTCCTAATAAGTGATATCGGCCAATACCTTTAACTTCGACCAGCATCGTATGACCTCCCGAAATCAACAGGGCTAGAAATGGAAATGACGGCGGATTGTTTTCCAGCATTGGCGCGAGTAAGTGCCCTTCCATATGATGAACTGCGATCGCCGGTTTGCGCCAAGCCCAAGCTAAGCTGTTTGCCGTAGCCGCGCCGACTAGCAAGGCGCCCATTAGTCCCGGCCCCGCTGTATAGGCAATACCGCCGATATCTCGGCTCGTTAGTCCGGCTTCGTTCATGCATTGTTTGATCAGCGGGACGAGTTTGCGAATATGATCGCGCGAGGCCAGTTCGGGAACGACGCCGCCGTATTCGCTGTGCATGTCGATTTGACTGTAGAGCAAATGGTTGATGAGACCTTTTTCGGAATGATAAATGGCGACTCCGGTTTCATCGCAGGAAGTTTCTAAGCCTAAAACGTACATGGATTTTTGAAAAAATGCTAAGAGGGCGTATAATAACGAGTTCATTTTTATATAGGGACTATCGTCCCTCGATTTTTAAATATTAACACAGTTGGATCATTAATAATGCCGTCAGTAAAAGTTAAAGAAAACGAACCATTCGATATTGCTATTCGCCGTTTTAAGCGTGCTTGCGAGAAAGCCGGTGTTCTGTCCGAAGTCAGACGTCGTGAATTCTATGAAAAACCCACTGCCGAACGTAAAAGAAAAGGTGCGGCGGCGATCAAGCGTCATTTAAAAAAATTGGCTCGCGAACGTTATGCGTTGAAAAATCTGCGCCGCGGTCGTCCGCAATTATAATTCGACCGGAATTGATATTGGTATGGAATTATTAAAAGACCGTATCAAGGAAGATATGAAAGCCGCCATGAAGGGCGGCGATAAAGCGAGACTTGCCGTGATACGTTTAATCATGGCGGCCATCAAACAGCTCGAGGTCGATGAGCGTATCGAACTCGATAATGATCAGATCATTGCCGTGCTCGATAAAATGGTCAAGCAGCGACGAGAGTCGATTAGGCAGTACTCAGGGGCAAACCGCATGGATTTGGCCGAGGTCGAAGAAGCCGAGATTTTGGTGATTCAGGACTATCTGCCGCAGGCACTAACCGAGCAGGAAATCGATCAAATGGTTGCCGAAGCGGTTGAGCAATCCGGTGCCGAATCGGTTAAAGATATGGGTAAAGTGATGGGGTTGCTGAGGAATAAAATGCAAGGCCGCGCCGATATGTCGATCGTTAGTGCAAAAATTAAAGCCGTTTTAGCAGGGTGATAGTCCGATTCGTCTATTAAAGTTTGAGTTCCGGGTAATCTATGTCCGGTAGAATCCCTCGAGACTTTATTAATGATCTCCTACTGCGAGTTGACATCGTTGATTTAATCGACTCGCACGTTCCTTTAAAAAAAACGGGTAGCAACTTTGTAGCGCGCTGTCCGTTTCACACAGAAAAAACGCCTAGTTTTTCGGTTAATCGTAAAAAACAGTTCTTTTATTGTTTTGGTTGCGGCGCCAGCGGCAATGCCATCAGCTTCTTGATGGATTTTAGCCATTTGGATTTTGTCGAGGCGGTCGAAGATCTGGCTGCATTTGTCGGTGTTTCGGTGCCGCGCGAGTCAATTGTAGTGCCGGTAGGAAGCTCCCGGAGCGATGTCGGCCCGCTCTACGACTTGATGGATCAGGTGGCCGCATTTTATGCTGAACAATTAGTGAGCGGAGACGGCAAGAAGGCGATCGATTATTTAAAGCGTCGTGGTGTTAGCGGTGCAATCGCTAAGGCGTATCAATTGGGTTATGCGCCTGAAGGCTGGAATACATTGGCTTCTCGTTTCAATTTTGAGGCGCTTACTAAAGCCGGTTTGCTGGTTAGCAAGGAGGGCGGGGGCGGATATGATCGCTTCCGCGGTAGAGTCATGTTCCCTATCCGCGATAAGCGTGGGCGCGTCGTGGGTTTCGGTGCAAGAGTGCTGGATGATTCTTTGCCGAAATACTTGAATTCACCGGAAACGCCCATATTTTCTAAAGGTAATGAAGTTTACGGGCTTTATGAATTACTGCAAACCCATTCAAGGCCGGAGCGGATTCTGGTAGTCGAGGGCTATATGGATGTGGTGGCTTTGGCTCAGTTCGGTATTGGCTATGCCGTTGCGACTTTAGGTACGTCAACGTCCAAGGCGCATATGGAATTATTGTTCCGTTTCAGTTCGGAATTAGTGTTTTGTTTCGATGGCGACAAAGCCGGAAAAGAGGCGGCTTGGCGTGCGATGGAGGCAACTTTTCCCTGTCTGAAAGATGGTCGGCAGGTAAAAATTATGCTGTTGCCCGAAGGGCAGGATCCCGATTCGTTGATTAGGGAGGAAGGTGTTGCCGCATTCGAGCGAGGTATTGCTTCGGCTGCAACGCTATCCGAATATTTTTTCGGTCGAGTTCAAGACGAATTGTCGCTGGAGTCGATGGAGGGGCGTGCGCAGTTGATTAGCCGTTCGAAAAAGTATTTAGAGCAATTGCCGGTCGGCGTATTCAGGGAGATGATGTATCAAAGACTTCAGGGTTTATCGGGTTTCAATAAACTGGACGTTTTAGAAAATACGGCTACACTCTCAAGGGTGCCCAAGGCTGCTGTCCATAGGGATAAAAAGCGTTTATCTCCTGCAAGGGTGGCAATCTCATTGCTGTTGCAAAATCCCGAATTAATCGAGGTTGTCGAGCAAAAAGAGCTTGATTGGGAGAGTTTGAACTTTCCCGGCAAAGAGTTGTTTAAGGAGGTTGTCGATCTGATTTCGAGCGAATATCCGAAAAATCTTTCCATGCTTTTAGAATTGTTTCGCGGACGAAACAGCGAGAAAGTCGTGAAGCAACTGGTTTTTTTGGATGTGATGGTTCCCGAGGAAGGGGTTCGTGCCGAATTTTCAGACGCTTTGGAGCGATTGAATGCGCAAGCGAGAGAAAGTCGTATTGAGCAGTTATTAGAAAAAGAGTCGGCGGAAGGCTTAAGTCGAGAGGAGCGAGAAGTATTAGGGAGATTACTGGTAAGCCGATAAAAGGGAATTCGTATTAACATAAAAAAGAATATGTTGTATAATTTCCTGTTCAGCGTAATTGTGCTGATCGTATTCTGTGAGTGAGTGATGAATCAAGAACAACAGCAGTCCCAACTTAAACAATTGATAGCCAAAGGTAAAGCACAAGGTTACTTGACGTATGCCGAGGTTAACGATCATTTGCCCAGCGATATTGCCGATCCGGAACAGATAGAAGATATCATCGGTATGATCAACGACATGGGTATTCAAGTTTATGAGGATGCCCCCGATGAAGACTCGCTCATTACCGACGGCGCAGCGGTTACCGGCGATGAGGATGATGATGACGAAGTAGCGGCATTAGCCTCGGTTGATAGCGAGTTCGGCAGAACTACCGATCCGGTTCGCATGTATATGAGGGAAATGGGATCGGTTGAATTACTGAACCGGGAAGACGAATTAAAAATCGCCAAACGCATAGAAGAAGGGCAGCAACAGGTTGTCAGAGCGATTTCGCGATCCTGTAAAGTCGTTGATGAATTCATTAGAGACTTCGATTCCATATCGGATGAAGAGGGCGGTATTCGTTTGACGGACTTGGTTTCCGGCTTCGTTGATCTTAGTGAGCCGGAGACGGTTTTTAGTAGTCAAGCGGCTAATGACGACTCGGTCGATGAGGACGCCGACGAAGATGAGGTCAAAGGGCTTGACTATAATGATGTCAAGGAAAAAGTCGAAGTGCTGCGTAAGCTGCATAAATCGGCGGCTGCGGCAATCAAGAAACATGGTTATGGCGATCCTAAGGTCAATGAAAAGCTAGATGAGCTTGCAGAAAGTTTTATCGAGTTTAAATGGGCTCCGCAATATTTTAAAAGGTTGACGGCTACCGTTTCAGAGGCGGTCGCCCTTATCCGTGAAAAGGAAAGGTTAATAGCGGATCTGTGTGTCAATGAAGCCAAAATGACACGCAAAGAATTTATTATTGCAATGACCGGTCATGAGACTGATTACGAATGGTTGGTTCAATATCTGCGATCGACAGGTATTGATAATCAGGTCATCGCGGAGAATGAGCAGGAAGTCAAGAAGGCGCAATCGGTATTAGCCGATATCGCCAGTACTTATGGCTTGTCCGTTAGCGACATCAAGGATATTAATCGTCGTATGTCGATTGGCGAAGCAAAAGTCAGGCGCGCTAAGAAGGAGATGATCGAAGCGAACTTGCGCTTGGTGATTTCGATCGCAAAAAAATATACCAACCGCGGCTTGCAATTCCTAGATCTGATTCAAGAAGGCAATATCGGCTTAATGAAAGCGGTCGATAAATTCGAGTACCGACGCGGCTATAAGTTTTCGACTTATGCGACCTGGTGGATCAGGCAGGCGATCACGCGTTCGATTGCCGATCAGGCCAGAACGATTAGAATTCCGGTGCATATGATTGAAACGATCAATAAATTAAACCGGATTTCAAGGCAGATTCTGCAAGAATTGGGTCGCGAGGCGACCCCGGAAGAACTGGCCGAGCGCATGGAAATGCCTGAAGATAAAGTTCGTAAGGTATTGAAAATTGCGAAAGAACCGATTTCTATGGAAACACCGATCGGCGACGATGAAGATTCTCATTTGGGAGATTTCATAGAAGATGCTAAAGTATTGTCCCCCATTGAATCGGCGACGATTGCAGGGCTTAGAGAGTCGACCCAAAGTGTGTTGGCCGGCTTGACCGCTAGAGAAGCAAAAGTCTTGAGAATGCGATTTGGGATTAATATGAATACCGATCACACTTTGGAAGAGGTTGGTAAACAGTTTGATGTGACTCGCGAAAGGATACGGCAAATAGAAGCAAAAGCCTTAAGAAAATTGAGACATCCGTCGAGATCCGAACAATTGCGCTGCTTCTTGGATGGCGAATAAAAATTTAAGGGCCCTTAGCTCAGTTGGTTAGAGCGTCCGACTCATAATCGGCAGGTCGTAGGTTCAAGTCCTACAGGGCCCACCATCATTTGAAAGGCTGCTAATGCAGCCTTTTGTGTATTAGACATTAGATAGTAAAGGCGGTGTCGTGAGCAATAATTTTATTTTTACATCAGAATCGGTTTCGGAAGGTCATCCGGATAAAGTTGCGGATCAAATTTCCGATGCGGTATTGGATGCACTCCTAGAGCAAGATCCGCGCTCGCGGGTGGCCTGCGAAACGATGGTTAAAACCGGTATGGTTATTCTAGCCGGCGAAATCACGACCGATGCATGGGTGGATACCGAAGCGCTGGTCAGAAAAGTCGTCTGCGATATCGGCTACGATCATGGCGACATCGGTTTCGACGGACAAAGTTGCGCGGTCTTAAACGCAATCGGCAAGCAGTCGTCCGATATCGCGATGGGCGTCGACGAGTCCGACAATCATGAACAAGGTGCGGGCGACCAAGGCTTGATGTTCGGTTATGCGACTAATGAAACCGACGTGTTGATGCCGGCTCCGATCACTTATTCTCATTTGTTGGTCAAACGCCAATCCGAAGTTCGTAAAAATAAAACCCTGCCATGGCTTAGACCGGATGCGAAAAGTCAAATTACTTTCCGCTATGAGAACAATAAGCCGGTCGCGATCGACGCAGTCGTATTGTCGACCCAACATTCTCCGGAAATCGGTGCCAAACAAATTCATGAAGCAGTCATGGACGAGATTATTTTGCATGTTTTGCCCAAGGAATGGTTGCACAAAGACACCAAATATTACATCAATCCGACCGGTAATTTCGTGATCGGCGGGCCGGTCGGCGATTGCGGTTTGACCGGTCGTAAAATCATCGTCGATACCTACGGTGGGATGGCAAGACACGGCGGCGGCGCATTTTCCGGCAAGGACCCTTCGAAGGTGGATAGGTCTGCAGCTTACATGGCACGCTACGTCGCAAAAAACATTGTTGCAGCAGGACTTGCCGAGCGCTGTGAAATTCAAGTTTCCTATGCGATCGGTGTTGCCGAGCCGACTTCGATCAGCGTCGAGACTTTCGGGACCGGAAAAGTCGGCGAAGAAAGATTGGTACAGATTATTCGGGATCATTTCGATTTAAGGCCGAAAGGCTTGATTGCTGCGTTGGACTTATTGAGACCGATTTATCAAGCGACAGCGGCATACGGTCATTTCGGTAGAACCGAAGCGTCGTTCAGTTGGGAAAAAACCGATAAAGCCGATGCATTGCGAGATGCGGCCGGACTTTAAGTAAATTTAGGAGATAACAATGACTCAACCGGACTACAAAATCGCGGATATTAACCTGGCCGAGTGGGGCCGTAAGGAAATCAATATCGCCGAAACCGAAATGCCGGGCTTGATGGCTTTGCGCGAAGAATTCGGCGGTGAGCAGCCGCTGAAAGGCGCGCGCATTGCCGGCTGTTTGCATATGACGATTCAGACGGCAGTATTGATCGAAACCTTGATCGCACTGGGGGCCGAAGTTCGCTGGTCGTCCTGCAATATTTTTTCAACACAGGATCATGCGGCTGCGGCGATTGCCGCCAAAGGTATTCCGGTTTTCGCTTGGAAAGGCGAAACCGAGGAAGAAGCCGAATGGTGTATTGTGCAAACGATCGAAGGCCCGAACGGCTGGCGTCCGAATATGATTTTGGATGATGGGGGCGATTTGACGTTGATGATGCATCAACAATATCCTGAACTGATGGCCGATGTCAAAGGGCTTTCCGAGGAAACGACCACGGGCGTGTTGCGGCTAACCGAAATGGTTGCCAAAGGCAAGCTGATGGTCCCGGCCTTCAATGTCAATGATTCGGTCACCAAATCGAAATTCGATAATCTTTACGGCTGTCGCGAATCCTTGGTTGACGGTATCAAGCGCGCGACCGATGTCATGATTGCCGGTAAAATTGCAGTCGTCTGCGGTTATGGCGACGTCGGCAAAGGCTGTGCGCAATCGTTACGTGGCTTGGGTGCGACCGTATGGATTACCGAAATCGATCCGATTTGCGCCTTACAGGCGGCGATGGAAGGTTATCGTGTCGTCACATTGGAAGACGCCGCGCCGATCGCCAATATTTTTGTCACGGCGACCGGTAATTTCAATGTCATTACGCATGACCATATGGCGGCGATGCGGGATCAAGCCATTGTCTGCAATATCGGGCATTTCGATTCCGAGATCGAAATTTCTTCGTTGCGTCAATACCAATGGGAAAACATCAAGCCGCAAGTCGATCATGTTATCTTCCCGGATGGAAAGCGTTTAATCGTATTAGCCGAAGGGCGTTTAGTTAATTTAGGTTGTGCGACAGGTCATCCAAGCTTTGTCATGTCTAACTCGTTCTGCAATCAGGTTTTGGCGCAAATCGAACTATGGAACCATGCGGATAAATACGAGAATAAAGTTTATGTATTGCCTAAAAAATTGGATGAAAAAGTCGCCGCGTTGCATCTAAATCAATTGGGTGTGAAATTGACCCGGTTGACTGAGAAGCAAGCCGAGTACATCAATGTGCCGACGGATGGACCGTTCAAGCCCGAACATTACCGTTATTGATCGATGTAGACACGGACAAGCCATTGATTGGTTTGTCTGTTGTTTCAATACTCTGAAATCATGCAAACACAACAAAAATATCCCAAGCTGTTCAGTTTCGAATTTTATCCGCCCAAGACCGAAGCCGGCGAGGAAAGTTTGCAGGCGGTACATAAAAAATTGAGCCGATTGAATCCCGATTTCTTTTCGGTGACTTTCGGCGCCGGCGGGTCGACGCGGGATAAGACCTTCGATACGGTTGTCAAAATTCAAGAACGCGGCGTTGCTGCGGCGCCTCATCTGTCTTGCGTTGCATCGACGCATGAAAATATCAGAGAGATTTTGCACGGTTATCGTTCGAACGGGATAAAAAAAATCGTCGCGTTGAGAGGCGATTTGCCGTCCGGGATGATGTCGGCCGGGCAATTTCGTTATGCCAATGAATTGGTCGACTTTATTCGTAGCGAAACCGGCGATTATTTTCAGATTCATGTCGCAGCATACCCCGAGACCCATCCTCAGGCGCGAAGTGCTGCCGAAGATTTAAAGAATTTCAAACGCAAAGTCGATGCCGGTGCGAATGCTGCGATTACGCAGTATTTTTATAACGCCGAGTCTTATTTTTATTTTGTCGATGCCTGCGAAAAAATGGGTATCGATATTCCGATTGTTCCCGGCATCATGCCGATTACTAATTATTCGCAATTATTCCGTTTTTCCGATATGTGCGGCGCGGACATTCCACGCTGGTTGAGGAAAAAACTGGAAGGCTTTGGCGACGATAGGGAGCAAATCATCGCGTTCGGTTGCGATGTCGTAACCCGTTTATGTCAACAATTGTTGGATAATGGCGCCCCGGGATTGCATTTTTATACGATGAATCAATCCGCGCCAACGTTGGCGATTTGGAATAATTTGAATTTATCGGATTAATCAAAGAAGGATGGGCGGTTTATCGAGAAAAGGGCGAAAGCCCTTTTTTTGTGACCGCGCGAAGTATAACTCACAGGTCATGGGTGTTTGAGATGAGAGTTTCCCGTTTGTATGTGCAAGAAGACCTTGGTAAAAGTCGAACCGTAGAGCTTGACGACGATGCGGCTCATTATGTCAGAACGGTTTTACGACTAAAAAAAGATTCGGGACTTATCGTTTTCGATGGCAAGGGCGGCGAATATACAGCGGTTGTTGTAGAAGCGAGCAAAAAAAGAGTTGCCTTGGATCTGGGTCAATGGCGCGATCGGACGGTTGAATCTATTTTGACGATTAATCTAGGTCTTGCGATATCGCGAGGCGATAAGATGGATTGGGGCGTACAGAAAGCCGTAGAACTAGGCGTTAACAGGATCACTCCGTTGGTAACCGAGCGTTGTGTCGTGCAATTGAAAGCTGAAAAGCAACAGCAACGGTTGATGCATTGGCAAAAAATTGTGCAGCATGCGGCCGAACAATGCGGTAGAACCGTTTTACCGGCATTGAGTTCGATTGATGATTTGAACGATTGGGTCGATAAACAAGCAGGTTTGAGAATTTTCTTGGATCCTTATGCCGAAACGAGCTTGTCTCAGCTTAAGCCGTTAAATGATCGGGTTACCTTGTTATCCGGTCCGGAAGGCGGGTTTGCCGAACATGAGCGGGATATGGCCAAAGCTGCGGGTTTTATAGCGGTTCGTCTAGGTGCCAGAGTCTTGCGTACCGAAACGGCTGCGTTGGCCTCGATCGCCTCTCTACAGATGCTGTGGGGCGATTTCGGAGGTAGCACACAATCATGAAATATCTTGTTTATATTCTAATGCCACTGGTGGTCTTGTTGGTGGCGGCGTCGCTGGGTTGCGTGGTGGGTTATTTAATATGGCTGGGTTTCGGCGATCAATTTCCTCTGCATAAAATCATCAGCAAGGTCGGTAAGTTATTCTTGGTATTGAGTATTTTTCCGGTCATGGCGATGCTTCATCTCAAGGGCCGGGATCTGGGGTTTGCCGATAAGGCTGCGATGCTGCGGCAGTTCGGTTACGGATTAGGCTTAGGTGTTTTGACTTTGCTACCGGTTTTTATCGTGCTCTACCTCACGGGCGTTCATGTCATCGATGAGACGCGATCCTGGTCTTTTGCTTGGGTTTTGCAAAAATTCATTACTGGGTTTTTATTGGCTTTATTGATATCGCTGGCCGAAGAGCCGATTTTTAGAGGCATTTTGTTCGCCGGCCTCAAACAAAGAATGCCGGTGATCGGAGCGGTACTGATCAGTTCTTTTTATTACGGTATATTACATTTTCTCGATAGTCATAGCCGTTTTGCGAATGAAGAGGTTACCTTTTTTAGCGGATTCATTTTGTTGAAAGAGGCGCTGCTAAATGTCTTGAATCCCGATATTTTGTCCGCTTTTTTGGCGTTGTTCATGGTCGGAGTTTTTCTGGGAGTCGTTAGGTCGAGGGTGCCGAACAGTTTGGCTTTATGTATTGGCTGTCACACCGCTTGGGTTTGGCAGATAAAGTTTAACAAATCCTTATTCAACGTCGATGCTCAATCGCCTAATCTTTATTTGGTGAGCAGTTATGACGGTGTGGTCGGTCCGTTGGTGACAGTTTGGATGTTCCTAGTGCTATTCTGCTATATCGGTTATCGATATTTAAAATTACGTTGATTCGGTGTCATTCTTATTGCCAGTAATTGCCAGTAAAATTTCGGCGCTGGGGTGCTCGGCATAGAGCCTACATGTCACTGCCATTAAGTTAAGCCATCATAAAATAAGTAATTTTTGTATTCAGGCTCTTATGTACCTTAAAAGCTTGCCATTCATGGCACTGGATTTCGCCAGTCCATGGCGGAATGACGGGCTCCCGGTACCGAATTTTGATCTACGATGGGTGGTATGGTTATGATTCGGTTTAATCGCGAAAATTATTGAATTGTAGCGGCATTTCAAAATTTTCCGCCTTGAGCATTTGAATGACTTGTTGTAAGTCGTCTCTTTTATTACCGGTGACCCTCACTTTTTCGCCTTGTATAGCCGCTTGTACTTTAAGTTTCTTGTCTTTGACCAACTTGACGATTTTTTTGGCAAGTAGCGATTCAATGCCTTGTTTGAGTTCTATGATCTGTTGAGCCGTTCTGCCGGTAGTTTTGGGTTCGTTGATTTCCATGCAGCTGATGTCGATGCCGCGTTTGGTCAGTTTCATTTGCAAGATATCGAGCATCTGCTGCAATTGAAATTCCGAACCGGCGCTCATCGTGACTGTGTCGTCCTTGAGTTCGTATGTCGCGCCGGAGCCTTTAAAGTCGAAGCGTGTGGTAACTTCCCTATTAGCCTGGTCGACGGCGTTATTTGCTTCGTGCGAGTCGTATTCGGAAACTATGTCGAAAGATGGCATGGTGCAATGTATGGTTTAAAAGGGCAATATAAGGCGAATGTCTTTTTAATTCAAGACTGGTTTGCATTGGCATTTTTTTGTTGTTTTAGATTTTCGGTAATCGCATGTATCCTTAACCTGCGAATTGCGGCACCGATTTGCGCACCTTCCAGGCCGGATTTGAGTACGCCGGAAATATCGATGGCCGCCGCCGCTTTAGCGGCTTCTAAAATATAATCGGCCTGCGGATAGGCGGTGTTTTCTGTCCCGCCCCTGCCTCTCGCATCCGCCTCGCAAGCTAATAAGAAATCTTTTAGGGTTGAGGTATTTTTAAATGCCCCTAGGTCTAACAACAGGTCGGTTAAGGTAGCCGGGCGCAGTTCAAAAGCTCTATGCGCAAGTGTGTGGTAGCGCATGACACGTTTAGCGAGCATTCTATAATGATTCGGTACTCGTATTCGGTCGGCTAATTGCTCAAGTATAGGTAGGCCGGTTTTTTCATGACCGTAGTGATGGGGAAGTCGGTCTTTCGGAGATATCGCCTTACCGAGATCGTGTACTAAGACGGCAAAACGTATTTCGGGTTTCTCGGATAGGCGAGCCGCTTGTTCGAGACTCAGCATCGTATGAATACCGGTGTCGATTTCAGGGTGATGTTGTCGCGGTTGTGGAATGCCGAATAGGGCGTCTATTTCCGGGAAAATTTTAGCTAACGCTCCGCATTCTCTGAGGGCATAAAAAAATGCCGATGGCGTTCTTTCGATGAGCGCTTTATATAGCTCGGCCCAGACGCGTTCGGGAACGAGATAGTCGATTTCACCGCCGCGTACCATTTGTTGCATGAGTCTCAAGGTTTCATCGGCAATCTGAAAGCCTAAATGCGCATAACGGGCGGCAAAGCGTGCAACGCGCAACACTCTTACCGGGTCTTCGCTGAAAGCTGGGGAGACATGGCGTAAGATCCGATTTTCTAGATCGGCAATACCGTTGTACGGATCGATGACTTCGCCTTCCGAGCTCATTGCGATGGCATTAATAGTCAAGTCGCGGCGTAGAAGGTCTTGTTCCAGGCTGACGTCTGGTGTGCTGTGAATGCTGAATCCTTTGTAACCTGGGCCGGTCTTGCGTTCGGTGCGAGCCAGTGCGTATTCTTCGCTGCTTTCCGGGTGTAAAAATACCGGAAAATCTTTGCCTACGGGTCTAAATCCTTTTTTCAGCATCGATTCCGGCGTTTCCTCTAGCACGACCCAGTCTCTTTCCGTCACGGGGAGGTTGAGCAGCTGGTCGCGTACTGCGCCGCCGACTAAATAGGTTTTCATGATTATGATTTGTCTTCGTCTTTCTATGATAGGGTTAGTATAACGCTTGATTAGAGTCTTAAAAAAATACGCTGTTAACAAAAGGGGGTGGAGTGGTCGAAATTTTTATTTTAAGCATGATTGCCGGCACGGTTAGCGGATTATTTGCGGGATTATTCGGTATCGGCGGCGGACTAATATTGGTGCCGATACTTGTTTTTTTGTTTAAGGCGCAGGGTTTTGCAGCCGATTTTATCATGCATATGGCTGTCGCTACGTCATTGGCGACTATCGTGTTGACTTCAATTTCGGCGACTCTTGCACATCACAGGTTGAAGTCTGTCATATGGGGCAAGGTCTACAGCTTGGTTCCGGGCATCGTAATAGGGTCGGTTTTAGGTGCCGTAATTGCCGATACAATATCGGCGGACTCACTGCGCATTATCTTTGCTATTTTTCTGTTGTACATAGGGTTTCAGATGGCATTCCAAATCAAGCCGGAAGCCGGTGCGATGCAGCAATCGCCGTTCCTGGATGCAGTGGTGTCCATTGTCATCGGAATCCTTTCGTCAATGTTAGGTATCGGGGGAGGGACGATGACGGTGCCTTACTTGGTGCGCGGACAATTTCCGGTACGCAACGCGGTGGGTATTGCCAGTGCGTGCGGATTGCCGATTGCATTTGGCGGGACGCTTAGTTATATGTTGTTAGGCTTTGAAAAAACCGGTTTGCCTGCAGGCAGTTGGGGATATGTTTATTTGCCAGCGTTTGCAGGCATTGTGTTATTGAGTATGGTCACTGCTCCGTTGGGAGCAAAATTGGCTCATAAGCTTCCCGCGCAAACCATGAAGAGTTATTTTTCACTCTTAATTTTTATCATGGCGGCAAAGTTGCTTTCGGAATAATCAGGTTGTTAGCACGATTGTCTAGCGGTTCGGAAACTATATTGAACAAGCTGATTCTAATGTCAAATATTTCATAGTATAATTTTCGGTTATTTTTCTGACTGTAAGGAGTGAGTATGCGAGTTATTCAGGAAGCTCTCACGTTTGATGATGTATTACTGGTTCCGGCCCATTCGACGGTGTTGCCTCGCGATGTGGATTTGAAAACCCGTTTGACGCGCGATATTACGCTTAATATTCCTTTGATTTCCGCGGCGATGGATACGGTAACAGAATCGAGGCTCGCTATCGCAATTGCACAGGAGGGCGGGATTGGTATTATTCATAAAAACATGACTGCGGAGCAACAAGCGCGGGAAGTGTTGCGAGTCAAAAAATACGAAAGCGGGGTGATCAAGGATCCTATTACCGTGTCGCCCAATATTAGTATTCGTGAAGTATTGGCGCTGACACGGGCAAAAAACATTTCCGGCGTTCCGGTGGTTGATGGCGATAATTTAGTCGGTATAGTAACGAGTCGCGATTTGCGCTTTGAAACACGCTTCGATGAGCCGGTTTCGAAAGTGATGACGCCAAAAGAACGCTTGATTACGGTTAATGAAAACGCCGATCACAAGGAAGCTATCGAACTGCTGCACAAATATCGTATCGAGAAAGTATTAGTGGTCAATGATTCATTTCATTTGAAAGGGATGATCACGGTTAAGGATATACAAAAAGCGAAAGACTATCCGCAAGCATGCAAGGATGAGCAAGAACGTCTTCGCGTAGGCGCGGCGGTCGGGACCGGTCAAGGTACCGAAGAGCGCGTTGAGGCATTGGTGATGGCAGGCGTCGATGTGATTATTGTCGATACGGCTCACGGGCATTCTCAAGGCGTATTGGATCGGGTCGGTTGGGTTAAGCGAAATTATCCGGAAGTGCAGGTGGTCGGTGGAAATATCGCCACGGCAGCCGCCGCGAAAGCCTTGGTTGAGGCAGGAGCCGATGCGGTTAAAGTGGGTATCGGGCCGGGCTCGATCTGTACGACTCGTATCGTTGCCGGTGTGGGTGTGCCTCAAATAACTGCAGTCAGTAATGTTGCCGATGCGCTTAAAGGTACCGGAGTTCCGCTAATCGCGGATGGCGGAGTTCGGTATTCGGGGGATGTCGCCAAAGCGTTAGCGGCGGGAGCTCATGCGGTGATGTTAGGTGGTTTATTCGCCGGTACTGAAGAAGCGCCGGGCGAAGTCGAGCTTTATCAAGGGCGCTCTTATAAATCGTATCGAGGCATGGGGTCGCTGGGCGCGATGTCGCAGTCGCAAGGTTCCAGCGACCGATATTTCCAAGAGGAAACCGATAAAGTCGAAAAGCTGGTGCCTGAGGGTATTGAAGGCAGAGTGCCTTACAAAGGTAGCCTATATGCGATCATCCATCAATTATTGGGCGGCATTAGGGCGAGCATGGGCTATACCGGTAGCCGTACGATCGATGATATGCATCAGCGATCCGAATTTGTTCGGGTTACCAATGCCGGCATGCGTGAAAGCCATGTTCATGATGTTACGATTACCAAGGAAGCACCTAATTATCATATGGAATAACGGTTAATCCATCCGAAAAACTCATCAAGGGCTCGTTGGAGCCCTTTTAATTTTTGTCGTTACAATATTCGAGGTTCAACGTGAGCCAGCAAGCATCGACCAACATTCATCTGTATAAAATCCTGATACTGGATTTCGGGTCCCAATACACCCAATTAATCGCCCGGAGGATACGAGAAATCGGTGTGTATTGCGAAATACTTTCTTGTGATTGCGAGATCGATGACATCATCGGATTTGCACCGAATGGCATTATATTGTCGGGTGGTCCGGAAACGGTCACTAGCGATGATACGCCGCGTGCGCCGCAACGGGTTTTTGCATTGGGTGTTCCGGTATTGGGTATTTGCTACGGTATGCAGACCATGACCGAGCAATTAGGCGGTAGAGTCGAGTCGTCCAGTCATCGGGAATTCGGTTATGCGCAAATTCGCGCGCATGCGCATTCTAAGTTATTGAAAGGTATTGAAGATCATACATCGCCGGAAGGCTTCGGTTTGCTGGATGTGTGGATGAGTCATGGCGATAGGGTTGTCGAATTGCCGGAAGGTTTTATTCGTATTGCCAGTTCCGACGGAGCGCCTATTGCCGGTATCGCGCATGAAGAAAAGTTGTTTTATGGTTTGCAATTTCATCCAGAAGTGACGCATACCCGGCAGGGTTCAAGAATACTGTCGCGTTTTGTGCTCGACATTTGCGGTTGCGAGGCGCTGTGGACGGCCGATAATATCATCGAAGACAGTGTACATGCGGTTCGTCGTAAAGTCGGCTCCGATCGAGTGATTTTAGGGCTTTCAGGCGGGGTGGATTCGTCGGTTGTGGCGGCTTTATTGCATGAGGCAATCGGCGATCAATTGACATGTGTGTTTGTCGATACCGGCTTGTTGCGCTTGCACGAAGGCGATCAGGTCATGGCTACATTTGCCGAGCACATGGGCGTTCGGGTAATTAGGGTCGATGCCGAGCAACGTTACCTAGAGGCATTGCAAGGAGTGGCGGATCCGGAGCAGAAACGAAAAATTATCGGTAACTTGTTCGTTGAGATCTTCGATGAGGAAGCCGCTAAACTGGCCGATGCGAAATGGTTGGCGCAAGGCACGATTTATCCGGATGTGATCGAGTCGGCGGGCGCGAAAAGCGGTAAGGCTCATTTAATCAAGTCTCACCATAACGTCGGTGGCTTGCCGGAAAATATGACGCTTAAGTTGCTGGAACCCTTGCGTGAATTGTTCAAGGATGAGGTTAGAAAGCTTGGTTTGGAGCTTGGCTTGCCTTACGAAATGGTATTTCGTCATCCCTTTCCTGGGCCGGGCTTGGGTGTGCGGATTTTAGGTGAAGTCAAAAAAGACTATGCCGATTTGTTGCGACAGGCCGATGCGATATTTATCGAAGAATTATATCGGCACCAACTGTATGAAAAGGTCAGTCAGGCATTTGCGGTGTTTTTGCCGGTCAAGTCGGTCGGCGTAATGGGCGACGGGCGGCGTTACGATTATGTGATTGCCTTGCGCGCGGTTGAAACCATCGATTTCATGACGGCGCGTTGGGCGCATTTACCTTACGATTTTTTGGATTTGGTTTCGCGTCGGATCATTAACGAAGTCTCGGGTATTTCTCGGGTGACTTACGATATTTCCGGCAAACCGCCGGCTACGATTGAGTGGGAATAGCCGATAATCATAATGACGAAGCGTGGATGCGGCATGCCTTTAGATTGGCGCAACGTGCCGAGTCTATGGGTGAGGTGCCGGTCGGGGCGGTTATCGTCAAAGATGATGTCTGCATTGCCGAAGGATGGAATCGGCCGATTGCGAGTCACGATCCGTCGGCACATGCGGAAATGCTTGCGATTCGTGAGGCCGGCAATGTATTGAAAAACTATCGACTGACCGGTACGACGCTCTACGTTACGCTTGAGCCTTGTGTGATGTGTATGGGAGCGATCGTTCACGCAAGAATCGAACGCCTGGTATTTGCCACCGAAGATCCTAAGCGTGGCGCAGTATGCAGTGCAATGAATCTATCCGAATCGCCATTTTTAAATCATCGAGTCGCATGGCGATGCGGTGTTTTAAAAGACGAGTGTTCCGAAATGCTTAAAGGCTTCTTTCGGGCCCGTCGTTAGTTTAGTACTGATTAATCGTCTGCTTTACGTAATTTTTTATAGGCATTAATCAGACCGTTCGTGGAACAGTCATGACTGCCGATGGTTTCGTCATTTAGCAGTTCGGGCAAAATGACTTTGGCCAGTACTTTGCCCAGTTCAACGCCCATTTGGTCGAAAGAATTGATATTCCAAATAGCGCCTTGCACGAAGATTTTATGCTCGTAAAATGCGATCAACGAGCCTAATGTTTTAGGCGTAAGCTTATCGAAAAGAAAAGAATTAGACGGCTTGTTGCCCACAAAGACTTTAGATGCGACTAATATGGCGTTATTTTTGTCTTGTTCGGGTAGCTCGGCAATGACCTCTTCGGCACTTCTGCCATGCATCAAAGCTTCCGGTTGGGCAAGAAAGTTTGAAATTAAAATATCGTGATGTTTCGGTAGGTGATAATGTGAGTTAGCCGCTGCCAGGAAGTCACAAGGTATTAGTTTAGTGCCTTGATGGATCAATTGGTAAAATGCATGCTGTCCATTCGTTCCCGGCTGGCCCCAGATGATCGGGCCGGTACTATAATCTACCGGTTGCCCCTTTCTATCGATGCTTTTACCGTTACTTTCCATGTCGCTTTGTTGTAGGAACTCGCAAAAATAACGCAGTGATTGGTCGTAGGGCAATATTGCATGAGATTCTGCGCCATAAAAATTGTTATACCAAATGCCTAGTAAACCCATGATGACCGGAATATTGCGGTCGAATGGCGTATCTCTAAAATGTAAATCGGCCTCATGGGCGCCTTGCAACAATTGTTCGAAATTATCCATCCCTACTTGTAGCGCAATGGACAGGCCAATTGATGACCATAATGAATAGCGTCCGCCAACCCAGTCCCAAAATTCGAAAATGTTTTCCGGGTCGATGCCAAATTCAATGACATTTTCAGGGTGTGTGGAAATCGCGACAAAATGCTTACCGATGGCTTTTTCGTCATTAATTTGCTCGAGAAACCAATTTCTTGCGGAGTGCGCATTAGTCATGGTTTCCTGAGTGTTGAACATTTTTGATGCAACGATAAACAGAGTCGTTTCGGCGTTGAGCGGTTTGAGTGTTTCGACGAGATCGGTTTGATCGACGTTTGAAACAAAATGAACATTTAATTTATCGGAAGCATAAGGGGTTAGCGCTGTAGCAACCATCTTCGGGCCAAGGTTCGAGCCGCCTATGCCGATATTGACAATGTCCTTAACGGGTTTTCCAGTCTGTCCTAGCCATTGTTCGTTTCTTACCTTATCCGTAAAGACGCGCATTTTGGCCAGAACCTGATTGATGTTTGACATTACATCGACTCCGTCAACCATGACCGGGTGGTTGCTTCTGTTGCGTAATGCGGTATGCAAAACAGCTCTTTGTTCGGTGTGGTTGATCTTTTCGCCGGTAAACATGGCTTCGATTTTTGAACTAAGTGCCGAATGAGTTGCCAAATCGACCAACAATGAACGCGTGTCTTCTGTGATTAAGTTTTTCGAGTAGTCGAATAGAATGTCGTTGAATTGAAGCGAGAATTGTTCAAAACGACGAGGATTTAGATTGAACGCTTCTCTCAGGTCGAAGTCTTGAAGGGCGGCGCAATGACTAACTAAGGATTTCCAGGTGGGGGTCCGGGTCAAAGATGGCATGTGATTAGTTTCCTGTATGGGTCGGTCAGGTTTGCAAAAGTCTACGAAAACACGGCTAATTGCGGATACAAATTAAATAAGCATTATATTACTATGTGCCTTTTTGGGGCAATTTACCCCGCGCCTAAATTCAAAGTGCATTGTTTTATGATGGATTAGGTGGTGTAGTAGCAAAGAAATCTAGTTGTAGTATTACAATATCTGAACGAAATATACCTTTCGCACTTCAAATTTCGGCAGTGCCTGAGGAGGCGCCAGGGTGTGCGACAAAGGCTATGCCAGCATGGAGCTGGCATAGAGCCTACAGGGATGTATTTACCCAGAACCTAAATTCCATAGCCCATTGGCCATGGTTAATTGTCTTGGATAATTTAGGTGCTGGGTTCACGGCGTCCTTTGACGGACACCCTGGTGCCGAATTTTGATCTGCGATGGGTATAACGACTAATAAGCAAAAAGGTGTGCTGTATATTCGGAGAGATGTCGACAGATGGTTAAAGCCGCCAAGCTACAGTGAATGGGTTTATAGCGCTTCTCGACGGACATGCTTCAACCTGAATCGGTTCTTGACTAAGAAGGGAGTGGCTTTATTTGTATTGGGTGATATGTTAGAGTTCATAAGCGCATCAGTGATAATAAAAAAATTAATGCAGTTTTTTGCTTATTCGAAACTTTGGTTTATCGCTGGTTTTAATCTTTAAAAGAGCAACAAGCAATTATAAAAATTATAATTAACCGACAAAACTGGAAGGTATTATGAACAGAAAGAACATCGTAAGAAATAGTCTCCTAGCGCTTATGGGCTTGGTTTTTTCCGCTTCAGTTTGGGCTCATGGCGGTGCGGCTGGTACCGATACCGATCAATGTAAGTTTGAGCTGGAGCCTGGTCACTGGGTTCATTACACGGCTTATCAGCCCACTGCTTTTCCAGCCGAAGAGTTTTGTGCAAATATTCCTAACACTAACACTTTGACTCAATTAGTTTTCGATTATCAAGATCCACGATATAGAAAAATGTCGGTTGAGTTTGAAGTGACAAAAGAGCCTGAAGGCACTCGTGTTTTTCATATGCCTGCGCAAAAACATAAATCCGGGACAGTCACTTTAACTTTGGATAAAGGGGTTCCAGAAGTCGGAAATTATCTTATTCATATCACACTAGTTCCGGACGAAGGCGAAAGGCTTGATGTTCATATGGGTTTTGTCGCGGGTAAAGGACAAGAGACTAGTACAGGTTTAATGGCGCTATATGCCTTTTTTGTATTCGCGGCTCTTTATATCCTCTATCTGTCGCATGCCGGATTTAAGAAAAAAGTCGACGAGTTGTTAGGAAAAGTCAAAGAAGTCTGAGATTTATAGTATGGCGGCAAATACGCTCGAAAGTCGCCAATTTTATCTCCTCGTATACCAGGCTTAGTGCATATATAGAAATGGGCTATGCCTGGTTATGACAGAGGTGCATTATTCCTAAGTTCTGTTTTTCAAAAATTATTTCACATACTTGTTGCCCGGTTACGGAAATGATAGGGGCGTTATCCCGATCTAAAAGCCGCTTTGGACCGCTGCATAGGCAGATTAACGGTACGGAGAAGAGCAAAAGAAAACCGCAGATTTAAATGAGTGGAATATCTCAAACGAACGACTTAAGGATTTGGTCGTAATAAATATACCCGTCGTAGATGAAAATTCGGTACCAGGGTACCCAAAGGACGCCGTAAACCCAGCGCCTAAATTCCAGAGGTCATTGGTAATGATTCAAAATCATGGTTTATTAGGTGCTGAGTGAATACGTCCATGTAGGCCTCTAGCCAGCTCCATGCTGGTCCTTCACCTAGCGTTAGGTGAGGGAGCGAGAGCACCTTGGTGCCTCTTTGGGCACTGTCGGAATTTGAAATGCGAAAGGTATAACTCCCTATTTTGAAAATAGGGTAGTCTGGTTCGGTTGTATAATTGACAGGTGTCGGCGACAGCCGTACTATCCTGTCAAGAGAGTAACAGAGCCCGCTACAAAGCTCATGGTTATAGGATGTTATTTGTCACTAAATCCTAAACGCTCAGCTCAATTAAGAATGTCGACGAAAGTTGTTAAAGAAGACGAATTTTAAAGTTAAGGTGAAAATATGAGGTTTGGATTTTTCTCAATTGTTGCTACAAGTTTTATGTTGGCATCAACGGTGCTTCAGGCAAAGGAGTATGAAGAGCACAACAATATGATGGATCACGGTGGCGGCCATCTGATGGATATGGGCGGTGGAATGGTAATGGGGCAAAATACGGATACCTTGCCCGGTGGCTGCGATAAAATTGTTGCAACTAAGGAGATTACAGTTCGCGCGGGACATCAATATGCCGAAAAATTTCCGGGACGAATGTTTGCATTCGATACGCAGGAGTTTCAGTTCGAGCCCTGCACCAAATTGACGGTTAATTTCATTAACGATGACAATGTTCGACATCAATGGATGATGCATGGCTTGCCCAAATATTTGTATCCGAAAGGCATGTTTCATTTGGAGGTAACCGGTCCCGGAAAAATATCGGGTACATTAATTTTACCGCCTGGAGACAAGACCTATTTAGTACACTGCGATATCGCCCAGCACATGGAGAAAGGAATGAAGGCGCAGTTGAAAGTAGGTAAGGGCGCTGGGGATTTGCCTAGTATCCCAGGCGTGACTCCCTATGTGATTCAGGATAGTTACGAAGTTTCT
Organism: Methylotuvimicrobium alcaliphilum 20Z; assembly: GCF_000968535.2. Taxonomy (NCBI): domain Bacteria; kingdom Pseudomonadati; phylum Pseudomonadota; class Gammaproteobacteria; order Methylococcales; family Methylococcaceae; genus Methylotuvimicrobium; species Methylotuvimicrobium alcaliphilum. The sequence continues at coordinate 118,944 of NC_016112.1, forward strand.
CCAATTCTTGATAATCCGATTCAGTCCCAAGACGCTGCCTCGGCAACATCAAGCAACACAGCTTCGCAAGAGAGTAGCTCATGGTTTTCCGGGGTTATGGTGATCGGTTTGGCGATTGGTTTGTTGGTTTCGCCTTTATTAGCAAAAAAATTCAAAGGGATGAGTTTTTCCGAAGGTGTTTCTTATGTATTTGAGTTGATCGGCAGTATATTAGGTTTTATATACAGACTTTTTTCCAAGGTGCTACAGTCCGTCCTTTCAGGAAAAAATAAAGTATTGCCTGAGAAATAAATGTAAAAAATGGGTCAAGCCCCTGTAACCTTTGGGTTTCAGGGGCTTTTTTGTGGGTTAAGTATGCTCATCGTAGATGAAAATGCGGCCTCGGGGTGCCCGTTAAAGGACGCCGTAAACCCAGCACCTAAATTCCATAGGTCTTTGGCAATGATTCAAAATCATGGCTTATTTAGGTGCTGGATGAATTATCCAAGACAATTAATCATGACCAATGGGCTGTGGAATTTAGGTGCTGGGTAAATACGTCCATGTAGGCTCTATGCCAGCTCCATGCTGGCATAGCCTTTATCGAGCACCCCGAGGCCTCCTCCGGCACTGCCGAAATTTGAAGTGCGAAAGGTATAAATGCAGGAAGATTTTCTAGGGTTGGCGGGCTTATTTTTTAGTGCCTTTATATCGTCGACGATTGCTCCAGGCGGCTCTGAAGCCGTACTGGCTCTAATGGTGTCGGAACACCAAGATCAAGTGGTACTATTAGTCGGAATTGCGACGATCGGCAATACTTTAGGTGCTTTAACAACGTGGTTTTTAGGATATTTAGCGGCAAAGAAATATCCTATCGAGTCATTGTTAGAGACTAAAAAACAAAAAGCGATAATGTGGGTTAGAAAATGGGGGCAATGGTCGCTTTTATTTTCATGGTTGCCGGTTATCGGAGATGGGTTTTGTTTTGCCGGAGGATGGTTAAAATTATCTTTGTATTCATCTATAGTATTCATTTTTGTTGGAAAATTAGTTCGATATGCGGCGATTTCCTGGATGTTCGCGGGAAATTAACGAGGATTGCTGCTTTTGTTTAAATATGTGATCAACGAGGAAGTTTGATGTTAAGACATTTTCCGGAACCGGGTATTGCTTACGAGCATAGACCGCGCGACTATTTTATTGCAGGATTTACATTTTTTTGTGTAGCGGTTTGTTTGGTCGTAGATGCTAACGCTACCATAGAAAAACAAAATGCACTGGGAGTTTGCGGATGGGTTTTTCTCATAGGTTTGTTGTTAGGCGAGTCGAGTGAAGTAAGGATGCAAGTTATTATTGCCGTAGCTTTTGCGACAGTCGGAGAGCATTTTGCGTCTCCTTATATGGGGGGGTATACCTATCGCTTTGAAAATGTGCCGGCTTATGTTCCCCCGGGTCATGGTATGGTTTACTTGACCGCCGTTGCATTGGCGCGTTCCGGATTTTTTATGCGGTATGCACGAATGATTGCGCTATTCGTCGTGACGGCTTGTGGTCTTTGGTCTATTTGGGGCATCAGTGGCCTAGCTGCGCAGGGCGACTCTGTAGGGGCACTGTTGTTTTGCATATTTTTAGGCTATTTATTTAAAGGGCGTTCTCCGCTGGTGTATCTGGCTGCATTTTTTATAACAACTTGGTTGGAGTTAATTGGGACGGCTGCCGGAACGTGGACGTGGGCGTCCATTGACCCTGTATTGAGTCTTCCCCAAGGAAACCCGCCGAGCGGAGTGGCTGCTTGGTATTGTTTGGTTGATGCGGTTGCAATGGGTGGGGCTGCGCCGGTTATGAAAGGGTTAACAAATATATCCGGTTGGCTGCCTATAGGGCGAAGTCGAGTCGCCGCTTATCAAACGGCGGATGAATAGATAGATTTTCTATGAGTAAATATTTTTCATCGTGAATGTTGCTATATCTTTGATCAAATTTAGGCGCCAAAATTTGGTTGGTAATGGGTAAGCAATAAAATGCTTCATGTCACTTGAGTTAAAGAGCCGGTAGTTAAAAAGCTATATAAATTTCACTTCAGCTAAGGCTAGCAAGGTGCTGCCAAATTCTAATTAACTAAGGGTTCTATGTTTACTCACGGTTCAGTCGCGTGATTTTTTCTATTGTTTGGATTTTAAATCGAGGTTGAAAATGAAAAAGCTAGCATTAATTGTGTTGGTATTGTTTGCGCCAACGGCGTTTGCCGATTGGGTATTAAATCAAAAATTATCGTCATTAAGTTTTCTCACTACCAAAAATGCAAGCGTTACCGAGAAACATACGTTCAATAAAATGTCTGGATCGTTAAGCGATGAAGGTGTGGCGAGACTAGTTATTCAGTTAAATAGTGTCGAAACCGGTGTGCCGATCAGAAATGAACGCATGAAGGAGTTTTTATTTCAAATTGATCGTTTTCCGGAAGCGTTAGTTGAGCTGAAATTTGATAAGACTAAGTTGAATTCGTTAAAGGCCGGACAAATGATGGACCTGCCCGTAACCGCGAATCTTAAATTGCATGGTGTTGAGCGTTCAATGGATGCTAATTTAAGAATTATTAAGTTAACTAATGATCAAGTCTCGGTGACAACTGTCGAGCCGATTATCATGAATACCGAATGGTTCGGTCTGCAGGCGGGAGTTGAAAAGTTACGCGAAATCGTTAATTTGCAGAGCATTACCGGAGCGGTGCCCGTCACCTTGAGTCTTGTTTACAATTTACAATAAAGAAATTTCCCAATAGATTTGTTTGCAGGGCTCTTTTCTTGGTTATTCAGGTTGCCGTAAGTTCCCATGAATGGGTTCGCCCAGCACCTAAATCCATAGCCCATTGGTATGGTTAACGATCTTGGATAATTTAGGTGCTGGGTTAACGGCGTCCTTTGATGGACATCCTGGTGCCGAATTTTGAACGACGATGAGTCTATGAAACCGGGCGGTTTTTAGTGCTCTGATAAACATAAAGGATTGTATGGGGGGGGGCGATATTGTAATGGAAAGGGTGATTTCCTTGGATTTCGGCTTTTCCGATGTGGGGAAGATGTCAATTTTTGAGCGAAAGGGCGACAAAATCAAAACCTAGAGCCTGCTTTCAGTTAAATAATAAAGTAGTGAGCAGGGCTAAATATAAATTAATCAGTTAAGCGGGCGGATCGTTTCGTTACGAATTTGGCTGTGGGATCATGAAAATTTTTAAGTCAAAAAAACAGAACAAAACAAAGACCGGTTATCTAGTTTATAAAAGATTGCTGAGCTATGTTCGCCCCTATAAAAGCTGGTTTTTTTTCAGCATAATCGGTTTCTTGATATATGCGGCGACACAACCTTTATTTGCGGCAATCTTAAAACACATCATCGATTCGTTACAGAGCGGCTCGAGAGAAGATGTCGGTTTAATGCCCTTGCTTTTTATCGGCTTGATATTATTAAGAGGAACCGGATCTTATCTTGGTAATTATTTCATTGCCAAAGTGTCTACTAGTATCGTTCATGCATTGAGGTGTGAAATATTCAATCATTATACGGGGTTGCCTACGAATTATTTTGATTCAAACAACAGCGGTTACATGATGTCTAGGATCACGCATAATGTTGGAGAGGTGACGCAGGCAACGACAGACTCGGTACAAATCGTAATTAAGGAAGGATTGACTGCGCTTGGTCTGGTGCTGTACTTGTTTTATATGAATTGGTTGTTGACACTGGCATTTTTATCAGTCACGCCATTTATTGTGTGGCTTGTTAAATATGTGAGTAAAAGATTACGCTCATTGAGTAAAGATATTCAAAATTCGATTGGTAATTTGACGCACATAACGTCTGAGTTGGTCAGTGGACATCGAATTGTTAGAAGTTATGGGGGCGAAGAATATGAAAAAAATAGATTTAAGGATAGTAGTCAATTTCATCGTCGGCAATCATTAAAGCTTGCGGCAACATCAGCGTTGCATGGGCCATTACTGCAATTAATTATTTCTATTGCCTTGGCTGGTTTAATGTATTTGTCTTTGACTTTAATGCAGGAGGCGACTGCGGGTGAATTTGTAGCGTTTTTAACAGCGGCCTTTCTTTTACCGCGACCCATTAGGCAGTTGAGTGATGCCAATTCAAAAATACAAAAAGGAGTGGTCGCGGCCGAGTCCTTGTTTGCCATATTAGATGAGCCAGTCGAGAATGATTCTGGTGAATATGAGCCAAAAAATTGTAGAGGTAGAATTGAATTTAAAAATGTACGATTTAAATACCAGGGAGCAGAAAGCGAAGCATTAAAAGGAATTAGTTTTACGGTTGAGCCAGGGCAGACTGTAGCTTTAGTTGGTGCCTCGGGAGGAGGCAAGAGTACACTGATTAATTTATTGCCGAGATTTTACGAATATTCTTCGGGTCAAATTCTTCTGGATGGCGTAGACATAACTGCTTATAAGTTGGAAAACTTAAGGCGGCAAATTGCAGTAGTAACCCAACAAATCACATTGTTTAACGATACGGTAGCGAACAATATTGCCTATGGCGCTTTGCAAGGAGTGTCTTTGGAAAGCGTGGAGCAAGCGGCAAAAGATGCTTATGCGATGAAATTCATCCAAAAAATGCCGAAAGGATTGCAAACAGAAATAGGGGAAAATGGCGTCAAGTTGTCTGGAGGACAAAAGCAGCGATTAGCGCTAGCGAGAGCTTTATTGAAAAATGCACCGGTTTTAATCCTAGATGAGGCCACTTCTGCTCTCGATACCGAATCAGAGCGGTATATTCAAAAGGCCTTGCAGAACATTCTTACAAATAGGACCACAATAGTAGTGGCACACCGTTTATCTACTATAGAGAATGCTGATGTAATTCTTGTAATGGATAATGGCCAAATAGTAGAACAGGGCAGCCACAAGGAATTGCTTGCAAAGAATGGGCACTATGCCAGGTTGTATGACATGCAGTTTAATGGCGAGACCAATATGGCTGTATAAAATATACCCATCGTAGATCAAAATTCGGCACCAGGGTGTCCGTCAAAGGACGCCGTGAATACATCCCTGTAGGCTCTATGCCAACTCCATGCTGGCAAAGCCTTTGCCGCACACCCTGGCGCCTCCTCAGGCACTGCCGAAATTTGAAGTGCGAAAGGTATAAATCGATAAAATGAAAAAGGGAAAGAAAAACTGTTGACAGCCGGAAGTTAGGCTGTATAATAGCCGTCTTTCCCGCCGCGAAACAGCGGAACGACGGGAAAAGAGATTGAAAATAAAGTTTGACATTGAGTTTCGCTTCTGTATAATAGGCGGGCTCAACGGGAGAGAAAGTCTTCCAGCTCTTTAACAAGCAGATCAAAATAATTTGTGTGGGTGCTTGTGGCGAATAGCTTAGCGGTTAAAACTATTCGGCGCAAGAACAACACGTTAATTCAAAGCGATTACGTTTAATTCTTAGTCGAGCCAAGATTGGTGACTCATCTTATTGAGTCACAAACCATATTAAACTGAAGAGTTTGATCATGGCTCAGATTGAACGCTGGCGGTATGCTTAACACATGCAAGTCGAACGGTAACGGTCCTTCGGGAGCCGACGAGTGGCGGACGGGTGAGTAACGCGTAGGAATCTGCCTGGTAGTGGGGGACAACTCGGAGAAATCCGAGCTAATACCGCATACGCCCTGAGGGGGAAAGCGGGGGATCTTCGGACCTCGCGCTATCAGATGAGCCTGCGTTGGATTAGCTAGTTGGTGGGGTAAAGGCCTACCAAGGCGACGATCCATAGCTGGTCTGAGAGGACGATCAGCCACACTGGGACTGAGACACGGCCCAGACTCCTACGGGAGGCAGCAGTGGGGAATATTGGACAATGGGCGCAAGCCTGATCCAGCAATACCGCGTGTGTGAAGAAGGCCTGAGGGTTGTAAAGCACTTTCAATAGGGAGGAAAAAGCGTTGGTTAATAGCCGATGCCTTGACATTACCTATAGAAGAAGCACCGGCTAACTCCGTGCCAGCAGCCGCGGTAATACGGAGGGTGCGAGCGTTAATCGGAATTACTGGGCGTAAAGCGTGCGTAGGCGGTTATTTAAGTCAGATGTGAAAGCCCCGGGCTTAACCTGGGAACGGCATTTGATACTGGGTAACTTGAGTTTAGGAGAGGAGAGTGGAATTTCCGGTGTAGCGGTGAAATGCGTAGAGATCGGAAGGAACACCAGTGGCGAAGGCGGCTCTCTGGCCTAAAACTGACGCTGAGGTACGAAAGCGTGGGTAGCAAACAGGATTAGATACCCTGGTAGTCCACGCCGTAAACGATGTCAACTAGCCGTTGGGTCTTTATTAAGACTTAGTGGTGCAGCTAACGCATTAAGTTGACCGCCTGGGGAGTACGGCCGCAAGGTTAAAACTCAAATGAATTGACGGGGGCCCGCACAAGCGGTGGAGCATGTGGTTTAATTCGATGCAACGCGAAGAACCTTACCTACCCTTGACATCCAGAGAATCTGTGAGAGATCGTAGAGTGCCTTCGGGAACTCTGAGACAGGTGCTGCATGGCTGTCGTCAGCTCGTGTCGTGAGATGTTGGGTTAAGTCCCGTAACGAGCGCAACCCTTATCCTTTGTTGCCAACAGGTCAAGCTGGGAACTCTAGGGAGACTGCCGGTGATAAACCGGAGGAAGGTGGGGACGACGTCAAGTCATCATGGCCCTTATGGGTAGGGCTACACACGTGCTACAATGGCCGGTACAGAGGGCAGCGAACTTGCGAAAGTCAGCAAATCCCAGAAAGCCGGTCCTAGTCCGGATTGCAGTCTGCAACTCGACTGCATGAAGTCGGAATCGCTAGTAATCGCGAATCAGAATGTCGCGGTGAATACGTTCCCGGGCCTTGTACACACCGCCCGTCACACCATGGGAGTGGGTTGCAAAAGAAGTAGGTAGTTTAACCTTCGGGAGGGCGCTTACCACTTTGTGATTCATGACTGGGGTGAAGTCGTAACAAGGTAGCCCTAGGGGAACCTGGGGCTGGATCACCTCCTTACAAAGACAGCAAGCGTTCGTCATAAGTACCCACAACAAATTATTTTGATCGAAGACGTCACGAGCCTGGGCCTGTAGCTCAGTTGGTTAGAGCGCACCCCTGATAAGGGTGAGGTCGGAGGTTCAAATCCTCCCAGGCCCACCAACGCGGCGCAAGCCTGGAAGCGGAAGGACCACCCGTCAAACTAGCAGTGTTTAGTTTGCACGAACCCCAAAGGGGCCATAGCTCAGCTGGGAGAGCGCCTGCCTTGCACGCAGGAGGTCGGGAGTTCGATCCTCCCTGGCTCCACCAATGCTATACCGTTTGAATGGCGAAAGCCCTCACAGACGGTATAGCATTGGTGACGGAAACAACGTCACGAATAGCTCTTTAACAATTTGGAAATCTGTACACTGTAACTTCAACGTTTAAAGCGATTTAAACCAAGAAGATACATAAAACAAGTTCACCGAAGCAGACGGTAAAGCAAAGCTTGTTACTGTCCGCGCCGCAAGGCGAAGACAGCGGCAAAGCCAAGACCAACCGAAAGCGACGTGAATGAGTTCTCAAGCAGAAAGCGAAAATGTCAGCTGACAGATAACGCCACAGACCTGAACCGAAACCACGCTACCGAAAGGGAGTGCGAGAGCGGTCAGACTGATTGGGGTTATATGGTCAAGTGAATAAGCGCATACGGTGGATGCCTAGGCGATAAGAGGCGACGAAGGACGTAGTAGCATGCGATAAGCCGCGGGGAGTTTGCAAACTAACTTTGATCCGCGGATTTCCGAATGGGGCAACCCAGTCAGGACAACCTGATTATCCTTAAGTGAATACATAGCTTAAGGAGGCGAACCCGGGGAACTGAAACATCTAAGTACCCGGAGGAAAAGAAATCAACCGAGATTCCCTTAGTAGCGGCGAGCGAACGGGGACCAGCCCTTAAGTCCAGCCCCAGTTAGTGGAATGCCCTGGAAAGAGCAGCCATAGATGGTGATAGCCCAGTACATGAAAACTGGAGCTGGATGAAAACGAGTAGGACGGGGCACGTGAAACCTTGTCTGAACATGGGGGGACCATCCTCCAAGGCTAAATACTCCTTATCGACCGATAGTGAACCAGTACCGTGAGGGAAAGGCGAAAAGAACCGAGGAGATCGGAGTGAAATAGAACCTGAAACCGTATGCGTACAAGCAGTAGGAGTCCCGCCCCTAAATTACTTTAGGAAAAAAATGCATTACTTTTATGTCTTACAAGCAATTGAAGATAAAGAAAAGTTTTACTTTGGCTGTACGAGTAACCTGAAAGAGCGAATCAGCTCGCATAATGCAGGTAAAAATATAGCAACTAAAAGCAATCAGTGGCGAGTGGTTTATTACGAAGCGTTTTTAACATTAAGTGGAGCGAGACAGCGAGAATATCGTATCAAGCATCACGGCAGTGCAAAGCGTAAATTAATGGACCGAATCAAACCCACCTTAGAGTAATTTAGGGGCGGGATGACTGCGTACCTTTTGTATAATGGGTCAGCGACTTAATCTCAGTGGCAAGCTTAACCGAATAGGGGAGGCGTAGCGAAAGCGAGTCTGAATAGGGCGTCATAGTCGCTGGGATTAGACCCGAAACCGGGCGATCTATCCATGACCAGGTTGAAGGTTGGGTAATACCAACTGGAGGACCGAACCGGGATCCGTTGAAAAGGATTCGGATGAGTTGTGGATCGGAGTGAAAGGCTAATCAAGCCCGGAGATAGCTGGTTCTCCTCGAAAGCTATTTAGGTAGCGCCTCGTGTATCACTGTTGGGGGTAGAGCACTGTTTCGGCTAGGGGGTCATCTCGACTTACCAACCCGATGCAAACTCCGAATACCAACAAGTGCGAGCACGGGAGACACACGGCGGGTGATAAGGTCCGTCGTGAAAAGGGAAACAGCCCAGACCGTCAGCTAAGGTCCCCAAATCTATGCTCAGTGGGAAACGATGTGAGAAGGCCCAGACAGCCAGGAGGTTGGCTTAGAAGCAGCCATCCTTAAAGAAAGCGTAATAGCTCACTGGTCGAGTCGGCTTGCGCGGAAGATTCACCGGGGCTAAGCATAGTACCGAAGCTACGGATCATACTTTAGAGTATGGTGGTAGAGGAGCGTTCTGTACGCCTGCGAAGGTCGATTGAGAAGTCGGCTGGAGGTATCAGAAGTGCGAATGCTGACATGAGTAACGATAATGGGGGTGAAAAACCCCCACGCCGAAAACCCAAGGTTTCCTGCGCAACGCTAATCGACGCAGGGTTAGTCGGCACCTAAGGCGAGGCCGAAAGGCGTAGTCGATGGAAAACAGGTTAATATTCCTGTACCGGAGGTAACTGCGATGGGGTGACGGAGAAGGCTAGGTCAGCTGTCTGTTGGAATAGGCAGTTTAAGCGAGTAGGGAGTGGAATTAGGCAAATCCGGTTCCATAATTCTGAGACGTGATGACGAGTATCCCCTAGGGGAGACGAAGTGATTGATGCCCTGCTTCCAAGAAAAACCTCTAAGCATCAGGTTATCTGCGGCCGTACCCTAAACCGACACAGGTGGGTGGGATGAGAATTCTAAGGCGCTTGAGAGAACTCGGGTGAAGGAACTAGGCAAAATGGTACCGTAACTTCGGGAGAAGGTACGCCCTTGGTAGGTGAAGTCCCTTGCGGATGGAGCTGAAGAGGGTAGCATTAAACTGGTGGCTGCGACTGTTTAGCAAAAACATAGCACTCTGCAAACTCGAAAGAGGACGTATAGGGTGTGACGCCTGCCCGGTGCCGGAAGGTTAATTGATGGGGTTATCTTCGGAGAAGCTCTTGATCGAAGCCCCGGTAAACGGCGGCCGTAACTATAACGGTCCTAAGGTAGCGAAATTCCTTGTCGGGTAAGTTCCGACCTGCACGAATGGCGTAACGATGGCCACACTGTCTCCACCCGAGACTCAGTGAAATTGAAATCGCTGTGAAGATGCAGTGTACCCGCGGCTAGACGGAAAGACCCCGTGAACCTTTACTATAGCTTGACACTGGACTTTGAACCTATTTGTGTAGGATAGGTGGGAGGCTGTGAAGCATCAACGCCAGTTGGTGTGGAGCCGACCTTGAAATACCACCCTGGTATGTTTGAAGTTCTAACCTAGGTCCCTTATCGGGATTGGGGACAGTGTCTGGTGGGTAGTTTGACTGGGGCGGTCTCCTCCCAAAGAGTAACGGAGGAGCACGAAGGTGTGCTCAGCATGGTCGGAAATCATGCGATGAGTGTAAAGGCAAAAGCACGCTTGACTGCGAGACGGACAAGTCGAGCAGGTACGAAAGTAGGTCTTAGTGATCCGGTGGTTCTGAATGGAAGGGCCATCGCTCAACGGATAAAAGGTACTCCGGGGATAACAGGCTGATACCGCCCAAGAGTTCATATCGACGGCGGTGTTTGGCACCTCGATGTCGGCTCATCACATCCTAGGGCTGAAGCAGGTCCTAAGGGTATGGCTGTTCGCCATTTAAAGTGGTACGCGAGCTGGGTTCAGAACGTCGTGAGACAGTTCGGTCCCTATCTGCCGTGGGCGTTTGAGATTTGAGGGAAGCTGCTCCTAGTACGAGAGGACCGGAGTGGACGAACCTCTGGTGTTCCGGTTGTCATGCCAATGGCATTGCCGGGTAGCTATGTTCGGACGGGATAACCGCTGAAAGCATCTAAGCGGGAAGCCTCTCCCAAGATGAGATCTCACTGGGACCGTGAGTCCCCTGAAGGGCCCTGAGAGACGATCAGGTTGATAGGTCAGGTGTGGAAGTGCAGTAATGTATGAAGCTAACTGATACTAATTGCCCGTGAGGCTTGACCATATAACACCCAATCGGTTTGAAAACCAAGGTGTTATCCAACAGCCGACAATCGCTAAAGCGAGAGAACGAAAAACGTGTACAGATTTCCAAAAAAACAGGTGAAAGGCAAAAGGTTAAGGTTAAAGGCGCAAGGCTAAAGGCTAAGCGACTGTGATTAAAGACCGAAATAACAAGCGAAAGCACCTGTTAGTAAAGAGTTTTGAGTAGGCGCAAAGCACACAGCCGAATGAGCATTGACGAATACCATCGTTAACCTTACGGCTTAACTTTGAACCTACTGTAACCGGTTTGCCTGGTGACCATAGCGAGCGTGTCCCACCCGATCCCATCCCGAACTCGGAAGTGAAACCGCTTAGCGCCGATGATAGTGTGGCAGTTTGCCATGTGAAAGTAGGGAATTGCCAGGCTCTTATCCCAAAAGCCCGTGTTGATCACTCAACACGGGCTTTTTTTTGCCTTAAGGTTTTGCAAAAGTGAAGGCATCCATTAGGTACGCGCAGCGTACCCTCACAGTCAGGTTTGTAATTGGATGGGCTAGTCAATAAAGCTAATTGATTCATGGGAGAAAACCAAATTACTATAGAATGGTCGAATAATTGTATTTACTTGTAACAATGGAAAAATACGTTGATGGCCTCGTTAAATAATAAGCTTATTGCTAAACCGGTGTTGCAAATAGAGCAGAAAAATAATTTATCCTCTATTAATCTCAAAGGTTCATGGAACTTATTAGCAATCAACGGAAGCTCTTCTATTACTCGAGAGCTTAAAGCACTGCAATATAATTCGGATTGCATATGGCGCCTTGATGAGGTTGAGGCGCTCGATACTGCAGGGGCTTGGCTGATATGGCAAGCTTGGGGAGAGGAATTTCCAAATCAAGTAGAAATGAGGCCGGAGCATAAGCGCTTATTCGATCGATGGAAAACCTTTAACTATGCACGGCCGGAGGAAACACAGAAAAGTTTGGCACAAATTTTCAATGATGGAAATAAAGTCATTTTGGCTTTCTATAGGCATGTTTTTAATGGCATTATTTTACTTGGTCAATTATTGCTCGACACAGTATATCTATTAAGATCACCGAACAAAATACCTTGGCCGGAGATATCAATGACGATATATAGTTCCGGTGTAAAGGCACTTGGCATCACAGCGTTAGTTGGCTTTTTGATTGGTATTGTTCTTAGTTATTTGTCGGCACTTCAGTTGCAAGCCTTCGGTGCGGAAATCTACATTATCAATATTTTGGGGATGAGTGTTATTCGAGAGTTGGGGCCTTTGTTAGCGGCTATTTTAGTGGCAGGCCGATCAGGGTCTGCATTAACCGCCCAAATAGGAATCATGCGCGTTGCAGAAGAGTTAGATGCATTGTCCTCGATGGGAATTTCGCATTCGCTACGAATCATTTTTCCGATAGTAGTGGCGTTAACAGTAACGTTACCGTTATTGACGGTATGGACAAATGCGGCCGCTCTGTTAGGTGGTATGGTGTCGGCTTGGCACACGCTCGATATAAGTATGCAACAGTTTGTGCAGAGACTGCCTGATTCCGTACCTTTGGTTAATGTATTTATTGGAGTGGGCAAGGCCGCAGTATTCGGAATGTTAATAGGATTGATAGCCTGTCACTATGGATTTCATATTAAACCCAATTCGGAAAGTTTGGGGAATGAAACGACCAATTCCGTTGTCGCTTCAATTACTGTAGTGATCATGGTGGATGCGATATTTGCAATTTTATTTATGGGAACGGGAATGCCATGAATGATGTCAATGCAATCCACATGGAAAACATTTGGACCCAATTTGGCGACAACGTAATTCATGAAAATATTAGTTTCAGTTTGTCAAAAACGGAAATTCTCGGCCTGGTCGGGGCATCCGGAAGCGGAAAAACGACATTGATGCGTGAAATGATCGGATTGCAGGCGCCGACCAAAGGACGTGTTATGGTAATGGGGCAGACCTTAGATTATGAGTCCGGGAATATTTCAGGGCAGATGTTAAGTCAGTGTGGTGTATTGTTTCAAAAAGGTGCTTTATTTAGTTCGTTAAATGTTTTCGATAATATTGCGTTTCCGTTGCGGGAAATTGGTGTCAAGGATTTCGAATGGATATCTCATTTGGTTGCTTTAAAATTAGCGATGGTTGGCTTATCTGCGAAGGACGAGATGCTCATGCCAGCGGAGCTTTCTGGGGGTATGATCAAAAGAGTGGCTCTTGCCAGGGCCTTGATTTTAGAGCCCGCGTTATTATTTCTTGATGAGCCGACATCCGGTCTTGACCCCATTGCCAGTCAAGGATTTGTAGATCTATTGTGCGAGCTTCATCATGACTTGGGCTTTACGGTTGTTATGGTCACCCATGATTTAAACGTTTTGAATGATTTGTGTTCAAAAGTGGCTGTGCTGGCGGAAAAAAAATTAATTGCATACGGTCCGTTGGAAGTCGCGCTAAAGTGCAGCCATACTTTTGCGAGACAATTTTTTCATAATAAGCACGCTGAGAAAGTTTTTATGAATAGAGAGCATTGTTTTGGGTAGAGATACGCACGCTTTAGCTACCGGTCTTTTTTTACTAACACTGATAATAGGACTAGTCGGCATAGTGTATTGGATCGGTAGCTTTGAAAAAGCACGTGATCTTTATGTTATCTCGACTAGAGACTCAGTAACCGGTTTAAATCCCGAATCTACCGTGTATTACCGGGGGATTGCGGTCGGTAAGGTTTTGACGGTAAATTTCGATCCGAGCGATCCACTGACGATTTTGGTCGAAATTGAGGTGGATAACAATATACGATTTACACGGGGGGTTTTTGCGACATTACGTTTAAAAGGGGTGACAGGGTTAACGCAAATCGATTTACAAGATACGGGAGACAGCGATGAATGGTTGTTACCTGGTGATAGGCCGGAGCAAAGAATTCCGTTGTTGCCATCGTTGACGGATCGTTTATTGAGTTCAGGTGAAGAAATATTAATGAAAGCCGAACAATTGATGATACGCCTAGACCGTGTGTTGAGCGATGAAAATGAAGAGCATGGACGTGAAATTTTGCGTAATCTAAATGTCGTCACTGCGAAAATGCCAAAACTTGAGGATCAGCTGGGTAAGGTATTGGAAAAAATGCCGAATTTAATAGATAGTACGGAGACTACGCTCGGTCAAATCGGTGATTTGACGGTTGATTTAAAAGCGGCGGCAAATAGCGTAAAAATACTTGGTGACCGAGGAGATGCATTGGTAACATCGGGAGCAAATGTTGGCGATGTGCTGACAGGGACAACTTTACCAAAAGTACATCAAACAATGAATGAATTACAGTCCACAATGGATCAATTAAAACGAGTTGCTAATATGCTAGAAGCTAATCCTCAAGCATTAATATTAGGGCCGGTTAAAACCGAGCCTGCTCCGGGCGAACCGGGATATGAGGAGCCAAAGTGAATGTATCACTGACGAGTTTGTGTTTAATCATGCTGATGCAGATAAGTGGCTGCGGCTATAAAACTAGGCCTGAGGGAGCGTCTTTGCACGACCTTGGGCTTATTGTTCAGCGTAATGCCGAGCAGGCACCATTACATGTCGAAGTAACAGCTCCGGAGTGGTTAAGGGATACGAGAATTCACTACAGACAGCTTTATTTAACCCCCACCATTGTAAAATTTTATAACCTAGACCGATGGATTGCGCAACCGGCCGCTTTATTGGCCAAGCACTTCGCAGCAATTCCAGTAAGCGAGCCGTTAACTGTAAAAGTGCGTTTATTGGATTTTGAACAACGTTTCGATACTCCACAGCAAGCGCGTTCGGTCGTTGCTTTTGAAGTTGAAGTGTATAAGGTGAACGAAAATGCACCAATAGCTCGAAAAGCGTTTCAATTTGAACAGGTCAATATATCGGCCAATGCATTGGGTGCGGTCAATAGCTTTTCTGACTTAATTAGGAAAGCGATTATTGAAATGACTGCTTGGCTTAATTCTTTGCTAGTCTGATTTCGGGGCGAGACAGAGGGCGTCGTAAAAACAGTCTTACTCCCTTTATACTCAAAAATTAGCTAAGGAATATGCACAAAAAACTTCTATAAGTAGTAGGCTTTGCGGCGGTTCGGTGACTCGCTTGACAGGACGCCGTGAATACGTCCCTGTAGGCTTGACGGCGGCTTTCCCTGCCGCCGACACCTGTCAATCGAGCCACCGAACCCCCTTCCAAAGTCGTCGACGTTATTTCATGTTCGTTCCTAACTTTATGAAGGTATGGGGTGTGGCTAGCGAGGATGTCGGCAGCAGGGCAGATTTTTGCTCCACGCAAAATCTGCATTCACGCCATCCTTGGCGTTCGATCGCTGCCGTCAAGCCCCCATGGGTGGGTTTACCCAGCACCTAAATTCCATGAGCCATTAGCTATGATTAACTATCTGGGATAATTTAGGTGCTGGGTTCACGGCGTTCCTCGATAGACACATCCCATACCTTTTATTCTTAGACGGTTTTTCAATCAAAAGAGAGTAGTAACAAACCTTCCGGCGCCTTAACGGGTTAAGTCGAAATAGTAAACGCGTTAGTCGATGTCAAAGCGTGTCTGTGGATAATCGGTCATTTCACCTAATTTAGTTAAATAACATAGTTATTACAGCAATTCCGATGGGTATGTAACCAAATCTTTAGTAGCTGAACGCGACTGATCATGCGGTTTTGTTTGTATATACCTTTCGCACTTCAAATTTCAGCAATGTCCGAGGAGGCGTCGGGGTGTTCGACAAAGGCTTTGCCTAGCATGGAGCTGGCATAGAGCCTACAGGGACGTATTCACCCAGCACCTAAATTCCATAGCCCATTGGCTATGGTTAACTATCTTGGATAATTTAGGTGCTGGGTTCACGGCGTCCTTTGACGGACACCCCGGCGCCGAATTTTGATATACGATGAAGTTTAGAAAGGGCTTATCTGAAGCCCAAACTAATAATACATGGCAAATTAAATGCCAAAGTTAGCGGCCAATTGTCGCGCGGCAAAATGCCACATTTTCCTGATCGCCTTTAGTGGATACACTTTATCCGACTCTTGTATGCACTCTTCACGAGACTAGAGTTGAATCCTTCCTCTTTAATGCGGCCTCCCGGCCGCATCTTTTTTTCGACATCCCGGTTTCAAAAAAGGTAAGTTATGTCAATTTTCAAAAACCCCGATTTTTTCGATCTCAAACCGCTAGATCTCGAACACAAAGTGTTTTTGCCGACGCGAGAGCTTTATAGTAGTTTGAGCCTGCAATTAAACGAGCTGTATCGACAAATCAAAACAGTTTTGCTCGATTGGCACGCTGAAGTAGCGGTTTCCGCGAAACAATTTTATGCGCATCCGGTCGAGACTGGCTCGCAGTGGTATGCTCAAGCCATTGATTACGGGACGCAGATGTATGCTCAGGTTAATGAGGTTTATTTTCCGAAAGTCGAGTCTATGTATGAACAAACAATAGTCGCAGCGACGCAATTGGGTCGGCAAGCCGGCGAACATTGGCAAGCGTTTTACGATCATCCTCAAGCAACGGTTGCGGCAATGGTCGAACCGGTGACGAATTATACGAATCAAGCAATTGACGTCGCGGAAGTCTATTTTGTGAGCGTTTATTCAGCGATTCTGGACTTATTCGATTTAATGCTTGAACAACCGACTGAAACCTTAGAAGCCGTATATCAAAATGCGTTAGCCGCATTGTTGGACATTTATTTTCAAATGATTTCATCGTTATTGGCGATACTGTAAAAGTATCGCGCATGTGATCAGTTTTCTTGATGATCGCCGACTGGAGCCGCAAATGCATCGGCAACCAATTCATCGATATTGTCACCGGTCAAAGACTCCAGAAAAGCAGTCAAATCGTCTATTTCAGCATTGTTTAAATTCAAAGGATTGATCAGCGGGTCTAAGTTTTCATTGCTAATGCCGCCCTGGTTATAGAAGTCGACGACTTCCTTTAGTGTCGAAATCGAACCGTTGTGCATGTATGGTGCGGTCAGCGCAACATTACGCAATGATGGGGTTCTATAATGCCAACGGTCGTCAGGATTCTGGGTAACTTCATAGCGGCCGAGATCGTTGCTCTTGGTTTCCGAAACCGAATCGATTAATTGCGAATCGATATCGACAAAGACGCCGGGAGCGACCTGGACTCGTTGTGTCTTAGCAGTACTGCGCATTGCTTCGCGATAACCGATGCCGGTGTTATGAAACGCATTGTCGGTGAACAGCGCATGCTTCTTACTGATGCTGTGACAAGACGAGCATTGCGCCTTGCCGGAAAATAGCTTGAAACCGCGTTGTGCGGAAATATTCAAGGCTCGTTTGTCGTTGCTGTAATACCAACGGTCGAATGCCGAATTGCCCGAGTTAAGGGTGCGCTCGTAACTTGCGATCGCCATGCCGATTGTTTCGATTGTCGGCCCTTTGCCGAAAGCCTTTTTGAAAAGAGCATTGTATTCGCTATCGTTATGCAATTTTTCGATGACGCTACCGATCGACGGGTTGGCCATTTCATTGTGCGCCAATAGAGGACCCCAAACCTGGTGTTCGAGACTATTTTCGCGTCCATCGTGAAACAATTTGGTGTAATAAGCGACATTGTAAAGTGTCGGACTGTTGCGCTTGACGGTCCGGCCTTCGACGCCGACCGCAGTTTTCATCTCGTTACTGGTAAAGCCTTGTTCGGGAATATGACACATGGCGCATGAAAAGGTATTATTCAGCGACAAGCGGCGGTCGTAAAACAGTTTCCGGCCCAATTGCACTTTCTCCGTCGTCACAGGATTGTTCGCCGGAACCGGCACGGGAGGCAGTCCTTTCGGTGGGTGGTAGACTGTTTTCATCAAGTCAGTCGTTTGACCGGTTCGGTCGTCCAAAGCAATGCTACGAGTCGCATAGTCGCTGCTTTCGTAATTCGATTTATCATCGCCGGGTCGAAAACGTTTGGCGACTTGTTCCGACGTTTTGCCATTGGCGACGACTACCGGTTGCAGTAAGGTCTTCACATCATTGATCAAAGTGTCCGTATGCAAGAACGAAACGCTGTAGATGTTGCGGATTTTTTTGTTTCGGTCGATCAAATAGACGCGCAAAATATGCGAAAAAGTGCCGGTGAAACGTCCGTTTTCGTCGTAGATTTTCTGGATGCTTTGCCGGTAATTATCGAGAATGGGTCGCAGCTCGGTTTCCGAAGTCGTCGTTAGAAAGCGCCACTCGATATTTTCATCCTGCAGGTGCTCGCCATACTGTTTCATTTTGTCTGGCGTGTCTTGTTCCGGGTTAAAGCTTAACGTCAATAAACGCAGTTGTCGGCTCAATTCGGGTTCTTTTTTAAGGCGGTTTTTGATCTTATGAAATACACCGGTTGCTAAAGGGCAGCCGTTGACGTCGCTGCACGTCGAATAAATAAAACTGAGTAGCACGATCTTATCGCCCATCAGTTGATGCAAGGTAATAGTTTGGCCTTGTTCGTCGAGAATTGTACCGTCTGCGGCTTTTCCGAGCGCCGGTAACAGATAGCTGCCGACGGCCGGGAGTTCGTATTGCAGCGCGCCATAACCTGGCGCAAGCGTTTCGTTGCCGGCCTTGACCGAAAAGACCGCTACGCTCGACAGCAAAATGACGATGGTAAACAAATGTTTCATGGCGTCGCTCCGGCGAATCGATGGGAACAGAGGGCGGCGGAAGCCGCTGTCAATAGAAAAAGCGGCCGAAGCCGCTCATTGAGGTTATTGATATTTCGTGAGCAGGTTGGGCTGCTGGCTGTTGCTGCTATAAAGAGAATATGCACCGAACCGCATTTGATGCGCACGGCCTAACTTTTCCTTGATGAAATCGATCGCGAACTGTTCTTTTAGTTGCTTTCCATCCCAGTGATAAAGCTTGAAGAATTGCTCGTTATCGTCGCCTTTTTTATCCCAGTTGGCCAATAGAGAAGACGTATAATAGAGACGTTTGCCGTCCCAGCTTGACGACACCATATTGACTTGGGCGCCGATTTTTTGTTCGTAAACTTGTTTCGGGTTGAACGGATCGCTAATGTCGAAACCTCGAGTCTTCCCGTCCATAAAGGTATTGACCCATAATGTTTTGTCGTCGCTCGAAATAGAGATGTCGACCGGCAACGGGATTTTTGAAGGATCGCCGATATCGGCAACGGCTTTCGCTTGCCATTCGCCTGCTTGGTCTTCGTAAATCAACCAGATTTTCGATGTTAGTGCTGTGCTGGTAAAACAGTAATTATTATTGGCCCCCCATGCGCAACGAAGTTCCAGAGGCGCACCGGGAACGTCGAAGACTTTTTTCGGTTTGCGCGCATGCAGGTCCCATTGCACGACGGTATTGCCGAAGCGTTTCATCGCCTCGGGGTCGTTCAGCATCTTGCCGAAATCCATCATGTAATTGGACCAGCCGGTGAACGACGAGGTGAACATCGCATTGCGTCTAGGCAACACGCGCACGTCGTAGCCATAACCGTCGGCATAGTTTCCAGTCTTGACCGCGCCGCGCAGGTCGCTGTCGGTCGGATGCCAATGAGTCGCGAGATATTCTCCTTCGTTGGTGTATTCGACTAAGGCGGTTCTGCCGCCGTGATCCTTGTTATTCGACAGACCGGTGATCAGCATGCGACCGGGCAAGGCATAGGTCGTATGCGGGCCGACTACGCCACCGCTTTTCGCGACGAAATCGCTGATGACCTTCGTTAATTTGGGTTTAGCCGGGTCGCTGTGAACATCGAAAATAAAAACCTTATTGGTATCGAGGCCGCCAGCCCACAAGTACTGTCGATCATCGGTAAAACCGGAATGATGTGCCTCATTGCGACCGCCGACCGACAGCGAGTTGATGACTTTGCCGTAGTTCTTGGACTTAGGATTTACATCGACCGTGACCAGTTTGTCCTGTTCGTCACCGACACCTTCCATGCCGAGCGTCCAGATATAGACAAAGTCCTCCTGTCCGACGATTTTGGCCATATAAGGCGACATGCAGGTTTCATCGGCTTGAGCAGACTGAATGCCAAGGCTGCTGATCATGATTGTTGAAGCGGTAAACAGGGCTGATTGAGTTAGTTTGCCAAGAAGATTTCGGTTTTTGCTTTGTGATTTCATAGTATGCACTCTCTTATAATTATCTGAGTAATATTGAGCTTTCGTGAAATTGACTGATTGCCTCCTTTGGTTGATGGGTATTTCTGAGATCGGTATTGCGCTTATGTTTCGGCAGTAGTTGGATCAATAATCGTCTTGATTCGACTGACACGATTAGCAGGAAATGATCCTTGTTGGGCATGTTCACGAATAGCTTTTTCGTCCGGTGCGATATAAACACAATAGACTTTATTATCGGTTACATAACTCTCAATCCATTGGATTTTCGGCCCCATATCCTGAAGAATGGAGCATGACTTTTGAGCGATGCCTTGAAGGTCTTCGCTTGTCAACGATCCTGCATTGGGGATTTCTCGTTCGATAATGAATTTAGGCATGTTTTTCTCCAATTAAAAAATGACTGGTCGTCTTTATAGGGATTGAAAAAATTAGGCTTTGAAATAGCCCTCCAACAAACTCCGGCAGCATTGCTTTAAAGGTTCCGAGGATTGTTCGATTTTCATTCGAAGTAACGCGCCTTGCCAGGTGTTTAGTAATAAATCGGCCATTTCCTCTGCCGTTAGATCGGATCGAACGGTTCCTTGTTGCTGCGCTTGGGCAAGTGCAGAGCGTATAATGTTGCGATAACGAGTTACCGCGGATTGCAATGCTTTTTGGCATATTTCGCTGGTGTCGCCGATTTCACCCATTAGATTGCCGAGCAGGCAGCCGCCTTTGAAGTTTTGTTTTTCGGTTTCGGTAATCAACTCTCGGTAATAGCGCGCTAACGCAGATAGGGCATCGCCGTTCGAATGTTCCAAATAGGTGTCAAGTTGTTTAATGAATGGTTCGATGTAGTGTTGAATGACTTCCGCGCCGAAATTTTCTTTACTGCCGAAATAATTGTAAAAAGAACCTTTGGGTATTTTAACGGCATCTAAGATTTCTTTAAGTCCGGTACCATGATACCCCTGCTCCATCAATAGCTTGACGCCTTGATTGAGTAGATTATCTCGGTTGATTTGTTTTTGCGATATTTCGATCATGCAAAAATAATACGACCGGTTGTCTTGATAGTCAATGATAAAAATAAATTTTTTCTTTTGGGATTTTTAGGGGGCTTGTTAATATTTTGCCGAGTACAGACGAAGGACAGAAAATGTACCTTTTGCGCAGCCCAATTTTCGGTTTTTAACTCTATCCCATGTTGGTGGGGAATGTATGATGGCGAAATTTGATGTGCGAAAGATGTGCTTCGTCGTGAAGGTTTCAATTCAAAATAATAGGAAAAATCAATGAGCGAACAGGAGTCAAATGGAGGGTCTGGCAACATAGAGCAGGACGGAAAGAGTATGCATCCATTAATCAAGTTGGGCATACTCTCGGTCGGCTCTAAGGTTGGTGCGGAAATTATTCTCAAGCTCGCGAAGCACCCTGTGTTGTTAATGGCGATGGGTATCGGTAGCGGGCTATATATTAACAAGCACCGCAAAGATATTCTCGAAGCCGCACAGCAGCTAAAAGATCAGGGGTTGGCGATCGTTAAGAAAAAAGATTGATCCTAAAAAGAGCAGTTGACATGTGTTGTAGACCGTTCGTGCTGAGCCGAGTCGAAGCATGAAGGGTCTACAACACTTTCACCGACCTGGTGAAGTCTCAAACTGCTCTTTTTAGGTTGATGCATCTGTGGTGCCGGATTAACTGTATTGCCGGGTTCCGAACAAGGACGTGCCGATTCTGACCATTGTGGATCCTTCGGCAATCGCCGCGTTTAAGTCGTTACTCATCCCGAATGAAAACGTATCGAGATTAGGATGCCTGAGTTCGGAAACCGCTTTATAGAGCAATCGGTAGGGCTCTCGTTGCAAAGAAAAGTCACTTTGCGGTGCAGGTACCGCCATAACCCCTCTTAGACGGAGATTCGGAAGGGCATTAACTGCGTCGATCAATTCCGGAAGATCATTCAGTGCAATGCCTGATTTGCTACTTTCATGGCTGATGTTGACTTGCAAACAAATATTCAATGCCGGTAAATTGGCAGGGCGTTGTTCACTAAGCCGCTGGGCAATTTTGAACCGGTCTACGCTATGAACCCAGGCAAAATGGCGGGCGATGAGCTTGGTTTTATTGGATTGAATCGGGCCGATGAAATGCCAGGTGATATTGTAAGCCCCGAGCTCTTGTTGCTTGGATCGCGCTTCTTGCGCATAGCTTTCCGCGAAATGGCGTTGGCCGGAAAGATAGGCGAGGATAATGTCCGAAGAAGGTTTAGTTTTACTGACGGCAAGTAAGCGAACACTTCCCGGTAAGCGTTCGAAGTCGATCTCGGCTTGTCTAATTTGAGTTCGAACGGATACGATTTGTTGAGCAATTGCGAACATAAGCACAATTTAGATGATAAAAAGCGCCTATTAAACAGCAGCCCTTTCAAAAAGCAAAGACTTAGGCTAAGGTTATTTAGTGTTTCTATTTTTATTAGCCGCTTGAGAATCGTATGGATATTGCTGAATTATTGACTTTTTCCGTTAAAAACAATGCATCGGATTTACATTTATCGGCCGGTTTGCCGCCGATGATTCGAGTGGACGGCGATATCCGGCGTATCAATATTCCTGCCTTGGAGCATAAAGAAGTTCATGCTTTGATTTACGACATCATGAACGATAAACAGCGCCGTGATTATGAAGAATTTCTTGAAACCGACTTTTCTTTTGCATTGCCGGGCGTTGCAAGGTTTCGTGTCAATGCGTTTAATCAGGAACGCGGTGCTGGTGCAGTTTTTAGAACGATTCCTTCGAAGGTGTTGAGTTTAGAGGATCTGAATGCGCCAAAGTTTTTCGAAGAAGTCACGCGCAAACCGAGAGGTTTGATACTGGTAACAGGACCTACCGGGTCGGGTAAATCGACGACGCTCGCGGCGATGATCAACCATATCAACACCAATGATTATGCACATATTTTAACCGTTGAGGACCCGATCGAGTTCGTACATGAAAGCCAAAAATGCTTGATCAACCAACGCGAAGTCCATCGCGATACTTTAGGGTTCACCGAAGCGTTGCGTTCCGCATTGCGGGAAGACCCCGATGTTATTCTAGTGGGCGAAATGCGCGACTTGGAAACGATACGATTGGCACTGACCGCGGCAGAAACCGGTCACTTGGTTTTCGGCACGTTGCACACCACGTCGGCCGCGAAAACGATCGACCGCATTATCGATGTGTTTCCGGCGGCTGAAAAAGACATGATCCGCTCGATGTTGTCGGAATCGTTGCAAGCGGTTATTTCGCAAACCTTGCTGAAAAAAGTCGGAGGAGGACGTATCGCGGCGCATGAAATCATGGTCGGGACTGCTGCCATTAGAAATTTGATTCGCGAAGCGAAAGTTGCGCAAATGTATTCGGCGATACAAACCGGGCGCAAGGAAGGCATGCAGACCTTGGATCAAAATTTGAAAGAGATGGTTGAAAAAGGGTTAGTGGCTTCAAAAGTCGCCATGATGAAAGCCGTTAACAAAGACATGTTCAGATAAAGGTGGCGATATGGATGAATTTAAGCGATTACTTGAGTTAATGGTCCAGCAAAAGGCCTCCGATTTATTTATCACAGCGGGACGCCCGCCCACGATAAAAGTCGACGGTAAGTTGATCGAAGTGTCCAAAACAATACTAAATAGCGATCAATCACGAGCGATTGTCATGAGCGTGATGACGCAACGGCAAATAGACGAATTCGATAATACCAAAGAATGCCAGTTTGCGATTGCCTTTCCTAAGCTCGGCCGATTCCGGGTGAGTGCGTTTACCCAACGAGATGCGGCGGGAATGGTGTTGAGACGTATTGAGACCCATATTCCTGATGCCGAAGATCTGCATTTGCCGCCGGTTTTAAAAGATTTGGTCATGAACAAGCGCGGCCTGGTGTTGTTTGTCGGCGGGACGGGAACCGGTAAGTCGACTTCACTGGCGTCGTTGATCAAATACCGAAACCAAAACAGCAGCGGTCATATCATTACCATTGAAGATCCGCTCGAGTTTTTGCATCCGCACTTGGGGTGTATCGTTACGCAGCGTGAAGTCGGCATGGATACCGAGTCCTATGAAGTCGCGCTTAAGAATACCTTGCGCCAAGCGCCCGATGTCATCCTGATCGGAGAGGTTAGAACCCGTGAAACGATGCAAAATGCGATTACGTTCGCCGAAACCGGACATTTGTGTATAACGACCTTGCATGCGAACAATGCCAATCAGGCATTGGATCGGATTTTGCATTTTTTCCCGGACGAAATGCATAATCAATTATTTATGGACTTGTCGTTGAACTTGCGAGGCATTGTCGCGCAGCAGTTGATTGCCCGTGCCGATGGCAAAGGGCGCTATCCCGCGGTTGAAATTTTGTTGAACACACCCTTGGTTTCCGACTTGATTCGTAAAGGCGAGGTTCACAAACTTAAGGAATTAATGAAGAACTCGCGGGAACATGGGATGCAGACCTTCGATCAAGCGCTTTACGATCTTTATACCGCCGGAAAAATTAGCTATGAGGATGCCTTGAACTCTGCTGATTCAAGAAACGAAGTACGCTTGATGATTAAGCTGGGTGCTGAAGATTTAGGGACTTTAGTCAATGAAAATATGCATTTAAAAGAAGACGAAGACGAACATTCTCGTTTTTGATTCAATCATCTTTTACGCGCTTCACTTATCGTTTCATAAGCCTTGGTAATTTTTTGCGTTTTTTCCTTGGCTAAGGTCATCATTTCTTCGGGGAGACCTTTCGCAACTAGTTTATCCGGATGATGTCGGCTGATTAGGCGGCGATAAGCTTTTTTAATATCGCTATCGCTGGCATTGGGGCGAACGCCGAGGACCTCATAGGCGGTGGCTAAGTTATCCTCTTTTTTAATCGATTGATATTGCTGTCGATGTTGACTGCCATAGAGCCGATATTGCGCTAGAATTTGCAATTTGATGCGCTCGTAATCAAACCGCGATAAACCGAGTATTCCGCAGATCTTGATCAACAGCTTATCCTTGGCCTCGTCCAAATGGCCGTCGGCCATCGCGGCTTGAAGTTGAATCTCTAAAAACATGCGGATTAAGTCGGTTCGTCTCTGGCACTCGTGACGAAATTGACGAAGCGCATCGTCAAGGGGAAAGTCTTTGCTTTTGCCTTGTTGAAACAGTTTGATGGCGGTCGAGCGCAAGTTGGCCGATAAACCCATTTCGTCCATTACGCGTTTAGCCAGATCGATTTCCGCTTGAGAAACGCGCCCGTCCGCTTTGGCGATGTGGCCCATTACCGAAAAAGTCGCGGTAAAAAAAGCGGTTTGTATGCGGTGTTTATCGCCGGGGCTCAAGCTCTCGTCGAAATCGAATGCCTCCAAGCCGGAATCGAAATGATGGCCGACCGATGCCCCTAGTATAGCCCCAAGCGGACCGCCCAATAGAAATCCGAAGGCGCCGCCCAAGAATTTTCCCAACCAACTCATTGCCAGACATCCCGTAATTCGAAAATAAATGCTATTGTATGCGATTTGATATTAACTTCTTAGAACGAGGTATTATGAACGCTCCGGCTGTTCTTTACGAATCATCTTTGTCGCAATTGACGCTGCGTGCTCGCGGAAAAGTCCGTGATATTTACGACATAGACGATAAACACATGTTGATCGTCACGACCGATCGCCTATCGGCTTTCGATGTGATATTGCCGGACCCGATTCCGGAAAAAGGGCGGGTTTTGACATCGGTTTCGAATTTTTGGTTTAGCAAATTGAAACACATCTTGCCGAATCATTTAGCCGGCGTTTCTTTGCCTGAAGTGCTTACCGATCCGCAAGAGCTCGCCCAGCTGGAAGGAAGGGCGGTTGTAGTCAGAAAATTGAAACCGCTACCGGTCGAAGCGATTGTACGTGGATATATCATTGGCTCGGGTTGGAAAGATTATCAACAAACCGGTCATATTTGCGGCATTCGTCTTCCCGAAGGTTTACAGCAGGCACAGCAATTGCCCGAACCGATCTATACCCCGTCCAGCAAAGCCGCTGTCGGCGATCATGATGAAAATATAACGTTTGCGAAAACGGTTGAATTGATGGGGCCAGAACTCGCCGAAAAAGTGCGTGAGGCCAGTTTGGCCCTCTACCAAGAAGCGGCGAATTATGCCAAGGAAAGAGGCATAATTATTGCCGATACCAAATTCGAATTCGGCACCGACGACGCCGGCGTCTTATATTTGATCGATGAAGCGCTAACGCCCGACTCGTCGCGCTTTTGGCCCGCCGATCAATACCAAGTCGGTATTAGCCCGCCCAGTTTCGATAAGCAGTATGTGCGCGACTATTTAGAAACCTTGGACTGGAATAAAAAGCCGCCGGCACCATCATTGCCCGAGGAAGTTATTCGGAAGACGACCGAAAAATACCTGGAAGCGGAGACAAAGTTAATCGGTTCAAAGAGTTAATGCGCAGCCTTAGATGTTTAGCGTTTATGACCGGGGAGACTCTTTCTGGACGATTGATACATCCGTGTATTATAACTCTCTTTGCGAGTCGCCTTTTTTAGTCTACTTTTTAAAAAGTATATAGATAAAAATTATTTGTCATATCAACCCATGCTCAGCAAACGAGTAGGGTAAGCCGTCGCCGATGATAAAATGATCAAGAACCCGAATGTCGAATAAAGCCAAGGCTTGCTTGAGTTTGTCGGTTATGTGGCGGTCGGCTTGGCTGGGTTCGCTGATTCCGGAGGGGTGATTGTGTGCGAATATAACGGCGGCGGCGTTGTGCTGTAAAGCGGCTTTGGCTACTTCTCTAGGATACACAGAGGCGCTGTCTATAGTGCCTCGGAACAATTCTTCGAGCTTTAAAACACGATGTTGGTTATCGAGAAACAAGCAAGCGAATACCTCATAACTGTATCCTCTTAATTGCGCGCTGAGATAAGCTCGGGTAATGTCGGGGCTGGTCAAGGCGTCACCGCGTTGTAGAATTTCACAAAAATGCCTTCTAGCCATTTCTAAAACGGCTTGCAGTTGCGCGTATTTAGCGGGCCCTAAGCCGACACTTTGACAAAAACGTTCCAGGTCGGCATCGAGCAGCGCCTTTAAAGAACCGAAGTCGTTCAGTAAGTCTCTGGCTAAATCGACAGCCGATTTTCCAGGCGTTCCGGTGCGCAGAAATATTGCGAGCAATTCCGCGTCGGTAAGCGCGTTTGAGCCTTTTTGTAATAATTTTTCCCGAGGTCGTTCATCCGCCGGCCAATCTTTGATTGCCATTGATTACCCAAGTTAGGTCAAAAATATCAAGCATAGAAGAAATTTACTATACTTGCCATAATATCCAATTTAATTTTCTATCGGTACAACTATTAATAAGAAGCGAATATTACTAGCAGTTTGCGGCGGAATCGCGGCCTACAAGTCTGCAGAGCTCATCCGGCTCTTGAGAAAACACGGGTGTGAAGTTAGAGTGGTGATGACTCGGTCGGCGATGGCCTTTATCACTCCGTTGACTTTGCAAGCCTTATCCGGAAACCCTGTGCATATTGATTTGTTGGACTGTGATCAAGAACACGCAATGGGGCACATCAGCTTGGCGCGCTGGGCGGATTGCATCGTGATTGCTCCGGCGACCGCAAATATGATCGCTAAATTGAGTCATGGCTTGGCCGACGATTTAGTCTCCACGTTGGTGTTGGCCGCCGGGTGTCCTCTTTATTTGGCGCCGGCAATGAATCGTGTCATGTGGCATAAAGCCGTTACTCAGGAAAATATAGAGCGCTTAGTCGGCCAAGGAGCGCAATTCATCGGGCCGGAAGTCGGCAGTCAAGCTTGCGGCGAAACAGGTTTAGGGCGTATGTCCGAGCCGGAAGCGATCATGCAGTGTTTAATGGCAAATACTGCGCAAGCGGTTTTACAGAGTAAAAAGATTTTGATTACAGCCGGCCCTACACGGGAACCTCTCGACCCGGTTCGCTATATTACCAATCGCAGTTCCGGAAAAATGGCTTATGCGCTTGCCCATGCGGCCTTGGCAATAGGAGCTGAAGTCACTTTGGTTAGTGGGCCAGTCGCATTGTCAGCACCCGATGGCGCGCGTCTGATACAGGTTGAAACTGCCGCGCAAATGCATGAAGCGGTCATGACGAGTGTTCAATCGGCCGATATTTTTATCGCGGCGGCGGCAGTCGCCGATTACAGTCCGGTTAGTGTTAATGATAAAAAAATAAAAAAACAAAATGACGAGGTCGTCATTTTATTACGTAAAACCCGTGATATTTTAGCCGATGTTTCGAAGTTGACGCATAACAGACCTTACACGGTTGGTTTTGCCGCCGAAACGCACGATTTAGAGCGATATGCTCAAGACAAGTTAATTCGAAAGAATTTGGATATGGTTGCGGCCAATTGGGTTGGTAAAGATAAGGGCGGGTTCGAAAGCGATCTAAATGCCCTGTCTGTCTTCTGGCATGGTGGCGGCGTAGATTTGGCCATGACCGATAAAAAACAACTCGCACGGCAGCTAATGAGCTTAATCGCTGAGAAAATCAATGAAAAAAATACAATTAAAAATTCTGGATGAACGATTGGGTAAGGATATTCCTCTGCCTGAATACGCCACTACCGGTTCGGCCGGTTTGGATTTGAGGGCCTGTTTGAGCGAATCGGTCGAATTGAAGCCTGGCGACAGTATCTTGATCCCCACCGGCATTGCGATTCATATTGCCGATAATACTATGGCGGCAGTCATCCTGCCTCGCTCGGGATTAGGGCATAAACACGGAATCGTTTTGGGTAATCTCGTGGGATTGATCGATTCGGATTATCAGGGACAGATTTTCGTATCTTGTTGGAATCGTGGACAGACCGCATTTATCGTTAATGTCGGGGAAAGAATCGCACAATTGATTTTCGTGCCTGTCGTACAGGCGCAATTCGAGTTGGTCGACGCGTTTGATGAAAGTGCTCGAGGTGAAGGTGGTTTCGGACATACCGGGCGACATTAAATTGATAGGGGACATTTGATGGAGCGTATATTCTTACCGCTGTCGATCATTGCGGCATTTGTGGTGCTATTGACAGGAGGAGCGATTTATTGGGCTAATGACTCCAGCATCAAGGAAGCTAAGCATGATTCAGCAATGGCTCTGGCTGCCGGTACCGCATTAGGTATTTCAAAACAAATCGAACAATTGGCTAGCGCAATTGACAAAATGGCTCGAGATCCGACTGTAATAGAGGCAATGGAAAACAGAGACAGGGGCCGGATTCGAGCGTTAGAAGCACAATTGGAAAAATATTTGCCGGGCGCATTAAAGATCAGATTATTGCTGCCAGGCATAAACGATTTGGATACCGAACATGTTCCGCACATGGGCTTTGCCGATTTGGACATGGTTAAGGAAACCTTTAGCGGGAATCCTCAACCCTTGATTCAAGGGGAGGGTGCTAACCGGCATCTTGCGATAACGGCTAGAATTGAAGAAAGCGGCCGCGTGGCGGGTGTCATATTGGCCAGTTTGAGTTATGACTTTATTAATAACAGCATTAAGCCTAGCTCTATCGGCAATCAGTTGATTCAATTGAGGCAGGGTGACTTCGAGTTGGCAGCGGTTGGAAACCGAGCGCTTATCGGCGATGCTGCTAGTGTGCAGATGCCTATTGCTCACACGGCATGGCAAGTTCAGGTTTGGTATCAGATAGGGGGGAGCTCTTCGGATGTAGGGTTGATTGCGGCAATTATGTTAATAGCGGTGCTGTTGGTTTGTCTTGCGTTTTTTGTAGGCTATCGGAAAAGTGCCAATATTTTAAGCCACGACCAAAGTATTGTTTTAAAAGCCGTCAAGGATCTAATGACCGGAAATGCGTATGGTAATTATCCGGTAAATTTGAGTGAGATGAGTGTCATTATTTCCACGCTGGTACAATTCAAGCGAGTATTGGATCATCAAGGAGACGACGTCGTTGCGATTGCTAATGAAAGCGAAGCCGATTTTGACGGATTTTTTGAAGAATCCGATTTTGCGATTGAAGAAATTGTTGAAAACGCTAAAGCAGGCGATGCCGAAACAAGTCCGGTCTCAATGCCGGATGTCGATTGGGATATGCCGATACCAGAAGCGAAACCAACTCCGGTTCCCGAGCAGCCAAAACCCTCCCCTATTTCAAAAGCGACGGCACCGTTGCACGAGGGGAGCGGAGAAGTATTTAGAGCCTATGATATACGGGGCGTGGTCGGCAAAACGCTGACAACCGAACTGGCTTATGATATTGGCCGCGCGTTTGGTACGGAAGTGAGAAAAGCGGATTGTAACATTGTCGTGGTCGGACGTGATGGGCGCCATTCCAGTCCCGAATTGGCGGATGCCGTGATCAATGGCATTGTTTCGACAGGGCGGGATGTCCTCGATTTGGGCATGGTGCCGACACCTATTCTGTATTTCGTTACGCAACATACCGAAGGACGGACCGGGTTAATGATTACCGGGAGTCATAATCCGGCAGAATACAACGGCATGAAAATGGTGATTAAGGGTGAAACCTTGGCAGGGCAGCGTGTCGCGAAGCTTAAAAACATCATCGATAAACAAGATTATGCCGTTGAGGTAGGCGGTACGGTCGACCAGAACAGCATGTTTGTTAATGAATACATCGGTATTGTCGCCGAAGATGTACATTTGGTCAGGCCGATGAAAATCGTGTTGGATTGCGGGAACGGCGTGGCCGGTGATATTGCACCGATACTATTTAAGACGCTGGGTTGCGAAGTCGTCGAATTGTTTTGCGATGTCGATGGCAGTTTTCCTAATCACCATCCGGATCCAAGCGTTCCGGAAAATTTGGAAGACTTAATTGCTGCGGTGCAACATTATGAGGCGGACATCGGCATCGCTTTCGACGGTGATGGCGACCGCCTTGGGGTGGTCGATTCAAACGGTAAAATTATATGGCCGGATCGGCTGATGATGTTGTTTGCTAAGGATGTCTTGGCAAGAAAGCCCGGTGCGCAGATTGTTTACGATGTCAAATGCTCTAGGCATTTGGCCGAGCAGATCGCCAAATACGGCGGTCGAGCCTTAATGTGGAAAACCGGCCACTCTTATATGAAGGCAAAAGTCAAAGAAACCGGTGCTAAATTAGCTGGAGAGATGAGCGGGCATATCTTTTTTAATGACCGATGGTACGGGTTTGATGACGCTTTATATTCAGCGGCGCGTCTAATTGAGATTTTGTCCTCGGATGCCAGAACCAGTGCCGAAATTTTTGCCGAGTTTCCGGAAAGCCTTAATACACCGGAATTGCTCGTTTCAATGAAAGAGGGCGAAAATTTTGACTTTATTGAACGGTTATTTGCCAAGGCCGATTTCAAAGATGGGAAAATCACCAACATCGATGGATTACGGGTCGATTTTTCCGATGGTTGGGGGCTAGTTAGAGCATCGAATACCACGCCTTCATTAGTGGTCCGTTTCGAAGCCGATAGCGAGCAAGCGATGCGCCGAATTCAAAAGGAGTTCAAGACATTGATCGCGAGTATCGAGCCACAGCTAGTTTTACCTTTTTAATCAATGGATAAAGAATACATGAAAAACAAAGCCGCGCATCAGATTGCGCACGTTCTGATCGAAGCCTTACCTTATATTCGCCGTTTTAAAGATAAAACGGTCGTCGTCAAATACGGCGGCAATGCGATGATCGATGAATCGCTAAAAAACAGTTTTGCGCAAGATATTGTCATGATGAAACTGGTCGGTTTAAACCCCATCGTCGTACATGGCGGCGGCCCTCAAATAGGGGACTTACTGAAACGGCTCGGAAAAACCTCAGAGTTTATTGACGGCATGCGTGTGACCGACAGCGAAACGATGGATGTTGTTGAAATGGTATTGGGCGGCTTGGTGAACAAAGAGATCGTTAATCTGATAAACCGGCATGGCGGCAAAGCGGTGGGCTTGACCGGTAAGGACGGCGACTTTATTCGCGCCAACAAGATCAAAATGAAAAAAAATGCGATCGAAGTGCAAGAGCCTGAAATCATCGATTTAGGTCATGTGGGAGAGGTCAGTAGTATCGATCCGGCGGTACTGTCGATGTTGAATCACAGTGATTTTATTCCAGTGATTGCTCCGATCGGCGTGGGCGACGATGGGCATTCCTATAATATCAATGCCGATTTGGTCGCCGGCAAGGTTGCAGAAGTCTTGAAAGCCGAAAAATTGATTTTGTTGACCAATACCGCAGGCATTCTCGATAAGCAACAAAATTTGCTGACCGGTCTCTCGTTAAAGGATGTAGACGACTTGATTGAGGACGGTACGATTTCCGGCGGTATGATACCGAAAACCCGCTGCGCAACCGATGCGCTGAAAGGAGGGGTCTCTAGCGTCCATATCATCGACGGGCGCGTCGAGCATGCAGTATTGTTGGAGCTGTTTACCGACCAGGGAGTGGGGACCTTATTATTCAGTCGACCGAGATAAGGCGTCGTTAATATAAGGTCTAAACGCGGACCGGATATCGCTGACTCGCTGACTCGCGCATAACTCGCGGCCTAATGAAGAGTCTCGGCAACGAATATCGAGAAAAAGTTGATAGTCGACATCGCTAATCGCGATTTTTGATAATGATAAGCTTAAGTCGGAATCTTTAGATGGCGAGCGGGTCATGATCAACTTGTCGGTGTCGATATCCGGGCCGGTCGTTGAATGAAAAGTGACGAAAGTTCGAGCAATTTCCCACGCCTGGTTACATTGATGATCGTTCTCGCAATAAAACAATCCTAATTCGTTGGCTTCCTTAATGCTAGGAATTTTATGTTGTTTCGGTTGCGTATCGGTCCTGGATTGAGTCAAAAATAAATAGCGCTCGACGTCGGCATCGTCTTCTTTTTTTACTTGGTTCAACGTTTCCATTTGTCGACTGATCGCTATTTCGGTTTGTTGAATTTGCTCTTGGGTCGACCGGATATCCTTCAGTAACGACTCGGGGACGCGTTGAGCATTTCTTTCGAATGCTGCGGCTTTTCTTTGTTGTCCGGATAGCTGACTCTTGAGCCGGTTTAAGTTGCCTTCCGTCGCCCTGATTTGTGCTTCCATAGTGCGAGTCTTATTTTTGATCGACAACAATAAATCGTCTATGTTGCGGAAAGTGCTTAGTAAAACCCTATCATAGGTTTGTTGTTTTTGAATGATTTTTTCCTGCGCCTCACGAAGCTCGTTAAGTCTTTGATCCAATTCTAGCTCTTCTTTTGTTTTGGCTTTTTCAATGACATCGATTACCCTGCCTCGCTGATTTAACGCTTCGCGGCGATGCTTTGCGTGTTCCGGCGGGACTTGGTCTGAAAAATAAGTATTGCCTTGGTCGTCAACCCAGCGGTACATTTTTTTTGCATGGATCGAGGGCACATGACATAGAAGTAGTGTGACTGCGGCAATGTTAAGGTATTTTCGTAGTAAGGCAATCGGCATAGGCGGCTACAGCAACAGCTGATCAAAAGGAAAATAAGACAATTTTTATTATATACTCATCGTAGATGAAAATTCGGCCTCGGGGTGCCCATTAAAGGACGCCGTGAACCCAGCACCTAAATTATCCAACGCAATTAATCATG
This sequence comes from Methylotuvimicrobium alcaliphilum 20Z, assembly GCF_000968535.2. NCBI lineage: Bacteria > Pseudomonadati > Pseudomonadota > Gammaproteobacteria > Methylococcales > Methylococcaceae > Methylotuvimicrobium > Methylotuvimicrobium alcaliphilum. The sequence goes on from NC_016112.1 coordinate 152,518, forward strand.
GCCATTGAGTTATGGAATTTAGGTGCTGGGTGAATACGTCCATGTAGGCTCTATGCCAGCTCCATGCTGGCAAAGCCTTTATCGAGCACCCCGAGGCCTCCTCCGGTACTGCCGAAATTTGAAGTGCGAAAGGTATATTTACGACCAAATCCATAACCGTTTGCATTACGATTTATTAATTCCGAACTCGTTGGCCGGAAATTTTCGATCAAAAGGGAGCAGGATCGTCTGTCATGTTGCCAACAAAACCATCTCAACCAATCAGGCCGGCTAATTGATGCAAAGGCGGCAAAATGACCATTTTAGCCAGTTGCAATAACACCAGTGCGGCCAGGGGCGATAAATCGACGCCGCCGATATCGGGGATGAATTTACGGCAAGTATCGAGCAGCGGCTCGGTCAAGCTATGTAATATCGACGAGGCGGCATCGAAAGCGCCGGGGTTGACCCAACTTAGAATCGCCCGGGCAAATATCGCAAAAATGAAGATATTGAACAGCAACGAAACCAGTTGCGTAAACGATAAAACAATCAATGCGCCAACGCTGATCATGATACCTTTCAAAATCAAGATCGAAAAATCGGCCAGCATCTGCAAAACCATGACCAAAACCAACGACGACGTATCGATTTGACCGATCGGCGGAATAAAGCGGCGCATGACTCGAAGCGGCGGATGCGTGATTTTGATCAAAAACTGCGAGATCGGATTATAGTATTCGGCATCACACCACTGCAGTAGGAAGCGCAGCATGACGGCAAGGATATATAACGAAAATACCGTATCGATCAAAAAAATGACAGGATTGGACATATAGTTCGAATCCATTATTGTTCTCCCAATTGTTTGGACATCTCGATCGAGCGGTCATGCGCGGCTTGAATGGCCTTGGCGACCAACTCTCGGAATCCTCCTTGTTCGAAAGCTTTGATTGCTTGTTCGGTGGTGCCGCCCGGCGAAGAGACCCGTTTGCGCAATTGTTCGGGGGACTCGTTCGATTCGAGCGCGATTTTAGCGGCGCCGAGCGCGGTTTGTTGAATCAGCAAGCGTGCCGTATGTTCCTGCATGCCCATTGACAATGCGGCTTGTTCCATCGCTTCCATCAGCAAAAAGTAATAGGCCGGGCCGCTGCCCGATACCGCAGTAACCGCATCGAGTTCCGATTCTTTATCGACCCATAACGCAACGCCGACCGAGCGTAGAATATTTTCAGCCAAGTCGCGCTGTTCGTCGTCGACATTCGCATTGGCATGTAAACCGGTTGCGCCGGTCAACACCAAGGACGGGGTATTTGGCATGCAGCGCACGACAGCGACTTCGGCGCCCAGCCAGCGGCTCAGACTCTCTTGAGCGATGCCGGCGGCGATCGAAACGACCAACGGGCGCTTTTTCCGTATGCTGGCCGCGCAGTTTTCCGCGACTTCACGTAGTACCTGTGGCTTGATTGCCAGCACGACGACGTCGACTTCCTCGATGACGGCTTCATTGGCAACGGAAATATTAATATTTAAATTGTTTGCCAGCGTTTTAAGGACGTCTTGATTGATATCCGAGACCCATATTTGAGATGGCGAGTGACCGCTGGCAATCAAACCCGTGATGAGACTGGAGGCCATATTGCCGCCTCCGATAAATCCGATTTTTTTCGTTTTCATAATGTTGAGATATGGTTTAAAAGGTTACGTTATTTTAATCCGATATGGGGATTGTGTCAGAAATCGCAAGGCCTGGGTAGAGTTTGTTCATATCTTAAGGAGTTGGGTATTTTCATAGAAAAGGGGGGGCGTGTATCGAAGCGCTGACATGACTTTATGGTTTGCGTTAAACTTTATAAATGATACAAACCCTCTATATCGAAGAAGCGATTCGTAATCACCCACGTGTCGAACAAATATGCGCTAGGTTTCCAAAAGCGCAAATAATCGGCTGCGGACGATTCGGCGAAGTATTTAATCCGAAGGCGCAAAACTTCCGCTTACAAAAACAGCAGCCGGCACTGATTTTGGCTGAAAAGTATCGGCGGTTTGTATTAGAGGCTCCGGCCGGCTACGGCATAGGCGCCGGAAAAAATTATTATTTTTCGCACATGCTCAACTGCCTGTATGATTGCCGCTATTGTTTTTTACAGGGCATGTACCAGTCGGCTCACTATGTCTTGTTTGTCAATTACGAGGATTTCCAGAGTGATATCAAGCAAATTTGCGCGGAAAATCCCAATGAGCGGCTCTATTTTTTTTCGGGTTACGATTGCGACAGCTTGGCATTGGAACCGGTTACCGGTTTTGTCGAAGAGTTCCTGCCTGTCTTTGCCGGCCTAGACAATGCCTGGTTAGAGTTGAGAACAAAAAGTACACAGGTTAGGGGCCTATTAGACCGAGAACCTTTAGCGCGCTGCATCGTTGCCTTCAGTTTATCGCCGGAAGCGATTGCGGCCAAGGTTGAGGCAGGCGCTCCGTCCGTGGCAAAACGGATAGAAGCAATGGCCAAACTACAAGCGCAAGGTTGGCCTTTGGGCTTACGTTTCGATCCGTTGATCTATACCGACGATTTTCGGCGGCATTACCGGCAATTGTTCGAACAGGTTTTCAAGCGCATCGATCCGGAGAACTTGCATTCGGTTAGCTTAGGCGTTTTTCGATTGCCGGAGAACAATTACAAAAAAATGCATAAACTGTATCCGGAAGAAAAACTTTTCGCGGGACCATTGAGCAATCAGCAGGGCATGGTGTCTTATCACCAGGATTTAGAGCAGGAGATGATGGACTTTTGTAGCGAGCAGTTGTTGACCTACATATCCGAGGATAAGTTTTTTCCATGCCGTTTGTGAACAGAACGATCCTGGTGACTGGTGCCAGTTCCGGAATCGGACGAGCGGTGGCTAGAAAATTATTAAGCGAAGGTCATCATGTGCTTGGCGTATCGCGCGATGCCGATCGTTTTCAAACGTCGATGCCGAATTTTACGGCGGTGCAAATGGATTTGAGTCATTTGACGGGTTTGGCAGATCAAGCGACCCAGTTGAGCAAGGATCATCCTGAAATCGATGCCGCGGTTTTTTGTGCCGGTGCGGGCCGCTTCGGTTCGTTGGAAGAGTTTTCGTTTGCCGCGATCGAAGCATTGATGACGGTTAATTTTACCGGGCAGGCGTTTGTAACGCGCGCATTATTGCCGGGATTGAAAAAACAAGCGCGGGGCGATTTGATTTTCATCGGCTCGGAAGCGGCGCTCAAGGGGAGCCGCAAAGGCGCGGTATACTGCGCGAGTAAATTCGCCGTGCGCGGATTTACTCAGGCGCTACGCGAAGAATGTTCGAAAAGCCGAGTTAGGATTGCGCTGATCAATCCGGGCATGGTCAATACGCCGTTTTTCGAGACCTTGTCCTTCGAGCCCGGCGGCGAGGCCGGACAAGCTATCGAGCCCGAAGATGTTGCCGATGCGGTGCTGTATATTCTGCATTCGAATGCTAACATCGTCGTCGATGAAATTAACTTAAGCCCGCTGAATAAAGTGGTTAAATTCAAAAAAACGTGAATGATTTGCTATTCAAATAAAAAGCATTTTGACTACGAAGCACACGAAAATTTAGTAATAAACGTAATTATTCAGCATAAGTCATGTATGAGAAGGTGTCTGGGATTGATTTATAAGGCTGTCTGCAACAGGACGTTGCAGTCAGAGCTTACAGGGATGTATTCACGCGTCCTTAGAAATCAATGCCTGACACCAACCTACCGCATGCGCTGAATAGTTACCAATAAACAAGGCATCAAGGCTATGATTCATGACTTATTCTTGCAAGCCGCATCGCGGCCGCGCATTTGGTTTTTTCTCGGCGCTGCCGGCTGTGCGTTTTTATTGGCGATGGGTGTGTATTTTCAGTTCGTCGATGGCCTCGAGCCTTGTCCGTTGTGTATCTCTCAACGCATCGCGATTGCGGCGACCGGCGTTGTGTTCTTGATTGCGGCGACACATAACCCGACCGGAGTCGGCAGAAAAGCTTATGCAGTCATTGGTGCTATTGTGGCATTGGCAGGCGCGTCGATTTCGATGCGTCATGTCTGGATACAAAATTTGCCGCCCGACCAAGTGCCTGAATGCGGGCCTGGCTTGGAGTATGTCTTCGAAAATTTTCCATTGACTGATACTATCAAACTGATGCTCAGCGGAACCGGAGAATGTGCCGAAATCGATTGGAGTCTGTTCGGCATTAGCATGCCAGGCTGGACGTTGGTTGCCTTTTTGATGTTGGCTGCCTGGAGTCTCGTGCAGTTTTGGGAATGGCGGATAATTTCAGTGAGCCGTGAGCGGTAAACGAATGGGCTTCGATTATAGTGATTTTGCGGGCCGACAAGCCTGTGGTGTTGATTTAGATGGGGATAGTGTAATGAAAAAAGTGATTGTATTACTCAGTTTGGTTTTGTGCGCGGCTACGGCGACCGCCGAAACGTCGGCGTTGAGGCAAGCGATCGACGGGGCGCATCGTTCGGCCGAAAACAAAGCCCGTGATGCTTACCGTCATCCCGAACAGACCTTGTCGTTTTTTGATGTCGGCGAGTCGATGACGGTTGTCGAAATCTGGCCGGGCGCAGGTTGGTATACCGAAATTTTGGCGCCTTATCTGAAAAATAAAGGCAAGCTCTATGCCGCACATTTCTCAAAAGATGCAAAAGTTCCCTATTTTCAAATGACATTACAGGCTTTTGTCGAGAAAATGAAGCAACAGCCCGAGGTCTACGGTAAGGTTGAATTGACTGTTTTGCAACCGCCCGAATCTGTCGAGATAGCGCCTGAAGGTTCTGCCGATCGCGTGCTGACCTTCCGGAACGTGCATAACTGGATCAAGGCCGGTCAAGCCGATACGGTATTCGCTGCGATGTTCAAAGCGCTGAAACCGGGGGGAGTTCTCGGTGTGGTGGAACATAGAAGCTTGCCTGGTGCCGCGATCGAAACACAGGTGCAATCGGGCTATGTCGACGAGAGCCATGTTATCGAACTGGCCGAAAAAGCCGGATTCAAGTTGCGGGACCGCTCCGAAATCAATGCCAATCCAAAAGACGCTAAAGATCATCCGGCCGGTGTCTGGACTTTGCCGCCTACACTACGTTTGAATGAGAAGGACAGAGCCAAGTATTTAGCGATCGGCGAAAGCGACCGTATGACGTTGAAGTTTGTCAAGCCATGAAATTAACGGATTTTAATGTTTATACACAATCCAGAAATTTAATTGATCGAGTTCTCGGCGGTATTGCTAATGCTATGCTTTATTAGCAAGCCATTGATATTTTGAGAATTAACAAGCCGATTAATGATTGGTCAAATCTAAAAAATCGAATAAAAATCGTTATTCAGGACAAGTATCAACGGGATATGCACAGAGTTATCCACAGCTTATGTGGATATCTTTAATAAACTCTTAAATCATATTTGTTCTCATCCCCCCTATCATTCCCAGGCTCTGCGTGGGAGCGATAATTGCCGAAAGACTGAATAGTTACCTTAAATCACATGGCAATAACAAACGAAATGGTTCGGTGAGTGCGAAGCCATTTGTACATCCTCAAAGTTGCGATTCCGGTACCGGTTTATCGTTTGTTCGATTATTTGCCGCCGCTGGATCTCGATCCGAAAACCCTAAAACCGGGTATTAGACTAACAGTACCGTTCGGCAAGGGCCAAAAAACCGCTTTTTTGATTGGAATCGATTCAAACAGCGAAGTACTTAGCGCTAAACTCAAGCGGATTGAGGCCGTCTTGGATGAACGGCCTTTGTTGTCGGATCGTGACTTGAGTCTGTTGCATTGGGCCGCGCGTTATTATCATCATCCGTTGGGCGAGGTATTTAGCGCCGCTTTTCCCGTTGCGCTCAGGCAAGGTAAGCCGGCTACGATTAAAGCAGAAAAATTTTATGTATTGACCGAAAAAGGCCGCTTATTAAATCCTGAGCAACTCAGGCGTGCACCGAAACAACAACAGTTGTTATACCAATTGCAAACGGAGCGAGACGCGGTGCCGGCATCGCGCTTGAATGCGATTCTCGAAAATTGGCGACCGGCAGCCAAAGCGCTGCAAGATAAGCAGCTACTCAGGTTAGAAGGGGCCGCCGCCAACGCCACGACTCATTTGACATTTAATTCGCAGCTGCACCCGAATCCATTGCAGCAGGAAGCCATCGAACAAGTCGTTTGTGCTTTGAGCCGCTTCGAAGTCTTTTTATTGGAAGGCGTGACCGGCAGCGGCAAGACCGAAGTCTATATGCAGGTGATCCGCTCGGTACTCGAGCGTGGGCTGCAAGTGTTGGTTTTGTTGCCCGAAATTACGCTGACTCCGCAGTTAGAGCAGCGCTTCCGGCAGCGTTTTGCCGTGCCGATTACGGTGTCGCATTCCAAGTTGACCGATATACAGCGTCAACAAGCCTGGCTCGGTATGCAACGCGGCGATTATGCTATCATGCTCGGTACGCGCTCGGCATTATTCACGCCGCTGGCAAGACCGGGGTTGATCATTCTCGATGAGGAACATGACGCGTCGTTCAAACAGCAGGAGGGGTTCCGGTTTTCGGCGCGCGATGTCGCAGTGGTGCGCGGCAAACTGCTTAATGTTCCCGTCTTGTTAGGTACGGCGACGCCGTCGTTGGAAAGCGTTTATAATGTCGAGCAAGGCCGTTATCGGTTATTACATTTGACCGAAAGGGCCGGGAATGCCGCCCCGCCTAAAATGTTGCTTTTGGATATTCGCAATAAACGCATGCAGGAAGGTTTGTCGGAGTCGTTGATCGCCGAAATGCACAAGACGCTGGCTAAAAATGAGCAGGTATTATTGTTCCTTAATCGGCGAGGGTTTGCCCCAACTTTGATCTGTCACGGTTGCGGTTGGGTGGCGCGTTGCCGGCGCTGCGAAGCGAATATGGTCGTGCATTACGACGAGTCTCTGTTGCGCTGCCACCATTGCGGTAGCGAACAGCGCTTGTTGCCACAATGTCCCGAGTGTGAGACCGGTCAGTTGACACCGCTTGGCCTCGGTACCGAGCGGGTCGAAAAAGCCCTAGCGCAATTGTTCCCGGGACGAAGCGTCATTCGTCTGGATCGTGATACCACTCAACGTAAAGGCGTGTTGGAAGACGCTCTCGATCGTATTAACCGGGGGGAGGTCGATATCGTTCTCGGTACACAGATGCTGGCGAAAGGTCATCATTTTCCGAATGTAACTCTGGTCGTGATGCTCGAGGTCGACAGCGGTTTGTTCAGCATCGATTTCCATGCCTCGGAAAAACTGGCGCAAATGATCGTACAGGTATCGGGCCGCGCCGGACGTGCGGAAAAACCCGGGCGGGTGATATTGCAGACTCGAAAGCCCGATCATCCGTTGTTGACCACATTGATCAAGGAAGGTTATGGCCGCTTCGCCCGTTCCGCACTAGCCGAACGACGATTGGCTGAGTTGCCGCCCTACAGTTTTCAAGCATTGTTGCGTGTCGAAGCCACAGATTCCGCCGCTCCTCTGCAATTTTTCGAGCAACTAATGCAAGCCGTCGAGCCGAATCGAACGGTACGAATGTTGGGCCCGGTGCCGGCGCCAATGTCCCGGCGCGCCGGTCGGTATCGCTATCAATTGTTGCTACAAAGCGCGACTAGGCCCGAATTGCATCGCTTCCTGGATAAACTAATGCCGCTTATAGCGGGACTTAAATTAACCCGAAAAGTGCGTTGGTCGCTCGATGTCGATCCGGTGGATTTGTATTAACGTCGCGGGCATGTCCAAATACAGCGAAAACGCCCAAACCGGGGATTGCTGCAACATAAATCTGCATTGTATAAGCGGTTAACTTTCATGGATAATATCCAGTTGTTTTTCACCTAAATTCGCGGAAGTCATGAAACAAAAATTAGAGGCCCTAATCCTGCAAGCCATTGATGTCTTAAAAAAAGACGGAATCCTGGATGGGGGCGTAAGCCCTAAATTTACGATAGAACATGCCCGTGATGCACAGCATGGCGATTTTGCGACCAACATTGCAATGATGCTGGCAAAGCCCGCCAAGTCTAACCCCAGAGCGTTGGCCGAAAAAATCGTCGCGGCATTACCGGTCGATAGCGCCGTTGCTCGGGTTGAAATCGCAGGCCCCGGTTTCATCAATTTTTTCATTGACCCGAATGCGCAATATAAAATCATTCAAAAAATTCATGATGATGGGTCGCAATTCGGCTTGAGCCGCGCCGGTGCCGGACAAAAGGTTCAAGTCGAATTCGTTTCGGCTAATCCGACCGGGCCCTTGCATGTCGGTCACGGACGCGGGGCGGCCTATGGTTCGGTGGTTGCCGATCTATTAGAAGCGGCCGGTTTTGAAGTACATCGCGAATATTATGTCAACGATGCCGGTCGGCAGATGGATATTTTGGCGACTAGTATCTGGTTGCGATATCTCGAAGAATGCGGCGAAATTATCCCGTTCCCGGTCAATGGTTATCGCGGCGAATATATTCGCGAAATCGCGGCCGAGATTCATAAAGCCTCAGGCAATGAATATCGAAGACCGGCCGAATTGCTGATCGAGAATATTCCGGTCGACGAGCCGCAGGGCGGTGACAAGGAGGCGCATATCGATGCGTTGATCGAAAGATCCAAGACCCTGTTGGGTTCGGGACTTTATCAGGACATCTTTCAAGCCGGGCTGAAAACGATCTTGCAGGATATTAAGGACGATCTCGCCGAGTTCGGCGTGAGTTATCAAGAATGGTTTTCCGAGCGCAAGCTGATGGAGAGCGGGGCGGTCGACGAAGCGTTAAACCGTTTGCAACAAGCCGGTTACCTTTACGAAAAAGACGGGGCGACCTGGTTCGCATCTAGTCGTTTGGGCGATGAAAAAGACCGCGTCGTCGTGCGCGAAAACGGTCAAGGCACTTATTTTGCCTCCGATATCGCTTATCATATGAACAAATGGCACCGGGGTTACGACCGCATTATCAACATTTGGGGGGCCGACCATCACGGTTACATTCCAAGGGTCAAGGCCGCGATGCAGGCGCTCGGCGCCGACGAATCGAAATTGACGGTATTGTTGGTGCAATTTGCGGTGTTGTACCGTGGCGAAGAAAAAGTGCAAATGTCGACCCGTTCCGGCGAATTCGTGACCTTAAGACAGTTGCGTAACGAAGTCGGTAAAGATGCTGCGCGCTTTTTCTATGTCATGCGCCGTTCGGAGCAGCACATGGATTTCGATTTGAAGCTCGCGACATCGCGAACCAACGAAAACCCGGTCTATTATGTGCAATACGCCTATGCGCGAATATGCAGTGTGTTTCGCCAGCTAGATGAAAAAAACTGGGCGCGCGACTTGCTCGACGGCATGAAGCATTTGGCGCTGCTGAGAGAGGAGCACGAGCAAAATCTGATCGGCACCTTGGCGCGTTACCCCGAAGTGCTGGAGCGCTCCGCCCTAAACTACGAGCCGCACCAGTTGATTCATTATCTGCGCGACTTGGCGACCGATTTTCATACTTATTACAATGCCCATCAGTTTCTGGTTGAGGACTCGGCATTGAGGAACGCGCGGCTAAACTTGATCTCCGCCGCAAAACAAGTCATGGCCAATGGCTTGGAGTTGTTGAAGGTCAATGCGCCTGAAGTGATGTAAGATGGCAAGAGACTATAAAAACAGGGGGCAACACCGGACCAAGCCGAAACCGAAAGCCGGTGTACCAGCTACCTGGTGGAATTGGTTGGTGCTCGTTCTCGTGATCGTGGTATTTCCGGTGTTATTGCTTAAATGGTGCGGGCCTACGCCGGAAAACAAGAGCTCGACAAAACAACAAACGCCTCCTAAACAAGTTGCCGGTCAAGTCAAAACATCAACAAAGACGAAATCGCCAAAGCCGGAAGCGATCGACGAGCCGCGCTTCGATTTTTATACGATATTACCGGAAAAAGAAGTCGTCGTGCCCGATTACGAGATCAAAACCCGGGTGCGCGAAGAACGGGTCGGCAAGGCTAAGGCAACTCAATATTTGCTGCAGGCAGGCTCGTTCAGAGAGTTTGCCGATGCTGACCGACTACGTGCTAAGTTAGCGCTAATGGGTATTGAGTCCCGCGTCGAGAAAGCCCAAGTCGGCGATGTGATTTGGAACCGCGTAAAAATGGGGCCGTACGAGCAGATGTCGAGCGTCACGACCATTAAGAACCGGCTTAAGGAAAACGGCATCGATGTGATGGTGACCGAAGTCAGTCATTGATTGGTGTGGGAGTAAATCGGGGATTGTCAGCTCAGTTGGTTTGTTCCCAAAAAATCCGGCATATCTAACAAGCATGCCCTGGGTCATTAGTTTATACCCATCGCAGATCAAAATTCGGCACCAGGGTGTCTGTCAAAGGACCCAGCCCCTAAATTAGTAAGACTATTAACCATGACCGATGGGCTATGGAATTTAGGGGCTGGGTGAATACATCCCTGTAGGCTCTATGCCAGCTCCATGCTGGCAAAGCCTTTGCCGCACACCCTGGCGCCTCCTCAGGCACTGCCGAAATTTGAAGTGCGAAAGGTATATTATAAAACCGACTGGGTTGAAGAAGTGGATTTAGGCCGAACATCTTATTTGATTTAATTTATGGTACCACTCGGCAAAGTGCGTACACTGTTCGCACAAATTATCAATGCCGATATTTTTAATCGCTAAGGAGCCATGCCGTATTTTACGGTATGAAGGTTTTTGCAAAATTCCATTAATCCGAGCCGATGGTTTAGTTTCATAACCGTCATTGATATGCTCAGGGGAACTAAACGAGTCACGGATGGCATTTAATTCTTTGAAGGCTTTTTCCCAAGACGTTTCTAATTCAATTAGCTTTGCTATGTCGGTAAACAGCAACCCTTCAAATTCATAAGGCTGTATATAGGGGGAAAAAACGCTCTGCATAGAGTTCGTTTTCCTTAACGACATCGGCTTTAAAAGCATCCTCAAGCCGGGCGACTCTTTGATGCACATCGCTAATTTTCCGGCCTTCCTCGTAAGATGGAAAGCCGTTATCCAGCGCATATAAATCGAAAAAAGTGGTAATAATGGTATCGGCTTCTTCTTTCAGGCAATTCAAGATAAATTTCTTGACGCGTTGATAATTTAACCCGCCGCCTTTATGGCCTTTTGATGTTGAAATCAAGCGCGCAGTTATATAGATTTGCCTGTGAGCAAAAATCGGGGCGATCACATCGCGAACGAAGGTTTCTTCGGTTTGGCCTTCACAAACTACATACATTCGTTTCATCGCGACGGTCTCCCGCCGATAATGTTTTGTTTCCATAATTCGCCAAGACTATAATCTTCCAGCCAGTCTTTTAGATTCTCTTCGTTTAGGCGTTTGAATGTAGATGCGTCCTTTACTCGGTCTACAACGATGATGTCGTTAGCCGAAAAATGCTCAATCAGCTCGACGGATTGTGTTGAAATGATTAGTTGCTTTTGCTCGGACGCCCTTTTGATTAAATCGGCGAGAATTGCAAGGGCATAGGGGTGTAAACCTAGCTCCGGCTCGTCGATCAATACGGTATCGCTCATCAACCGAAATGGCTGTAGTAACAGCGTGGCTAAACAGATGAACCTCAACGTGCCGTCCGATAAAACATGCGCTTTAAACGGCGTATCGGGATTGCCTAGCTCGAACCATTCAAGTTGAACATTATCGGCATCTTCTCGGTGTACGAAATCGGCGAAAAATGGCGCAACCAACCGAATCGTACTGACAATTTGCTGATAATTTTCAGGATAGACGCGTTTTAAGCGCATTAAAAAAGCGGCCAAGTTTGCGGCATCGGTTTTAAGTTTCAGATTGTCCGTTGCAGAATGAATCTGTTTAACCGTTGCGGTATCGCTGGTATCGTGAAAATGATAAACGCGCCAGCTTGCGATGGCAGGTTTGATATATTGCGCATACTTATCTGAGGAATTTTTAAGCGCTGCCTCGCTCTCTCCGAATTGAATGATTGAATCTGACGGAAAACGGGGAGAGCCGTCATAAGCTAAATAACCAGTGAATCAAAGTTTTTCGAAAGCAAAAATCAATCGATTGTCCAAAGTAGGCTTTAAGCTGAATTCATAGCCGTTTTGCGCAAAATAAAACTCCATATGAATAGACTTGGTTTTTTTTCGCCCGTAATGTAATAACGTATCCGGGCCACCGTTAGTTTGCACATAATCCTGCAAATTCCGGTCATACATATTTGCCAGAAATTTGAATACGGAAATAAAGTTACTTTTCCCCGCGCCATTTGCACCCAATAAAATGTTGAGGTTAGTCAGTTTAAAATTATCTAAATTTTTGATCGACTTGTAACCATTAATGGAAATGCTGTCTAACCTAGGCATGTTTAGGGTCTAATATTTCCAGAATTCGTATGGCCTCGAGCTTGAAAAACAAATCTACGGCAATTCAAACAATTCGCGCATTTTTTGTCCGGGGCTTGGCGCGCGCATGAAGGCTTCGCCGACCAGGAAGGCATAGATAGCGTTGTCGGTCATCAGCTTGACGTCTTCAGGCGTGTGAATGCCGCTTTCGGTAATGATAATGCGGTTCTCAGGGATTTGATCTTTCAAGTCCAGCGTCGTTTGCAGAGAGGTTTCGAAGGTTCTCAAGTTACGGTTGTTGATGCCGATCAGCGGCGTGTCGAGTGTTAGCGCGCGTTGCAATTCATCTGCGTCATGCACTTCGACTAGAACGTCCATGCCCAATTCCTTCGCGGTGTTCGCTAATTCGTGCATTTGTGCATCGTCGAGCGCGGCGACTATCAGCAAAATACAATCGGCGCCTAAGGCGCGCGCTTCGAAGACCTGGTAAGGGTCGATCATGAAATCCTTGCGCAGCACCGGCAGCGGGCAGCGTTCCCTGACCATTTGCAGATACACTTCGCTGCCTTGGAAATATTCCTTATCGGTCAGGACCGACAGGCAGGCGGCGCCGTTCATCGCATAATCTTGGCCGATTGCGACCGGATCGAAGTTTTCGCGGATCACGCCTTTGCTCGGCGAGGCTTTTTTGACTTCGGCGATGATCGCAGTTTTTTTTCCGGCAACCTTGCTCTGTAGCGCGGCGGCGAATCCGCGCGGGCTTTCGACGCCGCCTGCGATTTCACGCAGCATGTCGACCGTCGTGTTCAGCTTGCGGCGTGCGATTTCGTCGGCTTTGGTATCAAGGATTTTTTTTAGAATATCGGGAGTATCGGTCATGATGATTCGCTTGAAGTTAGCGCGTTGGAAAATTCGATGAATGTATTCAATTTCGCTTTTGCCATGCCACTTTCAATGGCTATTTGAGCTTTATGCACGCCGGAATGTAAGTTGTCGGTCAGGCCTGCCGCATAAATTGCCGCGCCGGCATTGAGCGCGACGATGTCTCGGGCAGGTCCCGGTTGATTGTCGAGTGCCGAATAAATCATAGCTAGGCTCTCTGCGGCACTATCGACCGCAAGCTCTTCCAGGTTGCCTCGTTTGAGACCGAATTGGACCGGTGTGATCGTGTAGCAATTGATGTTGCCGTTTTTCAATTCCGCCACCGAAGTCGATGAGGCAATGCTGATTTCATCGAGTCCGTCTTCTGCGCTGACCACGATGACATGCTGGCTGCCGAGTTTTTTTAGTACTTCGGTCATCGGCCGAACCCATTCCTTTGCATAGACGCCGATCAATTGATTCGGTGCCTTAGCCGGATTGGATAATGGACCTAATAGGTTGAATAGTGTCCGTACGCCCATTTCTTGGCGAGGTCCGACCGAATATTTCATTGCGCCGTGATGTTTCGGTGCGAACAAAAAACCGACGCCGACTTCATTGACGCAGCGGATGACTTGTTCGTGGCTTAAGTCCAGGTTGACACCGGCCGCTTCCAGCACGTCGGCACTGCCGGTGCGGCTGGAAACTGAACGATTGCCGTGTTTGGCGACTTTGCCTCCGGCTGCCGCAACGACGAAAGCGCTGGCCGTTGAAATATTGAATGTGTTTGCGCCATCACCGCCTGTGCCGCAGGTGTCCACGACATGCTCGCCGCAGATTTCGATGGTGTCGGCTAATTCTCGCATCACTTCGACAGCAGCGGCGATTTCCTCAATGGTTTCTCCTTTGCAGCGTAACGCAATCAAGAATGCGGCAATTTGTGCATCGGTCGCACCGCCGGTCATAATAATGCGCATCACGTCGCGCATTTGCTCGTGATTGAGATTATGCTTGGTCAGGAGAGCTTGCAGAGCTTGTTTGAGATCCATAGTGTTTGGCTAATATTCTCGTCGGTAGTTGGAAGTCGGATCAATGAATCGCGTATTTTGCGAATTTCACCGTAGGATGGGCTTTGTTTTATCTGTCCAAAAAGTTTCGCAGCAGATCGTGGCCGTGTTCAGTCAAGATCGATTCCGGATGAAACTGCACGCCTTCGATATCAAATATTTTATGGCGGACGCCCATGATTTCTTCGATATTGCCGGTTTCGTCCTGAGTCCACGCCGTGATTTCAAGACACTCCGGCAGCGTGGCTTGATCGATGACCAGAGAATGATAGCGCGTTGCGGTAAACGGGTTGTTCAGTCCTTTGAATACCCCAATATCGTTGTGATAAACCGGCGAGGTTTTGCCATGCATAATGCTTTTGGCATGGATGATGTTGCCTCCGAAAGCATGTCCAATACTTTGATGGCCGAGACACACGCCTAGAATCGGAAAACGGCCTGCGAATTTCAAGATCGCTTCGACCGAAACTCCGGCCTCGTTAGGTGTGCAAGGCCCCGGTGAAATGACGATTTTATCGGGCGCCAGACGTTCGATATCGGTCACGGTGACTTCGTCGTTGCGTACGACCGTTACATCGGCGCCGAGTTCGCCGAAATATTGCACCAGGTTATAAGTGAACGAGTCGTAATTATCGATCATAACCAGTTTGACGGCGCTCATGATTGTTCTCCTTCCAAGCCTGCCTCGGCCATGCTGACGGCTCGGAATACGGCCCGGCCTTTGTTCATCGTCTCTTCCCATTCGTTAATCGGCACCGAATCGTAAACGATGCCGGCACCCGCTTGAATGTGCAAGGTTTTATCCTTGATCACGGCGGTGCGGATCGCAATCGCGGTATCGAGATTGCCCGACCACGCGATATAACCGACCGCGCCCGAATAGACGCCGCGCTTGACCGGTTCCAGTTCATCGATGATTTCCATCGCGCGGATTTTTGGCGCGCCGCTAACCGTGCCGGCCGGGAATGTCGCAGCCAAGACATCGAAGGCGTTTTTGCCTTCTTGTAATTCTCCGGTGACGTTAGAGACGATATGCATGACATGCGAATAACGTTCGACGATCATTTTGTCGGTAAGTTGCACGGTGCCGGTACGCGAGACGCGACCGGCGTCGTTGCGGCCGAGATCGATCAACATCAAATGTTCGGCCAGTTCTTTCGGGTCGGCAAGCAGTTCCCTTTCCAGGTCAAGGTCTTGCTCGTGCGTCGCGCCGCGCGGGCGGGTTCCGGCGATCGGGCGAACCGTAACCGTGCCGTCTTCGAGGCGTACCAGGATCTCGGGCGACGAACCGACGATATGAAAATTCTCGAGATTTAGAAAATACATGTACGGCGAAGGATTCAGACAACGCAACGCGCGGTATAAATTAAGCGGCGAGGCGCTATACGGGATCGACAAGCGTTGCGACAGCACGACTTGCATGATATCGCCGTCGACAATATATTCTTTCGCTTTCAACACGGCCTGCTCGAAACCTTGCTGCGTGAAGCCGGAAACGAAATGCGATTCCTCGACTTGTTTCGGCGCTTTGTGAGTCTCGGAACGTGCTTTTTGTTCGCGTAGCCGGACTGCCAAATCGTCCAGGCGATTTACGGCGTCTTGGTAGGCATTGTCTTGCTCGGGGTCGGCATGAGTCAAGAGCAGCAGTTTTCCGGATAAATTATCGAAGACCAGTATTTCTTCGGACACCATTAGTAATATGTCGGGCGTGCCGAGCGGGTCCGGTTTGTTTGTCGACTTGAGTCGAGGTTCGATATAGCCGATGGTTTCATAGCCGAAATAACCGACTAGTCCGCCGTTAAAGCGTGGCGACCCTTCGATATCGGGGACTTTGTAACGATCTTTGAATGCTTCGATCCAGGCCAGCGGGTTTTCATGAATCAATATTTCAATGGCTTCGCCGTCTCGCTCAACTCGGATTTCATTGCCGATAACTTTAACGACAGTTCGACAAGGCAGGCCGATAATCGAATAGCGGCCCCACTGCTCGCCGCCGTGCACGGATTCGAATAAATACGAATAGGGACCGTCGGCCAGTTTTAGGTAAGCGCTGAGCGGCGTGTCCAAATCTGCGAGAATTTCCCGGCTGATCGGAATTCGGTTAAAGCCTTGCAGGGCATGCTGTTTAAATTGTTCGGGTGTCATTGTGGTTGTCAGCATAAGTTGATGACGCACGGACGGGTCTTAAAACGAAACCGTCCTTTCGCCGGTCGGCACATTATATATAAGAATAGGCGGCGCTTCTAAGGTAAAAGTGACGGTTTAGGATTTCGTGAAAAATAACTTCCTGAAGCTATAAGTTTTGTAGCAGGTTCGGTAACTCGCTTGACAGGACACCGTTAATACGTCCGTGTAGGCTTGACGGCGGCTTTCCCTGCCGCCGACACCTGCCAATCGAGTTACCGAACCTGCTTACCTTGCATTAAAAATAGGGAAGTTATTTATAACAAAATCCTTAGAGAATGCCGGGTTGAATTATGGTATCCGACTCATTTGTGGTTCATTGAATAGCCAAAACTAATGAAACGTATTTTCCTTATACCGGATCATTATAAAATTAATGTTTCATTACATAGTAGGATGAAGCAAGCGATGAAATTAATTACTTTTACGCATAATCGGCAAACGCGAATTGGCGCTGTCGTCGGCGATGAAATTGTCGACGGTTTCGGGGATAGTGCGCTTCCTTCCTTGATGATCGACTTTCTGAGTGCTGGAGAGTCGGCATTGGAGGCGTTGCAAAAACTCATCGATGCAGGCACGCACCGCCTGCCGGTTGCAGAGGTGAAAGTGCATGCACCGGTGCCGAGACCAGGGAAATATTTGGCGATCAGCCTCAATTATGCCGAACACATTGAAGAAACCGGCAAGGAAAAACCCGAATACCCGACATTTTTCAATAAGCAAACAACTTGTGTAATCGGTAGCGGTGAACCGATTCATCGGCCTAAGGTATCGGAAAAACTGGATTATGAGGGCGAGTTGGCTTTTGTAATAGGCCAGCGTTGCCGTCATGTGCCTCTGGAGCAAGCGCATCAAGTCATCGCAGGCTTCACG
The DNA here is from genome assembly GCF_000968535.2 of Methylotuvimicrobium alcaliphilum 20Z. NCBI lineage: Bacteria > Pseudomonadati > Pseudomonadota > Gammaproteobacteria > Methylococcales > Methylococcaceae > Methylotuvimicrobium > Methylotuvimicrobium alcaliphilum. The sequence goes on from NC_016112.1 coordinate 169,833, forward strand.
ATTGCCAACGATGTGTCGGTTAGGGATTGGCAGGCCCGTTCGCCGACGATGACGCTGGGTAAGTCGTTCGATACACATGGCCCGCTCGGGCCATGGCTAGTCACGCCGGATGAAATCATCGATCCGCATAATTTGACGATCAAGACCTGGGTTAATGATGAATTACGGCAAAATTCCAATACTCGGCACATGATTTTTAATTGCTATCAAATGATTGCTTATTTGAGTCAAGTTATGACGCTCGAGCCTGGCGATGTCATTGCAACCGGCACGCCGTCAGGCGTCGGCGTTAAAATGAAACCGCGAGGTTATCTGAAGCCCGGGCAAACGGTTCGTATTGAAATCGAAGGTATTGGCGAGTTATGCAATTCAGTCGTCGAAGAGCCTAATGCTATCGAATGTCGATAAGCGATGCCTTATTTTTTTAGTTGGTGCCAAGCATAAGGCGGTTTGTTAAAAAAATCCGGATTGATGTTTGGGGCAACCGGGTATTCGGTTCGTGGGGTTGGAAAGAGTAACGCGATACTCAGGCCGCCAAAGCGGGATTTATTCATCTGTAATTCGGCATGATGCAAGACAGCGATTCTTTTTACCATCGATAAGCCGAGGCCGCTGCCTTGGGTATGGTTGGCGGTTTCAACGCAACGGTAAAAACGTTGATACGCATTTTCGAGTTGTTCGACCGGAATGCCCGGCCCCGAATCTTCGACACATAAACAAGGGCGGTTTCCTTGTGCGGTCAGGCTAATCAATATTTTGCCGCCTCTTGGCGTGTATTTGATTGCGTTATCGACGATATTTCTTATTAAGATATTGATGAGTAAGGAATTGACCATGACTAAACTGTCGGTGTCGTTATCAAAGCCCATGGTAATTTGTTTTTTATGGGCTTCCGGTTCCATTTCGGCAATGATTTGAATAATTTCATTGCTCAATTTGATCGGTTGTTTAGTCAAGTAACTGGGGTCCGATTCGATGCGCGAAAAAGTCAATAGCTGTTGTACTAGGCCGGTCATGCGTTTCACTGCTTGTTCAATACGGCTTAATGCTTGTTGTCTGACGCCATCGTCGGTTGTTTTTATCGCGACTTGGGCTTGAGTCAACAAACCTGCGAGTGGGGTTTTAAGTTCATGCGAAGCGTCGGCCGTAAAGCGCCGTTCGTTTTCGAAAGCCTTCTCAAGCTGAATGAATAAAGTGTTCAAGGCCTCGACTACCGGTATGATTTCAGTTGGAAGCCAGCGGGTCGATAGGGGTTTTAAGTAATTAGCCTCACGCTTCGCTAGTTGCCGTGCCAGGCGATTGACCGGTTTGAGCGAGCGGCCGACAATGATCCAAATGACCAGACCGAATAAAGGCAAGCTAATCAATAACGGTTTGATCAAATGATTGGCGATTTCGTCTTTCAATTCCTGACGGATATCGTCACGTTGACCGACATGAACGATATATTCGTCTTCATCATTGGAAACGCTGAAAACATGCCAGGTATGTCCCGCTACCTCGGTTTTGGTGTAGCCGTTTGTCGAATGCGACATCGGTTGCTTGGGTGCGGTTTGCGACCTTAAAATCAAGCCTTCGGTTTTATCGATCAATTGAAACGATATTTTTTTACGTAATTGCGTGAGTTGCTGGTCGGGTGGCGGCGTTTTTTCAGGGCTGTCCAAATCCCACAATTCATTCAGAGAGCCTTTATAGAGCAATTGTCCGACAAACGAATATAACGCTTGAGCCGATTGTTCGAGTTCGGCATTGAATAGTTTTACTACTTCGTCGCGTGTGACTTTATAACTAATATAAGCCGTAACGGCCCAGATGACTATCGTTGCCGAAAGCAATGCAAACAGCAGCACGCCTTTAAGTGAGTAACGCATTAATTCTCATCGAGTATGTAGCCGACGCCTCTGACTGTGCGGATGTAATCCGAGCCTAGCTTTTTGCGTAGATGGTGGATATGCACTTCGACAGTATTGCTTTCTATTTCAGAACCCCAGGAATATAAGGCTTCCTCGATACGCGCCTTGGAAACGACCTTACCGATATTATTCATTAAAAAATTTAAAATGCCGAATTCCTTTTGCGATAAATTAACCGGGGTGTTATGGATCGTGACGGTATGCGCGGCGGGATCTAGCACGATGCCTTTATGTTCGATTTGAGAGACGCTTCTTCCCGCTTGTCTTCTGGCTAGTGCTCGAAGGCGGGCGCAGACTTCCGATAAATCGAACGGTTTAACGACAAAGTCGTCGGCGCCGCTATCGAGTAAAGTAACTCGATCGTCGATACCGTCCCTTGCTGTTAAGATCAAGACCGGGGTTTCATCTTTTCGTTTTCTGATTTCGGAAAGTAGGTTTAAGCCGTCCATGCCCGGCAGATTAAGATCCATTACAATCAGTTCATAACTGTTGGATTTCAGTGCTTCATCTGCCTGCGTGCCGTTCCTAAGCCAATCGACCGCATAGCCTTCCATCGTTAGGCCGGCTTGTATGCCGTCGCCCAGAATTTCATCGTCTTCGACCAATAATAGCCGCATAGTGTTACCAATAATAATACGTTGATGTTCAATAAATAGTTTTAAATGCCTGAAAAAAAATCAATTCTTTGCCAGGCACCCCGGTGCCTCCTTAAACGCTGCCGAAATTTGAAGTGCGAAAGGTCTATTCTCAGACGATTTTGCGATTAAAAGAGAGTAAGACGTCAACTTTCCAAGCGTTTACCGTATTGCATAACATACTCTTTAAATTTAGCCGCATCAATTCGGAACGCAGTGTCTGTGAACGGTCTTGTTTTTCGCTTAATTATTGCTGCAGAACGTCGGAGTGTTAAACAAGACATGCTTCTCGTCAGGAAAAGGGAAAGCGAGCGTTTACAATGATTTCGGTGTTAAAATACCTCATCTTCAATCATGTGCAAAAAAATCTTGCCGCCGATAAGCTTATACATTCACATACCTTGGTGCATCAAAAAGTGCCCCTATTGCGATTTCAATTCTCATGCGGTCAAGGGCGAGTTACCCGAAATTCGCTATATCGATGCTTTGTTGCAAGATTTGAGCCTAGATTTGGAGCGCTTTGCCGTTCGGCAGCCCACCATTGGGACGATATTCATTGGCGGCGGAACGCCCAGTTTGTTCTCACCCGAAGCGATCGATCGATTGCTTTGCGGTATTAGGTGTCAAACGAAGTTAGCCGATAACGCCGAAATCACGCTCGAAGCCAATCCGGGTACCTTTGAAAGCGGTAAATTCGCTGAATTTCGAGCTATCGGGATTAATCGATTATCGATCGGCGTGCAAAGTTTTAATGATGAGCAATTGAAAAAATTGGGACGGGTTCATTCGTCGGCAGAGGCGATTCACGCGGCGGAAATTGCGCAACGGGTCGGCTTTTCCAATTTTAATTTGGACTTAATGTTCGGTTTGCCGGAAATTTCCGGATATAGCGGCTTGTCCGATATTCGTACCGCCGTCGATATGAACCCGACCCATATCTCTTTTTATCAGTTGACGTTGGAGCCGAATACTTATTTTCATAAGTTTCCGCCGCAATTGCCGGGAGAGGAAAGTATTTTTGCCGGGCAAATGCAATGCCAAGCACTATTGGAAAGCGCGGGCTATTGGCAGTACGAAATTTCCGCCTACAGCAAGCCGGGTGCTCAGTGCCGACATAACCGCAATTATTGGCAATTCGGCGATTATCTGGGGATCGGCGCAGGCGCGCACGGTAAAATAAGTTTGGAGCTACCCTTCGAGGTTTATCGTAGCGTTAAACCTAAAAGCCCCGAGTTATATATGCAAACCCTTGGCGAGGAAAAACCCGTCTTGTGCGAAGCCGATAATCTTCCTATTGAATTCGCGATGAATCATTTCCGGCTTAAAGAGGGTTTTACCGAAGCGCACTATCGCGCCGTTACGGGGTTGAGTCTCGACAGTCTGCAGCCGGGCCTTGAGCAATGTATCGCGCAAGGCTTGGTCGATTTTACGGATGATCATTACCGCTGCTCGGAGCACGGTTGGAATTTTCTCGATACTATCCTTGAAAAATTCATTCGTTGAATGAGGGTTTGGTCATATACCCATCGTAGATCAAAATTCGGCACCGGGGTGTCCTCAGACACTACCGAAATTTGAAGTGTGAAAAAGTATAAATAATTGCCCTATTCCTCGTTTCCACTGCCCCAGCCTGGGAATGCATAGCGATTTAGTTTCGGCAGCCAAGGTGAGAATCCCTCGGAGGAACGTAAGAGATCGTCATAACAGGTATCGAGGGCAAATTAGCCTACTTCCTTTTGATTGAAAAACCGCCTAAGAATAAAAGGTATGGGATATGTCTATCGAGGACCCCGTGATCCCCATACTTAAAGCAATTTATACCTTATCTTTCAAACTATTACATAAAGAAACGCAATGCTTGATTACCAAAAAGATTTTATTCGGTATGCCCTGGACTGCGGCGTACTCAAATTCGGTGAATTTCAATTAAAATCGGGACGCATAAGTCCTTATTTTTTCAATACCGGATTGTTCGATACCGGTGCGAAATTGGGCAAATTGGGCGAGTTTTACGCGCGGGCCTTGCTGGAGTCCAAATTAGATATCGATATGTTGTTTGGCCCGGCATATAAAGGCATTCCGCTGGTTAGTGCGACTTCGATTGCTTATGCTCGAATAACCGGAAGAGATATGCCGTTTGCATTCAATCGCAAGGAAGCCAAGGGTCACGGCGAGGGCGGAGTGATCGTCGGTACGCCTTTGTTCGGGAAGGTTCTGATTTTGGATGATGTGATTACGGCCGGGACGTCGGTGCGCGAGTCCGTCGCCATTATTAACGGAGAGGGTGCTTATCCTGCGGGAGTGCTTATCGCGCTGGATCGGCAGGAAAAAGGCCCAGATGGGCAATCCGCTACACAGGAAGTCAGGAAAACGTATGATATGCCGGTCCAAAGTATCGTTTCACTCGAACAAATTATTGAATATTTGGAAACTGTTCAGGATCTAGGTTATCCAGTTGATGCAATTATCGAATACCGCAAACAATACGGTATTTAAAAATAATTGTGCGTGACTAACAGATTCAACGATATGGTCTACACTTACCCGCATTACATCGTTATACTTCGTTCGCTACGGTTGCGTGAAAGACTCAAGCGACCTTATCATCTTGCAGACTAATGACCGAAAAAAAGGCCAGCCATGAGGAACCCGGAATTTAAAGAACAGCTGCATGAATATTCGCAGTGGCGCAGTCAGTTGATACAAGCGATTGAAATGTATCAAGAATGGCGTATCCGTTATGGGATGAACGATGTTCATAGCACCGGGACAATTTTGAATATCCTTAATGGCTTGGAATCGGACCGCGTTACGCTGGCTTTTGTTGCGGAGTTTTCGCGCGGCAAAACGGAGCTGATCAATGCTTTGTTTTTTGCCGAAACCGGTGTTCGATTGTTGCCTTCAGCTCCTGGTCGGACAACGATGTCGCCTACCGAAGTATTTTATGACGAGGAGGGGGGCAGTTATATTCGTCTGCTGAATATAGAAAGTCGCTTAGAAGATATTTCGCTGGCCGAGTATAAAAACAATCCCGCTCGCTGGACACAAATCGATCTAAATTTCGATTCTCCGACGCAAATGCAAGAAGCATTTAAAGAGTTGATCGCCACAAAGAGCGTGCCAAGGGATGTAGCGGATAAATTGGGATTATGGAACGAACGTGAAGCGGCCGAGCAAGGGGTCGTTAATCCTGAAACCGTTGAAATTCCATGTTGGCGCCATGCATTAATCAGTTTTCCGCATCCGTTATTGAAGGAAGGACTTTGTATTCTCGACACGCCGGGCTTGAATGCATTAGGTACCGAGCCTGAGCTGACGTTGAACATGCTTCCAAGCGCTCAGGCAATCATATTCGTTCTAGCTGCCGATACCGGAGTGACGAAAAGCGACTTGGAAATGTGGCGTAATCATGTTTGTAGCGCTAGGGGCGGGAGAAAGCATGGATTAGCTGTCGTCATGAACAAAATCGATTCGATGTGGGACGATCTAGCCGGTGAGACGGGTTATGACGCAGCCATAGAATCGCAAATTAGCACGTCGGCCGGAATTTTAAATATCGACGAATCATCCATCTTTCCGGTATCGGCAAAGCAGGCGCTGCTGGCGAAGGTAAAATCGGATAATGTCTTGCTCGAAAAAAGTCGGTTATATTCCTTGGAAAAATATTTGTCCGACGACATCCTGAAGCAACGGCGGCAAATATTACTCAATACGATTAAAAAAGATATCGGTTTTTTGGTGGGTGAATCGTCTAATCTTACCGACGGTAAGTTGACCAATGCTACCAAGCAATTGGAGGAGTTCAAGAAGCTGGATTTTGAAAATCATGAAATGACCGAAAAGCTGATGGCCGAAACCCGTGACAGGCAACAGCATTACATGGTTAATGTCGAAAACTTTCAAGCTAGCCGTAAGGTTTTTAGTGTGCAGGCAAAAATCCTGATTGACTCGTTTGCCAAGGAAAAAGTCGATGAGATCATCCGGCAGACTCGGGAAGATATGACCAAGAGTTTAACGACATACGGCATGAAGCAGCAAATCCGTAAGTTGTTCGACGATTTACGGGACTTATTGCAGGATGCAGTCGATACGACTAATGAAACACGCCGTTTGGTTAAAGCGATTCATAAAAAGTTTCAGGACGAATACGGTTTCAAGGAAATCGAACCGCAGCTTTTCTCGATTAAGCAATACCAGTTCGAATTAGAACAGATCTTCGAAGAAGGCGAAGCATTCCGGACCAGCGCAAAAACCACATTGACCGAACAAAGCATTGTAGTTAACAGGCTTTATAGTACGTTAATTAGTAAGGCGCGAAATATTATGAAACATGCCCAAAAAGATGCTGCCGCCTGGAGTAACAGCGTTTTGACACCGTTGATGCATCAAATCAAGGATCATAAAAAACAGATTGAAGGGCGTTTGCAAATGCTGAGGAAGATTAATGAATCCAAAGGTAGCGTTGCCGAAAATATAGCGATTCTGGAACAAGAGCTAGAGCCGTTAAAAAGACAGCGAAGCGAATTGGCAACGATCATCAAGGCGATGCAATTGGATATGTCGGCTGATAGTGAGCAGTAAACAGTGAGAAGTAAATAGTGAACAGAGCACTTCGGTTGTGAGCTCTATTGTATGATTTTCTCGGATACGCCTACACAATGCTTAATGTGTTCTCTTCTTGGTGTTGTCGAATGACGCAATTGTCTTTCGCGCCTATTTTTATTGACACAGATATTTAGTACTCAGTCATTTTTACAATGTCGGGTAAAAATCGTTTAGCTCAGCGTAAATCCGCTCATCCTTCGACAGGCTCAAGACGATGAGCGGATTTACTTTTACCCGGCAAAACAAGACTGACTGAGGACTAGTTTTTTCTAAAAATCAAATCCCAAACACCGTGGCCGAGGCGAAGCCCACGGTTTTCGAATTTAGTTAATGGCCGATAAGAGGGCCGTTCGCTAAATCCTCCGCCGGCTTCGGCATTATCAAGATCCGGTGCATTTGATAATACAGCCAGCATATGCTCGGCATAGTTTTCCCAATCCGTCGCGCAATGAAAATAACCTCCCTGTGCCAATTTTGTCGTGATCAAATTAATGAATGCCGGTTTGACGATGCGCCGTTTATGGTGACGCTTTTTCGGCCACGGGTCGGGAAAAAATAGATGGACACCCGCTAGGCTTTGATCGGGGATGCTTCGGGCCAGAATCTCGACTGCATCATGGCAAAAAATTCGGACATTGCTCAGTTCGCGCGCTTCCAGTTGCATAATCAAATGACCGACGCCCGGTCTGTGTACTTCAATGCCGATGTAATCGCAATCGGGATTCGCCTCGGCCATGTCTGCTAGGCTATCGCCGTTTCCGAAACCGATTTCGACAATAACCGGCGCTTCGCGTCCGAAAATTTCGCTGAAACGGCATTCGATACCGGGCTCCAGGCCGTACTTATCCCAGAAATCGGTGAGTGCTTGCTGCTGGCCAGCGGTGATACGGCCTTGACGCCGCGAAAAGCTTCGGATTTTGCCGGCGTTGGATAAATCAGGGGAATTCATGCTGACGGAGTGCGGTATTTATATTGCAATATTAATGAATACGGCTGAATCGGTTGGGTTAGCGAAGCGTAACCCAATAGTTCAGTGCGAATGCATGTGCTTAGAGTTGAAAAACACAGCCAAGCGAATCCTATTTGGCAGTTTAATCATGAAGCACATGAAGTATTTCAAGAGATTACCTAAAGTTCATGAAAGTCTGGTAATCACCCCAGTAAATGAAAGTGCTAGGCGTTGGGGAGGGTGCGGTCACTCGCCCGACAGGACGCCGTGAACCCAGCACCTAAATTATCCAAGATAGTTAACCATAGCTAATGGGCTATGGAATTTAGGTGCTGGGTGAATACGTCCATGTAGGCTCGACGGCGGCTATTCCTGCCGCCGACGCCTGTCGGTCGAGCAACCGCACTCTCTTCGGAATCAACATTTTTACAGTAGATTTTTGCATATTGAAAAATTAGATAATGCTTTTGAATCTGCGAGCTTTCACAGTAATATTTCCGCTAATCTTTTGGGTGAACGAAAGTTCTATGCAAACGCATAACAAGTTATTGAATTAACTTATACTTCATGATGAAAGTCTTTTCTAGGTTTAAAGAAACAAACCGTCGATCGGCGACGAAGCCGAAGCGAAACGTTTTCTTGGCATGCGGCCGGCTAAAAATGCCAGGCGACCGGCTTCGATCGCTTTTCTCATCGCTTCAGCCATCATGACCGGATGTTGGGCGGCGGCGATCGCGGTATTCATTAGCACGCCATCGCAGCCGAGTTCCATCGCGATAGCGGCATCGGAAGCTGTGCCGACACCGGCGTCGACTAGAATCGGTACGTTGGCGTTCTCGACGATGGTCAAAATGTTGTACGGATTACGAATGCCCAATCCCGAGCCGATCGGCGCAGCCAATGGCATCACCGCAACACAGCCGATATCCTCCAGCCTTTTCGCGGCAATCGGGTCATCATTGGTATAAACCATCACATCGAAGCCGTCCTTGACCAATAATTCTGCCGCGACATACGTTTCGGCAACATCGGGGAATAAAGTTTTTTGGTCGGCTAATACTTCCAGTTTGACCAGCTTATGACCACCCAATAACTCCCTGGCCAAACGGCAGGTCCGCACGGCATCGTCGGCGGTGAAGCAGCCGGCGGTATTCGGCAAGATCGTGTATTTATCAGGCGAAATCACATCGAGTAGGTTAGGCTCGCCTGGGTTTTGGCCGATATTAGTCCGTCGGATCGCGACCGTAACGATTTCAGCACCGCTAGCTTCGATAGCCAGGCGGGTTTCCTCCAAGTCTTTATACTTGCCGGTGCCAACCAATAAGCGCGAATGAAAGCGGGTGCCGGCTACGGTGAAGGTATCGTCTTGGCCGCCGCCGATGGCATGAACGATTTCGAGACGATCATTGTCCTGTAGCGTTTGCTGCTCGTAGCGGTCGAATGGCAGGATTTCTTTATTCAATTCAACCGCGATGCGTTTGTCGCTTAGCCCCATATCGGCCACAATCCGTGCGACTGTCGTCGCTTCCGGATATTCGCGGGGTTCGCCATTTAGCAATATGTTCACGTTTACGCTCCGTATCAATTTTCAGTCTTTCTGCGTGCAACGACTGCCGCGGCAAGATCTTTCAACAACTGTGCCGAGTCTTCCCAGCCCAGGCAGGCATCGGTAATACTTTGTCCAAAAGTCAATGGTTTGCCGGGAATTACGTCCTGGCGTCCGGCTTTTAAATGGCTTTCGATCATGACGCCGATGATGCGTTTGTCGCCACCGGCAATTTGTCCGCCGACATCCTCGCCGACGATCAACTGACGTTGATATTGTTTCAAACTGTTCGCATGGCTGAAATCGATCATAATGCGCGGTCTTAGCCCTGAATTTTCCAGCCCTTCCGCGACTTTTTCAACGTTTACTGCATCGTAGTTGGGCTGGCCGTTGCCGCCGCGCAAAATAATGTGAGCATCTTCATTGCCGCGCGTCGAAAATATCGCTGAACGGCCTTCCTTCGTTAACGAAAGGAAGTGATGGGGGCTCATTGCCGCGCCGATTGCGTCGATTGCGATTTTGATCGAGCCATCGGTCGCGTTTTTGAAACCGACCGCGCAGGATAGGCCGGAAGCCAATTCGCGATGCACCTGACTCTCGGTAGTTCTTGCGCCGATGGCCCCCCACGAAATCAAGTCGGAAACATACTGCGGTGTGATTAAATCGAGATATTCGGTTGCGGCCGGCATGCCCAGTGTGTTTAGATCCAGCAATAGGCGCCGGGCAATACGCAGGCCTTTGTTGATATCGAAGCTGGAATCCAGATCGGGATCGTTGATCAGACCTTTCCAGCCGACCGTCGTTCTGGGCTTTTCGAAATAAACCCGCATTACGATCAGAAGATCTTTGTTCAATTCGTCTTTGATCGTTTTGAGTCTTTTTCCATACTCGATCGCCGCTTCCGGATTATGAATCGAACACGGGCCGATCACGACTAACAAGCGGTCGTCATCTCCGGTTAATATGTCATGAATTTCGGCGCGCGTTTGCAGCACCGTAGTCGCCGCGAGTTCATTCATCGGCAGTTCTTCGTGTACTGCAACAGGCGCGATGACTTCTTTCGTTTCACTGATTCTTAAGTCATCGGTGTTATATTTGCTTAACATAATCGGTTATCCAGCTTGAAAGTGCGCGGAAAGTTAAAAACTGTTTATTTTAACTTTTTTCACGATTGTTTTGTTAGTTTTTGCTTACATAGTCAGTAAAGCGATCAATCACATACCAAATTGATCGGACCGTTGTTTAGTTAAGCAATGATTGTCAGAACAATTTTCTCCTCTTGTTCAACGACAAAGGCGGTTTATACTATTCCGCTAACCGCTAACCGCTAACCGCTAACCGCTAACCGCTAACCGCTAACCGCTAACCGCCTCTTCCGGCAAAAAACCACCTGCCTGCATTGACCAAAGCCGATGATAAAATCCTTTTCGATCCAGTAATTCATTATGGCTGCCGTCCTCGACGATGCGACCGTTGTCGAAGACCAAAATGCGGTCGAGATGGGCGATCGTCGATAAACGATGCGCAACGGCGATGACGGTCTTACGGCCCATGGCTCGGTCGAGATTTTCCTGAATGGTTTTTTCAGTGACCGAATCCAAACTGGATGTGGCTTCGTCAAGAATAAGAATCGGCGCATCCTTCAGCATGACGCGAGCGATGGCGATGCGCTGACGCTGTCCGCCGGACAGCTTAACGCCGCGTTCTCCTACCAGGGCATCGTAACCTTCTTTCATGTCTTTGATAAACTCGTCGGCGTGAGCGAGATCAGCTGCGCCAATGATTTCCGCATCCTCCGCATCCAGTTTGCCGTAACCGATATTTTCTTTGAGGCTGCGGTGGAACAAGCTCGGATCCTGAGGAATCAGGCTGACCTGCTCATGCAAAGAATCTTGAAATACGCCGGCAATATCGACATCATCGATTAGAATCGCTCCGTCTTGAGGCTCGTAATTGCGCAGCATTAGCGCGACAAAGGTCGATTTTCCTGACCCGGAAAAACCAACCAGTCCAACCCGTTGCCCCGGTTCGATGATGACGTTCAAGTCTTCGAAAACCGGTTGCGAGGGATCGTAACCGAAACGAACATGACGGAACTCGATCCGGCCATGTGTCACGATTAGAGGTGTAGCTTCAGGTTTGTCGACAATTTCGTGAGGGCGAACGATGGTATCGATGCCGTTGGCAACGTTGCCGACATATTCGAAAAACTCTAAAAAACGTCGTGTTAGATTACGGGCATCGCTGATAATCAATAACGCCAAGGCAATACTCATTGTAAAATCGCCGACACTGATTATGCCGCCTTCCCAAAGTGTGAGTGCATAGTAGACTGTGCCGATCTTGAGTGCGGCGGCTGCAATGAATTGAAACCAACGGACCCGTTCCATATACCAAAATGTGCGGCGTCCGGCCCGAACTTCGGTTTCCAAATATTCATTCAAATAACGGCGTTCGTAATCGAGCCGGGCAAACAACTTTGCGTTAAGCATGTTGCTGACCGCGTCGACGATTTTGCCGTTGACCTGACTGCGGGTTGCGGCGTAACTTTTTGCGTAATGCTGACAGCGGGTGGCAAGCCAATAAGAAATGGCAATATAGGCCAGTACCCAGCTTGCAACGTATTGCCCCAAACCCTGATGAACCCCTAGCAATAAAAAAATCGACACGCTAAAGGTTATTGTAATTGGCCAAAATTCGCACAAAACTGACCACGTTGTATGATTGACACTGATCGCGGTTTCGCTAATGCGATGCGCCAGTGCTCCGGCAAAGTGGTGGCCGAAGTAGCTAACCGAGTGATACTGCAAATAAGCAAAAAGTTTTTGTGTTGTTCTTTGCCGCAAACGAGGTCCGATAATAATCAGCAATGCACCGCTGGTTCGACTGAAGATAATCTCGGCCAAAGCCAAGCCTGCCAGCAATAGTAATGGTTGTTGCAATGTCTTCAGTACCGGGCCGGTGTCCCCGGTCAATGAAGCGACGCCATCCATAATGGCCTTGACTGCATAAGGTACCAGAATATTACATGCAGCCTGTCCGGTCTCGAGAATTAACATTAACGTCAATAGACCCGGGAAACTGCTAATACAGTACAGGATAAATTTGACCGTACCGGTAGGAAGGTTCGGAGCTTCTCTAGTGCGTTGGAAGGGAGAGAAGTTAGGCATGATAACTGATAATTTAAAAAATTACGGGTGATTATATGCCGAACTAATAATTTTCAATGTGACTTCAATCTTAACCGGTTGATCAAGGAGTTTTTCGATATCGATTCGAAGCGCTTCAACGTCTTCGGCGCTAATGTTTTCGGAGCTGCCCAATACGGCTGAAAGGCAAATGGTGTCGCCGGCCGAAATGACCCTGACGCCATCAAGCTGAATAGTTTTGCCATTGACCATATAAGTCTGGCTTCCGACGGCTGAGGTAATTCGGCCATGGTTAATATCGGTCATTAACGAATCGTAGAGTGGAATGCTCACCAACGCGATTAATAGCAGCGAGAACCCAAGGCCCCAATTAATGCGAATTACGGTGGAAAAGCCCAAAAACAGAAACGTTAGCGCGCCGGTCATGGCGATTCCGGCAAAGTTGGTCAGAAATAATAAACCGGCTCCGCTGACAATTACCCAATCGTGCCAAGCTAAGCCGATACCGATTACGCAAAGTGGTGGAACTAGCGCAACGGCAATCGCCACGCCGGGAAGGCTTTTCAGTATGTTTTCTTTGGCGTGAGCATAGGCGGCGGCCATACCCGATACGATTGCGACACCGAGGTCCAATAAACTCGGTTGCAATCGGGCGTGGATTTCTTCAGTGATCTTTTCGTAAGGCAATATTAGCGTTGTTAAAGCCGATACCGCAATGGCGGCTATAAGGCCAATTAAAAACACCCAAATCGCATTATTAAACAGTTTGCGGTCATTACGCAAAATAGCCATCGATAGCGACACGATCGGCGCCATTAGTGGTGCTAGGATCATTGCACCAATCACGACCGGTGCACTGTTTAAAAATAAACCGAATGTCGCCAGCATGCTGCTCAGCACCATCAATACCAAAAACGGCCCGGAGAGTTGGGCATTTTCCTTGAGCATTAGGAACAGGTCCTTAAAGTCGTCTTCCTGCGCAACCGAAAAAAATGGGACTTTTTTCCGCAAACGCTGCAAACGCACTTCGTTTTGAGGTAGGTTATTGATTTTTAGGGTTTCCTTTTCTGCCTCATGGGTATCATGGACGAATTTGAATTGTTCGCCGACAATGATCTTAATGCTGTCCGGTATGCATTTGAAAAACAATGTTTCTGCTTTACAGGGGCGCCCGTCTATCCAATAATCCAATTTCTTCGAAGTGCTCAGTGTGAGTTCGCGGGTTTTGATATAGCTAACCGCTTTAGGAAGTCTACCGGCCGTCCGGTTTTTATAATAAAAACAATCCAGCAAAAAAAACAGATAATCGACAGTTGAACAAGGCGCGACCAGCATGGCCGATAGCTTATTGTCTTGAGATGATATCGATTCGTTGATCAAGTTAGCCGCAAACGCTTCGATATCGTTTTCAATGATTAATACACCGGTGACCGCAGTTTTGATTTGATCGCGTTTTTCGGTGGCAATGCTCAAATCGAATGGTTTCAGGCGGGTAAGGCTAGCGGCATTTTTGATGAGATGAATTAATCTTCTTAACAAGGATTGCCGTTCGTAATATTGTTGGCGAAAATTAAAAAAAGGTACATAGCCGACCATCACCGATAACAAAACGGCCTCGTCATTACACAGTAACAAGTCGAGATCGATAGCCTTATTTGGCGAGATGGCAAGCGGTAACGCTTTCTCGATTTGGGTCGGAATGTTGAAAAGGCGGCAGACGATTGACGATTTATGTGCGGGCAGCAGTCCTATACTGAAGTGGTATCGATGCGCCTGGTTGAGTAACAAAGAAAGATCTGCGCTTTCCAGCAGGCTCACTAGATGGTGTCTTCCATTAAGTTGTTTTTTGGGATTAAGCAAAAAATCGTTCAATAAAAGAGGTTCGAGTTCGATGCCGTATTGTTGCGCCGATTCTTGTACGGCATGCAGTTGTCTAGGCTTAATATGATGATGGATCAATAAAATTTTTTGCAATGAGTTCATAATAATGCCTCTCTAGAAGTAAAAACGTTTCGGCTAAAACTCCACTGCTTTCATTAGCTAATACCGTAGTTTCATGGGCGAAAGATAAACGCCTCGTTTGCTAAGCCAATAAAATTCGGATAGATTGCACCGATTGTTAGGTCGTATTAGAGGAATCACTCGATCTTTACACTAATACTCAATTTTAGGGTCGACCGATGCAAGTTGAAGTGCTTCTGATTTTTTTATTGATTGTAGTTCTTTTCTGTTGGTCGGATGCTTTGTCGATTAGAGAATATGCTTATCTGGCCGCAAGAAAACACTGTGCGGATATGGATGTGCAAATGTTGGACGATTGTGTCGCATTAAGTCGGATGACGTTTAAAAGAGATGACTTCGGTAAGTTAAGGTTGATGCGTTCTTTCGAATTTGAATTCTCGGCGTCGGGCGATGATCGTTATATCGGGTTGATAACGATGACCGGTCGGTGCATCGAGTCGATTCAGATGCCGCCTTACCGGATGGTATAAAATCAACGGCGGCATGCTGATCTAGTTTTATGCCCGTTTGTAAGCGGCGGGCTTAGGCTTTATATTTAAAAAGGAAAATTAACAATGATATTTACAACAACACCGGATGTGCCGGGACGAGAGATTACTGAAAACTTGGGCGTGGTAGTGGGCAATATTGTGCAATCCAAGCATGTAGGACGCGATTTCATGGCAGCTTTAAAAGGATTGGTTGGCGGTGAAATTAAAGGCTACACTGAAATGTTAGCCGATGCCAGGGATCTTGCCATTGAAAGAATGGTGGCCGAAGCGCAGCGTCGCGGTGCCGATGCTGTCGTTAATATTCGATTTACGACCAGTGCGATCATGGCGAATGCGTCCGAAATCATGGCTTATGGAACTGCGGTAAAACTCAAATGATTCAGCATCAACGCGTCGATTCCCCTTGTGTCGGTAATTGCTGTCTCGACGACGCCGATGTTTGCTTAGGTTGCTATCGCACGCTCGAAGAAATCAAATCTTGGGGGATGGTAGATGATGAGGCGCGTATCAATATTCTTAAAAATGTTTCGCAAAGGGCCAAGCTAAAAGTGTATTCCGATCGGGTAAGTTGTTGACCTAGGAACGGAGCTAGGCGTCGAGTTAAAAGTAGTCGTTTTTGCAAAGCTTGTTCGCGGTTTTTGGCAGTTGATGATTGAGTAGCCTTTTATGCGCAACGCCATGGAATACGTCTAATGGAAGGGTGCCGGGCAGAATCACACCGAAAATATATGTTTTAGCCTTATTAAAACGGTGTTATTTAACACAATTTTAATAAGGTATCTTGCCATAGCCTCTGCCAGGGATCGGCGAGATCCTGTGCAGGGATGGTAGGTTTTAGCTTCACATTCATGTTTCGAGGCGAATGCCCGAATGGCCGCTTAAGGCATTGTAAAGCCGAATTCGAAAATCAGCTTTACAGATGCATAAAGTACCAATGCGATAGCGGCAAGATAAACCAGCAAGCGTATAGAATTATGCTTAAGATTGCCTAAAAGTGTTGGCGCTTTGCCTTCTTTTTTAAGTTGTTCGTATAATGCTCGTTGGGTCAGCGCCCGCTGCTTTTGATATTGATGCAACAGGATTTGTGCTTGTTGGAGTTGAGTTTGATCATTAAGCCATAAAGCCGGCATCGAAATTCCCCAGTTACCTGCCGACGTTTCATAAAAGTCGATCGAATGTTCGCTTAGAAGTTCGCGTACTTCCTCAGCCTCGTCTTCTGGTACCCCTCTGAGGGAAAATAGTAAATGCGGCATAGTTTATGGAAAAAATAATAGATTTATTTCTATTGTATGCGAAAACTGTGCGCTCTTTCATTGCTATGATTCTAATCTTATATAATTCAATGATTTAGTTCATAGGCAGTACATTTTATTAGGCTCTGCATACGGTAAAAAATGCAAGCTCCCATCAATACCGGAAACACTTAAAAATACAAAGTGATTTGTAGGCTACGCTGCGTGTACCTGATGTCGGCGCAGAGTGCTTCTATACCCGTCGTAGATCAAAATTCGGCGCCTGGGTGTCCGCTAAAGGACGCCGTGAACCCAGCACCTAAATTATCCAAGATAGTTAACCATAGCCAATGGACTATGGAATTTAGGTGCTGGGTGAATACGTCCATGTAGATACTCTGTTTAAAATCAAGTTAAAAATAGGCATTTTTCTGCTATTCAGCGATTGACGGAATTGCATAAAAACGCGTGTTATCGAATGGTTTATCATGCTTGAGCATGCCGTGAATCGCATGTAACAATTTACGCATGACCGCACAACAGGCTTGCAACGGTAATTTACCCATATCCAGGAGATGTTGGTAATACGCCTTAATATGGCGATCATGCTGCACAGCGCTCCAGACAGGCATATACAGGGCGGCGCGAATCTGGCTGTTACCGGCCTTGGATATACGCGTTTTTTTGTGGACACTCGTGCCGGAATCAAAAGCTCTTGGATCGAGCCCCGCAAACTTGACCCACTCACGGTGCGACATATCCGCAGGCAAAATCAGTAGTTCTCCCATGAGGGCAATCGCACTGGTATTGGCAATACCCTTAATGCTCGTGAACAAAACTAATGCTCGACTGAGTTCCGGATGTTTTTCGATCAATGCCAAGGCGCCAGCCGTTAACTGATCGATACGCTTATCTAATTGATCGATGGCTGCTTGTGCATCTTTTAGCACGGCTTTGGGTGTTTCAACTGTTGCGCTTAAGGCATGCAATTGATTCTTTGCTGCTGTTTTTTGATCGGTTAGTGCATTAATACGGCGTGAGAAACAACGTAAAGCGATCTTTTCATTCGAAGGACGGGACCAAGGCGCAAAATCCATCCGTTCGGCATACACCGCCAGAGTATTCGCGTCCACATCATCTGTTTTACTATTGTTCATCAACACTTTAGCAAAGTTATGAGAGACCTTGGGATTGATGACCATTACCTTGACGCCGGCATCATGGAGCGCAACGGCTAAATCGAAATGATAACTGCCGGTGGCTTCCATACACACGATAATGCCGGACAATTTGTTCAGTTTCTTGGCCATCCGGGCATGATCAGCTGGGGTATTGGAGAACTTCTGCGGATTGAAAGGTTTGCCATTTTTGCGCACCACCAAAACCAGTTCTTTAGATCCTACATCGACGCCAGCGAAGATACGGGTTTGTGTGTCAAGTGAAGCGCTGTTAATTTGTTGATCTGCCATGTTTAATTGTTATTCTGTGATAAGGAAAGTAAACTAGTCATTGGTTCCCGACCCTGCGTATGCACCTACCATCCTTGTGAATGCAGGCTCTAAGCCTCAGATACTCCGCGGTATAGGTGAATAGGGCGGGGGCCAATCTACATGACAGGCTCTGGTTTAATCCAGTCCTCAGGCTCAAGCGGCCTCCCAATGAACTCGGTAAAGCTTAAAGTATTTCCTGGCTAAAATTCATTTAAATTAATCATACAAGGCTCTATGCCAGCTCCAGCTGGCAAAGCCTTTATGAACGCCATGGATGGCGTGAATGTCGATTTTGCATTACGCCACGGATGGCGTGTATTAGGGCAATGCAGGAGCAATTGCCGAGGAGCGAAAATCGACCGGACACCCAGGCGCCTCCTCTGGCGCTGCCGAAATTTGAAGTGCGAAAGGTATATATCCGCAATACAAAGAGTGGCTTGCCTCGATCGACACATCCCATACCTTTTATTCTTGAACGTTTTTAATCAAAAGAGAGTAGGCCGGAAATGAAACACTCTGTTTCTAAAAATAGGTCAAATGACACAATAAAACAGTGTTATTTAACCTGTTTTTTTATGGCCCCTTTTATGATTGTTTTCTTTATTCTGTAAAATCATGTGGTTATAAGTTGGCATTTATTCTGCATATATTCATAGTACTGAGTTAATTGCCTAATTGTTTACAGAGGTGAAAAAAATGAGTCAAGATTTAACGCGTGTGGAAACTGAAGTCAATGTTGATAACAATGGCGCTCTGTTAGTGGGGGCGGGTTTAGCTGTAGCATCCATGATTGTGTTGCCGGCTTTGGCAATGCGGTTAGGTTTGGGTGCAAGCTTAACCGGGGCATTAAGAATCGCGTTAATGAAAGCATCAAATCGTGCCGCGAGCGGCGCTTATCGATCATCGACAAAAGCGGCCGCTTCGTAATTATTCCCTTTGCTAGTCAAATTTCGGTGCCGGAGCGTTCTTTAACGGACACTCCGGCGCCGAATTTTGTTCTACGATGGGTATTTTATGATTGGTTCTCAGCCCGTTCTATACTTTTCCTATCAAACAACTTTCTTTGTTAAATTAAATTGTCATTAATTCTCATGAGCTTGCTTTAGCTCTTAGAGTAGGCGCTTGTTGTGTAAAATTTATTTTGCTAATATCCGCCGTTAGGAAATGAAATCAAATCAAGAATTCAGAATGAACGATACCAAAAAAGCTTGTGATTTATGTGGTTTAACGGTGGAGACGCCGGGGTTCAAGTTGAAAACCAAAGAAGGTGATAAAGATTTTTGTTGTGAAGGATGTAAAGGAATTTATCAGATGCTGCACGAGGATCAAATTCTACCTGAATCCGAAAAATCCGAGTAAGCCTAACTTCTATCATTAAATTGAATAATTAAGGAAAAGACTATATGAAACATGTGCACGGCAAAACCGCACAACAGGGGATGAATTCCATGTCTAAAGAAATTGTTAAAGGTTCGATGGCTTCTGCAACGGTTCAAGGCGGAAGCAAATTGCTCGGTAAAGCGGCCAAGCATCCGTTATTGGTTTTCGGCTTAGGTGTAGCCGCCGGTTACGTGATCTATAAATATCGTAAGGAAATTATTTCGGGAACCACGAAAGTGGTCGATGCCGGAAAAGATTTTGTTTTGCAACAAAAAGAGAATTTAGAAGATATCGTTGCCGAAACAAAAGAATAATAGCTTATAGGTCGAAGCTGAAGTCGATTCATCCTGGATAGATGAATTATTGTTATACTTCGGTCATATTTTGTTATGGCATGATTATTTTATTCGACGCTGATAAGGATATAAGAGATAGTGACTGCACTAATCAATAAAAGGGTCGAATAGAAATCCGCGAATTTGTTTATGCGGAGTATTTAACGGGTGTTCTGTACTGATTTGTCGGAACGCCCGTTTTTGTTTCTACTAAGGCAATGTTTGAATTATGGCTATCCAAAGAAGTTTTGTGTTGCGTTATCGGGAGAACGGACATGTCAGGTTTCAAATTCCCTCGGAAGCCTGCGATTCCGCTGCGGCTAAAGCGTTGACCGAAAAATTGCTTGAACTCGACGGAGTTTATCGGGTCGTGCTATATCGGCGACAACAAAAATTATCGATACGTTTTCAAGAAACGATTTGCGAGTTCGAATCGCTGGTCAAGCAGTTGTATCAAATCCTAGCCGAGATTAAGAAAACTGGGCTTTTTAATCCGAAGCCTATAGCCAAATCGAGGCTATGGAAAGTACGAGCCATTAGTAATAAAGCTAAACCGGGTCCTCTCGATTGGTTTAAACGAAAATACACCGATGCCAAAGATACGGTACATGCCGCTAAAGTCGTCGGAAAAATCGGTTTAAAAAAACCCAAAGCTTTTTTAAACGATCCTGAAAAAGCCGTTATCGACTTTTTAAACGATATTTTAGTGCTGTTTCTGATCAAGTTGCATTGGCAGCACATTACCCAGCAATGGATCGTGAAGCCATTCAAATATCGTTATGAATGGATGGCGATCTTCTATATGTTTTATTTATTGATACGGTCACGTAAAAAATAAATTCTTTATTTCTATGCCGCCTTGTGCGGCATAATTTTCAAATCGCAGTATTTGTTGTTATTCACTGGCCTGATATTACCGTCTAAATCGATATGGATTCCCAAAGCGTGACTTTTAAAAACTTTCGGCTTGTTCATCAATTATCCCGGCGCATTCGGATCGAATCTCCAATACTAAAAAAAGACCAAGAACGGGGTTACATTTTTGAAATCCTACTAAAAAAGCGACCGGAAATTAAAGCGGTACGTTCAGTTTTCTCGCTAGGTTCGGTCGTGATCGAATTTGACCCGGCTAGCCTTCCGAAAAAGAATTTACTGATTTTGATCGATGCGGTGCTGAGCAACATTGCCCATAAACAAAGCATCGATCAACAAGCAAGAAAGAAAGACTTTGACGGTCCGCTGCAAGAAGTCGATCTTGCCGTCGAAGGCATGACGTGCGCGTCGTGCGCTTTGCTAATCGAAATGGTGCTGAAGCGCGATCCGGCGATCAAACATGCCAGCGTCAATTTCGGCACCGAAACTTTAACCGTCCATGGGCAGCTCGATAAGGACGAAGTCGGTGCAAGAGTGGCGTCGCTCGGTTACAAAACCTATGCGATGGATACCTTATCGCAACGCAAAATTCTGATTGAAAAAGAACAGCAACGTATCGTGGAGGCGCGTCGTCGTTTCGTCTGGTCGGGTATTTTGAGCCTGCCCGTCGTCGCAGTCGGCATGAGCATGCCGTCGTCGCGCTGGCTGCATTGGCTGCAATTCGGTTTGACGACGCCCGTCGTATTTTGGTCCGGCCGGCAGTTTTTCAGTAAGGCTTTTCGTTTGGCGAAACACCGAGCCGCCAACATGGATTCATTGATCGCGTTGGGCGTCGGTTCCGCATACGGTTATAGTTTGCCGGCATTATTTCGAAACAGAGGTCATATTTATTTCGAAGCGGCCGCCGCGATCATTACCTTTGTCTTGTTGGGGCGCTATCTCGAAGAAAATGCAAAGGGCAAGGCCGGAGAGGCGATCCGAAAACTAGTCGATTTGCAGCCACAAACCGCAACGTTGTTGCGCGATGGTGAAGAAATCACGATCGATGTCGACGATATCGCAATCGACGATATTTTGTTGGTGCGTCCGGGGGAAAAAATACCGACCGACGGCCAAGTGATTCATGGCGTTTCGACCGTCGACGAAGCGATGGTGACAGGGGAAAGTTTACCGGTCGTCAAGGAAGTCGGTCAAAAAGTGATAGGCGGCTGCGTCAACGGCAGCGGCGTATTGAAGATACGTGCGACTGCGGTCGGTATGGACACCGTGCTGGCCGGTATCGTACACATGGTCGATCAGGCTCAGGCCGCCAAATTGCCGATTCAGAAACAGGTCGATAAAATCTCGGCGGTGTTCGTGCCGTCGGTCATAGTTTTTTCAGGCTTGACGATGGGCGGCTGGTTGCTGGTTGGTGCGCCGTTCGCTCATGCATTCGGTAATGCGATTACCGTGCTATTGATTGCTTGCCCTTGTGCATTAGGCTTGGCGACTCCGGCAGCAATCATGGTGGGCACAGGGCGTGCTGCGCGCGAAGGTGTTTATATCCGCAATGGCGAAAGTCTGGAACTGGCGGCCAAGCTCAATGCGATCGTGTTCGATAAGACAGGCACGATTACCGAAGGTAAACCGAAAGTCAGCGAGTGGCTCAATATTTCCGGAGTAGACGATGAGGAAGTTCTGATATTGGCTGCGTCGGCAGAAAACAATTCGGAGCATTTTCTCGGTAAAGCGATTGTCGACTATGCCAAAGAACGTTCGATGGTCCTACAGGAATGCAGTCATTTCAAGAGCGAAACCGGACGAGGCATTCTAGCCGAAGTCGGGGGGCAAAATTTATTATTGGGCAATAGAGGGTGGTTGATTGACCAAGGTGTTTCGATCGATGCCTTATCGAAAGCGGCCGGCGAATATGCCGGACAAGGTAAGACGCCCGTTTTTATGGCGATCAACGGAAAGGCATCGGCGGTTTTCGGTATTGCCGATAAGCCTCGACCACAAGCGGCCAAAGCAATCGTGCGCTTGAATAAAATGGGCGTGCATACGCTGATGGTGACCGGCGATACCGAAAAAACGGCTAACTATATAGCTGCAAAAGTCGGTATCGAAACGGTTGTCGCGAACGCCAAGCCCGAAGACAAGCTCGCGATTATTCACGAATTCCAACAACAAGGTCGCCATGTCGGTATGATCGGCGACGGTATCAATGATGCGCCGGCACTGGCGGCGGCCGATGTCGGTTTTGCGATCGGCAGCGGCACCGATATCGCGATCGAGTCGGCCGATATGACGCTGGTCAGCGGCGATATTACCAAAGTGACCGATGCAATCGAGCTGAGCACCGATACGATTCGCATTATCAAGGAAAATTTGTTTTGGGCGTTCGGTTATAACACGATCGCGATTCCGGTCGCGGCCTTGGGTAAGCTTAATCCGATGATCGCCTCGGCGGCGATGGCGCTGAGTTCGGTGTCCGTGATCGTCAATTCGTTGCGCTTGGGTAAAAAATAGGATTTCAAATGGATCATTCGACAATGGATCACGGCATGCATCATATTGCTGCGGCCGGAGGTTTCGACTACAGCCTGGCGTTCATGGCCGGATTGTTGGGCAGCGGACATTGTTTGGGAATGTGCGGCGCATTGGTTTCCGGTTACTTCATGAAATCAGGACCGTCCAGAAGCTATCTCCCATATTTCGCCTATCAAATCGCGCGCATTTTCGTTTATACGATGGTCGGCTTTGCCGCCGCCTCGCTCGGCGTCGTGTTGGTTTCGAGCGGTCTGTTCGGCAAATTGCAAAGCTTGTTGCAAATGGTGATCGGCGCCGTGGTGATTATTTTGGCTTTGGGCATTCTCGGATGGATACCGTTTCAAGGCTCGATTCGATTGATTCCGATGAATGTGTTACGCAAGGGCTATGCATCTGCCAGCACCAAAGGTCCGGTCGTCGGCGCGCTGATTGCCGGGCTGTTGAACGGTTTGATGCCGTGCCCATTGACGTTTGCAATGGCCGTTAAGGCTACATCCGCGACAAGCATTGCCGAGGGCGGATTGTTGATGCTGACTTTCGGTGCCGGAACGCTACCGATGATGTTGTTCATCAGTGTCGCATTCGGTAAGATGAGTGCGCATTTCAGAGGCTTGATGTTGAAAACGGCGGCCTTGATCATGATCGTAATGGGTTCGAATACGATCTATATGGGGCTGTCGTTCTACGTCGAGGAACATCATCATCACCGCGATTTCTTGCATGATTTGAAAGATAGAATCGATGAATTGATTGTGTTTTTAACCGAATTCGTCGACTATCTCGGCACCATGGTTAATAATGTGCCGGGGACATAAGGCCGACTCGCATAAAAAATACCCCACGTATCGTTCTCTCAAGAGGGCCGGATGCCTTGTGGGAGTGATCCCCTGATCGCGATGTCGAAGCGGGGAGCGCCTGGTGACAATTAATTAATGGTATCGGGGCACATTGGCTAAGATGGCAAGATGCTATACCCATCGCAGATCAAAATTCGGCGCCAGGGTGTCCGTCAAAGGACGCCGTGAATACATCCCTGTAGGCTCTAGCCAGCTCCATGCTGGCAAAGCCTTTGCCGCACACCCTGGCGCCTCCTCAGGCACTGCCGAAATTTGAAGTGCGAAAGGTATATCTACGGTTTATGTATAACGATGAGTGCTCCGGCGCGGAAGACAGTAGTGCGTATAAACGGAGAGTGCAATGCATACCTTGCCGGAAACAATTTCTTGCGGATTATACCTAAATCGCCAAATATCACCTCGGACGATGGCTTGTTTCGAAATACGTCTTAACCGAGCCGCCTCTTAGAAGTAGCCTAAACCTCAGGCGCTTCGGCCCTGAACTTTCGGACACAATAAACCCGTTTGATAATGATTCAAAGCGTCAGCCGAACATTAAACCGAATAACGAAAAGCCATCAGCCTCAGATAAAGCGGCTGAATTATTATTGGCGCTTGTTTGGTACCGGGTTCAGTTTTTTTACCTTCGGCGCCGGCGGATTCTTGTTATGGGTGTTGGTTTTTCCGGTGTTGTCGATCATTCCAGGAACCCACGAGAGTAAGATCCGCCGAGGTCAAAAAGTCGTTCACTACAGCTTTTCCCTATTCATTGGTCTCATGCATCGAATCGGCGTGATGACCTACGAGATCGAAGGGCTGGAAAAACTTAATAGGCCCGGACAATTGATCGTCGCCAATCATCCGACATTGGTCGATATCGTCTTTCTGATCAGTCGAATCAGTCAGGCTAGCTGCATCGTCAAGGCCAGTCTGTGGCGCAACCCGTTCATGCGGGGGCCGATCCTCAATGCCGGCTATATCAGCAACGGCGACCCTGAAATCATGATAGACGAATGCGTGCAACGCCTGCAGTCGGGCGGCACGATGATCATCTTTCCGGAAGGCACCCGCTCGGTGCCCGGCAAACCTTACCGGTTTCAACGCGGCGCGGCCAGCATCGCAATACAAGCGCATGCGATCGTGACGCCGGTTACGATGTCCTGTTATCCCAGTACGCTGACCAAGGCCGAAAAATGGTATCAAATTCCCCACCGGCGCTTTCATCTTGCAATGCGCGTCGGCGAGGATATCCCGATGCAAGAGTTTACTTCGTTGCAGCCACGGTCGATTGCAGTGCGTCGCTTCAATAGTTATTTGCAGGAATACTTCACGCGTCAACGAGCGCTCTACGAGCAGCATGGAAAATGATGGTTGATGTTGCAGGCATGAAATGATTCCTTTCGCAGTATTCGCCAGTCGCTCATCCAAATCGGTAACCATGAAAAAGCTATTGATCATCATTTCATTATTGACAAGTGCGACAATTGCCGCAGCCAATCCCGCCCTACAAAAATGGGCCAAGGTCAGCGAACCTGCGCCGGTCCGCGATATTGCGCAAAGCATTGGCGACTATACGGCCGGGTGTATTCGTGGGGCGATATCGTTGCCGTTCAGGGGGGAAGGGTATCAAGTGATGCGTTTGTCGCGCAAACGTTATTACGGCCATCCCGATTTGATTCAATTCATCGAAAACATGGGGAGCGAAGCGATGGCGCAAGGTTGGGGAACTCTATTGATAGGCGATTTGGGGCAGCCTCGCGGCGGCCCGACTTTGACTGGACACCGTAGTCATCAAACCGGTCTCGATGTCGATATCTGGTATTTAATATCGCACAAGGCTACCTTGCGTTCATTGACGATGGAAGAGCGGGAAAAATGGAGCGCTCCGTCAGTGGTAAGGACTGCCATCGACCGCATCGATGATACTCAGTGGACGCAACGCCATGACCGTATACTCGAAACGGCGGCGCGCATGCCGGAAGTCGAACGGATTTTCGTCAATGCCGCGATCAAACGGCATCTGTGCGAAAATTCGGCAGAACGTGATTGGCTCGGAAAGATTCGCCCGTGGTGGGGGCATCACGATCATTTCCATGTGCGCTTGAAATGCCCGGAAAGCAACCCCGATTGCCGAAGCCAAGAGCCAATATCTAAAGGCGACGGCTGCGATGCAACGCTCGACTGGTGGTTTACCGCCGAAGCGAAAACGCCCGCAGCACCGGCGGCTCCGGCCAAAGCGCCGGAGTTGCCCGCCTTATGCGAAGCTGTGTTGAATGATTGAAACCAATGAACGGTTACTCCCATTGTACTCAAAAAATAGCTAACTTTATGAAGGTATGGGGTGTGGTTCACGGCGGTCCTCGATAGACACATCCCATACCTTATATTTCTTCGACGGTTTTTCGATCAAAAGGGAATAAATAGCGTGAGAAACTATGCATCAAGAATTCTGGCTTGAACGCTGGCAACAAAATCAGATCGGTTTTCATAGTGAAAGCATCAATCCGCATTTAGAACAATATTGGCCGGCATTGCATATCGAAGCGGGAAGCCGGGTCTTCGTGCCGTTGTGCGGAAAGAGTAACGATATACTATGGCTGCTCGCGCAAAACTATCGAGTCATCGGCGTCGAATTGAGTCCCTTGGCGGTCAACGCATTTTTCACCGAGAACAAAGTACCGGCAACCGCAGGGCGTAAAGACAAATTCGAAGTGTGGGAAAACGATGATCTGTGCATTTATTGCGGCGATTTTTTTCACCTGAGAGAGGAGGATTTAACAGGTGTTGATGCCGTTTATGATCGGGCCTCGCTCGTTGCGTTGCCGCCGGAGATGCGCGCGAATTATGCGGCGCATATGAAACGCTTGCTTAAAACCGGAACGAAAATATTATTAGTAGCATTCGATTATTCGCAGCAAGAAATGGACGGCCCGCCATTCAGCGTGCAATGCCAAGAAGTAGAAATGCTATATCGAGATTGGTGCCGAATCGATTTACTGCTCACCGAGGACATATTGTCTAAAGAACCTCGTTTTCGGGAAAGAGGCTTAAGTCGTTTACAAGAACAGGTTTATGTCTTGACGGTTTTATAATCCACCGTCAAATGCAAAAGCGCCGATATCGATCGGGTCTCGTTCCCGACGCGCTTCTCGGCTCAGCGGATGGCGATATTGAAATTCCGGACGAAGCGAAACGCCGCTAGAACTCATGCCCGGAGCGGTGCCTCTTCCTATCGCGGGAGAGCCGGGCAAAAGGCGATAATTGAAAGCGTCACGATCGACAAAATCGCCACCCTCAGTCCTCAGGTTATGGCGTTGCCGCCCGGATCCTTGCAGCGGAATAACGTTACCGACCAGTAAATTATTGATCGATACCACTTCGGCGTTTCCGTGATTGTGAATGAACACGCCTCTGCTGCGATCGTTGACGAAAGTATTGTTCACCGCATAGAGGTTTTGATCCGGATTGCTCCGGTTATATTCGCCGGCATAGGCAATGGCCGTCCAATTATCAGAGCCGGGGCTTTGCCGCAGCACATTGCCGATAATGAAAGCATCGCCGCCGTTCGGTAGATCGATCAAATAACTCGACGCGCCGTGCTCGTCGGTAATGCGGTTGTAAAGCAGATAATTTTCCTGCGCCCGCGATTTAACATTATGTCCGGTTTGGGCGTCGTGAACGTAACAATTGCGCAGTGTAAAGCGGCGAATAGCGCCGATATAAATATTGTGTTCCAAGCTTGCCGTGCCGGTGGTAATCGACCGTATTGTCATTGAACTCGGATCCTTCGATCAAGATATCGCTATGCGGATTCGAGCCGGTTAAAATCCCCATTTGATTATCATGAAAATGCGCATTGCGAACCGTCAAATGCGTGCCTTCAAAGCGTATGCCGGCTCCATTTAAACTTGCGACAGCCGCGCCGGAAAATTCGATATTCTCGACAACGACATTATTACCCTTGATGACCCAAATGGCTTTGCCTTCGGCGAATTTGCCAAAGGCCTGGAGATGAGCGCGTCCGCCGAAGCCACGTAATGTTAGCCGATGTTGCCGCCAAACTGCGACATCGCCCGAATAGTCGCCGGCATCAATGACCACCGTGTCTCCGCTCTTGGCGATTCTTGCCGCATCGCTGGGCCGTTTCAAGATTCGTTCGGGGCCGACCGACAACGTGGCGCTTAGGGCGGGGCAACTGAGCAGCAAGGACAAAATGGCCGGAATAGATAAATTCATGAAGCTTCCTGTTTGGTTATGGCTGCTCGGTATGCCTCGTGCTTAGGGAGTTGATTTTACATTTCTCGATTTTACCCAATCACTATAAGAGCTTATCTGTAAAGACAGAGGTATTTGTCATTATGAGGCAAAACAAACGAAATTTGTTATTCCATTATCATAAAATTTCCTATATTTCTTTGATATCGTTCACATAGGGGAACTAATCCGCGCCAAGTATCGTTTAGCATTAGGACTTTAACAATATCAACAAAAAGCTTATTAAGCAGTCCAGGGCGACTAAATTATGACACTATCAAAAAAATTAGGCGCCGAATTCATCGGTACATTTTGGCTGGTTCTCGGCGGTAGAGCATAGGTATCTACACAAGTACTTGCCGCTGCTTTTCCCGAAGTAGGCATCGGCCTTACCGGTGTTTCCTTTCCTTTGCTTTCGGTTTCACAATATTGACCATGGCCTATGCCATCGGTCATATTTCAGGCTGTCACCTAAATCCCGCCGTTTCGATCGGCCTGTGGTCCGGCGGACGCTTCTCGGCCGGAGAACTCGGGCCGTATATCGCCGCGCAAGTGTTAGGCGGAATTTTCGGGGTGGTCGTGCTCTATATTATCGCGACAGGTAAAGCGGGATTCGATGTAAGCGGTGGGTTCGCTTCGAACGGTTATGGGGAGCATTCGCCCGGCGGCTATAGTTTGGCGTCAGCATTGACTACCGAAATAGTCATGACTTTCATGTTTCTGATCATCATTCTCGGCTAAACCGATAGACGGGCGCCGGCCGGCTTTGCTCTAATTGCAATTGGGTTGGGTCTCACGCTCATCCATCTAATCAGCATCCAGGTTACGAATACCTCGGTCAACCCGACTCGCAGCCCAGCAGTCGCAATTTTTGTTGGCGATTGGGCGGTCGCGCAACTATGGTTGTTCTGGGTTGCGCCCATCATTGGCGCGGGCCTTGCCGGATTGGTCTACCGCTGGCTTGGTTGTGAAAAAACCGCCGAATCGGAAGATAATTCATGAGTTGAGTTACTGTAAACAGTGGGCTATCAATGAATAGTACCGAAAACTCCGGTCTTTCTTGCTAAAAACCTAGAATGCCAAGGACGGCAATATTTCTATTGAGAATTTAATGATAAATCAAGAGTTCATAAAAAAGGAAAAAGGGGGTCGGTAAAGGGGGAGGGCAGATCATAAGCGCTAACTTAGTGCCTATTCTATGGTGCGTTTATGGCTTTATTCGTCATATTGGTATGGGTTGTCGATATCCATGTTGCATGGATGCGGTGCTACGCATTGCCATCCTTGGCCCTGGATTCCGCCAATCCCTGGCGGAATGACGCATTCCTTCCTTAAGTTGGCGCTTATGGGGGGCAGATGAATCTAAAATTCAACCTGACCCCTTTTTTCGCGGACCCCTTTTTTCCTTTTTTGCTTTTTTGGGTTTTGCAAAGTTTGCTGGTTAGAAAATTTATGCCAGGACTAAACGTTTTGTGATACGGTTCGCTTAGAGCCTGATGTGATGGCGGTGTTTCAAAATGCGGAAGCGGTGAATGAAGCATTAGGTTATTCAATTGAAGTGGACAAGCGCACTAACAGTCTAACCCAGCGTTCCAGCGGAGAACGCCAATTTCCCGCAGCTGATATCGATGCGACAGATAAACAACAACGATTTTTAGGGTTCAAGCAATGAATAATCAGTTTTTTGGCGCGGCCTTGGTCGCGTTTTCGTTATCAGTGACTGCGTCTGATGATCCAATCGATTGTGATCAGGCGATGACCACTATCGAAGTTAGTTATTGCGCGATGATCGATCTTGAACGTGCTGAAATCGAATTGGCTAAGTACCTAAACGCAAGCAACCAGCATTATGCCGATGACTTCGAACTCATTGATGCGATAGCTTCGTCTCAAGAGCAATGGAAAGCCTACCGGGAAGCGCACTGCAACGCGGTTTTTACGAAATGGCGTGATGGCAGTATTCGGAGCAATATGGCGATTTTGTGTAAAGCCAGGCTTACGCAACAAAGAACCCACGAGCTATGGGAAAGCTTCTTAACCTACATTGATATTACGCCGCCTGTATTGCCGGAACCTCCAAAATGACGAAACAACATTTATAATGCATGACGACGGCTCTGTTTCCTGCGAGCCTCTAGGCTTGAGTGGTTAAGGTTTAATGAATAACGCCGAATGCAGAACATACTTATCAAGAGCCCCTTTAACCGAATTGCGGCTTACTGCGTTGACAGCTTCTATCTTCATTCGACAAGTCGGTTAACCCCCTTTCGGTCCCGCAAACCACCAAAGTATCAGACCGACAACGGGCAGCAGTAAAATCAAAATCACCCATAAAACTTGCGATCCAGTTGAAGCACCACTTTTTACAATGCTAATTATGGCCCAGATGTTCAGTACAAGCACAATAAGACCCAGAAAACCGCCTACTTCAATATCCATAAGTCCCCTAACAGGTTTGTGTTTAATGAATAAACTATTTTGCCTCATCAGCTTCAAACTCTACGCTTAAAAAATGGATGAGTTCTGTACGGTAACGTACATTGCTCAGTTTGCATCAAATTGGATCATGGAAATGTCGGTCACACACGAGATCGGGGTCAGGCCTTACCCCGGTTTTCAGGATGAGTGAAGCTCTAGCTTCGCTGTACAAGCAAAAAGAAGCTAATGTTCCTTCGCTTGTAGCGGTTACAGCTAAGTCAAGTTTAATCAGTCGGGCAGGCAGGTCTCGGGAAGCCAGCGCTTGGGAAGGAGCGAAAAGTTATTTGCCACGAAATCCTTGTTCGTAATCGAGATCACCCGCCTGTCTGACGAAGGTGTATTTTGCCGGCTTAACGATTAAGAACTTCGCCATTTTCGAAAATGCATCATGCGGTTTCGGTATTGTGGCAATGGCCGTAAAAGGACTGGTCGCTATAAAAGATACGGTTCCCGCGATTAAGCCGACAAAGCCGATTGGGCGCAACAAGATAACGTCGAGCAAAACATCATGACCGTCGGGTTCGTCGATACGCTTTTGTGCGAAGCTCGGTGACGCCAAAGACAACATCATAATGATGGTTAATGTTTTAAATGTTCTCATAAAGCAGTCTTTTCCTTGAGCCTATTGATTTTAAAGATAATCTCGGATTATAGACTATAGACTCGGGTATTTACAGGGACGGCTTAGTCAGCAGCAATTCCCAATTTGGAAGCCAACAAGGGTGTGGAGTGTGCTTGGCGTGGTGTCGGCAGCAGGGCAGATTTTTGCTCCATGCAAAATCTGCATTCACGCCTTTCATGGCGATCAGATTGTCGCCAATCCCCTATGGGTTCACGGCGTTCCTCGACAGGCATACTTCACACCCTACATACGCAGCAATTCTCATTTTAAAACTGTACCCGGAACCAGGAATTGTGCCGTTGAGTCCTTTAAGCATAAACCGCTTCAAATGATCCCAGTCGCCGAAAGGAAAATAATGCATTAGAGCGCGAAGATCTTCAAAAAAGTCCGGTGGCGCGAGGGCAGAAAGCCGTGCACGGTCTGGTAATTGATATCCTACAACCTAGAAAAAGCATTTCACCATAAAGATCATGAAGAATAAAAAGTTAATCCATTGGCTTTTTTACCTATGTAAATCATTATTTCTCCCCTAAAAGGATATTCAAAATTTTAGGACAAGCCTTTGAAAAACTTCATGCGCTTCATGGTTAAACTGCCGAATTTAGGTTACAACAACTCCTTATCTTGCGGACCCTCGATGGCTTGTGTTTCCAATCCGGGATAATAATTGGGCGCGATACTGAATAACAAGGTCAGAAGTGTCGCTATATAGGGTACCGTTTGCACCGAGAGTACGGCAACCCAGAGGCGGCCGCTCAAATTATCGAAGTGATCGATTGATGACATCGAATAAATCGCCAAACCGAGTAAGGTCAGCAGAGCTCTTGCCAGATCGTCGCGAGGCCCGCGATGAAAGGGCCTTGCTTTTCGAGTTTCGGCGTACGCATGAACGGTTTGCCGGAGGTAAACAAGCCCTGAAGCGTGCCTTTAGCGACGGTATGCGTCAGGGATAAGCCGGACAGCGCGGCTCCGAGCGATTGCAGAGTCGAACAGTTAACGCGGGCCTTGTATAACCATAGCGTACGGAAAATTTTGAAGCAGAACAAACCGATGGTCGGCAGCAACAAGGCGTTGACCGGTAATTCGCTGCGTAGCGGATCGGCGACCAGCAATGTCGTCATGATTAAGCTGGCAACCGTCAAAAGTAACGCCAACGCATCAGAAAACCAAGGCAGCCAACCGGCGATGAAATAATAGCGTTGCGCGGTGGTCAGTGTGGATTGTTTGCCGGGCAAAAATTGTCGCCAATGATGTTTGATGATTTGCATCACTCCGTACACCCAGCGGAATCGCTGTGTCATGTAACCCGAAAACGTATCCGGCATGAGCCCCTGTCCGAACGAGTCCTTGCAATAGACCGAATCGTACCCGGCTTCGTAAAGGCGTAAGCCTAATTCGCTGTCCTCGCAAATACACCACTCTCCCCAACGGCCCACTTCGAGCAACGCAGATTTGCGAATCATTGTCATGGTGCCGTGCTGTATGATTGCGTTGTATTCGTTGCGTTGTACCATGCCGATATTGAAAAATCCGGCATATTATTCCCAGTAACACATCGACTTGAATGTGCTGAGACCTCGATCGCGATAATCTTGGGGTGACTGGACGAAACCGACTTTTTCGTCCTCGAAATAAGGCACCATCGATTTCAGCCAATCGGGCGAGATGATGTAATCGCTATCGATCACGGCGATAATCTCGGCATCGGAGGCGGTTTGTTCCAGTCCGAAGTTGATCGCGCCTGCCTTGAAGCCGGGCCAGTTTTCTAGATGGAAAAATTTGAATACGCCGCCAAGCCGTTCGCAATCTTTTTGTACCGGCTCCCAAACGGCCGGGTCTTTGGTATTGTTGTCGAGTACCAACACCTCAAGATTCGGATAAGCGACACGCGCCAATGCCTCGAGCGTTTCGCGTACCATTTCCGGCGGTTCGTTGTGAATCGGCAGATGTACCGACACTTTGGGAAATGTGAAGTCGGCCGGTGGTTGTAGCGGTTTAAACGTGCGCTTGCCTTTACGGTGCCACAGGACTTCGGCGATTTCCATGCTTTCGGTCAACAGAATAACGACAGCCATTGCCTGCATTAGCAACAGCAGTGTCCAGAATACCAATGAGACCCCGGTTTGGTATTGCTGGGCCGCTACTGCCGCGGACCATAGAATGACCGAGGCGGCCAGATTTGCGACGATGCCGAAGAAAATCTTGCCGGGCAATTTCAATCTTCGGTGCCGACTGAATAGAAACAAAGCCATCAAAAAGATGCTTAAAACAGCGGCGCCGGTCGCCCAGGCTTGCCAATCCGGCATCGGCGTGACATCGCCTTTCATCGGAAATTTTAATTCTCGATCGGCGTTGAATATTCCCCAATAGGCCCCGGCCGAGCCTTCTAGTTCCACTTTCCAGGGTTGGTCGAAGGCTTCAATGACGTAGTAGGTGATTTTTTGCTCGGTCGCGCGGTTGAGAAATTGTCTTAGGAATTGGGCTTGATTCGCCAGCGATGCGGTGGCGTTTTTAAAAGGTTGTCCGTCGGAAGGCCAGCCGACTTCGGTTATGATAATGGGTTTATTCGGAAATGCTTCGCGCATCGCATTGAAGCGATAGAACACGTAATTGACAGCCGCATCGATCGACAAGCCTTCCCAGTACGGCAATATATGCAGAGCGATGAAATCGACTTCTTCGGCCAGTTCGGGATGCGCCAACCACATGTCCCACGTTTCCGATGTGCTGACCGGGCGCCAAGTACGTGTTTTCACTTCGCGTATATAGTCAATCAATTGATCGGGTATGATGTCTTTACGCAACAACACCTCATTACCGACCAATAAGCGTACGATCGTCGGCGAATTTTGGTTGCTGAGCTCGATCAAGCTTTCAATTTCGCGCCGGTTTTTGTCGAGATCGGCGTCGATCCATGCGCCCATCGTTACGTTCAGGTCGTATTTTTCCGCCAGTTCGGGAACGAATTCCAACCCTTCCAGAGCGCTTATAGGTTCTTACCGCATGAACTTTGCCGGCAAGCAGCTTTAGGTCGTCCTCGATTTGATCTTGAGTGGATAATTCAGATAGTTCCAGATGCTTAAATTGACCCAAACCAATAAAGGTAAAATCAATAAAGTGAGGATTTTAGTTTTCATTCAGTGATAAGCTCCGGGACAAGCAAGAATTGGAAAGTATTGGATAGATACATCGGAATAAAAAAGGGCCCGGTCAAAGACGACCAAACTAGCCTGTCGAAAGACTGATCTAGTCCGTTATTATTTTCCCCGATTTTTGGCTTTTATGTTTAAAAAATTCTTGGCGCTTTTTTCTTACCGTATAAGGGATATTCTTCTCCTCCCAGTGTGCTAGATCTACTTGAAATGCTTTATTTAATGCCTGGTCAATCACCGCTTCTTTTCGACTGCCACATAAAGCAGGAATCAATAGCACGGAGCGATTCATGTCGGCTTGCGGACTGCGTTCAAGCATGTATTTATAATTTCCAAACAGCGTTTCAATAATATCGCTACTGCTTAACAACGGCAGTTCGGTCAGCTCTGCTTGAATCTGCACATGCTTTTTTAACCAAGCTTGTAGGTGTGTTTTGACTTTAGAATTTCGCGGCAATGTTTTTGATAATTGGTAACATTGTTGGTAGGTGACTTTGTTAAGCCCTTTGTTTTTAATGATTTCCATCACCTCTGAGACTATTTTAGTCGTCAACGCGAAGCGCTCAATAAAGGGTTTCATCCGTAAAAAGCCCGGAAACACCGTCCGTAATTTAGCTAACACGCTGCCTTTCTTCGCGCCGCCTTTAACGGCAAAGACATCCAGCATTTTAGCCCCCCATTCACCGAGTTTACTGATGCTTTGAAAACGCCCTTTAGTCCGTAATTTAGGGGGTGTCAAACAGGCAAATTCTGTCTGTCTCAGGCATTTCGCACCTTGACCCAGTGCCGCAGTAAAGGCTTTATAATCCGCTGTTTTTTCAAATTGACTTTTCAGCGCGCTGGCCATGCAGTGACCGATGTCATCAATGACGGGCACCGGTTTTTCTTGTTTGGCCGACCACTGTCGCACACCTTTTGCTAGCGTGTAGTCGCAGTCTTTAACAATCGCTTGAGGTACGCCGGCGATAGCAAAAATGTCCTCTAAGTCCTGGCAAACCGTCTGATGATTAACCGTTTCACGCACCTTAAGACCGATACATTCACAATCTTGCAATTGAATGGCGCTGCCGCGTTGGCATAGAGACTGTGTTTTTACGCGGAGCACGACCAGTGCTTTTTTAGTCCCTATATCAATGGAGTAATCAATAATCGCAATCCAAGGCTCGCACGTTGGGCACACTTGGCGCAGTAACCCTAAACCAACGCGCAAACTCCAGTTAATCACCGAAGTAAAATGTGGCGTCCACGGTAATTCAAGCGATGTTTGTGAATGAAATAATTCAAGAATGCGCGGAACGCTACGAAAAGAAACCACCGCATCAAGCACGATAAGCACGCATAAAAGTCGCGTTTGCTGAGCTTGTGTTATGTCAATAACCGTTGAAGTATTCGCGGGTACAACAGCAATATCCTGGGTTGCTAGGGTTGACTGATGCTCGAAGGTAATGTTTTTTTTGCTTCGACAAGCTGTTCTAACTGGCAATTATTCCGTTTCAGTTCCGCTATTTTTTTCAAATGACGTTTTTGTGTTTTTCTAAGCTCACGAAGCTCAGCTGCGCGCTCAGTCGCTTTGTTTTTCCATTCATCGCGGCTGTTTAGTAGTTTTGACATTTGAAGCATAGTATTTGGGGGATGGGTTAAAATAAGACCTATTTATACCGCATACAGCGATAATTTTAAATCCACAAGCTGAGGAAATAAAATCACTGTAAAGTGAACAATTATAAGCCATTCAGGTGTGCTTCTTTTAGCTAAGTCATTGATTAGTCGCTTTATGAGCAAAATAAAAGCGGCTTAAGCTGTCGTTTTGGTCAAACGATTGCGTCCAGAATGATTTTAAGTTATTGAATATTAATAAGGTATGTGATTTGATGCATGCGTTTCGACAGCCTACGACCAAACCCTTTTTTTAATTGGAGCCAATGGCGGGATTCGAACCCGCGACCTACTGATTACGAATCAGCCCAATAAGGTTTTAATTAGCGTTTTAAAATCCGGTACTTGCAGATATAAGCCTTAAAAATAAATAACTTGCGTCATTTCTTTGGTTTGCGCTAATATTCGTTGATATTCCATAAATCGCGTTTTCAGGTTGACCCGGGGTTTTTGGCCAAACAGTAATCAGGCGTTCCAACATGGAAAAGAGATTTAAATTTACGCAGCAGCGCATCGAAAAATTACCGGTACCGGATAAAGGCCGTTTTGAATATTATGACACCGAAATTTCGAAACTGATATGCCGCGTATCGAGTACAGGAAATAAGTCTTTTGCCGTTTTGAAGAAAACCGACGAAGGCACGACTAAGCGCGTTACTTTGGGCAGGTTTCCTTCCATGCCGGTTGCACTGGCGAAGGAATTGGCACAATCGGCTTTAACCGAAATAGCCAAGGGGGTTAATCCGACAGAAGAAAAACGAAAGCGTCGTTACCGGGCTATATCACTTGAGGGCTTACTTAACCAATATCTAGCCGATAAAAAAACTTACGTCCGAAAACAGTTATCGATTACCGCGAGAAGATCAGAACCGGCTTTAGTGACTGGCTCAAGATGCCGGTCAATAAAATCACTCGCGACATGGTAAAAGCGCGCCGAAATGCGTTAGAGCATGGCGTAGATAACAAAATGCGTGTGTTGCGCCTGCTTATGAAATACGCACACAAAACACTGAAAGCAATCGATGATAACCCGGTTGACGTATTGACCGACGGCAAGTTATGGCAAAAGCCAAAACGCAAAACGCGCACGATACCAAGCGACAAATTGAAGTCTTGGTACGATGCCGTACTGGGACTCGAACACGAAAAAGCCAAGGTTTATTTGCTGCTTTTGCTGCACACAGGGTTAAGGGATAAAGACGTTCGCTCACTCGAATGGCGGGACGTGGATTTTAAGAACGATTGCTTCCTCGTTCGCGACACTAAAAACCATACCGACTTCACCGCCTTCATTGCGCCGCAGATCAAACCGTACTTACGAGGTTTGCAGGCGTCTACCGGCCGTAATCGTTTCGTATTCCCCGGCGACGACCGCGAAGGCATGATGAACCAGCCGCGTAAGCAGATCAAAAAGGTAATCGATCAATCCGGCGTCGAGTTCTCACCGCATGACCTGAAACGAACCTTTCTAACGATTGGCGAAGCGGCCATGATTCCATTCAGCCTACTCAAAGCGCTGGCGAACCACAAAACTGACAACGACGTGACCGGCGGTTATATCCACACCGAAGCCAAGACCCGCAAAGAGGCCACCTTTAAAATTGCCGACTACATTCACGAGATCGTGACACCGGCAGACCACAACATCGTTTCACTACGAGGTGCAAAAAATGACAACGTTAAATCTAAATGACGAGCTAATTAATGCCGTGAGGGTTATAGCCGACCGGCAGCACACCACACCCGAAAAGCTCATTCATGAGGCCCTACAAGGACTCATTGAAGACTATCACGACATACAGTCCGCTGAAGCTGCATTGAAGCGAATCGAAAGCGGAGAAGATCGCACTTACACACTGGATGAGGCTAGGGCGTATCTCAATGAATTGGACAGTTGAATTATCCAAACCGGCGCTTAAGCAGCTTGGCAAGATCAACAAGACCGAGCGTGAATCTATTTGGCGGTTTATCAAGGAAACCTTGCCGAATCAACATAACCCACGGCAAACCGGACGCGCCCTGCAAGGCAGTTTAAAGGGATTGTGGCGTTACCGTGTCGGCAATTATCGATTGGTTTGTCAGATCAAAGACAACGAGGTCTTGATTCTGGTTTTGGAAATAGGACACCGCAAAAACATCTATCAATAACCCAGTTTGCCAAGCCTAGGTCCGTACACCCGAAAGCCGGATTCGTCACCCGGTTAGGCTTGGCTCCCTTCTGACGGCACACTTTGACGAGGTGCAAACAATGGGCATTCCACCCATAGCGGCAGCGATTCTAAGCGATTCAAGCCGCTGGCTAATCCGCGATAGAGCAATTGTTTATCGCTTAAACAGTCCGAAATACAATAAAGACGCTTTATGTTTGGCGTTGTCAAAAGTAGATCAGGCGATTGCTAAAAACACCCTAGCGCCTTGCGAGCGGCAATGGGGGTTATTGCTTGATTACTTGGTGTTTTCGGTTGCAACATACCATGAAGCAAAAAAAGGCTCAGAAGATACCCCACCCACCAAAAGAAGGAGCGACTATCAGACCTTGACCAATCAAATGCGCGACGTTGCAGAGATGGCGGGTAAGCTAGCCGAGAAGATTAAATCTATTGGTGAATTGGCCGAACAATTCGACCCCGCCGATATTGCCGATATCGATGTTCCAGTAAACCCGCTGCAATGGCTAAACGATACCGTTTATCTTAAAACGGTCGATTCAGAAGCCCGTGAGAGGTATAAGGGGTGGATACAAGCCGATGTTGAACGATTGGCTTATTTAGGTTGTAAATACGTGCCGACGATCAGCGACATGCTAACAGAGCTATCTAATCGGTATCAGCACTCTTGGGAAGCGTCCCAAAGCAGCAATACCCCGATCAAATCCCCCAAAAGCCGTTACAACGATTTCCTTTCCCATTTCTTTTCAGAGCTTCACCGCGAAGCGAAACGAAATCAATTACCCGAACAATTGCTATTGAACGGCAAAGGGTTAAGTCTCCCGGAATGGGCCGATATCTTAGGGTGTGCGCTGGATGAGCAGGATTTTAAAGATCAAAATCTCAAGGATTTTATGCGCCGAAAATCGCAATAGTGGAAATTGCCCTTCATTTTTCTTTTAACTTTCCACTGAATTGTGAAACCGTTTTCTTCAAAATCTGCCCATCATCAATAAATACAGGGTTATAGAGATGGGCGCACACACAATTCAAAACATTTCTTTGCTGGACGATGTCCTTATAGACACAGAAACGACATCAAAATTAATCGGAATTCCCGCATCCACAGAAAAGTGATAAACGAACTTGAGGCGTTAGAGTTTTTCAAAAGAATTTCGGAGTTAGGGAAGCGAAATCGATATGTTTTGAACCTGGAAAAGCTACAAGAGTTATCCACAACACAGGGCATTATTTCACCCCTGGCCGAAAACAAGACCCCTGTCATTGAAGGTCAAACCCCTGTCATTGAGGGTCAAAACCCCTGTCATGAGGACACCCAAACAGAAAAACAAAAAGAACAAAAACGCGCACGCGCGAGAAAACACCCCGTCACAAGCTCAGGGGTGAACCCCATAAGCGCCAACTTAAGACGCAAGGCATTGATTCACAGTTGAAAAATCAAGATGTGGCCACAACATAGAGTATTTTTACCGACGAAAGTGAAAATCCCTATGAAGCAGCCACAGCTAACAGATACCCTTTTTGATGACTTTTTGCAAGAGCTTCCAGCAGATTTCCAGGAGCAGGCCTATGAATTACAGGCGTTTGCACGGGCACGGAAAATCCGATCACCGTTGCAATTATTACAGTTAGTCCTGTTGTATTGCGGACTGGACTTGTCGTTGCGCAGCTGTGCCGGCGAAGTTGCCAAGCTTCAAGGCTATTTGAGCGACACGGCGGTGACCAAGCGACTGGCGGCCTGCGTGGCGTGGATCAAGTCGTTACTGAAGCGTGTGTTCGGATTGGATAAACAGATTAACAATGGCTCCTTGAATTTCATTGTGATTGACGGTTCGACCGTGCAAGAACCCGGCGCGAAAGAAACAACGTATCGCTTGCATGTGGCGATCGACTTGATGAGCTTGACACTTCGCGAGGTCAACGTCACGACCGATAAAGTCGGCGAGAGCTTGGATCACTATCAGTTGACTGCAGGTGATGTCGCGTTGCTTGATCGAGGCTACAACCAACCGAAGTCTTTAGTCCCGGTCATTGATCGCGGCGGCCACGTCGTGCTGCGCTACAATCCACACAGCATGACCCTTTACGAACGGTGCAACGAACCGAAAGGTGTTAAAATCGATTGGGAACAGCGCATACGCGATTTGAATGGTCAGCCGGGTGCGATACCCGTTTATCTGTGCCATCAAGACAAACGTATTGAAGGCGTGGTGCATGCGATGCCGTTACCGCCGGAACAGGCGGCGCAAGCACGCCGCAAAGCGAAACAACGCGCGCGTGATAAAGGTCGCACGGCGAGCCAAAAGACCTTGATGCTGAGCGGCTGGGTGTTGATTTTTACTTCGCTCCCCGAAGCGCTGCTCGACACGAAATCAATCGCTGAGCTCTACCGGGTTCGCTGGCAAGTGGAGCTGGTCATAAAGCGGCTAAAGAGCTTGCTTGATATCGACCGGCTACGCGCCCGAAAAGACAGCAAGCTGGCGGATTTATATTTGCATGGCAAGTTACTGTTTGCTGCAGTGACTCAAAAAATAGCGCAGCGCCGATTCGGCCGGGCGGCCACCACAATGGACGGTGATCGTTCGATTACCCATTGGCGTTTATGGCGCACGATCGCCAATGAGATCAAGGCAGGACTTACGGCTTGTTTTCCAATAAATAAGCGATTTATCGATGACTGCACAAAAAGCCTCTATGAGCGTCCGCGCAAGAGAAAGCTTCAGGGTTTGCCGGGGCGTGTTTTGGAGCTCATTATTGAAGGTCGGGGAGGTGGCGTTAGTCTTACTTAATCAAATACTTAGATTCTTAAGTTGGCGCTTATGGGGGTGAACCCTGGACAGTGGAACGACAACGCAAGCTTTCGGCCGTACACACCGGCAGCAATGCCCAAAGCCGAACGCAAAACCGTTACCGGAGAATTGCGGTCGATCAAGTCAATTTTGGGGGCAAGACCATGATTGCTAAAACCATCGGCATTGCAGGAAAACAACCGAAGCTTTCACCTGAGCAATACCAAGACTTCGCCAGTCGATTGAAAAAGGCGGCTGAAGCATTGGACCCGACCGAACGAGAATCGATCATGAGAACGGCGTTATTGTGCGACTTGATCGCATTGGTTGTTCGACTGAACCCAAAGCATAAGCCACCACTGTTCGAATTACTGAAAAACGGCAAGGTAATAGCCTATTGCAATGTTTCGGCGCTGAGCGGCGATGATTTGGGCGTATTCATGGAAGCGGGGTATTCGTTCCGGTCCGGCAAGCTGGAAATCTGAACGATACGGATGTTGGCAAATACGTCACGCGTGACGTATTTGATAAAAACGGATGCAGCAATCGAATCAAGGCCGGGCATTGCCCCGGCTTTTTTTTGCGTTCGCTAGTATTTAATAACTTTCTGTAAACACCGTTTCGAGGTTGACCCGTAAATTACAGGCAATAAAAAAGGGCTTAGATTTTAGTCTAAGCCCTTGATTTATCTGGAGCCAATGGCGGGATTCGAACCCGCGACCTACTGATTACGAATCAGTTGCTCTACCAACTGAGCTACATCGGCAATTCTGCGGCGGATTTTAATCAATTTCATGATCTTCTGACAAGGAACTGAATTTATTTAAAAAATATTCGAATAGATCGACTAAGCATTTGCTTGGAATGCAAACAGATCTTTGAAACTAACGGATAAAAATTTCGGCGTTGTCGCAGTCATCGAATGCAGTTAAGACCTCATCGAGAACCAATTGTTCAGATTTGAAATGCTGACTTCTATCTGATCGAAAAGACGTTTAATAACGGCCTCGACAGACATACTTCGCACCTAGGCTGTCGAAATTAACCGATTTTCAGGTCAGAAAAAATGACATATACCGAGGTGCGTATCGCGCACCTTTCCACTGTGCCGAATCGACGAGATAAAAAAGGGGTGTCGCCAATGCGGTCGAACGATCGACAAATTTCACGGTTACGGCAAAGTCATTACGTTACGGCATTTGCCCATCTTTGATCGTCCGGTTTGGATTCGCATCAGACCGAAGCGTTTTCAATGCTCCTACTGTGACAAAGGGCCGACCACGTCCCAGCGCTGCGAGTGGTATGAGCCCCATACTAAGGCCTATGAAAATTGGATTCCACGCGAGTTGGTTAATAGCACGCTCAGTGACGTCAGCCTGAAACAGAACCTGAGTGTCGAGTGTATTGAGGGCATCCTGGATCGTCATATTCGTCGGCAAGTGGACTGGTCAGCGGTACCCCGCTTGGAATTGCTCGGCATTGACGAAATCGCCTTGAAGAAAGGGCATAAGGATTTTATCGTCATCGTGTCGGGACTGACGGCGCAGCGTGAGAAATATATCTTAGCAGTGTTACCGGATCGCAAAAAAGAGA
Source organism: Methylotuvimicrobium alcaliphilum 20Z (assembly GCF_000968535.2). Classification (NCBI taxonomy): domain Bacteria; kingdom Pseudomonadati; phylum Pseudomonadota; class Gammaproteobacteria; order Methylococcales; family Methylococcaceae; genus Methylotuvimicrobium; species Methylotuvimicrobium alcaliphilum. The sequence continues at coordinate 212,530 of NC_016112.1, forward strand.
CGGTCAAGACCTTTTTAAAGACGCTGCCGCCTTGTCAATGCCAAAGCATTCGCCAAGTCTGCATCGACATGAACGAAGGCTATGGCAATGCGGTTCTAGAAACCCTGCCCAAGGCTCAGGTCGTGGTCGATCGCTTCCATGTTGCCAAACATTATCGTGACTGCGCCGATAAAGCGCGCAAAACCGAAATGAAGCGTCTGAAAAAGACACTGCCGGAGTGTTAATGGTCAATTAAACTGAGCCAGAAATGGCCAACAATTTTGAGCCACTTTTTCAGACTTTATTTATACCAATAAATCTGACAGAGTCCCTGAATTTTTTCCAGGGAGCGTCATGAAGGAGTGGATTGTGATCCATCAGATTAAAGCGTTATACAACGATGGCAACGGCTTATCCGAGCGTCAGATTGCCAGTCAATTGGGTATTTCCCGTAACACCGTGAGCAAATACCTGAAGCTGTCGGCTGCGGACATTAGTGCCCTGCAGGAAGAGATATCCCGTGGTAAGAAGCTGGACGATTACCGCGACTACATTATTCAGTTGCTGCAAACCTATCCGGGCTTGTCAGCGGTCAAAGTGCTGCGCAAACTGAAGGCCAAAGTGGACGATTTGGCCGTTTCCGACCGTTCGGTACGGCGTTATATACAGGCTCTCAAGCAAGAGATTAGCTTTAAGCAGGCGCGTTATTATGAGCCGGTATTGGACATGGTGCCGGGCGAACAATGCCAGGTCGATGGCGGCGAACTCCGCGATGTGATGATTGGCGGCGTGGCGACGACGGTATATTTCATGGTGTTTGTGCTATCGTATTCGCGTCTGATGCATGTTTCGATCTGTGCCAAGCCGATTGATACCGAGATGCTGATTCGCCAGCACGATGCGGCATTTCGCTATTTCGGCGGCATGCCGCAAGAGTGCGTGTACGATCAGACCAAGCTGGTGGTCATTAGCGAAGTGTTTCGCGAGTTGCGCTTGAACCAGCGCTTCCATCAGTACGCCACGGCAGCGGGCTTCACGATTCGGGCTTGTGAAGGTTATGATCCGGAAAGCAAAGGCAAGGTCGAGGCCGGGGTCAAATACGTCAAACAAAATGCCTTGTATGGCGAGACTTTTACCGACTGGGATGCTTTGAAGGCCCATATGACCGACTGGCTCGACGGGATAGCCAATCAACGGCGACACGGCACCACCGGCCAACAACCGGCGATACATTACGCGGCCAACGAGCAAGGCCATATGCGGGCTTACCTGACGCCGTCTTGTGTTGACGCTACCGCCAGCCAGGCCCGCATCACCCGCAAGGCGGATAAAACCGGCTTGATCGCCTGGCAATCCAATAAATACTCGGTACCGATGGCGTATCAATGCGCCCGTGTCGCCGTGCATGAAGCTAACGGCGTCATCCAGATCAGCGATCTCAGTACTCACAAAGTGATCGCCGAACATGCTGTGTGTCTGGAAAAGGGGCAAATTATCAAGAACCGGCATCATTACCGAGATATGTCGCTACGCATCGAAACGCTTGAAAAGGACTTGCATGAACTGCTGCCGTCTCCGGCGGTCGTGACTCAGCTATGTGCCTTGTTGAAAGCCAGCTCGCCGAAAATCTACAAAGACCAGCTGGCCGGTGCCAAGCAGGTGCTGACCGAGCAGATCAAACAGCAGGGTGCGATTCCCGAAGCGGTGCTGACGCGACTGATCGACACGCCTCGGTTAACGGCCAGCGGCCTGAAAGAACGACTGGAGGCCTGGCGGCAGTCTGTGGGACGCTCGGACGACAGCGATGCCCTATCGATGCCGCCATCAGAGCAGGCCACTGCCGCCATCAAGCAAGAATGTCCGCTGGCCCGTTATCGTGCCCTGAATGGCCACTCGGCTGGCCAAGGAGAGAGCCATGCCATCCATTGATCAGATTGCCAGGCAATACCGCAGCTTGTGCCTGACGGCCATTGCCGAGCACTTGCCGACCTTGCTTGGCCAAGCCGAGACCCATGAAAGTTCCTACCTGCAGTTTGCCGAAAGCTTGGTTGAACATGAACAGCGCCAGCGCAACGCCAAGCGCATCGAGCAAAACCGCAAACGCGCTGGCTTTCCTTTGCTCAAAAGCCTGGAAGAGTTCGATTATCGCTTTCAGACCACCATCAGTAAACGGGAAGTCAACAGTCTGCTCGACTTCGGCTTTATCGACAATCGGGACAATGTGGTCTTCATCGGACCGCCCGGGGTCGGCAAGACCCACCTGGCCATCGGCATCGGCCTGAAAGCCATTGATGCCGGTTATAAGGTCAGCTTCAACACCGCACTAGGCTTGATGGAGGTATTGGAACTGGCCGAACTCAAAGGCGAGTTGAAAAAGAAAATCAACCAACTGCTCAAATTCGATGTGCTGATCATCGACGAACTAGGATACCTGCCGATGAACAAACAAGGCATGCACAACCTGTTTCAGCTCATCAATGCGCTGTACGAATACCGCTCGGTGATCCTGACCACCAACAAGGAATTCACCAACTGGGGCGAGTTTTTTATCGATGACAACGTCGCCGTACCCATCGTCGACCGCATCATCCATCATTCACACATTTTTATGCTGGGAGGGGAAAGTTATCGACTCAAATCAAAGCTAAATCAAGCATCGTAACCCTGGAAAAGTGGCTCAATTTAAATGGCCAAAACTGGCTCAATTCTGTTGGCCATTGACACGGAGTCAGATTATGCGCAATTGAAAGGGGTGATGTGGGCTTTCCGAAAACCTTGGGCAGCACTAACAGAAGAACAACAAGTCATGTTACTGCGGCTGTTTCAGCATGCACCGATCTTGAAAGACGTGTATGTGCAACGGGAAGTGCTGACGGTATTTTTGAGCGGCGGCAGAGTAAAACGCAGGCCGAACAAGCTTTAACGCAATGGCTGGGGCGAATCAAAGCATTAGGCTTAGACTGTTTTGCGCCTTTTATCACCACGTTGGATAACTGGCGAGATAAGATCACAAACTATTTTATTGGACGCGAAACCAGCGGCTTTATCGAAGGACTGAACAATAAAATCAAAGTGATCAAGCGCCGCTGCTATGGCATTTATAACCTGGGTCGATTATTCCAGCATATTTGGCTAGATGTCCAGGGACGCCAAATCTTGTTTGCGAAACACTAGATATTGGGTGCCACCACGGGAAATCCGGAAGAGCCAAAAATATTTCAAAAAAGGCAAAAAAGGCAAAAAAGGCAAAAAATGGGTCAGCTTAAGTTATTAATTCAACCTGACCACTTTTTTCGGAAAGACACTCAGTTAAGCCGATTTGCGAGTCGGGTTAACAGATCCATTCTTTCATGCAAGACCGCGATAATCCGGGGCGGTTTGCTTTCCGGATGAACATAAAAAATATAGTGATGCTCACAGCGGCTTACCTGAATTTGTGGAAAGCGCTCTGAGAGGGGGCGGGAATGGACGGCTCTTTCAGCGATTGCGCAGAATTTCTTTTGCAACGCGTTCTTATAGCAAAGGGCTTGCTTTTCGCCATGCCGCTCTAAGGTATAACGGATAATGTCGCGGATATCGGATTCCGCCTGTAATGTAAGCTCGTAAATCGGCATTCCTTTACCGTGCTTCCTGCAAAACTTCTTCGTAAATTTGATCTATCGATTTATTCGAGAATACCCCATTTTCTGCTTCCGCGAGACGAGGTAGCAAGAACGCCTCTAGTTGACGCAGCGCTTCGTTATCTTCAGCCGGCAATACCCGTTCCAAGACATAATCCTTGATGCTCTGGCCATGCAAGGCGGCGACGGCTTTTAACCGTTGATGTTGTTCGGGGGTGACTTCAATGGACAAACGCATGACCGTATCCTCCAAGTAATGATTTTCAAACTCATCCTAGCACCAAAAACAACATGAGTACAAATGTACATTTGTTGTTTTTATTCATCTCTCAAAAACGGTCATTTTTTAGGTGCACAGGAAAGTACCATTATATTCAGCCCTTCTTATTATCCGCTAAAATCCGGTAAACACTGGCCTCACCGATGTTAAGCTGCTGGGCAATCTGCGTTTTTGTTACGCCATTGGCGACGCCTTCCCGCTGACTCTCCAACATTATTTCCCGCTCGAATTGAGCGACACCGCCCAAGACGGTGAGCATTAGCTTGCCGGTGGGCGTTTTCTTATCCATGCCCAGGTTAAGAATGCGCAGGCCGGCCTGCTTTTTTTCCAGCGCCTGAATAATGGCCATGAGACCCGCAACCGATCGGGCTAAACGGTCCAACTTTGTCACGAACAAGGCCGCTTCTAACTGAGCCCGGACGGAAACCGAGGAAGCCTGTTCCCGGAAGATTTTTTTGCACTGAGCCGCTTCGAGTTCTCGAAGTTGCGCTTCAAGCCCGGCAATTTGTTCAGTCGTCGTTCTGGCGTAACCGATAATCATGTTTCTCTCAATAGAATTTCCAATGCTGTGATAGGGTGTCTTTCATAATGCAAATTAAGGTCTATTGATAGGGTTTTAAGCGGGGGTTCCGACCCTTTTTTCCTCAGAAGCGAGTAGTTTCGCGTCCTTCAGATCGATAAATTGCTCGGTATGATTACAGGAAAATTCAGAGTTCTTGCGGAAATGCGAGCAGCCCCAGAACTGCCCGTAAGGGCCTTTTCTCAAGCTGAGTTTGCCGCCGCACTCAGGACAAACCGGTTCGACATGATCGCAGCGCCGGTTTTCGCAGATCCGAAACCGGCCTTCTTGGCGTAAACCGCCGCCGCATTCGGGGCAGGCCGGTTCGGTATGCGTGCATAGCGGATATTGGTTGCATCCGAAAAAGCTGCCATGCCGGCTATCTTTCGGCACTAGGTAACCGGTTTCGCATTCGCGGCAGGAAATATCGGCCACTTTCTCCTGAAAACCCTCGCCGGTAAATTCGTCAATGCGAATTTCATAGCGTTGATCAACCAGTTCGCGGATAAAATCGGAAGCCTTGTCGGCATCTCCGATCAGGTAAACATGATGCCGAGCGCGGGTCATCGCGACATAAAACAAACGTCTTTCCTCCGCATGGTCGAATGCTTCGGCTTTCGGTAGTAATAGCTCCACTAACGGATGGGTCTTTTTTTCCGACGGAAAACCGTTTTTGCCTTTTTCCAGCCCTAGCACGATCACATAATCGGCTTCCTTGCCTTTCGAGGCATGGACCGTCATGAATTGAATGGCAAGTTTGGGATACTGCCGTTTTAAGCTCGACAAATCCGGTTTTCTAAAATTGAACCGGGCCAAGATCAATACACTAGCCTGAACGGCGGTCTTGGCATTAATTGCCGATAATGCCGCATTCAGGCCGACCGGATCGAGCCGAGTCCGGATGAGCGAGACGGCTGCTTGTGCGATGACGGTATGGCTTTCGATTCGTTTGGCGATTTGCGTTGGGTTTTGCATGACAAACCGGGACGCTACCGCACCGATTTGGTTATTGAAACGAAAGGTTTGATTCAGAATGCTCAAGGCCGTATCGCCGAAATGTTCCTCGAATTCCTGGGTGATCGTGACATCGCTGCCGGTAAAACGGTAAATCGATTGCCAGTCGTCGCCGACGCAAAACAGGCTGTGGTTCGGGTTATGAGTTAGCAAAGCCTTGATCAGTCGGGCGCGGCTGGCCGATATGTCTTGAAATTCATCGACCAGAATATGCGTGTACGGCGACCGGAAGCGTCCGGCTTCGACATAGTCGATCGCTCGCCCGATCATGTCTTCGAAATCAATCGTATCGGTGTCGAGCAAACACTGTTGATAGGCTTCGTAAATGGGCTCAAACAAAAAAGCCGCCGCGTGCATGCGTTCATGATCTTCATGTTGCTGAGTCAGCGCGACCAGGCTTTTGATATTCAAATAGGCGGCTTTAAACAGTGCCAGCATCTGAGCCAGCAATTGACCCAGTTGCGAAATATGGCCGAATTGACGCAATTGCTGAAGTAATTCATTGTTGGGTAGCGGATCGAAAACCACACCGGCTTGTTTCAGTTGCAGTTCCAGCGATTGCGTCAAAACGCCTTGTTGCTTCTGATAACTGTAGGTTTCGATCAGGGTGGTCCGATGTTTTCGATGCAAGGCCCGTTTCCACGCCATTGCCTCCAAATAGCTTTGCCGGTCGATAAACGGCGGCGTTTGCTGATGTTCGTCGACGGCGAAATGTTCGATATAAATACCGTAATCGGGCAAGTAAAAATCGGGCTGATAAACGCGATAATCCGGTCCCGAGGTGTTGATCTGATAATTAGCCTCATAGCGGTAGGCGATACGCTGCCGATAAAGAAAGTTGGCGATTTCGCATTCTTCGTAGCTTTTGACCAATTCGCCCTGCAGCGTGCGGATGTCGTTTTCGAGAATATAACGGTTATATTCGCCGAGACTTTTGAATTTGAAGGCGCTTCGATAGGGATGGCTGAAGTGCAAGAAATAAGTTACCAGTCGAGACTTGTATTGATCGTCTTGCAGCAACCTTTGGATTTGTTCGTCGACAAACCGGGTGCGAAGATGCTCGTCCTCGGCCATTTTGTCGATGGTCGGCGCAACGCCTTCAACCTGGGCGATGATATGTTTGCCCAGGCTGTGAAAGGTTTTTACGGTCAGCGTATCGATGCGAAGTTTTGCTTGTATTCGCTGTTCCATTTCCTCGGCTGCTTTGCGGGCGAATGCCAACATCAGGATTTGTTCCGGCCTTGCTAGTCTTGCGTTGATTAAATATCCGGCACGGCCGATCATCGTACTGGTTTTACCGGTACCGGCACCGGCCAATACTAGATTGTGCTGTTCGTCGATCACGCAGGCGCGGCGCTGATGGGTCGTTAACGGATTGCTCTCCACGTCGTCGAAAAAGGATTTAAATGCCTCGATTTGACGTTCGATATAAGTTTCATTCAAGCGCTCGACCGCGTCGTATCCGTGGTTTAACAAAGGGCGGATGAATTGCAGGGCATGTGCCGTATCGGCCGGTAAAAAGCGTTGTATATTTTTGCGCTGAATGCCTTTGACCAAGTCTCGATGCGTCTTCAGCCATTGCCGTACGGCAATTCGGCAGATATAGCGATCTCCGGAAAACCATGGGCGCGCCTGTTGATAAGCGCTTTCTATTTCCGGAACCAGGCGTTGATAAAAATCGTGGAGATATTGGCGGTTGGCTTGCTGCAAGTCGGTTTGCAAGCGTTTCGATCGTTTTTTAGCGATGCCGCCCATGCGCACGGTCTCGCTGTACTCCAGATGAAATGCCAGTACATCCCAGAAGTAGCCCGGCTCCAAGACGATGCCGCTGCCGATCGCCAGATGAGCAATTCGGAGCTGTATTTCGCCTTTATGCAAGATTATGCCGTCTTCGGCTAAAGACAACTGGTCATGATTGGCATGCGAGGCGAATAATGCGGCCAAGCGGCTGATTCGGTAGAGGAATGATGTTTTCAACGAAGTATTCAAGGACAATCCTTTGCCTGTGCCTTCGTGCTCTTATGCGACGATATGCAAGGCAATATAAGGCACGAGATTAAACAGAATGATGCCGATTTTGTAAAGCGCCATGCCTGCGTAATGTATGGCGTCGAATTGTTCGACCGGCAAGCGAAACCAGTGCCCGTGTAATCGATACATCCAATCGTGAGCGGAGATAAAGAGCAGTCCCCACAAAAGCAGCACGCTGAAGTTGATTATGGAGCACCATAAAAGGACGTCACGTATTAGTTCAATGTTCATGAGCGGGTCTCTTGTGATGGTTAAGGGGAAAATAATATACCTATCGTAGATCAAAATTCGGCACCGGGGTGCCCGTCAAAGGGCGCCGTGAATACGTCCATGCTGGCAAAGCCTTTGAAGAGCACCCCGGCGCCTCCTAGGGTACTGCCGAAATTTGAAGTGCGAAAGGTATAACTAATTAAATATTTTCGTGATTTTCGTGGACAAAATGCTTCCTGATTAGCAAGTTTCTTCAGCTAAAGCCCAAAGATCAGCATATCCCCTAGCAGGACGGGGTTTGCAAGCCATGCGCGTCAAGCTAAAAACGGCCAACCCACATCACGCTATTTCCCAAGCTCCAGCTTGGGAAAGACACCCCGGAAGCTCCAGCTTCCTGAGACCGACACAACCTCCGCACATTCTGAATCAAACCCGACTCGCTCGCTCGTTCAATCTTTCTTGATTTTCGGGAAGCTAGAGCTTCCTGAACAGGTTACCCAAGCTGGAGCTTGGGTAACAGCATATTTTAGTTTTTGCGACTACGACTGGTCCTTGCTCGGATACTTGGCCTCGGCAAGCTGAAGCATCTTGCTAATCAGGAAATGCTTTGTCTAGGATAATCGATGAAAGCATGAAGATGCCCGAATCTTGAGATGATTTTAGAGCTCCATAACTAGCATCGGTATGCCGTAACTGGCAATAAAGTAGGCAATCGCTGAAATAACGCTTGGCGTTGCCGTGTACAAAAAGACTTGACGGAAAATATAACTGATAACTGCAATATACCAAATGACTAAAAACACGCTGATCCCGATTGATATTTCTTCTTGATATTCAACATGCCTCATTACCATAACAACATCCAGCACTTCAGCGGCAATCGCCAGGGTGATGATAAAGTTTTCGCAGACAAAAATGGCAGTGAAGACTTGTTTAAAAAATTGCCATTTCTTCATCGTCAGCAAAAAAACAGTGATAAATGAGAAAGCCATTATGGTCCTCATCAATACTTCCAATGTACCGCTGACCGGATCGGAAATAAGCCCCTCGACGATCATGCCCGAAACAAGATAGAACGCCAAGTTCTTCATTACGAATGATGGTCCGGGGATTAAATTTATAGGGTTTTGTCGGAACAAACAAAGCGAAAGATAGTTGAGTAATAAGTTCATCGAGGGTTTATTAAGGTTAAAAAATAGGGCAGGCCAGCTAAAAATAACCGATTTTTTTTATTTTTGACGTTTTGCTTTTTGTAAGTATTCAGATCCTCCCTGCTGTTTCCGAAATTACGGAGACTGTGAGAATATTCAATATTGCGAAATAACCATGAAGAACATGAATTCATAGTCATATGAATAATTAGATTGTTGATTTTATCGTCTTTTTCTTCATTGTTTTCATGTTCTTCATGGTGAATAAATTGTTTTATGATGTATTCGCCGATAATTTTCACAGTCTCTACGGTTTGGGAACCTCTTTATGTAAGCTCTTGCTTACCGAGCGAAAAAAAAGGTATTTTCCCACGGATTACAGTAAATAAATATGGGTTATGCTTAGCGCGTAAATATTCAGCCCCCTTTTTTCAAAGGGGGCAAAGTTCCATCTTGTTTTAGATGCAAGGCGTGTGAACAATTTGTTTCAGAAAACCGAAAATGTGGCCGCGCGAAGGATATGGATAAGATATAAGCCTAAAAAAGCAGATGAGTACCTCAAGCTACCGTTCGCCCTGAGCCCTTCGGTGCGCTCAGGGGAGCCCAGTCGAAGGGTGTGAGGGGTAATTTGGGCTTCACCAAGCCGGTGAAAGTGTTGTAGACCCTTCATGCTTCGACTTGGCTCAGCACGAACGGTCTACAACACATGCCAACTGCTCTTTTTGGAATGAGCGACAAATGGTTTATTTTAACGATGCGACTTGATTATGGTCATTAAACGAATGCTTTCGATACTGTTGCCTTATTTGTTGTTTCTTCTGGCTTTATTTATATGGCAACGAAACCTGATTTATTTTCCCGTAAAGCAGACATTAGTGAGGCAACAAGAGTTGGTTGAACGGCTAAATCTGGAACTTTGGCCGGCAAAGGAAAACTATCTTGGCTTGATGTCTAAATCGACCAAGAGAGGCGATAAAGGTACGGTTATCGTTTTTCATGGTAATGCGGGAAGCGCGATCAATCGGGTTTATTACTTCAATGCATTGGAAAGGCTGGGATACCGGGTTATTGTTGCGGAATATCCGGGTTACGGCGCAAGATCGGGATCGCCATCGGAATCGGGATTGATCAGCGACGGTATTGCCATCGCAACACAAGCGAGGGACGATTTCGGCGAGCCCATTTTTCTTTGGGGCGAGTCGCTGGGTAGCGGTGTGGTCGGGGGAATCGTGCATTCCGGAAAAGTCCCGATTAAAGGCATTGTAATGATGACGCCGTTCGATAGCATGGCTAATGTTGCGCAACACCATTACTGGTTGTTTTTGGCCAAATGGCTGATTCGCGACCGGTTCGATAATCTCAAATACCTGAACGGCTACAGCGGCAATACTGCCATGGTGACTGCCGAAGAAGATCAAACCATTCCGAATCGCTATAGCCTAAATTTATATGAATCGCTTCAATGTCATAAACGGCTGTGGTCTTTTAAAAATGCCGATCACAACAGTTTGCCGCTGGCTCCGGAATTACCGTGGTGGCAGGAAGTGATGCACTTTATCGATGAAACTGAGCCAGTTATTGGCGAATAAAATTAATAAGGTTTTAAAATAATTTGATTGCTCGCATCATCGAACGTCATTTGGAAACGTCCTAAAAAGCTCATACCCAGCAAGCCGCTCGATTGTAATTTATCGTCCGCAATGAAACTCACATCCACGTTATCGGCTTGAGCTTTGCCGATAACGACCGATTTAAGCTTGCCTTGCATAATTTCGACTCTGCCGTTCGCGGTTTCGCTGAATCCAGGTTGTAAATTTCTGTCGGTAAAACCCAATGCGGATTGAAGCGAGGCGGGTAACACCAGAGTGGTCGCGCCGGTATCGATCAGCATATTGGCTTTCAGTTTGATGCCGTAAGGCCCCGATAATTCGGCTTGGACCAAATGATGCGAACCGCTGCGGGTGGTTTTGATGGCATAACTGGCGTCGGTCTTAGGCTTTTCAACAACTGCAGGAGGCGGCGTGTTGTCATAGCGCTTGATGCTGGTGATGATGATTTTTTCGATATTTCCTTCCTTGTTGGATAATTGAACAAAGTTATAATCGCTTAGCAATCGTTTTAATTGTTGATCCGGTGTGCCGCTAAGACGAAGGGGAGGGCCGTCTTGGACTAAGTGTAAATTCTTTATTGTTATGCTCTGCGCATGAATGATTTGTTCGAGTTGAGTTTTAAGGCTATCGGCTTGTGCGATGCCGAGCGTTAACATCAACGCTAACAGGGTGGCAATGATCGAGTTTTTTCCGGACATAGCGTGCCGCCAGTAAGGTGCTAAAAAAATTTGAGCCTAAAATCCGCGTCCGGGTTTCACAAATAACCAATTTTAATAAGACAAGTGTTGACAGGCGCGGCAAAACAACGTTGGATTGTAAGGGTTCGTCTCAAAAAAATCATTAAGTCGCTTTTTATGCCCTATCAAAAAGCGTCGATGTCATAATCCATTAATAACTAAAACAAGGCAAACATCGATGAATACAGGACAGTTGATTACATATTTCACCCCGGTTTTCGGGTTATTAGCGCTATTTTTTATCATTAAACGTTCGGCATGGGTTAACAAGCAGGATGCCGGGAATGAACGGATGACGCGGATCGCAGGCTTCATCGAAGATGGCGCCATGGCCTTTCTCAAGGCGGAATACCGGGTTTTATCTATTTTTGTCGTTCTAGTCGCTATTTTGTTGGGTTGGATGGGCTCTTTGTCTGACGATTCATCTTGGATGATTGCATTATCATTCATATTAGGCGCGTTTTGTTCCGGATTTGCCGGTTTTTTAGGCATGCGTATTGCCACTAAGGCCAATGTCAGAACGACGCAAGCGGCCAGAACGAATATCGGTAGCGCACTGCGGGTGGCCTTTGCCGGCGGTTCGGTGATGGGCATGTGCGTGGTCGGCCTCGGCGTGTTGGGACTCAGTTTGCTGCTAATCGTGTTTTCTTCGATGGGATGGGAAATTGGCCGCATCGTCACGGTGATTACCGGCTTTTCGTTCGGCGCGTCTTCGATTGCTTTGTTTGCCAGGGTCGGCGGCGGCATATACACCAAAGCGGCCGATGTCGGCGCCGACTTGGTCGGAAAGGTAGAAGCCGGTATTCCCGAGGACCATCCGCTGAATCCGGCGACGATCGCCGATAATGTCGGCGATAATGTCGGCGATGTTGCCGGAATGGGTGCCGACCTTTTCGAATCCTATGTCGGCTCCATTATCGGCACTATGGTGCTGGGCGCGGTATTGATCGGGACAGTCGGATTTGAAGCAGACAACGAATTCGGCGGATTGAATGCCGTGTTGTTGCCTTTGGTGCTAGCCGCTGTAGGTATCGTGACATCGATTATCGGTACATGGTTCGTGCGTATCAAAGAGGGCGGAAATCCGCAAAAAGCTTTGAATCGCGGCGAACTGGTGTCGGCATTATTCATGCTTTTAGCAACTTATGGGATCACTCAATGGATGTTGCCGGAATCCTGGCTAACCGGCTCGGGTGTTTACACGTCAATGGGCGTGTTCATCGCTATTATTATTGGTTTGGCATCAGGGCTGGCAATAGGCGCGATTACCGAATTTTATACCGGAACCGGAACCCGCCCGGTAAGAGGCATCGTCGAGCAATCGCTGACCGGGTCCGCGACCAATATTATTGCCGGGGTCGGAGTAGGCATGCAGTCGACCGCAGTACCGATTATTATTATTGCCGCCGCCATTATCGGAGCTTATGAATTCGCCGGTTTATACGGCATTGCCATAGCGGCGGTGGGGATGTTGTCCAATACCGGCATTCAATTGGCTGTCGATGCTTATGGGCCCATCTCCGATAATGCCGGAGGCATCGCCGAAATGGCGGCCTTACCGAAAGACGTGAGAGAGCGGACCGATAAGCTTGATGCAGTCGGCAATACGACCGCGGCAATCGGTAAGGGATTTGCGATCGGTTCGGCCGCATTGACCGCGCTGGCATTGTTTGCCGCTTTCATGACCACCGCCAACATTTCCAGTATCGATATTTCTAAGCCCTATGTCATGGGCGGTTTATTTTTGGGCGGCATGTTGCCGTTTCTATTTTCATCATTAGCGATGGCGGCTGTCGGAAGAGCGGCGATGGATATGATTCAAGAAGTGAGACGACAGTTTGCCTCTATCCCCGAGTTGAAAGCGGCGCTCGAAGTCATGCGTCGCAACGAAGGGAAGGAATTGGATCAATGGAGCGAGGCCGACCAGCTGGTTTTCAATAATGCGGACGGCAAAGCGGAATACAGTCAATGCGTCGCGATTTCAACACGAGCCTCGCTTCGGGAAATGGTGTTTCCCGGATTACTGGCCGTCGTTTCGCCGGTTGTCGTGGGATTCGGCGGCGGCGCTGAAATGTTGGGCGGCTTACTAGCCGGGGTTACGGTAAGCGGGGTGTTAATGGCGATTTTTCAATCCAATGCCGGCGGCGCTTGGGACAATGCCAAGAAAATGATCGAAGCTGGTGTGGAAATTCAAGGACGCACCTATCGTAAAGGCTCGGAGCCCCATAAAGCGGCGGTAGTCGGCGACACGGTCGGCGATCCGTTCAAAGATACTTCGGGGCCTTCGCTGAATATTCTGTTGAAATTGATGTCCGTGGTGGCATTGGTAATTGCGCCGATGTTGTGATGGGCCTAAGACGATTTCAAGCAAAAAATATTCCGTTCTATACCCATCGCACTTCAAATTTCGGCATTGACACATGGAGGCGCCGGGGTGTTCGGCGAAGGCTTTGACAGCAGGGATGCTGTCACAGAGCCTACATGGACGTATTCACGGCGTCCTTTGACGGACACCCCAGCGCCGAAATTTGACCAGCAAAGGGTATAAGTGTCTTGTTGATGCCGTAAAAGACCGTTCAGCCTACAACAGATCTTAGGCGAACGCGGTCTATTACCACAGCAATTCCCAGTTTGAGCAGTTTCGCCGATTTTAGGGTGTGGGGTATGCCTGTCGAGGAACGCCGTAAACCCATCCATGGCAATTAGTCGCCGCCGTCAAGCCTACAAGGACGTATTCACGGCGTCCTGTCAAGCGAGTTACCGAACCCTCAACAACGCTCATAGTTCCTGGACATTATTTATCACGAAATCCTTAGAGTTAGACTTCTAATTTCAGAACGGCCTGCTTGACCGGCTCGGCTAGGCCGTTTCCGTCTTTTCGGCAATAATCGATGATTTCGCGGCGCATCCGGGGTTCCCAGGCGCGTAGTAGATGATTTTTGATGCTCTCGACGGCGGCCTCCTTATCAGGGTCCGCATTGAAGAATTCGCCGATTGCATTGGCCATTTTGATGAGTTTTTCTATCTGCATGATTGTCTGCCTCTGTACGCGACAAAATTTTCTTAAAGGATATGATTCATAGGATTTATCGGCTACCCGTTTCAACCATGGTGGAGTAAAAAAGCTTTAGCTTTTTTAGGCAAAAGCTGAAGCTTTTGCACTCCTTTCCTCACTGCCATTAAGTTAAGCCGGCATGGATTGCCGACATCCAGACTATACCTTTCGCACTTCAAATTTCGGCAGTGCCTGAGGAGGCGCCGGGGTGCTCGGCAAAGGCTTTGCCAGCATGGAGCTGGCATAGAGCCTACAGGGACGTATTCACGGCGTCCTTTGACTGGCACCCCGGTGCCGAATTTTGATCTACGATGGGTATGGATGTATTCAATACTTGCCATCCGTGGCCTGGATTCATGCCGGGCGCCCTGCCCGGCACCCTAACGGGTCAATGCAAATCTGCTCCCGGCAGATTTGTCCGCCGATCCTTGGCGGAATGACGCGGGTTTTCGTTATCTTAATGGTCATGATTCCTCCTGATTAGCAAGTTTCTTCAGCTAAAGCCCAAAAACCAGCATATCCCTAGCAGGACGGGGTTTGCAACCCCGTTCTAAACGTTTTGACTTTGGCCGAAGTCAGCCGAAATGTTTAGGGCAAACCGAAACGTTGGGGACGGGTTAAATAACCCGTCCCGCAGAAGTGGCTACGACTGGCCACTGCTCGGACAGTTGGCTTCAGCAAGCTGAAGCATCTTGCTAATCAGGTGATTCCTTGCCTACGTTCGATTTTTTCGTGAAACCATTGCAAGGTTAATTTCAAACCAAATCGGCTTCTCGGTGGATCAGCCGATGCGAATGACTGTAAACGACATGCCGGTCTTCTCGGGCGAAGCCGACCAGCGTCAGGCCGGTCTCCTCGGCCAACCGTATCGCAAGTCCGGTCGGCGCGGAAATCGCGGCCAACAAGCCAATGCCGGCGACGGCGGTTTTTTGGACCATTTCGTAACTGGCCCGGCTCGTGACGATCACAAAACCGTCGGCCGGATTTCGTCCTGTCCTCAATAATGCCCCGACCAGCTTATCCAAGGCATTGTGGCGCCCGACATCCTCGCGTATGGTTTGAATGCCCCGGCTAGGCAAGACCCATGCGGCCGCATGCACGGCGCCGGTCAATCGGTTGAGTTGCTGATGCTGCGTCAACTCGTCCAATGCCGATAACAATTCGGCAGACGTTACCGAAGCACCGCCCGATACCGGCGCGGGATGACGAACGGCTTGTTGCAAGGTGCTAGCCCCGCACAAGCCGCAACCGGTCCGCCCGGTCAAATTGCGGCCTTTATCGGCCATACCTTGCCTGCGCTGTTCGGGGATTTTAAGACGTACTTCGATGCCGTCCTTGCGGTTGTAAACCCGCGTGCTCAGAATCTCGGCCGGATGACGGACAATATCTTCGGTGATGCTGAAGCCGAGCGCGAACTCTTCCAAATTAGTCGGCGTCGCCAGCATCACGACATGCGGCACGCCGTTATAGACCAGCGACACCGGCACTTCCTCGGCGATGTAATCCTGTTGCACGCTATGCCGTCCGCCCTGCCAGCGCTCTACCGGGCATTGCCGATAACTCGGCCAGCCCAGTTCCCACGCAGATGATTCGGGCGCCGCAAGATCAAGCATAATGCGTGCCTTGCTCCAACAATTCCAATTGCTGCTTCGAAAAGTCGCTGTACTGTTTTTGCCATTCGGAAGGCTGCGTGACTTTCGATACTTGCACCGCGGTGACTTTGTATTCCGGACAATTGGTCGCCCAGTCGGAATTGTCGGTCGTGATTACGTTCGCGCCCGATTCCGGGAAATGAAAAGTCGTATAGACGACGCCCGGCTGTACGCGTTCGCTGATCAATGCGCGTAATACCGTTTCTCCGGAACGGCTCTTGATGCCCACCCAATCGCCGTCGATGATGCCGCGATCCTCCGCATCGTGCGGATGAATTTCCAGCCTGTCCTCGGCATGCCACGCGACATTTTCGGTTCGGCGTGTTTGCGCGCCGACATTGTATTGAGACAGGATGCGGCCGGTCGTCAAAATCAGCGGGAACATCCGCGTCGTGCGTTCTTCGGTCGCGACATATTCGGTCAGCATGAACAGACCTTTGCCGTTCGGGCGCATGAACTCATGGGCATGCATCGTAGGAGTACCCGCAGGATTTTCTTCGTTGCACGGCCATTGGATGCTGCCGAGGCGATCGATTTTTTCGTAGCTGACGCCGGCGAATGTCGGCGTCAGCCTAGCGATCTCGTCCATGATTTGGGACGGATGGCTGTAATTCATCGGATAGCCCATCGCATTCACGAGCAACTGCGTGACCTGCCAGTCTTCGTAACCGGCCAATGGCTTCATGACCTTGCGCACCGGCGAGATACGTCGTTCGGCGTTCGTGAACGTGCCGTTTTTCTCGAGGAACGACGACCCGGGCAGGAAAACATGCGCGAACTTGGCCGTTTCGTTCAGGAATAGATCCTGTACGATCACGCATTCCATCGATCTCAAAGCATGATGGACGTGTTGGATGTCGGGGTCCGATTGCGCAATATCCTCGCCTTCGACGTAGAGCCCCATGAAAGTGCCGTCGGATGCGGCATCGAACATGTTCGGAATGCGCAGGCCAGGCTCGGATTCGAGAATCACGTTCCAATCTTTTTCGAACAGCTGGCGCGTCTCGGCATCGGAGACATGGCGGTAGCCCGGGAATTCGTGTGGGAACGAGCCCATGTCGCACGAACCTTGCACGTTGTTCTGTCCGCGCAACGGATTGACGCCGACGCCTTCACGTCCGAGGTTGCCGGTCGCCATCGCTAGGTTGGCGATGCCGATGACGGTCGTCGAGCCTTGACTGTGCTCGGTCACGCCCAAGCCGTAATAGATTGCGCCATTGCCGCCGGTCGCGTAAAGGCGCGCCGCAGCGCGAATATCGGCGGCCGGCACGCCGGTGATCCCTTCGGTCTGCTCGGGGGCATGACGCGGATCGGCGATGAAGGTTTTCCATTTTGCGAACGCGGCGGTGTCGCAGCGCTCTTGAATAAAGGCTTCATCGAGCAGATTTTCGGTCACGATGACATGGCCGAGCGCGTTGATCAACGCGACGTTCGTTCCCGGACGCAGCTTCAGATGGTAATCGGCTTTGACATGCGGCGAGTTTCTGACCAGATCGATCTCGCGTGGGTCGACGACGATCAGTTTCGCGCCTTGGCGCAGCCGTTTTTTCATCAACGAACCGAACACCGGATGGCCGTCGGTCGGATTCGCGCCGATGACCATGATCACGTCGGCCTGACGATCTCGAACGGCAAGGCCGATGTCGGCATCGCAGTCGAGTCGGTCGCCCGGCAACTACGCCTCGATTTCATTCCGCTGACGAAAGAACGATTCGATCTGGTGATGCGCCGCTTCGACTATTTCGAGCCGCCGATCCAGAATCTACTGGAACTGACCCGCACGCCCGCGTTCATCGAAAAAGCCGAAGAACTGGGCGGTTACGATTTGTCCGGTGCCGGGCGGGTGGTATTGAATCTCAGGTAAATCCTTACGTCCGAGGTTATGCCGACACTACTCCATCTGCCACAGCCACCCCGTAACAAAGCGATTGTGTTCACTCTTTGCGTGGCTACACTCTAGTTTTTTTGCCGAGCGGGTCGACCATGTACGCAACCAATGTCAGGAATTTAAAACGCAATCCTTCGGAGGCCCTTAGACATGCCGAAAAAGAACCGGTATTGATCTTAAAAGGCAATCAACCGAATGCCCTGCTGTTAAATTTAAAAAGCTCACTAGGGGAGTTGAATGATCAACTCAAGCCCGCTTTGGCAGCCAGTTTATTTAAAGACTGAGTGTTGTCATTGGGAGCAGTCGCGCAAATCAGCGGTTTGAGCCTATCCGAATTTATCGACCATTTGACCCAGTTGGATATCGATGTTGTCGTAGCCGACAAGCAAACCGCCAAGGAACTGGAAACATTGAATTCATGGCTATCGTCATAGCCGATGCCGGATCGCTCATAGCGCTGGCTAAAATAAATCAACTTCAATTGTTGCCCGCACTTTTTGGCAAGGTAGTGATAACTCAAGCCGTTGCCGATGAATGTTTACGGGGGCAATCCGCCGATATCCTCTTGATCGAACAGGCTTTGACTTCGGAGTGGTTGCAATGTGTGGACAATCCGGACTTTAAACACCCTTTATCGAGAAGTTTGGGATTGGGCGAGCAATCCAGCATTAAGTATGCCTTGCAAACAAACGGTAACGCCTTGTTGATCTTGGATGATCCATTGGCGCGAAAACAAGCTTTGCGCAAGCAATTACTGGTAGTCGGTACGGCAGCAGTATTGTTTGCCGCTCAACGAAAAACCTTGATTCCCGATGCCGAGGCTTTAATCGCCGAACTCAGACAGATGGGGTATCGAATTTCAGATGCTGTGATTGCCCAATTGAAGAAGGGTTGAGCTGCCAGGTCCAGCAACTAGAAAATCGATCTCGCCGGTATCTTGCCGGGTTGCGTCGACGCTAAGCCGACTTATTCCGCTTTGCAAGACCCCCGCTTCATCAATTCGGCAATTAGTCCACGAAACACATGAAAGGCATAATCTGCAAAAACTACGATATGACTGCTTCTGATGGAAGTTTTTAGGACGCCATTTGTTATTTCGAAAGTGCACGATTTTAAGCGGTCGCGGTTGCTCGATTGACAAGTGTCTGCGGCGGGTTCTTTCCGGTGATGGCCGGGGGTGGTATCAGCAATTCCCAATTTGGGGATCAAAAAGGTTTTGGGGTGTGCTTGGCGAGGATGTCGGTAGCAGGGCAGATTTTTGCTGCATGCAAAATCTGCATTCACGCCATCCTTGGCGTTCGAGCTGTCGCCAAGCCCCCATGGATGGGTTTACGGCGTTCCTCGACAGGCATACCCCATACCCTAAGATCGTCGAAAATGCTCAAACTGGGAATTGCTGGGGGTATGAGATTTCCTGATTAGCAAGATGCTTCAGCTTGCTGAAGCCAATTGTCCGAGCAGTGGCCAGTCGCAGCCACTTCTGCGGGACGGGTTATTTAACCCGTCCCCAACGTTTCGGTTTGCCCTAAACATTTCGGCTAACTTCGGCCAAAGTTAAAACGTTTAGGACGGGGTTGCAAACCCCGTCCTGCTAGGGTTATGCTGGTTTTTGGGCTTTAGCTGAAGAAACTTGCTAATCAGGTGAGATTTTAGGTTTCGGAGGCATCGCGCACGCTTTCGAACAAATCGATATCCCAAGCAACCAAATCGCGGCGAATCGCATCGGCTCGCGGTCGCGGCAGTATGCGCGCGAGATCCTCTCCGGTTATCACGCCGGATAGTGTCTGCGCTGACTTTGTGCGGAGATAATCCAAGGCATGCCAAGCCAGAATCGCAGCACTAGCCGCGGTTGGATAGGCGATGTAGGTCGCGCCGGCATAGGGCGAGTTCAATAATTCCGGGTAGCGTAAATAGCTCAGACCAACCGTTTCGATGGCGGTTTGACGTTCGTTACGCACCGTTTCGGATACGCGAATTTCAGCCGCCGCAGCAAAATGCGCTCGCCGAATCGTACCGTTGCGCAAATATTCCTCGATACGCCGAGGCTTGTTCATGCCCGGCAGAATTGCGCGGACCATCGCCTCGATCGTCATTTCCGGTCGGTCCGGCAGACTGCGTTTCGACAATAGATTGAGTTGAAACAGCGCTTTGACCAACTCAACTTCCGAGCCGCCAGTGTAGACGCCGATCGATTCGATCTCGGGGAACGAACGGTGCAGGGACAACAACTCTTCCTGATATAGCGGATACTGCCGGCTCGGACTGGCTTCGTGAGGAAAATGATATTCGCGCGCCTCGCTGAACGGATCGAGCACCAACATGCGGCCGTCACGTAAGATTCGCGGGTGTTGCGCCAACTCTTCCAGAGCCACGACCGGCGACCAGGAAAAGACGATCGAATCCGAATCGATATCTTCGAGCAAATAAAGATCGATACTCTCCACTTCGAGATCTTTCCGGTCGGTCGCCAACAGGTCGTGCATCCGGCGGCCGATGAGAAAATTGGTGACGCCCGGCGACACGCCCATGTTGATCAGCGCGGCGATTCCGCGCTCGCGAAGTGCCGTATCGTAAGCATATTGCGCGAAAGTCAGCGTGCGCTCGGTTTTCGCGCCATAAATATCCGAAGCCAGATCCACGGTGTGTGCGCCGATTCGAAGCGCGAGTTCAAGCATGGCCCCGTTGAACTCCGGCAGCGCCGCGTTTACCAACAATGTGGCGCCGGTCAGTTCTTGCTCGTGTGCAGGCTCCAACGCGAAGACCGAGCTGAAATCCGAAAGTTTGATGAAATCGATATATTCAAACAATTGCTCGGCATGAAACAGCGCATCCCGGGCCTCATCCGGATTGCGAACATAAACGACAAAACGGATGGCTACGCCGTCCCGCTCGGCCAATTCCGAAAAACAAATCAGCATTGCCGAACCCACTGCACCGAGTCCGAAGAACACAATTTTAATCGGTATCATAGTATTCTCGTCCGTTATCACGAGCGGGTGATTGATTTCCATGTTTGAAATCCTGTCGACTAGGCGATTTTGGAGAGCTGAAAGTACTGAAAGCGCAGGCGCTTGTCAAATACGAGTGAGGACTTCACGAATTTAATTCAAACGGTGCGCCTTATATGTCAGGGCAGGAAACTAACACGTAGAAGGAGGTAGCGTGTAGGCTGCGCATCGCGCACCCTACGGCGCTCATGATATCCTGGAAACTGTTGATAATCATAGGTTATAAAGCGCCAGGTATTCTCTCAAAATCCATAAACCTAAAAAGAGCAGTTGAGAGCCTCAAACTACCGTTCGCCCTTCGACAGGGCTCTCCTGAGCGCAGCCGAAGGGCTCAGGATGAACGGTAGTTTGAGGCTTCACCAAGCCGGTGAAAGTGTTGTAAATCCTTCATGTATTGACTCGGCTTTCAAGAAAAATCTTTTTTATATTTAAAATCAATAACTTGACAATATGCAAAAATACAAAAAAATACGTAAAACAGCGACTGTTTTATAGTAACGCCATGCGACCGAAGGGTGCTTACTTTGCTCAGCACGAACGGCCTACAACACATGTCAACTGCTCTTTTTAGGATAAAACAGTCATTGGTAAATGTTCGGACATCGTTGGCAAAAAACGGTAATTCAGGCGTAATTGTTGGCTATGTGAATGTGCCTTGTGTTCTATTGTCTTTCTCGTTGATTGACTTTTTGAGACACAGGTTGGAATACATGCAGGCTTGTTGTAGGATTCCATCCATAACTCAAATGCCTCGGGCTTTTTCAATCGCATTGCGGCTACGACTAATAGAAAGTAAGGAATATGCACAAAATAACTGCTACAAGTAGTAGGCTTTGCGGCGATTCGGTGACTCGCTTGACAGGACGCCGTGAATACTTCCATGTAGGCTTGACGGCGGAATCTGATTGCCATGGATGGCATGAATGCAGATTTTGCAGGAGCAAAAATCTGCCCTGCCGCCGACACCTGTCAATCGAGCCACCGAGCCCCCTCCCAGAAGTTGTCGAAGTTATTTCATGCTCGTTCCTAAACGGAAAAATTTTCATTTTATCGTTAGTGAGTCCTCATTCATTGGTAAGCTTTCTCTCTAGCACTATTATGCAAACTGACAATCGTCCAAAATCCAGAAAAACACTACTCATCGGCTTGATCGCTACGTTAGCGGGGATTGGCTTAGCCGTCTATTTTTCGATGGATCGGGAAGCTGTCGGCCCGGAACAAGAAACCGCAACCGAAACGATTCGCCGTTTTTCGAAGCCGGATGCTTACGCTGCATTGCAAGAATTATACGGTAGCGAATTCTCCGGCGAATCGATTAAAACCGAATCTGGGGAATTAGCCGGTTTTTGGTTCGAGCAAGGTTTTTCGATCGGCGATCGCGATTATTATGTGATATTCGGTAAGGCTCAGAAAATCGACCCGGAAACGGGAGCTCCGTTGGATAGTCATGTGCAGGGCGTTAAGGTCGGTGCGGCGACTTACCGGTTGGATTCGGACGGCTGGCGCGCAATCGGCATGCAAACCGGAATCGGCGAAATCGGTTCCTGGGGCGAAGCGCCCGATATTAAGCAGGCGGAAATTTTGACTTTATCGTCCAAGCGGATCGCGTTCATGCTCGACTTCGGCTACGGCATGGGCGGTTATTTCGATGACGGCAAAGTGCTGTTCGGTTTCGACGGCGCGACTTGGGCCGATTTGGGTTTTGTGCAGACCGGCGGCAATAATGCGGGGGGCTGCGATGATGAGCCGCTGCCTTCCGGGATTACGATTCCTTGTTGGTCTTATACCGGCACAATTTCGGTATTAAGCGATATTCATCACGGCTATCCGGATTTATTGGTCGCGCGAACCGGCACCCAAAGCGGGGATGAGCAGCACCCGATTAACTCGGCAGAAAACGCCGTGTATCGTTTCGACGGCGATAAGTATGCGGATACGGGCAGTGACTGATCCGAGATTGGCCGGGCAATTTTCATAAACACGCATTATTTCGTATGCGTTTAACCTAGAAAAAGCATTCCTCCATGAAGATCATGAAGAAGAATAAGAAGTTAATTCAATAACTTGCCCTTCCTTAACAAATGAAGCACCACCCATGACCTGAAGACCGAAAAATGTTAAAGCTGGGCTTGTCATTTGTTTTTGTACAACTTTCGCTCACCCGAAAGATTAGTTGGAATGCTGGGATGTTTAGGTAATTTCTTGAAATACTTTACTAACTTCATGTGCTTCATGATTGAACTGCCGAATTTGGGTTTCAAGCTCCGTCATTTCGAAATCAATCCCGCCAGATCGACTTTGCTGTAACCGAGAAGGGTGCCGGTTGCATAGGCCAGGTCGATCAACCCGACTTGATAATCAGCAATAGCCCTGACTTCCTTCATTTGTGCATCGCCGAGTTTGGTGAGCATTTCCAATACTTCGGTCATCGTCCGCAAGCCTTCTTCAAATTGCTTGAGTTCCGCGTCGTAGTTGGCTCCAACCAGTACGACGTTTTGCCGGGCTGCGATGATGCGCTGCCAATTCTGCGAAACGGTGTCCAGGGCATCATATATTTCTCGGCGCACGGTTAGTTCTTTTAAATCGCGCGTCGTCAAGCGTTGCAATCTTTGCTGCACGGCGCGCGACAGGCGCGATTTGCGCAGTTCGTTGGTCAACGGAATTTCCAGTCTCAAACCGACCGACCAGTCGTCGTAGCGTCCGGTAAATGTATCGCCGTAGGCCCCCCCGAAATCGTTGGTGTCGCGGCCTTGCGTTCCGTAGCTGTAGTCCAACATGAACATCGGCAAGGTTTGATTTTCCAAATAGTCGATCTTGGTCGCGTCGGCAGCGAGTTTTAATTCCAATTCCAACAGTTCCAAGCGGCCGTCTAATGCTTTTCGGGCCAGCGCTTCGCGGTCGAAATCGAAACTGACCAGCATCGGCGAGGTTTCGGGAATCATAATCGTGGATGTATCGATGCCGTAACGCTTGTCGTTGAGAAACTGCAATAATTGGCGTTGGCTAAGTTTGAGGCGGGTATTCGCGACGATCAAAGACTCCATGCGTTCGGCCACGCCGATTTCGGCTCGGTTGATTTCGATCGCGGCGGTCAAGCCTTCTTCGACGCGGCGTTTGACCATCGTTAGATTTTGCTGTGCGATTTCGTATTGTTGACGGCGGATGTCCAATTCCCCCCAGGCGGCATAAAGCGCCCAATAGGCCTTGTCGACTGTGGCCAATACGCGGATCGATTGCAGTCGAGTTTTGAGGTCGACGATTTGTTGTTCGTAGCGTGCGATCCGAATGCCGGCGACATTGGTCGATATACCGGCATCGCGCAATAACGGTTGGCTCATCGAGAAACGCAGCGCGCTTCGGTATTGGTCGGAGGCCACGAAGCGGCTTTTGCTTTTGTTTTCGAGCGGGGTACTGAGTATCACTGTTCCGCCGGTTCGTAGCGGAATCATGATGCCGGCCTCGACATCCCATTGTTCGGCGCTTTGCGGCATGTAGCCTAGTTTGGCGATTTCGTCATTCAACGGCGAGTTTTTGTCGACAGCCTTGAAGTTTACGACATCGCCGTCGAGAAAAGGCGTGTCTTTATTCGAATACTTGGCGCGCGCGAAAATCAGATCGTCAAACCGGGCCTCTTCTTCGCTGACGACCGTGGCGGCGATGCTCGGGTCGATCAGCGCGATTTTTAAGTCGAGATTGTTGGTCAACGCCATTGCGCGCGCATCGGCGATCGTCAGTGCATGGCTTTCTTCCACGGCTTCGGTTGTGCCTTTTTCTTCGAGCACAATGGGAGGTGCTGTCAAATCCAGCTTTTTCGGATCGGCTCTGAATTCGGCAATCGCGGAGTCGAGTGTCTTCGGCTCGGCTCTCGACAGATCCGGCAGGGCAAGGTCTTCGTCACGTTGCATACGCTCTTCGACTTTTTGCACCAGCTCGGGCTTCGGCCCGGTATCGAAATAGAAAGAACAACCCGACAATAAAGCGAATGCACCGGAAACCGTCAAATTCCGGTGAAGGCGTGCAATCGGGAAATGAGTTTTCAACATAAATCGTCTATTCTCGTTAAAACGCGCTATTTATCGGATTTTCTGTGTGTTTGAATACGGTCCAGATCGCGATATGGATGCTCCGGCGTCAACATCGGCGGGAAGCCGTTCAACTGCCGCCATATTTCGAAGCCGATACTGACTTGTTCCAGCAGAATCCAAGCCTTGACAGCGCCGCCTTGGCGTAAAAAGCGCTCGGAAGGCCACAAATGATCGCTTTCGTCGGGTACGATCATTACGCGAAATTTACCTTGGCCATTGTCGCTCGCATCGACGAAGGCGACGGTGCCGCCGAACGTACCGACCGCGACTTCAGGCCAACCGACGAATTGAATCGCGGGCCATCCTTCGAACATCAATCGAGCATGATGCCCAGGTAAAATTAATGGCGCATCGTTGCCGGATACCCAAACTTCGACCGCGCGAGCATCGATATCCGGTATCAGAATCAACAGCGGATCGCCTTGCTTAACCATTTGACCTTGCGGGTTTAACAACAAGCGCAATACGGTGCCGCTCCGTGGAGCGGTAATGCTTTGCGATTGTTGTCGGGCAATACTGACTTCATTACTGACGAGGCTATTGCGGATATCCTCGATCTCGCCGAGAATTTTGTTCTTTGAGGCGGTCGTCGAATCGATTCTAGCTTGCGCATCGGCACGAATTTGATTGATATCGGCCTCTGCGGCATTTTGTTCGGCCTTTGCCGATTGCAGCGCGGCTTTCGCACTGTTTAGCGAGCGAATTCCGACGATTGCATCGCGTTCGGCGACTTCGAAATCGCGCCTTGACACCAGTCCGTCACCTAGGAGGCGCGAAAATCTATTTTGCTGTAAAAGCGCGGTATCGTAAGATGCCTGAGCCGAAACCAACGCTTCGGAAGCCGCTGCCACTTTTTGCTGCGCCATGTTCAGTTTATACTGCGCGGCGGCGACTCTCATGTCGCGCACGGTCAGCAAGCTGTCGATTTGGATTTCGTAAGAGTCGAGCTCTCGTTGCTTGGCGTCCAGTTTGGCGATATTGGCTTCCTGTTGACGTTTCAAGCGTTCCGGCAATAACGGGTCGATATCGACGACTTCAACTAATAAATCGCCTTCTTTCACCTTCGCGCCTTCCTTGGCATGCCATTGCAAGATTCGACCGGAAACCGGCGAATCGACGGTTTGTTGTCGCTCAAGGGGTGCAAAGGCCGAGACATATCCAGTACCGTTGACGTTTTGCTGCCAGGGCAAAAACAGTGCGAATATCGGTATCAGAATGAACAACCAGGCGAATATCGTCACGATCTGTCCCACAAAACGAGGGGTCTGTGAGGCACTCAATACCGATAATAATGGATGATGATCTTGTGTCTGCATAAGGCCAATGAATCTATAAATCGATGGTTCGTTGACAAATTTGTGCGATCGTTTTCGACCCGGTCAGCACCAACAAGGTCCATGGCGCATCGTCCGCGAATAATACATCGCGGGCCGGGCTGTCGGCGAAATGTTTCCAGTCGTCAAGCAGTTCATCGAGAATCAATACGCGTGGGTTCCCAATGATTGCGCGGGCGAGTAACAATTTTCGGGTTTGGCTGGAGGATAACGGAGAACCGGCCGAATTAAGTACGGTATAAAGACCTTCCGGTAATTGTTTTTGCTCGGGAAAGATGCCTAAACGATTCACTACATCCCTAACTTGATGCACACTGATGTCGGGTCGTCCCAGTCGGACATTTTCGATGATCGTATCCTCAATGATTTCAGTGCGCCCGGCCACCGCGACCGATTGCCGGAGACTTTCCAAGCGAATTTCGCGCATATCGATGTGATTGATTTCGACATGGCCGTGACTAGGTAAGCGCAGTCCGGTCAACAATTCGGCGAGCGATGATTTGCCCGTTCCTGGGCCTCCGAATAGCGCAACCTTTTCGCCGGGCATGATTTCGAAGGTCATATTTTTAAACGCTGTATAGCGATTATGATAGGTCAACGTCAAATCATAAACGCCGACATGCGCCGGTTCCGACAGTTTTAACACGTCTCCGGTTTCTCGTTCGACCGTCAGGTCGAGTAAATGTCCCAGTTTGTCGACCCCCGCCATTAAATCGTAATAACTTTCCAATTTCTTTTTTAATTGGGCAAACGAAGCCAGTACGCCGGAAACGATCAGCTCGGCCGCGACCAACTGCCCGAGACTAAGCTGTCCTTCCATGACTAATATCCCTCCAACGGCCAATAATGTCGTACTGGCCACGGCATATAAGGCGTAAAGACTGTATTGTTGGTTCAATAGAATGCGGTAATGGCGTTTACGGGTATTTAAGTATTCATAAGCCAGTTCATCGGTGCGCTCTCGCGCCAGTTCCGGGCCGCCTGAAAACTTAAAAGTTTGGCCGTTGCGCGCCAAAGTTTCCAGCCAGGCGACCACTGCGTATTTGGCATAGGATTCATCTATCGAGGTTTCAACGCCTTTGCGGCCCTGTACAAAAATGACGAATGCAATCCATAAGACAACAATCAAACCGAACAGTAACAACAACGGATGATAGGCGGCCAATACCAGTAAGCCGATCACGCCCTGCATAGCGATGGCAAAGCCGTCCAGCAACAAAAAGGCGCCGGCTTTTTGTACCGTGAGGATATCGAAAAAACGGTTAACCAATTCCTGACCGTTTTTATCGTCGTATTTCGACCATTCGACATTCGGTAGCCGATTGCCGAGATCGGCTGCCATGCGGACAAAGACGCGGCGCTGAATCAATTCGACCAAGTAAGACTGGATTATCGAAATTGCGCCGTAAAACACCAAAAAGATGAACAATAGCGTCGATAATACCGTCAACGGCTGCATCATTCCGCCCAAGGCCACAGTGTTGACGAGCGACTGAACCGCGGCGGGTGTTGCAAGGCTCAACAATCCGGATGCGATGGCCAGCACAATGACATGCCACAGGTCTTTTTTCTCGACTTTAATCATTTCAAACAGCCGTTGCAGGGGCGGCATATGCTCATGGTCGTGCTCATGATGGGACGAAGCATCCATCGGTGCTTTTAACTCGACTAAATACCATTCGAGTAACCGGTCGCAGGGACAGTTGAGCAATTCCATGAGTTCATTGAGTTTGAAAACATGCGCCGTGACTAGGTGACCATCGATCAATGTGCCTTTGATCCGGCCTCGGCTAAAGCCCGACAATACCAACCAGCGTCCGTCATCAAGGGGTTTGAGTAGCTGCGTTAAATGCCCGGAGGCGATCGCGGCTTGATCGATCGTCAGCATCAGCTCATGGCTGATCAATCCAAGCTTGTTGGCTGTTAAATGAAAGTTATCCGAAACGGCGCTGGACGGAACTTCATGTTGATGCAGGCCTTTATCATGTGCCGAACTGCCCATTTCCGACAGCAGGTAATCAAACAATGTCCTGAGTACGGTTTGACTGAATGCTTTTTGCGTCATTACGAAGAGAGTTGAATAAGTAAGCTGAAAATGGAAAGTGTAACGCTAAAACTTCAATAGCTTATTAAAATCTGCTTACAAAATTCTTACTTGATTGATTCGGTTAAGATTCGGGTATGAATTGCATGCACCATTTTAAAGACTCCGGCTGGTCCCCTTATTAAAGTGAAGCCGAATTTTTACAAGTATACCTTTCGCACTTTGAATTTCGGCATTGCTTAAAGAGGGACCGAACACCCCGGTGACGAATTTTGGTCTACGAAGTATATGGACCCGTCTCTAAAATTTTAGCTAAGCTGTACGAGTATGTTGTTAAATAAATAAGGCTTATGCGGGTAGAATTCAATACTGACGACAAAAAACTGGATATCGGCCGGGTTATCGATTGGCTCGATCGGGACGGTATGCTGTCGGCCAAGGACCTCGAAAAATGCCGGCAATACGCTAATGCCTCGGTCAATAAGCACAAACACCCGCTAAAAATACTGACCGAATGCGAAATCGGCGACAAGACCCGGCTCGGCAAATTGTTGACACAGGAAGAACTAACGCAATGGCTTGCCGACAAATTAGGGATGACTTATTACTATTTCGATCCCTTGCGAATCGACGTGCCGAGCGTCACTGCTATCTTTAGTAAGGCCTACGCCACTCATTACAACATACTGCCGATCAAAGTCGCTGATGACGAAGTCTTGATTGCAACGGCTGAACCCGATATCGGTTCTTGGCAAATCGATCTTGCCAAGATGCATAGCGGCAATATTAGCTTGGTATTCGCTAATCCCGATGAAATCAAGCGTTATACCGAAGAATTTTATAATTTCTCGCGCTCGCTCAAAGGCGCCGGGGTCCAAACCAATAGCGATGGCCGTGCCGGAGGCCAAAATTTCGAGCAATTAGTCGAGCTAAGCAAGCAATCCGATTTCGATGTCAATAATCAGCATATCGTCAATTTGGTCAATTGGCTGTTCCAATACGCCTTCGACCAACGCGCCAGCGATATCCACATCGAACCGCGCCGCCTCCAAGGCAACGTCCGCTTTCGCATCGACGGCATTTTGCACCATGTTTATCAGTTGCCGATGCCGATTATGAATGCGGTTTTGAGTCGACTCAAGATTTTGGGGCGAATGAATATAGCCGAAAAGCGACTGCCTCAAGACGGTAGAGTCAAAACTCAAAATGTCAACGGTAAGGAAATTGAACTCAGATTATCGACAATGCCGACTGCGTTCGGCGAAAAGCTGGTGATGCGTATTTTCGATCCCGAAGTCTTGTTGCGCGACTACCGGCAACTGGGTTTCAACAAGCAGGAGTTGGCGATATGGAACCGGATGACCTCGCAAACCCACGGCATCATTTTGGTCACAGGGCCGACCGGTTCCGGAAAAACGACCACTTTGTATTCAACCCTAAAGCGGCTTGCGACACCTGAAATCAATTTATGCACAGTCGAAGACCCGATCGAGCAAATCGAGCCGTTATTCAATCAGATGCAAGTTCAACACAATATCGGACTCGATTTTGCGAGCGGCATACGCACGTTGATGCGACAAGATCCCGATATCATCATGGTCGGCGAGATTCGCGATCTGGAAACCGCCGAAATGGCCGTGCAGGCCGCATTAACCGGGCATTTGGTCATTTCGACGCTGCACACGAACAATGCGCCGGCTGCGGTCATTCGTTTGCTCAACTTAGGTGTGCCGAGCTATCTGATACAACAGACGGTATTGGGTATCATGGCGCAGCGATTGATTCGAGTGTTATGTCGGCATTGCAAAGCGGTCGCGCCGGTCGATAGTCGGCAATGGCAAAACTTGGTCTCACCGTTTAAGGTCGCACCCCCTAAGCAAATCTATCAGGCCGTCGGTTGTAAGGAATGCCACAACACCGGCTATGCCGGGCGCATCGGAATTTATGAGATTTTCGAAAACAGTCTCGGTATCCAGCCGCTCATTACCGAAGGCTGCGATTTAACCGCATTGCAACATCAAGCGATTAAGGAAGGCATGAAGCCGCTTCGGCTTAGCGGTGCGGAAAAAGTCGCGTCGGGCCTGACGACAATAGAGGAAGTGCTGCGTGTGGCGCCGGAGAGAATCGACTATTAAACTCAGGTCGAAGGCGGTTGCATAGTCATTGAGCCCCAAATTAGTGCCTATTCTATGGTGCGTTTATGGCTTTATTCGTCATATCGGTATAGGTTGTCGATATCCATGTTGCATGAATGTGGTGCTGCGCATTGCCATCCGTGGCTCTGGATTCCGCCAATCCCTGGCGGAATGACGAGCCCCTTTTAAGTTGGCGCTTATGGGTTGCATAGTACCCGTAGATCAAAATTCGGCACCGGGTTGTCCGCCAAAGGACGCCGTGAATACGTCCATGTAGGCGCTACGCCAGCATTCATGCTGGCATAGCCTTTGCCGATCACCCCAATGCCTCCTTAGACACTGCCGAAATTTGAAGTGTGAAAGGTATAAAACTCATATTGAAAAACGATTAGGAAAAGCGTTTTTTCCTCGTTTTAGTCGTTCTAAGCAAATTTCAAAGTCATCAAAATGTAACCTTGCTTATTTAGGATTAAAAAGGTCTGGCATCGACTCATTAACCTTATGCGAACTTCCTTTCAACCCGCCAGGCTAGGAGAAAAAGTGAAAAATACTATCCTTGCAAGCAGTGTCTTCGGATTGTGTCTTGTCCTCAATGGTCAGGCTGAAGCCGGTAAACCGTTTAAACTTGAGTTAAGCCCTCTCGGCACTTATGCGACGGGAACTTTCGACAAGTCCTCTGCTGAGATCGTCGCACACGATCCGGAATCGCAACGCCTGTTTGTCGTCAATGCCGAAAGCGGTCAGATCGATGTATTAGATATTAAAGATCCGTCTAAACCGACCTTACTATT
Organism: Methylotuvimicrobium alcaliphilum 20Z; assembly: GCF_000968535.2. NCBI lineage: Bacteria > Pseudomonadati > Pseudomonadota > Gammaproteobacteria > Methylococcales > Methylococcaceae > Methylotuvimicrobium > Methylotuvimicrobium alcaliphilum. The sequence goes on from NC_016112.1 coordinate 243,713, forward strand.
CAATATCGATTTATCCGGTTACGGCGCGGTAGTAAATAGTGTTGCCGTTCATAAAGGTTTGGTTGCAGCAGCCGTTGAAGCGGCAGTCAAGACCGATCCGGGCAAGGCCGTTTTCCTCGATATCGAGGGTAATGTTTTGGCTAGCGTGCAAATCGGCGCGTTGCCTGATGCTATAACCTTTACTCCGGACGGCAAACGTGTATTGGTCGCCAACGAAGGCGAACCGAACGACGATTATACAATCGATCCGGAAGGTTCGGTCAGCATCATCGATTTACCCAAGCAAATCGCTAAATTGACGCAAAGCCATGTTCGTACGGCGGGCTTCGAAAGTTTTAAAGAGAGCGATCTCGATGCCTCCGTTCGAATTTTCGGACCTGATGTCAATCCTGGCGACGGCAAACGTGTCGCAAGAAACATGGAGCCCGAATGGATAACCGTTTCCAAAGATTCGAAAACCGCATGGGTGTCGTTACAAGAAAACAACGCGATCGGGACGCTAGACATCAAAGCCGGCAAGTTCACTGCAGTCAATGGCTTGGGATTCAAAGATCACATGCTGCCCGGTAACGAGCTCGACGTCAGCGATCGGGATAACAAGATCAATATCACTAATTGGCCTATCTGGGGCATCTACATGCCGGACACAATCGCCAATTACGAATACCGGGGAAAATCGTTCATCGTAACGGCCAACGAAGGGGATGCGCGTGAATGGTTGGGCAATCCGGGTTATGTCGAAGCCTCCCGGTTTCGCACTCTGTCGGGTAACATTCCCGTGTGTGAAGATTCTCAGCGTTTTCTGGATTTTTACGCCAACAACGAAATGGGCATTACCAATTTGTCGCAATTACGGGATAATGCCAACCTCGGCCGGCTGACCGTGACGACTGCAAACGGTTTACGTGCGGATGGTTCGTGTTACGAAGATATCTATGCCTTCGGTGCCCGCTCGTTTTCGATTTATGCCGCCGACAGTATGAAGCAAGTCTACGACAGTGGTTCGGATTTCGAACGCATCACCGCCAAAGCTTACCCTGAAAATTTCAATTCGAATCATCGCGAAAACAGTTTCGAGACACGGAGTGACGACAAAGGGCCTGAACCTGAAGGCGTCGTAGTCGCTAAATTGTGGGGCAGCACTTACGCCTTTATCGGTTTGGAGCGTATTGGCGGCGTAATGGTTTACGATATCAGCAATCCTTATCGCCCGACATTCGTGCAATACATCAATAACCGCGATTTTGGATTCGAACCAGGAATACCTGAAGCCGGCGATCTGGGGGCGGAAGGCTTAATCGTAATCGAAGCTTCGAAAAGTCCGATTCCGGGCGTACCATTACTGGTCGTTGCAAACGAAGTCAGCGGGACGACGACGGTTTTCCGCATCGATCGGGAGCGTTTGGTCGGTTCGAAGGCAATCAAAGGATTCCGTAAATAATTTAATCGCCTTCTGTTTTAACACGTTGCAAAAATAACTAAACGATTCGTTATACTGTAAATCCAAGCTGCCTCTTTTTTTTACGGCAAAGAGGCAGCTTGTCTATTTGGGCCGAGGCGATTAACCTACATAGAATTTCGACCACGGAATACACGGAAATATTCGATCATAGTCTTCGTTCTTCAAATTTCGGTTTTGATTCCCCTCATCCAACGCAGAGTCTAATTATCATTATGTTAACGAAAACACGTCATTGCGCAATGGATGACAGGCTTTTGAGTTACATGAAAGCCTCAAGTCAGCATTACATATTTGGGTGATGGTCTCTTAATGACAATAACTTAGAGCGTTGTAATCATTTATACTCATCGTAGATCAAAATTCGGCACCGAGGTGTCCGTCAAAAGACGCCGTGAATAAATCCCCGTAGGCTCTATGCCAGCTCCATGCTGGCAAAGCCTTTGCCGCACACCCCGGTGCCTCCTCAGGCACTGCCGAAATTTGAAGTGAGAAAGGTATAAGAAGTTATTTTGCGCTCTTTCTTTAGTGAATTTCGTGTGTTCCGTGGTCAAAATGTTTTTTATAGTGTTATAGAAACAAACCGTTTAAGAAAATTTATAAACAATTCCTCGACGTACTCGACAAGTTCTATTAGATTGATACATTAATAGAAATGGAGCACACAAGCCCTCCCGCAGCGCAGCCTTTTCGTTTTTAATTTTAACTTCAGAACATATTTGTAAATGAATACCAAACATAGAGCACACCCCTGGCACGGCATACACCCGGGCGACGAAGCACCGAATATCGTTACCGCCTTTATCGAAATCGTCCCTTCGGACACAGTCAAGTACGAGATCGATAAAGTGAGCGGATTCCTTAAAATCGATAGGCCGCAAAAATTTTCTAATATGATTCCGACGCTTTACGGATTCATACCACAAACCTTTTGTGCGGAACAAGTAGCCGAATTTGCCGAACAGAAATCGGGTAGAGAGGTAATCGGAGGTGATGGCGACCCACTGGATATTTGTGTGTTGAGTGAGCGCAACGTATCGCATGGCGACATTCTTTTACAAGCGATACCCATCGGAGGATTTCGTATGTTAGACGGCGGAGAAGCTGACGATAAAATTATTGCCGTCATGAAAGGAGACACGTTTTACCGGCAGTGGAATGACGTGTCGGATTGTCCGGTATCCTATATTGATCGCTTGAAGCATTATTTTCTGACCTATAAACATCTCCCTGACGAAGCCAGTATTTGCGAAATCACACAAGTCTACGGTCGAGAGGAAGCTCACGAAGTAATCAGAAGATCATTAGCGGATTATCAAAGCCATTTCGGTTGCGATTCATAAATTTTCCTGATTAGCAAGTTTCTTCAGCTAAAGCCCAAAGATCAGCATATCCCTAGCAGGACGGGGTTCGTAAGCCAGCGAGTCGAGCGAAAAACGGCCAACCCACATCACGCTCTTTCCCAAGCTCCAGCTTGGGAAAGACACTCCGGAAGCTCTAGCTTCCTGAGACCGGCGCAACATTCGCTTATTCATAATCAGCCCCGATTCGCTCGTTCAATCGTCCTTGATTGTCGGGAAGTTATAGCTCACTGTCATTAAGTTAAGGGAAACCCGTCATTCCGCCATGGATTGGCGGAATCCAGTGCCATGGATGGCAGGCTTTTGAGGCACATTCGAGCCTGAATGCCAACATTACTTATTCTGTGACGGCTTAACTTAATGGCAGTGGAAACTAGAGCTTCCTGAACAGGTTACACCCAAGCTGGAGCTCTCATCGTTATACATAAGTCAAAAATTACCCTTTTGCAACCTTAACCAATGAGACCTCGATACCATTTATTGTTACTTAACACTTTCGATTTCGAGATCGCGATCTGGGGATCGCTCCCAGTGCGCCCAGGAGGGCACAAAATCAGCAGGGTGTAAGTCCCTGTCGGCGTAAGCCATAACGTCGTAGCTGAAAGTAACTGCGTCACCGCGAGGTGGGGTGGAGAGCAACTGGAGGCAAAAGAGCAGTCCGCAGTAAAGCGAATCCGATTCGGCGGGGTAAGGCGGCGAGTCCCCTGGGAGTCGACGAAGCCTGAAAACCATCATTTACGTTGTTGTGGCAGATAAAACGATAAATGGGCCTACCTTGTGGTTGGGAGTGGAATGTTCAGAAGGTATTGTGAAGAAACTGGGGAGACCTGTTACGGAGGTGACCGTGGCAGGAGTCAGAACCCTTATATTACCGTAAGTCGAGGAAGCTCAAGGCAAGGCGAGGACAGTGTGGCACCGCTGGGAAACCAGGCGGAAACAGAGAAAACAAACACGAGCCTAAACCGAGAGGGGAAAAGATGGTAAAAGCCGGCTAGCAAAACCGGCCATAGGAAAGAAGGGTAGGAAGGTGGAAACGAGGTAGCGTTCGGTGTCACGGCCATTAAGCCAACCTCAGGTAAAAGGCTTAAAGAGGCTCAGCCGTTGAAGGGAGCCGAAGGTAACGAATCAAACCGAGTTTGCGGGCTGACGTGGTAACGCGGAGTAATGGGGTTCACCAATTAATAACACCATTGCTCACCAGCTTGTCCCGATGAGGAAACCACCGACTGGAGAGCCGTGTGCGGGAGAACCGCATGCACGGTTCGGAGGGAGGGGAGAGAAATCTTCCCTACCCCTATCAGAGCGTCCGCCGCTCTCTGTGGGAGCGACGCCTTCGTCGCGACTATCGAAGCCAGTAACGCTCAAACACCAATAGCCTTTTCGGACAACACAACAAGTTAGCGCTCGGTCGCTACTTTTTGCACAATTAGATATATTTATACTTATGTATAAAGACGAGAGCTGGAGCTTGGGTAACAGCATAATGAAGTTTTTGCGACTACGACCGGCCCCTGCGCGGACACTTGGCTTCCGCAAGCGGAAGCATCTTGTTAATCAGGTAAGTTTTTGCTACCTAATTTGGGCATCGGGTGCCCCGTTCGTTATTAGCGACTGGTAGAACTTTTGATGAATCCGCTTGAATTGGCCAAGGCTCCAATGGTTTCTTACATCGAACCGAGTATCTAAATTATGGCAAAGCGGGAGATTGAGCGTTTGAATCGGGACGGCCCCATTTCTGATTATCCGTTGAGAAGTACAGTCATCAGCAACTATGAACGCATCGAGCTCAACGCAGAGCTTTTGGTTTCGGACGATGCTTAATTTACGATTGTTAGAATGACGTTAGTAATGCCATTACACCCAGGACGACGGGCTTTATGCATTCATCTTTCTCGTCCTGCATTTTTTACGAGCTTTTGTAACGGTATTTCTTGACGATCACCGGAAACAGCGAAATCGCGGCCACTACAGTCAATGACAGGATGATGTCGAATCGGAATATTTCCTGTAGTGAAGTAATCTGTTCGAGCTTGTCGCCGCCGTTCGCATAAATGAACGAAGCCGGCGTAATGCCGGCTAGCGTGCTCGTCGCATATTTCCTGAAGGAAATTCGGGACAGGCCGGCCAAAATATTGATCAGAAAATAGGGTACGACCATAACTAACCGCAACGACAAGAAATAATAAAATCCGTTTGTCTCAATTTCACTCTCAATCGTTTGCAATTTATCGTAATAACGTTTTTCAAATAGATCCTTGAATGTGTAACGGCTGATTCCGAAGCCGACCAGGCAGGCCAAAAGGGTTGCTCCGATGTTGTAAAACGCCCCCCAATAGAATCCGAAAAAGAAGCCGCCCAACACTTTCAGCGGGGCGGCCAGCGGAATCGGCGAGTTGATGAAAAGCGTGCAGGCGACAAAAAACAACAGCACCGACAAACCATAATGGTCTTCGATGAAAACGCGCAGGTAGGCTTCATTGGTCTTGATATTGTCGAGCGTCAGGATACCGGCCATGTAAAAAGACATCAGGATGATCAGGCATATAATGGCCAACCATAACTTAACGTTTTTCATAGGCGAGCCTCAAAAGATTCGCGATATTTTTAGTGTCGAAACCATCAGCAAGCCTTGTATGACAATAATGAACGGCCATATATTCAGGCTTGCCGGAAAATTGTTGTAGATCAAAAAAAGAACCGGAAACAGTACGCCATTGACCGTAATCGGTACGCCTTCGAAACCTTGCGCTTCCGAAATATTGTATCGGGCCAGTCTGAACATGCCGCAGGTGATGAAAAATAACAACAAAACCGATACCCAGGGTGCCGGCGTTTGCAAGGCGTAAAAGAGAAACATCGGCGCGACGCCGAACGATATTAAATCGGACATTGAATCGATTTGTTTACCGAACGAATTCTTCTGATGCATCAAGCCGGCAACTTTGCCGTCCAAGATGTCGAAAATCACCGCGATGAATAACAAAGTCGCACCGAGCACTAAATTTCCTTCGATCGACATGATGATCGAAAGAATGCCGCAGGACAGATTCGCTACCGTGAAAATGTCCGCTAGTTTCAGATATTTGATTAGATACATGACCGCCCCGCTGAAATTAACCCCGATACGCGATCGTAAAAAGATATTGTGACAGGATGATGAAGCGATAACCATTTAGTCATCGCCGGCCGATCCCAGTTAAATCGAGAACAGTCATCGATTTGTCATATTATCGAGCCAATATAAGATTTCGGAATCGCAACACCGATACGAATTTTCCAACTTTAAAATTTGTGCTATGACCAACAATAATCTCGAGCATCATCTAAATTCCCGTCCGCTGGACACAATATTCAAAGAACATCTCGATAATTCCCTCGACTGTGCACAGGCATTGGGCCTGCTGTTTTCGAATTTGGACGAACGCGGTCTCCACATCGCTCAAGCAAAGATTCTGGAGGAAAAGGGAGACAAATTGACCGAGGAAGCGTTTCGCGCGCTCGAGCATTTGACCTACTCGGAGTACATTCGCATCACCGAGGAATTGATCAAACGCCTCGATGATATCGTCGATGGCCTCAACAATACCGCACGCCTGATTGATATCTGTCACCCCAAACAAATCGAAGACGCCGCGCATGTCATGCTCAAGGTAATACTATCGATGATCGACCGGCTCAGAATCGAAATCGGCGAGTATCCTAACAATGAATTGGCTAACGTCAGAGCGTGCTCCAAGGAACTCAAACACCATGAATCTAGCGCCGATGGCATCTATCACGACTGGCGTAAGAAACAACGCAGTCTTCTCGTAATGTCTTTGATCGACGAGAGCAATTGGACCGAAATTCTAGGTGTGCTCGAGGAAACGACTGATGCTGCCTATCATGCAGCGCTGTTATTCGAGCGCATTATCCGTTATCGCCAGAGAGCTTGAGCCGGGTTGGATCGTTGTTCATGAGGAGTTTTACTGACGATATAGAGCTATTCACTATTCGCAGAGAAAAAGATGATTTGATAATAAAACAAGACAAAAAGCCGGAAACCGATCATTCCGGGTTTTGCAAGCCTTCTGCAGTCGAAATTATTGGCTTGTCCCTCAAGTGTGTAAAGTAATTATCGGTATTAGTCTCTCGACGAGTTAGCTTATCTCGAAGTGCCGATCAGACCGAATTAGCAAGCGTTCAAGCGCTTTTTCAAGCACAGCAATCCCATCAGGCCGCTGCCTATCAGCCACACTGGGCTCGGTACAGGCACCTCGGCTACTTGCCCGGGACTGACTGCCCCCAGCGAAGTACTGAGAAGACTTGATGAAGTGGAGCTGAAGGCCGCTGAGGGTATCGAAGTGCCATGCGTTACCAGGAGAGGGTGCGCATTCAGTATCCGACCACTACGTTAAGGCTTGCTCGTTAATGAAGGTATTGGTGTCAAGGATAGGGCTAGATTTTAATCCACCCAGTTCGCTGTAGAACAATTGACCCAGTTCACTGTCGGTTTGGTTAAATCCAGTTTGCGGATTGTTTCCAGTCGAAGGTAAGCGCCATTGGTTGCTGCCGCCGTATGTGATGTTGTTCAAGTAATTGACGAAGGCTTTGGCACCCCGGCAAGTCATTGATGCCGAATTTTGATCTACGATGGGTATACTCCGTGTGACGATGTACGAAAAAGGCGCATCGGCATCAGCGCGATGCGCCTTGTCTTAAGATCGCTGATCTAGCGACCGAAACCGGCGCCTTTGACGATATCGACGCGGATTCGCTGGCCGGTGATACCGAAATCGTCGTCATTGATCAGCATCAATTCTTTTTGGTTGGTCAAGCCCAGTCCTTCCAGCTTCTCGGCGAATTGCGGCTCGGCGCCGTCAAGCGAAGAAGCAATGAAGCGGAGTTTTTTTTCGACCGGTTTAACGCCTACCGCCGACAAATCCGGATATTGTTCAAGCGTTGGAATGGTCAGAGGGTCGTCCCATTCGGAACCCGCAATGTTGGTCGCGTCTTTCAGATCGATCTCGTACAACGCGGTTGCTTGGTCGGTACGCTCGATGATCAAAAACTTTTCTTTATCGAGCCACATCATTTCGCTGATGCGCAGATCGCGTACCCGGTTGGCATCAGTCACACCGACATTTTGTAAGATACTGACCGGATCGAGCTGATAGACCCATTCGCCGATGACCTCGATCTTCGAACCTTTAGGATGTGCTTTCAGGCGCGCTTTATAGAGGCGAATGTTCGGCGTATCACGCACTGATGTATTCGGGTTGTCGAGCGGGCTTTGTACGATGAAATACAGAAACCGGAAATCCGGCGAGACCGCCATTGATTCGATGCCGCGATTGATGCGGCGCTTGGCCAACAACTCCGGCAACGAGCCTTCGACCGGGTAGCCGGCAGGCAAGCCTTCAATCGGATGTGTGTACTCGTTCTCGGTACCGGCCGGCACGAAACGTTTCAGAATGCGTCCGTCCGAGGCGACTTCGACAAAACCGGTAGCGTTCTCTTCGCCGATGAAAAACCGCCCGCCGAAATGAGGCAAGCGAACCAAGCCTTCGGCATCGATTGCGCCTGCATCTTGATCGAGCACGTTACCGGCGCCGTCGCGCGGTATCTCGGTCGTGCCGGTGATTTGCGGGTTCAGCAAACCGCTGATCGGCGTGCCGTCAATATTGCGTAATGGAATGACTTTAAGCACTTTCAACAACCCGCTTTTTTCCATGCGCAGTTGATAGATACTGGGGGCGTAATCCGGACGTGGGTAGATACGCCCGACGCCGGCAGCGACTCCCCGCTGCGGATCGGCTGGACATGCAACTGCTGCGGTCAATCCCAATACCGAAGGCGCGGCATCGCAGGTAAAATTCGGTCCACGGTCCCCGACCGTCCAAATGATGTTGGGTGCATCGCCCGGTCCACGATAACTGCCGCTGCCGGCACCGCCGAACAACGAAAGCGTGTTTCCACCCGCCGGATGGGTGTAGTAACCCAAATCGAGCGATGGATCGTCGATTGCGGGCTCGAAAGAGGCCTTAATTTCAAGGGCCGATACGCCGGCAACCTGAACCAGGAGGCCCGCACCGATTAGTGATCGAATCATTTTTTTCATTTTGTCCTCAATTGTTATGGTTGATTTGATCGGGCTGACTGCAGTCAAACTCAACCGCTCGATTGCAGCCAGACGGACGCTTTCTTTTACTGCAACTGGTTATGTAAGTGCGAAAGTGTTTATACCACTGACGATAATCCGCCAGCGTTACGCAACCGTCATTGTTGTCGATGCTAACGCAAGCAGAGTCTGCTCTCGAATCGTTATAAAATGATGACGGTTCAAAGGCATTTTGATGAAAAGTAATACGCAATAGATACAAGCCATGAAGCATGCCGAAGGTTTTCGAAAAATGTATGGGGATTGCGCGGTTCTGAAGAAGCAGGCTACGATCACGAAAAAAATATACATCCCTGGACATAGGATTCCGGCAGTGAGGATAGAGTGGTTTGCTTGCTTATGGTAATGGTGTGGTGATCGACTGCGTTGAAAATTCGGATGGCGCTGGAAGTTTAACCGGTTCACCGTCTAGCGTTTGTTGTAAGTAGTCGATCAAACCTTGCACGTAATTAATGAAGGTATCGGGGGGGCATTTTAAGGCGGGTAAAAAAACATGAAAAACAGTATAAACGGTATATACTGTTAATGAACTTGTCTTAAGGAGGCATCATGAATACAACCAAGCCAAAATCAAAAAATTCGGCAATAGAATCAATTGAAACCGAAACCCCGCTTCCGGCAAAAAAAGCGCCTAAAAAACAGGCTGCTGCTAAATCAGCCGAATTTGCCGAGCCGGAAATTAACGTTAAAAAAGCTGAAAGCGAAGCTAAAAAGCCGCTCAAAAAGAAAAAAGCCGCCAAGTCCAAAGTGATCCGCGACAGTTTTTCGTTTCCTGAAGAGGATTACCAGAAAATTTCGGAGTTGAAGAAAACCTGCCTAACGGCCGGCGTTCATGTCAAAAAAGGTGAAATTCTTCGTGCCGGACTACATTTATTAACGAAATTGGACATTGATGGTCTAAAACAGGCTGTGGAGCAAGTCGAAAAAGTCAAAACCGGCCGGCCAAACGCTTCTGAATCTTAGCCGATAAGATCTATCGGATGGTTTTGGGCGTCTTCGTTAGCCATACCCCTCATCTTCATATACCTTTCACACTTCAAATTTCGGCAGTGCCAGAGGAGGCGCCTGGGTGCCCGGTCGATTTTCGCTCCTGCAAAATCGACATTCACGCCATCCATGGCGCTGGCATAGAGACTACATGGACGTATTCACGGCGTCCTTTAGCGGACACCCAGGCGCCGAATTTTGATCTACGACGGGTATAAAGTTAGACAATTTTTGAGTATAGAGGGAGTAATTGGTTTTAACTCAATTGTCTTTTTTTCATGCTAGAGTTTTGGGATGCTGAATAAAAAACAATGCCATTGGCTGTCATGACCGGAGTTAAATTTCCTGAACTTGACCAATTAGAACGCATTATCGATCAACTCGGTACACGGGCTCAAACCGAGGTGATTTCGCGGATTCAATGCCGGGAGCTTGAATTTCCGATACATTGCATCAGCATCGGAGCGGCAGGGCCCGATGTGCCCGTTCTGGGTTTTTTCGGCGGTGTGCATGGACTCGAAAAAATCGGTTCCGAGGTGATCTTGTCCTACCTTCAAACCGTCGTTCAATTGCTGGATTGGGATCGTGAGTTGCTGACCCGCCTCGAGCAATTGCGATTGGTATTCGTGCCCATCGTAAATCCGGTCGGAGTTTATCTCGGTACTCGTTGTAATGGCAACGGCGTCGATTTAATGCGCAACTCACCCGTCGAGGGTCCGGGCAAACGCCGATTATATAGCGGGCATCGAATCTCGGCCCGACTGCCTTGGTATCGAGGTAATAAAGTGAAAATGGAGCTGGAAGCGCAAGCTTTGTGTAACGTCGTTGAGCGCCACCTTTTCAACTCGCCCTTATCGATTGCGCTTGATTTGCACTCGGGTTTCGGTGTTCGGGATCGCTTGTGGTTTCCGTACGCATCAAAAAAAACGCCTTTTACTTTTATTGCGGAAACCGTGGCCTTAAAGGAACGCTATGACCGTTGTTATCCGCATCATATCTACACGATTGAGCCGACTTGCAAAGAATACGTTATCAATGGCGATTTGTGGGATTACTTATTCGATGAGTTCATTGAAAGGTTTGGTACCGAGCGGCTATTTCTTCCGTTTACGTTGGAGATGGGGTCTTGGATTTGGTTACGCAAAAACCCGATGCATCTCTTTCAGAAACACGGTTTGTTTCATCCGATCTTACCGCATCGCCGGGAGAGAATTCTAAGGCGGCACTTTATGCTGTTCGACTTTCTACAACGGAGTTTATTGTATCCGGAACATTGGGCAAAGCTCGATCAGCAACAAAAACAACATAATCAAAATAAGGCATTAGGTCTTTGGTATGGATGAGGCGCTCGGAAAACATTGGATTCTGCTTAGAGGCTTGGCTAGGGAGTCCGCGCATTGGGGCGATTTTGTACCGCTATTGCAAGATGCATTTCCGGCATCCCGGATCAGCTTGATCGATTTGCCGGGCACAGGTTGCTATTATCGAAAGGCCAGTCCATGTTCGATACGAGCGATAGTAGAAAGTGTTCGTGGTGATGCACTCGCGAAAGGCTGGCTGGAAAAGCCTGTCTCAATTCTGGGACTTTCATTCGGCGCGATGGTTGCCTGGGAATGGTTGAGTCGTCATCCTGAAGACATTGCGGGCGAGGTTTTGATGAATACCAGCTTTGCCGATCTAAGTCCCTTTTATATGCGCTTACGTCGGCAAAGTTATCGCGATTTTGCAGAATTGGCGATGACGCGCGATATTTTTCGACGAGAATCCCGCATTGTTCGTTTGGTTAGTAATCGTAAAGATCGGTATGAGGCGACAATCGAGGAATGGTCGCGGATACAAAAAGCACGGCCTATATCTACTAAAAATGCTTTACGGCAGATTGTTGCGGCAGCCACTTATAAGCCGAGTCATAGCAAGCCGCAACAGCCGGTTTTGTTATTGAACGGGCAGGGCGATCGTCTGGTATCGCCCGTATGTTCTGAGGCTATTCATAAAAAATGGCGTATTGAACTGCGTGCCCATCCCTGGGCAGGCCATGATTTGACTCTCGATGACGGCGGATGGGTGGCGACGCAAATACAGGATTGGGTGTTTCAAAGAACGTCGTGCATCGACAGAGAGCCCGAGCAACTATAACCCATCGTAGATCAAAATTCGTCACCGGGGTGTTCGTCAAAGGACGCCGTGAATACATTCATGTAGGCTCTATGCCAGCTCCTTGCTGGCAAAGCCTTTGCCGCACACCCCAGTGCCTCCTCAGGCGCTGCCGAAATTTGAAGTACGAAAGGCATAGTTCAATAACTTGCTATGAGCATGTATAGAGCATTCACTCACCCAAGAGGTTAGCGAGAACGCTTAGCTAATGTCTTGAAATTCTTCAGGAACCTTGTTTTCTTCATGGTTAAGCTGCCAAATTTAGGATCATGAGCAATGACTAGGCATAGACATCAATGCCGCCCTTGGCTGCGGACGTCGACTCGATCAACTTTACTACGGCTTCGCCTTCCGCTTCTTGTTGATCTTGAATTTTATTGAGTACCGCGACATTGGCATCGAGTGCGGTTTGCTGTACGGACATTCGGGTGGCTAGACTGGCTAAGCCCGAGACGGAATCTACCATGACATACTCCTCTTTTTTATTTAATCGCAAACGGGTTATCGGCAAGACCTCACGTTACTTGAGATGCGGCGTGTTTCGATTTTATGAGAAGGACTAATTATGGTTATGGCTCTCAGGTATGTATTGAAAACCGGAATGGTAGCGCCGCATTTCTATCGCAAGGAGCATTAAAAGGGGCCCCTATCAAGCGGCGCTGAAAAGGGAGAGAAACGTTGGAATTGTTATCCGATATAACGATGCTACTTAGTTAAAAAGCTATTTTTTTTGGAAATAATAAATGTCGCCGTATTTACCTTTGAGAGTCATGCTTTTTTCATCTTTTTCGATCAGGGAAAAAGTATCGAAGCGATCGGAGCGGCCTAATAGGGCAATTTTGAGTTTGCCGTCCTCTATTTCATACTTTACCGGCAATTGGTCATAGTATGAGCCCTCTCGAGGGATATTCGTTATAGTGACTTTTCCGTCATTAAAAGCCCAAGTATCTTCGCGTTTTATCGTTTCTTTGGTATCGAGTGACTTTTTAGTGTATTCCAATCTCCATTTTCCTTGAACGTCTTGTATCGATTCGAAGGCGGCTTCAGCCCACGCATGGCCTGTAATAGCCATTAAACCTAATAAAGCTGCAAATTTTATAATTTTCATAATTTTACCTCTGTGTTAAATAAGCGGATTCATTGTACGCGCGTGCAGAAGGAAAGTATCTCGAAATATTTCGAATGCGATTTGCTTTCGAATAGGCCTGCCAAAAAAGCAATGGGTGGTTAAATCCGCTAATTCATTTGCAAGCTACCATTTTGAATAAATTTAACTACAATCAATTCCACGCGTGCCTCCTTTTCGATTAAAGAGGCGAAGATGGGGTTTAATGTAAATAGTCTCACGCGCTTTTTTTTCTTATCAGGAGTCGGCATATCTGTGCTCCGATACCGATATAAACCGTTTTAGGAATATGCACAAATTTACTTCTACAAGTTTTAGGCATTGTGATGGTTCGGCGACTCGTTTGACAGGACGCCGTGAATACATCCATGTAAGCTCGGCGGCTATTTCTGCCGCCGACGCCCTTCAATCGAGCCACCGAACCCCCGCTCAGCATTTGTCGAAGTTATTTCATGCTCGTTCCTTATTTTGGATAATCAATGCAGGGATATGAAATTGTAAATATCTGGCTTATCGGCGGCATTATTCTCATGCTGCTGGAAATTTTGTTGCCCGGCGGGATAGTATTTTTTCTAGGTCTCGGCGCCGTTCTGGTTTCCGCTTTGCTATACGCCGGTTTGATAGAAGGCTGGTTACAAGCTTTTACCGTTTGGTTTATCGGCTCCCTAACGTTGGTCTTCGGATTGCGTGGGGTCGCCCAAAAATTCATTCCCGCACAAGTCGAACAGGGCAAGACCGATGAAGATCTGGATGCCTACGATGCAATTGCTAAAGTCTGCGAGGCTATACCCGCAGGCGGCGAGGGGCGCATTGCGTTTCGCGGAAGTACTTGGAAAGCAAGAAGCTATCGTAATGACCAAAATTTGGACGTTGGGGCCGAGGTGCGCATTATTTTTCGCGAAAATCTGGTGTGGGTGGTTGATGCCATCGAAACCAATAAAACCATGAACGAAACCGACTCGAATAATAACTCAATAAAATAGGAGTACGTTATGCTTACTACCCTTACGATATTCGTCATATTGGCCGGTATCATTTTTTGGAAGCTGTTGATTATCGTTCCGATGCGGCAATCTTGTGTCTTGGAGCGATTAGGCAATTTTCGATGCGTTCTGGAGCCCGGTTATCATGTTGTCGTGCCCTTTTTGGACAAGGTAGCCTATCGTCATGAGATTCGCGAGCAAGTGTTCGATATTCCGGCGCAAAGCTGCATCACCCGAGACAATATCCAGGTTGCGGTCGACGGTATCGTCTATTTGAAAGTGATGGATGCCAAACGGGCCAGTTACGGAATCGGCGATTATCAGATGGCCAGCGTTAATTTGGCGCAAACGACGATGCGTTCCGAAATCGGTAAGCTGACGCTCGGCGATACTTTTTATGAGCGCGATAAATTGAATGAAGCGATTGTACGAGAAATCGACAAAGCCTCGGACCCTTGGGGAATCAAGGTTATGCGTTACGAAATCAAAAATATTTCACCTTCTGCACAAGTGGTGCATACCTTGGAAAAGCAAATGGAGGCCGAACGCGAAAAGCGTGCGGAAATCACTTTGGCCATGGCGGAAAAAGAATCGAAAATTCTGATATCGGAAGGTCATCGTCAGGAGGCGATCAATATTTCCGAAGGCCAGAAACAAAAACGCATCAATGAGGCCTTAGGGCGCGCGAGTGAAATTGGGATACTAGCTGAAGCCTCCGCGGAGGGCTTGCAGAAAGTCGCGGCAGCCATCAAGAAGCCGGGCGGCGATATGGCGGTAAAAATGCGTTTGGTCGAGGATTTTATCGATCGAACAGGCGAGGTCATGAAAGGGGCCAACGTATCTGTGTTGCCTACCGATCTTGCTCACATCAAAGGTCTGCTGTCGGCGCTTAATCAAAACCTGCCGGTCGCTAAAATGGGAGCAAACAAATGAATAACGAAGTTAGTCCAATCGATTTGTTTAATTTTGCCGTATGGGGCATCATTTTTCTTGTCATCATTACACAGCTATTTCGCTCCATACGCATTGTTTCCACGCGCACCGCTCTGATTGTAGAGCGTTTAGGCAAGTATAAGGCTACATTGGGGCCCGGTTTTCATGTGTTGATCCCGTTTATCGATGTCGTGACCGCGATACAGGACTTGCGTGAAGAAACCATCGATGTTCCGCCGCAAGAATGTTTTTCCAAGGACGAGGTGCAGGTCGAAGTCGACGGCGTTATCTATATGTCGGTTTCCGACCCTATCAAAGCGACTTATGGCGTGACCGATTATCGGTTTGCCGCGATGCAGTTGGCGCAGACCACAACCCGTTCGGTGATCGGTACGTTGGAGTTGGACAAAACTTTCGAAGAGCGCGACATGATCAGTCAAGCGGTGGTGGATACGCTCAATGCCGCGGGTGAAACCTGGGGCGTGCATGTGCATCGTTACGAAATTAAGAATATCAAACCGCCGAGCACGGTTCAGTGTGCGATGGAAAAACAAGTGACCGCCGAGCGGGAAAAGCGGGCTATTTTGGCCAGAGCCGAAGGCGACAAGCAAAGCCGAATCAACACGTCCGAAGGTACGATGCGCGAACTGATCAATTTGTCGGAAGGCGAACGCCAACGCTTGGTCAACGAAGCCGAAGGTAGGGCGTCCGAAATTTTGGCCTTGGCGACCGCGACGGCCGAATCCATCGAGAAAATCGGTAATGCAGTCGTCCAGCCCGGCGGCGAGGAAGCCATTAAACTCAATTTATCGGAAAAGTTTATCAATAATATCGCGCATTTGGCCGATGCTGAGACTTCGGTGATCTTTCCTGCCGATTTGACTAATTTGAACCAACTGTTGGAAGCGCTCGATTTACATATTGCGCGCAAGGCAAATGCATGATCCTAACGTTCATGAAGGCTTGGCAATCACCCCTGGTGATGAAAGTTCTCGGGGAGGTGAGGATGCGGCCATTCGTCCGACAGGACGCCGTGAATACGTCCATGTAGGCTCGGCGGCGGCGACTGATTGCCATGGATGGTATGAATGCAGATTTTGCAGGAGCAAAAATCTGCCCTGCCGCCGACGCCTGTCGGTCGAGCAACCGCACCCTCTCCGGAACCGGCATTTGCTCTGCCGAGCGCCGTATATCGAAAAATTAGATAACGAGTCTAAATCTACGAACTTTCACAGTAAAGTTCACGAGAGCCTGGCAATCGCCTCAATAAATGAAGGTGCTAGGCGTTTGCACTTTTTAGGATGATGGGTTGACTTCTTTGATGAA
Organism: Methylotuvimicrobium alcaliphilum 20Z; assembly: GCF_000968535.2. Taxonomy (NCBI): domain Bacteria; kingdom Pseudomonadati; phylum Pseudomonadota; class Gammaproteobacteria; order Methylococcales; family Methylococcaceae; genus Methylotuvimicrobium; species Methylotuvimicrobium alcaliphilum. The sequence continues at coordinate 260,202 of NC_016112.1, forward strand.
CTTGTTTCGTGTACTCCCCTCAATCAAGTCGTTGCGAATGCTCGTCGGCGCTTGCCTGTTGTTATCGCTGTTTGTCGGTATAGGCGGCTTGGCGCACGGAAAAAAACCGAATGACTCAGCGGCTCCCGTATACCTGGTAAACATAGATGCCGTAATCAATCCGGGTACGGCCGCCCTGCTCGAGCATGCAATCGAAACAGCAGAAGCTTATTCCGCAGCTGCGTTGATCCTACGAATCAATACTCCGGGAGGCTTACTGAGTAGCACGCGAGACATGGTTCGCGCAATTTCGGAGTCTAAGGTGCCGGTCATCGGTTACGTGGGTCCTGCCGGCGCCAGCGCGACATCGGCCGGTGCATTTATTTTGCTGTCCACGCACCTTGCGGTGATGAATTCCGGTACGAATGTCGGGGCCGCATCGCCGGTTGCGGGCGATGGCGGCGAGATACAAGGTACCATGGCAAAGAAAATCATGAGCGATACCCGGGCTTTCATGCGGGGTATCGCCAAGCATCGCAATCGCAATGCGGATATTGCCGAACGTTTCGTTTCCGAAGCCGAAAGCCTATCCGCCGACGAAGCCTTGGAAGCCAATGTGGTCGATCTGGTGGTGCCGGGATTTTCTGATCTGATAAAAGCCGTTGACGGACGTGAAATTCAATTTCAAGGCCAATTGCTTAAACTGGCTCTCTCGGATAAAGAAATTCGCCAGATTACGCCGCGGTTTATCGATCATATTTTGGGGCTAGTCGCGCATCCGCAGATCGCGCACATGTTGATTTCTGTGGGCCTACTCGCGATTTTTATCGAAATGCTCGCTCCGGGCCTAACTCTTCCCGGTATCCTTGGCACGATCGCGCTAGTTCTGGGCTTGGTCGGCATGCAAGCCTTACCCGTTAATCTTGGTTTTCTAGTGCTGTTATTGTTCGGTATTGCGTTGATGATCGCCGAATATTTCGTTGCCGGCTTCGGCGTGCTGGGTATCGGCGGAGCGATCGCCTTCGTGCTGGGTAGTTTGAATCTATTCGACGGCCCCATCCCGGCCGATCAGAGCAACACGATATTGTCGGTGAGTATCGCTGTGAGTGCAGCAATGCTGCTCGCTACGTTGCTTATTACCGGCAGCTTTATTTTCGGTTCGCGCCAAAAGGGCTTGAAAGGCAAAATCGGGGAAGCAATGGTCGATTTCGATAGCAACGGCTATGTGCTGATCGATCAACAACGATTCTCTGCCGATACGCTCGAACCGCTGCGTCACGGCGATCGGATCGAGGTTGTTAAAATTGATCGGAACGACCGCTTGCTGGTTAAAAAAGCACAGCAAAATTTGCCCCGCACGACAGACGAATCAAACAATGAAGTCAAGCAGACGGTCGCCGAGTCCCGTAGCATGATTCGGCGAATCGAACAGGCCGGCAATCGAATTCATAATCACGAATTCAAAAATCGGATAGAGCGTATCTGTATGATTGCCGACAGTATTTTGAGCGAAATCGAAGCCGACCCGCGAGATATTCGCAAAGCTCGAAAATTTCTTAATGTTTATCTCGATGGAGCGATGCAAGTCACCGAAGGCTATGCCAAAACGCACAGTCATATCCAATCCGGGCAATTGACACAGAATTTTCGTAATGTACTCGAAACAATTGAAGCGACCTTTCTGGAACAGCAACAAAAATTGTTTGAAGATGACCTATTCGATCTTGATGTCAAAATTGAAGTATTAAACGCGCAACTTAAGCGGGAAGGTATTCGTTGATGCCGATCCTATCGTTTCCGCGCTCCAGCGTGGGAACAACAATTGCCGGGGGACTGAATAGTAACAATTTCGACAGCATTCGTTACCCACTGGTTTTCTCTCTAACAGAGTACGTAAAAAGGTTTTCATCATTAATTCCTCTCATCGCCATCCAAGAAAAATATCTTGGTCCTCTCCATCCCAAGCTTGATGGGATAATTGAACGACAACATGTTTCGGTTTATTCTGAAACCAGTAAGAGACCTTGTCGCTATATGTCAAGTATAATAATCCGTCAAGTATAATAATTCCACTGGATACCGCAACGGACGCTCGGCTGGTTATACCTATCGTAATTCAAATTACGGCATTAACGGATGGACCTGCCATAGAGCCGACACGGATATATCATTGTCTTTTGACTATGATGACAACCCTTTCGAACCTTATAAAAAGCACGTAGGAGCAGGCGCACGATGACTGTTGAACTTATGATTAACTTTGCGGTGCAGTTTCTTGGAACCGTGGCAGTAGTATTCCTGGCCTATCGTTCCTTCCAAAAACGTCGGATTCAATTAGGCGCAGAACCGACGCTTCCGCAATATTTTATCCGCAGAAGCACCTATTGGTTAGGGGTTGCGTCGTACTGCGCGTTCATGGCGGCTCTATATTTATTACTGACTTTCCAGTGGTTGCCATTGGAGCCTTTGGTAACACTTATCGTTAAGAACCTTCGTTCTCGAGAATTAGTGGATCTTCTGAATGGCTTGGACGGTACTACGATCGTACCGTTGATTGCCGCTGGGCTATTTCTATTTTTTATCGCTTGGGAAAGCAAAATTAATCCTTTGCTGATTTTGAGAGATAGCATACATGATGCTTTTGCCATCCCAACTAAGGCGGTAGAAGTTTATAACGCTCTAGTCACCTCAAGATTGTCGGCGGTTGACGAGAAACTGAAAGAGCAAATTGCCAATCGATTGTTAGTGTCGAGCATCGACCCCGGGGACTTTGACATGTCCAGTGCCACGGTCGAATATAAATGGGCTCATAATTGCCTGCTGTTTGATCGGATACAATATTATGCGAATCAGTCGTCTTTTCGTCGACTGTTCAACGAACCGTCTCTGAAATGGGGGGAAATTTGTATCTCCTATAACGCCATGTCGGAAAAAGTGGCAGTTTGGAAGGAAGCGGAGCCGCATTACACCAAGACAGTCAATTTGATCAAAGAGTTGGATCAACTCACCGGTTTATTGTGCCGCATGCTTGCCTCCTTGATTGTGTTCGGTAGCGCTAGCGAAAACGATATTTGGACAACCGTGAAGCAACTCGGTGGAAATGTTCACGAAGCCCGCTTGAAACACACCTATAAGTATATTCTGATTTTCATGGCGGCCTCCGCTATCGGAGTCATATTAGGCCGAGAAATTTCGGTTTCGTTACATAATGCTTTCCTGTTTCCGGATAAGCCTTTGGCCCATTTTAGCTATACAACGCTTCGTTGGATGGCTTATGTCATGCCGATGTATGTCCTTCCTTTAGCGTTGATCTTCGTTTTGCGGACGCTTGTCTTCAGCCGCCAGCGAGAGCAATACGATCGCTATTACGGGTTTTATATGACGATGATGATCATGGGCTTCGTTGTTAGTACCACGGTCTCGACACTGGTACTCGAGTTAACCTTCTACCGCAGAGAGTATTTCTTTTTTTGGGAAAGCTTTTTTGATCATATGCGTTGGGGAATCCTGCCGGCGCTGATATGCGGCTTTGTGGCTTATCGCATGGACACTCCGGTGACCGAATCGGAAACGCTAGGTAAATGCCTACTAGACGCGACGTTGCGATTTCTAGGATGGGGGGCGGTCGCCGTTATAATCATGCTTTATGCGACCGACGACTTGGGCATGCAAGAGTCGAATCTGCGTTTTACTGTGGTCGGTACGGCTTTCTTCGTAGTTGGTCTGCTTGGAGCCACGGCCCGTTTTAAAACCGCGCGTATCGACGATTAGGCGATTACCGTAAATAGACCGATAGTACTCAAATTTCAGTATTAGTGAATGGGGTGTCGGGGTGTTAGGCGGATTTTTGCTCCTGCAAAATCTGCCCTGCTGCCGACATCCTCGCTAGCCACTCCCCATACCTTCATAAAGTTATACATTATTTGAGTATAAAGGGAGGGACTGGTTGTCTCAGGCGTTCATTTCTTGGGCGGCATCCAATAGTTCTTCAATAAAATGCCGGCTGTAGGCGGGTAAATAATTCTGCCGCAAGTAAGCAATTTTGGTCATCGAGCTGGGTATGAGTCCGGGCAAATTTCGGACGACCAAATCAGTATCGGCTATCGGATCATAGGCCATACTGGCGATTAAGCCGACACCCAAGCCCAAACGCACATAAGTTTTGATGATATCGGTATCGGCTGCCGCCAGCACCACATCCATTTGCAATTCCCGGTCGTTAAAGGCCTTTTCGATATTGGAACGGCCGGTAAAGCCGAGCGAGTAAGTGAGAATCGGAAAAGAGGCCAAGCGTTCCAAGGTCAAGTCCCCGCTAGCCAGCGGATGTTCTTTCGGGATGACGACGGCATGGTGCCATTCGTAACAGGGATTGATGATCAAGGTTTCATCTTCGGCGACCTTTTCGGTGCAAATGGCCAGATCGGCCTGATCGTTATGCAGAAAGTCGATCAGGTGGTCGGGCGAGGACTGCACGATATAAACCTTGACGCCGGGATATTTGGCGCGGAAGCGTTGTATCGGCTTCGGTAAAAAGTATTTTGCCTGGGTATGCGTCGTCGCGACATGCAAAATTCCGCTGTCGCCATTGCGGTATTCCGAGGCGAGCGATTTGATATTTTTTTTGGCTTGTTGAATGGTTGATGCCTGCGCCAATACCTTTTGTCCCAGTTCGGTCAGACCGGTCAGTTTTTTGCCGTTTCTTGTCAATAAAGGCGAGCCCAATTCCTCCTCGAATAAATGTAATTGCCGGCTAACAGCCGATTGCACGATATGCATGCTGTCGGCGGCCTTGGAGAGGTTGAAACCGTTTTCATGCAAGGTGCGAAGTAATTCAAGCTGGCTGAGATTCATGAGATGCGATGGCCGGAAGCGTTTTTAATATCTAATTTTTAGAAGTATAAATCGAATTATATCGTTTTAATAAGCAATGAAATACCGTTATTCTGAGCCCAACAAATGGCCGGAGCCGTTTCGTTAGCGCGATTGAACGGATTCGTATTGAACTCCTCCTTAAATCATAGGGATATTTGTCAGGCGAAAAACATCTCCGCCTGTTTTTTTCGCTACCTGAACAGAGCAAAGCCTAAGTACAACAAGGAGCAGGATAATGCCATTAGAACAACTCGTCGAACACTTCAATGACCGCCTTGAATGGGAGCATCATACCAATTTCCGTCCCTTCTTTTTAAAAGAAGGAGTCGTGCATGGTTTATTCGGTCCCATTCATATCACTACTGAACTGGCGCCTCTGCGCGAAACGCGGAAACCCTCAACGATAGCAGGCTATATTGCCAAGCTTAATGTCAGCACTTCCGAAATTCCGCATCTGCAAAGCCATGAATTGGATTTGATTATATCGCTGCCTGCACGGCAATCAATTTGTCCCGATTCCATAGTCGATTTTGATCGTTTAGCTCGTACCGTTCATATGCTCAATTTTTTGCCGATTTCCCATGAGCCGTTTTTTTTGCAACTAGAGGTCGATCCTAGGCATATTCTCGGCGTCAAGAAAGATCATGGAGCGTATTTTCAAGAAGTTATCGGGAAATGCGGTTTGGAGCCCAATAACATCGTAATTACTTTGAGTGTAAGCAGCGTCTATGCCAATTATTACGAAGCCTTGCTGAAGGGGCTTGAAAACTACCGGCAGCGCGGTTATCGAGTGGCCCTTAAATTTGATTACAACGGTTTGAGTGGTTCGGCTTTAGAGCTGATTACGGCCTTATCGCCAGATAATGTCGGTCTGTCGGCCAAGGATCTTGGCAGGATTCAAGACAATCAATTACCGCACAAACTGCATCGCTTGCACAAACTGACGGATTCGGTCGGTGGGCAAACAGCGTTGCTTGATATCGAGGATGCCAATATCAAGGCTTTGGCTCGTACGATTGGATTCAATTGGGTGCAAGGCGCTTATTACGAACAATCGGTTGCTTCGATCGAAGACACCGCTTTACATCTGTCGAGGGCTGTCTAATGAAAACGAAAATAATCACCGTACCGGGTTTTCACGGCAGTGATGTCAAACATTGGCAAACCTGGCTGGAGCGGCAATTGCCGGGCAGCGAGCGCGTTACCGGCATCGACTGGGAGAGTCCGCAAATTTTTAGCTGGGCCAACGCGATCGAAAAGCATATCGATGCGACGCCCAACCGAGTGATTCTGGTCGCGCACAGTTTCGGCTGTCTGGCTAGCGCTTTGGTAGCATCACGTCTTCCTGAAAAAGTAGCCGGTTTGATCTTGGTCGCGCCGGCGTCGCCGCAGCGCTTTTCTATGACGGGGCCGATAGCTGTCGACTCGAGACCTCAAAACGATATTTCCGGTTTTTTGCCGAATCGACGACTCGATACATTGGGCTTGTTGGTAGCCAGTCAAAACGATCCCTGGATGCAATTCAGTCAGGCCGAACAATTCAGTCGTCAATGGGGTTTGACGCTTTATGACGCTGGCAATGCGGGCCACATCAACAGCGAGGCCGGCTATGGCGAGTGGCCGTTGATAGTGGAATGGGTCACGTCACTGCAAGTTTTGCTTGAAAGCGCTATGGTCAATTTATCGATTCAACTACCGAAAAAACTGATGTTTTCATCATCGCCCTATTCCGCCTAAGGAAAGGCTGCTTCTTTCTCAATAAAGCTTCCAACCGGAGCAATCCTTTGACAAAGGATTGCGATGCAAACCCTGCCATGCTTACTATCTTAGCCATGTTTCCTCAATGGCGTTTATTCTAAATTCGGCAGTTTAACCATGAAGCGCATGAAGTCTTTCAACGGCTTGTCCTAAAATTTCGAATAACCTTTTAGGGGGCAAAAATGATTTGCATAGGCAGAATAAGCTATTGAGTTAACTTCATATTCTTCATGATCTTCATGGTGAAATGCTTTTTCTAGGATCGAATAGTTGAACTCGCCATCCATTCGTTCAGTTAAACCAATGCGCATGTTTGATATGCAACGACACCCGGTCGCCTTTTTGCAAAGCCAGTTCGCGAAATTGCTCGTTCGGCATTTCCGCAAAGATCGTTGTTGCCTTGCCGTTAGTGCCGTCCTTGTGTAATTCCAGCCGGATGATAGCGCCCAGATGTTGCCAATCTTTTAGGTAAACGGGGGCATTGGCGGGATCTTGCGGTTTTTCGACTTGGATGTTGTGCGGACGCACATGAGCGATGATACCTTTGGGATCGTCGATACTGATTCCGGTGCCGGCAAGCCAGGCGCTGTCACCCTGTTCCAGCTGAAAGACATTGGTATGGCCAATGAAACGCGATACGAAATCGTTGTTTGGACTGTCGTAAATCTCGCTGGGCGAGCCTTTTTGCTCGATCTTGCCGTGATTGAGTACGACGATCTGGCTGGCGACTTCCATCGCTTCTTCCTGATCGTGCGTCACGAAAATGCTGGTGACGTTCAGCTCATGATGCAAATGCCGCAGCCACAGCCGCAAGTCCTTGCGCACACTGGCGTCGAGCGCGCCGAACGGCTCGTCGAGCAACAACACCGACGGCTCGACCGCCAAGGCGCGGGCCAATGCGATGCGTTGGCGTTGGCCGCCGGAAAGTTGATCGGGGAAACGGTCGGCCAACCAGTCCAATTGCACCAGATTGAGAAGCGCATGCACTTTTTCCTGGATTTTGGTTTCGCTAGGACGTTCCTTTCTCGGTTTGACCCTGAGACCGAAGGCGATATTGTCGAATACCGTCATGTGCCGGAATAGCGCGTAATGTTGAAAAACAAAGCCGATTTGCCGGTTTTTTACCGGTTGGTCGGTGACATCGCTGCCATTCAATAAAACCTGTCCTCGATCCGCTTGTTCCAGTCCGGCGATGATGCGTAGTAAGGTGGTCTTGCCACAGCCGGACGGCCCCAGTAAAGCGACCAATTCGCCTTCGGGGATTTCCAGGTTGATGTTTTTCAGGGCAGCGAAATTACCGAAGCGTTTGCTGATATTGTTTAAAGTAATGCTCATAGTGATGCTCTCGTTCAATTTGTTTATGTAGGTGGGGTTGAACAACGTGAAACCCAGCTTAATGGTTTTTCAAATGGTTCCCACGCTCTGCGTCACTGCCATTAAGTTAAGGTAAGTCCGTCATTCCGCCATGGACTGGCGGAATCCAGTGCCATGGATGGCAAGCTTTTGAGGCACAGTAGAGCCTGAATGCAAGCATTACTTCTCTCTGTGACGGCTTCACTTAATGGCAGTGACGCGGAGCTTGGGAATGATGAAAGCAGTTTATACCGCCTTCCTATCCTGCTTTTGCCGCCATTCCAAATAGGTTTTCACAATCAAGGTAACCACCGCCAAGCCTGCCAGCAGCGAGGCGCTGGCGAACGAGCCGACGAAGTCGTATTCGTTGTAGGTAATTTCGACATGCAGCGGCAGAGTATTGGTCAGCCCTCGAATATGGCCGGAAACCACCGACACCGCGCCGAACTCGCCCATCGCCCGGGCATTACAAAGTAGTACGCCGTACAGCAGCCCCCATTTGATATTGGGAAGGGTAACTTTAAAAAAAGTTTGCCAACCGCTGGCGCCCAGCGATAAAGCGGCTTCTTCCTCTTCATGCCCCATTTCCTGCATCAATGGGATCAACTCGCGGGCGACGAACGGAAAGGTCACGAACAAAGTCGCTAGAATGATGCCGGGCACCGCGAAGATGACCTTGATATCGTATTCGGACAGCCATGGGCCTAGCCAGCCTTGAGCGCCGAATACCAGCACGAAGATCAAACCGGCGATGACCGGCGACACCGAGAACGGCAGGTCGATCAGCGTGATCAATAAACTTTTACCGCGAAACTCGAAACGGGCGATGGCCCACGCCGCGCAAATGCCGAAAAAAGTTGTTAGCGGCACGGTCACTGCGGCGGTCAACAGCGTCAGCCGTATTGCCGCTAGGGTGTCGGGGTGAGACAGGCTGTCGCTGTATGCCGTCCAGCCTTTGCTGAAGGCTTCGATCAGTACGGTCGCCAGCGGCAGGATCAAGAACAGCCCGATAATCGCCAAGGTTACGCCTATCAGTCCAAAGCGAACCCAGCCCGGATCGTTTAGCGCGATCGGTTTAGGTTGGTATGCATGAGTTGCAGTCACTGTATTCATTTGAGCGTCTCTCAGAGTTGGCCGCTGCGGCGGCGTACCCACCATTGCAGCGCATTGACCAGTAATAACAATAAAAACGAAATGACCAGCATGGTCAGTCCGATCGCGGTCGCGCCGGCATAGTCGTATTGCTCCAGCTTCGTGATGATCAGCAGCGGCACGATTTCGGACACATAAGGCATGTTGCCGGCGATGAAAATGACCGAGCCGTACTCGCCGACTCCGCGCGCGAAGGCCAGTGCGAAACCGGTCAGTGTTGCCGGCAGGATATTGGGCAGAATGATTCGGATAAAAGTCTGCAGACGATTGGCGCCGAGGCTCGCGGCCGCTTCCTCCATTGCCGTGTCGAATTCCTGCAGCACCGGTTCGACTGTACGCACGACAAACGGTAGTCCGATAAAAATCAGCGCAAACACGATACCAAGGGGCTTATAGGCGATTTGCACGCCCAGCGTGTCCATGACGATACGACCGATCCAGCCATTAGGCTCGTAGATCGCCGCCAACACGATGCCGGCAACGGCGGTGGGCAGCGCGAACGGCAGATCGATCAGCGCGTCGAATAGTTTTTTGCCGGGAAACGGATAGCGCACCAGGGTCCAGGCGATGATAAAGCCGAACAGCGCGGCGATACCGGCCGCGATCAACGCTGAAACAAAACTGACGCGGAACGAAGCTTGAACCCGGGCATTGGTCAGTATGTCCCAGTATTGATCCAGGCTGAGCTGCATACTTTTGAACACCAGTGCACTCAAGGGAATCAGCACGATCAACGCCAGATAAAACAGCGTAAAACCCAGTGTGGGACGAAACCCCGGCATAATATGGCTTTGTGGCATTTCGGTAGCCTTTAATAAATTGCAAAAAACAGCGGTTTGATAGCTCTCATCCGTTCTTTGTGACGATAAAGCGGCCGGGTATTCCTGTTACCCAAACTCCGGTTTGGGTAACCATTCCCGCAAGCTCTAGCATTCCCACGCAGAACACTCATCGTTAGACATAAATCGTGTATTACCGTCATGCCATCATAGCTAATGTGGGCTCGATACCATTTATAGTCTCCTAACTTTCCCGGCTTCGAAATCGCGATCAGGGGATCGCTCCCACAGAACATTCGGAACCCTTGTGGGAGCGACGCCTTCGTCGCGATTATCGAAGCCACTGACTTTCAATATCCGCAGATTTATCAAACAGCACTATCCCCAGATATTCGATAATCTTTGTTCAGCACGTTTGTTTCTGGTTCCCACGGTCTCCCCGTGGGAATCCATAATTTGGTTGTCGAGGTAATAGCGGTATGCATTCCCAGGCTGGAGCGGAGGGGATGAGGAAAAACTCTGCGCCTCCGTGCGAGAACTTTCTGGTCTCCAAGGTCCTCCGTGTGAGCGATGCGGATATTACGGTGCATAGATTTGATCGAAGGTGCCGCCGTCATCGAAGTGCTCGGCCTGTGCCTTATGCCAGCTGCCGAAGAATTCATCCACGGAAAGCCGTTCCAATTTCGGGAAGCGCTCCAAATCTTTTGGGTCGGCGTGTTCCGGTTGGAATGGGCGGTAATAATATCGGGCCGCCAGTTTTTGCCCGACCGGCGAGTACAAATATTTCAAATAAGCTTCAGCCAAGTCACGGGTACCGCGTTTCTCGACGGTCTTGTCCACGACCGTGACCGGTGTTTCAGCCAAAATGCTGATCGGCGGCACGACGATTTCGAATTGATCGGTGCCGTATTGATCGATAGCCAGAAAGGCTTCGTTTTCCCAGGCCAGCAAGACATCGCCGATGCGGCGTTGGACGAAGGTGGTTGTTGAGCCGCGCGCGCCGGAATCCAGAATCGGTACGTTTTTAAACAGTTTGTTGACGAAATCCTTGGCGGCTTCGGGACTGCCGTATTTTTTCTCGGCGAAGGCCCAGGCGGCCAGATAATTGTAACGGGCGCCGCCGGAGGTTTTCGGGTTCGGCGTGATGACCGCCACGCCGTCCTTGATCAGATCGTCCCAATCCTTGATGCCTTTCGGGTTGCCCTTACGCACCAGAAACACGATGGTCGAAGTATAGGGGGCACTGTTGTTCGGCAGGCGCTTTTGCCAGTCTTTATCGAGCTTCCCGGAAATTTCGGCAATCTGGTCGATGTCATACGACAAGGCCAGCGTCAACACATCGCCTTCCAAACCGTCGATGACCGCGCGCGCCTGCTTGCCGGCGCCGCCGTGCGATTGTTGTATCGTGACCGTCTCGCCGGTCTTGGTTTTCCAATCGGCGATGAATGCTTTATTGAACGCCTGATACAGCTCTCGGGTCGGGTCGTAGGAGATGTTCAGCAACGTTCGGTCGGCAAACGCGCCGGTAGCGCTTAATAATCCTGCCGCGAGCAGGGCGGTTTTGAGCCATTTTTGAGGTTTCATAAGTGTTCCTGGTTTCGAGGGTTATTTGAAAATATCGAGTGCGTTGAACGACAATTCCACATAGATAAAGTCCGATTGGTTCGATTTCGTGCCATTGGCGGCCACTTGTCGGTTGTTGGTAAATTCGCCATTGGTGAAATGGGTATAACCGACATTGGCGGCAATATAAGGCGTTATGTTGTAGCGGGCGCGAAAATCGAGACCGTGACCCAAAAAGTCGCCGCTATTGCCGGTCGGGTCGCGATTGAAACTACTCCCGTCTAACAGGTTGTTAAAACGGTCGGTATTACTCTCCAGCCAGAAGGCGCTGTAACCGCCGTCGAGTTTTAGCCCCTTGATCGGTTCGAATTCGATTTTGACCTTGGGCGCGATCACGTTTTCAGGGATCATGTAATCATCCGATGACCAAGGCCTGGCGAAGCCGAAGAAGCGTTCGAAGCGATTGTTTTTGTAGTCGTTGGGGTCTTTATCCCCGGTGACATGACCGTAAAATGCGCTGATCCGAGGTTTCCATGGGTGCTCCAAGAAGGTGTAACCGACTTCGGCGGTGACCATATAGGCATCATGTTGCCGTCCGTCGTCGCGGCCGAATTGATAGGTGCCGGTCAGATCGTAATTGATGCCGGTATCGCTTACCCAGCCGGACAAGCGCAACCCTGTGGCGTGAATATCCCTCGCTCGGTTGCGATTGCCGGGACTCGCATCTTGTCTAAGCGCCATGTAATAAGGCTCGATAGTCACGATATCGGACCATTTGCGCCAGTGACCGATGATCGATGAAAACCATTGGTCTTGATTCGGTTTGTCGAAATCGGTCATCAGTCGGGTCAACGGTTGCAGGGCCAGTAAATCGAGTGCCCAATCGTTGGCGTCTTCTCCCAGACTGGCGCGAAAACCTTGAAAAGTATTGGTGGTGTTGCGCCATTTGTTCAAGCCGATCAAGCGCCTGTCCAAAAATTCGAACGCCATGCGCCCCGCACGAATGAAGGCAGGCCGGGCATTGCCGCGATCGTCGTAACCCAGTGCATCCTTGAAATGCAGCTCCATATAGCCTTGAATCAGTTCGAATTCGTTGATGTCGCGGTTATCGCGGTCAAACTGGCTGTTATAGCGGCGCGCATCTTCGAATTCGGCGACGGCGCGCAACGGGTCCAGAATTTCTTTGATCCCGAGATAGGCGCGGGTTCGGAGTAAAATAGGCTCGTCCAAACTGCGGCTAGGACGGCGGCGCACGTCGTTTTCACGGCGTTCATAGCGCATCCGGTAATCGAGACCGACATCCAGCCACGTGATATCTTCCGTACCTTTTATTCCAGTTTTACTGAGATTGCGGACATAGTCGGGCGGGTCGGTTTCGCGTTTGGTTCCGTAGCTCCCCGGTTCTATATAATAGCTGCTTGGCTGCTCGTCCGTTTTGGCCACAGCATGCTGAGCCGGATGAATCAATAAACTGCCGGCCACGAGCCATCCGGCAGTCTTTCTATAAATCGACATGGTTTATTCCCCCTTGAAAATACAGCCACTTCCGGTGTTCCGGTCAGGCAACCGCTAAATTTTATGATCTATCGCCGATGGCTCGGTGGATTAAGCGTTTATTTTATCTAGTTTTGATCCGAAATTTTTCGTGCCGGTCGATTTGCACGATGCGGCCGTCGTGCACCACAATCTCAATCGAGCCGAAACGAATCGTCTGCAAAATCGATATGATGTGTGCAGCGATTTCCTGATGGTTATCCAGTTTTAATAAATCAAGATCTAATGGTTTATTCATACAATTTCCGCGCTTCACTTAATTCTGTGTTGATGTGCTGAATTGGTGTTGTGCGAATGTTAATGAAATAGCAGAAACAAATGAAACGATATAATTAGATTTTTATATCTAATTATTAGATATTTGAATATAGAGGCGACGCCATTATTCGGCAAGTTGATACAAGGCTAACGAAGGAGGAGAGATAGTTGGAAATGAGTCATCGATAAACCTAAATTCGGTAGTTTAACCATGAAGCATATGAAGTTCCTGAAGATTTTCAAGATATTACCTAGGCGTTCTCGTTAACCTCTTGGGCGAGTGAAAGTTCTATGCAAACACATAACAAGTTGTTGAATTAACTATATATTCTTCATAGTGAAATGTTTTTTTGGATAAATGGAGTTCATAGGCTTCCCACTTAAGGTGGGGCAAAAGCACTACTCCCTTTATATTCAAAAGTTAGCAAATTTTAATGAAGGCATGGGGTGTGGCTAGCGAGGATGTCGGCAGCAGGGGGCGCTGCCGAAGGGCTCAACACGAACGGATTAACCTTAAACTGTCCCGCGTTAATGAGTAGCCGAGCTAACATATGACCCTTGGGATCTGCGGAATGACAGATTTATTGATAACCGTCGCCCGTACCTAATAAAGCAGCGATGATGTTTTTCTGAATTTCGGACGAGCCGGAGAATAGCCGGCTAGCAAGGGCATCCTGGATTCGTTCGAGCTGTTGACCGCCTTCGAGCAAGCCGCTTGCGCCGAAAATATGCGCCGCGTCCAGGCTCGATTGCAGAAAGGCTTCGGCGGCGAATAACTTGGTCTGCGCGCTGGCCAGCGTGATGCGTTGCTTTCGATCTTTCAGGCGCGCGCACTCGTTTACCCAAAGCCGAATCGTATCCAGTCGGGTTTTCATATCTGCGATTTTATGACCGATCGCCTGGTTTTTGCCTAGATGCGCGCCGTTGACTCTGCGTTCCCGGCTGAACCGAATCACGCCTTCCAATTGCCGCTCCATCACGCCGCGGATGCCGGCAAAAATGAAGGCCCGTTCCAACTCCAGCGCTTGCTGAATCATCATGTTGCCGGCACCGGTCTTGCCCAGTTGCCGGTCGAGAGGAATCCGGCAATCGTCAAGACGAACATCGCCCATCGTGGCGTTTTTGCAGCCGGAGACTTGCGGCGTGTCGAGAAAGGCGGCGCCGGGGTCGTCGGCGTGCACGATGAAGGCGGACAATCGCGTGCCGGATCTCGCATAAACGACCAGTAAGTCTGCGATCGGCGTATTGGTGATGAAGCGTTTATGTCCGTTCAATGTGAATCCGGCATCGGTCTGCTCCGCAGTCATTGTCAACGCAGTGAGGTCGGAGCCGGCCTGGGGTTCTGTAATCGCATGACCGCCGATGCGTTTGCCTTCGAGCAGGTCATTTAGATAAGTCGCCTGTTGCTCGGCATTGCCGTAGTTCAACAGCGGAAAAACCGTGCCCCACAGATGGGCGTTGATCGATAACAACAAGCCAGGGTCCTGGCAGGCTTTGCCGAGTTGTTCATGGGCCTGCACGAGATCGGCGAAATGGTTGCCGTGACCGCCGCGGTTTTGCGGCACGGCATGTTTCAATAGGCCGAAACCGGCGCAATGACGAAAACGCGCCCGTGCGGCTTGGCTTCCGCCGGCGGCGGGTAGATTGCCGATATCCATTCAGTTTCGCTCCAGTTGGCGTTGCAAGGTTTGATAATCGGTCTTGCCGTTGTCCAGTAGAGGCAAGGCATCCATCACGCTGAACCGGCACGGCTGCATGTAGGCCGGCAGCGCCTGCTTGACTGTTTTGACAATACCGTTCAATTGGCCGCCGGGATGCAGTACCAGCGCGGCGGCGGGGCGTTGGCCGCTAGTGCTGTCTTCGATGCCGACTACGGCGCAACCGGCGACTTCCGGACATTGCAGGATCAGCGCTTCGATTTCGGCAGGTTCCACCCGGTAACCGGAACATTTGAGCATGCGGTCGAGGCGGCCGTGATAGCAGTATTCGCCGCGCTCGTTCAACGAGACTTTGTCGCCGGTCCGGTAATAGCCGCCGTCTTCCATGGCTTCGGTCAGGCGCCCTTGGCGCCAATATCCGGACAGATTGTTCGCGCTATTTACCAGCAATTCGCAGGTTTCCGTGTCGATCTTCAATTCCGAAGCGCAAGCAGGATGGCCGATCGGTATTGGTTGATCGCCGTCGAGCCGAGCCCGATCGACCGGCCAATAACAACAGACATTGGTTTCGGTCGGGCCGTAGAGATTGTAAAAATCGGTTTCGGGCAAAAGTTCGCAGAGTTTTTTCAATTGCGGCGTCGGAAATACTTCTCCGGCGAACAGTAGTGTAGTTAAATCCGGCAACGGCTGTTCGGTCAATCCGCCCTTTAGCGCGATGAAGCCGAGCAAAGAGGGCACCGTGTAAAACACGGTGATGCGCTGCTCAAGCAGCCAGGCCGTCAGGCGGCTGGGCGA
Source organism: Methylotuvimicrobium alcaliphilum 20Z (assembly GCF_000968535.2). Lineage (NCBI taxonomy): Bacteria > Pseudomonadati > Pseudomonadota > Gammaproteobacteria > Methylococcales > Methylococcaceae > Methylotuvimicrobium > Methylotuvimicrobium alcaliphilum. The sequence goes on from NC_016112.1 coordinate 275,923, forward strand.
CAAGGTCAGGCCGGCCGGCACGAAATTAACGCTAGCGCCGGCGCTCAGACTGCTGAATATATCGAATACGGACAAATCGAAATAAAAAGGCGCCAGCGAAGCGATACGGTCGTCGGCTTTGAGCTTGAACGTGCGCGCCGCCCAATCGGCGAAATTGTGCAATGCGCGATGACTCAACGCGACGCCCTTCGGCGTGCCGGTCGAACCCGAAGTGTACAGAATTGCCGCCAAGGCTTCGGGGTCGATGGCAACGGGAGGCTTGACCAATTTGGCAGGCTTGGGCAGTTGCTCGATATCGAGCCAAAGCGCCGGTGTGTCGAGCCAATCGGGACAGCTTCCTTGGCCGATGATGCAGTGAACGTTGGCGTCGTTGACGATGAAGCGCAAGCGTTGAGCCGGATTTTTGATATCCAGCGGGATGTAACACGCGCCGCAACGCAGGATCGACAGAATCGCTATGACCGCATCGATACCGCGGTCCAATGCCAGCGCGATGCGAGCGCCGGGCTCGATCCGTGTGGCCAAATGGGCGGCAAGGTGTTCAGTGTTAACCCTGACTTCGCGGTAACTCAGTCGACGTTCGCTTTCAATCAGCGCCGGGCGGTCCGGTGCGTTTCGGCATTGCCGGTCGAATGCTGTCAGTAAGGGCATGATCGAGAATTAGGATTTCGTAATAAATAACGTCCTGGAACTATGAGCTTTGTTGAGGGTACGCTAACTCGCATGGTAGGACGCCGTGAATACGTCCGTGTAGGCTTGACGGCGGCGACTAATTGCCATGGATGGCATGAATGCAGATTTTGCATTACGCCATGGATGGCGTGTATTAGGGCAATGCAGGAGCAATTGCCGAGGAGCAAAAATCTGCCCTGCCGCCGACACCTGCCAATCGAGCAACCGAACCCTCCGTAAAATAGGGGAGTTATTTACGACCAAATCCTTAAAACGATTCAATCCGTCTCTCCCAGCAGTTCCGCCAGCATCAGCCGGTGCAATGCATCAATGGCTTCGGCATCGGCTATCGGTTCGATATAGTTATAGCTCAAGGTCAAACGATTGCGGAAAATACAGTTCAGAAAAGCCAGCGACGGCGGTGACGTGACTTGGCAGGCATGGAACACGTCGGTGATTTCGGCGCCGGGGAAACTGTCCGCTGGAAGATCCAGACGGCCGATATCGGAAAACCAGAATGAACTGCGCTCCCGACCGGAACCGTAAGAAAGGCGCAAGACCTTGCCGTATTCGGCCAGCGACAGCCAACTGCCGGCCCACATCAGCGGCAGAAAGGCATAGTCTTCTTGTTGACGAATCACTTGGGCGTTTTGTTGTTTCAGATGTTCGAACAGTTTTTGCCGGTCCTTGACGACTTCCCGAGGCGCCTGTGCGAACAACGCGCTGAGATGATTACCGTTGACCGGCGATAAGGCGCGCTGTTTGCGCAAATTGAATGCATAAGGCACGCAATAAGCCTCGCCCGGACTGTCGGGACGCCATTTTTCGAGGGCGCGCATCAGACAGCCGATGTAATAAAGACTGGTGCCGGTTAAGCCGACCTGTTGCCTGGCCAGTTTGACGATCCGTTCGGTTTGTTCCTCGCTGAGCCTGCGAACCGCGAACTCGAGGCGTTGCGGCGGTTGTTCGTGGCGCAACGGTTGAATGCTGCTCAGTCTATCCAGCCTGTCGATATAGCGTTTGCCTTTCAGCAATAGCGAAATTTTTTGCCACCAGCGGTATTTACGTAACTGTTCGAATACAAGCGGACCGGTTTCGGGATGGCCGAAGCGTTGACGTTGTTCGGCATCGGCGGTACACAGATATTTGATGATCAGATCCGCGCCGCGCGCATCGCAAAAAGGATGCAGCCAACGCATCAGAAAAACGTTTTCGGACGGGCCGGTCAGCAGATGAAACTCGAGCGGAGCGACGCTCTCCCGAGGCTGCTTTTCGTTCATGATCCGGTCGAGCGTGGCGTGCCGGAATTCTGCTTCATCCGCGCCGGTCGGGCAATGATGCTGAAAAAACAAGTCGGGCGGATCGGAGCGCTTGCACCAATAGAAACGTTTGCCGATTTGACTCAGGCTGGCGCGGGCTACCGGAAAACGCCGACCGAATTCGTCGATTCGCTGTTGTAATGCGTCGATATCCGGAATATTGGCGAGTTCCAATCCGTAACACGCCAAACTGCCGGCCAAGCCGTCTCGGCGGATTTCCTCGTCCATTGCCAGCGTGAAACTGTCGGCCGGGTTCAGCCTTTCCAAAATGGCGGACTTATCGGTGCTCATCCGTTTTTATACCTTAATATCCAACGTTCCAATGCGTTAAAGGATTGCACATTGTCCGGTTCGATTTCGGTATCGGGCAGGGTGACGCCGAATTCGTTTTCGATGTACATAATCAAGCGCATGATGCCCATGCTGTCCAGGCCCGCTTCGAGCAAATCGTCGTCGTCGCCGAATTGATTCGGCTCGGCGACGAAAACGAGCTCTTGAAAGATAAAGTCGCGCAGTTTCTTTTTCATGACTCAGGTAAGGTATAATTTGTCGGTTAAATGATAGCCGATTAAGGCAAGTAGAGTCACGGAAAAGGGCGATTCCCTTTGGGATTAGGTACTGAACATCACGCAGGGCGGGTTATTTAACCATGCGCATCAAGCCAGGGATGTCGCTAAAATTATCTTCCTGATTCGCTTCGAGTTTCGTGTAGAGTCAAATTCATTGAATTCAGGACGCTGAGGACTTCGAAATAAACCGTGGAAGTTGAGCGTCGGTGGCTTTCCCTCACCTAGCGTTAGGTGAGGGACGACGAAGGCGTCGCTCCCACAGCGGGTGATTCATGCACCGTGGCAGCGATCCCCTGATCGCGATTTCGATGCCGAAAATGTCAAGCTACAATAAATGGCATCGATGTCACAAAGACTAAAATATGCGGTTACCCAAGCTGGGGCTTGGGAAAGAGCGGGGTACGGATTGGCCGTTTTTAGCTTGACGCGTATGGATTACAACCTTCGTCCTGCTTAGGCACAAATTATTTATAAACATCCACATAGGTTAGCAATGGCAAAACAGGCGGGTTCGCATGAGAGCTGAAAAAGGCAATATCGTTATTATCGGAGCGGGGCCTGCGGGCAGTATTGCCGCGGCATTGCTCAATAACAAAGGATACCGGGCCGTGATCTTGGAGCGGGATGCTTTTCCGCGCTTCAGCATCGGCGAAAGCCTACTGCCGCAATGCATGGAGTTCATCGAACAGGCCGGCATGCTCGATGCCGTGCGCAATGCCGGTTTTCAATTGAAGGACGGTGCGGCGTTTTTATTTCAAGGCAAGCACTGCGAATTCTGGTTCGCCGACAAATTCACGGCCGGCTTCGATTCGACCTATCAAGTTCAGCGCGACCGCTTCGATGCGCTGCTAGCCGCCGAGGCGCAACGTATGGGCGTGGACATCCGCTGGCGTCAGGAAGTCGTCGAGGCCGACTTCAGCGGCGAGCAGCCGGTGTTGACGGTCAAGGATAGGGACAGCGAAGACCGCTACCGCATGACCGCCGATTTCGTGCTCGATGCCAGCGGTTTCGGGCGGGTGTTGCCGCGTTTGTTGGATTTGGAAAAACCGTCCGGTTTTCCGGTGCGACAGGCCGTGTTCACGCATATCGAAGACAGAATCGACGATCCGCGCTACGATCGCAACAAAATTCGCATCATCGTGCATCCCGAATTGACCGATGTCTGGTATTGGCTGATTCCGTTCAGCAATGGGCGTTGCAGTCTCGGCGTGGTCGGCGAAGCGAAGATTCTTAAGGTTTCGGAGCGCGACCCGCAAGCGGTGCTGAAGCAATTCGTCGACGCCGAGCCGGGCTTGTCGGCGCTGCTGCATAATGCCGTGTTCGATACGCCGGTCAATAGCATCGGCGGTTACAGTGCCAACGTCAAGCGGCTGCACGGCAAAGGCTACGCGCTATTGGGTAATGCCGGCGAGTTTCTCGATCCGGTCTTTTCCTCGGGCGTCACGATCGCGATGAAATCGGCAAGCCTCGCCGCCGAGGTAGTGGACCGGCAGCTCCGCGGCATGGCAGTCGATTGGCAAAAGGAATTTGCCGAACCCTTGCAAAAAGGCGTCGATACCTTCCGCACTTTCGTCAGCTCATGGTATGACGGCGGCTTGCAGGATGTGGTGCTTTATCAACAGCAGCAGCCCAATATCAAAGCGATGATTTGTTCGATTCTGGCCGGCTATGTTTGGGATGAAAACAATCCGTATGTCAAAAACTCCGAACCTCGGTTGAAGACCCTGGTCGAATTGTGTCGCGAGCCTTGAGAAAATGACGCTGTATCTCAATGATCTCGGCATCCTATCGGTGGCCGGCGGCAATGGCGTCGAAATGTTGTCGAGACTGCTGGCGGGAAACCGTTCCGGCTTGATCGAGACCGATGAATATTCGCCGGGCAAGCCGTTTTATGTTGGCGAGATTCGTGCCGAACTACCTGAAATCGAAAAACGATACAGCGTTTACGATTGCAAAAACAATCGATTGTTACTCGCGGCCTTGAATCAAATTCAAGCGGGCGTCGACCGCATTAAACGGAAATACCGCACGGATCGAATCGGCGTGGTGATCGGCACCAGCACTTCCGGCGTCAGAAATACCGAGCTGGCGATTGCCGCGGTTGCAGGCGGTCTCGAAAAGCCGTCCGGATTTCATTACAAGCAACAACAATTGGCCGGCGGAGCCGATTTTTTGGCGCATCGGCTCGATTTGAAAGGCCCGGCCTATTCGGTATCGACGGCCTGTTCCTCGAGTGGCCGGGCTTTTGTTTCGGCCCGAAGGTTGATCGAGCTGGATATTTGCGATGCCGTCATCGTCGGCGGCGCGGATAGTCTGTGCCGCTTCACCGTGAACGGTTTCGCTGCATTGGAGTCGGTATCGGCGGGTTTGTGCAAGCCTTTCGGACGGCACCGGGACGGCATCAATTTATCGGAAGCCGCAGCCTTGTTCATCTTGAGCCGGGACGAAGGCCCCGTGCGACTCGGCGGAATCGGTGCCAGCAGCGATGCGTATCATTTTTCCGCGCCCGACCCCGGCGGCGCGGCCGTGGTTAAGGCGATGCAAACGGCATTGATCGAAGCCCGGATGACCGCCGAGCAAATAGACTATATTAATCTACATGGCACGGCCACGCCGTTGAACGATGCGATGGAAAGCGCGGCGGTCGTCGAAGTTTTCGACCGTTCGGTCGCGGCCAGTTCGACCAAAGGCATGACCGGGCACGCCTTAGGCGCGGCCGGCGCACTCGAGCTGGGTCTGTGTTGGCTGCTGCTGAATAGCGATGATGAAGAGGGCGCATTGCCGCCGAACGTCAACGGCGATGCGTTGGACGACTCGTTGCCGTCCTTGAATTTAGTGCAGGCGGGGCAAGTTTTAGGCAGGCGTATCGAACATTGCCAGAGCAATTCTTTCGCTTTCGGCGGCAATAATATTTCGATTGTCGTGTCGCGTGTATGATCGCTTATTCGATAGAGCAATTATTGCCGCATGCCGGCAAGTTGATGTTGTTGGATCATGTGTTGACCTACGACGACGAGTCGATGAGTGCGCAAGTAACCGTGCGCGGCGACGGTCTGTTCGGCGACAACACCGGCGTTCCGGCTTGGTTGGGTATCGAATACATGGCGCAAACGGTGGCGGCGCATGGCGGCTTGATGTGCCGTTTGGCCGGAAAACCGCTCAATCCCGGCTTTTTATTGGGTACGCGGCGTTATCATTGCAATGTGAGCCGGCTTAACGCCGGGGCGGTGCTGGTCGTGACGGTCAAGCGCCTTATACAGGATCAAGGCTTGGGCGTGTTCGATTGCCGAGTGACCGGCGATAGCGTGGAAATTTCGGCTAAACTGAGTGTTTATCAACCCGATACGGCAATCAATCGGGTCATCACAAACTAAGTAATTGTTTCAAAATAATTACCCGGTTTTATCGGCCAGTATCAGGTAACGCTTCCAGAAGACGCCGTGAATATATCCCTATAGGCTTGGGCGCGGCGTCCATGCCGCGCACACTTCTTCCAGCGTTACCTGATACTAGCCAAATCGGGAAATAAATTTTGGACCCTAGCAGGACGGGGTTTGCAACCCCGTCCTAAACGTTTTGACTTTGGCCGAAGTCAGCCGAAATGTTTAGGGCAAACCGAAACGTTGGGGACGGGTTAAATAACCCGTCCCGCAGAAGGTGTTCGATTGCCGAGTGACCGGCGACGGCGTGGAAATTTCGGCCAAACTGAGTGTTTATCAACCCGATACGGCAATCAATCGGGTCATCACGAAATAAAGAAACAGCATGAATGAAACAGTATTAGTGACGGGCTCCAGCCGGGGCATCGGCAAGGCGATCGCTTTGTATCTGGCGCGCAAGGGTTACGATGTAGTCGTGCATTGCCGCAGCCGCCGAAGCGAGGCCGAGCAAGTTGCGCAGGAAATTAAGGCCATCGGCCGGGCAGCCCGCATTTTGCAATTCGATTTGGCGGACCGCAAGCAATGCAGTGCGGCGATCGAGCAAGATATCGACGAATACGGCGCTTATTACGGCGTGGTCTGTAATGCCGGCGTGACTTGCGACAATGCCTTTCCGGCTTTGACCGGCGAGGAATGGGACAGCGTCATACATACTAATCTGGACGGTTTTTATAACGTACTGAATCCTCTGATTATGCCGATGATCCGGCGGCGCAAACCCGGCCGTATCGTCACGCTGTCGTCGGTTTCGGGCCTGATCGGCAATCGCGGCCAGGTCAACTACAGCGCCGCGAAGGCCGGCATCATCGGCGCGACCAAGGCGTTGGCGTTGGAACTGGCTAAACGCAATATCACGGTCAATTGCGTCGCGCCGGGCTTGATCGATACCGAAATGCTCGACGAGTTGCCGCTTGAGGAAATCAAAAAAATGATTCCGATGCGTCGGGTCGGTTCGGCCGATGAAGTCGCGGCCACGGTCGGTTTTTTAATGTCAGAGGAAGCCGCATATATCACCAGGCAGGTGATTTCGGTCAACGGAGGGTTGTGCTGATGAAACGCGTCGTGGTAACGGGCATGGCCGCGATCACGCCTATCGGCAACGATTGGGCGACGGTCGCGGATAATCTGAAAGCGCAAAACACCGGCATTCGCCGGATGGACGATTGGGATAAATACAACGGCTTGAATACCCGGCTCGGCGGGCCGGTCGATTTCACGCGGCCCGCGCATTATTCGCGCAAGCAAGTACGGGGCATGGGCCGGGTCGCGATGCTGGCGACCTATGCCACCGAATTGGCCTTGCAGGATGCCGGATTGCTGAATGACCCGGTTTTGAAAAGCGGCCGTACCGGGGTCTCTTACGGCAGTTCGTCCGGTAGTTTCGACGGCTTGATCGACTTTACCAAGATGCTGCTGAATTTCGACAAGGGCGGCTTGAACGCGACATCCTATATCCGCATGATGGGGCATACCTGCCCGGTCAATATCAGTCTGCATTTCGGCGTCAACGGCCGCATTATTCCGACCTCGAGCGCTTGTACATCGAGCAGTCAGGGCATCGGTTATGCCTACGAAGCGATCAAACACGGCCAACAAACCGTGATGATCGCAGGCGGCAGCGACGAATTGTCCGCCTCGCAAGCGGCGGTGTTCGACACCTTGTTCGCGACCAGTCTGCGCAACGACGAACCGGATAAATCGCCGCGTCCGTTCGACCGGGACCGCGACGGCCTGGTCATCGGCGAAGGCGGCGGCACCTTCATTCTGGAAGAGCGCGAACATGCCTTGAGCCGCGGGGCGACGATTCATGCCGAGATCGTCGGTTTCGGCACCAATTGCGACGGTCTGCATGTCACGCAACCGGACAGCACGAGCATGCAGGTCGCAATGCAATTGGCGCTGCAAGACTCGGGTCTGGATCCTGCGGCAATCGGTTATGTCAGCGCACACGGCACCGCGACCGAGTTGGGTGACATCGCCGAAAGTCATGCTACGGCAGCCGTATTGGGCAGCAAGATTCCGATCAGCTCAATGAAAAGTTATACCGGCCATACGCTCGGCGCTTGCGGCTCGATCGAAGCCTGGGCGGCGGTCCGGATGATGAACGAAGGTTGGTTCCATCCGACCGCGAATCTGGATGCTGTCGACCCCAAATGCGCGGAGCTCGATTATATTCAAGGAGCTGTGCGTAAGCTGGAATGCGATTATTTGATGAGTAATAATTTCGCCTTCGGCGGCATCAATACCTCATTAATTTTCAAGCGGGTTTGAGTGGCAGGCCATGGCGAAACTCATGACCGTGACCGCCAATACGGCGATCGATTTATTGCTCGAAGTCGAAAGTTTTGCGTTTGGCGAAACGCTGTCGGCCAGTCGTAGCGCCGAATTCGCCTGCGGAAAAGGCATCAATGTCGCGAAGGCTATCGAGTCGCAGGGTAGTGAGGTTTTATGTCTGGGCTTTGCGGGAGCCCGGTCGGTCGACGCGTTTCATGCCTTGCAAACCGAGCGGCTCACAACCGATTTGACAGTGGTCTCCGGCAAGACGCGCACCAACATTACGCTGCATGATTCGGCGAGCGGCCGGGAAACCCATATACGAACCGCAGGGTTTAGCGTTACGGAAGACGATTGCCGCCGCTTATGCGAAAGCGTCGAATCTCATGCCGAGCCCGGCGCTATCGTGATCATTTCCGGCAGTCTGCCGCCCGGAGCGCCAAACGATTTCTATCGTAGCCTCATCAAGGTCTGTCGCGAGCGCGGGGTGACGACGTTTTTGGATGCCAGCGACTCCGGCTTGAGTCTCGGCATCGAAGCCAAGCCTGATGCGATCAAACCGAATCAACAAGAGCTCGAAGCCTTGCTCGGTAAGTCCTTGCCGGACGAACGCAGTATCGCCGAAGCTGCCAAGGAACTGGTCGGTCAAGGCATTCAACGGGTCTATGTCTCAAGGGGCGAGCACGGCTGCATTGCCGCCTACGAGAACATGGCGGTATCGGCTTATCTGAATACAGCGCCGGAACGAATCGTCAGTCGCGTCGGCTGCGGCGATGCGCTGGTGGCAGGTCTAGCGGTCGCGGCGCGGCAAGGTCTGGATGCTAAGACCGCGTTGAGACTGGGCGTGGCTTGCGGTTCGGCGAATCTGTTTTCGCCGGAGCCGGGCCGGTTTGAACCGACCCGTGTCAATGAGATTATTTCACGTATCGTGGTTGAGGATATCCTGACTTCTGTCTGATCGAAAAAGGGTCTAATTTCCCGTACATTCCAAGCTTGAACGACTTTTCAGTATGAAAAGTATCCATAATCACCTCACTGAAGGCGAGGCTAACAGAGAATCGATATGAGCAACAAAAACCAACATTTATCGCCCGAAGATGCCGAGATCATAAAAAATCAGGCGTTCAGTGATACCCTGCCGGGTACTTTGCTGAAAGATTTTCAGGCGCTGCTGGATTTCATTGGGAGCGATGGCATCGAAGTGACCAAAACAACCCAGCATATCGGCATGAAATACTTGTTTGAACTCAATGAGCGGATGACTCGGCCTGTTGAAACCGAACTGAAGCGGCCTCAACAAAAGGCGTTTCCCAATCTTCACGGGCTTTATTTGTTGCTGCGAGTGTCCGGTCTGGCGCGTTTGGTCAAGGATAAGAACAAAACACTGTTAAAACTCGATCCGGATGTATTGGCTTCCTGGCAGCAGCTCAATGCCGTGGAGCGTTATTTTTCGTTGTTGTTTTGTTGGATCGTACGCGGCGATGAGGAAATTCTTGGTGAGTCAAGAAGCTGGAACAATCAGAGTTTTCGCCGATGTTTGGAGGTTTATCAAAGCACGAAGCCTTCCGGCTCCAAGGAGCATGGCAGCCGGGGGTATATGATGGCTTTGTATTTCGTCAGCTTGCATAATGTCGCGCTGATGGCGTTATTCGGTTTCTTGATCCGCACGAAATTCAATCCCGGCGGATCGCTCGAGGGTGTCGAGTTATCGGATTTCGGCCGCGCCTTGCTAGCCTATTTTGACACGGCTACTGAGCTGTATATGGATGAAAACGATTATGAGTTGTCGGATGGTTTCTACGATTTTTGCGCGAAGGATTTGATGCCGCTGTTTCCGGATTGGCAAAACCGTTTATTGATAAAGGAGAGAGAGGTTTTGACGGAAGGTTATTCGGTGATCGCCGTTAAAGTGCGTGACGCGGTGCGAAAACTGGCGGTCCCTCACGATGCGGTTCTCCACGATTTTGCGATGAGCATTCTGGATGCATTCAACTTCGATGACGATCATTTGTACGAGTTCGTTTATAAAAACGAACTTGGGAAAAACGAGACGGTGATGCATCCTTTTTCCGATGACGGCGATTATTGGGCCGATGATATGACACTCGGAGAAATGCCGATACACGAAGGCATGACCTTTGTTTTTCATTACGACTTCGGCGACGACTGGCGGTTTGAGTGTCAAATCGAGTCGCTTATCAAGGAGGCAGGAAAATATAAGGAACCGAAAGTCATCGAAAAAAAGGGTAGAGCGCCGAAGCAGTATTACTATTAAAAAATTTGGCTGAATCAGCCAGTTACTCCAGCCGAAATTTTATCCTAGAAAAAGCATTCACCATGAAGATCATGAAGAATAAGAAGTTAACTCAATAGCTTCTTATGTGTTTTCCTGATTATCAAGATACTTCAGCTTGCCGAAGCCAAGTGTCCGAGCAGGGGCCAGTCGTAGTCGCAAAAACTAAAATATGCTGTTACCCAAGCTCCATGTTCAGGAAGCTCTAGCTTCCCGACAATCAAGAAAGATTAAACGAGCGAGTCGGGGTTGATTGAGAATGTGCGGAGGTTGTGTCGGTCTCAGGAAGCTGGAGCTTCCGGGGTGTCTTTCCCAAGCTGGAGCTTGGGAAAGAGCGTGATGTGGGTTGGCCGTTTCCCGCTTTAGCCTAGATTTCGGCAATCGTTGCCATTTCCGCATCGTCGATTTGTTTCTGATCGAATTGTTCAACGCGATTTCTGCCGTTTTGTTTAGCTAGATATAACGCCTTGTCGGCAAAATCGAGCAAACGGGCTGCGCTTAGAGTGTTGTTTGGAACGACCGTGGCAACTCCCAGACTCAATGTCACATAATGAGACACGGGCGAATTCGGGTGCCTTAATCGTCTTTTTTCGACGGCGTCTCTCAGCTTCTCGGCCAACGATTGGCTTTGCTCTGCATTACAAGCCGTAACCACGCAAAACTCTTCACCTCCGTAACGGCAAACGAAATCGTCCGAGCGCTTTGAAAATAATTTAAGTACTTTGGCTAACTCAATCAGACATTGGTCGCCGGCAGGATGGCCCTCGGCATCGTTGTAATTCTTGAAATAATCGATATCGAGCATGATTATCGATAAGGGATATTGATGACGCAATGCGCGTTGCCATTCTTTTTGCACATACTGATCGTAATAACGCCGGTTCGGCAAGCGGGTCAACGAATCGATGTAAGCCAGGTGTAATTTGGACTTTGCTCGACTAAGTTGTTTTTGGGTGAGTCGCTCGGTGTAGTGAAAAACGATTAACAACATCACGCCGAGTGAAGCGATTACGGTATGTAGCAAATAGATATGGCTTAACTGGTTTTCGACATAAGGGATAATCTTGGTCTTGGGGATGCTAACGCTGATGCCGCCCCGGATGTCGCCGATTTGATAATTTTGATGGCAACGCAGACAGTCTTCGGTAATTTTAAGAGGTTCCATGTAGCGGTAAAACGGTTCGTCATGCAAGGTTGCGATATCCATAAAAACGGAGTCGCCTTCTTCAAATGCCAATAGCGCATTCGTTTCCCAGTCGTCTGCTTTATTTTCCGGGCGTTTCGGATGAAGGCTGGTTATATGGAATTGAATCCCGGATTTGTCGTGTTCCAGTTCAGCCAGTTGACGCGTCATATAAGCCGGGTTGATCAACGTTAGCCGACGCCCGTCGAGAGTAACGATATCGCGTCCGGGAATATCCAAGTAAGGATTGGGTGGAGTATCTTCGGTAACCGTTACGTAGACGCCGCCGTGTCGGGCATTCCAATGCCGCATCGTGACGATGTGTTGAAAAAACAGCTTGCCTTGCGAGAAAGCGATTTTTTTGGCGGTATCTTGAGCATTATAGACTTGAAGCAATAGCGAAATACCGTTAAGTCCCAACCACAGCAACACAAAAAAAATAAAAAACCTCGTTTTCATGCAAAACCAACATCAACAACAATGGCGGAATATGATAACCGAGCGAACAGTTTTCGGTTGAAAAAATAGAGCGCGGAGTTATTGAATTGAGTTATACCCCGTAGATCAAAATTCGGCGCCGAGGTGACCGTCAAAGGACGCCGTGAACCCAGCACCTAAATTATCCAAGATAGTTAACCATAACCAATGGGCTATGGAATTTAGGTGCTGGGTGAATACGTCCATGTAGACTCTATGCCAGCAACCGTGCTGGCAAAGCCATTGTCGATCACCCCGGTGCCTCTTTAAGCATCGCCGAAATTTTAAGTGCGAAAGGTATAAATCCAGGACCGATGCTGCAATAGAGCTTGCAGAGTCAATGCATTGAATGGCGCGGCGCACTCGGCATCATTGTTGAAACAAACGTGTACGGTTCGGCCTTGTTGTAAGTATTCGGCAATCGTTTTCGCCGATTGTTTCGATGCCTCAACAAAACCGTACAATTGGTCGAGGTCTTTTTTAACGGCTGAGGCAATTGCCAAAGTATGGCCGACAGTTTTTCGGCCAGCGGCAAGGCATACCATTTTTCGAATGTCGACGTTTTTTGCAGCCGATAGAAGGTGCCGTTGATTTCGATGGCGTTGAATCGTTCGGAATAAAACTTGAGCCAAGCTTTTTGTGTTGTCTTTTGATAGAAACAGTCGCGCCAGTGTCTGTAGCACCAATCGCTGGTGCCGATATAAAGCTTGGTCAGCCCTTGATGCAAATGACAGGCTCGAGGCGCGCGACTTTTTTCGCAAGACCAGCCTTATCGGCGGAGTCGACGACCGCACTGACGTCTTTGTAAGCGGCCGGCGCCTCTTCGGCGACGCCTCGTAATGATGGGCTGCGAATCAGAATGCCTTGTTCGGCCAATTGATCGACCAACGCCCGTCCGTGCCACTGTTTTGTGGCCTGGCGTCGACTCATTGCCCGCCCCGCGCCGTGGCAAGCAGAACTGAACGAGCGTTGCTCTGCCTGTTTGGTGCCGCACAAAATATAGGAACTCGTGCCCATCGAGCCGCCTATCAAGACCGGTTGGCCGACAGATTGGTATTCGGTAGGCAAGTCGGCATGGCCGGGGCCGAAGGCTCGCGTCGCGCCTTTGCGATGGACGAAGACTGTCTGTGCCGAACCGGCAACGATATGGCGTTCTTCTTTGCAGGTATTATGCGAGACGTCGTAGAGCAGGTCGATTGAAATGCCCGGAAAAATTTCGTTCATCGCTTGGCGCGTCAAATGCGTGATGATTTGTCGGTTCGCGAGCGCGCAATTGATGCCGGCACGCATCGCGCCGAGATAGCGCTTGCCCAGCGGCGAATTCAGCGGCGCGCAGGCCAGTTCGCGGTCGGGCAGGGTAATATGATATTGAGACGCCGCGAGCGCCATATCTTTCAAGAACTCGGTGCCGATTTGATGCCCCAGTCCCCGGGAACCGCAATGAATGCTGATCACGATCGCATCAAGCTTGAGCCGGTAGGCTTCGGCGACCTCCTGATCGAAAATTTCGACGACACGCTGTACTTCAAGATAATGATTGCCGGAGCCGAGTGTGCCCATTTCGTCTTTTTGCCGCTCGCGAGCGCGCGGCGATACATCGCGCGGTTCGGCGCCGTCGACGCGGCCGCGTTCCTCGGTGAATTCGAGATCGCGTGCTTCGCCGAAGCCCTGATCGACGGCCCATTGCGCGCCGCCGGTCAGCATCGCGCGCATTTCGTCGTGATTCAAATGAATGAGGCCTCGGCTGCCGACCCCGGCCGGCACGGAGCGGTAGAGTTCGTCGGCTAGGTCTTTTTTGACGCCTTGCAAGTCGTTCATCGTCAGGCCTGTATGCAATGTGCGAACGCCGCAGGAGATGTCGAAGCCGACGCCGCCGGCAGAAATCACGCCGCCTTGGTCCGCATCGAACGCCCCGACGCCGCCGATAGGAAAACCGTAGCCCCAATGCGCGTCGGGCATCGCATAGGCCGCCTCGACGATGCCCGGTAGCGCCGCGACATTGCAAATCTGTTCATGGACTTTCTGGTCCATCGCTTGCAACAGCGAGGCATCGGCATAAATAATTGCCGGCACTCGCATCGCGCCTTTCGCCGGGATTTTCCAGCAAGTTTCATCGCGTTGAATGAATTGTTTGAGGTCCATCGATTTTACCCTTTATGCAGAATGTGGAAGTATATTGCCGTATTCATACATCCACCACGCACTGAGCCAGCCAAAGCCCGTCTTCGGTTTGGCGCACGGCAAGTTCGGTCAAGGTCGCGCCCTTGATTTCGACGGCGGGTTGGTGTTTGGCGGGATCGGCCGGTTCGCCGGAAGCCGTCGCAATTAAAAAGTTGCCATTGATCTCGACCTGAAACCGCTTGAACAAAAAGCCTTTGACAGCCATCAGATAAATCAATTCATTGATCCAATCCAGAAATAAGAATTCGATATCGTCCGCTTGACAGGATACTTCGACCGATTGATGTTCTAGAATCAAGTCGGGATCGCAGATGACCGAGGTCATCGCCAGCGCGGCCTGCTCGAAAGCTGCGGCGAGCGTAGGCGCAATACCGCGAATACCGATATCGGCTTTATGTTCGAAGTGTTCCCAATGAGGAATCTGAGCGTTATCGTTCACGATAAGTCTCCCGGGTGAGGATTACTTTGTGAGCAATGTCGCAAAATTATGGACATTACGTCAAGATAGTATTCAAATTAAGTTGCCGAATAAATTTATATGCTTGTTACGATGCTAAAGTGAAGTATTTTTTGGGAAGGGAGCTGAGAAGTATACCTTTCGCACTTCAAATTTTGGCAGTGCCAGAGGAGGTGCCTGGGTGTCCGACAAAGGCTTTGCCAGCATGGAGCTGGCATAGAGCCTACATGGACGTATTCACGGCGTCCTTTGGCGGACACCAGGCGCCGAATTTTGATCTACGACGGGTATATGTAAAATATATTAGACTTCTCTAATATACGAATCTATAATCCGAATCCAACAGGATCGGAAATTCAGGATGGTGACCGATCCGTCGGCTAATCATGCAAGTTAATCAAAGGCTTGCGCTATTTTACTCGCTGCAGTCATGTTTTGTCGGGAGCGACGCGGACATCTTGCGATTTTTTACAGCAGGTGAGGGCTTATGAGCACAACAACGCAACATCACCGTATTGTCGTTGCCGGAAGCGGCCCCGGCGGATTGTCGATCGCGGCGCGGGTGGCTGCGCAAGGCCTTGAGGTCGCATTGATCGAGCCGTCCTCTAGGCACGTTTATCAACCCTTCTGGACCTTAGCAGGGGCCGGCATCGTCGATCACGAATTATCGGTTAGGCCAATGGCGGATATGATTCCATCCGCGGTCAAATGGCTAAAGACCTCTGTCACGGGATTTCAGCCGGAACTTAATCAATTACAAACCGAAGACGGGCAGACGCTCTCTTACGATTTCCTGGTTGTCGCGCTGGGACTTCAGATCGATTGGCATAAAATTCCGGGGTTGCCCGAACGCCTGGGGCAACAGGGCGTCTGCAGCATCTACGATTTTTCAGGCTCCGAGCAGACCTGGGAGTTGATCCGAAATTTCAAGGGCGGCCACGCCATATTCACGTTTCCACCGCCGCCGATCAAATGCGCCGGCGCACCTCAGAAGATCCTGTATTTGGCCGAGGAATATTTCCGCAAGGCCAATGTTCGAGATAAAACCCGAGTCAGTTATTTTTGCGCGACACCGACGATCTTCAGCGTCAAAAAATATGCCGATGCGTTGATTCGTCAATGCGTCAAGCCCCGTGATATCGCCACCCATTTCAATATGCGCCTGAAATCGGTCGATGCCGAAAATCGCCAGGCGCTGTTCGAAAATAGCGAAAGCGGCGAGGAACAGCGGATCGATTACGATTTGTTGCATGTCGTACCGCCGATGAGCGCACCCGATGTGATCGAGAACAGCTCGTTGGCGAATGCCGAGGGCTGGGTCGACGTCGATAAAGCCACGTTGCGGCACAAGCATTTCGATAATGTATTTGCGATCGGCGATTGCGCGGGGCTGCCGACTTCAAAAACCGCCGCGGCGATTCGCGCGCAATCGCCGGTGCTGGCCGCGAACTTGCTGGCAGCCGTTAACGGACAAGCGCCGGTGGCGACTTACGACGGCTACACGGCTTGTCCGTTGGTGACCGGCTACGGCAAGGCAATTCTGGCCGAATTCGATTATGAATTACAACCTCAGGAAACCTTTCCGTTCGATCAAAGTAAGGAAAGCCTACTGCTGTATTTGTTGAAACGCTTCGTGTTGCCGCAGTTGTATTGGCGGGCTTTGATCAAGGGGCGCAAGTGGCCCTGGTCGAAAGTCGGCACTTAGGAGGTCCTTATGAAAGTCTCGTTGACGCGTCAATTGGCGGGCGTGCTTGCCGTCAAGTTTTTGTTACTGTGGGGACTGTGGTTCGCATTTTTCCGCCCCGAACCCCGCCCGCAAGACCGCTCCGATTTGGCGGCTCGTCTGTATGGCGAGCGCCCATCGTCCGATTTTTCTAGTTCCGTAGGGGAGAAATGAACCATGTTTACCGGTGAAGAGGTTGTCAATCTGTCGCGGCTGCAATTCGGATTGACGGCCATGTATCATTTTCTGTTCGTGCCGCTGACCTTGGGTTTGAGTTTCATCATCGCGATCATGGAGTCGGTCTATGTGATGACGCACAAGGAAGTCTACAAGGACATGGCGAAATTTTGGGGCAAGTTGTTCGGCATCAATTTCGCGATGGGTGTGACGACGGGGCTGACGCTGGAGTTCCAGTTCGGCACCAACTGGGCCTATTACTCGCACTATGTAGGCGATATCTTCGGCGCGATTCTTGCGAGCGAAGGGCTGATGGCATTTTTCCTCGAATCGACGCTGGTCGGCCTGTTCTTCTTCGGCTGGAACCGCCTGACCAAAGTTCAGCATTTGACCGTGACTTGGCTAATGGCGTTCGGCACCAACTTGTCGGCGCTGTGGATCTTGATAGCGAACGGCTGGATGCAATACCCAGTGGGGGCCGAATTCAATTATGAAACTCTGCGCATGGAGCTGACCAGTTTCGCCGACGTGTTTTTTAACCCGGTTGCGCAGGTCAAATTCGTGCATACCGTGGCGGCGGGCTATGTGACCGGCTCGATGTTCGTGCTCGGCATCAGCGCCTGGTACATGCGCAAACGCCAGGATCTGGGATTTGCACGGCGCTCGTTCGCGGTTGCGACTTCGTTTGGTTTGGCATCGATTTTGTCGGTGATCGTGCTAGGCGATGAAAGCGGCTACAGCGCCGGCGAGACGCAAAAAGTCAAGTTGGCCGCGATCGAGTCGGAATGGGAAACGCACGAGGCGCCGGCCGGATTTACCGTGATCGGTTTTCCGGATCAGGAAGCGGAAACCACGCATTTCGCGGTCAAAATCCCTTACGTGCTCGGATTGATCGCGACGCGTTCGGTCGATGAAGAAGTGAAGGGCCTGACCGAGCTGCGTACCGAAAACATCGATAAGATTCGCAACGGCATGATTGCCTATCGCGAATTGGAAAAAATGCGCGGCGGCGATCAACGCCCGGAAACGCGAGCATTGTTTGAAGAGCACAAAAACAATCTCGGCCATGCATTATTGCTGAAACGCTATATCGACGACGTCAGTCAGGCCGACGAGGCGATGATTCAACAGGCCTCGAAAGACAGTCTACCGAGAGTCGCGCCGTTGTTTTGGGCGTTCCGCGTGATGGTCGCGAGCGGCTTTTTGATGTTGTTCATTTTTGCCGCATCCTTTTATTACTGTGCGACGCGCCGTGCGGGGCAGCAGCAGTGGTTGATGCGCCTTGCGACCTGGAGCATTCCGCTGCCGTGGATCGCCTCGGAAATGGGATGGTTCGTAGCCGAAAACGGCCGTCAACCTTGGACGATCAGCGGCGTGTTGCCGACATTTCTGAGCGTTTCGGAAATCAGTCCTAGCGATGTTTATTTAAGTTTGATCGGGTTCGCGGTGTTCTATACTGCGTTGCTCGTCGTCGAATTGTTTTTGATGTTCAAATTCATTCGACTGGGACCGAGCAGCCTGCATACAGGTAAATATCATTTCGAAACGGCCGAAACCCCGGCAATCGCGCACTGAGGAGACGACGATGTTCGATTATGAAACTTTACGCGTGATTTGGTGGCTGTTCATGGGAGTGCTTATCTCGGGATTCATCCTCAGCAGCGGCTTCGACCTTGGGGTTGGTATCTTGCTGCCCTTTTTCGGCCGCGACGACATGCAGCGCCGCGTACTGCTCAATTCGATCGGCCCGACCTGGGAGGGCAATCAGGTTTGGCTGGTCACGCTGGGTGGTGCGATGTTCGCGGTTTGGCCGTTGGTCTACGCGACGCTGTTCTCGGGGTTGTATCTGGCGATGATTCTGGTGTTGTTCACGCTGTTTCTGAGGCCGCCGGCATTCGATTACCGCGGCAAGCTGGAGTCGCCCAAATGGCGATCGACCTGGGATTGGGTGTTGTTCACCGGCAGCGCGGTGCCGACCCTGTTGCTCGGCGTGCTGGTCGGCAACCTGATACGCGGCGTGCCGTTTCATCTGAACCATGAATTACGCTCTTTTTACGACGGCAGCTTTTTCGATTTGCTCAATCCGTTCTCGCTGCTGTGCGGCGTGATGGCGGTGTTGCTGCTGATGCTGCATGGCGCGATTTATCTGCAATGGCGCACCGAAGGCGAGTTGTATTTCCGTGCCCGAGCGTTCGTGTCCAGATTCGGCCTGATCATCTTAGGCCTGTTGACGCTGCTGGCCGTTTGGGTGTTGCTGAGCATGGACGTCTACCGCCTGCCGGATGACGCGCTCTTCAACGCCGCTTCGAACCCGCTCGCGAAAACGGTCGAAAAACAAAGCGGCGGTTGGCTCGCGCATTTCTTCCTACATCCGTGGATGCTGTTCGCGCCGATTACCGCCTATGCAGGCTTGTGGGCAGCCTATTTGCTTGCGCGCGAGCATACCTGCAAGGCGGCGTTTATCGCGAGTTGTTTCGGCTTGCTCGGCGTATTGTTCACGGTCGGTTTCGGCCTGTTTCCGTTCTTGCTGATTTCGAGCACCGATCCCGGCAGCAGTCTGACTATCTGGGACGGCAGCGCGAGTCATTTGACGCTCAGCATCACGTTCTGGATTACCGTCGTGTTTTTGCCGATCGTGCTCATGTACACGCGCTGGGCTTACAAAGTGATGTGGGGGCCGGTGACTGAGAAAATGATCAGCGAAGATAAGCATGGGTGGTATTAAAAAGGGGCAAGGTGAAAGATGAAAGCTTAGTAGGGTACGCTGCGCGTACCATGGCAACCCCATCTATGTTACGTGTAAGTAGGTGCGCTTAGATACCTACAACTGACAAACTCCCTCAGGCTCAAAGTCATGGGAAGCCCGAGGATCGATAAAATGATCTACGAAGATAAGCGCGATGGGTATTGAAAGATACAAGGTGCAAGGTGCAAGATGCAAGATGCAAGATGAAAGCCTTGTAGGGTATGTATTGCGTACCTTTTGCGGGGCGCATCGGATGTGACAGACAAACGGTGCTTGCTTTAAAACCGAATCGAGGAATTTATTATGTGGTATTTCAGTTGGATATTGGGCGTTGGCTTTGCCTGCGCGTTCGGCATCATCAACGCAATGTGGCTTGAGGCCGAATGCGATTTCGATCACTGCGACATGGATAAAGCGATGCCGGGCGAAAAGTGTGACGAGAGTTAGGCGTAGGTCGGGTTAGGCAATAGATATAATGCGACACAACCACGCAAAAATCGGGTGATGCTATCCTGAAAAAGGGGGATATGGGGGCACGCAAGTGGCTCATGAAGGGATCAATGAAAATATCGCAGAAGAACAAGCAAATTAAGCTTTCCATCAAGATCACTGTTGTCAGCCTGTTTTTATTGATTACGTCGCTGACTGTGATTGTCGCCATTAGTTTGCAATTTTATTTTACGAGCTCATTGGCGGTCGAATCGACTCTGATTACCTATCGCCAATCCGCTGCGAGTACCAGTGACTATTTGACGGCCATGGATCGAAGCGCGGTTGATGCCACGCGCATTCTGGCCGGTAATCCCGATATTTTGAGCGAAGGCCGAGTGACAGAGCGAACACGCGACATCTTTGCCGAAGTGCTCGATGAAAACCCTTTGTTCTATGCCGCTTATATCGGTTTTGGCGATGGCGACTTTTACGAGCTGATCAATCTGAATACGAGCGAAGCCGTGCGCATGCAATTACGGGCATTGCCGCAGGACAGGTGGGTCGTTATCACGGTCTTGGGCAAAGGCGATCGGCGAATTCGGGCATTTCACTATTATGACGAACAATTTAATCTCCGAACCAGCCGAACAGAGCGGAGCGACTATTTAGCCAGCAAGCGACCGTGGTATATACAAGCCAAATTGGGCAAAGTCCATAAAACCGCTCCCTATCAATTTCAACATCTTCAAGCGCCAGGCCAGACTTATTCGATGCGGATTGCCGGTCAGGATGCGGTTCTGGCGGTCGATATTGCGTTGTCTGCTATGTCCGATAAGCTCAATGAACAAATGTTGAGCAAAGATAGCCGCATTTATCTCTATCAAGGCAGTGGCGAAATCATTGCCTCTAGTGAAAGTCGAATGCCGCCGACTGTGATGCCGAAAGTCGAGCCCCTCGTACTTAACGATGAACAGCGGCAATTGGTAGAGAAAAATCCCATATTGACGGTATCGAACGAGCTCGATTGGCCGCCGTTCGATTTTGTCATCGCCGGCGAACCATTCGGCTATGCTATCGACGTATTATCGATGATCGAGCAAATGACCGGCTTGCAGTTCGACTATGTCAACGGTTATAGCTGGCCTCAGCTGGTCGCGATGTATCGTACCGGTCAGATCGATATTTTGCAGCCGGTGGTCGGTACCGAACAAAACGCCGCTTTAGGTATATTGAGCAAGGCCTTTGCCGAGCCATCGGATGGTATTCTGATGCGCAAGGATCAAACGCCTGTTACATCAATCCGACAATTGCAGGGAAAACGGCTTGCAATACCGGCCGGGTGGTCCATCATCGCTTCTTTCAAGCAAATGTTTCCGGACATCGACATTGTCGAAGTCGATGGCGTTCGGGGATTATTCGATGCGGTGCGGCGAGGCGAGGTCGATGCCGGGCTCGATACTGCCGCAATCCTGCATTATACGACACGGCAATTTTTCTTCGATGATGTCGCGATCTATGAGGAGTTGGATTGGGGGGAATCAAGCATTCCCAACAGTCTGCACTTTGTAGTGCGGCCGCAACTAAAAGAAGTTATCGAGTTGATTAACTTGGCTCTGGATAATTTAGGCGAACAGCAGCACAGTTGGTTAAATGCGCGCTGGCTGGTCGATGCGGAAAGGGACATTGCTCAGGATGCCATGGTCCCATTCCAAGAACTCATCAGTTTGGCTTCGGAATCGGCCGAACATAATCGGCTGCATAAAATGGAGTTTGATGGCGAGCCGCACTTCGTCTATGTGCAGGCCATTGGCCAAAATCATCGGGCGGCCGACTTTTTTGCCGTGATTACGCCGGAATCCGCCGTGCTAGCCCCTGCCGTTGCTCAAGTCAATGCCGTGTTATTGATTACCGGCGGCTGCCTTTTGTTATTGTTGCCGCTTGCATTTTGGCTGGCCTCGTTGATTGTTAAGCCGATCAAGCATCTCGCTCTGGAAAACGAAAAGATTCAACGGCGCCGATATGGCGAACTCGATCCGATGGACAGCCATATTATCGAAATCGATGAGCTATCGGGTTCGATGATGACTATGGCGCATTCGATACAGCGGCATGCCAAAGAACGGGAAGAATTGATGGAATCATTCATCCAGTTGATCGCCCAAGCCATCGATGACAAATCAGCCTATACGGCTGAGCACTGTGCGAGGGTTCCGGAGCTGGCCATCTTGTTGGCGCAAAAAGCCGAAGAGAGTCGTCGACCGCCATTCGATACATTCGGTTTCGGTAACGAAGATGCCTGGCGCGAATTCCGTATCGGGGCTTGGCTGCACGACTGCGGCAAGATTACGACGCCTGAGCACATCATCGATAAAAGCACCAAGCTTGAGACGATTTATAACCGCATTCACGAAATCCGAATGCGCTTCGAAGTGTTGTGGCGCGATGCCGAAATCGACTATTGGAAGCAGTACTTGACCGCGCCGAGTGATGAGGAACGAAATCGTCATGAATTAGAGCAACGCCAACGACAATTACAAGAGGATTTTGCCTTCGTTGCCAACTGCAATTTGGGCGGTGAAAGCATGAGCGAGGCCGATATCGATAGGCTGAATCAATTGGCTCGCATTACTTGGCGGCGGCATTTCGACGACCGATTAGGTTTATCTCCGATCGAACTTGCACGCTATCCCGAGGAGCAAACACCGCTGCCGGCCACGGAGCCACTGTTGGCGGATAAGTCTTGGCATATCATCAAGCGCCTGCGAAACAACATTCATGATGAGCGCTTGGGCATCAAAATGGCGATACCGGAACATCTTTACAATCTGGGCGAATTGCACAATCTCACTGTATCACGAGGTACCTTGACCGAAGAAGATCGCTTCAAGATTAACGAGCACATGATCAGCACGATCAAAATGCTCGATAAATTGCCGTTGCCCGAAGATTTGCTCCAGGTGCCGCGCTATGCTTCTACTCATCATGAAACGCTAGATGGGCGCGGTTATCCGCGCATGCTGACCGCCAAAGACCTTTCGATTCCGGAACGCATCATGGTGTTGGCCGACATTTTCGAAGCATTGACAGCGGCCGATCGACCGTATAAAGATGCAAAGCCGATCAGCGCCGCGCTCGATATACTACATCGAATGGTGCAAGAACAGCATGTGGACTGTGATGTCTTCGAGCTTTTCTTGCGTAGCGGCGCCTATTTGGAGTACGCAAAACGTTACCTGCGCACTGATCAGATCGATGCAGTGGATATTCGGCGCTATCTCGGCCAATGAGCGAGTTGACATTCCGGCCATTGCCCGCTTATGGCTGATTCAGCGCGTGTGGTAGCATGACCGCAACTTGAGTCGGTTAAGGAGTTTACAATGAAAACAGTGTTGATCGGAGGAACGGCCAACGGCCAACTCTTGATGGATGCCGCGATGGCGAATCGTCACGGCGTCATTTCCGGGGCAACTGGGACGGGCAAGACCGTAACCCTGCAAGTTTTGGCGGAAGGTTTTTCGAGATTGGGCGTTCCGGTATTCTTGGCCGATATCAAAGGAGACTTGTCGGGAATCGCGACGGCAGGGCAATCGCACGAAAAAATTTCCGAACGCGTGACGGGAATCGGTATCGCCGACTTCCAATTTCGTGGAAATCCTTCGGTCTTTTGGGATTTGTTCGGCCGAAACGGGCATCCGGTGCGCACGACGATGTCCGATTTAGGCCCTTTGCTGCTCAGTAATCTGTTGGAATTGAACGACACGCAAACCGGCGTGATTTATAGCGGCTTTAAAATCGCCGACGACGAAGGGTTGTTATTGCTGGACCTTAAAGATTTGCGCGCGATGTTGAATTGGATGGGCGAAAACTCAGCGGCACTGTCCAAACAATACGGGAACATCACATCGGCAAGCATCGGTGCGATACAGCGACGGCTGTTGGTGCTCGAGGAACAAGGCGCAGAACATTTCTTTGCCGAACCTGCGGTCGAGCTCGATGATTTTCGCAGGACCGATTTTTCCGGCAACGGTGTGATTAGCATTCTCGACGCGACCGAGTTGACGGCGAAATCGCCGCGGCTGTATGCGACCTTTCTGCTGTGGATGTTGTCGGAATTGTTCGAAACCTTGCCCGAAGTGGGCGATAGCGATAGGCCGAAGCTGGTGCTCTTTTTCGACGAAGCGCATCTGTTGTTCAATCAGGCACCGAAGGTCTTGCTCGACAAGATCGAACAAATCGTTCGCTTAATCCGTTCGAAAGGCGTCGGCGTCTATTTCATTAGTCAAAGTCCCTTGGATGTTCCTGCGCCGATACTCGGTCAGATGGGGCTGAAAATCCAGCATGCGCTACGAGCATTTACGCCGGCCGATCGCAAGGTACTGAAAAGCGTCGCGCAAACGTTCAGAGCCAATCCTGGCTTCGATACCGAAACCGTGTTGCAAGAGCTGAAGACCGGCGAAGCGCTGGTTTCGGTGCTGAACAAGGACGGCAGCCCGACTCCGGTCGAGCGTACGTTGATCCGGCCGCCCGAGTCGAAAATAGGACCGCTGTCTCAGGAACAGCGCGATGAATTGATCGGCCGTTCCCCTTTCAAGGGGCGCTATGATCAGATGGTCGACCGCGAATCGGCCTACGAAATGCTGAAGCACAAAGCCGAACAGCAGGCATTTCAGGCGCAGGCCGCGCGCGATCTCAAGGCGTCGGCAACGAGACGGACCGGCACATCGAATCGGCAAAGCGTCGGCGAGGCGCTGATCAAGAGCACCGCGAGAACCATCGGCTCGCAGCTCGGCCGCCAGATCGTGCGCGGCATCATGGGCTCGTTGCTCGGCGGGAAGCGCTGAACGCGGACGCACAAGGCGTCGCTCTCACAAGGGAACTGGATGCTCCTTGGGAGAGCGCGATACCCAGATCCCGATTTCGAAGCCACTGATGTGCAATATTCGCAGATTTATCAAACAGTACCGTTTCCAGGTATACGACGACCTCTGTTTAGCAAGTTTGCCGATATTTGTGGATAACGATGAGCGCAGAGCGTAGGAACGAAGATTCATGGCGGTCCTCGATGGACACATCCCATACCTTTTATTCTTAGACGGTTTTTCGATCAAAAGGGAGTAGAATCTGCGAACTTTCACAGTAACGTCCATGAAGGTCTAGCCATCGCCCCGGCAAATGAAAGTTCTCTGGTGGGGAGGGTACGGTCACTCGCCCGACAGGACGCCGTGAATACATCCATGTAGGCTCGACGGCGGCTTTCCCTGCCGCCGACGCCTGTCGGTCGAGCAACCGCACCCTCTCCGGAACCGGCATTTGCTCTGTCGAGCGCCGTATATCGAAAAATTAGATAAAGGGTCTATATCTACGAACTTTCACAGTAATTACGGATTAATCGATCTCGTCGATCGCTATTTTTAATTTCACGGCATGTATCGGCCGCATTCTTCGTCTGCATCGTGTACCTTTATCAAAAATTACCGGCAACAGATGCGCGCTCTTTCGGGATTCTTTATCAATACTCTCATTTACGAACTGTTAGCAAGCTTTTCGAATCGAGGTAACCATTCGGCAAACTTCATCACAGAGTCATAGCTGCAGACCGTTTCTAACTTTCTGGTTTCGACGACTTCAAAAATACGGCGCGCGCGCTTTAGAGTTTCCTGCTCGGGCCCGAACGGATTGAAACGCATCCCCGCATCTGTCAAAAAGACATAGTCGCAGATGAACAGTACGTCACGGTAAATATAAAAAGTGAATCCGGGCGTGTGTCCGCCGGTATGGAAGGCTTCGATGCCGTAGGCGATAGAGTCGCCGGTAAAGCGCAGATCGACATCGAACGAGGCCGCCAACGGATGCCGCGCGTCCAAGTCGTGCATGCGCACTTCGGCATTCCAGAGCTTTCGGTATTGATTCGACGCGCCCATGAAATGATGATGCGTGAACAAGATGGCGCGCACCGGCGACAAATCCCGGTTGAAAGCCGAGGGTGCGTCGATCCAGACCGCGCCTTGGTCGGTTTCGATTCGATAGGCCGCATGTTCCAATCCCAATTTCGGCACCGAAAGTAGTTGACCGACATATTCGTTGACCGGTCGTGCGGTCACGCGATAAGTTTTTTCGGCCTCAACCCATGATAAAAAGCGATCATGCCGGGCTCCGCAGAACGGACAAACCTCGGGCATTTCGCCGATCATGTTATAACCGCATTCGAGGCAAACCCATTGCGGCGTGTCGTCGAAGAGTTTGGGTTCGTTAGGCATGGAATTGTCTGCCTTTACTTTTTTATAATTGATGCGTTTCAGGTTCGCCAGGGATGCGACGGTAAATCGGCGAGGCCGATCACATCGACGCCGGCTTTGGCAACTTGATGATCGTTCTCCACCGAACTGCCGCTGACGCCGATCGCGCCGATCAAAACACCATCTTCATCGACAATCGGGACGCCGCCGGGAAAGGTGATTAAGCCGTCGTTGGAGTGTTCGATTCCGTAAAGCGGTCCGCCCGGTTGCGATAGCTGACCGATTTGTCCGGTGTTCATGCCGAAGAAACAGGCGGTCTTGGCTTTTTTGAGGGCAATGTCGATGCTGCCGACCCACGCGCCGTTCATTCTGGTGAACGCTTTCAAATCGGCGCCTGAATCGACCACGGCGATACACATTTGCGTGCCGATTTTGTTGGCCTCTGCGATGGCTGCCGCAATCGCTTTCTCTGCTTGTTCATAGCTTACGTGCATGGTTTTTCTCCCGCTTGTTGTCGTTATTAAACCGGATGGCTCATTTCGGCATGATCATCCGTTCCGGCCGGACGATCGCATCGAACTGTTCGGCGCTCACCAGGCCGACGGCAATGGCCTCTTCGCGAAGCGTCGTGCCGTTTTGCATGGCCGTTTTGGCAATTTGTGCGGCCTTGTCGTAGCCGATCTGCGGAACCAGAGCGGTGACCAGCATCAGCGATTGCTCCATTAACTCCGCTATCCGCTCGGCATTCGGTTGTATGCCTGCCACACAATGTTCGGTAAAACTATGCGCCGCGTCGCCGAGAAGGCGTATCGATTGCAACACGTTATAAATCATCACCGGCTTGAAGGTATTGAGTTCCAGATGACCTTGCGCGCCGGCCAGGGTCACCGTCGTATGATTGCCGATGACTTGTGTGCAAACCATCGTTAATGCCTCGCATTGGGTCGGATTGATTTTGCCCGGCATGATCGATGAGCCGGGTTCGTTTGCCGGCAAAATCAGTTCACCGAGTCCCGAGCGCGGACCGGAACTCAAGAGGCGAATGTCGTTAGCGATTTTATTAAGGCTGACCGCGCTGCAGTTCAACACGCCGGATAGTTCCACCAGTGCGTCGTGCGCGGCCATCGCTTCGAATTTGTTGGCGGCGGATGTGAAAGGATGCCCGGTGAATTTAGCGACTTCGTCGGCGAATAGTTCGGCAAAACCCTGGCTCGAATTCAAGCCCGTTCCGACTGCGGTACCGCCTTGCGCGAGAGGATACAGGCGTTTGAGACTGTCCTGTAGCCGTTCGATGCTGAGTTGAACTTGGGTCGCGTAACCGGAAAACTCCTGGCCCAATGACAGTGGCGTCGCATCTTGCAGATGCGTGCGTCCGATCTTAATGATGTCGGCCCATGCCTGAGATTTATCGGACAGCGTTTTTTGCAAGCGCTGCAATGACGGGATCAGTAGACATTGGAGTTGTTCGACCGCTGCGATATGCATCGCGCTTGGAAACACATCGTTCGAAGACTGGCTGAGGTTGCAGTGATCGTTGGGGTGAACCGGCGATTTCGAACCGAGCGCGCCGCCCAGGCGTTCGTTGACCCGGTTGGCGATCACTTCGTTGGCATTCATATTGGATTGCGTGCCGGAGCCGGTTTGCCAGATCACCAGCGGAAAGTGTTCATCCAGTGCGCCGTCGATGACTTCCTGCGCCGCATCGACGATTGCGCGGCCGAGTTTTTCATCGAGCTTGTTTTGGGCGATATTGCTTAAGGCCGCACAGCGTTTGACGATCCCGAGCGCGCGGATCAGCGGGCGAGGTAGGCGTTCGTCGCCGATCGCGAAATAGTGCAGGGAACGCTGCGTTTGAGCGCCCCAATATTTGTCGGCGGGGACTTCAATGGAGCCCAGTGCGTCGCTTTCAATTCGCCCGGCCGAACTTCCGATTGTCATGGTTATTATGCAAATGCGCTAACAGCGATGGATTATTCGCTTGGTTTACTCAGCATTTTTCGCACCTCGCCCACATGAATTTCTTCCTGGGCGATCATTCGGCGCGCATATTCCTCGAGCAGAACGCTACGGCCGTCGACCAACTCCAATAAACGATGATATTCGGCCAGTGCCGATGCTTCATGATCCAACGATTCCCGGAGAATGGCGCCGATATCGTGGCGATGCGTTTCCAGTAACGGGCCGATTCCCAAAGAGGGATGACCGTCCAAATGGGTAATCATTTCTCCGGCTTCGTTGGCATGGAGTAACGATTCATTCGCTTGGCCGCGCATCCAGGAAACGATGGGGATTCGATTGTAGCCGACAACCATCAAGGCATAATGCGTATAACGAACCACGCCCGCCAGTTCCGCTTCCAGAATGTTATTCAGCACTTTGATCACGGCGTCGTTATCGATTTCGGTGTTTGTCATGAGTGTCTCCTGAAGTCAGAATGGGGAGAGTCTGACTATAGCGCTTTTTTGATCGTTGAGATAGTAAACTTTAACCTGATTAGCAAGATGCTTCAGCTTGCTGAGGCCAACTGTCCAAGCAGTGGCCAGTCTTAGCCACTTCTGCGGGACGGGTTATTTAACCCGTCCCCAACTTTTCGGTTTGCCCTAAACATTTCGGCTGACTTCGGCCAAAGTCAAAACGTTTAGGACGGGGTTGCAAACCCCGTCCTGCTAGGGATATGCTGGTTTTTGGGCTTTAGCTGAAGAAACTTGCTAATCAGGAACTTTAATCCTAGAAAAAGCATTTCACCATGAAGGTCGTGAAGGATAAGAAGTTAATTCAATAACTTGTTAAGCGCTTGTATAGAGCTTTCGTCCACTTCGGCGCCTAATTTTGATCTATACCTTTCGCACTTCAATTTTCGGCAGTTTCTTAGGAGGCGCCGGGGTGCTCGGCTAAGGCTTTGCCAGCATGGAGCTGGCATAGAGCCTACATGGATGTATTCACGGCGTCCTTTGACGGGCACCCCGGTGCCGAATTTTGATCTACGATAGGTATACGATGGGTTTATTGATGCCCAAATCCTTAATAGCGTGACGGTAAACGAGCGACCGAATTTAATTTCCAGGGTTTCGGATTAATGGCTGCCTCTAACTTATCTTCCAATGGGTCGTCTAACTCATGAAAAAAGTCCAAGCCGGTTAATTCTTCGATAGTGTCCACGGAGACGATAAAGTCGGTCAGAGGCTCATTGCCTCGCACCGTTTGCGGGACCAGGAACGCCAACATTTTGATTCCGGAACTTGTTTCCGCGGCATAAATTTTATAAAAAGCATCCGGTATTTCCACTTTCCAGCTGCTCTTCAATCGATTCAGCGGATTCGAAAATACGGGGCCGGTTATTACCCAGACGCGTCGATGCAATTTGGTAAAGTAGTCGACTTCAACGGCTTCCAATCGCTGCCACACTTTTTGATTTAGATTCGATTTTTGAGGGGTAATGTTGGTCATTAAAAACGTATCCAATTGCGCTTGTTTGCCATAGAGTCGGCTGATGGCATAGTTAGGCGCCATATGGCCTCGGTCGAAACCGCTGCGGGTATAGTCTTGATGGCTGATACGCGTCAGGCTGCGCCAATCTGTGCTGAATGTTTGCGGCCGTTTATGAGGCGTCGCATTGTCCTTAATCGCTGTGACTTGATAGATTACCCAAAGTGGATTGCCACGAATGTCTGAGTATCCGACCATGAATCCATCATTGCGAAATACTCTCGACCAGGTCAGCGGCTGATACCAGACTTGAGTTTGCGGGACGCCTTGAAATGCCATGTCGGGCCTAGCCAGCATGACTTCATAACTGTAGCCGCCAATTAGAGGGAGTAGGGTCAGTACGCTAATGCGCGGATATTTTTTACCAACTCTAAAAAACGTGATGAATGTAGCGAGTAAAAAGCGATGTTTTTTCTGTCTTCTTCTTGCCATGTCGATTAGCTAACGATGTTCAAAAATGCCGCATCAAATAGGGTGCTGCGGATTTTTATTAAGTGACTTAAGTGATTATTGTAACTGTATGATTATACGGTAATTAATCGGGTATTGTTGGCCGGAGTGGATTAAAAGCCGATGGGTAACTATAGCTTTTAGATTATTAGACGCTTTTTCGCTCGCAAATAGGAGTAAGAGCGTGCTCCCAATAGTTGAAACCAAGGTTGAATTGAAGGCTGAGGTGAGTGCTTTATAATCGAACCTCAATGATGACGTATTTTTTCGAAATGATAACTTTTTCCGGCTCAAGATTTTACTATGCGCAAGATTGACGAATTGATTACCAAATTAAGCTTCGGCTTTTCCATACCCGGCTTATTGTTGGCGACACTTTTTTTCGCATTTTCGCTTACACCAAGTCTAGTGCCTCGTTCTTTTTTGTTTCAAGGGGTGATTTCCGGTTTGTCTTTTACGGCGGGATACGCGCTTGGTGTTTTCGGTCGATGGTTTTGGGATTATGTCGAGTTGCCGTTGCCTGGTCGCGATGCAATCAGAATTTTTAGGATCGTTGCATCGGGCGTCTGTTCGATCGTTGCAATCGCCTTTCTTTGGCAGGCTTCGCAATGGCAAGACGATTTGCGCTCCATGATGGGGATGATGCCGGAGGGTGCGATGCCTTCTTATGGTATTGCCTTGATGACCTTATTCGTTTTTGGCGTATTAATACAGTTTGCTCGATTGTTTCGGAGGACGTTTCAATTTTTGTCTCTAAGGCTAGCGCGCTACATATCCGATCATGTCGCGCATGCGATAAGCATACTGGCAGCTGGGATGTTGTTTTGGTCGGTTATCGATGGCGTGGTTGTTTCTTTGTTTTTACGCGCGACGAACAATTCTTATCAACAATTAGACGCGCTGATTCAGGATGATTTGGAGCGTCCCGACGATCCGATGAAGACCGGTAGCGAAGCCTCTTTGATCGCTTGGTCGGACTTGGGAAGGCAAGGGCGTAACTTTATGTCTTCAGGCCCGACAGCTCAAGCGTTGAGCGATTTTTTCGGTGAGCCGGTGCCTGAGCCCGTGCGCATCTATGTCGGGTTGAATGCGGCGAATACGCCGGAAGAAAGAGCCGAATTGGCTTTGCAAGAGCTGAAACGCGTCAATGCTTTCGACTGTTCGGTTTTGTTGTTGGTGACGCCCACGGGTACCGGTTGGATAGACCCGGCCGCACTGGATACCGTCGAATATTTACATCGAGGCGACATCGCGACGGTCACCGCGCAATATTCGTATTTGCCCAGCGCCTTGTCGTTGATAACCGAAGGGGAGTACGGTGCGGAAATGGCTAGAGCGCTGTTCGAAAAAGTTTATGTCTATTGGACGAACTTGCCTAGCGACCATCGACCGAAATTGTATTTACACGGACTGAGCTTGGGCGCGCTGAATTCCGATCGTTCTTTCGATGTGTACGACATCATTCAAGACCCATTCGACGGAGCATTATGGAGCGGTCCGCCATTTCGTAGCGAAACCTGGCGCAAAGTGACGCAAGAAAGGGAACCCGGCTCTCCGGTATGGCTCCCTCGTTTTCGCGATGGCGCGGTGGTTAGATTCATGAATCAATATACGGGATTAAATGACGATAGTACGCCGTGGGGACCTTTTAGAATCGCTTATCTGCAATATGCCAGCGACCCGATAACGTTTTTCGATAGCCATGCGTTCTTTCGTGAGCCGGAATGGATGCAAGCTCCCAGAGGGCCGGACGTCTCGCCGCATCTAAGGTGGTATCCGGTTGTCACGATGCTGCAATTGGCGGCCGACATGGCGGTCGGGTCTACTCCGCCGGGGTTCGGTCATGTTTTTGCCGCTAAACATTACATCGATGCATGGCTGGCCTTGACCGAACCTAAAGGTTGGAGCGAAGAGCAATTGAATCGTCTGCGGGCCTTGTTCGAAGGACGATAAGGCATCGAATAATTTTACAAATGTGAAAGCCTATCGATTTTTCATTCAATGGTTCGAGTTATGACTATCGCATTGCCAGTTTCGGTAGTACCCGAGGAGGGATTAGGCCAGCATGGATTTGGCATAGAGCCTACATGGACGTATTCCCGGCATCTTTTAGCGGACACCCAGGCGCCGAATTTTGATCTACGATGATAGGTATACATGGAGGGGCGGGTTTTTGAGGAAAAATCCGCCAAATACTTCGCGACTTTTATTTGTTGCTGAAAGATGGGGCGTGATAGGTAGATGGTCAAGAGAAATAATTCGCATCCGAGTTGACAGTTCCACGTTATTAGCTAGTTTTTATTTGATAACAGTAGATTGATTTTTCTTTTCTGGGCGTCATCGGAAGTCATGGGGCATTAAAGGACTCACATAACATCGTAGGCGCGAGCCTATTTGATTGTCGAAGGTGTAAATTTATGAGCATATATTTGAGAAATGATAGCGATAACATTGTTCATCAGGTCATGGCGCAACAGCAAGCGAGTTCATGCGCCGTTGCCAGTATTTGGATGGCGCGAAATCAAACCAAACAGATGACGATCGATGAATCGGAATGGGCGTTGGCATGGAATATGTATCACCGAGTGGTTCAGGATGCGGATTTTATCCCGGAAGCGCCTGCACCTATGTCTTTAGATCCAAGCGCGCATAGCAACGACCAAGATACTTTTGGAAACATGTTTTCAAGAATGGGGACATTCATGGATCAAGTCGCCCAGGCGCTTAGAAATGATGGCCTGAAGGTGACCTTCAAAACTAGGTTTTCACCCGGAATAACTGTTGATGCTTGGCGGCTTTCGGATACTACTCCCGCGATTATTTTACTCGGTTGGTACAATGGAGCACGCCGAAATGGCGGTCATTTCATTGTCGCATCGCGCAGAACATCACGTGGTCGCGTCGTATATCTCGACCCTTGGGAAGGGCAATTGCGCGAATTAGGTATCGGTCCTCAATATCTGTCTACAGGCCGATTTGAGCAGGTTATTTATATTTCGACTTGAGCTAATAGAAAGCAGCATAATCGAACGATATAGGTATAGTGTGTGGAGTCTGTTAAATTCGATGAACATGCTCAGGCTTGTATTAGGCAATCAGTTTAGCCGTTCAATCAGCGCACTGATCGATTGTTTTCGAATGGGTCGAATTGCCTAAGGATTTCGTGATAAATAACGTCCTGGAGCTATGGGCTTTGTTGAGGGTTCGGTAAAATAGGGAAGTTATTTACGACCAAGCCCTTAGAAAGGTTGTGCTTCTGCGATAAAAGTAACTTGCCCCTCCTTTTTTTCGATCGCGACTAAAGCATACTTGATTGTTGGGCCTAACAATGCTTTCCTACCCCCAGGGATAACACATTAAAATAATTAATATATCAATATGTTATCCTGTCGCTTAGAACGCTTAATCAATTTGATTTAACTTATGGTACCCTCCCTGGGCCCCGTCAGCGCGCAGGATGCAGCGGCCAATGCAGATTTTGCATGGAGCAAAAATCTGCCCTGTTGCCGACATCCTCGCTAGCCACACCCCATACCTTCATAAAGTTAGCTAATTTTTGAGTATAAAGGGAGTAGATAATTGATTGACTTTTTATCCCTTGCTTTGTAGTATCGATTCGCTATTAGGATGGCGCTTAAGTTTTCCCATAAAAGGTGAATCGCTTAATTGCGTTATAGAAGCGGATGTTTAGTAATCAAATATAACGACAAATACGAGGCAATCAACAATGAACGGAACTCCTGTAAAAGATAGATTTTGGTTATATACCGGTTTTATTTCTTTGGCATTAGTTGCAACTTTGATACTAGTGAAGTTCAATGATGACGGCTTGTGCGGGACATGCCAGTACTTTACGATTTTAGTCGATGATCTTTTTTATCAAGCAGAAGAATGATGATGAGAAAACTGTTCGGAAACTTCTATACAATTTGAAGGGTTGAGAGCTGATGTCATACTCATCGTATATCAAAATTCGGCGCCGAGGTGTCCGTCGGCGGACGCCGTGAATCCAGCCCTAAATTATCCAAGATAGTTAAACATAGCCAATCAACTAAGGAATTAGGTGCTGGATGAATAAGTCTCTGTAGGCTCCATGCCGATCCCTCACCTAGCGTTAGGTGAGGGATCGAGCACCCCAACGCCTCCTCGGACATTGCCGAAATTTGAAGTGCGAAAGGTATAGTAGTAAGCGAAAATTTAACTATAGATGCTTGATTGGAAGACTTTATACTGTTTTTCCTCTCGCTCGGGTTATGTCTTTCGCTGATCTTTGGGGGTGGGAGTTGCCAGTCTCATAACCCTTGGCAGGAAAAGCGAGGCCGGCTCGTCATAGTCGTCTTTCCAGCATCACTGCCTGAAGAAGAAGGTTCAGAAGCCTTCTGCAGACTCATGCGGGTACCTCGAAGTCGGACGCGATCTCCGCCAGGCCGCGAGGCGCGGCGGTATCGGGCTGAAAGCAGGGCCGTGGAGCACGATAAAGAATCCCGGTACCGATGCCGTCGTCGTCAAGTAACCTGAGGTAGGCCTCGCGCTTGTCGGCGGTCGGCGTAAAAGCCTCGTGTACCTGTTTCTTCCAGTTGAGCTGCTCCGGACGGAAAGTAACGCACGGACTCAATATCTGCACAAAAGCGAAACCGGGAAACTTGATGGCCTCGCTGATGATCTGCGCCAGTTCGTTGGGGGCATTCGAGAAGGCCCTCGCGATGAACGGCGCTCCCGCAGCCAGCGCCATTTCCAGCGGCTGGAAGGGGGGTTGATGCGTGCCTTGTGGCGCCAGTTTCGAACCGGTCCAGTCACTCTCAGTGGTCGGCGAAGCCTGTCCCTTCGTCATACCGTAGACCGCGTTGTCCATCACCAGGTAACTGAAATTGGCGTTGCGCCGGCAGGCATGGATGAAGTGGTTGCCGCCGATCGAGAAACCGTCTCCGTCGCCGCCTACGGCGATGACCGTGAGCTCCGGCCGGCTTATGGCTAACCCTGCGGCCACCGGCAATGCACGGCCGTGTACGCCGTGGAAACCGTAGGCCCGGGTGTAGGCCGGAAGCCGCGATGAGCAACCGATGCCGGCAATCAGGGCAACCTGTTCAGTGGGAATTTCCAGTGCTGCGAGCGACTTCGTGAGCGCGTTGAGCACGCCGTAATCACCGCAGCCTGCGCACCACACGGGCTTGTAGCTCGACTTGTAGTCCTTGTGCGCGTGGGTACGGATCTTGACTTGAGGTTCGCTGCTCATTTGACCTCCTCCATTTCTAGTACGCGAAGCGCGGCGGCGATCCGACCCGGCCGGAACAGCAGGGGGCCGGGCTCGGCAAGGCTACGAGTGTGCGGCGGCAGCTCGCAGCTGGCCCGCAGATACTGAAAGAACTGAGCTCCGTGGCTTTGTTCGACCACCAACAGTCGCTTGATCCCGTCTAAAGCTGTAGTTAGTCGCACAGGATCAAGCGGTGCGATAAGCCTTAGCGACACGAGGCGTACCGCCAATCCATCGGCACGAACCCGCGCAACGGCCTCGCGAGCCGCTTGGGTGGAGGAACCCCAGGTCAGTAACCCAAGAGATCCATCGCCCTCGATATCGGCCCAGTCATCACCGTAATCGAATTGCTCGAGCTTGCGGCGGCGCTTGTCCAACTGTAGGCGATGGTCGGCGGGCATGGCCGAGGGACGCGCCGACGGCTTGTGGCTTAACCCCGTGGCTGTGTATTCGCTGCCCGGCGTGCCGGGAATGCCCATCATCGAGATGCCGTCGCTGCAATCCCTGAAACGTTGAAAATCCGCGATGTTCGCCGGCGCCCTGCGCCGCTTGGCGCGCCACTCGCGATCTTTCGGCGGCATAATGGCAGCGCGTGACTGGCCCAGAAACTGGTCGCTTAACACCACTGCCGGACATTGCAACGCCTCGGCCAGATATACGGCCCACTGGGTGGTCGTCATGCAGTCGCCAATGCCGTTGGGCGCCAACACCAACCGAGGCGCATCGCCGTGGGCGCCATAAACGGCAATGGCGAGATCAGCCTGCTCGGACTTGGTGGGAATGCCAGTAGCCGGCCCGCCACGCATAACATCAACCACAACCAGTGGCGTCTCGGTCGCCACCGCAAGCCCAAGCGCTTCGACCATCAGGGAAAAACCGGGGCCCGAAGTGGCAGTCATGGCCGGCACCCCGCCAAACGAGGCGCCAATGCACATGTTTATCGAGGCGAGTTCGTCTTCGGCCTGCACCAGGCAGCCGCCTACCTCGGGGAGCCGTTCTGCCAACCACTCCTGAATCTCGGTAGAGGGCGTGATCGGATAGGTAGCACAGAACCGCACCCCGCCGCGCAGCGCCCCCATGCCGACGGCTTCGTTGCCGGTCAACAGCCAACGCGGTTGCGCTTGAGGCGGCGCGAGCTTGCAGGCACATTGAAGCGACTCGGCCGCGGAAATACCCGCCTGTAGTCCAGCCTGTATGACATCGGCAAACAGGTTTTCTTTTCCGATTAGCCGGCGTTTAATAGTATTCTTCATGCTGTCGAAATCGAGACCGACGAGTGCCCCGACGATGCCCACGGCAATGATATTGGCGCGTAAGCCGGAATGTTCGCGCGCAAGTTCGCTAAGCCTTACCGCGTAGTGGCGAGCACCCGAATCCGTCACCCAGACGGGCGGCTCGCCTTCAGCAGAGTCAGCAATAACCACGCTATCGGCATCCAGCACCAGTTCGTCGGAAAAGTGCTCGGCTTTGCCCCAGTCCAGCGCGACTAAGAGATCGATGCGATCATCCTGGCAGCCGATAGACGTCACGCCGAGCCGAAGCACCGCTGCGGCTTCGCCTCCCCGGATCTGTGGACCGGTGGAACGCGTCATCAAGCCGAAATAACCTGCCTCGGCAGCAACATCCAGAAGAATCTGCCCGGCGGTCATTACGCCGGCACCGCCGCTGCCGAGCAGAGTCAACGAGCAACTGTCCACGGGCGGTTTTTCTTGTGCCTCGTTCATCGCCGGTTGGCCCCGTCAGGCTTATCCATTCTTAAAATGTTCATGATTTATTCTCTGCACGGCGCGTCCCGACAGCTTGCAGGGGGGGCCGGCACTGCTGTGTGGGATTAAGCATAAGAAGTCCAATGGGCTGAATCGCGCATTTCAACCGGATTATGATCCGGGGAGGAAATGCCGTCAAGCGGGAGAAGAAGGCTAGAAAAATGGGTTGGGTTGAATTACAAAATAAACCCGGCGTCATTTATTTCACATTTTCAAAAAAGGCTATGAATCTCGATCTGACCCCGTCCATGTGCGCAAACGAAACGTTGCGTAAATTTGTCCGAGTGAATGTGCATTGTTAGCTACATCTAATACTCGAACATTTCTTTTAAGCACGAACACAGTTCTTTTTGTGTCTTTGCGCTCACCGCCCCAAGTTTTGTAACAAGCCTTGATTTATCAACTGCCCTAATTTTATCCAGCAGGATCAGACCGCTTTTTCCTTTTAACTTACATGGAACACGACAAGGAAACTCAAAACCCTTAGTCGTCATTGGAGCCATAAGAAACGTAGACAGAGCCGACACTTCATTGGGAGAAATGACAACGCAAGGGCGTTTTTTATTGATCTCTCTTTCTTTTGTGGGATTGAGGTCAACGAGCCAAACTTCAAATCGCTTTATCATTACCAGTCAAGCCCATCATCCGAGTCGAGAGGGAAATCCAACCATTCATCATCTAGCGACTCTTGCCCCTGAGCCGAAATTGTTTGTTCTATAGCTTCTTTCCATCCTTCTCTAACTCCATTCTCCGGAATTATGAGGGGACCACCGTTAACCAATTGTAATTTAAGCTCTTTTACTTCCAAATGAGCCTGTTCAATCAAAGGCTTAGGTATTCTTATGCCTTGCGAATTCCCTATTCGTACTAGCTGAGTCATTTGACTGCACTCCCATTATTTACCGAATTTAGCGTAACCATAATGTAATTAAAACTTGAGAGAATGATTGTTTTTGAGCAGCTAACGCCAAGCTTCAAGCTGAACGCGCCAAAGGCGCGTCGGCTGAAAAGAAGTCGGAAGAATTTATATGGAGAATGGAAGTCGGTAATATCAATTGTAAGACCTGACCTCAAGAACCAAGCAAAAAATTTAGGGTTATGTATTATTCGTAGTGGCTCCAGAGCCGAAGAACTTTAACTACTCGTTCATCTTCAAGTACTTGGTACACTAGGCGATGCTGAATATTGATCCGGCGGGAATAGGCTCCCGTAAGATCGCCGATGAGCTTCTCAAACGGAGGCGGCTTACGATACGGATCTTTTGCTATCAGCTCCACCAATTTCTGTGCTTTTAGCTTCAGGCCGCTGGAGGCCAACTTCTTTGCATTCCTCTGAGCTTGCTTGGTGTAAACCAACTTCCATGCGGTAAATGTCACCAGTCGAGCTCTTCATTGCATTCATCCACAGGAGTATCCATACCCTTCCGAATAGACTCACGCATGCCTGGTACGGATAGCAGGTAAAGCGTTTCCTGAATTGCAGACCAATCTTCTTCGGAAACCAGAACAGCTTTATTCCGTTTACCCGTGATGACGATTGGTTGGTGAGATTCGGCGGTTTCATCAATCAACCGATAAAGGTTGCTGCGCGCCTCAGTTGCAGTTATTCCGGTCATGACATACCTCTGCTGTGTTCAAATTATCTTAAGTGTACGCCTTTTAGTACGTACGTCAAGACGAACGCTATGTAGAAAAAAGGGAGAAGGTTAAATTATTAATTAAACCTGACCCCTTTTTTGGACAGTGAAACAGACGGAAAAGAGGGATAATGTCAAATGTAAGGCCTGACTCCGTCTTTTTGGGTCGATTATTCCAGCATATTTGGCTGGATGTCCAGGGTTGCCGGACCTTGTTGGCGAATCACTAGATATTGGGGGCTACCACGGGAAATCCGGAAGAGCCAAAAGGTGACTAAAAAAAGGGTCGGGTTAAAACATTAATTTAACCCGCCCCCTTTTTTACCGAATATATTTTCTTGGATTCTCTTCAAAAAGATCTCCTAGAATTGTGGAGTCATACAAGCCCTCTTCTGGATCGCTTTGTGAAATCGCCGGACCGAAGTACAGTCCTCTATCAGCCACAAGCCACTCCAGCTTTTCTTTTGTTAAGTAGCGCCAAACTTTACTCATAGGATAATTCCGGTACCTTGTGGGCACACATGGCTAACGCCTTAATAACCGGCGCGCTTTTGTGTGTCCGGCGCCGAAGGCGCGTAGTTCATTGAACTGTTATATGGTTTCTTGGCTAAGCTACGCATGGGAGGAGCGACCCCAGACATCGACGGAAGAAGAGTCATAAAACTCGAAAACCTTACCACGATAAGACTTCCTCCATTTCTCGACCTTACTAATAATCACTTGATTGTGCGGCTCTCCTATATCCCCGAAGAGCCCAATGAAGACTCTAAGGCTTTTGTTATTCTGATTGATAAAGTCAAATACATGATCATCCTCGTCACGAATAGAATGACCAAATATAAATAGATTTCCAGTGATGCTTTTTAATGAAGAAAATGTTCTCGATAAATAACCATTTTTTTTGATTCGTGCCAATTTATGATCGGTAGATCCCTCTGATATAAATACAGGAAATCTATCCTCATCTATCGCCTGCCTGACCTGTTCGGCTAGAGGGACACCTAGGTTCGTATAAGACAACTTTTCTATATCAGAGCCATCGCTAAATATGTGCATTGCGCCATGTATGTAGTAGATACTTTGCCCCCTTTCTCGACCGATCTCCCAGTGCAGTGACAAGTCCCTTTCTTCTTCAGGAACATATTCGTCCGAATACGGATAACGAAAACCATCATCACAAGGTAACTTAAGCTCGGGATGGTCATGAAAGTGCATCAAAACCCAGTAAAGAATAAGATCATAGTTGAAGGTATAGGTGTTTCCCTTTTCAAAATTCAATAGAAATTTACGACAGCTAGAGTATTGATGCTCAGTTATTTCGGATGGTTTATGTGGGTGACACTTTGATATAACATGGATAAGCGTACGCTTTAGCTCTTCAATATCATTATGGATATGATTTGTAATTCCATCAGATGAATCATAATGTTTTACGATTTCTTCAGCTTCCAGCAATCGACGCATGACGAATTCAAAGTCAGGGGTGTCTATAGCTTCGAATAGCAGCTTTATCCGATCAGATTCGATATTTTCAGCAAGCCTTTTATAGTTAAATATCTGTGGAAATAAAGCGATGCTGAAACCATTTCCAAGCATCAAATGCTTTTTCCCATTTCCGGCCATATCTATACAGTCATCGAATGATTTGATCTGAGTCAACTTTCTATCCTTATGAAACTGATTCGGGTTAAGCTTGCCACTATGGAGACATATAACGTCCGGCTCACGCGCCGGTTTGGAGCCGCGGAGCGGCGGAAAATCGGTCGCTGTGCAGCCGATTGTTAAGCACTACTCCCCGTCATCCCAAGAATTGAGGAAGTCTGCCAACACATCACCGTGACAAGCCTCTGGCTTGCAATAGCAACCTAGTCTTTTTCCAGCCAGCTTGTATGCTTCAGACTTATCTTTATTAGGAAATTTCTCAAAATCAAAATCGTACTTGAACTTCCTTATAACCTCGTCCCTATCATCACCATCTTCATACATTGAGTAAGGGTTGCCCCAATATGAGCCCCTCCCAATATACTCGTACTTTTCATTCGAAGTGAGTCCTTTATACTCCGTATCTTTTTTGATATTTATAACTCTAGTGATCTTAATTTTTATCCTTCTAACTACCACGCCCCTGAGCTTAAGGTCAGCTAATTCTTCTACGAATTCTTCTCCGTCATCAAATATAACAGCATGAGTAACCTGCTCAAAGCCAAACTCGGAAATGCCTTCTTTAGTCACACCCAGAAAAGGGGTCAGGTTACTTTTTATGGATAATGGAAGACGATACTAAAAGCAACCCGCCGTCTTTTTGAAGCAGTCGCCGAGCGGGTTGAAAATCGATAGCATCAAGCCGCATCCAATTCTCTCAACGGCAAATGCAGCAACGACAGATTCTGAATATCCGCCTTTTGACTCGCATGCTGGACATCGATACCTACCAAAGCGCCGGTTTCATCGAAGTCCAAAACAACGCCGTCGGCCACTTCGTCTGAATCGACCGATGGCCGGTCGGCTAAATGTATGTAAAGAGAGTCCGTGTTTTGGTCGTAACTCAGTTTCATGGTTTTAATCTTCGATCAGAAAAAGCGTTATGGACTGTTTTACCATCTTCCTGTGTGACGACCCGTAAGGGCATGAGGTTATCTTTGTGGGTTGTACCGTTTAGTCTCGTCGGATGAGCCGCTTAATCGGCGATATTCGAGTCAATCTTGATCGTAATTGGAACGAAATCCAAATATAGAGCCCCCCAGGGGCCGCGTGCTGTCATTTCAGCTAATCGTTCCCTGATAACGCCGATAAGCAGTTGAGCGCCGGATGTTTCTATATGGGGTTCGGCCACTACGGGATCAACTCCATCTTTTATAACGAGAATGCCGAAGGCGGTAATCGTTATAAAGTAAGGTGCATTGCCGCTCTTTTCCTGATTAAGCTCAACTTTAGCGCTAATGCCATACTTACCGGGCTGTCCTTCAATGCGGTTTGCGCTGGCATCCACCAAAAAGTCGATATGTTTAACATCGGCTACTTGGTGCTCCGGGTTGGCGATAACTTGTTGCTCTGTAAAAAAATAGCGTTCAAGCCGCAGTGGAAATTCTGTCATTTGTTTTCTTTCCGGCTATTTTCCATTCATTGCCAATTTCTTCCGGCTGTTCTTGTGTTTGTAAAACATCGAACCAGTGACTTTTCAGCTGCTTTGGCGCGATATGTATATGCAATTGCCCGTCTACTGCCCGTGTCAATTTGGTCATCGTTTCGATAGTAAAATTAACATCGCCGCGAAATACTTTGGTGATATAGGCTGGACTGGTACCCAGTTTTTCGGCAAGCGCTTTTTGGGACATGCCGCTTTTTTCAAATAGTCGATTCAATGCAACGGAAAAATCCAGCTTTGCTTTTTCCACCCAATAGCTATCGCGTTGTTTGGCATCGGCCAACAATTTTTTAAAGGATTTTAGCGCCATTTATTCCTCCCGATCTTCTATTAGATCGATGTTTTCTGCATCATGTGCTTGTTGATATTGTTTCTTATATCGAACCGCCTTGTTTTTTTCGTTATCCGGTGTTTTCTGCGACTTTTTTAAAAAACCATGCGAGGTAATGATTAAGATGTCGCAATGTCCTTTAAAAAACAACAGGCGCAGATCGCCTTTTATCAGCTCGTAGATTTTATTTTCTTTATCGACCAGGTGGCATAGCTTGGTCGATAAGCCATCCAAACCATGTTCAGCAATGCGTTCGATCAAATGTATCAGACCTTCGGCACTGGCTTGGTATTTCGTCGAAATGTCATTCAAGAAAGTTTCCGTTTCACACTCATCGCCGTTCATTGCGGCAGCGATTGTATAACGAGTGCGGTGTAGTACTTTCAATTTCATATATTAACTTATAGGTTAATTTTTGCAATACAGGCAACAAACTTTCCTAAACATTTATCGATAGCAACGTGCTCTTTGGTAATGAGCTGTCCCACAAAAAATTCCTCTCACAACCTCCATCACCCACACTTCGACTCCCCACAATTCAAGCAAGTCATACACCCGTCCATCAGCACCATAGCTTT
The DNA here is from genome assembly GCF_000968535.2 of Methylotuvimicrobium alcaliphilum 20Z. NCBI lineage: Bacteria > Pseudomonadati > Pseudomonadota > Gammaproteobacteria > Methylococcales > Methylococcaceae > Methylotuvimicrobium > Methylotuvimicrobium alcaliphilum. Next base: position 318,745 of record NC_016112.1, read on the forward strand.
GGTGCTGCATTTGGTGCAGAGTACGGCTTGTTCCGGGAAGGCGTCGCCGTTATTTGCCGCGCCGTGGTGGGCTTCGAATTCGCGGCGTTTTTCGGCGAGAAACTGTTTCTGGTGATCGCTCATTTCTTCGGGCTGGATCATGCCGATGTGTTTTAAATGCGATTCGATCGCGTGGCCGATTTCGGCGACCAGCGAGGGCATGAAGACGCCGCCTTTTTTGAAGTAGCCGCCGCGCGGGTCGAATACCGCTTTCAGCTCTTCGACCAGGAAGCAGGCGTCGCCGCCTTTGCGGAATACCGCCGAGATGACGCGCGTCAGCGCCAGCACCCATTGGAAATGCTCCATGTTCTTTGAGTTGATGAAGACTTCGTAAGGTCGGCGTTCTTCGTGCTCGGAGCCTTGGTTTAGGATGATGTCGTTGACCGTGATGTACAGCGCATGTTCGGATTGCGGCGTTTTGATCTTGTAGGTCGAGCCGACCAGAACTTCGGGCCGTTCGATGTTTTCGTGCATCGATTCCGGGGACGGTTTTTCCGCTTCCGGTTGTGCCGTTTCGGCGCTGTCTTTGGTCAGCACTTTGTAGCTGACGATTTTTTTATTGATTTTGTGCAAGGTCATGATGATTACCTTAAAAAGTTTGGGATTCGCCGGTTTAACGAATCGTCGATGTTTTTAACTATCCTGGTTTTTACGCCCCGGCTGATGAATGCGGCTTCAGTGTGGGAGTGACGCTCTTGTCGCGACGTAGGCGTCGCTCCCACAGATCGCATTAACTACGTTGCGTTTTCCAGTTTTACGGAGTCCAGATATAAAGTATCCGGGCAAATATCTTGTTCGTGAGGCCACACCACCGTGCCGTGTTCGACCGCCGCGCGCTTGAAATAGGGCTTATCGCGCAGCTCTTTGAAAACGCCGAAGTCCAATAGCGGCTTGCAGTCGTATACGCCTCGGCTGCCGTCGGTAAATTGCAGTATCAACGAATAATCGTCGGTAACCTGAACTGTTTTGACGCATGGGTTCATAGAACTGTCTCCGGATTAATTCCGTAGGTTGAGTTTACTCTGCAGGACATAAGAGCGAAGCCTAACCCAGCCTAAGATTACTTTCCCGGAAATCAAAACTTTCCGTAATATCCTTCCTTCAGCGCATCGAACAAATTCGCGGCGGAATGGATTTCGCCGTCGTACTCGACTTCTTCGTTGCCTTTCAATTCGATGACATGGCCGTCTTCGAGCGTGAACTGGTAGGTCGTGTTTTCAAGGTCTTTTTCCTTGACCAACACGCCCTGGAACACTTCCGGATTAAAGCGGAATGTCGTGCAGCCTTTTAAACCTTGGTCGTAGGCGTATTCGTAGATCGACTTGAAGTCTTCGTACGGATAGTCGGTCGGCACGTTTGCGGTTTTCGAGATCGACGAATCGATCCATTTTTGCGCGGCGGCCTGGATATCGACATGTTGTATCGGCGTGACATCGTCGGCGGCGATGAAGTAATTCGGCAATTGCGCGTTCGGGTCGTCGCTGTACGGCATCGCGTTTGGGTTGACCATGTGGCGATAGGCCAGCAGTTCGAACGAGAACACGTCGATCTTTTCCTTGGACTTTTTGCCTTCGCGGATCACGTTGCGCGAATAATGGTGGGCAAAGCTCGGTTCGATGCCGTTGCTGGCGTTGTTCGCGAGCGACAAAGAAATCGTGCCGGTCGGCGCGATCGAGCTGTGATGCGTGAAGCGGCAGCCGACTTTGGCCAGTTCGTCGACCAGTTTGGGCTCTTCTTGGGCCAGTTGCTGCATGTAGCGGCTGTATTTCGCGTGCAACACTTTGCCTGGCACTTTGTCGCCGATTTTATAGCCGTCTTGCTGCATTTCCGGGCGTTTGTACAGCATTTCGCCGGTGACCGTGAACACTTGCTCCATTATCGGTGCCGGACCTTTTTCTTTCGCGAGTTCCAGTCCGACCTTCCAGCCTTCAATAGCCAGCGCTTTGGTGACTTCTTCGGTAAAGGCCAAAGACTCTTCCTCGCCGTATTTCAAACCAAGCATCGTCAAGGTCGAGCCCAAGCCGAGATAGCCCATGCCGTGGCGGCGCTTGCCGAAGATTTCGTCGCGCTGTTGTTGTAGCGGCAGTCCGTTGATTTCGACGACATTGTCGAGCATGCGTGTAAAGATGCGCACGGTCTTGCGGAAACCTTCCCAATCGAAACCGGCCTCTTTACTGAACGGTTTTTCGACGAATCGGGTCAGGTTGATCGAGCCGAGCAGACACGAACCGTAAGGTGGCAATGGTTGTTCGCCACATGGGTTAGTCGCCCGAATATTTTCACAGAACCAGTTGTTGTTCATCTCGTTGACCTTGTCGATCAGGATGAAGCCCGGTTCGGCGTAGTCGTAGGTCGACGACATGATGATGTCCCACAGGCGGCGGGCCGGCATGGTTTTGGTTATGCGGCACGCGACTAGGCCGGCTTCGTTGACGACATAGCTTTTTTTGTTCGGCAGATCGCGCCAGACGATTTTGTCGGAATCGGTCAAATCGATAGCATCGGCCTTGACTTCGCGCTCGGTGACAGGAAACGACAACGGCCATTGCGCATCGTTTTTGACCGCTTCGACGAACTCGCGGGTGATCAGCAGCGACAGATTGAACTGACGCAAACGGCCGTCTTCGCGTTTGGCGCGGATGAAATCGACGACGTCCGGGTGCGCGACGTCGAAGGTCGCCATTTGCGCACCGCGGCGGCCGCCGGCAGACGAAACCGTAAAACACATCTTGTCATAGATATCCATGAACGACAGCGGTCCGGAGGTGTAGGCGCCGGCGCCGGACACGTAGGCATTTTTCGGACGTAGCGTCGAAAATTCATAGCCGATGCCGCAGTTATGGATCACCATTAAGCCATTGTTGCCGGCCAAATAGTTGTTGTGCCGATCGACGTTAAAATCATAAAACGTTTCGCCGAGAGGTAGATTTCGTCGAATACTTTTCACCGGGCGCAACTGACGGACGGCGTCGATCATCGTTTTCAACTGAGGAAAAAGACACTGCCAGCGGTCGAGATAGATTCTGCTCACAGTCGGCTGCAAATGTTTACCGTGATAGATACCCAAATGCTGCTTTTCAACATGCGTCAAATCGGCGGAGACTTCTTTCAAAGCGTTTTTCAATGCCGAAGTCATCGCATAATGATCGTATTGGCCCGATTGGCTTCGGTGCTCAATAATTCTACGTTTTTTGCCGCTGTCCGCCATATAGGCGGACACTTCGGCTAAAAAGTCGGAATCCGAAATCTTGACCGAACAACCGCCCGAATCCTTGATCAGATTACCGTTATAAACATGCTCGCGCGGCTTACGTTCGGTTACCGAGGCATGAATGCCGAATAAAGCTAGCAAAGATTGAATCTCCCGTGCGAATTCAGCATTCCGGCAGCTTAAGCTGGCGCTGCCGTGTTCAGTATTAACCGTACCGTCGGTATCCAATAGGCCGGCTAAAAAAGGCAGAAAATAGTTTTCCGGTGCTTGCTTGATCCATTGCGGTACGGAAAGATGGTGTGATTTTTTACCGATTTGATCGTCGATGATTTCGCTCGCCAAGCTAGCTCTGAAACTGGCAACGGTAAAATCCCAAGCCGGCGTGTCATTCGCAGTAATTGCCGCAACGACTTTGGCGTTGCATTGGCAAAACTCTCTGAAAAACAGCGCATAACGCTCCACGACTTCGCGTTCTGCCGCGCGAATCTTGAAAATCAGGCGCGATCCGACCGCGTCGGCCTTTTCGCGCCATTTTTGCCGTAGCGGGGAATATGTCATTTTTTTCGGATAAGCGGAACCGTCGCCTAAGTGTGCACCGGCGAACCAGGCTTTCAATGCGGCGGAATCATCCGCTTGCCAAGGCAATTGATGATGAATGAGCGCATCGCTTGGCTGAACCTCATCGGCGCGGACATACTGCATTTTTTCGTCACGATAAATCAGCACAGGATGCTTGATTGACGTCGTCAATGTGCCCAAATGCGATGAAATCTCGATGTTTTCATCGATAGGCACCGATGTGGTCATGTGCTTTAAAATCGGTTGCATTTCAAAAAGCCGCGATTTTTTGTCGTAGCTCAGAATGAATCGATGCTTTTCTTCGACCGCACACTTGGCGGTGACATAACCTTGTTCGGTATAAACCAAAGTATTGGGAGCGACACATCCGGCTTTTAGCGTAAGCCCCGCCTCATGCACTTTCGCCAGAATATCGTCCATCGAATCTTCGATGATGCCCGAGACGGTGCAGTTGATCGTCGAGGTTGCCGGCTTGTGTTCCAGCGCGCCGGCGTTCGATGTGATACGGCCTGCGGGAATCGCGCCTTTACGCAATGCCCAAAGAAATTCCTTGTGCCAATGCTCCTGCAAAGACTTGTTGGTCTCGACCTCGGCCAAGGCTTTTGCGACGCGTTTGTATGTGTCGTCTATCGTGCCGTCGACGGCCTTGCCGTCTTTGGTTTTCAGGCGGTATTTGCTGTCCCAGATGTCCAGCGATGCGCTTTGCAGTGGAATTTCGGTCGCGTGTTGCGTAACGACTTGGAGTTTTGCGGTCATTCTTTGATTCCCTTGTCTGGTTGAACGTTTTGGCTTTATCGCATCCGGGAAAGGTCCGGATCATTGATGTTTCGTGCGCTTGAGCGAGAAAATCCGCAAGCAACGCGAATCCCTCATATAGTGTTTATGGATATATCTTAAATCAATATGTTGTGTTTTTCGCGGTTTTTTTGCGCGCCAAAAGGAGCGATTGAGAGGTAGTTTTTTAAGTTCAATGAGTTAGCTTTAAAAAAAATTTTAGGCGACTCGAACATGGGAAAATCTTATTTTTTCAGCAAATCGATAGGCAAATTCGAAATTTGTGACATCGCGCGGCCAATGGCTTAACGATTGCAATGATATAGACCGATCATGTCTATCAGTGTTGTATAATCACCATTTTTTCAACGCTCCTCGTCATGTTCAACGAACAACGCTCCCTGTTACTCGAGAAATATCAAAATCTGACTGATAGCGACAAAGCTGTCATGCAGTTTTTAGCCGTTTGCCATAATTACGAAACGGCCTCGTTTATCGCTCAAAATCTTTCGAAGCTTGGCATTCGCAGCGATCAAGGAAAGCCGTTTACCGCCGTTTCGATAAAGCCGGTTTTGGTAGCTTTAAAAAACAATCGATTGCTGGAAGTCCAAGCCGGTAAAAGCGGCTACCGATGCAATCGCTTGCTTGCCGAACCGATCGCCCGGCAATTAGTCGAGGATAAGCAATTCGAGCGTTATGCATCGTTATTCGACCAACCGACTCCGATCGCTAAGAAAACCTCCTATGTCAATCAGCATCAATGCCTGCGCGATGCGCGTATTTCATTTCATCGCGGCGATTATGCTTTGGTTAATCAATGTCTTAGTATCGGTAACCGCTATTATTACCAATACCAATTGCCCGACCAAATCGATGTGTATTTATCGTGGATACTGAATCCGCTGGATATCGCATGGCTCAAGCGGCGGCACCCGCAGATGATCGACGACTTGACCGGCTTTATCGGGCTGCATCAACTCGTTTATCTCTATCACGACCCCGATATCTTCAATTTTTTAGCGAAATACGCTTCGGGAGACCCGGACGCTTTACTTTTAAAAATGGCGCCCCGAATTTATGCCGAATTATTGCTGTTACGAGGCGATTGGGACATTCTGTCGCTAGGAATTGCCGGCAGTGAAGATCCGGAGTTACAGGCGTTAAACGCCGCATTGGCGTTTTTAAAAGGCGATTTTGCCGGAGCCATCGCGCAATATGAAACTGCGCTAAAGTTAATCAGAAAAATAACCGGAAAAAAGACTGTTTATTTTTACGGATTGGCCGGCATATTTTATCCTTTGGCGATTCTGAAATGCCGCGATGCGCATGATAAAAAATTGACGACGCTGTTGGGTCAGGCCATCAAGCTCAACGGCTTCTGGGTCAATTGCTATCGTTATTTGGAAATTTTCCAGAAGTTTTTGCAAGGCGACTTGAGCCAGCGCGACAATGCGGTTTTCTATAACAATATCGACCCGATTTCGAAGGGTTATGACGACAATGGCGAACCGCATTCCGCAATTGAATTTCCGAAGTTGATTCTATTATTTCGCTTACTGGTGCGCTCCTGGATGACCGATGCGCCATTATCGGGATATCCGGTAGTCTCATTGGAGATCGTTAAAAATTTGTACCGGCGTTTAGCCGATAACGGTTACCGCTGGCCCGCCGCCGAACTGGCGAAATTATCAGGGCGCGCCGAAACCCTGTCGTCCAAATCCTGGGATGACGGCTTTTTGGATAGCCGGCCGATTAGTCTGGCCGATTTGTTCGCGAGCCGACCCGACTGGGATTTAGCGCTCGATGCTTTGCTGGGCCTCGGCAATAGCGGATTCCAGAGCGGTGCTGTACAAACGGAGAAGCCGACCCGCATGGCCTGGTTGGTCAGCTTTCAGGAAATATATAACATGGTATTGATCGAACCGCGCGAGCAAAAACAGCAAGCCAAGGGCGGCTGGAGTAAAGGGCGTGCGGTGTCGCTGAAAAGGCTGCATACCGAGCGCGACAGTTTCGATTATTTGAGCGAGCATGACTCAAGGATTTGTTCTACGATCAAACCCTATACTGAAACTAGCGGTTGGTATGGCAGCAGCATTTATTATGAATTCAGCGAAAAAATGCCGCTTGCTCTGGTCGGGCATCCGCTGCTGTTTTGGTCCGACTCGCCGAATGTGCGGGTCGAAGTGGTCAAAGGCGAGCCGGAACTTCGCGTCAGCAAGGCCAAAGGCGGCAAAATCAAAATTACATTTACACCTGCGCCTAGTCATCAGCAAAACATAATCATCAGTAAGGAAACGCCGACCCGATTGAAAATGATCGAATTGACCGCCGATCATCATAAAATCTATCAACTTCTGGGCCCGAAAGGCCTGGAAGTACCGGTAACGGCTCAAGATCGCGTGCTGCAAACACTAACAGGCATCTCCGGTTTGTTGACCGTGCAATCGGATATCGGCGGCAGTTCCAGCACGGCCGAACAGGTCGAATCCGATGCCACGCCTCGCCTTCATTTATTGCCGCTCGGCGAAGGGCTCAAGGCCGCGCTGCTGATTCGCCCTTTTTCGACAAGCGGCGCTTATTATCAGCCAGGCCAAGGCGGCGCGAGCGTTTTTACCGAAATCGACGGCAAACCGCTGCAAGCGCAACGCGATCTCAAACTGGAAAAAATACGTTGCGAAGAGGTCTTCTCCGCATGCCCTGCAATAGCCGAAGCCGATCGCGACGACGGCGGCGAATATCTGCTCGAAGATCCGGAACAATGTCTCGAATTGTTGTTACAACTACAATCCTTGCCGCCGGATCGCGTGTTATTGGAATGGCCTGAAGGCGTCAAATTCCGTTTGCTCGGGCACAGTACCGGCAGCGGTTTCAATATGCAGATCAAACGCGATAACGATTGGTTCGCGCTGCAAGGCGAGCTGCAGGTTAACGAAGATACCGTCATCGATATCCGCCAATTGCTGGGCTTATTGGGTAACCGCCAAGGCCGATTTTTACAATTGCAGGACGGCCAGTTTATTGCGTTGACCGACGAATTTCGCCGCCGTCTCGACGATTTGAAAGCCTATGCCGATTTGACCGGCAAAAAAGTCCGCATCAATCCGCTCGCGGCATTGACGCTCGAAGACTGGCAGGACGAAGCCGGCTTCAAGGCCGACAAACATTGGCAAGCGCATATGCAGCGGCTTAAGGCGGCGCGCGAATTTCAACCGGTCGTGCCGTCTACTTTTCAAGCGGAACTGCGCGATTATCAAACGGACGGTTACAACTGGCTGGCGCGCTTGGCGCAATGGGGCGTCGGCGCCTGTTTGGCCGACGACATGGGTCTCGGCAAAACCATACAAGCGCTGGCGCTGCTGGTCGACAAAGCGCCGAACGGCCCGAGCTTGATCATCGCGCCGACTTCGGTGTGCATGAACTGGGAAAGCGAAGCGCGCCGTTTCGCGCCGACGCTTAATCCCATTCTGTTCGGTAGCGGAGATCGTCAGCGTAAGCTCGACAGCCTGGGGTCTTTCGACTTGTTGATTTGCAGTTACGGATTGCTGCAACAAGAACAAGCCGCCGAGATGCTCTCGAAAATCCCTTTTCAAATCGCGATACTCGACGAGGCGCAGGCGATCAAAAACATCGCAACGCGGCGCTCGCAAGGCGCGATGAATTTACAGGCTGAATTCCGGGTGATCATGACCGGCACACCGCTGGAAAATCATCTCGGCGAATTATGGAATCTGTTTCGCTTTATCAATCCGGGGCTACTCGGTTCGCTGGAACAATTCAATAAACGCTTCGCGGGACCTATCGAGCGCGACCGCAGTCAAGAGGCGCGTCAGCAATTAAAGAAATTGATTCAGCCGTTCATTCTGCGCCGCACTAAAACCCAAGTTCTACAGGAGCTTCCGCCAAAGACCGAAATTCCGGTCTACGTTGAAATGAGCGGCGAGGAAATGGCGTTTTATGAGGCCTTGCGCCGCGAAAGTCTCGAAATTTTGAACAGCACCGGCAGTCAGGCCGGCGCCAAGCATTTGCAGATACTCGCCGCGATCACCAAATTGCGCCGCAGTTGTTGCAACACGCGGCTAGCCAATGCGGATATCGCACTGCCCAGTAGCAAATTGGCGGCATTCGGCGAAATCGTCGATGAATTGCTCGACAACAAACACAAAGCTCTGGTGTTCAGTCAATTCGTCGACCATTTGCAATTGATCAAGGACTATATTGAACAGCGCGGTATCGGCTATCAATATCTGGACGGCAGCACGCAGGCCAAGGAGCGTAAAAAATGCGTCGATGCATTTCAGCGCGGCGATGGCGAATTGTTCTTAATCAGTCTAAAAGCCGGTGGCGTCGGTTTAAATCTGACCGCGGCCGATTATGTGATTCACATGGACCCGTGGTGGAACCCGGCGGTCGAGGATCAAGCCTCGGACCGCGCGCACCGCATGGGCCAACAGCGGCCCGTAACGATTTACCGAATGATCGCGAAGAACACGATCGAGGAAAAAATCGTTGCACTGCACAGCCACAAGCGCGACTTGGCAGACAGTCTATTGGAAGGCGCGGACATCAGCGGAAAAATGTCGGCCGACGATTTGCTTGATTTGATGCGCGGGGAGGAGTAGGGATTGCCGGAATCCGGTTGCCATTTTGCAAAAACGAATCATCAACTCTTTACCTCTTTCGCTTGTTCGGTTTCAACTTCGTGCCCGCAGGCGTGGCAGAATTTTTGATCTTCCTGTAATGCTTCGCCGCAGGCCGAACAGCTGAACTCCTTGTGCTTAGGATGACCGCAGTGACAGCAAAATTTGGCGCTTCGTGACGATAACTGCCCGCATTCGGGGCAAGCGCTGGTGCGCAGGCTCGGCAGCGCCGGCAAGGTTTCTTTTGCTTCCTCGATCGAGTCGATCAAATAGGGGGCATTCTGAAAGGCAACCCATACCAACCAAATGCCTATCAGTACGATCAATAGAATCGCGATGCCGAAATAGAACGATTTACCTGATGCGCCGACGAAAAGCCCCAAGACCTTCCAAATGACGCCTTGTCCGATAATGACGATGACCAACAAAGCCGCCGGGACGCTGATCGCTTTGACAAAAAATAGCGCGCCGCCGGTTTTCGGGAGTGCCGCGATCGCATTCACGGCAAAAAGATAAAACAAAATCAGTGCAGTCATTTGCGTGACGAACAGCACCAAATCCGTCGCCGCCAATCGATCAGCGATGACCAACCGTGACATGATCGGCAATAGGCTTATTAAATAACCGACTAGCAGCACGATCAGAGTCGTTATCAGATATTGCGCGGCACGATAACCGCCGCTGCTTTTGAATGAGGGCATGATTTCCACGGTAAACCTCCCGGTCGATTGAAAACTCAAAGTATTAACCTATAAAAGCGTTTTGTCCACGAAACACACGAAAATTACGTAAATATTCAATTAGTTATACTTTCCAAGTTGCTTACCCAATGGGTGGGTCAGGGGAGTTTCTGTAACCGTATGATTACTTTCGTGTCTTCCATGATTTTCTGGACTAACTGCCGAATTTAGGATAATCGAAAATTAACCCGCCGGCGCCCGCTTTTCGCGAATGCACATAAGAATGTTATAATACTGTTCATATATGACTAATTTAGGAGAATTTCTATGAGTTTTTTAATTCGCTCTCTTTTTCCTATTGCTTTTGCTTCTGCAATTGCCCTTTCGGGTTGCGCTAGCGAACCGACGGTTGCCGATTTGATGCGGGAGCATGCCGAGACAGCTAAGTCCGAATCCGAATTAAAAACGCGTTTATCCGGCGAATGGGAAAGAGGGTCGAAATTGTTGTCTTCAGGGGAAAAGAAAGTGTCTAAGGGCAACGAAGTGATCGAAGATGCCCAAAAAGACCTGAAAAAAGGGCAAGACATGGTTAGCGAAGGCTATAAAGAAATCGAAGAAGGCCGTTCGCTGATGCGCATGAGCGAACAGCTATTTCGCGAGAAATACCCTACGCTAAAGCTTGAAACAGGCAAGTAATGTCATCAGTCAATAGCCAAATAAGGTGCGCGTCGCGCACCTTTTCACAGCGTCAAGCCCAGTAAGTCGTCTTCCCGGTGCACTTGCGCACCCTACATTAAAGCCGCATCAGTCGGTTTTCCTATCCAATCTGCGGTAACCGATCGCCTCGCTCAAATGAACAATTTCTATCGTGTCGGAACCGGCTAGGTCGGCAATCGTTCTTGCGACCTTGAGAATACGGTGATAGGCGCGATGCGACAACCCAAACTTATCCATGGCTTGTTCGAGCAGTTCATGGCCTTGATCGGATAATCGGCAATGCTGTTTGACTTCGCGTGCGCTGAGTGCCGCATTGGTTTTTCCTTGACGCGACAACGCGATATTTCGTGCCGTAACTACACGTGCTCTGATTTGCGCGCTGTTTTCTTCGCCTTCCTCCGAACCTTTTCGCAGCACCTCGCGAGACACTCTCGGCACCTCCAGGTGCATATCGATACGATCGAGCAACGGCCCTGAAATGCGGGCACGGTATCGTGCAACTTGTTCTATCGAACAATGGCAACGTCCGGACGGATCTCCCAGATAACCGCATGGACATGGATTCATCGCGGCAATCAATTGAAATCGTGCCGGAAATTCGGCTTGCCGAGCTGCACGCGAAATACTGATATGACCGGTTTCGAGCGGTTCACGTAAGACTTCCAGAACCCTACGGTCGAATTCGGGCAATTCGTCCAAAAACAAAGTGCCGTTATGAGCCAACGAAATTTCTCCCGGCTTCGGATTGCCGCCGCCACCGACCAACGCCGCAGCCGATGCGGTATGATGCGGCGCTCGAAACGGCGGTTTCAACCAATTGGCAACATCGAGACCTTTGTCGCTAATCGATGCAATCGCGGCGGTTTCTTGAGCCTGCTGTTCGGTCAGCGGCGGCAGAATCGTCGGCAAGCGCGCGGCCAGCATCGATTTACCGGTGCCGGGCGGTCCGAGCATGATCAAATTATGCGCACCGGATGCGGCGATTTCGAAGGCACGCTTGACATGATATTGACCGTGTACATCGGAAAAGTCGACCGATTCCGTTTCCGCCGGTAATACGAGGGTTTCTTCGTCGATGACGATCGATTTCTGTCCGTTCAGGTGCGCGCACACTTCAAGCAAATGATTGGCCGGCAACAGATCGATGTCTTTGATCAAGGCCGCTTCGGCGCAATTTTCTTTAGGCAGAATTAGCGGTTTTCCGCTGTTCCGGGTTTGTATCGCTATCGGTAAAACTCCGCTGACCGGACGCAACTCGCCGCCAAGCGACAGTTCGCCGACACATTCGACTTCCGCTAGGCGGCCGACTGGAATTTGCCCTGATGCCGCAAGAATTCCCAAAGCGATTGCCAAATCGAAACGCCCGCCTTCCTTCGGTAAATCGGCCGGAGCCAGATTGATCGTGACGCGCTGCATCGGAAATTCGAAATATGAATTGATGATCGCGCCGCGCACACGATCCCGGCTTTCCTTGACCGCCGTTTCGGGTAAACCGACGATATTGAGCGCGGGTAGTCCGCTCGTAACATGGACTTCCACCGTCACCAACGGCGCATCGATTCCGGAACGGCCGCGGCTATAGGCTACGGCTAATGTCATAAATAATTTGAAGAAAAAAGCCGAATTTTTAGCGAAAAACCGGCTTGAAAGGATCGCTGTTAATTATCCTAGAAAAAGCATTCACCATGAAGATCGCGAAGAATAAGAAGTTTTAAGGCAAGCCCTTGAAAGACTTAATTAACTTTATATTCCTCATGGTTAAGCTGCGGAATTTTGTATTATGAATTAACTTGATCGGATGGATTTTGATTAAGCTGTTTTTCCAGCGCGGCAACACGAATCTCCAAATCTTCGAGTTTCGTTCGTGTTTTAGTTAATACGGCTTTTTGAACTTCAAACTCTTCGCGGGTGACTAGGTCCAGTTTGCCGAGAGTGCCTTGTAAAACAGCATGGAAGTTTTTTTCCATATCTTCTTTCAAATGGGACAAACCGGGCGGCATGGCATTCGCCAGGCGGTTAGCGATATCGTCAATGGCTTTGGGATCGAACATAGTAATACCTCATAAATAATTAAGTGATAACTACTCAGCAAGAGCGTTATCATAGATTTGACCATAAATTAAGCAGGATGCAAATTCTTTCACCGATACTATCGTAAAAAATGGTAATAAATATACCCATCGTAAATCAAAATTTGGCGCCGGGGTGCCCGTCAAAGGACGCTGTGAACCCAGCACCTAAATTCCATAGGTCTTTGGCAATAATTCAAAATCATGGCTTATTTAGGTGCTGGGTGAATACGTCCATATAGGCTCTATGCCTGCCCTCTACCCGGATCGAATTATTCGGCATGTAGTTAAGATCGGAGTGGTTACCAGGGCATACGCATCAAGCTAAAAACGGCCAACCCACATCCACTCTTTCTCAAGTTGCTATAAAGCATGTAGCCCGTATGCAGCGTAGCGCAACGGGAATGGCGTGGCTCCGAGCTTCCCAAGCAAAGAATGGCTGTGAAAATATCGGTGAATACACCATAAAAAATTTATTCACCATGAAAAACATGAATGCAATGAATAAAAAGACTATAAAATCAACAATCTAATTCTTCATGTGACTTCATGCTCTTCATGGTTATTTAGCAATATTGAATACTTTCACAGTCTCAAAGAGCTTAGGAAACAGCGGACTCTTACTCAATCACCTATTATTACCTTCAAACAGAACATGCTCACGGCAAATCTTCAAGGCTTCCTGCTGATTCAGCGGCTGTTGCATTAAATCGCAGTGATAATGTTGGTCGAGCTCTGAAAAATAATAGCATGTGTAACAGACGCCAAAACTTTTTAAATTGTTGCTTTTTTGCAATGCCAACAGTGTCGACAGCAATGCCTGGTTTAGCGCATCAAACTGTTCCTTAGGAATCGCTTGCTCGGCAGCAGGATAAATGTCATAAGATTGCATTTCCTTTAAAACAGACTCACCGGCTGCTGAAAGACGCAAATGCAAGATACGCCGGTCTTGATCGTTCGGTTTTTTTTCGATATAACCTTTTCGCTCGAGCACTTGTAACGATTGCGAAACCGTGCCTTTGGTCAGGCCGAAATATTCGGCGACAGCGGCAGGCGTGTCGCTCATGTTATTGCATTGAGCTAAATAATCAATAATTTGTCCTTGTATCGGTTGCAAACCCAGCGAGGTGTATTTTTTTCGTTCTTCCGAACGCACCAGCGTGCTGATCCTGTCGATCAATTTAAACGTGTTTAATTCCTGCATGGTTAGTATTTGGTAAGTTGCCGCGAGAGCGATTTTATTTGTTTACGGCATTATATACTTCGCGCGGTCACATTTGCTGTTAAGTTGACGCGCTCTGTTGCCCGATGGTTGTGTTGCCTACATGGATGTAGGTACGGGGCGTGAGCAGGAGCAGATGCTTTGCGAAAAAAATTACATATACCCGTCGTAGATCAAAATTCGGCGCAAACATGACCGAACGAATTATACCGATTACAAAGGGGGTTTCGGTATTCGCTCTACGATGAGGGCAGGAGGGGCGAGGTGAAACCTGCTTATTTCATGTTTCACTCACCTAGTGAGATGTCATTCACATAGCTGAACAATAAGCCTTCCTTGCCTCGTCATTTGAATTATCATGTTCGATAAAGAAACGAAATCACCGGTATATACCTTTCGCACTTCAAATTTCGGCAGTGCCAGAGGAGGCGCCTGGGTGTCCGATAAAGGCTTTGCCAGCATGGATCTGGCATAGAGCCTACATGGAGGTATTCACGGCGTCCTTTAGCGGATACCCAGGCGCCGAATTTTGAGCTACGACGGATAAAGACATGCGTCGAGTTAAGGATCCGAAACGGTCTCATTACTGGGCAAAATCTTCATGGAGAACAGACTATGCGCCTTATACTAGTCAGAATACCTGCCGAGACAAATCAGCAGGATATCAAGCGTTTTTTTGAACCTCTACTTAAACGAAGTTTTTTTGTCAAAAAAAAGAGCCTCAGAAATATTGAAATATTGAAACTGCATGATTCCAGCACTAATTCCACCGAATATCACGCACTAGTGACTATAGAGCCCGATTCGTTTGCTAAACGGGCGATATTGAAATTGAATCGAAAACCGATCAACGGTAAGCATATTGCTGTCAGGGAATATCACAATCGCTATTGGCATAACGACCTACGGCAACAAAATAACACTTTAAATCCTAATACGCCCAATAGACGCATTATGGATAGGCGGCGCAAAAATTTACGCGTATTAGAGAGCGATGATATTCGTATTACCGGACATAAAAATTTTCACCGTACTTTTTAATGTAAAAAAATTTCGGCATAAGCCATGTCCCCTTAGAAATCAATGTCTGACACTATACCTTTCGCACTTCAAATTTCGGCAATGTCCGAGGAGGCGTCGGGGGTTTTCGATCCCTCACCTAACGCTAGGTGAGGGATCGGCATGGAGCTGGCATAGAGCCTACAGGATGTATTCACCCAGCGCCTAAATTCCATAGCCCATTGGCCATGGTTAATAGCCTTAGATAATTTATCCAGCACCTAAATAAGCCATGATTTTGAATCATTGCCAAAGACCTATGGAATTTAGGTGCTGGGTTCACGGCGTCCTTTGACGGGCACACCAAGGCCGAATTTTAATATACGATGGGTATATAACGATAAAGCGGTGTCATATCCGATAGAAGTGTGGTATACAAAAAATTAAATTCCCGACTTCGAAGGAGGGTATCCGCCATGAATTCAAAAGATCCTTTCGGCGCACGGCAGTTATTAAATCCTGATCGTGCTAGTCCGTTGTCCTACTATCGTCTTGCGTGTTTAGAGTCCGCCGGCGCTGCCGACCTTGCCCGTTTGCCGCATACGATAAAAATTCTGCTCGAAAGCTTGCTGCGCAACTGCGACGGCTATTCGATCACCGAAGACCATGTGCTCGGCCTCGCCGCTTGGCAGGCGCAAGGTTCCAGGCGGGAAATTCCCTACAAACCGGCTAGGGTCATCCTGCAGGACTTTACCGGCGTGCCGGCCTTGGTCGATCTGGCCGCGATGCGTGATGCGATGAACGAATTGGGCGGCGATCCGAAAAAAATCAATCCGTTTATCCCTTGCGATCTGGTGATAGACCATTCGGTGCAGGTCGATTATTTCGGCAAAGCCAATGCCTTGCCGATGAACGAAGCGGTCGAGTTTCAACGCAATCAAGAACGCTATGAATTCCTGAAATGGGGTCAATCGGCCTTTCAGAATCTGCGAGTGGTGCCGCCGTCTACCGGAATCGTTCATCAAGTCAATCTCGAATATTTGGCTCAAGTCGTCTTTCACAACAAGAACAGCGACCTGTGCTATCCCGACAGTTGCGTCGGCACCGATTCGCATACGCCGATGGTCAACGGCCTGGGCGTGTTGGCCTGGGGCGTCGGCGGCATCGAAGCCGAGGCGGTCATTCTGGATCAGCCCATTTACATGCTGGAACCGGATGTGGTCGGCATTAAATTGACCGGAAAGCTGCCGCCTGGCGTGACCGCGACCGATCTGGTGCTGCGTATCACCGAGTTGTGCAGGCAGTTCGGCGTTGTCGGTCAATTCGTCGAGTTTTACGGCTCCGGTTTGTCCCAACTCAGTATTCCGGATCGTGCGACCATCAGCAACATGGCCCCGGAGCAAGGTTCGACCGTGAGTTTTTTCCCGGTCGATAAGGCGGCTTTGAACTATATGCGCCTCACCGGGCGCAGTCCCGAACAAATCGAGCTCACCGAGCGCTATGCCAAGCTACAAGGATTATTCCGCACCGACGATGCGCCGGAGCCCGAATTTACCCGCACGCTGGAAGTCGATCTCGGCGAAATCGAGCCGGCGCTGGCCGGCCCAAAACGTCCGCAGGACCGAATTCCGCTGAGTCAAGTCGGACCGACTTATCGGCAGACACTGATCGCGCCGGTCGGCATTCGCGGCATGGGCCTTGCCGAAAGCGATCTCGATCGCTGCGGCGTGGTATCGAACAAAGGCGCCTGCGAAACGATCACGCACGGCGCCGTCGTAATCGCCGCGATTACGTCCTGCACGAACACCAGCAATCCCTCCGTGATGCTCGGCGCCGGCCTGGTCGCGAAGAAAGCCGTCGAGAAAGGGCTCAAGGTCAAAAATTATGTCAAAACCTCGCTGGCGCCCGGCTCGCAGGTGGTGACCGAATATTTGAAGCAATCCGGGCTGCTGCCCTATCTGGAAGCGCTGGGTTTTTATCTGGTCGGCTACGGCTGCACGACCTGCATCGGCAATTCCGGCCCGCTCGATGTGGCGGTGGAAGAGGCCATCGTCGACAATGACTTGGTCGTTTCTGCGGTGTTGTCCGGCAACCGGAATTTCGAAGGCCGCGTGCATCCGCTCACCAAAACCAATTATCTCGCCTCGCCGCCGCTGGTGGTGGCCTATGCGTTGGCGGGCTCGACCGTTGTCGATATGACCAGGGAAGCTATCGGTCAAGGTTCCGACGGCGATCCGGTGTTCCTGAGAGATATTTGGCCGACGACCGAGGAAATCGATGATGTCGTCCAAAAATTTGTCACGCCGGAAATGTTCCGGGAGCGTTATGCCGATGTCTTTACCGGTACCCAGGCCTGGCAGGCGATTGCAGTCGCCGGCTCAGAGCGCTATCAATGGAACGAACAGTCCACTTATATCAGAAAGCCGCCGTTCTTCGAAGGGCTGGGCGGCGGACCGGAAACCATCGGCCGTCTCGCCGACATGCGGGTGTTGGCGCTGTTCGGCGATTCGGTCACGACCGATCATATTTCGCCGGCCGGTCAAATAGCGCCTGATTCGCCGGCGGCATTATATCTGCTCGAAAAAGGCGTCGAGCGCAAGGACTGGAATAGTTATGGTTCGCGCCGGGGTAACGATCAGGTGATGTGCAGAGGCACATTTGCGAATGTGCGTATTCATAACCTGTTGGTTCCGGGGGCCGAAGGCAATGTTACGATTCATCATCCCAGCGGCGAACGAATGACCTTTTTCGATGCCGCGATGAAGTACAAAGAATCCGGTATGCCGCTCTGTATTCTGGCGGGCAAGGAATACGGTTCAGGATCGTCACGCGATTGGGCGGCGAAAGGGCCGTTCATGCAGGGTGTCAAGGCCGTCATTGCGGAAAGTTACGAAAGAATCCATCGCAGCAATTTGATCGGCATGGGGATTTTGCCGTTGCAGTTTATGTCCGGCGAATCGGCGCAAAGTCTCGGGCTGAAGGGCGACGAAACTGTTACGGTGGACATTGCCGACGACACGGTTCCGCAACAAGTCGTCGACGTGACCGCCAGCGCTCCGGACGGGAGCGTTACGGCCTTCAAGGCCGTCAGCCGCATCGATACGCCGATCGAAATTCAATATTACAGGGACGGCGGTATTTTGCGCACGGTTCTAAAGAAGTTGAGGGCAGGTTAACGAAAAGAAAAGCGGAGCTCGCGCAGAGGGGCAGGGGCGCGGAGATCAAGGGTCGAAAAGCCGGTGCTACGCTCGTCAAGTCGTTCGCGCTGAATACTTCGACTGACTCGGAGCGAAGAATCCGTATCTAACACTTTTATAACAAAGACACTCTGCGCCCCTGCGCGATAATAAAAATCATCCAATTAAGCGATGCTTAGCTGGACCGATGACTCATAAACAAAAACGGAGAAGGGGCCCAATCATGAAACATCCGCACGAGCATAGTAAACATCAGTCGCCTCATGCCGAGGCCTCGAAGTCCGATAAAACCGACGACCATTCGCATTCGGCCCACAAAAACCATGCCGGCCATGACAAGCACGCAGGCCATAGCGTGGAGATGTTTCGGGATAAATTTTGGCTGACGTTGGTGCTGGCCGTCCCAACGCTGATTTGGAGCGAGGAACTGCAACGCTGGTTGTCGTATACGGCGCCGGCATTTCCAGGGTCGAGCTACATCTCGGCCGTTTTCGGCACGCTGGTTTATTTTTACGGCGGTTGGGTATTTTTGCAAGGCGGTTGGCGCGAATTGCAAAGCCGCCTGCCTGGCATGATGACCTTGATCTCGCTGGCGATCAGCGTCGCTTTTCTGTACAGCCTGGCCGTCACGTTCGGTTTCAAAGGTCATGCGCTGTGGTGGGAGCTGGCATCTTTGGTGGCGATCATGCTGCTGGGACATTGGATAGAGATGCGTTCGATCTTCCAGGCCCAGGGTGCTTTGAAGGAATTGGCGAAGTTGCTGCCGGATACGGCACTAAGGCTGGTCGATGAAGATAAAACCGAAGAGGTCACGGTCGACCGCTTGCAAGACGGCGATTTGTTGTTGATCCGCCCCGGCGCGGCGGTTCCGGCCGACGGCATCGTCAAGAGGGGTAAAAGTTCGGTGAATGAGGCATTGATTACCGGCGAATCGAAGCCTGTGCCGAAAGGCGAGGGCGATGAAGTAATTGCCGGCACGGTCAACGGCGAAGGCTCCTTGCGCATCGAAGTCACCGGCACCGGAGACAAGACCGCTTTGGCCGGTATAATGCGCTTGGTCGATCAGGCCCAGACTTCACGCTCCCGTGCTCAGGCCTTGGCGGACCGCGCGGCGTTTTATCTGACGCTGGTCGCGATCGTTTCGGGCGCTTTGACTTTTATTGCGTGGTCTCTGGCCGGCGCGACGATGGATTTCACCGTGACGCGGGTTGTGACGGTGCTGGTCATTGC
This sequence comes from Methylotuvimicrobium alcaliphilum 20Z, assembly GCF_000968535.2. NCBI lineage: Bacteria > Pseudomonadati > Pseudomonadota > Gammaproteobacteria > Methylococcales > Methylococcaceae > Methylotuvimicrobium > Methylotuvimicrobium alcaliphilum. The sequence goes on from NC_016112.1 coordinate 338,099, forward strand.
CTGTCCTCATGCCTTGGGGCTTGCCGTGCCGCTCGTGATTGCGATTTCGACGACGTTGGGTGCGCGCGGCGGATTGTTGGTGCGCGATCGCCGGGGATTGGAAGAGGCGCGTAATCTGGATATCGTGGTGTTCGACAAGACCGGGACGCTGACCTTGGGCGAGCACCGCGTCGTCGAAACGATGACGGCCGAAGGCGTCGAGTCCAACGAAGCGCTCCGGCTTGCGGCGGCAGTCGAACGCGATTCGGAGCATCCGATTGCGAGAGCCTTGCTCAAGAGCGCCGAAGAAGTCGAAATTGAATGGCCCTCGGCCCAGGATTTTCAAGCAATCCCCGGCCGAGGCGTAGCGGCTGTTGTCGAAGGGCGCAAACTCCAGGTGGGCGGGCCGGCCTTGCTAAACACGTTCGACAGTGAAATTCCGCAAGCCCTGGCGGACGCCGCCGACCGCTTCGGCGAATCCGGCCGGGCGGCGATTTATCTCGCCGAGGACGACAGGGTTTTGGCGGTCTTTGCGATCGCCGATGCGATTCGTCCCGTTTCCGGCGAAGCGGTGCGCCTGTTGCATGATGCCGGCATCGAAGTCGCGATGCTGACTGGCGATTCGCAAGCGGTTGCTAGAGCCGTGGCTAAGGAATTGAACATCGACACGGTGTTTGCTCAAGTGTTGCCCGAAGACAAGGTAAAGCGTATCGAAGAGTTGCAGGCTCAAGGCAAACGTGTTGCGATGGTCGGCGACGGCGTCAACGATGCGCCGGCCTTGTTGACCGCCGATGTCGGTATTGCGATCGGCGCCGGCACCGATGTCGCGGTCGAGGCCGGCGATGTGGTTTTAGTGCGTTCGGATCCGCGTGACGTGTCGAGGATCGTCAACCTGAGCAAGGCGACCTATCGTAAGATGGTGCAGAATTTGTGGTGGGCCGCGGGCTACAACATCGTCGCAATTCCGCTCGCGGCGGGCGTACTGGCATGGGCCGGAATCTTACTCGCGCCGGCGGTCGGCGCGGTGCTGATGTCGGCCAGCACGGTGATTGTGGGGCTGAATGCCCAATTACTGCGTCGGGTGGAATTATAAGCATAGGCGCAAACTTAAGGAAATAACGCGTCATTCCGCCAGGGATTGGCGGAATTCAGTGCCATGGACGGCAATGCGTAGCTTCACCCCCATGTAACTTGAATATCCGCAATCCATGCTGCTATGACGAATAATGCAGTAAATGCGCCATAGAATGAACGCTAAATTGGCGCCTATGCGGGGCAGACCCGGAATAAAGAACTCTTATTCTTGTGAACAATAACCCCAAACGGCGTTTTTTTTGATTTGCGACTTATCCCCGTCTGTGCGGGGCCCGAATTGACCTAATTATTTTGTCCGCCTACAATGCATGTACTTATTAATGTACAGGTAACGTCATTTAGAGGTTTTTATGGATGCCATCAGTTATACAGCAGCCCGCGCTAATCTTGCGAAAACAATGGAAAAGGTTTGCAATGATCATGAGCCGGTGATTATTACTCGAAAAAGAGAATCTCCCGTCGTTATGATTTCCTTGGAAGACTTTCAGTCCATGGAAGAGACGGCATATTTGCTACGCTCGCCTGCAAACGCTCGTCACCTCCTTGAATCGATAGCGGAACTCGAAGCAGGAAAAGGTACCGAGCGAGAATTGTTGGAATGAAACTCACTTTCTCAAGCAACGCGTGGGAAAACTACTTATATTGGCAAAAAACCGATAAAGCCATGCTTAAACGAGTCAATATGCTGATTAAAGATATTCAGCGTTCGCCATTTGAAGGAATAGGGAAGCCGGAGCCTTTGAAGCATGGCCTGTCCGGTTACTGGTCCAGGCGAATCAACGATGAGCATAGGCTGGTATACAAAGTAGTCGAAGTTGACATTTTTATTGCCCAGCTTCGCTACCACTACGAATATTGACGTATTACGTAGGTCAGGAAACGCTTTTTTGCCTGGCATTACTGGTGCCGGATGCGTAGAAACGTCGGGCACGAAACAGCGCGTGCCCGACCTATTCAGCTACTTCATTAATGACCGCTGTGTATTATTCATATGCCTATTGATTCTCAAGCACGTAGGGCGCAAAAGCTTTATCGTATTGCGCCGTACGAAAACAAAAAAAGCAAAAAAGGGGCGGGTTAATTTTATAATTCAACCAGCCCCCTTTCCCAGCCTGTCTCCCCTATTGCTCGGGTTCAGTCCGATTCTTCCGGATGCAGGCATTTACTCCCGCCAAGGCATGATCGGCACGGTGGACACGCTGTTGGCCGGAGCACCGTCGATCAATTTGCGGCTGACGGCTACATACACAAGCGTGTTACGTTTGGCGTCGAACAGCCGCGTGACGCGCGTTTCCTTGAACAAGATTGACGTATCCTCACTGAATGCGGTTTCTTGATCCGGTAATGTGCCTTTGATCACGATCGGCCCGACTTGACGGCAGGCGATCGAAAACTGGGACGGGTCTTCGGCCAAGCCAAATGCGCCAGCCACTCCGCCGGTCTTCGCTTGGCTGATATGACAGCTAACGCCCTGGACCTTGGGGTCGTCGAACGCCTGGACGCAGACCTTATGGTTGGCGCCGATTAGTTTCCAAGCGGTGGTGACGCAGCCGACTTCTTCGGCGGCGGCGTTGAGGGCGAACAAAGCGGCAGGTAGTACGGCCAGTAATAACGGGTATTTCATAAGATTCCGAACAAATGAGCGAAAAAATTGAGATTCTATAGGAGAAGCTTAGCAAAGGAGTTGGGTGAGATTGAAAAAAGCTCTCTAGGATTTCCCGTGGTAATACATAATGATAATTATTCGCAAAATTAGAATAGACTTAAGTTGCTGATAAAAAAGTTATTTTTCATTGCCGTTGTCATGTCAAAACACTTTTATGCCTTCTACCAAGGGGGATCCGGAAGAGCCTGAAAAAAAGGGGAGAGTTTATTTTATAATTAAACTCTCCCTCTTTTTCTTTACTGTCAGGTATATAACGTAGAGTTTTTTTAGATTCCATTGGTTTCGGATTCACGATCTACGAGTATAAAGCACGCTAAGGCTAAATTATTTGGTTCTATATTCGCCGGCATCGATTCGATATTTTTTAAGTTTTTGATGGATGGCGCGTGGGGTAATCCCCATTTCTCTTGCAACTGCGCTCACATTTCCAGAGCATCTTGCCAAAGCGTCATGTAGCAGTTTTATTTCAACTTCGCTAGCAATTTCCCCCTTTTTCGCCTTGAGAAGGCTGTAGTGTCCTTTGCCTGTCTCTGAGTCAGAAACTTCTACAGTGACGTTCTCAATGACTTCCGTTTTAGCAAACAGAAAGGCGCTCTCCAGGACGTTTTCCAATTCCCGAATATTTCCCGGCCAATCGTAACGCATTATTTTGAGCAACACCTGTTCGCCAAGTTTTTTGGGCGGTTTTTGGTATTTGACCGACAATTGTTTTAGGAAATGATCGACTAACACGCAAATATCATCACGCCGTTCTCGTAACGACGGGACAGCTATAGTAACGATATTTAACCTATAAAACAGATCCTTACGAAACTCGCCTGCAGATACGAGGTCTTTTAGATTGCGATTGGACGCGACGATAATACGGACGTCGGTTTTAATGAGTTGCCTGCCGCCAACTCTTTCAACTTCACCTTCTTGGAGCACCCGCAACAATTTCGCCTGGCTAGATAGGCTTAAACCGTCAATTTCATCCAAAAACAGCGTTCCCGTGCAGGCCCTTTCGAAAAAACCCTTGTGAACATTGTAGGCGCCAGTAAATGCCCCCTTTTCATGGCCGAAAAAAGCGCTTTCTATCAAAGGCTCCGCGATTGCTGCACAATTTACCGCGATAAATTTTTCTGGGTTTCGTTCGCTTTGGGCATGGATGGCTCGCGCGATGATTTCTTTTCCTACCCCGGTTTCACCGCCTAATAACACGTTAGCCATGGTCGGGGCGACGATCTCGATTGCTTCTGTGACATCGCGTATCGCTTTAGAATGCCCGATGACTAGAGGTTGTTTTTTTTGCACGACAGCCGATTCAGTAGTTCTACAACTGCACCAGTCCTGTTTTGTTTTGTCGGAAACTTGGACTATTGCATCGGTATCATCCAATTTGGAGATGAGCTCACCATCCTGGAAAAAATATTCGTCCCCATGTCTATGTTGATGGTTTTCCCTGTTTAGATAAATTACCACGTCGCAGGCCGAATCGCCGACAGCGATTCGCTTTCGTAATTCGACTTGGGCGTAACCGAAGTTTCGGGCTGCGATTCCGCCAAAAACCGACGAGGTCATCTGGCACAACTCAGGTGTTTCTTTTACCAAAGCCCCAAAAGGGCAGCGTGAGTTTTCAACGCGAATGACACCTTTACCGCCCGATGCCCTGGTGAATTCTCCTCCAATCTGGTTCTTAATTTCGATGATTACATCCGCATATTGATCATGCGTCAAAGCATCTTGAAACTCCAGTTGTTTTCTGACGGTATCCTCAAAACAACTGCTCGCAGACAAGCCGAGATATTGAATTGAGTTATCTTGGTTCGAGAGTTTCAAATTTTGCTTTTTCCACAAATTAACACTGTGGATTACAAAAGCCTGTAGAAAGGATACGGGCGTCAAACGAGACATTAGCCGGTTATTCATTATTCATCTGGATATGTCATGACGGTCGTTTGTTTCTTGCGAAGTTTACAGAAGACTTTAATGATGGCAACAGCTACAATTCGGTCCATGACGATACGCATCATTCTTCGGTTGCGGTTGTAACGAACGTATCGCCTGTTCGCGGCCTACGGCCATAGCGCCATGCGCTGCCGGGGCGGTCAGTATCAGTTTGGTGCAGGTTCCTCCGCATGTAGGGCAGCACGGTTGAGGGTCGTTGATGCGATGCTTGGTTTCGAACGTATGCTGGCATTGCCTGCATTGATAATCGTATGTTGGCATAGTGTTCGCCTGCTCTGGTTAAGTTGATAGGGAAGGAGAGCGCCTCCATGACGGAATGGCACTCTCGATATTTGGATTGACCGTGCAGTCGTTAACTCCAGCGATCAGGCTGTTTGTTGGTCACGCCGAATGCTGACGAAACAACATCGGTGCGTAGCCGTTTTTCCGGATCGAGTGTCGGTGCCCTTAAGCGTCGTGTTTCGACCTCCCAAATCCAGCCGCTTACGATGACATCTTTCGGAATTAGCGGATGGTTTCTAAATGCTTCGACGGTTTTCATGCAAGTGACATCGACATCGTCCATCATGCCAATCCATTTCGCAAAGGAACCATTATTCAGTTTCAATTCGGGTAAGGTTGGATCGAGGGCAATGTTATCAGTGTCGATACCTTTTTCTCTAAGAACCTTTTCCAGATCGTTAGCATTTGCTGAGAGCATGCCGCACTGGGTGTGTTGAACAATGACAATTTCCTTGGTACCAAAAAAGTTACAGGTTAACATCGCAGAACGGATTGCATCGTCCGTCACGATGCCGCCTGCATTGCGGAAGCAGTGTGCATCTCCTCCTCCGACAGGGGTGTCAACATGGATGCCAAGTGCTTCGTCCACCGGCAAACGCTCGTCCATACAGGCAAGTACCCATAAGTTGGCGTTGTTATGTCCTTCAGCGCCGTAACGTCGACGTGTCGCCCAGAAATCGTAATCACTGATCCGCTGTTCAAGCTTGTTTTTCAATGTAGTCATGTTTTTCTCCATCATAAAATGAATGTTTAGGTAAAACCTAATGTGATTGAGTGGCGCCACTGCATTTGAATATTAAGCTAAATACATGCCAAATAAATAATCACTATAATTCAATGTCTTATGGTTTGTTTCAGTGATAACGTTAGTATTGCTATTTGTCAAATAACATCAAAATGAGAAAGTTTTATTATAATATCAATAATTTATAGCTATTGATATAAAATATTCGCACTGCGAAGTTTTTGTTCGTAGTGTGCCCGTCGTAGATCAAAATCCAGCACCTGGGGGGGCGGTCAAAGGGCGCCGTGAACCCAGCACCTAAATTATCCATGATAGTTAACTTAGCCAACAGGCTATGGAATTTAGGTTCTGGGTGAATCCGTTCATGTAGGCTCTATGTCAGCATCCATGCTGGAAAAGCCTTTGCCGAAAACTCCGGCACCACTTAAGCAATGCCGAAATTTGAAGTGCGAAAGGTATAAGAAAGGGTGGGTTAATTTTAGAATTAAACTTGCCTCCCGTTTTTGTATGCTAAGGAATACGCACAAAATAACTTATACAAGTAGTAGGCTTTGTGGCGGTTTGGTGACTCGCTTGACAGGACGCCGTGAATATATCCATGTAGGCTTGGCGGCGGCTATCCCTGCCGCCGACACCTGTCAATCGAGCCACCACCCCCCCTTCCAACAGTTGTCTAAGTTATTTCATGCTCGTTCCTAAGTGTGACCAAACCAATCAAGCCTTTCAAAAAAAACAATGCCGGGTGATAAATGCAGCGAGAGATGCAGCTTAAGCGGTCTTATCTTCATATTCCGAGCGCCCGAAATTCGGTGCAGGGGCGGCAGCGTTGCCAGATGCGGTCGAATTCTTCGTAGAGTTGTCTTTTTCGGGCGGGATGGTTGGGGCTCCATTCGCCTTGGTAACGTTCTGCACTTAGTCGAAACAAGTAACCGTCTCGGTCGTTTAATAGAAATGTCGACGAGTATTGCAGGTCTTCCCGTTCGACCGGTGTTCGGAATTGAAACGTTGAAGGCAGTCTTTGTGCCAAGTCGATTAACGGATGGGGTTTGCCGCGCGCGGCAAAGGTATCTTGTACGATGATTTGCACGCAACTGTCTCGGCTGTTGATCGCGAATTGTCTAAACGCTTCGACGATGTCGTTGTGTCCGTATAAAGCATGTTCCAGATCGCGGGTATAAATGCAGATTTGGCGTCGCGCTTCGGCTATGAGTCGAATGGCCGACTCGAGGTGGGCTTCCAGGGTGTCGAGTTTTTCTGTCGGTACCGATGGCTCGCGCGGCTTGGCGGACGGCCGCGTTTTCACGGCAAGCGGCGTAAGCGTTATGCTCATGCGTTGAAATTCGTTGCCGGCTACGGTAAATACTTTACCTTCGCCGACAAATCCGAACTTTTGAAAGAATCCGCTAGCGCTTGTCGGCGTTTCTAGGGTTATTTGATCGAGTCCTTGTTTTTTCGCTCTTTCGATGAGAGCTCTCAATAGCGATTGTCCAACGCCTTGATTACGCCACTGATGTAACACGGCGATTCGGCCGATTTGCCCTTCCTGCGTCAGTCTACCTGTGCCGACCGGATCATGGCGATTGTCGCGGGCGATGACATGATGGCTATGCGGGTCTTTGTCGTCTTGTTCGAGGTCGGCGGGGATGTGTTGTTCGATGATAAAAACCGAGTCGCGCACGGCGCGAAGATCCTTGAAATCGGCTTTATAGTCGGCGGGTTCGATGCGGTAGTCGGACAGTTTCATAAATCACCGGAGCTTGTTGGGTCATTTAATTGTTGAGTCATTTAAACAGATGATCTGCTTGAATGGGCTATGCTGCCAAAATCGGTGGCTTTGGGCTATTGTTTTTTTCCAAACGGGCTAAATCGATTAAGCTGTTAAAGATAAGAACCCGATGAATCGCTTTTGTTTCAGGAGAGAACGGTATGAGATATGTTTATATTGGCTTGATTGTGTTGGTGAGTTTGACTGTTTTGTTGTTCAAGATACAAAACCTGGAAGTCGTGACGGTTTCATTGTTGTCGGTAAGCGTTACGATGCCGGTGTCATTGATGGTTATCGTGATCTATTTTCTGGGCATGGTGACGGGTGGGTCTTTGTTATCGTTGTTGCGGGTATTGATTCAGGGAGCTAAATCGGAGAACGAAGAGGAGAATAGGAAGGGAGATAAAAAAGATGAAAAAGCTGCTCTGGAAGCCGGCGAAAACTAGAGGATTTCGTAATATATACCTTTCGCACTTCAAATTTCGGCAGTGTCCGAGAAGGCACCCGGGTGTTCGCCCCCTCACCTAACGCTAGGTGAGGGGGCTGCGGCTATTGCAGCCGGAATAACGAATTTACATTAAGGAATATGCACAAAATAACTGCTACAAGTAGTAGACTTTGTGGCGATTCGGTAACTCGCTTGACAGGACGTCGTGAACCCAGCACCTAATTATCCAAGGCAATTAATCATGGCCATTGAGTTATGGAATTTAGGTGCTGGGTGAATACGTCCCTGTAGGCTTGACGGCGGCTATCAGATTGCCATGGATGGCATGAATGCAGATTTTGCATTACGCCATGGATGGCGTGTATTAGGGCACCAACAGTAGGCGCTTTAGGCGATGCAGGGCAGAAAAATGCTCCTGCATTTTCTGCATTCGTTACATCCTTGTAACTTAGCAATTGCCGAGGAGCAAAAATCTGCCCTGCCGCCGACACCTGTCAATCGAGCCCCCCCTCCAGAAGTTGTCGAAGTTATTTCATGCTCGTTCCTAACTTAATGGCAGGGGCTATACGATCATTGTTTTTCTTCAAAGGCCTTGATGGCATCTTGCACTGAATCAAACTGAGGAATTTCGTCCTCTGGAGCAACCTGTTTTTTCGGCTTGGTTTTTTTGGGTTTGACTTCCGATGGGCTCGGCGTTTCGGGTTCTTGGCTCGTTCCTACCATCTTAAATCGTTCAAGCCTTTCTTGTTCCGCACGAATCTTGCGGTTGCCTTCTCCGTACATGGTCAGGACAACCATGATCATGACGGTGGTAATGGCAGCTACTAAAAACCGAGTCGGTTCGTTCATAAAAAACAGCGGCCATTTCGGTTTGATCATACCGGCGATAAAAAAAACGAGCGTAAAAATTCCTAAATTAAAGGAATAAAATATCAACATGTCTAGCGTGTCCATCGTGTACTCTTCCCGCTTAACTAACTATTTAATAAAAATGCATTAATATCATCTTCGTGACTTATTGCAATACTGGCGATGCATTTTAATCGTTTCAAAGCGTTATGGAAATTGTCATGTCGACAACGGAAAAAATTTTATCTTCATCGTGAATCAAAATTCGGCACCGGGGTGCCCGTAAAAGGCCCAGCACCTAAATTCCATAGTGCATTGGCTATGGTTAACTATCTTGGATAATTTAGGTGCCGGGTGAATACATCCCTGTAGGCTCTATGCCAGCACCCCGATTCCTCCTTAGGCGCTGCCGAAATGTGAAGTACGAAAGGCATATTTTCCGGTTATCTTCGGCGAATCTTAAGTCGGTCGACTCGTTCGCTTAGCCGACTCAAGTCTTCTGGCGACGATTCTTTTTGATAGCGCAATTTGATGAACAAGCCGGTGATGTCGTCTATCGCCTCGGCTTGATCCGGATACGCTTTCTTGCTCCGATTAGCGAAATCGATAGGTCCTTCGCCAGCGTTTCTTTTTAGGCCGGCCTTGCCTAGCCGGGCGCAGAACCGGCGATAGCAGCGCAATACTTTGTCGGCGGTTTTTTCCTTATGCGATAACAATAGCCAGCTGAGTATCGCGGTGAATACGGCGCCAAGTCCGACTAACCAATAGAGCATTTGTTTTAACGATTCGATGCCGAGCGAGGCTAAAAATTGGGTCTGATTGGCGGAATGATAATTAATGACCCAGCGTTGCCAGTTATAATCGACGCTGCTCCATAATTGCCGGGCTTGTTTAAGCCAGTCGAGCTGCCGAGCCAAATCGCTGTCGGCAAAAAAGCTGATGTTGCGGCTGGCAATTTGTTGTTCGATATCGACGTTTTGTTCGATTCTTTCCGGCGCTACTGCGGCCGTCGGGTCGATGCGCACCCAGCCTCGGTTTTCCAACCAGACTTCGGTCCAGGCATGAGCGTCGGCTTGTCTTATTTCCAAAAAATTGCCGACCGGATTCAAGACCCCTCCGTGATAGCCCGTGACGACGCGTGCAGGAATGTTCGCAACACGCATCAGGTAGGTGAAGGCGGCTGCATAATGGCTGCAAAACCCGCTTCGGGTTTCGAATAAAAACGTTTCGATCGGGTTGTCTTCCATTAGTGGCGGCGTCAGCGTGTAGCTGAAATTTTCTCGGTTGAAATGTTGTAGGACACGGTCGACGAATTGTTCGGGTCGTTTATCGAAACCGCCGAGTCGTTTGACTAGCGAGGTTATTTTTTGAGATGTCGGTCCCGGTAGTTGTGTATTGGTGCGTAACTTATGGGCTTCGAGCGTTCCGGTGCGGTAGCTGGGATAAGATGTGATGGGGTATTCGGCGCGCTTGTCGGGGTTGCCGCTTCGCGTCAGCAGATATTCCGAATTCATGCGCAGTTGCGGCGGGTAGTCTCCGGCCATTTCCAGCGCGAAGACCCAGTTGTTATTTTGAGGTTCGAGTAATAACGTATAGCGATAAGCCGGTTCGCTGAAATCCGGTTCGGCGACGGCCGTATAGGTATAGTGTTTCGCTGCGGTCCAGCGTTTGCCGTCGGTGACGGAAAACACCGGGCCGCGCCAATAGCGCAGTCTATTCGGCGGTATCTGACCTTGAAAACGGACGCGGAACACCAGTTCGTCCGAAAAGCCGAGGTCGCTGATCGAGCCGGGTTCCATGCTGTCGCTAAGGCCTGTTTTGGCTCGGCTTTTGTCTTCGAACAGCATCCAGCGAGGCGCTTCGACTCTCGGAAAAAAAACGAACAGCACGATCGCCAAAGGCAGGGCTTGAGTCAGGATGACGGTCGCTGTTTTCAGTGCATTTAAGGTATTTTGCCGGCGGCTGTTGATTGCGACCAGCGTGCCCAGCAGCACGCAGCAAACGAACAGAATATAGCCTGCCATTGCAATGCTCTGTTCGTATAAAAATTGCGAAGCGGCGACGATGAAGGCCAGAAAAACAATCAAGTACAAGTCGCGTTCTTGTTTGATTTCGAGAAGCTTCAATGCCAGTGCGGTCATGAACAGCCGGGTTCCGGCATCGCGGCCGAAGAGGCCTTGATGCTGTGAATAAAGCAGGACGAGGCCGCCTACGGTCAACAAAAACAGCAAGAATTTGCCGGGCAAGCAGCTTGGCTTCCAAATGCCGATGAAGCGCCAGACCAACAATAATGCGAAGAATCCGAAAGTCGAAGCCGGAATGTGGTAGATATGCGGTAGCGCAATCAATCCGACTGAAATCAGTAGAAACAATAAGATATTTTTTTCGATATCGACGGGCATAATCTAAAACAGCGCGAGAGCTTCCAGACATTGAGTCAGGTGAGCGGGACCGATGCCGATGTCGATTTTTTGGCCGGGTAGTTTAAGGCCGTAACGAAGCCCGGCTTTTTCCGCATCGAGAACCCAGCGGCACAGCCGGCTCAGGCGTTCCTCGTTGCCGTAACCTGCGCTGGCTTCGTAATGGAGCCACAGTTCATCGCCTTGCTCGCCGCTGTATTGCTTGCTGAAAAGCCCCTGGCCTTTGGCGTAAGCTTTCCAGTGGATGCGTTTGATCGAATCGCCGCGTTGATATTCTTGGAGGCCGTAAAAGTCGTCGGTTCCTTTTTCGGTTTTACCTTGATCCGATGAGTCGCCGCCGGTTTCGGGAAAGGGAATTTCTTGCGGCCAGGGTTTCGGGTAAACCAACACCGATAGATTAAAACGCAATGGCGACCAGGCGCGGAAGAGGCCGAGCGGATAACCGCTCGATAGGGTAATCGTTCCGCAGGTTTGATGGCCTCGATGTTCGGTCGGAGCATACAGTCTGGCGGTTTTTTTCTCGTAGGGCTCAAGGGTCGTTTGGGTTTTGTCATACAAATCGATTTCGAGGCTTGGCCGTGGAACAGGGGTCGGATTGTCGATATGAATTTCGAATACGGCGCGTTCGCCAGCGAATACCGGCTTGCATTGTCCTTTTCGAATGAGGAGGCCGGCTAAGGCTTTGTAACTATGTAGGATGCCGATAAAAAATACGCTGGCCAATAAGAAAGTCAGAAAATAGGCGAGGTTGTTGTTATAGACGAATGCGATCAGCAGCAACAGTAGGATCAATACGACAAAGCTTAGGCCGCGCTTGGACGGCAAAATAAAGATTCGGCGTTGGTTCAGTCGGATGGCTTCGTCGGACGGTTTTTCGCCGGCAAAAAAACGGCTTAACCGGAAGCGGTCCTTGATCGACAAGGTATTCAAAGCACGTTCACTCGTTCGAGTATCGGTGCGACGACCGCGCCGGAATCTTGGCTGGCGGAACGCAGACGGTGGCCTGCGACAGCGGGGAGCACCGCTTGTACATCCTCGGGCAACACTGCATCGCGACTGTCCATGAACGCCCATGCCTTGGCCGCGTTGAGCAGGGATAAGCCCGCGCGCGGCGACAGACCGCAAGGGTAGTCGGGGAATTCGCGGGTAAATGTGATGATATTCTGCATATAATCCAGTAATGCACTTGAAACATGAACAGTGTTGACGAGTTTTTGGATGTTTTTGAGCTGTTCGGGCGGTAATTCGGTTTGAAGATTTTCAATCAAATGAAAACGCGACTGTCCGCTCAATAATTCCCGCTCCGCGTTGCGGTCCGGATAACCCAGTTCGATGCGCATCAAAAAGCGGTCCAGTTGCGACTCGGGTAGCGGAAACGTCCCGATTTGGTGCGCCGGGTTTTGCGTCGCGATCACGAAAAATGGCGAGGGTAGGCGGTAGGTTTTACCTTCGACCGTGACTTGTTGCTCCTCCATAGCTTCCAGTAAGGCGCTTTGCGCTTTGGGTGTCGAGCGGTTGATTTCATCGGCCAGGATCATTTGATTGAAAATCGGTCCCGGATGAAACTTGAAGCTGCGATCTTCAGGGTCGAATATCGAGGCGCCGATAATATCGGCCGGCAGGATATCGCTGGTAAATTGAATGCGTTGATAGTTCAATCCCAGCAATTTAGCCAGCGTATGCGCCAGTGTGGTTTTCCCGACGCCGGGTATGTCTTCGATCAATAGATGGCCTCGAGCCAAAACGCAGCATAAGGCTAGACGGATTTGATGTTGTTTTCCGAGAATGATTCGATTGGCGGAGTCCAGTAGAGGAGTGATTGGGTTTTGCATTAGGGGATGATTATTGTGCGAAATGGATTATTAATTTTTTCGGCGTTCCTCAACAGGTATACCCCGCACCCTAAGATCGGTGAAACTGCTCAAACGGGGAATTGTTGATAAGATAAAGTCTCATGAGAATGAATGCCGAAGTTAATGGTACTATGCTATCTATAACTATAGTTTAAAATTAATGTCAGGGTAGAACTGTGAGTGAATACGAGGAAGTCCGCGAAAATTTGATCGAAATGCTTGAGGAGCTTGACGAGCGGCTGAGTAAAATTACCGAGGACGTCAAGCATACCGATGAACCGTTATCGCAAGATTTCGGCGAACAGGCCGTGCAAACCGAGAATGATGAAGTATTGGATTATATAGGCAATACGACCCGGGCGGAGATGATTAAAGTCAGGCACGCTATTGACCGGATAGACGATGGCGGATACGGTTTTTGCGAAAATTGCGGCGCGAACATTAACAAGGAGCGGCTTAAGGTTTTACCTTTTGCCAATTTGTGCATTCAATGCGCGGAAAAAGCGGAAAAACGATAGCTAAATCCTTTTGATTGAAAAAACCGTCTACGGATTTGGTCGTAAATAACTTCTCTACATCCATGTAACTCAGTAATTACCGAGGAGCAAAAATCTGCCTTGCTGCCGACATCCTCGCTAGCCACACCCCATACCTTCATAAATTTAACCAATTTTTGAGTATAAAGGGGTATTTTCGATGGAGAAGCCTTTACCGATAGCGTCCATGGACATTATCGGTAAAGGCTCCCTGCCTTGGTGCTTGGCTTTGCGGCGATATTGTGTTTTGTCGCGGAATATTTGGGCTTTGTTAAACTGATGTGCGTGCTTGGCAACCAAGTTGTTTTGCGCGTTGGGTGCCGGTTTTTTAGGCTTTTTCATAAATAAACTCCTGAATAATTTTGGACAACGCCTCTTTACTATTTAAAATAGCGCTTTATTTGAGCATTAAAAGCCTGTGAAATTCAAAAAAATTTTTGATGTCATCGTGATCGGCGGCGGTCATGCCGGAACCGAGGCCGCATTGGCGGCCGCCCGAAGCGGCGCGCAAACCTTGTTACTTACCCAAAATATCGATACCTTGGGGCAGATGAGCTGCAATCCGGCGATCGGAGGCATAGGTAAAGGGCATCTCGTCAAGGAAATCGATGCGCTCGGCGGCGTCATGGCCGAGGCGATCGATCATGCCGGCATTCAGTTTCGTATTTTAAACGCCAGTAAAGGTCCTGCGGTCAGAGCGACTCGCGCGCAAGCCGATCGTAGTCTTTATAAGCAATACGTGCGTAGTGCATTGGAAAATCAAGCGAATTTGGCCTTGTTTCAGCAAACGGTTGCCGATTTGATCGTCGAAGGCGGTCGGGTTGCCGGCGTTAAAACCCAAATGGGGCTCGAGTTTCGCGCGCGCGCCGTAGTCTTGACCGCGGGTACCTTTTTAGCCGGGCGTATTCATATCGGACTGGAAAATTATACCGGCGGGCGTGCCGGCGACCCGGCTTCGGTCGAGTTGGCCCAGCGTTTGCGCGAGTTGCCATTCCGAGTGGACCGATTGAAAACCGGCACGCCGCCGCGCATCGACGGTCGCACGATCGATTACAGTCGATTGGAAAAACAATTCGGCGACGATCCGGTTCCGGTTTTTTCGTTTTTGGGCAAACGCGAGCAGCACCCGCGTCAAATCCCTTGCTTTATCACGCGAACCAATAGCAGAACGCATGACATCATTCGGTCCGGTCTGGACCGTTCGCCGATGTACACCGGTGTGATCGAAGGCATCGGGCCGCGCTATTGTCCCTCTATCGAAGATAAGATCGTACGTTTCGCCGATCGCGATTCGCATCAGATTTTCATCGAGCCGGAAGGCTTGAACACGAACGAGATTTATCCGAACGGTATTTCAACCAGCTTGCCGTTCGATGTGCAATACGAATTCGTAAGATCGATGCTCGGTTTCGAAAACGCCGAAATCATTCGTCCGGGCTATGCGATCGAATACGACTTTTTCGACCCTCGGGATCTTAAGTCGTCATTGGAAACCAAGCATATGCCGGGTTTGTTTTTTGCCGGGCAAATCAACGGCACGACCGGCTATGAAGAAGCTGCCGCGCAGGGCTTGATCGCAGGGCTCAATGCTGCGCGCTCGACTCGCGATCAGGAAAGTTGGTGTCCGGCTCGCGACGAGGCATACATCGGCGTGATGATCGATGATTTGATCACGCGCGGTACGCAAGAGCCTTATCGGATGTTTACGAGCCGTGCCGAATACCGGCTGTTGCTGCGCGAAGATAACGCCGATCTACGCTTGACCGAAATCGGCCGCGAGTTAGGCTTGGTCGGCGACGAGCGTTGGCGCACTTTCGAACATAAGCGTGAACAAATCGGTGCTTTGCAAACGGAACTGTCGAAAAAATGGCTTCGGGCCGAAACGGCAGAAGCCAAACAAGCCGAAGCGTTTTGGGGCAAGCCGTTGCAGCGCGAAGTCAACTTGATGGATTTGCTGCGCCGCCCCGAAGTGGATATCGAGCGGCTGTTGACCTTTATCGCGCGGGATGAAATTCCGGGACAGGTGTCCGAGCAAGTCGCGATACAGGCCAAATATTCGGGGTACATCGACAGGCAACAGACTGAAATCGACAAGACCAAGCGTTACGATCATTTACGTTTGCCGGAAACGATCGATTACCGGAACGTCTCGGGGCTTTCAAATGAAGTTTGTGAAAAACTCAGAAAACAACAGCCGGAAACGCTGGGACAAGCTTCGCGAATTCCCGGCGTGACGCCGGCGGCGATATCCTTGTTGCTGGTCCATTTAAAGAAGAAAAGCGCCTGATGGATACTTGCCGGAAACGACTTCAGGCCGGTCTCGATGAATTAAACTTAACGCTTAGCGACGAACAGACCGACCGCTTGTTGAGGTTCATCGGACTGATCGATAAATGGAATAAAGCATTCAATTTAACCTCGATCCGTGACCAGGAAGCGATGGTAAGTCTGCATCTGCTCGATAGTCTTGCGGTTTTACCTTATGTTACCGGGCAAAGGGTCATCGATATCGGGACCGGCGCCGGATTGCCGGGTATTCCTTTGGCCGTTTGCCGGCCGGACAAAACTTTCACGTTATTGGATAGCAATAGCAAAAAAACCCGTTTCGTGCAGCAGGCCGTTTTAGAGTTGAAATTGGCCAATGTTCAGGTTTGTCATGGCCGAGTTGAGGGTTTTACGTCTGAACATTTGTTCGATACGGTCATTACGCGAGCGTTTACTAATTTGCCCGACATGCTGAAAATGACCGGGCATTTGATCGCGCCGGGCGGCGTGTTATTGGCGATGAAAGGTCAGTATCCCGAGCAGGAGTTGCTGCAAATCGGAGGTGACGCGACAGTGATACCGATACGGGTTCCGGGAATAGAAGCGCAGCGATGCCTGATTCAAATTAACAAGCCTACGCAGCGGGAGTGAACGAGTGGGAAAGGTGATAGCAGTTACCAATCAAAAAGGCGGGGTCGGTAAAACGACGACCAGTGTTAATCTGTCCGCGGCTTTGGCGGGCGCAAAACGAAAAGTGTTGTTAGTGGATCTCGATCCGCAAGGTAATGCGGCGATGGGTTGCGGCGTCGATAAAGACGCGGTGCAATATTCCAGTTACGATTTATTATTAGAAGATGTGCCGGCAGCCGAGACTGTTGTAAAGCAAGAGTCGTGCGGCTTTTCGATCATTCCGGCCAATTCCGACTTGACGGCAGCCGAAGTCAATATGCTGCAGATCGATCGAAAGGAGCGGCGTCTGGCCGAAGCCTTGCAGGCGATTAAGGATCAGTACGACTATATACTGATCGATTGCCCTCCTACCTTGAATATGTTGACATTAAATGCCATGGTCGCAGCCGATAGCGTGCTGATACCGATGCAGTGCGAATACTATGCGCTAGAAGGTTTATCGGCGCTGATGTCGACATTGAGAAACATCCAAGGTTCGGTGAATCCCGGCTTGCATCTCGAAGGTATTTTAAGAACGATGTTCGATAATAGAAGTCGCTTGACCAAAGACGTATCCGATCAGTTGACTGAATATTTCGGCGATAAAGTGTTTCGCACCACGATTCCGCGTAATATTCGCTTGGCCGAGGCGCCGAGTCATGGTTTGCCGGTGATTCAATACGATAAGTCGTCGCGCGGTGCCTTGGCTTATATTGCATTGGCCGGTGAAATGATTAGAAAAGAGAAGAAATAAGATAATTATGGCGGTACAAAAACGAGGTTTGGGTCGGGGGCTGGATGCATTACTGGGCGATGCGCCACCTGCAACAGAGAAAAAAAACGAACTGCAAAAACTGCCGATCGAATGGTTGCAGCGTGGAAAGTTTCAACCAAGAAAGGATATCGATCCGGAAAGGATCAAAGAGCTAGCCGATTCGATCAAGGCACAAGGTATCATTCAGCCGATTGTGTTGCGTAAAATCGGCGATGAACGATATGAAATCGTTGCTGGGGAAAGGCGTTGGCGCGCTGCGCAGCTTGCCGGGTTGCAAGAAGTGCCGGTGGTTGTGCGCGATATCGACGATAAGGGTGCGATGGCGATCGCATTGATTGAAAATATTCAGCGCGAAGATTTGAATCCGCTTGAAGAGGCCGACGCATTGAGAAGGCTTCTTGAAGAGTTTGAGTTGACGCATCAGCAAATCGCCGATGCGATCGGTAAATCCCGCGCGACGGTGACCAACTTATTGCGATTGATGGAGTTGCAGCCGGAAGTCAAGCAGTTGCTGGTCGATAAGCAAATCGAGATGGGGCATGCCCGGGCTTTGTTGCCGTTGGGGCGCGATCTGCAAATTCAGGCCGCGCAGAAAATCGCTAAGCAAAGTCTTTCGGTCAGGGCGGTGGAAAAACTGATCAGGGATTTGCAGACCGAGCCGCTAAAAAACGAACCGGCGGAAGTCGACCGCGATACCCTTCGATTGCAGGAGGAGCTAACGTCGAAACTCGGCGCGAAAGTCTCGATCAATCATAAACAAAACGGTTCCGGCAAACTGGTGCTGGCTTATTCGAGTTTGGAGCAATTGGACGGCATCATCGAGCAGCTCAGTTATTCGGAAAATAGGATTACCGATTGATTTCGTTTGTCCGGGATATGAGTGAAACCGGAAAATCAAGCTGATTGAGTGGCTGATTTTTATATGAATCGTTGCAAAGAAGGAAATGCTCTGTTCCTTTTTCGTCCTTGATTAAATGAAGCCTCATCGCTATAATCCACAAGTTGTTGTATCCGGAGTCGGTGTGGCGGACGAAAAGATTTCTACAGTCGGAAAAATCTTGATTTTACAAGCGTTCGTTATTATCGCGATATCTTCCGGATTTGCAGTTTTTTCGGGGCTGCAGAGTGCTAAGTCGCCGTTTCTAGGCGCATTAGCAGCATTTATACCGAATCTATACTTTGCTTTGCGCATCTTTAGAGCGAGCGGGCAAGGCGCCAAAAAAATCGTGAATTCGTTTTATGCCGGCGAATCGGGAAAGCTCATATTGACAGCTGTGCTGTTTTTTTTGATTTTTCAAATTCCGAATATCAATATTTTAACGCTGCTATTGGGGTATATAGCAGTATTGTCCGTATTTTGGTTTGCGCTAATTATGCGCTGACGATTTCAATTCGAGAGAGGAAAGATGGCTACTGAAGCCCATGCAGCCGAAGGGGCAACCGGATATATCGTTCATCATTTGACACCATTGAGTGTCGGTGAGGGTTTCTGGACTTTGCATTTGGATACTCTGTTTTTTTCCGCCGTGTTGGGTGGATTGTTCATTTGGTTTTTTAAAATGGCGGCCGAAAGAGCCACTTCCGATGTCCCGGGATTGGTGCAAAATTTTGCCGAAATGATGATAGAGTTCGTCGATTCACAGGTTAAAGACAGCTTTCACGGCAAAAGCGAATTGATCGCGCCTTTGGCGTTGACGATTTTCTGCTGGGTCTTCCTGTTTAATTTTATGGATTTGTTCCCGGTTGATTTGTTGCCGATGATCGGTTCCATGATGGGTATCGAGTATCTGAGAGTCGTGCCCAGTACCGATTTGAATGCGACCTTCGCCATGTCGATTTCGGTATTCTTCCTGATTATTTTTTACAGCATTAAGGTCAAAGGCCCTTGGGGTTTCGCCAAAGAGTTGATGTTTCAACCGTTCGGACCTTGGTTGCTACCGTTTAATCTGTTGCTGAAACTGGTCGAGGAGCTAGCCAAACCGATCTCATTGGCGCTTCGTTTATTCGGTAATCTATATGCCGGCGAACTGATATTTATTCTGATTGCGCTGTTGCCGTGGGCAATACAGCCAGCGCTGAGCTTTCCGTGGGCAATTTTTCACATTCTGATTATCACGCTACAAGCTTTCATATTCATGGTATTGACGATCGTCTACCTGAGTATGGCTCACGAAGATCACTAATTATTTTGTTACTTTAATTTTAATCATACGTTTGGAGGTATCATGGAAAATTTAGCGTCTTTAATTGCTGATGTTCAAGGCATGACAGCGATCGCTGTCGGACTGGTTTTAGGAATGGGTGCGCTTGGAACCGCTATCGGTTTCGGTTTGTTGGGAGGTAAATTTTTGGAAGGCGCGGCGCGTCAACCGGAAATGGTGCCTATGTTGCAGGTTAAAATGTTCATTGTTGCAGGCTTGTTGGACGCGGTAACCATGATCGGCGTTGGTTTGGCATTATTTTTCACATTTGCGAATCCGTTTTTATCCGCTGTTCAAGCCGCTGCCGGTAATTAATAGATCCGGTTTTTTAACTAACAGCAACAAGAGGAACGCATCGTGAGTATCAATGCTACTCTGATTGGTCAAATGATTACATTCGCACTTCTGGTATGGTTTACCATGAAGTTCGTTTGGCCCCCACTGTATCAATCCCTGGAAGAGCGGAAGAAGAGAATAGCCGACGGATTGGCGGCGGCCGAAAAAGGCCAGGAAGAAATGGAATTGGCCGAGAAAAGGGCCGTCAATGTCCTCAAAGAAGCCAAAGAGCAGTCTTCAGATATCGTCAATCTGGCGCAAAAACGGGCCAATGAAATTGTCGAGGAGTCGAAAGACGCCGCTAAGAAAGAAGGCGAACGCTTACTTGTCGCCGCTCAAGCGCAGATCGATCAAGAATTGCAGCAAGTCAAAGAAAGTTTGCGTAAGGAAGTCTCTTCCTTGGCACTGAATGCGGCAGAACAAATTTTAAGCGCGGAAATCGATCAAGCCAAACACCAAGAAATCTTGAATAAAGTTTCCAATCAAATAGGTTAAGCACCATGAGCGAACTGGCAACATTGGCGCGCCCTTATGCGGAGGCGGCTTTCAAACGAGCGAAGGAAATCGGCGCGACAGCACAATGGTCCGATAATTTGGCGTTTTTGTCTGCGGTCTTGAGCGACTCTAATATTGCGCTGGCAGCCGATAATCCGAAAATCGCTAAAGAAAGTTTTTTAAACTTGATGTTGGACATCTGCGGCGAACATCTCGATCAGGAAGGTAAAAACTTTCTAAAACTGCTCATCCAAAATAATCGGCTGAAATTGGCCGCGCAAATTGCAAAAATTTACGAGCAATTCAGAGCGGACGATGAAGGATACTCCGAAGTTCAGGTCATATCCGCTTACCCTTTGACGGAAGACGAGCAAGGCAACTTAGTATCCAGATTGGAGCGTTGGCTGAATAAGCAAGTTCGTTTGGATATCTGGAACGACCGGTCGCTGATCGGTGGTGTACTAATCCGTGCCGGAGATAAGGTGATCGACGGAACCGTCAAAGGCCAGCTTCTTCACATGCAGAAAGCTCTACAGTGAGTGAGAGAAAAAGAACATGCAATTAAACCCATCAGAAATCAGTGATCTTATCAAGCAAAAGATCGAAAATTTCGACCTGAGCGTCGAAAGCCATACCGAAGGGACCGTAGTTAGTGTAACCGACGGTATCGTCAGAGTGCATGGGCTTTCCGAAGCCATGCAGGGCGAGATGTTGGAGTTTCCCGGAAATACCTACGGCATGGCGCTTAACTTAGAGCGCGATTCGGTCGGGGCTGTGGTTCTGGGTTCTTACGAACACATTACCGAAGGCGATACCGTCAAATGTACCGGTAGAATTTTGGAAGTACCGGTTGGCGAAGCGTTGCTGGGACGCGTTGTCGACGCATTGGGCAATCCGATCGACGGCAAAGGCGCGATTAACACAAGCGAAACTTCTCCGATCGAAAAAATCGCTCCGGGCGTTATCGCACGCCAATCGGTCGATCAGCCGGTGCAAATCGGGCTGAAATCGATCGACTCGATGATTCCGGTCGGTCGTGGCCAACGCGAATTGATCATCGGCGACCGCCAAACCGGTAAAACCGCCATTGCCGTCGATGCGATCATTAATCAAAAAGGCACCGGCATCAAATGTATTTATGTCGCGATCGGCCAAAAGCGCTCTTCGATCGCGAACGTCGTACGCAAGCTTGAAGAGCACGGCGCGATGGAGCATACCATTGTCGTAGCGGCTTCCGCATCCGAATCCGCAGCTCTGCAATTCATCGCGCCGTATACCGGTTGCTCGATGGGTGAATATTTCAGAGACCGCGGCGAAGACGCATTGATTATTTACGACGATTTGACCAAGCAAGCTTGGGCCTATCGCCAAGTATCGTTATTACTTCGTAGACCGCCGGGTCGTGAAGCTTATCCGGGCGACGTTTTCTATTTGCATTCACGGTTGCTCGAAAGAGCGGCAAGAATCAATGCCGACGAAGTCGAAAAATTGACCAACGGTCAAGTGAAAGGCAAAACCGGTTCGTTGACAGCACTTCCGATCATCGAAACGCAAGCAGGCGACGTATCGGCCTTCGTTCCGACCAACGTGATTTCGATCACCGACGGACAGATCTTCCTCGAAACCGACCTGTTCAATGCCGGTATTCGTCCTGCAGTCAACGCGGGTCTGTCGGTATCGCGGGTTGGCGGTGCGGCGCAAACCAAAATCATCAAGAAATTGGGCGGCGGTATTCGTTTGGACTTGGCTCAGTACCGTGAGTTGGCGGCTTTTGCTCAGTTCGCGTCCGATCTTGACGAAAGCACGCGTAAGCAAATCGAACGCGGTCAACGCGTGACCGAGTTGATGAAGCAAAATCAATATTCGCCGATGTCGGTTGCACAAATGGCGGTGTCGTTGTTCGCTGCAAACGAAGGCTATCTGGATTCGGTCGAAGTCAATAAAGTACGCGATTTCGAAGACGCTCTGCAACTGTACATGAAATCCGAAAAGTCGGAATTGATGGCTCAGATCAATGCAACCGGCGACTTCTCCGATGAAATCAAAGAAGGCATTAAATCCGCCATCGAAACGTTCATTAACACGCATAGCTGGTAAAAGGGTCGTCAAATGGCTGTCGGTAAAGAAATACGCACCAAGATCGGAAGTATTAAAAATACTCAAAAGATCACGCGAGCGATGGAAATGGTCGCCGCGAGTAAAATGCGTAAAACGCAAAATAGAATGCAGGCAACGCGGCCTTACTCAAAAAAAATGGGTCAGATCATCAAACATCTGGCTCATGCCAATGCCGAGTACAAACATCCTTATTTGATTCCGCGAGAAGTCAAAAGGGTTGGTGTGATCGTCGTCAGTTCGGATCGCGGCTTATGCGGCGGTTTGAATTCTAATCTATTCCGTAAAACCCTAGTGCAGTTACGCCAATGGGAAAAAGACGGCGTCGATGTCGATATTTGCACAATCGGAACCAAGGCGGCCGGGTTTTTCGGTAACTTACAAAAAATCAATATGGTTGGGCAAGTCGGCAAGCTTGGCGACACGCCGCATCTAAACGATATCATCGGTATCATAAAAATCATGCTCGACGCTTATGAAGAAGGCCGGGTCGATGAGTTATATGTGATCAGTAATGAGTTTGTTAACACGATGACGCAACGGCCGAATGTCGAAAAACTACTGCCGGTCATTGCCGATGAGATCGAGGACGAATTGAAAGGGCATTGGGATTATATTTACGAACCCGATGCGAAGGAAGTTCTGGATAATCTGCTGATTCGCTATATCGAATCGATCGTGTATCAGGGACTGGTCGAGAACAATGCTTGCGAACAGGCCGCCCGGATGGTTGCGATGAAAAGCGCTTCGGATAATGCCGGCAAGCTTATCGGTGAACTGCAACTGGTTTACAACAAAGCCCGACAAGCCGCGATTACACAGGAAATTTCCGAAATCGTTGCCGGCGCCGCTGCTGTGTAATGCACAGACGAATTAACAGATTTAAGTATTGAAGAGGACGACAAAATGAGTTTGGGTAAAATCGTTCAGATTATCGGAGCGGTCGTGGATGTCGAATTTCCACGCGAAAGCCTTCCGAAAGTCTATGATGCGCTGAAAGTTGAAGACAAGAATCTTGTTTTGGAAGTGCAGCAGCAATTAGGCGACGGCGTGGTCAGATCCATTGCAATGGGTTCGACCGACGGATTGAGCAGAGGATTGCAAGTGAGCAATTCCGGTGCGCCTATTGCAGTACCGGTCGGTCAAAAAACGTTGGGCCGTATCATGAACGTGCTTGGCGAGCCGATCGACGAGAAAGGCGCGATCGGCGAAGACGAAAGATGGGCGATTCACCGCGAAGCACCGTCTTACGATGAGCAAGCCGCCAGTAATGAATTGCTAGAAACCGGCATCAAGGTTATCGACTTGGTTTGTCCATTCGCGAAAGGCGGTAAAGTCGGTTTATTCGGCGGTGCCGGCGTCGGCAAGACCGTCAACATGATGGAATTGATTCGTAACATCGCGATCGAACACAGCGGTTTCTCGGTTTTCGCCGGCGTTGGCGAGCGTACCCGTGAAGGTAACGATTTTTATCACGAGATGACCGACTCCAAAGTTATCGACAAGGTATCGTTAGTTTACGGTCAGATGAACGAGCCGCCAGGCAACAGACTGCGTGTAGCTTTGACCGGTTTGACGATGGCCGAATTTTTCCGTGAAGAAGGTCGTGACGTATTGTTCTTCGTAGATAATATTTATCGTTACACATTGGCCGGTACCGAAGTGTCGGCGTTGTTGGGTCGTATGCCGTCGGCGGTAGGCTATCAGCCTAACTTGGCGGAAGAAATGGGCGTATTGCAAGAACGTATTACGTCAACCAAAACCGGATCCATTACGTCGATCCAGGCCGTTTATGTTCCTGCCGACGACTTGACCGACCCGTCACCGGCTACGACATTTGCGCATTTGGACGCGACCGTGGTATTGTCCCGTCAAATCGCCGAGTTGGGTATTTATCCGGCGATCGATCCGCTTGACTCGACTAGCCGCCAGTTGGATCCTTTGGTTATTGGTCATGAGCATTACAATGTCGCTCGTGCGGTGCAAGGCACTTTGCAACGGTACAAAGAGTTACGCGACATTATCGCGATTTTAGGCATGGACGAGTTGTCGGAAGAAGACAAGTTGATTGTTTCGAGAGCGCGCAAGATTCAAAGATTCTTGTCGCAACCGTTCTTCGTGGCAGAGGTTTTCACCGGTTCTCCGGGAAAATATGTTTCATTAAAAGACACAATCGCCGGTTTCAAAGGCATTATCGATGGCGAGTACGATCATGTTCCGGAGCAAGCATTCTACATGGTCGGCACGATCGACGAGGCTTTGGAAAAAGCCAAGGGCATGAAAAAGTAACCGGACGATGGGAACCGAGAAATGACAATGACCGTACATGTAGACATCGTCAGCGCGGAGCAAGAAATTTATTCCGGCTTGGCCGAAATGGTTTTTGCGCCCGCCGAACTAGGCGAAGTCGGTATCTCGCCGCGCCATGCGCCGATGATTACCAAACTCAAACCCGGTGAAGTCAGGGTCAAGGTCAGCGACAGCGAAAGCTATCCATTCTTTGTTTCTGGCGGCATTTTGGAAGTCCAGCCGCATTTGGTGACGATATTGGCCGATAGCGCGATTCGAGCGAAAGACATCGATGAAGCAGCAGCACTAGAAGCCAAATCCCGAGCCGAGGAAGCATTATCCGATAAAACTAGCAAGATCGATTATGCGACCGCTCAGGCACAATTGATGGAAGCGGTCATGCAATTGAGGACTTTGGACAGACTCAGAAAACGCGGCGGATAACACCGTGGCTTAAGCCATATAAAAGCCCGATAACGATAAAGCGTTGTCGGGCTTTTTTTGTTTAAAGGAAATGAAAAAATGACATTAACGACTATAATTTTAGCAGCAGGCAAAGGGACGCGCATGCGTTCCGAAATGCCGAAGATTTTACATCAAGTGGCTGGAAGACCTTTGCTGGAGCATGTCTACGATACCAGTAAACAATTGGCCGATAATCGGGTAAATATTGTTTACGGACACGGCGCGGAGCAAGTTCGAAATCGTTTAAGTCACCTCGATGCTCAGTGGATAGAGCAAATTCAGCAATTAGGCACGGGACATGCCGTGCAGCAAGCCATCGATTATGTCGATGATGACGATACCGTACTGATATTATATGGAGATGTGCCTTTATTGAAGTTGTCGACGATCGAAACGTTGATTGCCGATGCAGGTAGTAATGCCTTGGCATTATTAACGGTCGTGTTATCCAACCCCACGGGTTATGGCCGCATCGTGCGGGGCAGCGACAATAGAGTTTTGAAAATCGTCGAAGAAAAAGACGCATCTCCCGAAGAAAAAGCGATACAAGAAGGCAATACCGGTATCATGGCATTGAACGGCGAACAATTGAAAAAATGGTTAAGTCGCTTGCAGAATAATAATGCACAAAACGAGTATTATCTAACCGACATCATCGAAATGGCTGTCAATGATGGAATTGGCATCGTAACTTCCCAGGCCGAGACCGAGGACGAGGTGTTGGGCGTCAACAATCGAATGCAATTGGCACATCTGGAGCGTGTTTATCAAATGGAGCAGGCGAATAGCTTAATGGAGCGCGGAGTTACATTGAGAGATCCTGCGCGTTTCGACATCAGGGGAAGCATCGAGCATTTGGGTTCCGATATCGAAATCGACGTCAATGTCATTCTCGAAGGCAGCATTAACATAGGCAGCAATGTAACGATCGGCGCAAATACGCTTATAAAAAACTCGATCATTCACGATAATGTCGAAATATTGCCGAATTGCGTGATCGAAAATGCCGAAGTCGGTAAAGCTAGCCGCATCGGACCTTTTGCACGGCTAAGACCCGACGCCAAATTAGCCGATAATGTTCATGTCGGCAATTTCGTCGAAATCAAAAAGTCCACAGTCGCGGTCGGTAGTAAAATCAACCATTTGAGTTATATTGGCGATAGCGTCATCGGTAGCGGCGTCAATGTCGGTGCCGGCACGATCACCTGTAACTACGACGGTGTCAATAAGTTCAAGACCGTGATCGAAGATGGTGCGTTTATCGGCTCGAATTCGCAATTGGTTGCGCCGGTTACAATCGGTAAGAATGCGACGATAGGCGCTGGATCGACGATTACGAAAGACACCCCCCCTGAAAAATTGACCTTGGCGCGGGCCAAACAAACCACTATCCCAACCTGGCAAAGGCCGGTAAAAAAGGAGAAATAGTATGTGCGGAATCGTCGGCGCAATTGCGCAACGTAACGTAGTGCCGATATTGATCGAAGGCCTCAAGCGCCTTGAATATCGCGGTTACGATTCGGCCGGATTGGCCATTGTCGAAGATGGTCAGCTTTATCGCAAGCGCGAGGTCGGCAAGGTTAGAGGCTTAGAAGCCTTGATTGCTCAGGATGCGATACAAGGTAATATCGGTATCGCTCATACGCGGTGGGCGACGCATGGCAAACCGAGTACCGCGAATGCTCATCCTCATGTATGCCGCGACAAGGTTGCAGTCGTGCATAACGGCATCATCGAAAATCATGAGCAATTGAGGAATAATCAGAAAGCAGTCGGTTATGAATTTACCTCCGAAACCGATACCGAAGTGATCGTCAACGAAATATATGGCGCACTGGAAAACACTGATAATCTGCTCGGCGCGGTCAAGGAATCGATCAAAAAGCTCGAAGGCGCTTATGCGTTAGGCGTCGTTGCAAAGGATCACCCGAATACCTTGATCGCTTGTAGAAAAGGTAGTCCGCTCGTGATTGGAGTCGGCATCGGCGAATATTTTATCGCCTCCGATGTCGCCGCGTTGCTGCCGGTTACGCAACGTTTTATGTTTCTCGAAGACGGCGATGTTGCCGAAATTACGATCGATAAAGTCGTCATTTACGACAAGGACGACAACCTAGTCGACCGGTCGATCAAAGAAAGCCAGCTCAAGGCCGATTCGGTCGAAAAAGGCCTCTATCGCCATTACATGCTCAAGGAAATCTACGACCAACCTTGGGCGATTTCCGAGGCGCTCGAAGGACGCTTTATCGATAATCGCCTTCAAGAAAGCGCGTTCGGCCATAATGCCGGCGAGGTATTCGATCAGATCGAATCGATACAGATACTTGCTTGCGGGACGAGCTATCATGCCGGTTTGGTTGCCCGCTATTGGTTCGAGAAATTAGCCAAAGTGCCTTGTAATATCGAAGTAGCCAGCGAATATCGCTACCGTAAACCGATCGTCCCCCCCGGCACCTTGGTTGTGACGATTTCGCAATCCGGCGAAACCGCCGATACTTTGGCCGCATTGCAAGAAGCCAAAAAGCTCGGTGCAAAATATTCCCTCGCGATCTGTAATGTTCCGGAAAGCTCGCTAGTCAGAGAATCCGACTTAGTGATGATGACTCGTGCAGGCCCTGAAATCGGCGTCGCATCGACGAAAGCCTTCACGACGCAATTGGCGACCTTGTTGCTTTTAGTCATTGCGATAGGGAGGCGCTTCGGACTGACGAAAGAGTTGGAAAACAAAATATCTTCGGAGCTTTTCAGTTTGCCCGGAAAAATCGAAGCGGTTCTGCAATTGGACGACAAGATCAAACAATTGTCCGAGCAGTTCGCCGAAAAACAGCATGCTTTATTTTTAGGTCGCGGGACTCATTATCCGATCGCGATGGAAGGTGCATTGAAGCTTAAGGAGATTTCCTATATTCACGCCGAAGCTTATCCTGCGGGCGAATTGAAACATGGGCCGTTGGCCCTGATCGATGCCGAAATGCCGGTCATCACTGTCGCGCCGAACAATAGCCTGCTTGAAAAACTCAAATCGAACATACAGGAAGTCAGCGCCCGAGGCGGTCAATTGATCGTGTTTATGGACGAAACATTGGCGGCCGAAAACGATGTCAACGTTCAAATTATTAAAATGCCGCCGGTTGAAAACGAAATATCGCCGATTATCTATACCATTCCGTTGCAATTGCTGTCCTATCATGTCGCGGTCCTAAAAGGGACCGATGTCGATCAGCCGAGAAATCTGGCTAAGTCGGTAACGGTCGAATAAATAGCGGAGAATGAGCACGAATGGCTTGCGCTTGACAATAAAGTCGTAATTTTTTAGAAAGCATGGATGCACCTGTATGAGCTATGCAAAGCTCGTAAAGGGTTTTGCCGTCTACTCCCTTTTGATCGAAAAACCATCTAATAACATACTCATCGTAGCTGAAAATTCGGCCTCGGGGTGCCCGTCAAAGGACGCTGTAAACAATTATCCAAGACAATTAACCATGGCTGGGCTATGGAGTTTAGGTGCTGGGTAAGCCCTTCCGTGGTGGCTTGACGGCGGCTTTCCCTGCCGCCGACATCATCGCTAAGCATGCTCTACGCCCTAACTTGACAAAACTTGACGTTCGCCTATACTTTGCGCATGCAAAAGAGATTGAATACCGATAAAGCGCAACAAGCAATTGAAAAAGCGGGGCTGACTCAAACCGCTGTTGCTGATGCTTTGAGCGTATCCAAAGAAGCCGTTTCTCAATGGCTAAATGCCAAATCTTTTCCTCGTCCAAATAAGCTTCTTCAGTTAGGCAAGCTGCTAAATCTTGCTTTCGATGAGTTGGTCATCAAAGAAGATCCCTTTACGCCAAAGGTTGCCTTTCGAAAGATGAAAGGTACCAAAACAAAAGACCATCATATAGAGAATGCCCAGGAAATTGGCCGCTTTTTGCGTCACTTGGTACCCTACCTGCCGTTTGACACTCTGGAAATGCCCCCGGTACTTAAATCGCCCAGCTGTGATTATGACTATCTTCGCAAAGTAACGGCCAAGGTCAGGGAAGATATCAACCTGGGGCTAACTGATTGTGTGGACTTTACCCATCTCATAAGACGTTTTGGTGAACTACAAGCTGTAGTGGTGCCGGTGATGTGGGGTTCAAAAAAGCGCCATGAGAATGCGGTGCATATTTACTTGCTTGATTCCCAAAGCACTTGGGTCTACTTAAATCTCGATACTAACATTCATGACTTTAAATTTTGGATGGCTCACGAGCTTGGTCACTGTTTGTCGCCTAGCTTGGAAGGTGACGAGGCTGAAGACTTTGCAGATGCTTTTGCAGCGAGCTTGCTATATCCTCATGAGTTGGCAGAAAAAGCATATATCTCTATCTGGTCAAAGCCCACGCCAGCTGCAAAAATCGCTCATGTAGTAGATCTTGCCGATCAGCTTACGATTTCACCCTATACCGTATTTGAGCAGGTTAATAAATATGCTGTAGCAGTAGGAAAACCAGAGATTAAGCTGAGTAAAGCATTTCATGGAGCGGTAACCAACTTCAACAAGCGTTACAAAAACGTAAGCGAAGCTCTCTTTGGTGATGCCGAACTGGACGATCATGGTAAGCCAAGTGCCCGTGAGTATATCGCTAAAGCCGAGGATACCTTCGAAACGCCGTTTTTTGAACTCCTTAGAAAGTACCTGAAGGAGCACAACAAGGGATCAGGTTTTGTTCAGACTGTGCTGGATATGCCACTACTTGATGCATGGAGTATCCACGCAGAGTTGACCTAATGCCCCAATCGAAAATTCTCGTTGATACCAATGCCTATTTAAGGCTGGCAAGAACCATTCGCCCTTTATTATTCGTGCCTTTTGGTGACAATAAGTACTGCCTGTATGTCCTACCAGAGCTGAATAAAGAGCTGGAAAATCGCAAGCTGCAAAGCAAGTTCCACTGGGTAGACGAAGAAGAATTTGCAGATAATCGCAAGCACTTTCCCAAAATCAGCAAAAAGCAAAAGAGTTCCATTCAACAAACCTTCGAATACCTTTGGAATCATGTACAAACGGATCTGCCTGGCCCTTCCAGAGTAGATGTGATGTATATCGCCTATGCCTTGGAGTTGAATGTGCCGGTGGTCACCGATGATCAGGATATGACTGAATTGGCGAATGAAT
Source organism: Methylotuvimicrobium alcaliphilum 20Z (assembly GCF_000968535.2). Lineage (NCBI taxonomy): Bacteria > Pseudomonadati > Pseudomonadota > Gammaproteobacteria > Methylococcales > Methylococcaceae > Methylotuvimicrobium > Methylotuvimicrobium alcaliphilum. The sequence continues at coordinate 368,446 of NC_016112.1, forward strand.
TCGATACCCAGGTGATGTCTACTCTGGAGTTATTGAAAATCATGCTTGACTGCGGTCATATCGACATGAAAACCATCGATGGTCTTTGTGACTATTGGCGCTATATCGCCGATCTTCCTGCCAACTTTAAATTTGATTACGATCGCTTGTTTTCTGATCCGCAAGATTGAAGAATCACCCTTGGATTTCTATTGGCTTGACCTACAACCATGATCCACTATAGTGACTACTTTGTACTTTTTCGACATATGTAAAATTTCTCGTCATGAGTGATGTCATATTGACCATTAAAGACGTGGCCGAATACCTCAAGGTCAACGAACGCACTATCTACCGGTTGGTGGCAAGCGGCGAACTGCCGGGATTTAAGGTGGGTAACTCGTGGCGATTTAAACAAAGCGAACTGGAGCAATACATCGCATCCCAACACAACCGTACAAAATTCACAGATCAGGAATAACGGCCCCCATGGCACAACTTGAAAATATTGAAGCAATTGAAAAACGTTTGTGGAAGGCGGCCGATACTTTGCGCGGTAATTCCGAGCTGGCCGACAAGATTGCCTGTAACTTTGAGGAGTTGGGGGTATGAGCTCCCCCGATACTTCAATCCCATAAAGCTTGATACAGACGATTGCCCAGACCATAGAGCAGGCTAGAGGCCAGGTTCGTAACGCGGTAAATCAAGCCATGGTCGCGAGTTATTGGCAGGTTGGGCGATTGATTGTAGAACACGAGCAACAAGGCGGAAGTCGGGCGGCCTATGGCAAGCGTCAGTTAGAAACGCTTTCTCAGCATCTGACGGAGCGTTTGGGTAAAGGCTTTGATGTCAGAAACTTGCGTAATATGCGTGCATTTTATCAAGCGTATCCAAATCGGAACGCAGTGCGTACCGAATTGAGTTGGACCCATTACCGCTGTTTGTTACGCATTGAAAATCCGGCAGCCAGACAATGGTATCAGCAAGAAGCCATCCAACAACATTGGAGCGCCCGCGCCCTGGAGCGGCAAATCAGCAAACTCTATTACGAGCGGCTACTGGCTAGTAAAGACAAAGCCTTGCTTGAAACAGAAGCAGCCAATAAAACTGCGCCGTTGGCTGAAAGCGCCAAAGATTATCTACGCGATCCATACATCCTGGATTTTTTGAATCTGCAAGATAAGAGCTATCAGGAAGCCGAGCTGGAACAGGCTATCATCACCAACCTGCAATAGTTTTTGTTGGAGCTGGGCAAAGGCTTTGCCTTTGTCGAGCGCCAGCAGCGCATTCGTTTCGACGATGAAGATTTTTATCTCGATCTGGTGTTTTACAACTTCAAACTCAAATGTTTTTTACTGGTGGATTTAAAACTCGGCAAACTGAAACATCAGGATGTAGGGCAAATGGATACTTATGTGCGTTTGTATGACGAGCAACGTAAAGGCGATGACGATAATCCCACCATTGGCTTGGTGCTGTGCAGCGAAAAAGGCGAAGCCGTCGTCAAGTATTCGGTACTGACCGACCAGCAGCAATTATTTGCCGCTAAATATCTGCCGTATCTGCCCAGCGAGGAAGAGCTCCGCACAGAACTGCAAAGAGAACGCGAACAGATTACCGCGCAGCTTGCATTGAAACAGGAGACCGGTGATGAGTAAGGCTGGATGGGAACGATTGTGCCGCAAGGTTATAGCAGTGAAATTGGCTGAGAAAATCATTCGTAACTTCGAGGAGTTGGAGGGATGAGTTGGGTGAAAAAAAATGTGGATGAAATTGCTGATTTCACACTAGGAAAAATGCTTGATGAGAAAAAGAATCGGGGGGAGCTTCTACCCTATTTGGCTAACGTGAATGTCCGTTGGGGTGAGTTTGATTTGACTGAACTCAGAGAAATGCGTTTTGAGCCGCATGAGCTAGATAAATATTCAGTATCAAACGGTGATATCGTAATGTGTGAGGGCGGTGAACCGGGACGTTGTGCAATTTGGACGGATGAGAAATCTTCAATAATGTTGCAGAAAGCTCTCCATCGAATTCGACCAAAGCAAGGAATAAATAGCCAATTTTTATATTACGCCTTTTTAAATTTACGAAAAACGAATGGCTTTGCGCCGTATTTTACAGGTTCTACGATTAAGCACTTACCCAAGCAACAGTTAGCAAAAGTCGAAATATATACCTTTCGCACTTCAAATTTCGGCAGTGCCTGAGGTGGCGCCGGGGTGTTCGGCAAAGGCTTTGCCGGCATAGAGCCTACATAAACGTCTTTACGGCGTCCTTTGACGGGCACCCGGTGCCGAATTTTGATCTGCGATGGGTATATATACCCAATATTGAACTACAGAAGAGAATTTCTTCATTCTTGGTGCTTTACGACAACCTAATCGAAAACAACCGCCGCCGTATTCAGTTGCTGGAAGAATCCGCTCGCCTGCTATATCAGGAATGGTTTGTTCATCTGCGCTTCCCCGGCCATGAGCAAGTGAAAATTGTCGATGGTGTGCCGGACGGGTGGGAGATAAAGTCGGTTAGAGAGTTATTAGGAAAGGTTTTGAAAAAGAAAAAAGTAAAGAAAGAAGAATATCTATCCGAAGATGCAGTGCCCTGTGTCGACCAGTCACAAAACTTTATTGGGGGATATATCGATGATGAAGAAGTGGCAATTACGGAAAACTTACCTGTTGTTGTTTTTGGAGATCACACCCGAATAGTTAAGTACATTGATTTTCCGTTTGCTCAGGGCGCAGATGGTACTCAGTTATTAGTTCCTAGTGACGACCGAATCCCGAGGGATTTTTTCTATTTCATGATGTCTTCAATAAATGTCGCGAATGCCTTTTATGCTAGGCATTTTAAGTTTTTAAAAGCGAAAGAGGTTTTACTGCCGGATATTAAATTGATGACTGAGTTTAGTGCGATTGTAAGCGACAGCATGAGCCAGATTAAGCTCCTGAGAAATCAAAATAGAAGCCTTGCCCAAGCCCGCGACCTGTTATTACCTAAACTCATGAGTGGCGAGCTCACCGTATAAATCAAAGGAAATATTATTATGGCCATGACAGAACAAACGCAGGTTCAAGAAGTAACCGCCGAGTACCTGCTGAACGAATTAAAGTGGGACGATTCTGTTATGGGGTTGCACGAACGTCTGGGTCGTGAAGGCGACTTGGGGCGTTTATCCGAGCAGGAGGTTATTCTGACTCGCTACCTTGGCGAGAAACTGATTGAACTGAATCCTGGCTTGCCTGAGGCCGTTTACCAAGAGGCGCTGCGCATCGTGACGGCCTTGCCCACCTCGACCAACATCGTTGCGATCAATAAAGAAAACTATGCCCTGCATAAAAATGGTGTAGAGGTTAGCTTCCTGAATGACAAAGGTGATCGGGTAAAAAAGCGCCTGCGTCTTTTCGACTTTGAAACTTACGAAAACAATCACTTTTTGTTAGTGCGTGAGTTTTGGATTAAGGGCGATATTTACCGCCGCAGGGCGGATTTGGTCGGTTTCGTTAATGGCATTCCGTTGCTGTTTATGGAGGTAAAAAACGTTCATAAAGACATTCGAGCTGCCTATGAACAAAACCTCGCCGATAAACATGTAGTCGAGCAAAAGCTTGCGAAATTGATGATGCAGAATCCGTTGCGCACGGACTATCAGGAGCATTACGAGCGGTTGGTTAAGGAATACAATCAAGAGAAGGATCGTGTCGTTATAGAAAAAACTTTTGAAGCCCTGTTGAAACTAAATGATGAGTTATCTCATGAAGAAAAGCGGGCTGTGCGCGAAGGGCTGAATGAAGAATCTTTGGTGCTTTTTGATTTGCTCAGTAAGCCAAACCTCCAACCCATAGAGATTGCTAAAATTAAAAAGGTCGCAGCAGCGCTGTTGTCAACCCTTAAAACTGAGCGTCTGCGGGTTGCCAATTGGCAGCAAAAAGAATCGACCCGGGATGCGGTGAAGCAACAGATTTTCGACTTCCTTTATGATGAAAAGACCGGCTTACCTGTAGAGCAGTATGCCGATGATGAAATTGGGGTAATTACTGAAAAGGTATTTATGCATGTGTTTAGGGCGTATACACAGTTACCATCGCCTTACTATATTTAAGCGGTGCCTATCTTGTTCCCAATTTGGTAAGTTGTTGTAAAGTAACTGGCAAAAAATATCACCCAGTTTTTTTTAGAAATCCGCCAATCAATGTATTCCGCAGGCATTATTTCAATGGATAGCCTAGAATTCATTAGGCAAAGTATGCCCAAGCTTCATGACATCTGTAAGAAAAGGCACCCGGAGGCCGCTGTATCCTGCGTGGCCTAACGGGGTCCAGGGAGGGGTGTCATAAGTTAAACCAAATTGACTAAGCGTTCTAAGAAATAGGATAACATATTGATTATTCTAATGCGTTTGCCCTGGCCCGGGGGATATTTACTTTCAGTTTTGTAAAACCATGAATCAAGTTGGTCGCGCCCTTGAGCTTTTTCGACCGTTTCTAGTGGGCGTTGTCATGATACCATTTCGGCATCATGACAATACTGTTTGGATTTAGGCCTTGATTTTTAAATGTATCAATCGTCATTTTTACGGTCGATTTTTGCAAATCAACTACCGTAATAGAACCATCGCTCATATTTGGTAAATTTAAAAGGTTATTTTGCACAAAGGCATATCGTTCATCAGGAGAAAAGACAACATGATGCGAGCCCTCCGCAGTTGCAACCGATTTTTCAAGTACCGGTTTGGCTGGATTTTTAATATTGAAAATATTTAAATAACCTGGGCTTGCTGTCGTAATATACATTTTGTCAAGCTTATGGTTAAAGTAAATTTCTAAAGGGACTCCTTGTTTTAAAGAGTTAAAATCAAAAACTTGTGAAAAGCTAAAGTTTTGACTCATGCTATTCCAAACGCCTGTCCACAAGGTATTGCCAAACATGGTATTGATATAAAGCCGCACTGGATTTGATTTAGGTAAAAATACCGCCTCAACAGGGGCTGAACCTGAAGGTGATGCTTTTTCCGACATTTTATGTGTAGAGAGTATTTTGCCACTGCGGGCTGTGATGATCGTTACTGTTTCATCTGCATCGCTGAAATCAGTCGGGTGCACCGTGTTAGCAATTACAATTCGATTAATTTCATCGTTTATTCCAATACCGTGCGGATGGCTAATAAATTTTTTGCTTGTCGCCGTTTTGGCTGCGGCAATGACTTTAATCTGCTTATCTGTTTGTGCATCGCCCATAATGACATTGCTAGAACCCATACAGGTGACATACCATCTTTTTTTATCGCCTGAAAAGACCAAGTCTTCCGCAACCTGACACTCAGGAACAGAAATGGTCTTAAGCTCATAAGGTTGTTTTGTCATATCGATTACTTGCAAGGGGTTACTGCCTAAGGATGCGACATAGGCCTTAGTGACATCTTTATTATAAAAAATATGATGCGCCACTAAATCTGTGGGTAATGGAATATCCTTTACAATCTTTCCAAAGTTCTCAGAGTTGAAATCAAGATCAATAATCGCTAATCCTTCCCGCTTTAGCGTTTGATCTGGTTTACTTTGATAATTAACTAACGCTAGAATTTCAGCTTGTGCCAGCATTGGATAAAGGAAGGTTAAAATAATAAGTGACTTTTTTAATAGGTACGTTATTTTCATAATATTTTTAAAATAGAGTGGATGTTGAGTTAATAATTTATTATCAATGGGCTAAATATCTACCTAACAGCGTAACATTGTGAGGCGTGAGGGGAAACTTAGTCTGCATAACGTTGATAATAGTTGTCACCTATTTAAGTAAGCAGGCCACCTAAAATTGACTGATTAATCATTTTTCATCTGCCTGCCAATAATACGCATGGTGCCGATAAAAAAATGTAATGAACGACGAACATCCGGGTCGTTCAGCGAGCCGATTAATTGAAACAAACCGGGTGGCTTTTCTAATGCTTCTGTTTGAGCATGCGCCATACGCACGGCATTACCGGCTGTCCAACCCAAGGCTAAAATTTCTTCGCCTACTTTAGTGGTTTTTTCCAGCGCCGCTTCATCAAGAAATTCGATATTGTCCGATATGATTGACAATAAATCGATGATGTTATTGAAGCGTCCGGCTTGTACTAAGGGAGTTGCTTTATCGATTAAATTCTTAATACCATCAATGGTTGCCGGGTCATTAAGAACCGTATCCGATATAAGTTTTTCTACGTTTGTATTTAACTGTATTTCTTCAGACATAAGTAATTCCTCTGTAATCAAACCATTCCACGCGCAACAGCCCAATAAATGCCGCGATTAAACGTTTTACGCATTAAGCCCCCGAGCTTGGTAGGTGGGGCGACCTGTACATCATGTTTATAGTCGTACCAGAGTGGCATGCCGGCTTCCAATCCCATTTGAGCGATTGCCTGTACTTTCCCATCATAGATAGCAGAGGTATAACCGCGACGAATTTCCGAAGCGATATTTTCCACGACAACAGGTGATTGGTTATGGCAAGTGCCACCGGCTTTGCTAACTGGCAAATCAACGGTATCTCCCATCACATAAACATTATCGGTGCCGTACATTTTCAAGGTCTCAAAGTCGGTAGGTAACCAGCCTTCATTATTTTGGGCTTGTGACTTTCCTGAATTAATGACGGCATCTACCGCACGAATAGGTGGAGTGGCCATTAAAATATCGAATTCTTGAGATTTACCTTCTTCCGAATAAGCTATTTTTGCTTCGGGATCGACTTTATCTAAAGTAAAACCGCGTTGATATTTAATGTTTTTACTATCGAAAATGGTAGGCAACACATCGCAGGTTGGTTTCTGCAAAAATAAACAATTACGCAATAATTGAGAGACGGTGGGGTAGCTGTAAATAATTTCTACACGGTCACGCACGCCGCGTTTACGTAAATATTCATCAAGCATTAACGTGGTTTCGATAGGGGCAATGCCGCATTGATGAGGTACGTTCGGGGTCTTGGGAAAATTGACAGTGATAAATATACGGCCCTCTTCGATGGTGCGTAATTTATGAGCGAGTTGTTGTGCCGCTTTAGTCTGATAAAAATGATCGCCTGCCTCTTTCAATCCTTCAATACGTTCCGGTGCCGGAATACAGCCGGTAGAAATAACCAGATACTCATAATCGTAGCGCTTGCCGCTTTCGCAGAGGACACGATTTTGCTCAAATTCGAAACTTTCAACGCCATCGACATAAAAAATAATTTCCGGGCGTAATAATGAACGTTGTTTACGCACCAATTCATGGGGATGATAGGCATTAAAGGCCACATACATATTGGCGGGTTTATAAATATGGTTAGGGGAATTTGAGAGCATCATAATCTCAATTTCACCTTTTAGAATCTCCGGATAAAATTTAGCGACTAAATTATTGGCGGTCATCGTACCGCCAATTCCGCCGCCTACGACGATAATGCGTTTTGTCGAGCTAGTCATAATGACTCCTTTACTTGATTATTCAGTTAAGGGGCAACGTGTTAGGCGCATCAATAATGAATATTTTGCGCCATGTACAAGAAACCCCGTTTTTTTAGTCAGTCGACGCGTTTGAGCGCGCCGGAAGGGCATTGATTGATAACTTTAACGACTTCAGCATCAGTCGCTTTGTCCGGTTCGATCACAAATTGTCCGTCGACTACTTTGAATACTTCGGGCAGTGATTTGACACAGTTGCCGGAATGAGAGCATGTTTGTTTATCCCATTGTATTTTCATGATGCTTAGCCTCTACTATTTTCAGCTGTTGTTGGATTTATCATGGTTTTTACTTCGGCAATGGAATTTGCCGGAAACTCGCCACGTTCCGCATGTGTTTTAATGCTTTGTTTATCGGGGGCGATGTAAATGCAATAGATTTTGTTATCTGTCACATAACTTTCCACCCACTGAATTTGCGGCCCCATGTCGTTCAGGATACAACAGGACTTTTGTGAAATTTGTTGCAGCTCTACCGCGGTTAATTGGCCTGCATTAGGGATTTCTCGTTCAATAATATATTTAGGCATATTGTCTCCTATACTGTTATATGACCAGTCGTCTGATGTTGGTTGTTTAAAAAACGATATAAGCCATAATGGCGATATCGTTTAAAAGTTTGTTAGTTAAACAGTCCTTTCAAATGATTCATTCTTAAGTTTGTGGTGGAATGTTCACGGCTAATTCGGCCGCCTTCCAGGCTGCAATGCCGCCATTAATATTTCTAATATGTTTAAAGCCCATTTGTTGCATCACAGCCGCCGCCATGGCAGAGCGCCCCGAACTGGCACAAAGTAGTAGCCATTTTTTATCGCGATCCATTAATTCTTCACGACGACCTGCGTATTGGCGGTCTGCCGCCGCTTCCAGTATCCCGCGTGGAATATTTAACGCGCCCTCAATAGTACCTGACATAAATTCGGCAGGTTCGCGAACATCCAGTATCTGATAGCCTTCATCCAATAGAGATTTAACATTTAATACCTCTATTTCGTGTATTTGTGATTTTGCTTGTTTAACAAAATCCATTAAGGTTTTTTCTTCGCTCATATCAAATTCCCATGGTTGTATAATTGACCGGTCGTCTTGTTGTTGGGCAAAAAAAGACCAAACAACCGGCGGTTGTGTCGACTTGCCTTGTTCCTAATCTAAATTGGACTAGGCAACAAAATAATCATTCAGTAAGGTATCGCAAAACTCTTGCAAAGGTTGCACGGATTGTTCGATTTTCATCCGTAACAACGCACCTTGCCAATTATTTACCAACAAGTTAGCCATAATTTCGGCGCTTCGATCAGTACGTACCGTGCCTTCTTTTTGTGCTTGCAGTAATGCTTTATATTGCAGCGCTTTGTAGCGTTCAATGGCAGATTTTAGTGCCTGATTGCACCGTTCACTGGTATCGCCAATTTCACCCATCAGGTTACCCAATAAACATCCGCCTTTGTATCCATTCTTTTCCACTGCAACAATAAGCTCTGCATAGTAGTTTTTTAAAGCAGAGAGCGGGTCAACCTGTGAGTGTTGTAGGTGCTTCGTTAATAGCTGTATAAATGGCTCCATATAATGGGTAATGGCTTGAGCAGCAAATTCTTCTTTGCTATCAAAGTAGCTATAAAATGAACCCTTGGGCACCTGTACGGCATTTACGATTTCGTTAATACCGGTTGCATGATAGCCCTGGTTCATCAGCAGATAAACACCCTGATCTAATAATTTTGTGCGTTTGGAGAGTTTGCTGTTCATAGTGGATGCCAATATACGACTGGTCGTATATTTTGTCAATAATTTGTTTCCGACAAGGGGTAGTCGCAGAGGAAGTTCAGTACTGATTAATGGTATATAAATAATGCTGTGTTTTACCTTATTGCTCATGGCTTAGCCATTGTTGCGTAAACTGCGCTCCTTCCGCTCAACTTGGAGTTGAATGACAGCTAATTTAAACCCTTCCCGCATTGAACGCGAAGCTTCGAATGGCAACTTTGGGTCGGTTGCAACCAGTGACGAATGGCCGATTTCAGGAATCAGAATTTCATTGACCGCTCTCCGGCGATGAATCTGAAGAGCAGACGGTCGCCTGGCGCCCCGAACCTGACAATCAATATGTCTGCGTTTTAACGACAGGTATGTTTTACCAAACAGACGCTCAGAGTTATTTTACCCTGACGCTAAAGAAGCGCACAGCCTGACATCACGATAGGGTATAGTCTTAACTGGAACTTCCGCCCATTGCTTGGTACAGAGCCGCGCTATCGACGAGGCGCTGCGCCTGAGCCGCGATCAAGTCGATTTTGGTCTGTTGCGCCGCTTGTTGTGCGATCAGTTGCTGAACGTAGCTTGCTGCGCCCAGTGCATATTGTCTCTGCACGGATTGCAAAGAACCCTGTGCCGCAGCATCGGCGGCGGCCAGTGCCGCCAATGCCTGGGCATCGTTCTCCAGTGCCCGCAGGACATCGGCCACATTGCGCAGGGATTCGAGCACGACGCTTTGGTAATTGGCCGCTGCGGCATCGAACGCGGCCAATGCCGCGCGCTTTTCGGCGGGCAGTGCGGGATTAAAGAGCGGCTGGGTCAGTTGTCCAAGGACGTTCCATATTGCCGAACCGGGGCCGAACAATGCGCCTGCAACCAAGGTCTGCGTAGCGAGATCGGCGCTGAGATTCAGTTGAGGATACAACTTGGCGATTGCGCTGCCGTATTCCGCGTTGGCAGCGTGCAACAGCGCTTCTGCGCCCAGGATGTCGGGGCGGCGGCGCACCAACTCGGAAGGTACGATTAAGGGTAAATCGGACGGCAATGTGAATTCTTCCAGCTTGAAAGAAGGTAATCGCCCATCTCCCGGGGCACGGCCGCTGAGTGCGGCCAACAAATGTTCATTCTGCTGACTCTGTTTGCGCAACACAGGAAGTCCGGCGCGAGTCTGTTCTACTTGGGTTTGCAGCGCCAACACTTCATCCGGTGCGCCCTGGCCAAGACGCACGCGTTCTTGGGTAAGGTGCAATTGTTCATCTTGAGTGCGAAGAATAGCCTCCGTAGATTGTATTTGTGCCGCAAGCCTGGCTTGGGCGATCGCAGCGGTAACGATATTGCCCGCCAAAGTCAGCTGCGCACCGTCCAATTCGTGACGACGATACTCGGTTTGCGCGGCTAAAGCCTCCAAGGCGCGGCGGTTACCGCCGGCAAGATCGAGTTGGTAATTGACGTTAACACCGGCGTTAAACAAACTGAATTCCCTCGCCTGGCCATCTTGCCCCAATACGATGGGATTAAAGCGTTGTCGTTGCGCGCTGAAACCGGCATCGACTTGAGGATACATCATCGCTCCCTCCTGCGCTGCATGGATTTCCTGCGCCTGACGTAATGTGGCTCTTGCAGAAGCCAGCGTTGGACTGGCCTGAAAAGCCTGCTCTATCAGCGCGTCGAGTTTGGAAGATCCCAGATCACGCCACCACTGTGCGCTCACGTCTGCGCCGACCCTAAAGTGCTGTGCCTCCCCCAAAGCCGTGGCTGCGGATGCCGTTTGAGTCGATAAAGGGGTTGCGGTGTAGGCTGGCGTATCGGGGGCGGCCGGTGGTTTGAAATCGGGCCCTACGGTACAACCCGTCATTAATCCGGCAAAAATGATGGCTGTATATGTCCGAACCGTCATGTGATCGGTCTTCGATCGATCAATACCGTGACGGTGTATTCTTTCAACGTTGCCCATAAAAATGTTCCACGAACGATTGACGGAAACTCTGATGGCAAGCCAGGCAACTGCTTTGTAGATTCGCAAAGGCTGTGATTACGCCTTGTCCGTCGTTCCGAGCGGCAACTTGTTTCAGCGCCCGCGCAGCTCGATGCGTTAATTCATCCTGACTTTCGAACGTGCCCATATCGGCGCCAATAAACGTCAGGATACGCATCTTCTCGATAACTGGCGGCTCTGGATGCTCGGCGATCTGTGGTGCAACTTTGGCGACCAAAGCCCAATCTTCACGAGAAATGGCGTCAGTGATGGTCTGCATGTTCTTACCGAGTTCTTGCATGATCCTGTGTAGTTCTAACGGCTTAACTTCGGTATCTCCATCGGCCCAAGCATGCGAATAGATGCCGACTATAAATACGCTGGCTGCAATCGCTTTAAAGAGGTTTCTAACGAAGTTTTGGTATGTCATAAAGCGCCTTGAATTAAATTGTTTACTCACTCGAATCCTCGTCCTTCGCCGACTTCCTCATGGGTCACGCCGTCGCGGATATGGTAGATGCGTTTGAAGGTGGGAATAATTTTTTCGTCGTGGGTCACAACGATGATGGCGGTCTCGAACTGGCGTGCCATGTCGTTGAGTATACGGATAACGGCCATGGCCCGTTCACTGTCGAGCGGCGCGGTGGGTTCGTCTGCAAGAATCACAGGCGGGCGATTGACCAGCCCGCGGGCGATGGCCACGCGCTGCTGTTCGCCGCCGGAAAGCTGCGACGGCATGGCACGGGCGCGGTGTTGTATATCCAGCGCGGTGAGAAGCTGCAGCGCTTTCGCACGCGCTTTACTATTGGGAATGCCTGCCAACATCGGCAGCAGTGCAACGTTGTCGGTCACATCGAGAAACGGAATCAGGTAGGGCGCCTGGAATACAAAGCCGATCTTGTCGCGCCGTAAGGCTTGCAAGTCACGTACTTTCCAGTCGTTGTCAAAGATCACCTCATCACCGAGAACCATGCGGCCGGCAGTCGGATCGATCACCGCCCCCAGACACTTTAGCAGGGTGCTCTTGCCGGAACCGGACGGCCCGATAAGCCCTACCACCTCACCCGGAGCAACCTGCATGTCCACGCCCCTCAAGGCATGGACAGCGGTATCGCCCTCGCCGTAGCGTTTCTTTAAGCCTTCAATGTGAATGCCTTTGCCGCTCACCTTAGCCTCCTATGGCTTCGGCCGGATCGACCTTGAGCGCCATACGGATAGCGACAAGGCTAGCCAGTGCGCAGATTGCCAGCACAGCGAAAAAACCTGCGACGGAGTCTAGCGGCATTAATAATACGTACTTAGGAAAGATCGGCACCCAGAAGGTAGCGGTGATTTTTCCCACCACAAAACCTATAGTGCCAAGCGCAAGCGACTGCTGCATGATCATGCCGGCAATGGTGCGGTTCTTCGTGCCGATCAGTTTAAGTACCGCGATTTCCCGGATTTTTCCCAAGGTCAAGGTATAGATTATGAAGGCGACAATGGCCGCGCTGACGATGCTCAGAATCACCAAAAACAAGGCGATTTGCCTGGCTGATTTATCGATTACCTTGTCCATCAAAATCGATTCCATCTGGGTACGGGTATAAACTTGCAGGCGCATCCAGCGACGTATCGGCTCGGCTGCATCCTCAGGTAGCGTGCCGGGTTTGAGCTTTACAAGTATCGCGTTAACGTAGGTGTTGGAACTTTGCGATGCGTTCACCACAGCGAGCAGATCGGGAATGCCTGGGCGATTGAAGGCCGGGTTCTCGGCATTGCGGCGGCGCTGCTGAACCAGAGCATCGTTGTCTTTCAGAAATTGCGCTTCTTGTGCGTCTTTGAGCGGAATGAAAACCATCGGGTCACCGTTATAAGATACCGTGCGCTTAGACAATCCGACGACAGTGTAAAAATTGCGGCGGATTCGGATGCGCTCGCCGAGCTGAAATCCGCTGGAAATATCGGCAATGGCTTCATAGTGACTACGCGTGATATGTCGCCCGGCGACGAGATAACGGGGCTGTCCCGGAGTGCCCGGCTTGCCGGCCGTGACGCCAACCACCATGGAGCTAACATCCTGCTCGCCGTGACCTACCTGCATAATCAGATAGGTGACATTGGCTGCGTATTCCACGCCCGGCATATTCAGCAGACTGCGATAAAGATCGTCGTACAGACTGGATGACTCGGCATAAGGCCCCTGTGTGCCCTGCTGCACTACCCACAGATCCGCGCCTGTGTTGTCCAGCATCACCTGTGCGTCGTCGACCATGCCCCGATAAATGCCGGCCATGCTCAGCGTCACGCCGATCAACAATCCCAGACCGACGCCGGTGAACACGAACTTACCCCAAGAATGGAGAATATCGCGGCCCGCCAAGCTGATCATCGTACAGCACCGGGAATGTGTTCAACCACATGAATTCGGCTGCGTGCGGTCAGCGCCTTTTCGCTGTAAACCACTACCCGGTCGCCGTTCTTGAGTCCATCGCGTATTTGCACTTGGCCATCGAGATCAGCAACGCCTAATTTAACAGGGGTAAAGTGCAGGTCGCCGTCCATAGCTTGCCAGAATCCCACTTGGCCATTCTCGCGATGGATGGCGGCATTGGGAATCACTGGGGCGGCAGGTAGCGCCGGCAAGTCGACCGTGACTTCGGCCAGTTCACCCAGCGGCGGCAATGGATCGGGGGGCAGATCGAAACTCACCTTGGCAAGCATTTCCTCGGTCACGGCGTCAGCTTTGGGTTCCACCCGCAGTAAGCGGCCGGCCAACACATGGCCACTGCGCGAACGCAACACAATGCGGGCCGGCAGTCCAGCGGCAAGCCCTGCTGCACTGATCTGGTCGAAGCGTACGTTCAACCATAAACTTTCGGGATCGATCACTTCCACCACAGCTTGACCAGCAACGACAGTTGTGCCGGGATCGGCATCGCGGGAGCTGACCAAGCCGTCAGCCGGCGCGATCAAACGCAGGTTATCCCCCTGCGTAATCAGTGCTTCCCGGTCAGACCGGGCACGGGCGACGTCTTCACGGGCGACTGTAAGTACGGCATCCGCAATCTGCAATTCCTGTCGCTTGGTGGCGACTATTTCTTCGCTGGTCGAGCGTACCGCAAACAATTGTTCATATCGATGCAACTGGGCCTTCGCATACGTTTGCCGTGCCTTCGCTTCGCGCAATGCCGCTTCGGCACGCTTGAAGGTCGATTCCTGCGAGCGGACGCGATCATCGAGGTCGACCGGGTCCATCTCGCCTAACACTTGACCGCCCTTCACCCGATCCCCCACATGCACCTCCAGGCGTTGTACGCGACCGGCAACCGTGGGACCAATTTTGTAGGTGTAGCGCGCCTCCACCGTGCCGATACCGAATAGCGCCGGGGCAATTGACTTGGCCTCCACCTCCGCGACCGTCACGGTTACCGGTGCCAGCGGACCGGATCGCAAGGCGACGTAGACGAAAAGCACAAGCAACGGCACAATAACTGCCAGAAGCGCCAAGGTTCGTTTTTGTAGAGGCATGCGATTCATTGCGCACTCCGGATGCCACGCTGATAAATTGCAAAGACGCGTGGCGCATCGTGGCGGATACGCTCCACATTGCCGGCCAGCAGCGATTGCATGACCAGGCCTTGGATCGTGCCGATAAACAGGTTAGCCGCGGCTTCGGTATCGAGTTCGATGGACAGCTCGCCGCACTCCTTGCCCGCCTCGATCAGTCGGTGCAGTCGTTCTCCATAACGCAGGATCAGAGTTTGCACTATGCGCTTGGGCGCTGTCTGCTTGGTACGTTGCAATTCTCCAAACATCATTCGGGGAACTCCTGGATGCTCGGCCACGAACTCGACGTGGCTCATGAATATCGCCTGCATCGCGGCTAGAGGCGATTCAATACCTTGCGCGGCACCATCAATCCGGGCCATGAGGCGCTCCGCCACCCACTCCATGACGGCCTGCCAAATGGCATCCTTGGTCGGAAAATGACGAAACAACGCACCCTGGGTCAGGTTCATATGTTTGGCGATAGCCGCAGTTGTGATTTCGCTGGGGTTTTGCAAACCCGCCAACTCAACCACAGCCTCGACTGTTACGGCCCGACGTTCATCCGCAGGAAGATGTTTTACATGGCTATTCACGATTGCTCTCAAAAAGATAGTAACTAATTACTATCTTAGTGTAATAAACAAATTATGCAAGCGGTAAATTATTCAGCGGGAGGTTACGATGGCTCAATTGTTGACCTAAGCGTACGCATTTTTCTAAAGACTATGTGCGCTTCAGCGATGCCGATTACCCCTTTTCGGCATAACACATCAATATATGTTTGGATGGACTAGGTGCTAACACATGGTCTTATTCACTTAGTGAATTAATTGCTTCTACAATGCTTAAACTCTCCTACCATAAAAGCTTAGCGTACTATTTTTTCCGAATTCTGTGGCTGCTCCTTATTAGTTGTTCGGCAGGTCTCGAAGTTTGGCGGTCGCTCAGATGGCGGCTTTATGGAAGTGCCGTACGACAGCAATTCGACGTTGAGTAATATCACCAATGACTGCTTTCTGGTCATCAAGTTCGCAGAATCTGGATTTGGCTAACTGGCAGCTACGGAGAAACGCGACCGGCAAGAATGGGTCGGTCCGAGCCCTCTATTCATTAACAATCGATGTTTCCACATGAGAGCCGGCGTCACTGGTTTTGATGCGCTGGTGCATATAGGCCTTCAATTCATTAACGTCAGTAATATTACAAAACCTTTTCGATTAATGTTCACAAGAATGAAAAGTTGCGGGAATTAGTGGTTTCGATATAACCCGGAAGGCTTGATTCCGGCAATTCGCTTGCTAAACTCAAAAGGTCAACCTACCTCGACATCGATCTTCAAACCGGCCGCTCTGTAATCTGGGCGGAAATTACGATCTGCTACCGGTCACTGCCATTAAGTTAAGCCGTTCGTGGTGAGCCTGTCGAACCATGGACGGCTTAACTTATCGACCCAGGATTTTTCCATTCACCCTTCGACAGGCTCAGGGCGAACGGAAAAGTCCTTAACTTAATGGCAGTGTCTGCTACCGGTGCAGAATCATAAGTATCGGTTTTAAAATTGAAACCGGTTGTCCCAATTGATCTTTTTTCCTAGACACAACTCTTTTTTCGGAAATTTGCCATGCGAACAGTAAAAAAACAATTAAAACCCCGACGCTTAGTGTTGCTAATCGGATGCCTTATTACCGCGATGCCGGTAATTGCGGCGACAGATTTTGAAGCTCGAGAAAATCTTGCAAAAGCCCGAGTAAAACATTTGCAAAAGGATAACGATCATGCGCTCCATGAAAATCATGTCGATGAAAGTCAAATTTTTCGCGGAGTATTTTACGGTTATCTCCCGTGCAATGATTGCAATGGCATCAAGGTCACGTTGTCTTTAAAACAAAAAAATAATTATTTGATGGTAACTCAACCGGCAAGGGAGTCCTCAAGGGAGTATTATGAAAAAGGGAAATATAGCTGGAATAAGGATAGTCAAACCGTTGTATTAACGCCACGTAAAGGTGGGGGAAACATACGGCGGTATTTTATAGAGAATGATGGAACGTTGGTTCAATTAGATGACGATGGCACAAGGTTGGACAATAAGTCGGATCGTTATGTTTTGCGAAGAAGTGATAAGGTAAAGTCTCGAGAAGTGCATATACATTAACTTAGATTCGGCAGTTTAACCATGAAGCTCATGAAGTTTTTCAACGGCTTGCTCTAAAATTTTGAATAACCTTCTAGGGGAGCAAAAAGGGTGTGCATAGGCTAATAAGCTATTGAATTAAATTCTTATTCTTCATGGTGAAATGATTTTTATAGGAATAAGGAACGTGCAAAACACTTTTTTACTACTCAAAATTGGGGCGAAATAATTGGAGAGCGCGTTTTGAAAGAAAACATTCAGCAGATGCTCGATGATATCGAAGCCGAAGTACGCTTGACGCGGCATTATATCGGTAAGAATGCCTTGGAAGAGCGGGTTATCGATGCGATGCGTGAAGTCCCGAGGCATTTGTTCGTGCCCGAGGAGTCTCGGCATTACGCCTATGCCAACGGTCCGGTATCGATCGGTTTAGGACAGACGATATCGCAGCCTTACATTGTCGCGCTGATGACCGATTTATTGGCTCCCAAGCCGAGCGACACGATATTGGAAATCGGTACCGGCTCCGGCTACCAAGCGGCTATCTTATCTCGGCTGGTCAAACAGGTATATACGGTTGAAATCGTCGAAACCTTGGCCGATAAAGCGAGGGAAAGACTAGCGGTATACGGTTATCATAATATCGAAGTCCGTAGCGGCGACGGATATATGGGATGGCCCGAACACGGCCCCTATGAAGGCATCGTTGTTACCGCAGCCGCGCCGCATGTCCCTCAGCCTTTGATCGATCAATTACGGAATGGCGCGCGCTTGGTGATTCCAGTCGGTCTTCCCTTTAGCTATCAGGAATTGCTGGTCATAGAAAAAGACTCGCAAGGCCAAATCGATTCGCGTACGGTATTGGGCGTCAGTTTTGTGCCCTTTACAGGTAAACATATGGAATCGGCCCATCATCAATGGAGTCCGTAAGCGATGCATCAAGCCGATTCTTCTCCAATACGACTCAAGCAAGGCGATGCGTTGATTGTGGTCGATGTTCAGAAAGATTTCTTGCCGGGCGGGGCGTTGGCGGTCGCTGGCGGTGATAAAATCATTCCGGTCGTCAATGCCTATATCGAGCGATTCATACGCAGTCACTTGCCGGTTTTCGCGACACGCGACTGGCATCCTAGCCATCATTGTTCATTCGCCGCGCAAAGCGGTCCTTGGCCGGTCCATTGCGTCGCCGGTTCGAAAGGCGCAGAGTTTGCCCCCAGCTTGTTACTCCCGGATACTGTCGTCCTTGTCTCCACAGGAGATACGGCTGAGGCGGAAGGCTACTCGGCATTTGAAAATCCGAAACTCGAAAGTCGATTAAATAACGCTTCGATACAGCGGTTGTTTGTGTGCGGTATCGCAACCGATTATTGCGTGTTGCAGACGGTTCGCGATGCGCTTAGACTCGATTACCAGGTGTTTTTATTACACGATGCGCTGGCGGCAGTAAATATCCATCCTCAGGACGGGCTTGAAGCCGAACGAATAATGGCGGACGAAGGCGCCCGTCTTATTACATTGGACGACTTGTCATGATTGCTAGCGACGCTTTATTGACAGACCTTTACCAATTGACGATGCTGCAAGGCTATTATCGGCACGCGATGACAGAGACCGCGGTGTTCGAGTTTTTTGTACGCAAGCTGCCGAAGAATCGAAGCTTTTTGGTTGCGGCAGGCCTGGAGCAAGTCCTCGATTTTCTCGAAAATCTGCGTTTTAGCGAAGCCGAAATCGATTGGCTCAGCACAACAGGACATTTCAAATCGGATTTTCTGGATTATCTGGCCGGCTTGACGTTTACCGGGGATGTCGACGCGATGCCGGAAGGTACCGTGTTTTTTCCGAATGAACCGATTCTGAGAATTATTGCGCCGTTTCCCGAAGCACAATTGGTTGAGAGTCGTGTTATCAACTTGTTGCATTTTCAAACACTGATTGCATCGAAGGCCGCGCGTTCGGTTTTAATAGCGGGAGACAAGCTATTGGTCGATTTCGGTTTTCGGCGCGCGCATGGCGCCGAGGCCGGCGTTTTGGCGGCAAGAGCGAGTTATTTGGCCGGATTTAGCGGTACGGCAACGGTTTGCGCCGGCCGCGAATTCGGCATACCCCTTTACGGTACGATGGCGCATTCGTTCGTGCAGGCACACGACGACGAAAGCGAAGCCTTTCTCCGCTTTGCCGAAGCCAATCCTGATAATGTCGTATTATTGATCGATACCTACGATACCGAGGCCGGCGCGCAAAAAGTCGTTGCTCTCGCGCCCAAATTACAAGCGGCCGGCATAAGGATCAAGGGTGTGCGCTTAGATAGCGGCGATCTTGCCGAGCATGCGCATAACGTCAGGAGAATACTCGATGAAGGCGGTTTGCGAAAAGTCACGATTTTTGCAAGCGGCGGCATCGACGAATACCAACTCGAAGCTTTTCGTTCGCGGCAAGCGCCGATCGACGGATACGGCATCGGCACGTATCTGGATACCTCGGCGGATGCCCCTTACATGGATTGTGCGTATAAATTGCAGGAATATGCCGGCGTGCCGAGACGCAAACGCTCTGAAGGCAAGGCGACTTGGCCGGGGAGAAAACAAGTGTATCGCCGCTTCGATCTTGACGGAATCATGATCGGCGATACAATCGCTGTAGACGATGAAATTTGCGACGGTAAACCGTTATTGCAGCCAGTAATGCAAAACGGTCGCCAGATTACCGGAATGCAGCGGCCGCTTGAGCGTATTCGCCTCGAAACGCAAGACCAACTGCATACGCTGCCCGGTAAATTGAAGCTATTGACGCGCGAAGAAAATTATCCGGTCGTTATTTCAGATGCTCTCAAGCATCTTGCGCAACGTGTCGACGAAGGTTATTCATAAAGGTTATTTTTAACAATGAGCTCGCATGGTCAATCGCCTAATCCGCAAGGCAAAGGATTGCTCCCTGTGCTTGACGCTTTATATAGCGTTACCAGAGGTCTTAATGTCCCGGCCAAGCCTTTAAACCGGATTGCCGATGAGCTATTTACCTCGTTATTCGTGTTGAGTAGCGCCATTAAATTCAAACCGGTGCTTGGTCAATGTTATTGGCTTTATCGTAAGCCGGACGGCTACCGCTTATCATTGATCGCGCCGGAGCAATGGCCGGAGGCACAATCAGGGCTCTATGTCGGGCAATGCGAATTACAAAACGACCTGACTTGGTCGCTGGAGTTATCGGAGGGTTGTCTCGGTAATTCGGTTTTGATGGTCGAAATAGCAAGGCAACGCGAAGATTTCGACCGGCAATTGCAAGTAGTTGACTGCATTGAGGATGCCTTGCCCACCTATAGCGAAACCTTGCCGTTTTATGCCCGGGTATTGGCTTCGGGGTTGGCCTGTTCGCTCGGGCAATCGATGTATAAACGTGGAATCACCGGCTTAAGTTACAATCAAATACAACGGCGCGAGATAGCAAATCTTTAAGTACTAAAAGGCGTTTTGGGCAGGTTAATAATGAATCCATTTCAACAGTTTATTAATTGTTTTCGTTGTTTGTAGGATATTGCAAGGCGGAGAGATTAAAGCCAAGGCCGCGTTGGCTTTGTTTTTTCGCGGCCTCGGCAAACAATGGAGTCGAGTTTCATAAGCGATAATGGCCAGGCCGGTTCAATTAACAACGGAAATTAGCGCTTAACCTGTCATAGGTTAAGGACGGCAATAGAGCGTTGTCTATTACTTCGATTATCTCTTCGCAGCCGATGATTTCATTGTCGTTTTCGAGAATATGATGGGCTAGTCGATTGATGGCATACCAATGGCTAGGGTCCTCGACAAAGCGGAATGCGGCCAAAAAAAGCTCGTTTAATTTTTTGCTACGTTTATCTTGAGTTGCTATTAAAGCTTCCAAATATTCGTCAACTTTTTCGAGATCGGAAGTGCCGCCATAATATCTCAGAGCTTCGACATTGACTAGGCGAGGATTGAAGGTTTCATTATCGCGTTCCGCGACATATTTCGCTTCAGCCAGTGGGCCGGCCAACAGATTGATGATGTCGGCTTCATAAGCTAGCTGATAGGCGTGACTTTCGTGATCGGAAAAATAGCCGCTGCTTTCGATTACCGAGAGAGGCAGGCTGTGAATCAGATTTCCACCCTCGACGGTAGCAACCCAATTAGAATGCGGTAGCTTTTTTAGACGGTCGGTTTCGGGTGTTGAGGCGCACAGGCCGCCGAATGTTATTTGGAAGTAAACAGGCGGTAGATTTTTTTGTCGGTTACACAAATAAATTGCCGCGGCATGCCCGGCTTCATGAAATGCGGTTTGTTGGACAAGTTGTCGGTGTTTTAATGGTATCGGTTCGTCTATTTGGTAATTTCGTTTCATGGTAATCCCCGAGTGGAAAGAATGCGATAACGCTATCGCATCATTGAGGAGTATCTTGAATAAGCTGAGGCGTTAAGAAGCGTATTTCAAGAGCCGGGGTCATTGTATTAGTACTAAGGTGCTAATTGAATGTGTCATATTGCCGCGCGACAATATGTCGCAGTTTTTGGCAAGGCTTTTGCTGATTTTTATTAGTTTGTCTAGCGTTTAGTCAAACTATCGTTCGCTGAGGTGTGATATTTTACGATGTTAATTTGTCTACAGGCATTGTAAATAAAGGAAGTTCACATAGCGAAGGATTGCAACAGCGTTGCTCTAGATCATTTGTTGACTGCAAACGATTGGGTGAGGGGTGTGTGGCATTTCACGCAAAATGCGGCAAATGCCCTAGTTTTTCAACTCGGCTGACTGCTGTTTGCTTGGGTCTCGGCACTAAATATACCTATCGCACTTCAAATTTCGGCATTAGCGTATGGAGGCGTCGGGGTGTTCGGTAAAGGCTTTGGCAGCATGGATTCTGTCATAGAGCCTACATGGACATATTCACGGCGTCCTTTGATGGGCACCCCGACGCCGAAATTTGACTAGCAAAGGTTATATGTGGCAATTAATCGGATACAATTTGAATTGCCGTGCTTCGGCATGTGTAAGGTTAAAGTAAAAACTTTCCAAACGTCTATAAATCAAGTATCTATCTATATCTATCGATGCGGTCATTTCAAATGAGTTACTGTGCATTTGCGGGTCTATTTTCGCTAAACCCTAGTCGATATCAGTGACCGACTCTTTGTCTGCCTTTCATCCGGTCGTGGCCGACTGGTTCATTGAGCGCTTCGGACGGCCGTCGGAAGCCCAAGTTCGTGCTTGGCCGGCGATTCAAAGCGGGGCGTCTACATTAATCGCCGCGCCGACAGGCTCCGGTAAAACCTTGGCCGCTTTTTTGGCCGTGATCGATCAATTGGTTAAGCAGGGCATCGAAGCGCCGTTGCCCGATGAAACGCGAATTTTATATATATCGCCGCTCAAGGCCTTATCGAACGACATTCATAAAAATCTGGAAGAACCGTTGACCGGTATCGGTATGGCACTGCTCGAAGCGGCTTTGCCGGATATCGTGATCCGTGCCCAGGTCCGCACCGGCGATACCTCGCAAGCCGAACGCGCGGCGATGAAACGTTTCCCGCCTCATATCCTGGTCACGACTCCGGAATCGTTATATTTGTTGCTGACTTCGGAATCTGGCCGCGAGATGCTGAAATCGGTGCGTAGCGTCATCGTCGACGAGATACATGCCTTGGCTGGCAACAAACGCGGCGCACATCTCATGCTGTCACTGGAAAGGTTGACGCAGTTGACCGAAACAGAACCGGTCCGCATCGGTTTATCGGCAACGCAAAAACCGCTCGACGGCATCGCCCGTTATTTAATCGGCAACCGGGCCGAGGCTTGTACGATTATCGATACCGGCCATGTCCGTCGCCGCGATCTCCAAATCGAAGTGACCGGCTCGCCGCTCGAAGCAGTCATGGCCGGCGAAGTGTGGACCGAAATCTACGACCGGCTCGAACAATTGATCGCCGAACATAGCACCACGTTGATTTTCGTCAACACGCGGCGCCAGGCGGAACGCGTGGCAGCCGCGCTAGCCGAGCGGCTCGGCGAAGAAGCCGTCACCTCGCATCACGGCAGTCTCGCGAAAGAACATCGCCTGAATGCCGAACAGCGTTTGAAACAAGGCCGGTTGAAAGCACTGGTCGCGACCGCCTCACTTGAACTCGGTATCGATATCGGCGATGTCGATCTGGTTTGTCAGTTGGGCTCGCCGCATTCGATATCGGCGTTTCTACAGCGGGTCGGCCGTTCGGGTCACCGATTGGGGGCTACGCCGAAAGGCCGATTGTTTCCGTTGTCGCGGGACGATTTGCTCGAATGCAGCGCGTTACTCTATGCGGTCGGGCAGGATTTGCTCGATACGATACTGATCCCCAAGCATCCCTTGGATGTTTTGGCCCAACAAATCGTCGCCGAAGTCGCTTGCCGCGAATGGCGCGAAACTGAACTGTATCAGGCTTTTTGCAAGGCCTGGCCGTACCGGGAATTGACCGAGATGCAATTTAGCGCAGTGGTTAAAATGCTCGCCGACGGATTTCATACCCGGCGCGGTCGGCGGGGCGCCTATCTGCACAGGGATGCCGTACACGGCATGCTACGGCCCCGCAAAGGCGCGCGTTTGACCGCGTTGCTGAACGGCGGGGCGATACCGGATCTGTTCGATTACGACGTTATATTGCAGCCGGAAGGCCTTTTCGTCGGAACACTCAACGAAGACTTTGCATTCGAAAGCCTCCCAGGCGATATTTTTCAACTCGGCAATAATTCCTACCGATTGCTCAAGGTCGAGCAAGGCAAGGTCCATGTTGAGGACGCACATGGCCAGCCTCCGAATATTCCGTTTTGGTTCGGCGAAGCGCCGGGCCGCAGTAACGAATTATCCGAAGCGGTCTCAAGATTATCCGCAATGATCGACAGTCTTCTCGAACAAGGCGAGGGCGCGGCCTATCGTTATCTGATCGATTTAGCCTTGCCGCATGTCGCCGCCGAGCAGTTATCACAATATTTAGCTGCAGCTAAGGCTGCCTTGACGGTGTTACCGACACTCGAAACGATCGTGTTCGAACGCTTCTTCGACGAAACGCAAGACATGCATTTCGTGATTCATTCGCCTTACGGATCGAGGATCAATCGGGCTTGGGGACTGGCTCTCCGCAAACGCTTCTGCCGCAAATTCAATTTCGAATTACAAGCCGCTGCCAGCGAAGACAATATCGTTTTATCGCTCGGGCCGACGCACAGCTTTCCGTTGAACGAACCAGCCGGCTATTTGAAAGCTTCGACCGTAAAAAACGTATTGATTCAGGCCCTGTTGGCCGCACCGATGTTTCCGACCCGTTGGCGCTGGGTGACCAATACCGCTCTCGCGGTGCCGCGTAACCGGGCCGGCAAAAGAGTTCCCGCACAATTTCAACGCAACAATGCCGAGGATTTGATCGCGGTGATTTTTCCCGATCAATTGGCTTGTTTCGAAAACATCGCCGGCGACCGCGAAATTCCCGATCACCCTCTGGTCAATCAAGCCTTGTGGGATTGTCTGCACGAATTGATGGACATCGACGGGCTCGAAGCGCTGTTGGATGGTATAGAAAGCGGGCGGATCAAAGTTGTCGCGCGGGATTTGAGCGCGCCGTCGCCGATGGCGCAGGAAATTCTGAATGCACGGCCTTACGCTTTTTTGGACGACGCGCCGGCCGAGGAAAGAAGGACCTTGGCGATTCAACAACGCCGCTTTGCTAACGCCGAAGAAGCCGCCGAAATCGGCAGGCTCGATCCGGCCGCGATCGAGCGCGTCCGGCTTGAAGCCTGGCCCGAAGCAAACACCGCCGACGAATTGCACGATGCGATGGTCGTGTTGAGTTTTATCGCTGAAAAAGAATGCACGCGCGAACAATACACTTTGTTCGAGCAACTGCAGCAGACCGGACGAGCGGCATTACTGGTGCTGCCGAACGGAAACCGCATTCTAACGGCCGCCGAACGCTTGCATGAGTTGCAGTTGCTGTTTCCGGGAATAGCGGTGCAGCCGACGATAGAAGCCGTGGACGCCGATCCCGAATTGACGGAGGATGCCGCGTTGCAAAACATCCTGCGTAGCCGATTGGAAGGTTTGGGCCCGGTTACGGCGAACAGTTTGGCCGATTCGCTGGGGCTATCGGCGCCACAGGTCGAACAGGCGCTTGCCGTATTGGAACAGCAAGGTTTTGCGATACAAGGCCGGTTCAGTCCCGATGCCGCGCAGACCGAATGGTGCGAGCGCGGACTGTTGGCTCGGATTCATCGCTACACGCTCAAACAATTACGCAACGAGATACAGCCGGTCGCGCAAGCCGACTTCATGCGTTTTCTGTTTCACTGGCACGGCCTGGACGAACCGCGAGAGGGCGAGGCGGCCTTGGAAAAGGTCTTGCTGCAATTGGAAGGCTGCAATTTGCCCGCCGCAGCATGGGAAGGCGATGTGCTGCCGAAACGCTTGAAACCCTATTTCGCATCGCAATTGGATACTTGCTGCAGCACCGGACGTTTCGTATGGCTGCGACTGAAATTTAAAAGTGCCGCCAAAACGCCGAGGCCGGCCGGTAAAAGTACATCGATCGCGCTGCTCCCGAGAGCTCGTCTTTCCTCTTGGCGCGTCTATGCGCCCTTGCCGGATCATGACGCGATTGAGCTATCGAGCGGCGCGCAAAAAGTTTACGCGGTTTTGAAAAACTGGGGCGCCAGTTTTTTTCAGGAAATCAGCGATGAAACCGGTTTGTTGAATGCGCAACTATTTGAGGCGCTTGGCGAATTGGTCGCCGCAGGATTGATTACCGCCGACAGCTTTCAAGGCCTTCGAACGTTGATTCAAAGTAGCGCGATTCGGCAGCGCCGCAGCCGGCGTTATCCCGCGCACGATATCTCGGCGACAGCCGGCAGGTGGTCTTTGTTGCGGCCGGTGCAAGCCGGCGCGGATGCTTACGAGCCGGTCGAACATATTGCGCGCGTTTTATTGAACCGCTACGGCGTGGTATTCCGCAAATTACTCGATAACGAAGAAGGCATTCCTTCGTGGCGCGATTTGCTCTATGTCTATCGTCGTCTAGAAGCGCGCGGCGAAGTGCGCGGCGGCCGTTTCGTGCAAGGCCTGGCCGGCGAACACTTCGCTTTGCCGCAAGCGGTTTCGATGCTCCGAGATAGCCGCAAACAAGCGAAAACCGGCGAATTGATAGCGATTAGTACCGTCGATCCGCTCAATCTGACCGGCATTATCGGAAGCGGCGACCGGGTCGGTCCGCAGACGGCCAATCGTTTGCTTTACCGAGACGGCGTATTGCTGGCGTCGTCAAAAAAAAACGACGTGGTTTTTGTCGAGACGGTTGAACCCGAGCAAGAATGGCAGTATAAAACAGCCTTACTGCGAAAATAAAAGATAGAACGAAAATTCAGAGTAAGTGTCTCTTTGGCTTCAGGCCCTTTTTTGCCTGTGCCCAGTCGATATTTATCTATATCTTTCGCACTTCAAATTTCGGCAGTGCCGGAGGAGGCCTCGGGGTGCTCGATAAAGGCTTTGCCAGCATGGAGCTGGCATAGAGCCTACATGGACGTATTTACGGCGTCCTTTAACGGGCACCCCGAGGCCGAATTTTCATCTACGATGAGTATAACCGTTCAGGAGGTTGCGATGTCCGAGCAAGAAATCGATCTCTTTTTTCAGGAAATGGCCGATGTGGTTCCGCTGAAAGCACCCGTCAAAACCATTGTGAAAACCGTCCAGTCGGCAACGCCCGGTCAGCAATACCGCAGGCAACAAGCGCAATATTCGAAAGAAGACATCAACGGCCCCCTATCGCTGGTACTCAGAAAACCACTGCCTGCCGATGCGTGGATTACCTACAAGCGCGATGGCATACAAGACGGCGTCTATAAAAATCTTAGACTCGGCAAATATCCGCTGGAAGCGACCTTGAATCTGTTCCGCAAAACGCCCTCCGAAGCCCGGGACGAATTACTGCAATTCGTGCACGAATGCCAAGACTGCAACATCCGTAGCGTTTTGCTCGTTTTCGGGCGAGGACGAAACACCGACGCCACATTGAAAAGTTATTTGGCGCAATGGTTGCCCGAAATGGAACAAGTACAAGCCAGCCATACCGCACTGAAACAACATGGCGGCGTCGCGGCCGTCTATTTACTGTTGCGCAAGAGCGAACAGCGCCGAAGCGAAAACCGCGAACGCCACGCCGCGCGTTTAGGCGGGTAGTTTCGTAAGTTCAACCGTGAAGCACATGAAGTATTTTATGAGATTACCTAAATATGCCAGCTAATTTTTCGGGTGAGTGAAAATTCTACACAAACGAATGACAAGCTATTGAATTAAAGTCTTATTTTTCCAAACGCGCCAAAATTTTTCGCGAAAGCTGAAATGGGGTCCGTCCGATTTCAGCAGCGAAAAATGACTTGGCGATTATTGCCTTCGGCGGCCCCGATTCGCCCTGCGTCCGTGCCAATACGCCGCATCATCGTATACTCGATGCGGATCCGTAGCACTCCCACAAATGGCTTTACACCGTGTCGCGATGCCTTGTGTTTTGCCTCCGCCTGCGCTATTCGCGCAGACTCCGGCAAAACACCCGGCGCTACGGCTATCGGGGACTAAAAATCTTCACTTCGCTAACGCTCCGTTTCCAAGATTTTCAGCGATGGTCAATGCTTTTTATGGATTGAAACCTTTTTCCTTGACTCTAACCCAGGCGCCGGATTCCAGATGCAGTAGAAAGAGCTTGCCGATGTAATAGACGAGCAGGCCGGAAACGGCAGGGCGTAGTAACAGCGAGCCGGTCGATACGGAAATGGGGGTGTAACCTTTGACGTATTTGATTAGATAATGGCTAATCCAGTCGTAATGAGCTCCGCCGAGTATCGCCGTGACGGTTATTTTGATTTGATGATCGGAAAATGACAGGCCGTAAATTTTGCAGAGGTCGTTCATTAGTTTTGCCAGTAAGCCGCCGACTGCAATTTGGCCGGCTAGGGGGCCGGGAATAAAGCCTATGCCGCTTGCGATCAAGGTATATTTATTGAGTACCCGTTGCGCCTTTGCTTTTTTTGCAGAGCGTTTTTTTCGGCGGGGGAGTTGGTTAGGTTTGTAGAGTGGAATTTTTTCGTTATCGGGAGTGTTTTTTGCAGCCATTGTTTGTTCCTTCCGGGCTCGTTTTTCAGAGGCTCTTAAACAGTAAAGAGTCTTTTGAGGTCCTTTTTAGCAGTTAACGTTAATGCTCTGCAACTTTGTAGATAAACGGAATCGGATTTGCCCGCCAAAAATGACGGCGTGTTGGGATCTGAATTGTCTGCGCCGAGCTTCGGCAAATTGTGGGAGCGCCTCTATGATCGCGACGGTCTAAGCGTTCGCAATAAGAAGCGGCATCCCCCAATTTTTAACGAATGGCGTTAAGCACTAAGCGCTAAGGCGCCTTTGTCCTGAGCGTCCTTGTTGCGGGCGGCCAGAGCCGGAATTTGCTCCGTTACCGCGCCGCGGTTTGCTACGAGCGGGCTTCGCTGCTTGGCGCTCATTCGGCTTGCCGTTGTTGCGTTGACCGTTATTTCGGGCATCATTCCCGGCGCGAGGCGAGCGTTGCTGGCGTTGTTTGAAGACCGGTTCGGGTTTGATGGTCGGGTCAGGTTGGAAGCCTTCGATTTCGATTTTGTTAATGTCGCGTTTGATCAATCGTTCGATGTCTCGCAGGAAATCGTGTTCGTCGACGCAGACTAGCGATATGGCTTCTCCGGCATTGCCCGCTCGACCGGTGCGGCCGATGCGATGAACATAATCTTCCGGTATATTGGGAAGTTCGTAATTGACGACATGCGGTAATTGGTCGATATCCAATCCGCGCGCTGCGATGTCTGTTGCAACCAAGGCGCGAACCGCGCCGCTTTTGAAATCGGCCAATGCTTTTGTGCGTGCGGCTTGACTCTTATTGCCGTGAATCGCGGCCGAGCCGATCCCGTCGCGTTCTAGTTTTTCAGCGAGTTTGTTGGCACCGTGTTTGGTTCGTGTGAAAACCAACACCTGACGCCAGTCTTGGCTGCCGATTAAATGCGACAAAAGTTCTTGTTTACGGTTGCGGTCGACCGGATGAACCGTCTGAGCTACGATTTCGACGGTCGTATTACGACGCGCGACTTCGATTTGCTCCGGCTTATGCAACAAGCCGTTAGCTAGTTGACGGATTTCATCGGAGAACGTTGCTGAAAAGAGTAGATTTTGTCGGCCATCGTGACCGTTTGGCGGTAGCAACGCAAGAATTTTACGGATGTCGCGAATAAAGCCCATGTCGAGCATGCGGTCGGCTTCGTCGAGCACCAGTATTTCCAATTGCGATAAATCAACGGTTTTCTGTGCGATATGATCGAGCAGACGGCCCGGCGTTGCGATTAGAATATCCACGCCACGACGCAATTGCGCGATTTGCGGGTTGATACTGAGACCGCCGAAGACTACCGCTGATTTTAACGGTAAATATTTTCCGTAAGTATCGACGCTTTCGCCGACTTGAGCGGCGAGTTCGCGCGTAGGCGTTAGGATCAGTGCTCTTACCGCACGTCGATTACTTTTGGGTTTTTGGGTGTGCAGCAGGTGCAGCAAAGGTAATGTGAACCCCGCGGTTTTGCCGGTACCGGTTTGTGCACCGGCCAGAACGTCACGACCGTTGAGAATTGCGGGTATCGCTTGACGTTGAACAGGTGTTGGCGTGCTGTAGCCTTGTTCTGAGACAGCACGGACTAATTCGGCTGCTAGGCCGAGTTCGGAAAATAACATATTGGAAAATGCTCCTGGAATGGCCTACCCGGGAATGCCCTGGGTCAGTCTAGGCGGGATTCGCATAAAGTGAAGAAAATCGAAGTGTACCGGGGAGGTGACCGCGAGGTGCGGCGCAGACTGAAGTGCGCCGGAATTGGTGGCATTGTAACAGACCTGCTGTTATTAGGCCGTTTTTTTTAAGGTTATCTTTTGCTTGGGCGCTTTTTGTATGGTGTCGGTTGAAATTATTGAGTGTCCGGTTTATCAGAAACTCTACTCATCGTAGATGAAAATTCGGCCTCGGGGTGCCCGTCAAAGGACGCCGTAAACCCAGCACCTAAATTATCCAAGACAATTAACCATGGCCAATGGGCTATGGAATTTAGGTGCTGGGTAAATACGTCCATGTAGGCTCTATGCCAGCTCCATGCTGGCAAAGTCTTTACCGAGCACCCCGAGGCCTCCTCCGGCACTGTCGAAATTTGAAGTGCGAAAGGTATCTAATTTAAACGTCGGAGGGAGTTGCCATGAGTTTTTGCAGCAATTCCCAGTTTGAGCATTTTCGCCGATCTTAGAGTGTGGGGTATGCCTGTCGAGGAACGCCGTAAACCCATCCATGGGGGCTTGGCGGCAGCTCAAACGCCAAGGATGGCGTGTAGTAGGGCAATGCAGGAGCAATTGCCGAGGAGCAAAAATCTGCCCTGCTGCCGACATCCTCGCCAAGCACACCCCACACCTTTTTTGATCCCCAAATTGGGAATTGCTGGAGTTTTTTCCTAAGTTTCCCTAGAAAGGGTGAACAACATATAATGCTCAGCTGAATGCATCCATTTTATTTTATACCCTTTGAGTCATGACAACCGGCAATCTCTATATCATTTCCGCACCTTCAGGGGCTGGTAAAACCAGTTTGGTTAAACAGTTAACGGAGGAGCTCGACAAACTGACTGTTTCGATTTCCCATACGACGAGGCAACAACGTCCCGGAGAAGTCGACGGGCAGGATTATTTTTTTGTTTCGGTCGACGAGTTTAAGACAATGCTTTCCGAGCAGGCATTTCTTGAACATGCTCAGGTGTTCGATAACTATTATGGAACCGCTCGGCGGACCGTTGAGGAAAGTCTTAATCAAGGGATCGATGTGATACTCGAAATCGATTGGCAAGGGGCGCAACAAATTAAAAAAATACTGCCGGATTGTATTGCTATTTTTATTTTACCTCCTTCGGTTAGCGTACTGGAGCAGCGCTTGCGTAATCGAGGACAGGATAGCGAGGAAACAATTGCTCGGCGCATGCGCGATGCGGTGACGGAAATGAGCCATTACGGCGAATACGATTATTTGATTGTCAATGATGTATTCGAACGCGCACTGAATTCGTTAATAAGTATCGTCGTTTCGCATCGTTTTCATATCGATAAACAAAGGGAAGCATTGCAGAGTCTGTTACAGGAGCTATTGAGCCGGGAGTAAAAAATAAACGGTTCAAATGGCATTTCTGCGACTTCCAGTGTTTTGCGGCGCCTATCGCCTTTTCTTCGGTCTGCAAATGTAATATCGGAATGGTTTTTTCTGATCCGAGGATCGTTTTGCCAGCAGCGGTGAAAATATTCGCGCACGATAATCATTTTGCCGTTAATCGGTTGTTTGTTGTGCTTTTTTATCACTCTTGCTCCGGCCGAATCGGGTTCGTTTCCTTTGTTTTGCTCTTTCAGAGCGTCGAATATTTATTTTTTAGGATTTCGAGATAAAAAACGCCCTGGAACTATGCGCTTTGTTGAGGGTTCGGTAACTCGCTTGACAGGACGCTGTGAATACGTCCTTGTAGGCTTGACGGCGGCGACTGATTGCCAAGGATGGCATGAATGCAGATTTTGCAGGAGCAAAAATCTGCCCTGCCGCCGACACCTGCCAATCGAGCAACCGAACCCTCCATAAAATAGGGAAGTTATTTACAACCAAATCCTTACAGAGTAAAGACTCATGCATGAGATAGCGTCTCGGTTTACGCAATCGGTTATCACCCAAATTAGCGATTTGGGTAACGGTCTAATCAACGATACTTTTTTAATCGATACGGTATCCGGGCGTTTTGTTTTGCAACGGATCAATCGCCGGGTTTTTGCCGAGCCTAAGTTGATCATGGCCAACTTGAGCGAACTGAATGACTATATAACGCAAGAAGCTGAATCCGACCTTAAGCTGCGTATTCCTGCCATCGTCAAAACAATTTCCGGAGAATCTTATTATCAAGATGAACGAGGCGAGATCTGGCGAGCGCTGCAATATCTCGAAAATACAATTAGTTTCGAAACGGTCGACGATATCAAGCAAGCCGAGCAAGCAGGATTTGCGTTAGGCTATTTTCATCGTTTAGCCGGTGGATTGAGTGTCGAACGTTTGCACGATACCTTGCCCGGTTTTCATATCGCGCCGGATTATTTACGGCAATATCGACAAGTTCGTCAGAAGGCGGCAATTCAAGATTCATCAGAGGTTCGGTATTGCGCTGATTTTATCGATCGACTACAAGCGTTGCCGGAAGTGTTGGAAGATGCAAAACAAAGGGGAATATTGGCCGTGCGCGTGATTCATGGCGACCCTAAGTTGAATAATTTTTTGTTCGACCGCAATACGCATCGGGTTGTCAGTCTAATCGATTTGGATACCGTCAAGCCCGGCCTGGTTCATTACGACATCGGCGATTGCATCCGCTCGTTATGTCATATCGAAAGCTCCGACGAATTCGATACGGCGATTTGCGAAGCGGTGTTAACGCATTACTTGGCCGAAACGCATGCGTTTTTTACCGAACACGACTATCGCTATCTTTATCCGGCGATACGGCTGATTCCATTCGAATTGGGTTTGCGGTTTTTTACCGACTATTTGTCTGGCGATGTTTATTTTAAAGTTTCCGAGCCGAAACAAAATCTATGGCGGGCTGTAGCTCAATTCAGATTTTGCGAGAGCATTGAACGGCGGAAGACATCTATCGAACAAATCATAGAAAAACTAGCTCCGACCGCTTTGAAATTTCAAGTGCGAAAATGATATTTATGAAATAATTCGCGGCTTTAAATCATCTTACCGAAGTAGCATGCTGCGACTGACCGAACTCAAACTGCCGCTCGATCATCAACCGGACCAACTGAAAACCGCGATTCTCGAAAAATTAGTCATTGAACCTTCCGAGCTACTGAAATTTACGATATTCAAACGCAGTTATGATGCCCGCAAGCGCGGCGCGATCATGCTGATTTATTCGGTGGATGTCGAAACCACGAAAGAAGCGGAAATTATGCAACGTTTAGCCAAGGATCCGCAGGTTCGTCCGACGCCGGATATGGCTTATCGCTTTGTTGCGAAGGCGCCCGAAAGTCTTATCAAACAGCCGGTTGTCATCGGTACCGGGCCTTGCGGCTTGTTTGCCGGTTTGGTTTTGGCGCAAATGGGATTTCGTCCGATTATTTTGGAGAGAGGCAAAGCGGTGCGTGAACGGACTGTCGATACTTTCGGGTTGTGGCGTAAGCGAGATTTTAACCCGGAGTCGAATGTGCAGTTCGGTGAAGGCGGTGCCGGTACATTTTCGGACGGTAAGCTCTATAGCCAAATCAAGGATCCGGGTTATCGCGGTCGTAAAGTTTTGACCGAGTTCGTCAAGGCCGGTGCGCCGTCTGAAATACTCTATGTCAATAAACCGCATATCGGTACGTTTCGGTTGGTTTCAATGGTTGAATCGATGCGCACCGAGATCGAATCCTTGGGCGGTCAAATTCGCTTTCAAAGCCGGGTCGAGGATATTGAAATTGATAATGGACAGGTCAAGGGCGTAGTGCTTGCCGGAGGTGAGCGTATCGATACCGAGCATGTCGTGTTGGCGGTCGGTCACAGTGCGCGGGATACTTTTAGCATGCTGTATCGACGGGGTGTCTATATTGAAGCCAAGCCGTTTTCGATCGGTTTTCGTATCGAACATCCTCAATCGATGATCGATCAATGCCGGTTCGGGCCGCAGGCTGGACATCCGCTCTTGGGTGCGGCCGATTACAAGTTAGTGCATCATTGCCGTAACGGTCGCGCAGTGTATAGTTTTTGTATGTGCCCGGGCGGCACGGTGGTCGCGGCGACTTCGGAACCCGGTCATGTCGTGACCAACGGCATGAGCCAATATTCGCGCAACGAACGTAATGCCAATAGCGCGATCGTCGTCGATGTTGATCCGGCCGATTTTCCCGGGGGGCCTTTGGCCGGGATTGAGTTTCAACGACGATGGGAGCGAAAAGCTTTTGAATTAGGCGGCGGTAATTACGATGCACCGGGGCAATTAGTCGGCGATTTTTTGGTGGGTCGGCCTTCCACCCGTTTAGGTTCGGTATTGCCGTCCTATACGCCGGGGTTGCATTTATGCGATTTAGCCTTGGCGTTGCCGGATTTTGCGATCGAGGCGATCAGAGAAGCATTGCCGGCATTCGACAAACAAATCAAAGGTTTTGCAATGCATGATGCGGTATTGACCGGTGTCGAAACAAGAACGTCTTCGCCGATCCGTATCAAGCGTGATGTCGACTTCCAAAGCCTAAATACCAAAGGCTTGTTTCCTGCCGGAGAAGGTGCCGGCTATGCCGGCGGCATTCTTTCCGCGGCTGTCGACGGTATCAAGGTGGCGGAAGCGGTCGCTTTGGCAATGGTTAATCCTTAACGGCTTCTGTTTTGCTGGCGGTAGTTTTTTTGTTGTTCCTGACGATGCCTCGGATGACAAACAATGCTAATAGAATGAAACCGTAAAACAAAGGTCGGGTAAGGTCGGCTTTTACGGTCAAGGCGAAATGCAAAATAGCGAGTAAGCCGATTACATAGACAGCGCTGTGCAGTTTTTTCCAGTTTTTCCCGAGCTTTCTCATCATGTTATTGGTTGATGTAACAGCCAACGGGACGAGCAGTAGATAAGCCAATAAACCCACCATTACAATGGGGCTGTTGTAGAGGTCTTCAATAATGAGAGCAAAGCTGAACGAATGTTCGAAACCGATAAAGATGAGAAAATGCACCGAGCAATAGAAAAAAGTGAACAAAGCGACGACGCGCCTGTATTTTTGCAGGCCGGGTCGTTTGAAAATCATCTTAGCCGGCGTAAACGCCAGCGTAATCAGCAGAAACCTTAACGACCAGATGCCGCTTTCTTTCGCCAGCGCTTCGACCGGGTTAGGCCCGAGCGAGTCGGTCAAGGCATTCCATAGCATCAGCAGAAAAGGAAGCAGAGCGATTATAAAAATGACGCATTTTATTTCGAAGGTCGATAACTTGTTCATCCGACCGCCGATTTCGGATATCCGTGATTATTCATGGGGGCAATCACCGGTTGGTTTTTGTTTTATTTTTAAGCCAATCTTAACCGTGGCTTAAAAATTAACTTACCACTTTATCGAGATAAGACAACAGCTATCCCGCTCATTTAACCGATATAGCTATCCACGCCGGAAAGCAATAGGTCGTATTGCATCTCGGTCGTTTCCTTGATCAAGTAAGCCGGCACGCCTTTGACGATGTTGCCGGGGTTACCGACCCAGCCGACCGCATCCGAAGGGCCAAGACTTAAGACATAGCCGATATCGCGGTGCATATAAGGCAAACAAAAACGGGTCAATCCGGCTTCCAGCAGAATGTTTTTAGCGGCGGCGCGGCCTTTGCGTAAAGCCGATTGAGCCGTCATCGAGTTCGACCCCATCATGTCGTAATGCGAACAATCGCCGGCGGTAAAAATCCGCGTCAATGTTTGCTTGCCTAAGCGAAGTTGTCCAGAACTGTTAGCATGCCATAGCGTTTGCGGTTTTTTTCCGGTGAGCCGCAAGGTTAGCTGCGAATCCGAAATATCACGACGTTCGCCCTGTTCATGCACCAGACACGCCATTTGTTCGGCGCTACTTTCAAATCGCCACTCCGGCATGAACGCGATACGCTTTTCAATCATACGTTGTTCGACATAATCGCCGAATGCATGCGGAAATCGGTCCAGCAATTTTGCATGTGCATCGTACACATTCAGCCGAAAATCGGCATGCATCGCTTTTAAGACATGGTCTATTTCAAAAGCGAACTGGATGCCGGTCGGGCCGCCTCCAATAAGGTTGATCGTTTTTTCCGGTCCGCCATTGCTAACAAAGCGTTCAAGAATTTCGGCCCCTGAATTCAGTGTCAATGCGGTCAAATTATAAAAATTGGGCAGGTTCAACTCGGTATCGGATGAGGCTCCGGTTGCGATCAATAAAAAATCGAAAGACAGTTGGTTATCGCCGAGATCAATTGTCCGTTCAGCTTGCCAGTCTTGCACCCGGCCTTCATCGATATCGACGGCGTATTGCCTATGGTCGAATTGAAAACGTTCGGCCAATGTCTTATAGGAAATGCGAATGCTTTCCAGAGGTCTATGTATGGTTTCGTGTAGTCTCGTGATGATCAAGTGCCAAGGTTTCGGGTCGATCAACGTGATGCGTGCATCGGGGGACGCTTTTCTCAGCGTTATCAAGGCCGACAATCCTGCATAGCCACCGCCGACGATGACGACATGTAACGGTTGGCCGCCTTGGGTTTCGGAGCTATCAATGGTGTCGTGCGTGGATGTCGTATTCATGGTTTCGCTGGCTTAAGAGGTTCGGGTTACTGAGTTCGAAGTATATATTATCGTCCGAGACTGGCATTCGAAAAATTTAAGGATAGACTGATAAGTAGAAAATGATATTGCCAACTGATGACCTGCTATAAAAAATCACTTTATATCGTTCGCCGCGACATGCGTATCGATGACAACACGGCTCTCAATGAAGCATTGCGCTTGTCGGAACAAGTGCAGGCTTGTTTTATCTTCGATCCGTATCAGATTGATGAGCATCCTTACCAAAGTAGGCCGGCGCTGCAATTCATGCTACAAAGCCTGGACGATTTACGGGAGCAGTTTAGAGAGCGCGGCGCATGTTTGACTATTGTGCGAGGCGAACCCGAGAAAATAGTAAAAGATTGGGTGCTTGCTTGCGGTATCGAGGCCGTATTTGTCAACCGTGACTACACGCCGTTCAGTCGGCATCGCGATTATCGCTTGCAGCAAGTTTGTATCGAGCTCGACATCGCATGGCATTCATGCGCGGATGTGCTATTGAACGAGCCGGAACAGGCCCTCAAAAGCGATGGCTCGGTTTATAAAGTGTTTACCGCTTTCTACAATAATGCGCGAAGGATTCCTGTCGGCTTGCCGCAAACTTTGGCGGAAGGCCGTTTTTGCGTGCCGCCGGAATGCCCGTTGTACGACTACGAACCACTCAAAACGAATGCCGGTCCGAACTTGCGGGGCGGGCGTCGACAGGCGTTGGCAATTTTCGATGCCCTGGAAAACCTTAAAGAGTATCAAAACCGGCGGGATTACCCGGCTTTGGCCTCGACCAGCCTGTTATCGGCGCATTTGAAATTCGGTACCGTTTCGATACGCGAAGCTTTCTATGTCGTACAATGCGTGCTGGGTGACGGCCATCCCTTGCTGCGTCAATTTTACTGGCGCGATTTTTTTACGCATATCGCCTACCATTTTCCCGAGGTATTCGGGCATGCATTCGTGCGCAAATATGACGCATTGCCGTGGCGAAATGATCAGGCACAGTTTTATGCCTGGGCCGAGGGAAGAACCGGTTTTCCGATCGTCGATGCCGGGATGCGCGAATTGAATCGAACCGGTTATATGCATAACCGGGTGCGGATGATTACCGCGTCTTTTTTAGTCAAGGATTTACATATTAGTTGGCGCTGGGGCGAACGTTATTTCGCGCAGCACTTGGTCGATTACGATCCCTGTGTGAATAACGGTAACTGGCAGTGGGCCGCGTCGACCGGTTGCGACGCCCAGCCTTATTTCAGAATTTTCAATCCTTGGCTGCAACAACAGAAGTTCGATGGGGATTGTGAGTATATTTACCGGTGGATACCCGAATTACGCCCGTTCGCGCCGAGTATTATTCACACTTGGGATAAAAAGTTTGCGGCCTGCGATTATCCGAAACCGATCGTCGATCACCGGCTCGAAAGCGAAAAAGCCAAGGAAATGTTTCGCATGTGCACAAACTAAGAAACCTAGAAAAACATCTCGCCATGAAGAATAAGAGCTTAATTCAATAACTTGTCATTAGGTTGTGTAAAATTTTCGCTCACCCGAAAGGTTAGCTGCAATGTTTAGGTAATCTCTTGAAATACCTCATCAACCTCATGTGCTTCATGGTTGAACTGCCGAATTTAGGTGAAAGGGTAAACTTTGTGGAGTCGAAACCATAGTAGACGCATCGCAATCTTTTTTAAGCTTGGTGGCTCCGGAATGCTTGCGAAATGGACGGCAAAACGGTATCTACACTATTCAAATTTCAATGTTCGAACACAGGAAAACCATGAAACGTATCATATTAATCGGATTGTTATTTTTAACGGGGTGCGTTGATTTGCCGGAAGGTATTACGCCGGTCGGCAATTTCGAAGTCGAGCGCTATCTAGGTAAATGGTATGAGATAGCTCGACTCGATCACCGTTTCGAAAGAGGTTTGACCCATATTTCCGCAGAATACAGTTTGAGAGACGATGGCGGCCTTAAGGTAGTCAACAAGGGTTACAATACCGAATACCAGGAATGGGATAGCGCCGAAGGGAAGGCTTATTTCGTTGGCAGGCCCGATATCGGCCGCTTGAAAGTTTCTTTTTTCGGGCCGTTTTACGGCGGTTACAACATCATTGCGTTGGATAAGGAAAACTATAATTATGCGATGATCGCGGGTCCCGATCGCGATTATTTATGGATTTTATCGCGGACGCCGACGCTAGCCCCAGAGATTGTCGAGCGATTGGTTGCTGAAGCGAAGGAGTTAGATTTTGCGGTCGATCAGTTGATTTATACCGAACAAACACAAACACCGTGAAGCTATATCGCCTTTATCGACGCCAATCATTGAGGCTTTCTTTGTCGGAAGCGTGGGATTTTTTTTCGTCGCCCCATCATCTGAATGACATTACGCCGGAATTTTTCAACGTGAGGATTACGTCCGACGTTCCGGATCGAATTTATGCCGGTTTATTGATCGCTTATCGCATGAAGGCGGTATTCGGCTTTCCGATGACATGGCTTTCGGAAATTAGCCATTGCGATGAACCTAATTATTTTATTTATCAACAGCGAATCGGGCCTTTCAAATTTTGGAGCCATGAAGTGCGTCTGACAGAACAAGACCAAGGCGTTGTTTTAGAAGATGTCATGTTTTATGCGATGCCTTTGGGTTGGCTAGGCGTTATACTCAATCAATTATTGATTGCCGACAGACTCGACCGGATTTTTGCGGTCCGGCGGGACTATATCGAGGCAAAATGGGGGAGTGATGATTAAACGGGAGATATTGATAATGCTATGTTTTGCGTGGTTCATTAAAAATGCTCAGGCAGAAAGCGCGCCTGGCTTGGTAGACGGTCACTTGAAAAATTGCCCGGGTTCGCCTAACTGTGTGAACAGTGAACAGGACGATATTGAACCGATAGCCTTCGGCGACCTTTCGGCGGATGAGGCCTGGCAAAAGCTGCAGCAGGCAATTAGCGGTGAAGGGGGCGAGTTGAAAAGTGTTTCCGGCGACTATCTCTGGGCGATTTTCAAAACGCCGATGCTGCGTTTTACCGATGACGTCGAAGCTAGACTCGATTCCGGTAATCGGCAAATTCATTTGCGTTCCGCATCGCGTGTCGGTTATTCCGACTTTGGAGTCAACCGTAGGCGTCTGGAATCGATTAAAAACCGTTATCAGCGGTTGTCGAAAACAGCAGATCGATAGCGCATGGATATAGCGCCATGGAGAGACTATGATGAAAGAACACGCACATAAAATCAGGGTTGGCATCAGCAGTTGCCTGCTTGGCGAGGAAGTCCGTTTTGACGGCGGTCATAAAAGCAATGCCTATATTCGTAAGACCTTGAGCCACTATTTCGAGTTTGTGCCTTTTTGTCCGGAGGTTGAGAGCGGCATGAGTATTCCACGCCCGACGATTCAGCTCAGATATACCGACCGAGGCGTCCGTTGCGTCGGCGTCAAGGACCACAGTATCGATGTGACCGATCAATTGCTTGGTTGTGCTGAGCAGCAGCGGCACTGGCTTTCCGGATTATGCGGGTATATCTTGAAGAAGGATTCGCCGAGTTGTGGAATGACGCGAGTCAAAATATATCGAGAGGATCATGCCGATCGGGTCGGCACGGGCATTTTCGCGCAATTCGTCAAAGACAATTTTCCGCTGATGCCGATGGAAGAGGAGGGGCGTTTAGGCGACCCGAGGTTGCGCGAGAATTTTATTCAACGGGTTTATGTGATGTATCGCTGGAAATTGTTGTGCGCTGAGCCGATTACACCGAGTCGGCTCACTATTTTTCACAGCCAACATAAACTGATTGCGATGAGCCACGATCAGAACGAGGCTAGGGAACTCGGGCGCTTAGCCGCCAGTGCCGTTAAAGGCAACGCCCAGGAAATTGCAGGGCAATATGGTACTGACTTAATGCGCTGTCTCAAGAAAACGGCAAGTCGGGGTAATCATGTCAATGTGTTACAGCATATTCAGGGTTATTTGAAAAAATCGCTCGATGCGGACGACAAAGCCGAATTGACTGAAACGATAGAGCGTTATCGCTTGGGGCTGTTGCCGTTGATCGTGCCGATCACGTTGCTTCGTCATCATTTTCGCAGGCAGCCGGACCCGTTTATCGGGCAATCCTATTATATGTCGCCTTATCCTGAAGAATTGACGGTATTGAATGAGATTTAGGATTGGGCTCTATATTATTTTTCTTTTTCATTCTTGCGATAATGGATGAAAGGTGAAAGGTGAAAGGTGAAATGTGTTTTCTGCGGGAGCGATCACCAGATTCATCTATTGGCAAACCTCGTAGCTTCAAGGTGTTATTTGTCACTAAATTGCAAGTTTAGCCAGTGTTCTTTTAGATGCGCATTTTTCTGGCTTTTTGTTTAATCATCGTACTGTGGTCGACAACGCCTTTAGCGATTAAATGGAGTGGCGAAGGTCCGGGGTTTTTATTCGGCGTTGCCGCGCGTATGGTCATTGGACTGGCTTGTTTGTTGCCTTTTGTCTTGTTTGCCCGGCGCAAATTTCCTGTCGATCGAAAGGCATGGTTGACTTATTTTGCGGTTGCGTTGCAAATTTACGGAGCGATGCTGTCGGTTTACTGGGCCGCACAATTTATTCCGTCCGGTTGGATCTCGGTCATTTTCGGGTTGACGCCTATGTTGACCGCGTTCATGTCGGCATTATGGCTCAATGAACGCAGTCTTGGCTTATTGCAATTAATTGCTTATGGTTTGGGGCTTGCCGGCTTATTGGTGATGTTCGGCACGGCTATGGATATTAGCCGGGATGCCGCAATGGGTATTGGCGGCGTGACGCTTGCGTCATTTTTGCAATCGGCCAGCTCGGTTTTAGTCAAACGCATTGGTGCGGCCTTGCCGTCGGTAACGCAAGTGACCGGCGGTTTGTTAGTAGCAGTGCCGTTGTATTTGATTACCTGGTACCGAGGCGACGGCGTTTGGCCCGATATCATTCCGGTGCAGAGTCTGTTATCGATTGTATATTTAGGAGCCGTTGCCACGACAATTGGATTCGCTCTGTATTATTATGTGCTGATCCATGTTCCGGCGACAAAGGTTGCCTTGATCACCTTAGTGACGCCGGTTATGTCGCTATTGATCGGCAATGCGGTCAACCGCGAACCGCTTAATGAAAAGGTTATGATTGGCGCCGGATTAATCATGGGCGCCTTGCTGCTTCATCAATATAGCGGGTTATTCAGGA
This sequence comes from Methylotuvimicrobium alcaliphilum 20Z, assembly GCF_000968535.2. NCBI lineage: Bacteria > Pseudomonadati > Pseudomonadota > Gammaproteobacteria > Methylococcales > Methylococcaceae > Methylotuvimicrobium > Methylotuvimicrobium alcaliphilum. The sequence goes on from NC_016112.1 coordinate 409,925, forward strand.
AAGAAAAAAACAAAACAGCGATCAGAAGGGCTTGATGAAGGCTATGTTTGCATTAACAATTGAAAGCACGAAATACAACGGTAATGCCGACTTTTGATTTACTATGGTCATACTTTAAATCACAGCGATCGTTCCGGAGGGCTAATGCTGGACTTTTTAAAACCGAAAAACGTTAAAATTGCCGAGTCAGTCGCACGACTATTCCATCCGATTCTTCACGACATAAGGTCTAGTAATGACGGGGCTTTGCCTGTATCGGTATTGCAGGATGATTATTTGATCGGCTATTTAGCGGGGTCGGTAGCAGTGGCCGCGACTTTTGCGGGCATAACGAATCCCAAGATAAACGGGCTTACCAACCTACACTTTTTTGAACGCTTGTTTCCGAAGCATGGCATGACTATTTGTCGGCAGCACCCGGAAAAAATGTCTTCTTCTGAAGAATATTTATCAGCCTACCAAGAAGGAGTTGAAAGTTTTAATAAAGTAATTGGTAGCTTAGAAGAAAAGGGGTTAAAAAACATAACTGCTAATGAAGTGGATTTAGGATCATTAAGCGAGCATATAGCGCATGTTTACCCTTTAACAAGCTAGAAAGCCAAAAATATAGCCGGTGGAAGTCTGGGGCTGTTATGAATTAATCTAGAAAAAGCTTTTTACCATGATGCTCGTAAAAAATAATTATTTAATTCAATGACTTGTTGTAGGTTTGTGTCGGTTGTATAGAGGGTTCGTGCCGCACAATATGCCGAGTGTGGAGCGAATCGGCGGCTAATTTTGATTAGCGAACAATATAAAACAGCCGGTTGGTTTAATTGCCAACCGGCTGTTTCGTTTAACGAAGCGGGTTATTTTTTAGCGGGATCGCTAAGTAAAATATCGGCCTTATTGCTTTCAACTGTTTTTTCTCCGATTCCGGAAACATTGGCCAATTCCTCGGCGGATTTAAAGTCACCGTTTTCGGTTCTGTATTGCACGATCGCTTCTGCTTTTTTCAGACCAATGCCTTTCAGTGCTTCGGAAATCGTTTGAGCATCGGCATTGTTGATGTTGACCGGTGCCGCAAACGCGTTAAACGAAAGTAAAGCTAATAAAACTATTATTTTGTTCATATTTTCTCTCTTATTAAGATTGCTTAAGTGGAATTAAATATTTGAACAGTCTAAGTTTATAGCCAACCACGGTCCACGATCGCCTTAATCTATTCGCTAGTAATGATAGTTGTCCGGTTTAAAAATTCAAGAATATTTTGCGAAAAACCTAGCAAAAACCGACTGTGTCCGTTAACGCCCGATCGCGTAATAAGCCAAACCGCTTTGTTTGACAAAAGCGGGTTCGAACATATTACGGCCATCGAAAATAACTTTGTCGCGCAAGATTTGACTCAAATGATCGAAATCCGGACTACGGAATTGTTTCCATTCGGTTACAATCGCTAACGCATCGGCATCTTCCAGCGCTTCGTTTTGGTCTTCGGTATAAACCAAGCCTTTTTTATTGCCGTAAATACGCTTAGCTTCTTCCAGCGCTTCAGGGTCGTAAGCTCGAACGGTGGCGCCGGCATCGATCAAAGCTTCCAACAACACTCGGCTAGGCGCTTCGCGCATGTCGTCGGTATTGGGTTTGAACGACAAACCCCATATAGCGAAAACCTTACCTTTCAGGTTGCCGTCGTAATAATGCTGGATTTTTTCGAATAGACGTTTTTTCTGTCGGTCGTTGACATTCTCGACGGCATTTAATAACTCGGCTTGATATCCGACTTGCTTTGCGGTCCGTTCCAATGCTTTGACGTCCTTAGGAAAGCATGAGCCTCCGTAGCCGCAGCCCGGGTAGATAAAGCTGTAACCGATGCGACTGTCCGAACCGATGCCTTGTCGGACATGTTCGATATCGGCGCCTAATTTTTCGGCTAAGTTAGCCAGCTCGTTCATGAAGCTGATTTTGGTCGCCAGCATTGCGTTTGCGGCATATTTAGTCAATTCGGCAGACCGAATATCCATCGTGATAACCCGTTCGCGGCTGCGGTTGAACGGAGCGTAGAGTGCTTTGAGTAATTCGGCGGTTCTTGGGTTGTCGGTTCCGACAACGATACGGTCCGGCTTCATGAAATCGTCGAGCGCGGCGCCTTCCTTCAAAAATTCGGGATTCGACACGACGTCGAATTCCAAGTCATTCTTGCCTCGTTCTTGAAGTACTTGGTTCATGGCTACTTTGACTTTATCGGCAGTGCCGACCGGTACCGTGGATTTATCGATTACGACTCGATAACCTTCCATGTGTTGGGCAATGCTTTTAGCGACCGCAAGAACATATTGCAAATCGGCTGAACCGTCTTCGTCAGGCGGCGTTCCGACCGCGATGAATTGAAATAAACCATGACCGACCGCTTCTTTGACATCGGCGGTAAACCGCAAACGACCGGCTTCCTGATTTTCTTTAACCATGGCTTCCAGCCCAGGCTCATAGATCGGGATGATGCCTTGCTTGAGTTTTTCGATCTTGGTTTCATCGATATCCATGCAGATCACATCGTTGCCCACTTCCGCCAAGCAAGTTCCCGTCACCAGGCCGACATAACCGCTTCCAAATACAGTGATTTTCATAATCTTTGAGTTACCCTTACAATATAAATAAAGAATATTCGAGATTCTAGCGAATGAGCCTCAACACTAACGCGCGATAGCCTATCATGATTGCCAACTTTTTCGAATCAGTTACAATCGCCTCATGAAAAAACAACTACCGCAAATCGAAAAGCTACTTTCGGGATTTTCCGCCGAAGATGCCGTACAAATTGAGAAGGCTTTGGCTCTTGTCGATGAGGCCGATAGCAATCCGCTTAATATTAGACCAAAAGGGATTGCGGTCGCGATGATTTTGGGTAGTGTTTATAGCGATTTGGCCAGCATATTGGCTGCGTTATTAAGCGATTCGCGATTAGCCGGTCGTTTAGCCGCAGCCGAAATTAAGCAACAATTCGGCGAAACGGTTGCGGGTTTAGTCAAGGATGTCAATTGGCTCAATAATTTGCGCGTCTATAGTCCGGAGTTGACACACGAGCCCAATCAAAATGAAACGCTCAGACGAATGCTATTGGCGATGACGCACGATGTGCGCTCGGTGCTGATCAAGCTAGCCTATCGTATTGAGCGTCTGCGGGGAATATCGGCGGAAGAACCGGGTGTTCGGCGGTTTATCGCGCAAGAGACCCTGGATGTCTATGCGCCGTTGGCGAACAGGCTCGGGGTGAGTCAATTCAAATGGGAGCTTGAGGATCTAGCGTTTCGCTATCTCGAGCCGGATAATTATAAGCGCATTGCCGAATCGCTTGCCGATAAGCGCATTCATCGCGAAGATTGTATTCAAACATTTATAGAAGACCTCCGTCGAATTCTTAAGGAAGAAGGTATTACGGCAAAGGTTTATGGAAGGCCCAAGCATATTTACAGCATTTGGAACAAAATGCGCCGCAAGCAGTTAGCTATCGACGATCTTTACGATTTACTTGCAGTGCGCGTGATCGTCGATAGCTTGACGGCTTGTTATAGCGTATTGGGTTTGGCGCATAGTTATTGGAAATACATTCCTAAAGAATTCGACGATTATATTGCCAACCCGAAGGAAAACGGTTATCAATCCTTGCATACCGTGATCGTCGACCACAAAGGCAATCGTATCGAAATTCAGATTCGCACTCGTTCGATGCATGAATTTGCCGAATTAGGGGTTGCCGCGCATTGGCGTTACAAGGAAGGCAGTAAGCACAATGCCGCGACCGAAAAGAATATCGCTTCGTTGCGCCAATTGCTGGAATATAAGGATAGCGGCGACAATTTGGTCGAAAATTTTCGAACCGAACTTTTTTCGGATCGGGTCTTTGTGTTGACGCCGGCCGGAAAATTGATCGATCTGATCAAGGGTTCGACGCCTCTCGATTTTGCTTACACGATACATACCGAAATTGGGCACGGTTGTCGCGGGGCGAAAGTCAACGGACGTATCAAGCCCTTAACATATAAGCTTAGGTCGGGCGATCAGGTTGAGATCATCACGGTTAAAAACGGCGAGCCGAATCATAACTGGCTCGACCCGAACTTGGGTTATTTAAAAACGCCGCGGGCGGTCGGGAAGGTCAGAAGTTGGTTTAGACAACAGCAGCAAGCCGAAAATGTTGTTTTCGGCAAACAAATTCTGGATAAAGAAAGTAAACGATTAGGATTGAAGTCGATTGAGATGGGTGAATTGCTCAGCCATTTCAAATTTAACGACGCCGAGCTTTTTTATGAAGCAATAGGTCGTGGCGATATTACTAATCGGCAGTTGGTTGCCGCGCTGAAAATCCCCGAATTTGCCGAGCCCGCCTATCCTTCCGCCAGAGGGAGCGAGAGCAAAACGGCGGCAAAATCGGTCATCACCGTTGCCGGTATCGATAATGTGGTAACCAGTTTGGCGCAATGTTGTTGTCCGGTCAAAGGCGACGATATCATCGGTTTCATTTCGCATAAGCGAGGCATCACAATCCATCGGCGCGACTGCGAAAATATTTTGACGCTCAGTCCCGAACAGCAGCCGCAATTGATCGATGCGGAATGGAGTTCGGAGCAGCCATCTCGCCATAATGTGCCGATTATTATCCATGCTTTCAATGCGCAAAACCTGCTCAGCGACGTGACTCGTATCATGATGTATGCTAAGGCGCATATTATCGATGCCTCGTTAAAAACCCATCCGGATTTATCGGCGATACTGACGATGACGATCAATATCGAAAGCACCGCCCAGTTGAGTTCGGTGCTCGGCAGAATCAGCCAATTACCGAATATATTGGAAGTTAAGCGTAAAACTTAGGGTTTCGGAAAAGCTCATAACTCCAGTAAGTTATACTCATCGCAGATCAAAATTCGGCGCCAGGGTGCCCGTCAAAGGACGCCGTGAATACGTCCATGTAGGCTCTATGCCAGCTCCATGCTGGCAAAGCCTTTGTCGAGCACCCCGGTGCCTCCTTAGTCACCTGCCGAATTTTGAAGTACGAAAGGTATATTTATCGCGAAATCCTTAATTTAAATCACAAACACATCGGCATGACCCAAAACAAACAAAAATATTTGGTATTAATCGACGGCTCGTCTTTTTTATTTCGCGCCTACCATGCGGTACCGCCATTGACGAGCCCGGATGGCTCGCCGACCAATGCGATTTACGGGGTGGCCAATATGCTGCGTAAATTGATGGCCGACCATCCGACCGATTATATCGGCGTTATTTTCGATGCGCCTGGAAAGACCTTTAGACATGATCTATACGATCAATACAAGGCGCATCGACCGCCGATGCCGGACGATTTGCGTGTACAGATCGAGCCCTTGCACCGCTTGATTCGCGCGATGGGCCTGCCCTTGATCATGCAGCCCGATGTCGAGGCGGACGATGTCATCGGCGCATTTGCAAAGCAAGCCGAGCGAGACGGATTTCAGGTCGTCATTTCAACCGGCGACAAGGATATGGCGCAATTGGTTACCGAGCATATCACGCTCGAAAACACGATGTCCGGAAGCCGTACCGACCGCCAAGGCGTGATCGAAAAGTTCGGCGTGACGCCTGAACAAATCATCGACTATTTGGCCTTGATGGGCGACACGGTCGACAATATTCCCGGCGTGCCCAAGGTAGGGCCGAAAACGGCGGCTAAATGGCTAAACGAATATCAAACGCTGGAAAGATTGATCGAATGCGCCGATCAAATCAAGGGTAAGGTCGGCGAAAATCTACGCAACGCGCTCGATCAACTGCCGTTGTCGAAGCAATTGACCACGATTGATTGCGATGTTCCGTTGCCATGCTCGGCGGAGGAATTAAAAATGAATCCGGTCGATCAAAGCGAACTCAAGTCGATGCTTGTCGAATTGGGTTTTACGTCTTGGTTGAAAATACTGGAGCAGTCCGCCGGTGTCGGCTCCGGCCGGGACGCTAAAGCTGTCGAAAGTCCGCAAGCGATTGATGCGCGCTATGAAACGATCTTGACCGAACACGATTTTGAACGTTGGCTCGAGCGGCTCGACAAGGCCGATCTGTTTGCGTTCGATACCGAAACGACCAGTCTTGATTACTGCCGCGCCGAAGTCGTCGGGATATCGTTTGCGGTCGAAGCCGGGCATGCCGCTTATTTGCCGGTCGCGCACGATTATTCGGATGCACCGGAGCAATTGGATCGATCCGCCGTATTGGAAAAAATGCGGCCGCTGCTGGAAAATCCGAATAAAGCCAAACTGGGACAGAATCTTAAATACGACGCCAACGTGCTGGCCAATCACGGTATAGAACTGCGAGGTATTGCTCACGATACCATGCTCGAATCCTATGTGTTGAACAGTAACGCGACTAAGCACAACATGGATGATTTGGCGAAGACGTATCTTAACTATACGACGATACATTACGAAGATGTTGCGGGGAAGGGCGCGAAACAGATTCCGTTTCAGGAAGTCGCTATCGAACAGGCGACGCCTTATGCCGCCGAAGATGCCGACATCACCTTGCGTTTACATGAAGTTCTGAGTAAAAAACTCGACCAAAATCCGTCGTTGGTGCAATTGTATCGAGAAATCGAAATTCCTCTGGTCGAAGTGTTGTCGCGTATCGAAAGGAACGGGGTGCTGCTCGATACCGAAATGCTGGCGCGGCAGAGCCAGGAGTTGGCCGCCCAGATTGCCTCGATCGAGCAGCATGCGCACGACCTGGCCGGGCAGGCATTCAATTTGGGTTCGCCGAAGCAAATTCAAAGCATTATTTACGATAAGCTGAATTTGCCGGTACTGAAAAAAACCCCGACCGGGCAGCCGTCGACCGACGAATCGGTGCTGCAGGAATTGGCCGCCGATTATCCGTTGCCCCGTTTGATTCTCGAGCATCGCACGACCAGCAAGCTGAAATCGACTTATACCGATAAATTGCCGCAACAGGTCAATCCGAAAACCGGGCGTGTGCATACCTCCTATCATCAGGCGGTCGCGGCGACCGGCCGTTTGTCTTCGTCCGATCCCAATCTACAGAATATTCCGATTCGCAGTCCCGAAGGCAGAAGGATTCGGCAGGCTTTCATCGCGCCGCCGGGCTATGTACTGGTCGCGGCCGATTATTCACAAATCGAGTTGCGCATCATGGCGCATTTGTCCGGCGATGCCGGTCTTTTGGCAGCTTTCAAACAAGGGCAGGATATTCATAGCGCGACCGCGGCCGAGGTCTTCGGGGTCGAGCCTGAGCAAGTTACCGCCGATTTACGGCGTTCGGCCAAGGCGATCAATTTTGGCTTGATTTACGGCATGTCGTCGTTCGGCTTGGCGCAGCAATTAGGCTTGACCAGAGGGCAGGCGCAATCTTATATCGACATGTATTTCGCGCGGTATCCCGGTGTCAAAGCATTTATGGATAACATCCGAGAGTTGGCGAAAAACCAGGGGTATGTCGAAACTTTATTCGGCCGTAGGCTTTATTTGCCGGAAATCAATTCGCGCAACCCCGCGCGCCGTCAATACGCCGAACGAACCGCAATCAATGCGCCGATGCAAGGCACCGCCGCCGATATCATAAAGCGCGCGATGATCGCTTGCGATCGTTGGCTTCAAACAGATTCGCCCGATGCCCGAATGATCATGCAGGTGCATGACGAATTAGTTTTTGAAATCGCCGAATCGGCCGTGTCTAATTGTATCGAAAGATTGAGAGATTTGATGAGTTCTGCGGCAACGCTCGATGTGCCGTTGATCGTCGATATCGGTACCGGTTTGAATTGGGATGAGGCGCATTAGTCTTTTTTAGGCGCATTACCTTTTTTATAAGGATTGAACTTTTCCAATATTATTAAATCGTAATGTTATACGTCAGTTATGACGTTGGATCAGTCCATTCCCCTCCCCCTCTTTAATGGACTGATTCTTTTCCTCAAGCCCCATTGAATGCATTCTTATCTTTGGGGCTCTCTTTCCGATAGCGTTTCTCTGCTATGCTTATTGTAACGATACCCTTTATCAGTCAAATTTCGGCGTTCTTTTAAGGAAGTAACTGAACCTGCTACAAAGCGGATAGTTATACCTTTCGCACTTGAAATTTCGGCATTGCCTAAGGAGGCGCCAGGGTGTGCGGCAAAGGCTTTGCCGGCATGGAGCTGGCATAGAGCCTACAGGGATGTATTCACGGCGTCCTTTGACGGACACCCCGGCGCCGAATTTTGATCTGCGATGGGTATATAGGAAGTTATTTGTCACGAAATCCTAAGTTCTGCCCCATATATAGCAAGCTTTTCGGTATTTCGTGTCCTTGTGACAAGACTTCGGTAGTCTATGCCGGAATGACACGGCCTTAAAAAGTTGTGTTGATACTCACATCATGACATTTATCTAAAGAGAGCATTTCCAATGGTTGCGGCTGTCGACAACAAGTTATTCATGTTTGTGGAGAGTATGCCGGCTTTTCCGAAAAGCGTGCAAAGTATTTTAAAGTTAGCCGATGACAATCAATCTTCCGCCAAGGATTTTGTACAAATTATCGAATGCGATCCGGTGATGACGGTCAAGATTTTGAAAGTTGTTAATTCTCCTTATTACGGTTTGCCTCAAAAAATTAGTTCAATAACGCGCGCTGTCGTCCATCTTGGAATCAATACGGTCAAGAATATGGCGTTGGGCATTGCGGCAATCGGTGTTCTTAAGCCCGATAAAAAAGCGGGCTTAAATGCCAATGGTTTTTTAATGCACTCTTTGACTACCGCATTGATCACAAAATTACTCGCCGAGCGACAAGGTTTATCGCCAAATAAATGCAGCGATTATTTCGTTACCGGTTTATTGCATGACTTTGGAAAGTTGGTTTTTGCGCAGTGTTTGCCCGAATCCTTTAGTAATGCGTTGATGGAAAGCCGTAAGCGGAGTGTTTCTTTACATTTGATGGAGCGGGAGTATTTAGGTATCGATCACGCTCGTTTGGGTAAGCTACTAATTGATAAGTGGTGCTTTTCTGAAGGCATCGGTGCTGCGATCGAGCATCATCACGATGAGGACGGCTCCGACGTCTTGCGCGATAGTGTTGCTGTAGCTAATCAAATCAGTAAAATCTTGCGTTTTGGTGACGGCGGTAATCCGGTAATCGATAAGTATTCGGAAGCGCAGTTCTCGTTGTTCGGTTTGTCTTCGGAGGAACTGATCGTTTCGTTAGGTGATTTGAGCACGATTAGAACAGAGGCTTTAATGATGATTAGTTGCAAGTGATCGCTCAATTGTAATTTAGGTTCGGGAGTGTACATAATTTTTGCATTACGCTCTGTATGGCAGCGTGTATATCCATCGTAGATCAAACCCTAAGGAACGAGCATGAAATAACTTAGACAACTGTTGGAAGGGGGGGGCGGTGGCTCGATTGACAGGTGTCGGCGGCAGGGATAGCCGCCGTCAAGCCTACACGGACGTATTCACGGCGTCCTGTCAAAGCGAGTCACCGAACCTCCGCAAAGCCTACTACTTGTAGAAGTTATTTTGTGCATATTCCTAAGCACTCCCGACATTTGAAGTGCGAAACATATATTTTCAACGCTGAATCGAGGGATTGCATGCAATTGAAATTCAGAGGCGTTCGTGGCTCCATTCCGACACCGGGGCCTAATACTGTCAAATATGGCGGGAATACTACTTGCATAGAAATTCGTACCGATAGCGGGGAGTTAATAATTCTCGATGCGGGTACCGGTATTTATTCGTTATCGCAACAATTGGATAAGGGCAAGCCGGTCGATGCGCATATTTTCATTACCCATACGCACTGGGATCATATTCAAGGTCTGCCTTTTTTTACGCCGGCGTTTATGCGGGGCAATCAGATTACGATATACGGCGGGTTGGATCCAGTCACTCAACAAAGTATACAAAGGGCGCTGGCTGTTCAATTGCAATACAGTTTTTTTCCGATTCGGGAGGCCGAGTTAAAAGCTACTGTTCGTTATGTGACTTTGACACCAGGTAAAAGCGTTATGGTGGGCGATGCTCGAATTACACCGTTATTGTTGAATCATCCTGTCCTAAATTTCGGGTATCGCATAGAGTGCGACGACCGGTCTGTTTTTTTTACCGGGGATTACGAGCCGTTATTTAATATTTACCGGCCCGAAGATCAGGAATACGAGCCTTTTCAATCCATGGTCGATGAAAGATTCGTCGAAGTGTGCGCCTTTCTACATGGTGTCGATGCATTGATTGTCGATGCGTCCTATACCGAGGAAGAGTATGTGTTTAAAAGGGGGTGGGGGCATGGAACCTATCAATCAGGGCTAAACTTGGCGGTCCGTTCCGATGCTAAACGCTTGTTTTTTACCCATCACGAACCCAATCGCACCGATATGGATTTGGATAACATCTATCGTCAATTGCTCGAACAGTACCAAAATTTAGATATAGAGTTAAATATGGCGCGCGAAGGTATTGAATATAATATCTAAAGGCGATGTCGTCCGGATTTTAGGATTGGGTTAGAAATATACCCATCATCGTAGATCATAATTTGGCACCGGGGACCTGTCAAAGGACGCCGTTTACCCAGCACCTAAATCCAGCACCTAAATTCCATAGGTCTTTGGCAATGATTCAAAATCATGGCTTATTTAGGTGCTGGATGAATTATCCAAGACAATTAACCATGGCCAATGGACTATGGAATTTAGGTGCTGGGTAAACCCATTCATGGGGGCTTAATGGCAGCTTTCCCTGCTGCCGACTCCTCGCTAGCCACACCCCATGCCTTCATAAAGTTAGCCATTTTTTGACTATAAAGGGAGTATATGTTGAAAAAGCGTAAGGAGCATCGAAATTATTTCGAGATTATGATGACGATTCAAAGTTCAGCCATTGGTCGAGTAATTGATGGATTTCGTCGACGCCTTGTCTCTTTAATGCCGAAAATAATTGAACCGTGACTGGAACTTGAGCTCCGGAAATTTCTTTTTGCACGGCTAGTAAGGTGTTTTTTGCCGCGCCGAATTTCAATTTATCGGCTTTAGTTAGCAAAATATGTAAAGGCAACCGGGTTTGTTTGCACCAGTCCACCATTTGTCGATCGAATTCGGTCAGTGGATGGCGAATATCCATCACCAACACAATGCCACATAACGTTTTACGATTATTTAGATAGGTTTCGATCATGCGGTGCCATTGTTTTTTGATTTCCAAGGGAACTTTGGCATAGCCATAGCCCGGTAAATCGACAAAGCGCGTGGTTTCCGTTATCGAGAAAAAATTCAATAATTGCGTTCTTCCAGGGGTTTTACTGATACGCGCCAACGATTTTTGACCGGTTAACGTATTGATTGCACTGGATTTACCCGCGTTGGAGCGGCCCGCAAATGCGACTTCGAGTCCTATATCCTCAGGGGCGTCTTTAACATGAGGGGCGCTGTTTATGAATTTTGCTTGATGATACACTGGATTCATCGTTATCTCGCTTAGCTAGAGTATTTAGAGTAAAATTTCCGGATAGACCCGATAGGCGTGTGCCGTTTGAGGGGCTTCCGTGCTGGACTTTTGGGTTCGCAAATCGGCGCGGTTCATTGAAAAACCGTTAGGAACGGCTTTTTTGATTTATACTTCGAGCGCACATGTTTTTGGCTTTTGTGACGAAGCTATTGTGCTTGGCAATAATGCTATTGGCTCTCTTTTTCGATCCTTAATTAGCTATGAATTTGAATGATAGACAATTGAGGTGGTGAGTCTTTTGCAAGCGTCCCGGTGCCGAATTTTGATTTAACCATGGGTATAACTGTTTTTTTGCAATGCCGCTATCGGACAAAAGAGCCGGCTAGATAATTAAAATGTAATCGCTAGAAGTATACTATTCCGGAAGGGGAATCTAATGAAAAATAAACTATTGGCACTTTCAATTGCTCTGTTGTTCATGAGTCAGCCGGTCATTCTACATGCAGAAGGCAATAGTAAGGCAGGAAAAGAAAAAGCGACCGCCTGCGCGGGGTGTCACGGCGAAAACGGCAATAGTGCAGTCACTAATTTTCCGAAGTTAGCTCAACAGCATGCCTCTTATCTGATCAAGACGCTTAATGCCTTTAAAAGCGGCGAGCGAAATAATCCGATGATGAGTCCGATCGCGATGGGCTTGAGCGATAAAGATATGGCTGATATTGCCGCCTATTATGCCGAGCAAAAGATTTCGACGAATAGTCTACCGGTCTTGCAAAAAGACGAAGATGATAGTGAGGATTCTGCAGATGCCAGTGAAGACATCAAAGAGCTATTGGCCTTAGGCAGCGATCTTTACCGGAATGGGGTGTTGGCGAGTGAAGTGTCTGCTTGCATCGCTTGTCATGGCCCGTTTGGCGAAGGGAACAGGCCGGCGGCATTTCCTGCGCTTAAGTCGCAGCATGCCGATTATTTGATCAAGACGCTCATGGATTTCAAAAGCGGCGAGCGGAGTAATAACTCCGAAAATATGATGCATATGATTGCCAAAAAAATGACTGAACGCGAAATCAAAGCGGTTTCTTATCATATTTCGGTCATGAAGTAAGCAATGCGCGATTGCTTTTATAAAGCGACTTATACTCATCGTAGATGAAATTCAGCTTCGGGGTGCTCGTCAAAGGACGCCGTAAACCAGCCCCCCAAGGCCTCCTCCGGCACTGCCGAAATTTGAAGTGCGAAAGGTGACCGCTATTGTAATCCTCCGATTAAGAGCATTTCTCACGATCCGTGTGCTTGTTTAACGACCGAACCAGCTACAAAACTCATAGCTCCAGGAAGTTATTTTTCACGAAATCCTTAGCGGATCGGTAAAATCAAATTTCCCGCTATGTCATTTTTGCCCGGCTTTAATATTTTATATACCCGTCGTAGATCAAAATTCGGCGCCTGGGTGTCCGCAAAGGACGTCGTAAATACGTCCATGTAGGCAAAGCCTTTATGAGCGCCATGGATGGCGTGAATGTCGATTTTGCAGGAGCGAAAATCGACCGGACACCCAGGCGCCTCCTCAGGCGCTGCCGGAATTTGAAGTGCGAAAGGTATATTTGTCTTTATTGGCGTCAATATGTTTTTATCGAGCCTGTATTTTTAAGGAGAACTTGAATCATGTTAAATAATAAAATTGTTGCTAGTGCTTTTTTTGTGTTATTTGGTTTAGCCGGCCTGGTAAATGCAAAATCTCCGGGTTACGAAGTCTTGTCTACGCCGCAACCGACTCAAAACCCCGATAAGGTCGAAGTGATCGAGTTCTTTTGGTACGGCTGCCCGCATTGCTATCATTTGGAACCCGATTTGAACAAATGGCTAAAAACTAAGCCCGATAATGTTGATTTTATCCGGCAGCCGGCTATCTTTAATAGCTTATGGGAAAAGCATGCCAAGGCGTATTTCACCGCAGAAGCGCTAGGTGTCGTCGATAAGGTGCATGCCGATTTCTTCGATGCGATTCAGAACAAAAAACAAAAATTGGAAAGCGAGGATCAGCTGCTTAAGTTCTTTAGCGAACATGGCGTTAGTGAGGTCGATTTCCGCAATGCCTATAACTCTTTTCCTGTCGATTACAAAGTGCGCCAAGCTAAAACCATGGCGGCTCGTTATGGTGTCAATGGCGTTCCCGCTCTGATTATTAACGGTAAGTACCGTACAAGCGGGTCGCTGGCCAAGACTCAGCAAAACATGATTGAAGTCATGAATCGTCTAATAGAAAAGGAAAGTTCTAGTCAATAATATTAACCGCCCGATGGCTCCGGGTTGAATCAGAGGTTTGCTCTATGGCTGCTTGGTCTAGGAAAGATTTTGATAGCGAATGGAAAGGTAAGTATTTCAAGTTGCTTGAAGAGCAGGAAACTGCCGACAAGCAAACGCAAGAAAACGAAGTACTGTTATGTAAAACAATAACCCGCCTGACTCTAGCGGCGAAAGGGTTGAATCATCAACTCGACCCTTTTTTGATGCGGATTCATAAAACGGTTAAATCCGGGTTGAAGAGTGCGCAATTAAAAATAGAACTCGAAGGCTTGACCAAGTTTTCATTCAATATTGATGATTCCGGGATAAGCGCTTTTGATGCCGCGCTTTTGTTTGATTATTTGCTCAAATTGTATTCCGATGACAAGACCGTCAAGCTTTTAAAGGTATTGCAGCAAAAATTCGAAAGCGGTGAATTTAAAACCAACGATGAGTTGTTTTTGGCCTTGGTTAATGCAACTGAGCCTCAATCTATAGCGTCTTCCTTCGCTCCATCGGGTCACGCCGATAAAATCAAAACCGAGATTCTCAGTCAGCAGCTTCTATTATTGTTAGAGGATATTGAAATTCCATTCGAGTTCGAGGAATCGACCGAGCGGTTAAAAGCGCGACTGCAAAATCAATCTTCGGCTTCTTCGTTCAAGCAATTATTAAACGATTATGTTTCTCTGTTAGTTAAAATTAAAAATCATATTCAATCCGAACAAAAAGATATTAAGGATTTTTTGTCCGAGTTAACCGAGCAATTAACCGAGTTAGGCTTGCAAGCGATCGGTGCGAATGACGCGAATCGACAATCTCAGATCAACCGTAACGAACTCGATCGCTTTGTTTCGACGCAAATGCAGGAATTACAAGACAGCTCTGCTAAAGCAACCACATTGGAACCGCTTAAGCAGTTGATCGGTACCCGTATTGCTCTAATCAATAAGGAGATTTTGCACCATCGGGAAAATGAGGAAAGAGCAAGGCAAAAAACCGAGCGACAGCTGAATGAATTGACCGATAAAATTAAACGCATGGAAAGCGAATCGAGCGATCTGAAATTAAAATTATCGATAGCCCTTGATAGGGCATTACGCGACCCTTTGACAGGGCTCGGTAATCGGATGGCTTACGATAATCGTCTCGAGCTCGAAATAACTCGTTGGAATAGGCATAAAAGCCCATTGACGCTGATCATCTGGGATATCGATCATTTTAAAAATATTAACGATACATTGGGCCATAAAGCCGGCGACAAAACGTTGAAAATCATTGCTAAATTATTGAGTGAAAATTGCCGACACTTGGATTTTTTGTCGCGCTTCGGGGGGGAGGAGTTTACAATGTTGCTTCCTGAAACCGATCAGGAGTCGGCATTGACGCTGGCCAATAAGTTACGAAAAATTATCGAAAAAACACGTTTCAACTCAGGTAGCGGGTTTCTTACTATTACCTTGTCCTGCGGTATTAGTCAATTCCGAGAAGGCGACACGGCCGAATCGATTTTCGATCGGGCTGACAAGGCGCTTTATAAAGCCAAGCAAATGGGCAGAAATCGTTGCATGGCTGGATGAGTCTTGGGGCATAAGCGCGAATCGTAGAATGCGCTTCGTGCATCTTTTACTACCTTTATACTCATGCGGGGCGGGTTATTTAACCCATCCCCAACTTTCCGGTTTAGCCTAAGGATTTCGTGAAAAATAACTTCCTGGAGCTATGAGTTTTGTATCGGTTTCGGCAGGGCAAACGCATTAAAACACTATAGAAAATCAAATAGTTAAAATATTCCTTTTTTTCTTTGGTTAACTATAAGATTTAGTTTATTTGAAACCTAAATAAGACTATGTTGATTATTTTAATGCGGTTGCCCTGGCGGGTTCGGTAACTCGCTTGGCAGAGGCCCAGCACCTAAATTCCATAGGTCTTTGGCAATTATTCAAAATAATGGCTTATTTAGGTGCTGGGTGAATACGTCCGTGTAGGTCCCTCACCTAGCGTTAGATGAGGACCGAACGAACACCCCGGTGACTCTTTAGGCAATGCCGAAATTTCAAGTGCGAAAGTATAGAATTGCCGGAAGAAGTCGGTAGCGATTTGGCAGCGGGGTGCTTCGCTTAGCTTGATGCGCATGGATAGCAAACTCCGTCCCGCCGAACAATTCGGTCTGCAACAATATTTTTAAGTCATTTAATTATCGTATAGCCGTCAATTTATTTCGAGGTTGCTTGCCAATGTTCATCAATACTTTAGCGTTGATTGTCGCGCAAGGCAGCCTGATCGGGCTTGTCGAGCTGTGTATCGTAGCTGTTTGTCTCTATGCGGTATTGTATATTAGCGCGCCGTTTCCGGAGCGGGATGCGATGGAAACCGCGCTTTCGACAGACGGGCCTTACCAGTATTTATTGGCAGGGTGGTTAGGCGAATTTCAATTGTGGCGGATTTTTTGGCCTTTTTTTGTGGTCCTGAATGGCGCTTTATATGGTGCGGATTATTGGGTTTGGACCGGGGGTATCAGTGTCTCGAGTTGGTGGAATATTCATTTTATTCTGGCGGCGCCTGTGCTTTGGTGGGCTGTCGGGATATGGCGAAGTTCGCCAAAAAGCAGTTCCCGCTTGTGGATCGCAATGTCCAGATTAGCTGTATTCGGTGTTTTATCTGAATTCGTTATGAGACTCTATATCTATTTCAAATTGCCCAGACAGTTTTTCAATTGCGAAGAGTTGATGTTGGATTACTTTAGTTGTTTTTAGGCTGAATAATCGTGAAAAGATTATTTTTTGCGTTGTGGCCGGATGAGGCGGTCCGAAGGCAATGTACAGAGTTGGCGCATCGTTTGTTAAAGGCTGAAGATAGGTCAGTTAATCCGGGTAACCTTCATGTGACATTGGTATTTTTAGGGGCTGTTGGCGACGTGCTCGAGTCGGCGATGGTTCAGGCCGCCGGCGAAATGAAAAAGCTACAGCCGGTCGCGATCCATTTCGATGAGCTTAGTTTTTGGCGAAAACCGGGCATAATATGCTTAACCAGCAGTAATCCGGACGATAAGGCGATGATTTTGGCTGAGCATTTGTCAGCATTGGTTTCATCGTTCGGTCATTCGATTGATGAGCGATCGTATCGGCCTCATGTAACACTAATAAGAAAAGCCAAGCAATCGGTTCAAACGGAATTCGAACCGATTATTTGGCATTCCAATACTTTTTGTTTAGTCGAATCCTGTTCCGCGCCTGGGGGCGTTGATTATCGGGTTATTCGGCAGTGGCCGCTGCTGGGCTAATATACCCATCGTAGATCAAAATTCGGCACCGGGGTGTCCTCGGGCACTGCCGAAATTTGAAGTGCGAAAGGTATAAAGTATCGATGATTCGTTTCGCGGATTGATTTTGGTGCGGAGTTTTTTACTCCTCGGTAATCGTTTCTACGCGACTGGTAAATCGTCCATTGGCCAAACGAGTCAATACAACAGCGTCTTTTTCGATTTGCCGGGTCGAGCGAATTACTGCGCCGGTTTCCGTGTCGGTGACGAGTGCATAGCCTCGATTTAGCGTTGCCAAAGGACTGACCGCATGAAGCGTTTGGCCGGCTTGGTTGAGCCGCTGATGTAAGTGTTCGAATTTTCGTTGCCAGGCGTTATTGAGACGTTGCTGAAGATAATGTTGTTGTAGGGCAAGGCTGTTGATTATGTGCGCAGGCGATTGGTTATGTAGCTTTGCCGATTGAGTGTCTAGAGTCGAGCAACATTGCAGCAGTTTACGCCGAGTCGCACGGGTGAGTCTTAATTCCAGTTCGTCAAGGCGTTGGGCGTTAGCAGCTAGTTTTTGGCCGGGGTGTTGTTGTTTTAGCCGCTTATCGAGCCAGGCTAAAGTTTGTGCTTTTTGCGTAAGTTGTCTGCCGAGATGTTGCGAAAGTTTGGTTTCCAGCGCAATAAAACGACTTTGCCATTCTCGCTGATCGGGAACCGCATGCTCGGCGGCGGCGGAAGGTGTTGGGGCGCGAAGATCGGCAACAAAATCGGCGATCGTCACGTCAATCTCATGGCCGACGCCGGCGATAACCGGGATGGCGCTTGCCGCGATTGCGCGCGCGACGGTTTCTTCGTTGAAGGCTTGCAAGTCTTCCAGAGAGCCGCCGCCTCGGCCGAGGATCAATACGTCGCATTGGTCGAGTGTGTTGGCCAGATTCAATGCCCGGACAATATCGTGTTTGGCGTTATCTCCTTGCACCGAAACCGGGTACAAAACGACCGGAGTAGCCGGAAAACGCCGTTTTAGCACGGTCAGTATGTCTCTGATTGCGGCGCCGCTAGGAGAGGTGATGATGCCGATGCGATGAGGCAGTGCTGGTAGAGGTTTTTTGCGAGAGGCGTCGAAGAGTCCTTCCTTCGATAGTTGATGCTTAAGCGCTTCAAAGGCCATGCGCAGTGCGCCGTCTCCGGTTTCCTCAAGGTTTTCGACCACTAGCTGATAGTCGCCGCGAGGCTCGTATAAGGTGACTTGTGCGGTTGCAATCACTTGCAGTCCGTTCGCCGGCTTAAACTTGAGGCGGCGCAGTTGGGTCTTGAACATCGCGCAACGGATTTGCGCGGCATTATCTTTCAAGGAAAAATAAATGTGGCCGGAAGAGGGAGTGCTTAAATTAGAGATTTCCCCTTCTACTCGCACCGAGAAAAAATGCTCGTTAAGCACTCGTTTGCTTTCCCGGTTGAGTTGTGAAACCGTATAGAGTTTACTGTCGAGTGTTAAGGGCATGTTCGTTTAGGTTTTTTGTTTAAGTTCTCGTTCGATCTGCTGCATATAGCGTTGTATACAGGATTCGAAGGCGGATGATATCGAGGTGAGCCGGCAACCTATTTTCATGGTTTTATCCGGCTTGTTCGGGTTTAACGGTATGCGGTAGAGCACTATAAAATCGACCGTGTCTTCTCCTAGATCGGCCAAGGTCAATCGACAATTTTTAAAGGTTTGAGCGGGCGTTAATATTTGGTTAAGCGGTTCCGAATCGTTTAACAAGGAAAAGCCGGGGATGCTAATATCGTAGAGACGAAGTGGAATGACTTGGTCTGCAATGCTTAGTTTAAGATGGCTGGCTTTCGAAATCGGCGATTTAATGCGGTAAAATTGACGGCGTTGCAGCCACAGCATGCTTTCAGGTATCGGCATTGCAAACACGGTGTCGCCTTGATAGCGGGTTTTGACGATGTCTTTGCCCTCGAATTTTATTTTAATGCCCGACAATACGGTGCGGAAGACGGTACGCAACGTGTTCGGTAATTGTCTGTTTTGGTATTCCTTGGGGCTGAGATCGAACAGAAGACTATGTGTGTCCGTATCGATGGCTATCAATGTGGTGATGAACGATTCGTTATTGCCGATGTTTAGATTGATTAGGGCCTTCTCGTTAATCAGTAGTGCCAGATGATTGATGATCTGACGTTGGTTGCGTACGATGTGATCCGATTGCTTGTTCATAATGGGGTGTAAATAAGTTATAAATGTACAGCCTTTATGGCGAAGCATGGTTCTGCGCCGATGTGCTGTTTGAGTCGCTGCAAGCATCGAGAGCCTGAGATGGCGGTTTTTTGTCGGAGCAGAAACCCGTCAAAACATTCTGAGTATTAATGTAGTAGACTGAAAATTAATGTGCGGTCGGTCTATCAAACGAGTTGATATTGTAGAATATTTAATTAATAAGTCTATGAAGGATTGAAACGCGTGGCGTGGTTTTTGTTGTTATGTGCTGGTTTGGCGGAAATTTTTTTTGCATTGAGCTTAAAGTATAACCAAAGCTTTACTCGTCTTTGGCCAAGTTTAATGACAATCGTTTTTGGTGCAGCAAGTTTTTATTTGCTGATGCTGTCAATTAGAACGTTACCGCTGGGTACTGCATACGCGGTATGGACCGGTATAGGTGCGGTCGGGGTTGCCGTTATCGGTATCGTGCTTTTTAAGGAGTCCGCCGAAATTTTGCGTTTGTGTTCCATTGTTCTGGTCGTTGTCGGATTGGTGGGTCTGAAGTTAACACATATCGAATAATTACTTCCTTTTGATCGAAAAACCGTCGAAGAATAAAAGGTATGGGATGTGTCTATCGAGGATCCAGCCCCTAAATTATCGAAATTCGATCCAGCAACTAAAGCGTTTGGAATTTAGGGGCTGGATGAACTCATTCATGGGGGCTTGACGGCAGCTCGAACGCCAGGGATGGCGTGAATGCAGATTTTGCAGGAGCAAAAATCTGCAAACGCCAAGGATGGCGTGAATGCAGATTTTGCAGGAGCAAAAATCTGCCCTGCTGCCGACATCCTCGCTAGCCACACCCCATACCTTCATAAAGTTAGGAACGAGCATGAAATAACTTAGACAACTGTAGGAAGGGGGGGGCGATTGACAGGTGTCGGCGGCAGGGATAGCCGCCGTCAAGCCTACATGGACGTATTCACGGCGTTCTGTCAAGCGAGTCACCAAACCTCCGCAAAGCCTACTACTTGTAGAAGTTATTTTGTGCATATTCCTTAGCTATTTTTTGAGTATAAAGGGAGTAGTATGTTGCATTTGATTTTTCAGTCATCCGAAGTGGATGTCGTTTTGGAGCGTATTGAGGCCGGCGATGCGGTGGTTTTTATAGGCTCATCAATACTTCGTCTGATCAAGAGAGGGAGTATGACGAAGGTTTTAAAGCAATCGGCTAAGTCTTGTTATTTGTGTGCATTATCCGATGATTTGGCCTTATTCGGTATCGACCGAGGCGATTTGATTGACGGAGTCAGGGTTATCGAATATACCGAGTGGGTCGAATTAGCCGTTACGCATCAGCAGTCGTTGTCATGGTGCTGAATGCCGAAGGAGGATTTCCCGCCCTAACGGAGCAAGGGTTTTTGGTTGATATGAATGACTGGGACGAGGCTGTGGCGAGCAATCTTGCTAAGGCTAATTCGATTACATTAACCGATGCTCATTGGGAAATTATTTATTTTATTAGGGGCTATTATCTTCAGTTTAAACATTTGCCAAACGCCAGGGTTTTTACTAAGGCAGTAGCTAAGCATTTAGGTTCGGAAAAGGGCAATAGCCGTTATTTGCAACGATTGTTTCCGGATGGGCCGTTGAAGTTTGCGTGTAAACTGGCCGGGCTGCCCAAGCCTCCAACTTGTTTGTGATTGAGGCGCCCACAGGGATCAGCCTCGTTTGAAGCGGTGAATCAATCGACGGTCTTTTTTGTTCGGTTTGGAGGGTCTTTCGAAGTGTTCGGAATTGGCCTGTTCTTCGCGTTGACGAATAATTAATTGTTGCCGTTTTTCACGGCTTTCCGCGGTTTCTTCGTAAAGTAGCGCCGCTTCGGAAGCGGGACGGCGTTGGCTGTTTAGGCCGGTGACGGTAATGTCCCAGCTATATTGATCCTTATGGATGGAAAGCGTGGCGCCGATGGAAATTTCCTTGCCTGGTTTGGTTCTTTGATTATTCAAGTGAACCTTGCCTCCGGACACAGCCTCGGCGGCGAGCTTGCGCGTTTTGAAGAAGCGCGCAGCCCATAGCCATTTATCCAATCTTAACGATTCAACAGCGGGCATTTACTCGTCGGTTGCGTCGCTTTTTTGCCAAGCTTGATATCCGCCCTCTAGGCTGACGGCTTTGCTGTAGCCCATTTTATTGAGCACTTCGGTAGCCAGTGCAGAGCGCCCGCCGGTTTGGCAGTAAACTAAAATATCGGCATCTTGTTTATTTTCAAAATCCGGGTGGTTAGCAATTTTAAATTCTAAAACACCCCTCGAAATATTGATAGCCCCGGGCAAAGAGCCTGCAACAAACTCGCCGGGCGCTCGGACGTCGAGTACTAAATATTTGGATAAATCTGATTTTGCCGATGCAACATCCACTTCTTTGATGTTTTTCTTAGCGGCGGCAACAAGGTCCATTGCGGTCAGTGACATTGTAGTTCTCCGGTTTGTAATTCAAAGCTTACAATTTTAACAATAAATATCAGTCAGCGTTGTGATTTTTTATCGATTGTTAATATCTTTCTAATTCTAATACAGATTAGGATAACATTTACAGTTTGATTTATATTCCGGAGCATTATTTAGATGAATTTTGAGAAAGTCGTTTTCGGTTTTTTTATCGTATTGTCATTAACCTTGAATTTCGGGTTCTTTTTAGGAGAGATGGATAATCCCGAGCATCATAATGTTTTTGAGTTGTTTGCGATTATCGTCGTTAATTTTATTGCGACCGGCTTAAAGTTGGGCGATCGCTCGCAAATTGGCGCTGTGCTACTGGCGACTAGTCTGGTTGCCGACCTGCACTTGGTGGCGGCCGCCACATATTGGACCGTTGTCGTGCATGTGACTGAAACCGGATTGACGTCCGATGTAATGGTGAGCATTATTTCGCTGAGCGGCGGGGCTTTGCTGGCTAATTTTATATCCGTCATTATTTTGGTATCCGATACGCTGATGTCTCGGTTGTAATGAACGATTTAACAGAGGGGTAAGGCATGGCGGAAAGTATCGATTTAAGCCGAGTCAGTTTTATTGTCATGCGCGAAATGCGCAGGCCCGTGATGGCTTTAATTACGGTTTACGCAGTGTCAATTTTGGGAATGGTCTTTATTCCCGGTCATGAAGTCGACGGTAAGCCCCAATACTTAAGTGTATTTCACGCGTTTTATTTTATGACCTATACCGCGACGACGACCGGTTTTGGAGAAATTCCTTTTGAGTTTAACGATGCTCAAAGGCTTTGGGCGATGGCTTGTCTATATGTGAGCGTGATTACCTGGTTTTATGCGATAGGAAGTATCGTAAGACTTTTCCAGAACCCTTTCTTTGTGCGAGCGGTCGAGGAGCGAAAGTTTTCTCGGCAGGTGCTTAGAATTTCCGAGCCTTATTTTATTATCTGCGGTTTCGGCGACACCGGTAGCGTACTGGCTCGCGGTTTAAGCGATTATGGTGTGCCGGCAGTCTTCATCGATGGCGATGAGGATCGGATTAGGGCGTTGACGTTGAGGGATTACCGGGTGCCGATGCCGGGTTTATGCGCAGATGCAAGCGTACCTAAGCATCTACTTGAAGCAGGCATCAGAAGACGCAATTGCCAAGCGATTGTTGCAATAACCAATAACGAAGAGATTAATCTAAAAATTTCTGCATTGGCGCGTTTGTTGAATCCGAGTATCAGAATCATTACGTTGTCAAAGGTTGATGTTTTCGAAGAAACGCTCGCAAATTTGGGGGGAGAGGTTCATATCGTCGATCCGTTCAAAATGTTCGCGAAGGTGTTGGTGACAACGATGACGCATCCTAGCTTTTATCCGTTGAATAACTGGTTGGTTAGAGCGCCGCGGGTTCGCCTCAGTGATGCTATTAAGCCGCCGTTCGGAAAATGGATCGTTTGCGGTTACGGTCGGATGGGGCATGAAATCAATCATGCCTTGGTCAAGCAAGGCATGAAGACCGTGGTCATTGATCCGCATGACTGTAGCGAAGAAGAGGGGATCGATAGTTATATCGTAGGGCGGAGCACGGCTAAAACCTTGGCGCAGGCCGGAATAGAAAATGCCGTAGGGATTTTGGCGGGAACCGACGATGACGGGCATAATCTAGGAATATTGCTGAATGCGCGAAAACTGAATGGCAACTTGTTTACCTTGGTTCGGCAAAATCGCCATGAAAATCGAATTGCTTTCGAGGCGTCGCAAATCGATATGATTATGCAGCCGACGTTGGTAACTGCGCGGAGAGTTTTATTTTTGTTGGTCGCCCCGCTATTAAAGCCTTTTTTTCAGCATTTGTTGAAAGACGAGCCGGGTAGGAAAGAAGACATGGAGAAGGTGGTTCAGCAACTCGAGAAAAAAATCGGACGTAGGCAGCCTCATTTAATCACTGTGGATGTTGTGAAGGAGCGCTGTAGCGCTGTCACTGCATGCCTGGAGGAGGGGGAGCAGGTGCTGTTGGGAGATCTTTTAAAGCATCCCGATAATTTTAATCGAAAACTTGATTTGATTGCATTTGTCGTTAAGTCGGGAGAAGTGATAAGTGTGCTTCCCCCAGACGACTATCGGATTAAAATCGGCGATCAAATTTTGTTTTGCGGTACCGGGGCGTCGCGACGCTTGCTGAATGCAACGCTGAATAATGAATATAATTTATTCTATGTGCGCAACGGTGTGCATTTGCCTAAAGGTTATTTCATGCGTTGGTATGCTCAACGGCAGAACCGGCCGGTTGCATGAGTGGATAAGGTGAAAGGTGAAAGGTGAAAGATGAAAGGTGAAAGGTGAAAGGTGAAAGATGAAAGGTGAAAGGTGAAAGGTGAAAGATGAAAGGTGAAAGATGAAAGGTGAAAGATGAAAGGTGAAAGATGAAAGGTGAAAGATGAAAGGTGAAAGGTGAATGGTGAATGGTGAATGGTGAATGGTGAATGGTGAATGGTGAATGGTGAATGGTGAATGGTGAATGGTGAATGGTGAATGGTGAATGGTGAATGGTCGGATTATGGGAGGAGTTAGTGCTTGATTCGTGTTTCGGGCGTCCTTGCCCGGTTTTTTTCTGAAAAACCTAAGCTACTATGCGGTTTTTTTTAGGCCTCTGGGCAGGGAAAAGACGACTTTTTCTTCAATGCCTTTGTTTTCGGTAATCGATTGGCCGCCCCAGGTTTTCAATTGGTTGATAACTTCTTGTACCAGAACTTCCGGTGCCGATGCTCCTGCAGTAACACCTACGGCAGTGATGCCGTCGAACCACTCTCGGCTCATGTCGTTAGCAGTATCGATTAAATAAGCCGGTTTGCCCAGTTGTTCGGCGATTTCCCGTAAGCGATTAGAGTTGGAGCTATTGGGAGAACCGACCACGAGAATCAAGTCGGTTTTGTTGGCAAGATCATAAACGGCATCCTGCCGGTTTTGCGTGGCATAACAAATATCGTCTTTTTTCTGTTCCTGAATTGAGGAGAAACGTGCTCGGAGAGCGTCGACCATCACTTTGGTGTCGGTCATGGACAGCGTCGTTTGCGTTACGTAGGCCAGATTATTAGGATTATTGACCTTCAGTTTGGCGACATCTTCCGGTGTTTCGACCAGGTAAATGCCGCCGTTTTCGGTGCATTTTTCATATTGGCCCATCGTGCCTTCGACTTCCGGGTGCCCGGCGTGACCGATTAGTATGACCTCTCGATCTTGTTTGGCGTGCTTGGCAACCTGCAAATGAACTTTGGTGACTAGTGGGCAGGTTGCGTCGAAAACGGTTAAATTACGTTCCTCGGCTTCTTCTTGGACTCTTTTCGAAACGCCGTGTGCGCTGAAAATCAAATAAGAGCCGACAGGGACGTCGCTCAAGTCTTCGATGAAAATCGCGCCTTTATCTTTAAGGCCGTCGACGACGGTGCGGTTATGGACGACTTCATGGCGGACGTATATCGGGGCGCCGAAAGCTTCGAGAGCTTGATCGACGATTTCAATGGCTCTATCCACTCCGGCACAAAATCCACGGGGGTTGGCGAGTATTATTTGCATATCTTGACTAAAATAGTAGGTTAAGGTGAGGTTATTTTAACCCAGCTTTAACATTTGCCAATCATAAAATATTGAATAATGAATAAAAGCAAATAGTATGACGCTACATTGTCGCCTGAATCTTTTGAAAAGTTGCGTAAAAGCGGGCATGATTTTTTAACTTGTATAATTCAATAGATTAGGCAGTATGCGCTATATTTAGTAAGGGCTGTGTTAACTTAGTTCAGTCTCCGAGACGATAATTCCATCGCTATCGGCATATAAAAAATAATCTTTTCTAAATTGTACGCCCGCGAAAGTCACAATGCCATCCTGTTCTCCATGGCCTTTCGTCGTACTTTTAAGCGGATGCGGATGGAGCGCGCGAATCCCGATCGGAATCGTATCGATTGCGGCCGCATTGCGAATACAGCCATAGACCGCGATTCCTTGCCAGCCGTTATCGTAGGCCAATTGAGCAAGCTCCCGGTCGATCAGGGCGCAGCGGTGCGATCCTCCGCCGTCGACGACTAAGACGCGTCTCGAAACTTTGGTCGATAAGGTTGATTCGACTAATCCATTGTCTTCAAAGGCTTTAATCGTCGTAATTTGCCCGCAAAAAGCCGGTGTTGCTCCGAATATTCTGAAAATGGGGTCGGCGATTTGAAAGCCGTTAATTCCGGAGTATTTGTCACAGAGATCGGCAGTGGTAAACGTCATTGGCATTACCTTGATTAAGGCTGTTGAGGTCATATCATAACAGAATTGCGGTAAAAATAGTTTGGTATGGTTGCAGTCGATGAGTCGAATTGGTGCTTCATTGTGCCAAAGTGGTGCATTGCTCAAGAATAGACAGAGGCGGGTATTTTATTTCTGCTTTAAAATATATTTTTGGCATGATTAGTGTTTAATTTTAGGAATGGAGATACAGATGACGGATAAATTAAACAATTTATGAATACGATAATTGAAACAAATAAAACTAAGTTGCTGGCTGCCATGCCGGCCGTAAAGAGTTACGAGGCTCGTCTTGCCTCGCTAAACGATTGGTGGGGGAAAATTGCGTTGATCGGTAAGATCAATAGCCATAATGTGGCGTCGACCATTCTTGACGACATGAATTTGACGAAAAGTAAATTCGGCGAGTTGCAGCAGAAGCTGACTTATAATTTGCTGGTCGAGAATTTGAAAAAATTGGTGCTTGATAATTCATCGAAGGCGCAAGTCGCGATCGATTTACTGATTCGTAATTTGTTCGAGCGCACTGCGGATGTGGGTTTTTTAGCCACAGACGACGATATTCGCTCTTTCCTTATTTCCGGAAACTCAGATCGGGAAGGAATTGATTTTATCGAAAATCGACTGCGCGAATATGTAAAGAAGTATAGCGTATATGACGAGATCATTATTTTCGATACCGAGGGGCGGGTTAAAGCGCATTTGGACAACGAGAACCCGATCAGTCATTCAACGGATCCTCTTATTGCCGAAACTCTAAAATCGAGTGCGGAATATACCGAAACGTTTCGATATTCGGAATTACAGCCGAATAAACGGCATTCGCTGATTTATTCCTGCAAAATAACCGAAAGTAACCAGCAAGGATCGAAAGCAGTAGGCGTTTTATGTTTATGTTTTCGGTTTGACGATGAAATGGCTGGCATTTTCGGCGATCTACTAGCGGCGGATGACGATGGCACGCTAATGATATTGGGTACCGACGGAAAAATAATCGCCAGTAGCGATGAGCAATTAATGCCGCTACAAGCGGCTTTTGCTAATGCTAATCCGGTAAATATCGCATCGTATAAGCTGCGCGAATATATTGTTAACACTCGACAAACCAAAGGGTATCAGGGTTTTTTCGGATTAGGTTGGACCGGGCGCATGATGACGCCGTTGGAAACGGCTTTTAAACGTAATGAAGCAGTCGATAGAGGAAGCGCTTACACCGATATTATCGATCAAGCCAGTACCTTCCCTCAAGAGTTGAAAGATATTCGCAAGGCCTCCTCCGATATCAATGCCGACCTCGGCTTGTTGGTGCTTAACGGCCAGATTGCATCGGCTCGGAAAAATGCGGCCGAATTTATGCCGGTTTTGGAGGCCATCAAAGAAATCGGTTCCGATATTGCGAATATATTCGCCGATTCGGTCAATAGCCTTCAGGAAGTCACTGTCATGTCTTCGCATTTGAACAATGCAGGGTTTTTGGCGTCGTTGGCGGTCGATATCATGGATCGTAATTTATACGAACGGGCTAACGATTGCCGGTGGTGGGCGTTGACATCGACTTTTAGGCACTGTTTGGCTCAACCGGAAATCTCGTCAAAGGATGAGCAGCGGATGACGGACATATTGCAATACATCAACGCTTTATACACGGTCTATACCAATCTTTATCTTTACGATAAAAACGGTCGTATCTTGGCGGTGTCGAACTCTTACGAGCGCTCGTTATTGGGCATGCAAGTCGACGAGCGAAGCGGAGCGCCGGCTGCGTTGAGGAATAGCGATTCACAGAGCTACAGCGTTTCGCCCTTTATCCGGACGCCATTTTACGGTAATCGCTATACCTATATCTATAATGCCTCGATCACGCATTTGGCAAGGCAGGATCAAGTGCTCGGCGGGATCGGCATCGTTTTTGACAGTGAGCCGCAGTTTTCGAGCATGCTCGATGAAGTTTTACCGCGCGACGAAGCGGGAAAGCTGCTCGAAGGATGTTTTGCGTTTTTTACCGACCGCAATAAGATGATCGTTGCTTCGGCTAATCACCCATCGCTCGGCGCCGGAGATTCGCTGGCGATCGACGACCGTTTTTTTGCCATGCGGACCGGACAAAGAGGTTCCGAAGTCATTCAATACAATGGCGTACAATATGTTTTAGGGATGGCTGTGTCGAAAGGCTACCGCGAATACAAAGCCGTCGACGGCTATAGCAACGATGTATTTGCATTCGTGTTCATTCCATTTTAGAAGTTTGTGTTTGCGTTATATCATCATCGTAGATCAAAATTCGGTGCCTGGGTGAATACATCCATGTAGGTCTCTCACCTAGCGTTAGGTGAGAGACCGGACACCCCGGCGCCTCCTCGGGCACTGCCGAAATTTGAAGTGCGAAAGGTATATTTCGCCGCTAAAAATAACGCGCTAACAGTCCGTGTTGCGGGCTTATTTCCGGTAGCGGTATTTTTACCTCGTAGCCGCCGCCTAGAGCTTCTTGCATCGGATGTCCGTGCAGGTCTTCCATATGTTCGACGATAATGTCGCGGTTGCCTTCGGGTAAAATCAATTCAATTTTATCGCCAACCGAAAACTTGTTTTTGACATCAATTTCGGCCATGCCGGTCGCAGAATCGAAGCGTCTGATTTCACCGCAAAATTGTTGCTGATGGCTTTTCGAATAACCGGTAATGTAGTTTTGCTGTTCATGCGTGTGGTGGCGTTGATAAAAGCCGTCCGTATAACCCCGGTTGGCTAGGTTTTCCAAGACGCCGAGCAATTGCGGATTAAACGGACGTTCGGCCAGTGCGTCGTCGATTGCTTGGCGATAGGTTTGCGCGGTCCGGGCTACATAATAATGAGATTTGGTTCGACCTTCTATCTTAAGGCTGTCGACGCCGATTTCGACCAAGCGTTGAATATGTTCGATCGCGCGCAGGTCTTTCGAATTCATGATGTAGGTGCCGTTTTCATCTTCCATGACCGGCAGCAGTTCGCCTTTACGCCCTTCCTCCTCTAAAAAATAAACCTTATCGGCCAAGGGGTGGCGCTCGGCGCCGCCGCAACTGGCATTACTGATTTCGGACATCGACAAGGCGCCGCCGTCCAAGACATAATCGCCTTCGGCATTTTCATGTGCGGGCAGTGTGTCGTATTTCCAGCGGCAGGAATTGGTGCAAGTACCCTGATTTGGGTCGCGGTGGTTAAAATATCCGGACAGCAAGCAGCGGCCCGAATAGGCAATGCATAGGGCGCCATGCACGAAGACTTCCAGTTCCATGTCCGGGCATTCCTGACGGATTTCGGCAATTTCATCGAGCGACAACTCCCGGGACAGAATAATGCGTTTTACCCCGATGGTTTGCCAAAATTTGACCGTGGCATAGTTGACGGTATTGGCTTGCACGGATAAATGCACCGGCATTTCCGGCCAATTTTCCCGAACCATCATGATCAAACCGGGATCGGCCATGATCAATGCGTCCGGTTTCATCGCGATGATCGGGGCGATGTCGGCTAGGAACGTCTTGATTTTGCTATTATGCGGAATGACATTGGTCGCCAGAAAAAACTTTTTTCCGAGCCGGTGCGCTTCGTCGATGCCTTTGGCTAAGTTGTCGGCAAGAAAGTCGTTATTGCGCACGCGCAGGCTGTATCGCGGTTGGCCGGCATAAACTGCGTCCGCGCCGTAAGCGAAAGCGTAACGCATGTTTTTAAGGGTTCCGGCAGGAGAAAGTAATTCAACGGATTTCATTATTAGGTTGGAGTCGTATAATCAGCGATTGGAAAGGATTCGGTACGGAGCGAATTTGAAAAACGGCGCCGTCGAGTCATGATTCATAATTGACGATATTTTATCACTTAAGTTCTATCCGTCCGCAAATCGTTGTATACCTATCGCACTTCAAACTTCGGCATTAGCGTATGGAGGCGTCGGGGTGTTCGGCAAAGGCTTTGGCAGCATGGATGCTGTCATAGAGCCTACATGGACGTATTCACGGCGTCCTTTGACGGGCACCCCGATGCCGAAATTTGACTAGCAAAGGGTATAATTTACTCGTTAAATCCCGGAAGCGGGGCTTTTTCGATTCCATTGAAGCGGCGAGGAATTTAATGATGGCTTGGTTTTTTGTATTTTTGGCGGCAGTTCTGATTATCGGTAGTGCTTTGATTTTGTTGCGAACCGCCAATATTCCAAGGTTGCCCAAACACGCGAAAGAGGCTTCCCACTTAAGGCGGGACAAAAGCACTAAGGATTAACTGTTCGCCCTGAGCCTTTCGGCTGAGCTCAGGAGAGCCTTGTCGAAGGGTGGATGGTTAATCCGCCCATGGTTCGACAGGCTCACCATGAACGGATTAACCTTAAGCTGTCCCGCGGTAAGTGAGTAGCCGCGACAGATCGTGCTGAGCGGCAAGATGAAGACGGCGGTTAGACATTGCGCCTAGGTGCGCAAATATTCAGCGCGGGGAGACTCTTAAGCTAAAGGTTACCGGCCCGTCATTAACCAACGAGACTTGCATGTCGGCACCGAATTGACCGAATTGAACCTGTGTATGTAGGTCAGCGGCTTTTTTTTGCAAATAATTAAAGAGCGCCAAGCCGTGTTCGGGGGAAGCGCCTCGGCTGAAACTGGGGCGATTGCCGCTGTCGGTGTCTGCCGCCAGCGTGAATTGCGGGACCAATAACAAGCCACCATTAATGTTACGCAGACTTAGATTCATCTTGTCTTCGGCGTCGGCGAAAATGCGGTAGTTAAGGATTCGCTCCAATAAGCGTTCAGCTTCTTTTTCGGTGTCGTTTTTTTCGACCGCGACGAGAGCCAGTATGCCTCGTTCGATCACGCCGATGTCTTGTTGCCGGACAGTCACCTTTGCGCGGGTTACGCGTTGAATAACGGATATCATAGGATGTTTCTGTACAATAGCGTTTTTGGGCACGGAATTATAGCGTTCCGGCTCGATAACGGCTAATCGTTAAATCTTATCAAATCCATGCTTTACGCCTTACTTAAATCGCTCGTTCTAATGCTGGCTATCTCGGCCGTCTACGCCGAGGAAATTTATCGCTGGCAAGATGAAAACGGCAAATTTTATTTTTCGGACAAACGACGAGAAGGCGCCGAGCGTCTTACGATAAAGCCAGGTTATTCTTATCACCGCATTCAGTATGTTTATGACGGCGATACGGTAAAGCTGGTAGACGGCAGAAAAATCCGCTTACTCGGCATCAACACGCCGGAGGTCGAAGGGCGCAATAAAAACGCGGAGGCCGGAGGCGAAGAAGCTAAACGTTGGTTAACTCACGCATTGAAAGGCAAGCGCGTGCGTTTAGTACACGATAGCGAACAAAAGGACAAATACGGACGGACGCTCGCACATTTATTTACCGAGGATGGTCTGCACCTCAATTTAGAGCTGGTTAGATTAGGCTTGGCTGCGCTCAGTATTTTTCCGCCGAATTTGCGTTATAGCGACGAACTGCTCCGCGCCCAAACTGAAGCCGAAAAAAACTCTCGCGGCATCTGGAGACGGCCTGAATACCGAATCAAGCCGGCACCGAGTCTTCGAGCGGGTAATCATAGAGGCTGGCAGCGAATTTCCGGGCGCGTCAAAAAAATCAGAACGACGCGTAAATATGTGTATTTGACGCTTGGCGAGCGCGTCGATTTTCGGATCGAACGGGCCAATCTAGCTTTGTTTCCAAACCCGAGCAGCTATGTCGGCAAAGAAGTTGAAATTCGCGGTTGGCTCAATCGATCCAAGAAACATTTTTCGATGCTGATCCGTCATCCTAGTTCGGTCAAGATGCTCTGAGGAGCAGTACCCCTTAGCTAGGGAATTCAGGATATGGACTTTCGAATTGCCGACACCTTCACCGACAGCCTTGCCAAACTGACCGGTGACGAACAAAAAGCCATTAAAACCACCGTGTTCGATCTACTACTGAATCCGGCAAATCCCGTATACCAAATCAACAAAGGTAAAGATTATGCGCAAACAAACCATCCAATATTCGTCACCGCTCGATGCTTTGATCGAAATTGCCAAACGGCTCAGTATTCTTGAAAGCCAACATCACATGGAATCGGAAGAGTTTTTTTATCGATACAGCCGGGGAGAAATGCCCGACGATGCGGAATTTGTCGAATGGGCCAACGACTATCGGCACTACCTGTATTTGCATCAGGAGCTGGATGTGAAGCTGAAACATGTTGCATGATGCGCTGAAGACTTATCTGGATGTCGTTGAACAGGCGATTCTGTGTTGCGACGGTGTTTATGTCGAACGCTACACGGAGGAAATTTTGACGCCGGAACGCGTCAATTTGCGGATTCGTATGCGATTTGCCAATGGATATTTATTGGAAATTCATGAGGCGGTCATTATTGTCGGTCAACGCCTTACCCATCTGGATTATCGCTATCATTGCCAGGATGCGGAAAACCGTTTGCTGTTTCGTTATGACTGCACGCCGCACTTCCCCGATTTATCCAGTTTTCCGCATCACAAACACTTGCCGGATAGTGTGATCGTTTCCGAGAGAACTGAAATTCCATCTATTTTGCAAGAAATCGTACAGTTACAAGAATAACGAAGCGCGTATGGATTTTCTTAAGGCGCTCAATCGCTGTAAATAATCGATTTGTCCGCTAATTCGCGCAAGGTTTTCAAGCCTTGATCGATAAACAGCCGCGTATCGCTTGCCTGGAATTCGCCGGCGAGTTGCTTTAAGCATGATTCGGCGGTGATTCCCGAGCTATTTTGTACGATCTCCAAAAGCCGATAGGTCGATGGCGTTATTTGCATGAACTTCACGTTATCGTCCGGGGTCCGATAAACGATCAAAAAACTGGGTTGCTCGGGCGCTTCATAAGGAATGAAGTCCGTTGAGATTTGATGAACCGGAAAACGATAGGCTAAAAGCCAAGCCAGTGGCGATAGATATAACGGCGCGGGCCTTAAATCTATCGCCGGCGCAATGATTGCGGGCGCTTCTTCCTTTGCGATTGCCAGCGCCATTTCCACCCATTCGTAATGTGCGAGTTCGAGCAGGAAAGAAAAATCGTCCGGGCACTTGCGTTCGTTTTGCAAATAATCCAAAAATTCTTCGGGGATTTCAGAAAAATAGGGCGTGCTGCTGCGGTGTTCCGAATAAAAATCCCGCGCGAGCCCAAGCCAGCTTTCCTGCGAGAGCAGCGATTTCATTACCGGAAAGTTGCTCGATAAAAAGCTTTCGACATTATTAAAAAACAACTCACGGTACATCGACATACGTTCCGGCGCCACATCGTCCGGAGCCGGGTTTCGGTCGGGATTTCGAATGAAAGCGGCAAATTCTTGCTGTTTGGCTTTGAAGTCGATTTTGGCTTTATGCTGTCCTACGCTCATGTTGAATTTTCCAGGCGTGTTGAATGGCGGCGATCGTTTCGGTTTCCTTGATTAACTCCGGCAGTGGCGGAATATTGAAATCTCGCTCCAGCAAGGTCGGGAATATGCCGTAGAGTTCGTAAGCTTTGCCAAGCAGTTTCCAAACCGGGTCGATGACCGGGGCGCCGTGCGTGTCGACCAAAAAGTCGTCGGCTTCGACATAATGGCCGGCAATATGTGCATAGGCGATTCGCTGCGCAGGTATCGCCTTTAAAAACGTTTCGGCATCGTAGCCGTGATTGACGCTGTTGACATAGATATTGTTGATATCGAGCAAGATGTCGCAATCGGCTTCGTTGACCACGGCAGTGAAAAAATCGATTTCATCCATTTCCCGGCCCGGCGCAGCATAATAGGAAACATTTTCGATCGCGATTTTTTGTTCGAGAATGTCTTGAACGCGGCGAATGCGCGCTGCGGTATGAGTAATCGCTTCTTCGGTAAAAGGAATCGGCATTAGATCGTACAGGTGGCCGTCTTTGCTGCAATAGCTAAGGTGTTCGCTATACAGTTTGATGCCGTGTTCGGTCATGAAGGATTTGACAGCCTTGATAAAGGTTTCATCCAACGGGTCGGTGCTGCCGATCGATAAGGAAAGTCCGTGACAAACGAAGTCGAAACGCTCGGTCATATTGCGTAGTTGCCGCCCGAATTTGCCGCCGATCGTTATCCAGTTTTCGGGAGCGATTTCGTAAAAATCGACTGATGCGGGAGGCGTGTCGACGATGCTATTCAGAAAAGTTCGGCGTAAACCGAGGCCTACGCCACTGACTAGATGTTGAGTCGTGTTCATCGGAACACCTGTTGTTTTTTGCTGGATAGAGGGTGATTGGATCACCCTCTATTAGGACGCAATTGCTTTGTTTGAAGTAAAGCAAAATTTTAATGAAAGCCGTTTTGCTTCATTTTATTTGGTTTTATCGGCATCGCCTTCCGGTTTTGTCATGCCGCCGCATTTGCCTTCTCCGCAAGTCATTTCCTTGCTTGACTTGTCGGCAGCCGGTTTTTCGTCTTTTTTGCCGGCGCATTTGCCTTCTTCCATTTTCGGCGTACTGGTCATGCCGCCGCATTTGCCTTCGCCGCAGGTCATTTCAGCCTCGGCGACCTGCATGTAACCGGAAGAGAGTTCGGTCATGCCGAATGGATTAGCCTCGGCGTGTGCAGTAGATAAAGCGAGAGTAGAAACCATAGCGGTGCCCATTGCTGCAGCGAATGGTGATTTGTTCATTTTTTTCATAATAAATCCCAGTGTGTTTTGGTTGTGGAAAAATCAGATTGATTAATACCTTGTAAGGCTAGCAAAAAAATCTGAATCGTTTATGAATTGCGTTATACCTTTCGCACTTCAAATTTCGGCAGCGCCAGAGGAGGGGGCCTGGGTGTTCGGCAAAGGCTTTGCCAGCATGGAGCTGTGGCATAGAGCCTACATGGACGTATTTACCCAGCACCTAAATTCCATAGCCCATTGGCCATGGTTAATTATCTTGGATAATTTAGATGCTGGGTTCACGGCGTCCTTTGGCGGACACCCAGGCGCCGAATTTTGATCTACGACGGGTATAAGTACAGTATTGCAACATTGCTGCGACAGCGCAGCAACTAGATCAGTTCCTCTTTTTACAATGTTTTGGTGAGGGATGCAAACAACGTAAAAGTTTATTCTAAGAGTGCGATGGATGCTTAGCTATTTTTGATAAGGATACAACGGCTTTTTGCAGGGTCAATAGTTAGCAGTTAGCAGTTAGCAGTTAGCAGTTAGCAGTTAGCAGTTAGCAGTGTGTCACTTTTGTGACTTAATTGAACCCAATAATTTTATTAAACACTCTTCTCCTTGAATTCGCAGAGGTCGGCGATGATGCAATCCTGGCATTTCGGTTTTCTTGCCGTGCAAGTATATCGGCCGTGAAGGATCAGCAGATGATGTGCATCTTTTTTGTGGGCTTTCGGGACGTATTTGTCCAGTTTTCGTTCGACTTCGAGCACGTTTTTTCCAGGGGCGATACGTGTTCTGTTCGCGACTCGGAAGATATGGGTGTCGACTGCAATCGTCGGGTAGCCGAACGCGGTATTCAAAATGACGTTTGCCGTTTTACGGCCGACGCCGGGTAACGCTTCGAGCTCGTCGCGGGTTTGCGGAACCTGGCCATTGTGTTTTTCGAGAACTTGCCGGCACAGTTGAATGATGTTCGCAGCCTTGCTGTTGAACAGCCCGATAGTCTTGATATGTTCTTTTAATCCGGCTTCGCCAAGGTTTAAAATCGATTCGGGCGTATTGGCGATGGGGAATAACTGCGCCGTGGCTTTATTGACACCCTTGTCGGTGGCTTGGGCCGACAATACGACAGCGATAAGCAGTTCGAAGGGCGACGAGTAAGTTAGTTCGGTAGTCGGTTCCGGTATCGCTGCTGCCAGTCTGTCGAAAATTGCCTGACGTTTGGTTTGGTTCACTGTTCCTGGGCGGCTTGAATCGGGATCTGAATATGGGCCGGTTTACGCTGTTCGACCTTGGTATCGATAATATTTTTTAATGCGATCAGCAAGCCGAGGCCGATAAACGCGCCTGGCGGTAAAATTGCCAGCAACATACCGGAATAATCGGTTATCACATCGATTTGCCAGGTTTTAGCCGCTTCGCCGAACATCAATTCGGCCTTCGCGAATAAAGTTCCAGAGCCGATGATTTCACGCAAACTGCCAAGCGTTACTAGAGCAAAGGTAAAGCCAAGGCCCATCGATAGGCCGTCTAAAAAAGCCTTGTCGGCACGTTGCTTTGAAGCATACGCTTCGGCCCGGCCGATGATAGAGCAGTTGGTGACGATCAACGGAATGAAAATGCCGAGGATTTTATAAAGTCCGAAGAACCACGCGTTCATCGCGAGTTCGATCATCGTGACCACGCTGGCGATGACTAGTACGAAAACCGGTAAACGAATTTCGTCGGGAACGAAGTTACGGATCAGTGAGACGACCGTATTCGAAACGACTAAGGTCATCGTCGTGGCAAGGCCAAGTCCGAGGCCGTTAATGATCGTGTTGCTTACGGCAAGTAGTGGGCACAGTCCAAGTAATGCGACGAAGGCTTGGTTATTGAGCCATAAGCCGTCTTTGACAATTTTACTGTATTCGGAGAACATTAATTTCCTCCTTCGGGAGTCGATTCTGTCGTTGAAAAAATCCGGGCCTGGTTATGCTTGAAATAAAGCAGTGCTTTTTTAACTGCTCCTACCACCGCACGCGGCGTGATCGTTGCGCCTGTCAATTGGTCGAAGTGGCCGCCATCGCGCTTAACGTCCCATTGCGATTGGTGAGGCTCGTCGAGCGATTTTTCGTCGAACGCTAAGATCCAGTCGCTACGCTCGATTTCAATGCGGTCGCCAAGGCCTGGTGTTTCGCGATGCGACAGGGTACGGACGCCGCTAATCGTGCCATCGGTTTTTACGGCTACCAACAGGCTGATATTGCCGCTATAACCGTTAGGTGTTATTACCGTCATGACCGCTGCGACCGGCTCGTCTTTTTTTCGGGCGCGATAAATGATTGTCGGTTTTGTGGTGTCCGGGGTGAGGTCGGTCACTTCGAGCGTATCATTGACGATGTCGTTGTCGTAAAGCGACTCGGGAATCACGGCTTTCAAGTTAGCCAGTAAGGCTTGCCGTTCATTTTCCTGTATTTTGGCTTCGGTTTTATGAAAAGTGAGTGAGGTTAAGCCCAGGCCCAGTAACGAAAATCCGCCCAATATCGCGGCTGCCGATAAAGTTTTTTTAATAATAGCGTTCATGCTTTTTGACCGAAGACGCGAGGCCGCGTGAAATAATCGATTGCCGGTGCCGTTAAGTTACCCAATAAAACCGCGAAAGCCATTGCATCCGGGTAGCCGCCCCAAACACGAATAATATAAACCAACGAGCCGATTAGTAGTCCGTAAATAATTCTGCCATTAACCGATGTGGCTGCGGTCACCGGATCAGTTGCGATAAAAAATGCGCCCAGCATCGTCGCGCCGGCGACTAAATGAAAACTTGGCGCGGCAAACTGATTGTTGTCGATCGCATAACAGATACTCGCGAATAGGCCGAGTCCAAGCAGCAATCCGACCGGAATTTGCCAGCCGATGATTTTACGCCACATGAGCCAGAGCCCGCCAAGCAAATAGCCTCCGGCCACCCATTCCCAGCCTTTTCCTGCGATAAAACCGAAAACGGAATCGGTTTTTATTTCCGGTACCGATCTGCCTAGCCCTAATTGAGTCCTGACGCTATCCAGCGGTGTAGCCATCGTGACTGCATCGAAATTGACGTTATCAGGTAGTTGTTCGAGAAAAATCAATTTAAGCCAGTCGACTTCGTTCAATGCGACCGAGCCGAGTTCGATAGGCGCGAGCCAAGCGGTCATCTGCATTGGAAACGAGACCAATAGTAAGACATAGCCTGCCATCGCCGGATTGAACGGGTTGTAACCTAGTCCTCCATATAAATGTTTGGCGATTACGATCGCGAACAAGATACCTACGACGGTAATCCACCATGGTGCAATAACCGGCAGCGAAATTGCCAGTAGCACGGCGGTTACGACGGCGCTCAAGTCTTTGAGCGTCGAGCCGATCGGTCGGCCGCGTAAGCCCAGAATCGACGCTTCGGCAAGCAGCGCAACGACAACTGCTAGGGCAATGTTGATTAAAACGCCGATGCCGAAAAACCAAGCCATCGCGGCAATTCCGGGAATCAAGGCTAACAAAACTTGCAGCATGACCCGGTCAACACTGTTGATAGGTTGAAGGTGCGGCGACATGACGGTTGAGAATTTCATTTATTCCGCTCCTTCGGTGGCGGTTTCGGCGGCTTTTAATTTGGCCAGGGCTTCTTTTTTGCGGCGAGAACGTTCGGCTCTTTCGGCCTGTTCACGAGCCTTGCGTTCAAGAAGGAAGTCGTGCCGGCGTTTTGCGATTGCCGCTTTTTCAGCCTCTTTGGCCTTGGCGATGGTCTTACTTTTCGCGGCTCGGTAATATTGCACCAAGGGTATCTGGCTCGGACAAACAACCTCGCAACAGCCGCATTCGATACAATCGAATAGGCTAAATTCTTTGCATTTCTCCAAATTGTCGGCACGGCTATGCCAGTAAAGCTGTTGCGGCAGCAAGTCTACCGGGCAGGCTTTCGCGCAATCGCCGCAGCGAATACAAGGTCGGGTTTCTTTACTTGTGGCGACTTCGGATCCGGCAGCGGCCAGAATACAGTTGGTGGCCTTGACGATTGGTATGTCATCCTCGGGTAACGCGAAACCCATCATGGGTCCGCCCATGATCAAACGCTCCACAGAGTCTTGATAGCCGCCGCATTGTTTAATCAAATCGCTGATCGGCGTGCCGATGCGCGCACGCATGTTTTGTTGTTGTTTTACGCCTTGGCCGGTGACGGTCACGACACGCTCGGTTAAAGGTAGGCCGTGGCAAATGGCGTTATACACGGCCGCGGCCGTGCCGACGTTTTGACAAATCACGCCCACATCGGCCGGAATGCCGCCTGACGGCGTTTCTTTGCCGGTGACGACGCGGATTAATTGTTTTTCGCCGCCGGTCGGGTACAGGGCAGGGATTTTCACTGCGGTCAGCCGAAGGTCCCTCGATTGTTCAATGGCGGCCGATAATGCCTCGAATGCTTCGGTCATGTGATCTTCGACGGCGATAATACCATCGCCGACTTGTAGCGCATGCATCAAAATCAGCGCGCCTTGAACGATAGCATCCGGTTCGGTCTGCATCAGGACATTGTCGCAGGTGATATAGGGTTCGCATTCGGCGCCGTTCAATATGAGCGTGTCGATATGGCGTTGCGGTCCCGGGTTTAGTTTGATCGAGGTAGGGAAGGCCGCGCCACCGAGACCGACAATGCCGGCTTGGCGGATTTTAGCGCGCAACGTAGCAGCGGGCTCTAAGCGGTAATCTTCAACGGGCTCCGGCGGCAGTGCTTCATCGCGTCCGTCGGTGTCGATGATGATGCATGGGTCCGATAAGCCGGAGGGGTGAGGTATGATGCGATCCTCAATTGCTTTAACGGTACCCGAGCTTGCTGCATGAAGCGGGGTTGCCAGGAAATGATCGGAATCGGCGATGATTTGGCCGCGTAGCACAATATCGCCAGGAGTGACGGTCACTTTGAGTTGTACGCCGGGCCTTTGTTGCAAAGGATAGATTAGTTGTTTCGGCAACTCAGCATTAACGATCGGTCGGTGTGCCGACAGGTGTTTATGAGCGGGCAGGCGCAAGCCGCCATGAAAGCGCCAGGTTTTAAGCATATTTCTTTACCGGTTCCGGCCATTGCCAGTTGTTAAGGTCTTCGGGTATCGGTTCCATCACGATGCAATCGACCGGGCAGGGGTCGACGCAAAGCTCGCAGCCGGTGCATTCGTCGGCTATCACGGTATGCATCATCTTCGCGGAACCAAGTATCGCATCGACCGGGCAAGCTTGAATACATTTGGTGCAGCCGATGCACAAGTCTTCAATGATGACCGCGACGCTCTTGGGTTTTTCTTCGCCGAATTCGGCGTTGAGCGGTTTCGCTTCGACGCCCAGTAAGTCGGCCAATGCTTCGACGCCGTCTTGTCCGCCCGGCGGGCATTGGTTGATATCGGCATCGCCGGCAGCGATCGCTTCGGCATAAGGACGGCAGCCGGGAAAACTGCATTGCCCGCATTGCGTTTGCGGAAGGATAGCTTCGATTTTATCGACAATCGGATCGCCTTCGACCTTAAAATAGATGGCCGAAAATCCGAGTATTACGCCAAATACGGCAAATGTGATGCAAATGATTAGTATCATCGGATTTATCTGGTCGAATTAGAATAATTGGTATTTGAGTAACAATTCTCGCTCATCGTTCCATCGCTTTGCATTGATGTCATGAGGTTTGTTGCATTTTTCATTCGCCCTGAGTGTGTCGAGGGTAAATGTAAAATTAGAACGGATTCGCGAGAGCGATTACTTGAAATTGATTGGCTGAAACTTTAGCCTTTAACTAAGCCGCTGAATCCCATGAAGGCCATGGACATTAACCCGGCCGTTACTAGCGCTATCGAGTTGCCTTTGAACGGCAAGGGGACGTCGGCAACGTCGATTCTTTCGCGCAGCGTCGAGAAAAGGGTCAGTACCAGCGAAAAACCGACCGCGGCACCGAAACCGTATAAAGCCGATTCCAAAAAGCCGTGTTGGGTTTGTACGTTCAGCAGGGCGACGCCTAGAACCGCGCAATTAGTGGTAATCAGCGGCAAAAATATGCCCAGCACCTGGTAAAGGAGCGGGCTGGTTTTGTGAACGACCATTTCGGTAAATTGCACGACAAAGGCAATCACGACGATGAAGGTGATCGTGCGTAAATATTCCAGTTCTAATGGGATTAATAGATAACGATTCGCCAAATAACTGCAAACGGCGGATAAGGTCAGTACAAAAGTCGTCGCGAAACCCATCCCTAAGGCCGTTTCCAGTTTTCGGGAAACGCCCATAAAAGGGCATAATCCTAAAAACCTTACCAGTACAAAATTATTGACCAGTATCGTACTTATCAGAATGATTAGATATTCTTTCATCGGCTGAACTAAATCCGGATATACCGGAAAAGGTTATTGGGGATGTTGCTTTTACAAGACAACGCATGTCAAGCGATAATAACCAACTATAACACTAAAGAATTATTCTGCAAACCAACGCCTGTCGATATATAACGAACAAGACCATGCATTATAGCGATATTCGCCAAAAAACAAAAACTAAGCGGATTTGTTGCGGTTGATTTAATAAGCTAGGGTCGTTGCTATTGCTTTGTTGTTCGGCTGCGACAATGTATATCCCGCGTAGATCAAAATTCGGCGCCTGGGTGTCCGCTAAAGGACGCCGTGAACCCAGCACCTAAATTATCCAAGACAATTAACCATGGCCAATGGGTTATGGAATTTAGGTGCTGGGTAAATACGTCCATGTAGGCTCTATGCTGGCAAAGCCTTTATCGGACACCCTGGCGCCTCCTCTGGTACTGCCGAAATTTCAAGTGCGAAAGGTATAGAAGTAGGCTATTCAAAAAAACTGACTTTACCGTTTTCAATATTATACATGGCGCCGATTATCCCGATTTCGCCGCTATTCGTCATGGCATTCAGAAGAGGGCTTTGTTGTTTGATTTGCTCGACCATGATTTCGACGTTGCGTTCGGCAACTTGTTCAACGAGAGAGCCGTCAGGTTTGCTGATTCGAGCTAGCCGGCCGTTTTTAACCGAATCGACCGCAGGGCGAATCTTATCGAGCAAGCCGGTTAGGTGGTCGAGTTTGGCGTCCGCGCAGGCGCCCTTGATTGCACCG
Source organism: Methylotuvimicrobium alcaliphilum 20Z (assembly GCF_000968535.2). NCBI lineage: Bacteria > Pseudomonadati > Pseudomonadota > Gammaproteobacteria > Methylococcales > Methylococcaceae > Methylotuvimicrobium > Methylotuvimicrobium alcaliphilum. The sequence goes on from NC_016112.1 coordinate 451,659, forward strand.
CAGTGACTATGACCAAGTACGACAATCAGTTTGGATCCTGCCAATTTACAGGCAAATTCCATACTGCCTAGAATGTCGTCATTAACAATATTGCCGGCAACGCGAACGCTGAATATGTCGCCTAAACCTTGGTCGAAAATTAATTCGGCTGAGGTGCGAGAATCGATGCAGCTAAGAATGATCGCAAACGGAAATTGGCCTTCGACGGTTTCATTGACTTGTTCCAACAGGTTACGGTTGGCTTTAAGATTGTAGACAAAGCGTTGGTTGCCTGCTTTTAAGATTTCTAAAACGTTTTCAGGCGTTAGCGACTGTTGCGATTCTTTGTCGAGCGGATGTATTCTTTGTAACGGCTCGAGAACGCCATAACCCCTAAGGTTTTCGATAACTAAATGAATATTCTTACGTTCGGCTTCGATTTTAAAGTTCTGAATGATTTCATAGACGTCGAAGTCGATGTATTTGGAACCGGTTGCATCGATAACGACCTCCGAATTTTCGGGAAGTTGGTCAAGTAATTGCAGGATATTGGCTTTATTAAGAAAAGAAACATGTTCCGATAAAGTAATGAAGTTTTTATTGGCTTTTTGTTCCTGATGCAGATAAAAACCGACTTTCAAATTTTCCAGCAAAATAAAAAACAGCGCGATGCTCATGCCGATCGCAATGCCGGTTAGCATGTCGGTAAAAATAAGTCCAAACACAGTCGCGGCAAAGGGGATGAAGTGATATATCCCCGTTCGGTACATCGTTATGAAGCGACGCAAGTCTGCCATCTGGTAACCGATGACTAACAAAACCGCCGCAAGACTAGCCAGCGGAATAGTATTCAAAAGGCCGGGAATCGATATTACCGCTGTTAGTAATAATGCGCCATGAATGAAAGCCGAGGCCTTGGTTCTACCGCCCGATAAGATATTGGCAGAGCTGCGCACGATGACTTGGGCGATCGGAATGCCGCCTAACAAACCGGAGCAAATGTTGCCGATGCCTTGTGCTTTTAGTTCCCTATTATTTGGTGTCACTCTTTTATACGGGTCTAGCTTATCGACGGCCTTGACGCACAATAGGGTTTCGAGACTGGCAACCATGGCTAGGGTGAATCCGGTCGTGTAAACCGACGGGTTGGTGATTTGCGAAAAATCCGGCAGCGTTAGGTAAGCAATCAGTTCGACGGCTCGATCGACCTCGGGTAATGAAACCAAATGATTGCCGCTCAAAGCCAACTCGGGAAACCATCGGAGGAATAGTTGATTAAATGCTACGCCGGTTAATATGGCCGCCAATGCGCCGTGAATCCATTGCGTAAAACGGTATCGTTTAATGAATGGCGACTCCCAAAGCAGTAGAATAGCCAGCGAGGCCAACGAAATAATGACCGCGCCGGGAGAAATAAAATCGAGCATATGGATCAATTCGGATGTCGTTGTGAATTGGTCGCTTTGTGTAAAGAAGATATCGCCTTCGTAATCTACGTCGTAGCCGAATGCATGCGGTATCTGTTTCAGAAAAATGATAATGCCGATTCCTGTCAACATGCCGGATATGACCGCGGATGGAAAATAATAGCCGACGATGCCGGCGCCGACTCGTCCCATGATCACCTGAATAAAACCTGCTATAACGACGCTTAGCAGAAAGGCTTCAAAACCAAGGCTTTGTATCGCGGCATGGGCGATAATCGCAATACCGGCAGCGGGCCCGCTTATACCCAGAGATGATCCGCTTAAACCGGAAACGACCAGTCCGCCGATGATTCCGGCAATCAATCCTGAAAACAGCGGTGCGCCGGATGCCAGTGCGATACCTAGCGATAACGGCACGGCGACCAAAAAAACCACGACGCCGGCGGGAAAATCGTACCTAAGACTGGCATTAAAGCCGAAACGGTGCTTGCGTTCGCTCATCAAAGGTTGATCTTCTAACATGATTTTATCCGGTTAACGCTGGGTTTCTTAAATTAAGCCGCTGAATTATTATACTCCGCCTAGAAGAATATAACGCACACAACGGGTTTACTACAGCAATTCCCGCTTGACGAGGATGCCGGCAGCATACCTAATATTTTTTCTTGAGCAATCTTTTGAATATTTCGGTGCGTCGATAAACCCGTGCCGAAATTTGACCGGTAAAGGATGTGTCTTGGTATTACAAAATTTATTTGACAACGTAAATATGATTTGCGAATGAGTAACTAAAATGAGCATTTTATGACAAAAAAAGCATTAATTACCGGCATCACCGGGCAGGACGGATCTTATTTAGCCGAGTTTTTACTCGAGAAAGGCTATGAAGTTCACGGTATCAAACGCCGTGCTTCATCGTTTAATACGCAACGGGTCGATCATATTTACCAAGACCCGCATGTCGAAAATCAAAAGTTCGTATTGCATTATGGCGATTTGACCGATTCTTCCAATTTGACCCGCATTTTGCAAGAAGTACAGCCGGATGAAGTGTATAACCTGGGCGCGCAGTCTCATGTCGCGGTGAGTTTCGAATCGCCGGAGTACACGGCCGATGTCGATGCGATGGGAACGCTGCGTTTATTGGAAGCGATTCGTTTGTTGGGCTTGGAGCAAAAAACCCGCTTTTATCAGGCATCCACTTCGGAATTATACGGCTTGGTTCAAGAAACTCCGCAGAAGGAGACTACGCCGTTTTATCCCCGTTCGCCTTATGCGGCGGCCAAACTTTATGCCTATTGGATTACCGTGAATTACCGAGAAGCCTACGGCATGTATGCCTGCAACGGTATTTTGTTCAATCACGAATCGCCGCGCAGGGGCGAAACCTTCGTAACCCGGAAGATTACCCGAGGCTTGGCCAATATTGCGCAAGGTGTTGAAAATTGCCTTTTCATGGGCAACATGAATGCGCTTCGTGATTGGGGGCACGCCAAGGACTACGTACGCATGCAATGGATGATGCTGCAGCAGGACGAACCCGACGACTTCGTCATCGCCACCGGCGTTCAATTCAGCGTTCGCGAGTTTATTGAGTGGTCTGCGGGCGAACTAGGAATAGCTCTCCGTTTTGAAGGCAGCGGCGTTGAAGAGATCGGCGTGGTCGAAGCGATTGAAGGCGATTCGGCGCCGGCGTTGTCGGCGGGCGATGTCATTGTTCGCGTCGACCCGCGTTATTTCCGTCCGGCAGAGGTCGAAACGCTATTGGGCGATCCTACTAAGGCCAAAGAGAAGCTCGGCTGGGTGCCCGAAATTACGGTGCGCGAGATGTGCGCCGAAATGGTGCGCGAAGACCTTAAAGCCGCCAAACGCCATGCCTTGTTGAAGTCGCACGGGCTTGATTTACCGGTTTCGGTGGAGAGTTAATAATGAGCCGCGATCTTAATCAGACTGTTTTCGTGGCCGGCCATCGAGGCATGGTCGGTTCCGCGATCGTTCGCCGCTTACAAAGTTTAGGTTACCGGTCAATTTTGAGGGCAGGTCGTGATGAGCTTGACCTATTGGATCAGGCGGCGGTACAAGCCTATTTTTCGGCGCACCGGATCGATCAGGTTTACTTGGCGGCGGCCAAGGTCGGCGGCATTCATGCCAATAACACCTTGCCGGCCGAATTTATCTACCAAAACCTGATGATCGAGGCGAATATTATCTATGCGGCCCATCTTAACGGCGTTCAGCGATTGCTGTTTTTGGGCTCGTCTTGCATCTACCCAAAGCTTGCCGAGCAGCCGATGCAAGAGCAGGCGCTGTTGACGGGACTACTCGAGCCGACCAATGAACCGTATGCGATCGCCAAAATTGCCGGCATCAAATTATGCGAGAGTTATAACCGCCAATATGGGCGCGATTATCGTAGCGTGATGCCGACCAATCTCTACGGGCCGAACGATAACTTTCATCCCGAAAACAGTCATGTGATACCGGCCTTGATTCGGCGCTTTCATGAAGCGGTTCAAGCCGGCGATGACGAAGTCGTGATTTGGGGCAGCGGGACGCCGATGCGTGAATTTCTGCATGTCGACGACATGGCCGCCGCCAGCGTGCATGTGATGGAGCTGGATGCCGGTATTTACCAAGTGAATACGCAGCCGATGCTGTCCCACATCAATGTCGGAACCGGGGTGGATTGTACAATTCGGGAGCTGGCCGAAACGCTCGCGAAGGTGGCCGGGTTCAAAGGCCAGTTGAGCTTCGATGCGACCAAACCGGACGGGGCGCCCCGTAAGCTGATGGATGTGTCGCGGCTCAGGTCGTTGGGCTGGAAATATCGTATCGGTTTAGAGGAAGGTTTAACAGATACTTACCGATGGTTTATCGATCATATCGGGCGGGCTAGGATATAGTGATGAAAGCCTCTTCATGGTCGTTAAGGTTTAACAATCCGTCGTTTGATATACGACAATATCTGAAGTCGATGCGTAGAAACTATAAGAGCTTTTAACTGTAACTAATGGGGTAGAAGGTATATAATCCGAAACTTTTAAATAGTTATTACTCAATTCTCACCGGAAAAAAGCATGGTTGGTAAGCTGGTTAAATTTGTTGTAGGTAGTCGGAATGACCGACTGGTCAAAAAGAAAAGGAAGCAGGTCAAAAAAATTAATGCGCTCGCTTCCGATTATGAAAAACTATCCGATGGCGAATTAAAAGCCAAGACCCAAGAGTTTCGTGCTCGTCTCGAGCAGGGCGAAAAGTTGGATGATTTGATCCCGGAAGCCTTTGCAACGGTAAGAGAAGCCTCCGATCGGGTATTCGGCATGCGTCATTACGATGTGCAATTGATCGGCGGTATGGTTCTTAATGACGGCAAGATTGCCGAAATGAAGACCGGCGAGGGAAAAACCTTGATGGCGACCTTGGCGGCTTATCTTAATGCCTTGCCGGGACGCGGAGTGCATATCGTCACGGTTAACGATTATCTGGCGGCTCGCGACGCGCAATGGATGGGGCGCGTATACGAGTTTTTGGGCTTGACGACCGGCGTTATCGTTAGTCGCATGGATAGCGAGGAGAGACGAACCGCTTACGCCGCCGATATCACCTACGGCACCAACAACGAGTTCGGTTTCGACTATTTGCGCGACAACATGGCTTTCAGCTTAGCGCAAAAAGTTCAGAGAGATTTAGCATTTGCGATCGTCGACGAGGTGGATTCGATTTTAATCGACGAGGCGCGCACGCCATTGATTATTTCCGGACCGACCGAGGAAAGCACTGATATTTATATCAAAGCCAACGAGATCGTGCCTTTTTTGACCAAGCAAGAAAAAGAAGACAGTCCGGGCGATTTCTTTGTGGACGAGAAAACCCGGCAGATTTATTTGACCGAGGAAGGTCACGAGCACGTCGAACAATTGATGACCGAACATGGCTTGATGGTCGATGGGGGTAGTCTTTACGATGCGTCTAATATTCGGCTAATGCATTATCTCAATGCGTCGTTGCGTGCCCATCATTTATTTCAAAAAGACGTCGATTATATTGTCGCGAACAATGAAGTCATGATCGTCGATGAATTTACCGGGCGCATTATGCAGGGACGGCGTTGGTCTGAAGGCCTGCATCAGGCCATCGAAGCCAAAGAACGCGTGACGATACAAAATGAAAATCAAACGCTGGCCTCGATTACATTCCAAAATTATTTCCGCCTCTATGAAAAGCTGTCCGGGATGACCGGTACGGCCGATACCGAAGCGTTCGAATTAAACAAGATTTACGGTCTTGAAGTGGTCGTCATTCCGACCCATCGGCCGATGATTCGTAAAGACATGGGCGACTTAGTCTATTTAACGGCTCGTGAAAAATACCAGGCCATTGCTCAAGACATCAAAAGTTGCGTCGAACGCGGTCAGCCGGTTTTGGTCGGAACGACATCGATCGAAAACTCCGAGATTATTTCCGCATTACTTACCAAGGAAAATATTAAGCACGAAGTGTTGAATGCCAAGCAGCATGAACGCGAAGCGCATATTATCGAACAGGCCGGTATGCCGGGCGCGGTAACGATTGCAACCAATATGGCCGGGCGAGGTACCGATATCGTGTTGGGCGGTAATCTTGATGCTGAACTGTCGGCGCTAGGCGAGGAAGCCTCAGAAGAAGATCGGGAAAAAGTTCGCGGAGCATGGCTCGATCGTCATCAGCAAGTCATTGCCAGCGGCGGCTTGCATGTAATCGGTTCCGAGCGCCACGAATCGCGGCGTATCGACAATCAGTTAAGGGGACGCTCGGGGCGGCAAGGCGACCCGGGGTCGACACGGTTCTACTTATCGCTCGAAGATCCGTTAATGCGTATTTTTGCCTCCGACCGCGTTGCAGGCTTGATGCAAAAATTGGGCATGGGCGATGGCGAGGCGATTGAGCACCCTTGGGTCACTCGTTCGATTGAAAACGCTCAACGAAAAGTCGAAAGCCGGAATTTCGACATACGTAAACAAATCTTGGCTTACGATGATGTCGCTAACGATCAGCGCAAAGTGGTCTATGCGCAACGCAACGAGCTTATGGCCGCGGAAGATATTTCCGATATCATGAGCGAAATCCGCAAGGATGTGGTTAATAATGTTATTACGCAATACATTCCGCCGAAAACAATGGAAGAGCAGTGGGATACTAAAGGCCTGGAAGATCATCTCTTGCAAGAATTTAATGCCGAAATACCGGTAAGGCAAATGCTGGAGGATGACAAAAGACTTAACGAAGCCTCGTTGCGTGAGCGCATTGTGGAGTTGGTCGAGGAAAGATATAAGGAAAAAGAACTCAAGATTGAGCCCAAAATATTACGGCATTTCGAAAAGTCCGTAATGTTGCAAGTCTTGGATAATAGTTGGAAAGAACATTTGGCGGCGATGGATCATTTGCGCCAGGGCATTCATTTTAGAGGTTATGCGCAAAAAGATCCGAAGCAAGAATATAAGCGTGAAGCTTTCGAAATGTTTACCAGTTTGCTGGATCACATTAAGTACGAAGTGATTGGTATCCTTGCGAAGGTTCAAGTGACTCAAGAAGAGGATGTTCAAGCGATAGATGAAATGAGACAAGCGCCCAAGGAAATGCATTACGAGCATGCCGAGGCGGAGCCGATAGCAGCGCCGGTCGAGGATGCGCCGCCTCCGATGGAGCCGGAAAAATCTGTCGATCAGCCGTTTGTTAGAAATGAGCGTAAGGTAGGTCGTAACGACCCTTGTCCATGCGGGTCGGGAAAAAAATATAAGCAATGCCATGGGCGTATCAGTTAGATGCTCCCTTCGAGTGTTTCTAGTTGGTGACCGGCGAGTCAATGCATAGTCGTGCATTTGTGAACTGGTGCTACTGAGATGTCTTCGGCTTGCCGTCCATCGCATTTGATACCCGTTTGTCTGAATATTTATTCAAGTAATATGAACGCCTGTTTCTCAAGCGGATTAAGGCTTAATTTAATAGCCTTAAATCACTTGTTTAATGAAAATAAACCGATATGATTGATATGTACGAACAATCCGAAGAGCCATCAAAAATGCCTAGCACCATTTTCAAAAAAAGTAAGCCGGCCCCAACGATAACCAAGCTCCCAAGTTTGTCGTTGGATAAGGATCATTTGATTACCGATTTCAAGCGTTATTACGCTTATCGCTTAGGGCGCGACGAAAACTGTCGGTCTCCGTATTATGCATACGAAGCCTTGTCTTTAGTTATCAGTGACAGGCTCATCGAACGTTGGAAAAATACTTACAACGCCTATAGGGATACCGATTGCAGAAAGGCTTATTACCTGTCGATGGAATTTTTGATGGGGCGAACCTTGAGCAATGCGATGCTCAATCTAGGCGTGACTGACGAAGCCACTCGCGCGATGTATGATCTCGGATTGGAAATCGAGGAATTGGTCGATAGCGAACCGGATGCAGGGCTTGGCAATGGCGGTTTGGGGCGATTGGCGGCCTGTTTTATCGATAGTTGCGCCACCTTGCAGCTTCCGGTCATCGGTTATGGGTTGCGCTACGAATACGGCATGTTTAGTCAAGTCCTACAGAATGGCGAGCAAGTGGAAAGGCCCGATCATTGGTTGAGAAACGGCAATGTTTGGGAAATTGAAAGGCCGGAGTACGCGCATCGGATCAAATTCGGCGGGCGTACCGAATCGCATAGCGATGAAAACGGCAACAAAAGGATTTGTTGGGTCGATACGCAAGATATTCTCGCGGTTCCCTACGACACACCGATTCCCGGGTACAACAACGGTACCGTCAATACGTTGAGGTTATGGAAATCGACTGCGACCGAGGAATTCAATCTGCAAGAATTCAATGCCGGTGATTATGCCGAGTCGGTAGCCGCTAAGAATACTGCGGAAAATATCACGATGGTGCTTTATCCGAACGATGCCAATGAGAACGGCAAAGCATTGCGCTTAAAACAGCAATATTTGTTGGCTTCAGCCAGTTTACAGGACGTTATCGCTAACTGGGTTGGACGACATGGCAACAACTTTAGCGATTTCGCCGAGAAAAACTGTTTTCAATTGAACGATACGCATCCTAGTATAGCCGTGGCCGAATTGATGCGCTTATTGATCGACATTCATGGTTTGTCTTGGAATGAGGCATGGGGTATTACGACTAAAACCATGGCATATACCAACCATACCTTGCTGCCGGAAGCCTTGGAACGCTGGTCAGTGAGTTTGTTTGAGCAGCTTTTGCCGAGATTGTTGGAAATTATTTACGATATCAATGCAAGATTTATGGCCGAAGTCTCGACGCATTGGCCGGGCGATCTCGATAGAATGCGACGCATGTCGATCATCGAGGAAGGCACGGAGAAGCAAGTGCGCATGGCTTATTTGGCCATCGTCGGCAGCTATTCGATTAACGGTGTCGCCGAATTGCACTCGAAGTTGTTACAAGAAGGGCTATTCAAGGATTTTTATGAATTATGGCCATCAAAGTTTAATAACAAGACGAATGGTGTGACTCCACGCCGTTGGTTGGCCGGTTGTAATCCTGCTTTGGCGGAGCTGATCACGGAAACCATAGGCGACGCTTGGATAACCGATTTGTCGGAGTTGCAAAAACTGAAGCCTTATGCCGAGGATGCCGCGTTTCGTGGTAAGTGGCTGGCTATTCAACGCCAAAATAAGCAACGCTTAATCGACTATAAGAAGAGCGAACTCGGCCTCGAGTTGTCTGCCGATGCCTTGTTCGATGTGCAGGTCAAGCGGATTCATGAGTATAAACGGCAGTTGCTCAATGTTTTGCATGTCATACATTTGTACGACAAGATAAAGCGCGGCGATACGCAAGATTGGGTTAATCGTTGCGTTTTAATCGGAGGTAAAGCGGCGCCCGGTTATGTGATGGCTAAAAATATCATTAAATTCATTAATAATGTTTCCGACGTCATTAATTTCGATCCGGAGGTCGGCGATAAATTGAAATTGGTTTTTTTGCCGAATTATCGGGTTTCCGCGATGGAAATCATTTGTACCGGAGCCGATTTGTCCGAACAAATTTCGACGGCCGGCAAGGAGGCTTCCGGTACAGGCAATATGAAATTCATGATGAACGGAGCGATTACGATCGGCACGTTGGATGGTGCTAATATTGAAATTCTCGAAGAAGTCGGTGAGGATAATTTCTTTTTATTCGGCTTAACAGAGGATCAAGTCGAGGCAATGAAAGGGCATTACGATCCTAACGCAATTATTGAGCAGGATAATGACCTAAAAAGGGTCGTGAATCTGATCGAGTGCGGGCATTTCAATCTGATGGAGCCCGGTATATTCGACGATCTTGTTAATTCGATTAAAAGTCCTTACGATCCTTGGATGACTGTTGCCGATTTTCGCAGTTATGTCGATGCGCAAAATCGTGCCGAGAAAGCCTTCGTAGATACTGAGCGATGGACCAAAATGAGTATCCTCAATTGTGCTTCGAGCGGAAAGTTTTCGACCGATCGAACCATAGGCGATTATAATCGGGATATTTGGAAGCTGACACCTGTTCGGATAGATGAATTATAACTCCGTTCTTGGCCTAAGAGCCGTTAAAATTTTAGACGTGGGATCTGCTTGTCAAGGAACGCAGTAAATCCAGTACCTAACGTTCATGAAGACCTGGCAATCTCCCCGGCAAATGAAAGTGCGAGCTGTGGTGGGCGCGGTCACTCGCCCGACAGGACGCCGTGAATACGTCCATGTAGGCTCGACGGCGGCTTTCCCTGCCGCCGACGCCTGTCGGTCGAGCAACCGCACCCTCTTCGGAACCGGAATTGCCAGAACGGAGATTTGCATATCAAAAAATTAGATAAAGAACACAAATCTACGAACTTTCACAGTAATTATACTCATCGTAGATCAAAATTCGGCGCCGGGGTGACCATCAAAGGACGCCGTGAACCCCGCACCTAAATTATCCAAGATAATTAACCATAGTCAATGGGCTATGGAATTTAGGTGGCTGGATTTAGGTGCCGGCTAAAGAGAAGTTGGCTTAATTGCCGTTTTTGTTGCAAGGAAGTGTCGTTAATGTTTGATATCGTGCTCTATGAGCCTGAAATACCGGCGAATTCCGGTAATATCATTAGGTTATGCGCCAATACCGGTGCGAGTTTGCATTTAATCGAGCCGTTGGGCTTTGATATGGATGACAAAAAACTGCGCAGGGCCGGTTTGGATTATCATGAATGGGCAAATGTCTGTGTTTACGGTTCGTTGGCCGATTTTGTCGATCAACGCAAACCGCCAAGGTTGTTTGCATTATCAACCAAGGGGCGCAAAGTCTATAGTGAGGTAGGTTTTGAGCCGAAAGATGCGTTTTTGTTCGGACCGGAATCGCGCGGTCTGCCCGCCTCGGTTTTGACAACGATGGAACGGGACAAATTACTGTATTTACCGATGCAGCCCGATAGTCGTAGTTTAAATTTATCCAATACCGTTTCGATTGTATTGTATGAAGCCTGGCGGCAACAGTCGTTTGTCGGAGCGTTAATCAAATAAGCTGGTTAGCATTGCGCAGGTGAGACTAAGTCCCAAGCGCCGGCGTAGATCGAAGGATGGGGTTTGAGGTCATACGCATCAAGCTAAAAACAGCCAACCCGCATCACGCTCTTTCCCAAGCTCCAGAGACTGTGAAAGTATTCCAAATCTAAGCGGCTCTCAGGTTGCCCAGCGCGGCATTTTTTTGAAAATTCAGGTTTTGCTGCCTATGGCATCGTTTTTATTTAAGCCAACCAGCCAAAATCCGTCATTTTTTATGCATATTCCATGTTTTTTAGCGTATTTCCTGGTCTCCGGACGCAATAATCCCTCAGCGCGTCAGCACCGAGAATCGTGAGTAGGCGCGTGAAGTTGTAGGCTAAAACCATCAGGCTAAATTCGCCTCGACACTTTTCCAAGCCTCGCATCAAGAAGTGGTTCATGCCCGCGCGATGCTTGAGCGTACCAAAGGGGTGCTCAACCAAGGCCGCGCGTTTCTTCATGATGCCCGGTTGTTGTTCCATCCGCTGGCGGTGGCGTTCGATGACGTCTTCATGCTCCCAGCGCTGAATTTGTTTGATCGTGGCTTTTTCGGTTAAACAGTGTTCGCGTAGGGGACACTGGCTGCAGTCGGCGGGCTTGCTTTTGTAGCCGGTCATCCATTTGCCGTTTTTTTGATGGGCTTTGCCGCTGACAGTCAATAGCTTGCCTTGTGGGCAACAATAGGCATTTTGTTCCGGGTCGTAGCTGAACTGCTCGCGCGTCAAGCGTCCCTTCGCGGCGATGGCTTTCGACTTATCGGGTATGGCCACATATACGGGAGTGTTTTGGTCTTCGCAAGATTTCAGTTGGTTGCCTTCGAAATAACCACTGTCGGCAAGCCCGGTCAGGCTTTCGGACTGCAAGGTCTCTTGCGCCTTTGCCATCATCGGCGCCAGCTGATGAACGTCATTACCGGCTTGTGTGACCTCGTCGACCACGATCAGTTTGTGCCGGTCGTCCACGGCAATTTGGACATTGTAGCCGGAAACGGTTTGTCCGCGTTTGGTCAGCAAGCGGGCATCGGGGTCGACGGTGGAGACTTGTTTGTCGCCGCTGGTTTTGAGCTGTTGCAGCAAGGCTTTTTTCTCGGCTTGTTTAGTTTGCAATTGCTCAAGCTTTGCTGGCAGCTGTTCATCCTCAACCAGGCTGCCTAGGCTGGCTCGGTCATCGGCGGAATCCTGCTCGGCGAGGGCTTGTTGGTAGTCGGCGATTTTCCGGCTTAACTTTTCAAGCTGTTTGTTGAGTTTATCTTCGGTGTAAATCCCCGCTTTACTGGCGTTGGCATTGAAAAAGCTGCCATCGACGGCGACTTGTTCGCCACCGAACAGCGTGAGTTCTTTGCACAGCAATAGGAAATCGCGGTTCGCCGCCTTTAAGGCATCGCTATTGCCTTGGCGAAAGTCGGCGATGGTTTTGTAGCTAGGCTGTAAGCCTGCGATCAGCCACATCACTTCCAGATTGCGAGTGGTCTCTCGTTCCAATTTACGGCTACTGCGAATACCTTGCAAATAGCCATACAAATACAGCTTCAATAACGCCGCCGGATCATAAGCCGGCTGCCCGGCACCAATGACCGGCTCGGTGTTTTTGAAACCTAAGACATACAAGTCCAACGTATCGACATAGGCATCAATGGCTCGCACTGGATTATTCTGACTAACATAGTCATCAATACAAAGCGGCAACAGCATGTCTTGCTGGCGGTTTAATGCGCGATGATAGCGGCGGGATGACATGGCGGTTTGTTAACGGGTAGTGGTTAAGTAATATATATTATAGTGTATGGACTGCAATAATACTTTCACAGTCTCTCCAGCTTGGGAAAGACGCACCGGAAGCTCCAGCTTCCTGAGACCGACACAAGCTCCGCACATTCTTAATCAACCCCGACTCGCCCGCTCGTTCAATCTTTCTTGATTGTCGGGACGCTAGGGCTTCCTGAATAGGTTACCCAAGCTGGAGCTTGGGTAACAGCATAAAATCTTTTCACCATTCACCATTACAAAATCATAGACCGTAGACAGTGAATTTGTAAAAATTTAGCTAGCTTTCGGCTTTTAATTCGCGGTCCAATAGGTTTTGCACGGCAGCCAGCGGCGATAAGCTCTCATAGAGTACTTTGTAGGTTTGTTCAGTAATCGGCATGTCGATGCCGTGGGTCTGCGCAAGTAAATAAGTTTCTTTTGCAGCCGACACGCCTTCGATTTCTTGGTCGATTTCTTCACGGGCTGCGGCGCGATTTTTGTTCTGTCCGAGCGCAAGTCCGAAGCGCCGGTTTCTTGATTGGTTGTCGGTACAAGTTAAAATCAAGTCGCCGAGTCCGGCAAGGCCCATGAACGTTTCTTGTCGGCCGCCGAGTTCTAAGCCGAGCCTGATTATTTCATGGAGTCCCCGTGTAATGAGTGCGGCGCGTGTGTTGGCGCCGAAATTCAGACCGTCTGCAATGCCCGAGGCGATAGCCAATACGTTTTTAACCGCGCCGCCGGTTTGTACGCCGATCATGTCGGTGCTGGTGTAAGTGCGGAATCGTGCGCTGTGGAAGATTCGGGTTAATAGTTCAGAGAAGCCGGCATGATTAGATGCAATTGTAATTGCCGTCGGTAAATCGGCCGCGACTTCGCGGGCAAAAGTCGGACCGGATAAAACCGCAGTCGGAGTCTCTTTGGAAAATATGCGTTCGACCGAGTAATGTAACAAATACCCGTCGTTTGGTGCGAACCCTTTGGTAGCCCAGGCGATTTGCACCTGTTGGCCGGTAAATCGACGTAGCTTGATCAGCGTGTCCTTGAATGCATGACTAGGAACGGCAATCAGGATTAAGTCGCTGAATGCTGCGGCTTCGGCAAGTTCAGAGCTGGTTTCAAGGGTGTTGGGAAAAACAAAACCGGGCAAGTATCGCTGATTGGTTCTATTCTGTTGTAGTGTTCGAATATGGATTGGATCGTGTCCCCACAGCAGCGTACGATAGCCGTTTCGGGCTGCTTGTATCGCTAAAGCAGTGCCCCATGACCCGGCACCGAGTACGCTGATAGTTGAGGTCATAAGTCTTTAGTTGACCTTATTTGAGCCGGGAGCTTGCTGTTTGGCTTGTTGTAAGTGCTGAGCGTAGAGCGCATCGAAGTTGACCGGGGCCAGAAGCAGTTGTGGAAAACCGCCTTTGGCAACCAGGTCCGAAACAGCTTCGCGTGCATAAGGGAATAATATATTGGGGCAGAAGCTGCCGACCATCGGCCCCATTTCTTCTTCGCTAAATCCCTTCAAGGCATAAATGCCGGCTTGGCAGACTTCAACCAAGTAAGCGGTTGATTCGCCGCATTTGACCGTGACGGTTACGGTCAAGGAAACTTCATACATGTCGTTTTCCAAGGTTTGTACATTAGTGCCAAGATTGAAATCGACTTTCGGTTCCCATTTTTCGGTAAAAATCTTCGGAGAATTCGGTGTTTCGAACGAAATGTCCTTGGTATAAATTTTTTGAATCGAGAAATGCTTTTCTGCGGGGTTGTTTTCTTCGGCCATGGGTTTTAAGTCCTGTTTTTATGAATAGAAAAATTTTAACTTTATGTCGTAAAAAGCTAGGAAAATCAGTTTTTGTTTTTACTAGCGATTTTAATAGGGAGTTTGTTTTCTTCCCAAGATTGCATGCCGCCGATGATGTTGTAAACATCTGAGAAGCCGGCCTTGGTTAAGGTTTTGCAAGCCGGTACGGAGCGCGTTCCCGTTTGACAGACCACGATGACCGGGTGGTCTTTGTGTTGAGCGAGTTCGCCAAGTTGGTTTTCCAGTTTGGCGAGCGGAACGTTGATGGCATTTTCGATAGCGCCTTTAATGAATTCATGCGGCTCTCGAACATCAATGATGATCGCGTCGCTGGCATTCATTTTTACGACTGCCAATAAAGGGGAGAGTGCTTTGAATTTATTGAACAGGCTCTCAAATAAGTCTTGAATCAGCAGGAAGGTGACGACTGCTAGTGCCAGCGACAATAAATAATGATTTAAGATGAACTCTATTAAACGATCCATTGGGTGATTGGTAAGGTAATTAGAAATTAAGGTGAAGGAAAAACAGTTGGTTTAGCAAGTGGTGCAAAAAACGTCACGCATCATTTTAATGAGTTTAAGCATGCGTTCGTCGTCGATGTAATAAAAAACCCGGTTGGCTTCTTTTTTAGAGCCTAAAATGCCTTTTTCTCTTAGAATAGACAAATGCTGAGAGATGTTGCTTTGGCTGGTTCCGACTTGCTCGACTATGTCCTGAACGTTAATCGATTCACTGCCGAGTACACAGAGTATTTTTAAACGAAGGGGATGGGACATAGCTTTCAGGCAGCGAGCAGCCCGGTCAATTTCCGCGTCGTTATTGATTAGATGATCTTCGTCATGATCCATGGAGTATCGATTCTTAAAAACCAAGCAGTGTGGGCTCAGGGGTGTCGAGAATTAGACTTCGATCGGTTGCCCTAAAAGCTGCAAATATGACCGCGAAGTATATTTATACACAACATTTGCTAACGTGTATTACTATAATTATAGTGACAAGCCGGATCTGACTATTAACAGTGAATTTCAAATAGCCAGTAAATCTAACAAAATGAGCGGCGCTTTTCAATCATTTTGACTGATTGCGACAAACACGCCATTAAAAACGGGCATGAAGCGACTCCCTATACACTCAAAAACTAGCTAAGGAATATGCACAAAATAACCTCTACAAGTAGTAGGCTTTGCGGCGTTTCGGTCGCTCGCTTGACAGGACGCTGTGAATACGTCCATGTAGGCTTGACGGCTGCTATCCTCGCCGGCACCTGCCCATCGAGTCGCCAAACCCCTTTCCAACAATTGTCGAAGTTATTTTATGTTCATTCCTTAACGAGTATGGGCATGCAGCCGCCGTTTGGAATGACGGGAAGATCCTTATTTACAGAGGCTTGAACGGCTTTATGAATAAAATTTTCGTCGGCTTCGCTTGGTTAGCGCTGAGCGGTTTAGCTGTTCAGGTTGCAGCGGAAGAAAAAAATCGGGACTTGGTTAAAATTCAAGCCGAAATCGATGCCGTCAATCGGAATATAAAGCGGATTGAAAAAGAGCAGGGCGCATTGTTGATGCAGCTGGCGGAAATTGAAAAATATTATGGTAAGACCGTCGCAACCCTAAAACAATTGCAAGGACAGATCGATAGCAAGCAACGAAAAATTAAAGATTTGCGCGAAAAAACGCGTTTATTGCAACTTGAAATTGCTGAACAAAATGAAGGGTTAAGTAATCAAGTTAAAGCCGCTTACGCGATGGGTCGGAAGGAAAAGTTGAAGTTGATGCTAAACCAAGAAGATCCGGCTTTATCCAGCCGTATTATGGTTTATTATAACTATCTAAATAAAGCGAGGCTGGAGAAATTGACAGGAATCGGCCAAACGGTCATAGAGCTCACCGAGCTGGAACGGGAAAACTTAAAGGAAAGTCAATTACTCGAGCAGACTTTGCAGTTAAAAAAAACCGAGCAAGAGGCATTGGACCGAAGCCGGTTGCAAAGGAAAGAATTACTGGTCCGTCTTGAAAAAGATTATTCCTCCAGCAAGCTTCGATTGAGTCAATTGCGGGAAGGCGAGGCTCGGTTACAAAAATTGGTTAATGGTTTACAACAAGCGGCGATTAAACAGCCGTTTGAACCGGAACCTGGAAAACCGGTCATAAAGCAGCAAGAGCCAGTCGATTGGCCTGTTAAGCCTTTCGCATCCTCGCAAGGAGACTTGCCTTGGCCTGTTAAAGGCCAATTAGTGAAAAAATTCGGTAGCCCCAGGTTGGGAAGTCGTTGGGACGGCGTTTTGATCGGTGCGGGCGAAGGTACGGAAATAAGAGCAGTTTCTGCGGGCAAGGTTGTATTCGCCGATTGGCTAAGAGGTTATGGTTTGTTGACGATCATCGATCACGGCAATGGTTATATGACGCTCTATGCGTTCAACCAAAGCCTTTATAAATCGGTCGGCGACCGAGTCGCTCCAGGCGATGTGATTGCCTCGGTCGGTAAAAGCGGCGGTAGAAGTAAGGCGGGGCTGTATTTTGGAATACGCAAGAATGGCAAGCCCGTCGATCCGGTTCGGTGGTGCCGCAAAACAGATCAGGATCGCACAGGATAAATGTAGTAATTATTCATATCCCTCTATCATTCCCACGCTCCAGCGTGGGAGTGAAGACCGAGACGCTCTAGCGTCTCGTACCGCTGGAGCGGTACTCAGGCATTCCCACGCAGAGCGTGGGAACGATAATTGCCGGGGGACTGAATAGTTACTAAATGTATTATTTAAATCGGAAATCAGAAGTTTGGAGTTTTTAGGGCTATGCAGAAAAAAAGTTTATGGGGTTTGGTTCTGGGAATGTTCCTGGGCATTTTTATCAGCGTTGGCGGTAATGTCCTGGCTGAACGCGGTAGTCGATCATCGGAGACCGAGGTGCTGCCTTTCGAGGACCTTCGTACCTTTACCGAAATCTTTGGACGTATCAAGCGCGATTATGTCGAACCGGTAACAGACAAACAGTTGCTCGAACATGCAATTCGCGGCATGTTGATCGGGCTCGATCCGCATTCGGATTACCTGACCGGCGATCAGTACAAGGAGCTTCAAGAAGGTACAACGGGACAATTTGGCGGTTTGGGCATTGAAGTCACAATGGAAAACGGTTTTGTCAAAGTCGTATCGCCGATTGATGATACGCCGGCTCAACGAGCCGGAGTGCGGGCCGGAGATTTGGTTGTCCGCTTAGACGATCAACCGGTTAAAGGGATGTCTCTTGGTGATGCCGTAAAATTGATGCGAGGTGATCCGGGTAGCAGAATAGTATTGACCATTATGCGCGAAGGCGAGGAAGCGCCGTTGAAAATTGAGATCATCCGGGACATTATCAAGGTTAAAAGCGTTAGAAACCGGCTTCTTGAAAAAGATTACGGTTATTTGAGAATCAGCAGCTTCCAATCTAAAACCGGAGAAGGTTTACGCAAGGCTATGGCGGAATTAGAAAAGGAAAACGATGGAAAACTAAAAGGATTAGTACTGGATTTGCGCAATAATCCCGGCGGTGTCCTAAATGCAGCCGTTGATGTAAGCGATGCTTTTCTTGATAAAGGCTTGATCGTATATACCGAAGGACGTATTGAAAATTCCGAGATGCGCTTCAATGCCTCTCCGGACGATGTGCTCGATGGCGCGCCTATTGTGGTGTTGATCAATGCCGGATCCGCTTCGGCATCTGAAATCGTAGCCGGTGCTTTACAGGATCACCGGCGAGCGGTCATCATGGGCGAGAAATCGTTCGGTAAAGGTTCGGTACAAACTGTTTTGCCAACTAGTGGCGGAGCGGCAGTCAAGTTGACCACCGCGCGTTATTTTACGCCTTCGGGCCGCTCTATTCAGGCCGAAGGTATCGAGCCGGATATACAATTGGCTCGCTATAAGTTGGAATCGGTAGAGGGACCTGACTTTAAGCCGGTCAAAGAAGCCGATTTGTCGCGCCATTTAACTAACGGCAACCGGTCTAAAAAGAAGCCGGAGTCAAAGGATACAGAGCAAGATCAAGAGAAAAGCAAATTGGAAATTACCGATTATCCGCTTCATGAAGCCTTGATGTTGCTGAAAGGGATCGCAATTTTGCGGAATTAACGTTTCGACTGGCGCATGAGACCCCGGCATTTCATTGGTTTATTAATCTTTGGGATGTCGGGGTTTTTTATTGCCTTGCATCCGGCCGCGGCAGAGTTAAACGAACGTTCGCGCATCGCCATTATTATGGACGATATGGGCAATAGTCTCGAAACCGGTACTGCCGCAATCGGATTGCCCGGTAATATCACATATTCGTTTTTGCCGTTTGCTTTGCATTCCAGGCGGTTGGCATTACTTGCATCGCGTCGCGGTAAGGAAATTATGTTACATGCGCCGATGCAGGCACTAAGCGATAAGCCTATGGGGGCAGGCGGGTTAACCGTATCGTTGGATCGCAATGAGGTCGTGCGTCGGTTTTCGGCGCAATTGGCGGCTGTTCCGGGTATTTCGGGTGTCAATAATCACATGGGCAGCGCCCTGACGCGTGATCCGGTAACGATGGGATGGCTAATGGAGGTCTTAGCGAGGAAGCCCGATGCTTTGTATTTTGTCGACAGTGTGACGACCGATCACTCGGTAGCCAAAAAAGTGGCGGATGCTCATCGAGTCCCCGCTTTGAGTCGGGATGTTTTTTTGGATCATGAGGGTTCGAAAATTAAGATCCGCGCACAATTCGAATTGCTTATTTCGATCGCTAAACGGCGTGGTCATGCCGTGGCGATTGGGCATCCGAGAGTGAATACATTAAAGGTTTTACGGGAAAAATTGTCGGACTTGGATCGAATCGGAGTCGAATTAGTACCGGTTTCGGCACTATTAGCGCAATACCCCAGTCCTCGGGCATTTCCGGTTAAACAGCGCAAATTGCCTGTTCAAATAGTCGAGCAAAAAGCGATGGAACCCTTGAAAAGAAGGCAACATAAGCCAATACGGATTAGGGCAATACCTTTAAAACCAAGCGTTCAAATAGCAAATGACAAGATAAAGGTCCGAGAATTTGATCTATTCTAATAGTCAAGGATTACGATATACCCATCGCAGATCAAAATTCGGCACCGGGGCCCGTCAAAGGACGCCGTGAACCCAGCACCTAAATTCCATAGGTCTTTGGCAATGATTCAAAATCATGGCTTATTTAGGTGCTGGATGAATTATCCAAGACAATTAACCATGGCCAATGGGCTATGGAATTTAGGTGCTGGGTAAATACGTCCATGTAGGCTCCATGCTGGCAAACCCTGTCAAAATTCTCACTGAGCGAGGCTTCGGCGATGAGGCGTCGGACATCGGAAAAGGCAAAACTAGTTCGCCCCTTGGCCTGGTGCCGACGCTGCGGATCCGCTTTGATGCGGTCGGAATATATCCAGGTGATGGTGGTGGCCATCATACAGAAATGCAGGTGGTTGATCACGGCCTGGGCGTTGCGGCACTGACATTTTTGGCTGCCGATGTCTTGCTTGAGCTCTTTAAATCCGGATTCGATTTTCCACCGCGCGCCATAATGGCGAATTCAAATGGATATCCCTTTTATGTCAACATTTGAATCATAGGCTATGATAGGAACGGTTGAGCGAGGGGGGTTAGCCGGCATAAGCGCCAACTTAGCGCTCATTCTATGGTGCATTTGCCGCTTTATGAAAAACAACACAGGTTCCGAGGAGGGTACGGTTGCTCGACCGACAGGCGTCGGCGGCAGGGATAGCTGCCGCCGACGCCTACATGGACGTATTCACCCAGTCCCTAAATTCCATAGCCCATCGGTCATGGTTAATAGTCTTACTAATTTAGGGGCTGGGTCCTGTCGGGCGAGTGACCGTACCCACCACAGTTTGCACTTTCATTTGCCTGGCGGTTGCTGGACCTTCATGAACGTTACTTAAGTTGGCGCCATTGGGGTTAGCCGGCATCTTTTCAGTCCGGTGTTCGATGCCGATTCTTATATTTTTTAATAAAAACAATAACTTAGATATTTTTGGGGGTGATGCTTATGCAGAAATGGCAATCGACCGATTTGGATGCCTACCGGCAAATCGGCGATCCGGACGTCGATCGCTTGGTCGCCAAAGTGTTGTCCGATCAGCAAGGCGAATCGTCCGGCAGGTTCGCATACAATGCGTTACTTTTGCTGGCCGACAAATTAATTGAAGTGCCGGAATTGTCGATCATCGAGGACTCCAGGTTGAGCCGCCAGTTGAAATCGATGCCGAAACCATTGGCAGATTACTACGATCCGATGGAGGTGCCCGATTGGGTCGACTCGGCTAAGCTGGCTATGGGCGCCAAGCTATGGCAGGAGAATACGTTGATCACCCTCATCACATTATATGCCGCTAGTCTGCCGGCGTGTTATTTGATGAAAAACGGTATTCCGGCGCTCTACCAAACCGAAAAGCTGCGCGAGAAAAAATATATATTTCAACGAATCTATGAAACAGGGTTGATGCTGGCCGCGACGATGGATCAGGGCGGTATCAAAATTGTCGAGGATGCCGAATTCGAGGACGATCGATTACTCCTGGAAGTTTTACAAAAACTGGATAGCGAGGGACAGTGGCAGCGACAGGGACGATGCTGTTGCCGGACGGCTGGAAATTCGAAAACACCGATCGATCCCGCATTAATCCGGGCGGAAATCGAGAAATTACGCGGTAAACCTAAGCGTTATTTATGGGGCAAAGGCTATATTGCCGCCAAAAAAGTCCGTTTTTTACATGCTTCAATGCGTTTCATGCTGACTCAGCCAGGAGCCTGCCGGGCCTGGGGCAATAAAGAGAACCCTCAGTCGTTGGCCGAAACCATGAGTCACCGAAAATCGCCATGGGACACCGAACGATACGGCGTCCCGGTCAATCAAGAGGATTTAGCCTATACCTTGCTGACCTTCGGATTGGTCATCCCGAGGGGGCTTGAAACCTGGGGGTTACCGCTTAGCCTTGAGCAAAAAGAGGCCTTTCTGCATTTATGGCGTTTGATCGGCTACATCATGGGCGTCGATCAGACGTTATTGACCGATAAATGGGATGAGGCGCTAGCTCTTTATGAGACGATACAGCAGAGGCAAGCAGGACCTTCCGATGAGGGAGTCGTTCTGACCGACGCGCTGATGGGCTTTCTTGGCGATTACATGCCTCATCTACCGGGATTAGCGCACCGGCTCTCGGCTGCGATGATCATCAATCAACTAGGGATGGAGCATGCATCCTTCATTTTAGATGAAACGCTAATCAAGGAAACGCGTAAGTTTTGGCGGTGGCCGATATATAAAGTCGCTGCAAAATCTTTTCGCGGCTATTTGATCATGCGAGAGAAGGTATTCAAACGATTCAAGTATCTTGGCGGTTTGACCGTTAACCGTATGCATGAGGCCAGCGAGTTATTGATCGACAGTTGGCAGGACGGTTATAGTCGAAAGCCGTTTTTCGTGCCGGCCGATGCTTCGACATGGGTGCGCGCTCCGGGAATCGATGAAGACTTTTTAAGTCTATTGCGGCAATGGCGACGTAAATTATTCGCGAATATCGGTATTGGTTTATTGTTCTTGATCATTGCGATGTTTGGACTGATGGCGTCGGTGCCGATCGGTTTGGTTTCGGGATGGGCGGCATTTAAAGCGACCTTGATCGTTGCAGTGTCGTCATGGGGTATTTCGCTAGCATGGATGCAGTTCAGACTGCCGGTCGTATTCAAGATGAGGCCGGATAACGAGGATTTTTTTAGCGCCTATCGGTAACAATAGAACACGGCTAATTCGGATCCGACAGATGTTCCTTAGGAACGAGCATGAAATAACTTAAATAACTGTTTTGGAAGGGGGGTTGGTGGCTCGATTGACCTCTAGCAGGACGGGGTTTGCAACCCCGTCCCGAAGAAGTGGCTACGACTGGCCACTGCTCGGACAATTGGCTGTATTCCTAAGTGGTTAAAAAATCCGATATGTTACCAATTAGCGTCATCAGTGTTTCTTTGTCTTTTTATTCAGTGGAGTAATTGTTGCAAATGCCTGTTCACAAACCGGTTTGGAGCCAGTTGCCCAAATTGGCCGCTAAATTAGCCGCCTTTGAGCAAGCACCCGTTGCTAATTTATGGGTCGACGCCTCAGGGGCTATCGGCTATGCCAATGAGCGCTTTTTACAGACTTTCGGTTACGCCGATGACGAATTGAGCGGTATGTCATTGGATCGTTTAATTCCGTCGCTCGATGTTGATAAATGGCGGGAAGAGTGGTGGCCGCTTATCGAAAATGATCGCTATCTTCCAATTTTTCCTTTGTCTTGGCGGCATAGCAAAGGAATCCGTATGGAATATACCGTGTCGGTGTCATGCGTCGAAGTTTCCGGATTGAGTTTTGTGGCATTTCATCTGTGGCCCAAATACTTAGAGCAAAGCAATAACGCTACATTAGCACAAAGCGATGTGTTAAGTGTTTTGCAATGTTTGGGGGAAAGTGTTTGCTTGCTGGATGATTTGGGCGTGATTCGTTTTGCCAATCCGGCGTTATGTAAGTTGGTCGGCGGTGCAGAGGCGGATCTGGTTGATGTTCCTCTTCTTGAAATCATATCGCCGGCAAAGTCGCATTTAACCAGGGTTTGGGATGTGTTAAGAAAGAAAAGGTCCGAAACCGAATGCGAATTTGAAAATCTAGCCGGAAAGTCGCTGCATGTGCGTATGACATCGGCACCCTTGCAAGCTCACGGGCAAGGTTTAGCTAGATATTTGGTCAGTTTTGTCGACATAACCGAGCAAATCAAAATAGCGCGTCAGTTGGAGGCTCAAAATGCCAGCTACGAGCGATTGGCGTCCAATGTACCTGGATTCATTTATAAATTTAGGATGACGCCGGAGGGTGTTTTTTCATTTCCTTATGCAAGCCGAGGCTGTAAGGAAATATTCGGCGTCGAGCCTGCCGCTGTCGCCAATGACGCTACGCCCATTGTACACACGATACATCCGGACGATCTGCCCGGATTTCAAAGTAGCGTTCTGGATTCCGCGATTCATTTATCCCCTTGGAATTTCGAAGCACGCCAGATGACGGCCAACGGCGAATGGAAATGGTTTCATGCCGCTTCCAGACCGCATTTACAGGATAACGGCGATATTATTTGGGAAGGCTTGGTCATGGATGTGACTGCCCGCAAGCGATCGGAGGAAGAATTGGCCAAGGCTAAATTGGCTGCGGAAGTCTCGGCAAAAGCTAAGGCCGAATTTTTGGCCAATATGAGCCATGAAATCCGGACGCCGCTGAATGCGATCATCGGTCTAAATCGTCTGGTGCTTAAGTCGGAACTGAATGAAGTACAACGGGATTATTTGCACAAAGTTCAGCTATCTTCGGAAAATCTGCTCGGCATTATTAATAATATTTTGGACTTTTCTAAAATCGAGTCGGGTAAGCTCGATGTCGAGCATGTCGAATTCAATTTGGATGCGGTATTGGAAAATATCGGCTCGATGTTAGAACCGGTCGCGGCTGAGAAACATTTGGATTTGTTGATCGACCGCGGGCTGGGGGTGCCATTATGCATGATCGGCGATTCGTTACGCTTGATTCAAGTGCTGACCAATTTGTGCAGCAATGCCATAAAGTTTACCGAACAAGGCGAAGTCGTTATTTCGGTCAAAACCGAAGGAGACGATCAATTGCGCTTTAGCGTCAGGGATACCGGAATCGGCTTGTCCGAAAAGCAAAAAAGCCGGATTTTCGAATCATTTACGCAAGCCGATAGTTCGACGACACGCCATTTCGGCGGGACAGGCTTAGGTTTGACGATCAGTAAACACTTGGTCGAAATGATGGGCGGAGAACTCGGTGTCGTCAGTGCCGAAGGCGCCGGAAGCGAGTTTTATTTTACACTGCCGTTGAATGTCGTTCCCGATAGTCAGTCAGTCGATCATATGCCGGCTGAATTGGAAGGTTGGCATGTATTGTTGATCTGCGAAAATGAAACAGCATGCGGGATATTCGAAACGATGCTGCGCGATTTGCGCTTTAATGTGACTCTGTGTTCTCTCGGAAAAATGAAATTACAGGACATATTGCGGGAACACCAAGATTCCGAGCAGTCCACGCTGGAATTGGTTTTGCTGGATTGGAAAATGAGTGATGCCGATAAGGCGGATATTCTTAAAGCTTTGGAAACGAGTGCGTTCGGGAAAAAGACACCGATCATCATCAATGTTTCGTCGCTCGAAGCCGAGAGTATCAAGAAGGTATCGGGACAATTCGCCAATATTACGCTGATGAATAAGCCGAGTACGCCGTCTTGTCTGATGGATGCGATCTTAAATGCTTGCGGTAAGGAGGCATTGATTGAAAACCTTAAAAACCGTCACGATACGGCAAACGCACTATTTTTCGAAGCAGCGGTACGAGGGATTCGAGTATTGATTGTCGAAGACAACGAAATCAATCAGGAGGTTGTGCGCAAAACTTTGGAAAGTGCCGGTGTTGTCGTTGATATTGTCAACAATGGATTGGAAGCGGTAAACCTACTTCGGCAAACTGCCGACGAGCCGATATATAATGCCGTGCTGATGGATTTGCAGATGCCGGAAATGGACGGTTATGAAGCGACGACGATTCTGCGTAAGGATTCGCGTTTCGATAAGTTGCCCATTATAGCGATGACGGCGCATACGATTGAATCGGACCGGCAACAATGTTTGGCGACCGGTATGCAAGATCACATCGGTAAGCCGATCGATCCCGAACAATTATTTTCAAAACTGGCCCGATGGACAGTATTGAGCGGGGATCATGAGTCCCCCGTATTGCCTGAAAACCAGGCGCCGACAATGGAGTCGAGTCAATGCTTGCCTGCACTGGCTTCTCTTGAGACCGTTAATGTCCAATCTGCCTTGCGTTTATTGCAGGACGACGAGTCTCTATTACTCAAACTCTTGCTTAAATTCGCAGACGAACAGGGTAGCGCAGCGGATTCGATCGCGGGGATGTTAGTCGAAGAAAAACCGGAAAATGCAGCCGATAAAGCGCATCTTATTAAAGGCGTTGCCGGCAATCTCCATATTTTGAAAGTCTTCGAGACCGCCGCTCAATTAGAATCTGAGTTGCGGCAGTCGGACGCGTCGATGGTTGCTGAAGCACTCTCTAATTTTGCTTACGAAATGAATCGATTTGTCGAGGAAATGGACGGTTGGCGACAGCTAAGCGCTACTCCAGGTCTCGTCGAAGAGTCACGGAATTGTTCGGAAATGACAACCGAGGTTGTCAATGAAACCGTGACATTGTGCGGGCGTTTGATCGATTTTCTGGAAGCGAATAATTGGCAGGCAGAAGATTGTTTAGAGGAGCTGGAGCTCCGGATGGGCGGCGGATATGCTCAAGAATTGGCAATAATAAAAAATTATTTGATGGATCTTGAGTTTGCCGTGGCTGCCGATTGCGTTAAAGAATTGAGGGACCGTTTACGTACGTCGATTTAAGTTTAACGCTAATGACACATTCACAATCCTGAGCAGCCGAATCCTAAAAGGTTATGTTCGCGCTAATGGTTGAAAGGAGGGTACGGTTGCTCGATTGACAGGTGTCGGCGGCAGGGAAAGCCGCCGTCAAGCCTACATGGATGTATTTACGGCGTCCTGTCAAGCGAGTAATCGTACCCTCTTCCACGCTCAGTGTTTTGGAAAGCAATCATAGACTATTTCCTAAATGGTTTATTTAGTAGCAAAGAGAAACGTTACAACTGCTAACGCGAACATAGCCTCCTAAAAAGGTATAACACCATGACCGAGCCCGATACCATGCAAACGATACTGATCATCGACGATGCCAAGGAAAATATCGTCGTACTGTCAAGGCTATTGAAATCGCAGGCTAATATTATTTTTGCGTTAAGCGGAGAAGAAGGCTTGAAAATAGCAGGCACGAATTTACCCGATTTGATTTTGCTGGATATTTCGATGCCTGGGCTCAACGGTTTCGAAGTGTTGGAGCATTTAAAGCAATCTCAGACCACAGCTGACATTCCGGTTATTTTTATTACCGGTATTCCCGATGCCGAAACCGAGGAAAAAGGCTTGAATCTCGGTGCTGTCGATTACATTACCAAGCCCTTTGCCTCGGCCGTAGTCAAGGCAAGGGTAAGGCATCAATTAAAATTGCAACGATTGACGACGGCATTGAAAGAAGCCAATACCCGCTTGACACAATTAGCAATGAGCGATCCATTAACCGGTGCTTATAATCGGCGTTATTTTTTGGACGCGCTCAAGAAAGAGCTCGAACGCGTGCAAAGATATCGGCATCCCAGCATTTTGATGGTATTCGATATCGATCGATTCAAAAGCATTAACGATAACTATGGGCACGACATCGGCGATAAAGTGATCATAGAAATGGTTAAAGTCAGTACGACGATGCTTCGAAAAAACGATACTTTCAGCCGTTTCGGCGGGGAGGAGTTTACGATTTTGTTGCCGGAAACACCATTGGCCGAAGCCTCGCAAATCGCGAACCGCTTATGCATGCAAATTGCCCGGACAACAATCGAATCCGGCAATAAAGCCCTTTCGTTTACGGTCAGTTGCGGTGTGACTCAATTGCGCGATGACGATCAGTCTCCGGATTCGATAATAAAAAGAGCCGATATCGCGCTCTATCAAGCCAAACAGAGTGGACGCAACCAAGTGGTCATTGCCGATGATACAGCCCCTTTGGTATCGAATTGATCGTCTATAAGCAAACGTAATATGGATATGGCTAATGGGCGCGCTGTCTACCGGCTTTTGGGCTATGTGTTTATACTCATCGTAGATGAAAATTCGGCCTCGGGGTGCCCGTCAAAGGACGCCGTGTATACGTCCATGTAGGCTCTATGCCAGCTCCATGCTGGCAAAGCCTTTACCGAGCACCCCGAGGCCTCCTCCGGCACTGCCGAAATTTGAAGTGCGAAAGGTATATAATTCAAGGCTATGTTCGCGTTAATAGTTGATACTTTATGAACTGAAAGCCAAGGATACAACTCTTAGTAACTTTCCTTTTTTCAATATCACGCCAATGGTTGAAAGGAGGGTACGGTTGCTCGATTGACAGGTGTCGGCAGCAGGGAGCTGCCGTCAAGCCTACATGGACGTATTCACGGCGTCCTGTCAAGCGAGTAATCGTACCCTCTGCTACGCTCAGTGTATCGGAAAGCAATCATTGGCTATTTCCTAATGGGTTTATTTAGAGTAGGAAAGAGGACCGTTTCAACTGCTAACGCGAATATAGCCTAATTCAAGACCGGTAGACATCATAATAATAACAAAGGGGGTAAGATGAGTTTACGAGTTGGTATTGTCGGTCTCGGTCGTATAGGTCGAGGCATGCTGCGTGCAAATTACGCCGAACTGACCTCCGGGCGTTTCGATATCCAAGTCATGTGCGACGTGATGTCGGTGGATCAGGTCGCTTATTTATTGTCGCACGATAGCACTTACGGCAATCCTCCCTTTAGCCTCGACTGCGACGGCAATAACTTGATCGTGGCCGGTAAGACGATACATTACCAACGAGTCGATAGGCGCCGTGCTTTGCCGGAGGAAGACAGCTTCGGGCATCTGCGTAAGTATGAGCTCGATGTATTGTTCGATGCGACCGGTACCGCCACTATCGAAGATTTGCGCTCGATCATTAAACATAAAGTCGCAAAAAAAGTCGTTTGTACCACCAATATAGCCGGTTGTGATTTGAGTATGGTCTATGGCGTCAACGATAATCAATACGACCCGGCTCGGCATCATGTCATTTCGGCGAGTACTTGTACCGGTAATGCGTTAGTGCCGTTGTTTTCGATTCTGGAAAAACATATCGGCATCGATTACGCGAGAATCATTACCATTCATCCCGCCCTATCCGATCAGCGTGTACTAGACGGTTATCATGCGACTTCTCATCTCGGTAGATCCAGTGCGGTGTCGATTTTGCCGACCAAGACCAATGTCGCCCATTCGGCTGCGTTGGTGCTACCGGC
Source organism: Methylotuvimicrobium alcaliphilum 20Z (assembly GCF_000968535.2). Lineage (NCBI taxonomy): Bacteria > Pseudomonadati > Pseudomonadota > Gammaproteobacteria > Methylococcales > Methylococcaceae > Methylotuvimicrobium > Methylotuvimicrobium alcaliphilum. Next base: position 480,189 of record NC_016112.1, read on the forward strand.
ACTCCAGGGTAAGCTCGATTCGCTTTCGTATCGAATTCCCACCGCAATCGTTTCAGTTATCGATCTGACCGCCAATTTATCGAGAGATACGACGCGCGAAGAGTGCATGGAGTTGTTCGAACATCATGCCCGGACCGATATGGCAGGGATAATTCATTGTGACTACGGAGCCTGGGGACATGAAAAAGCCAGTATCGATTATCTCGGGCTACCCTATTCGGCTGTCTTGGTAATGAATCATTTGTCGCTTAGTAATGGCCGACACTTGGGGCTTTCGTTGATGCACGATAATGAATTGGCCTATTGTTCGCGCGTGATTGACGTATTAGGCGTGTTGAACCGTGGCGGTCTTTGATATACCCATCGCAGATCAAAATTCGGCACCAGGGTGTTCGTCAAAGGACCCAGCCCCTAAATTAGTAAGACTATTAACCATGACCGATGGGCTATGGAATTTAGGGGCTGGGTGAATACATCCCTGTAGGCTCTATGCCAGCTCCATGCTGGCAAAGCCTTTGCCGCACATCCTGGCGCCTCCTCAGGCACTGCCGAAATTTGAAGTGCGAAAGGTATAGATCACGACCGAAGAAAGCCATGGCTTGAAGCGATAAGGTTGGATTGATCTTAAGAGTCGGGGTATAGTCCAATCTTGATCGACTGATGTAATTGATTAACCAAGTAATTTAATGAGGTTATTATGGGCTTACTACAAGAATTAAATAAATTTGCCGAGGGTTTGGAGCAATTAAGGGACGAGGTTAAGGTTCAACTCCATTTGGCAAGCTTGGAATCCAAGCAGGAATGGGATCGGGCCGAAAAGCAAAGAGATCATTTTTTAGCCGAGCTGAACAAAATTAGCAAGGAAGCCAGCGGGAGTAAGGAAGGATTGATCGAAAAGGCGGAAGTGATCGGCGAAGAATTGAAATCTACTTACCAGCGTATTAAAGATAGATTATCGGAGTAGGCTATTGGGTTGAGGCGCCGGATCGTTGCTTGGCGCGTACTCCGGCTAGCAACAAATTTACTTTCCTGTTACAAAGCAACAGGGCAGACTGAATTGGGCGAAAAACTGACCTGCGCCGGCGGGAGAGCCCAATTCCAGGAATAGCGATTCGAGTTTTAGATTTCCTACTTGTCCTAATGCAGAACCGGTCAGTAAGGTACGAAAATCATTGCCACCCATCAATTGATGGGTGAGCGTCAAATACAGCCTCGATAATTGTTTGTCCCGAACTACGGTATCAAGCATTTTCGGGCCGGCAATCAGATAAATACTTTTGAGCCCAAGGCTTGCCAATATATTGAGTAAAGGCGTGCCTTCGACCATCCTGTCGGTGCCGGCCGATAACACTGGAAATCCTTGTGCTTGCCAAAAGCGAATGCGTTCGGGCGATGCATTTCTTCCGGTGGCGATATAAACTGTTTGTTTTGTTTCCAGCAGACTGCTATGGATGGGAAAGTTCAAGCTGGCGCTAGCAATAACGATTGCAGGTTGCTCGGGTAAACCGTTGATGCGTCGCCATTCGAGCAAATCTTTGTCCGTGACCTGCAAAATATTGCCTAATCGTTTTTCGCCCAATGCGCGCATGTAGCCGCCATGTGTTATCAGACAGTCGGCTTGTGCATGCAACTCCATGAATAAACTGAAATCGGAATCCGTCGTTAAATGCTTCGGTATAAAAGAAAGGCCTTTATCAATATCTTCAAGAGCGATACGCCCGTCTAAGCTGGAAAGAAAGTTAGCATAGACGAAGGGCAATCCCGGACGGCCTAATTCATGAGCTCTATGCGCTAAATACAAGCCATTGATGGCTATTTCCTGGGATGGGACGGGATAAAGACGTAAGAGTTTTTTTGTTGAGTCGGTTCGAGTCATGATTCACCGTAATACTTCTTAATCGCAAGTTAAGGCTGTCGCTTATCCCTTATCCCTTACAGCCTACACCTGGCGCTTAATCCTATAAACAAGGAAAACAGAAAATGGCCAAAAACATTAAGCAAAAACCGTCGCCGGAAACTCAAGCGGAGGCGCTGAAAATCGCCAAGGCAACACAGCGTCCGGCACAAACCAAAGAACAAACCAAGCTGATCGCCCAGGGTATTGAAAAAGGTATCGATCTTTATAAAAAGCAGCAAAAGGAAAAGGCGAGAGAGTTGAGCCGGAAGCTCAAGAAAGTTTCCGATCAACAATCGGATTCTTCCGGGTCTGAAAATCAGACTACTGTTGAGCGGATCGTTTATCGGCAACATTGGTTGCCTTGGTTATTATTGGTTCTGAGCTGGTTGGGGTGGGGATTTTATTTTTTTGGTTTCCAACAGTAGGCGAGCGCTCTTGCTATAAATTGTTACCTGATTAGCAAGTTTCTTCAGCTAAAGCCCAAAAACCAGCATATCCCTAGCAGGCACTGCCATTAAGTTAAGGACTTTTCCGTTCGCCCTGAGCTTGTCGAAGGGTGAACGGAAAAGTCCGAGTCGATAAGTTAAGCCGTCCATGGTTCGACAGGCTCACCACGAACGGCTTAACTTAATGGCATTGATCCCTAGCAGGACGGGATTTGAAACCCCGTCCTAAACGTTTTGATTTTGGCCGAAGTCAGCCGAAATGTTTAGGGCAAACCGAAACGTTGGGGACGGGTTAAATAACCCGTCCCGCAGAAGTGGCTACGACTGGCCACGACTCGGACAATTGGCTTCAGCAAGCTGAATCATCTTGCTAATCAGGAATTGTTGTAATTATTCAGCATAAGTCATGCCTGACACCAACCTACCGCATGCGCTGAATAGTTACGAATTGTTAAGGTCTGTTTTTCAAGCTTCCACGGTCCTCCGCTTGTCATAATACGCAAATCCCACGCCTTTTATCCTAAATTCGGCAATCACCCCACGCAAATCACGAAATACACAAAAGTAACCTTGCGGTTACATACTCCCATCTGATCGTAAAAGCGTCTCATTGTCGCCGAACACGAGTTACCGACCCCTTAACAAAGCTCATAGTTACAGGGCTTTATTTATCGCGAAATCCTTAGAAACAAGCACTGCCAAAAAGTTTCTCGCTTTACTGCTGCGTATGCGAAAGGCTATAAAAGTATCGAATCGATAGGTAACTTATAAATCATATATATTGTATAAGTTACATTGTTGTGCCATAGTGACCCTGCCTCGCGACTTTCATAAATCGAATATCCGGTTAATAACCACTTTTTCATTCGATTGTCGGATGTTTCGGTTAATGGAAGTCGCAGGCTTCGATATCGGGGATTTTAGAAGGCGAATTCTTGCTTTCCGATTGTGATATCGACCAATGTGTCGAAGACTGAAAATTAACAACTGCTAATACTTAGGCTTAGCGGCTTATTCCTTATTTGTTAATGCAAAGCAACAAGTCTTCGGTAGCTTTTTAACTCAATGAGGCAATCGATATGTATAAAACAATAGCAGTCTCTATGTTTGCCGGATTGATGGCAATTTCCATGCTTGCTGGAGCCGAGACGGGGTCTGTTCATTCGATCACACTGAAAGCGGTGGCTCTGGACTCCGGTCAATTAGCCTATCAAATGGTCAAGCACAAGATTAAAAGCCCTTCCGGTAAAGTCGAAGACATCACGAAACGTTACAGTCAGGAGGCATCGATACCGGGGCCGGCTATCGTCATGACCGAAGGCGATAAAGCGGAAGTTACCTTGGAACACGGCATCAAGGGCTCTAACGATCCGGTTAGTATTCACGTTCATGGCGTACATTACAAAATCGACAGTGACGGAACCATGAAAATACTCAATCACGTCAATGACCAAGCCGCCTTTCCCGGCAAACCTTACACCTATAAATGGACGGCTGCAGCCGGCACCGCCGGTGCTTGGCCTTATCATGATCATACTTTCGGCAATCCCATGCTAGGTGCCGAGGATAAAGGTTTATACGGAACTTTGATTATCAATCCGAAAAGCGGCAAGGTACCGGCTCTGATCGACGGCAAAGTCCAAAACGTGGCTATAAAAGACATTAAGCGGGAATTTATTTTGTGGATGAATGAAACCACGTTCTGGGGCATGGAAGTCAATAATATCGTGAATCGTCAGGTACCGCTTTGGACTAACCCCACTCTTGGCGCTCGTGAGAACGATCTGGTTCGTTTTCACGTCATCGGTATCGGCACAGGTTTTCATACCTTTCATCTTCATGCCCATCGCTGGATTCAACCCGGTACGACACATATCGTCGATACCTTCAATATCGGGCCGATTCAACGCGAATCGTTCGTAGTCAAGGCCGGCGAAGGCGTCGGTCCGGGCATGTGGCATTATCACTGCCATGTATTACAACACATGCAGAGCGGCATGATGGGAGCATTCAAAGTATTCGAATCGGCTCGAAATTAATCCGTAAAAAAAATACAAAAATTGGAAGGTGAATATCATGAAGAGCTACAAAAAAACTTATTTAGCAACGATGGTTGCCGGTATTATCCTGAGTTGGAATGTACAGGCGGCTAAAGCCGATTTGGATGATGCTGTCCTAAGTACGCCGGGGTTGATGCCATCGGCAACCTTGGAGATGACCGACGAGCCCGGTTTGTGGTTTAAAGATCCGGTCGACGGTGATGCCTTAGTGGTGTTAAAGCCGGGGCAAGCGGTTCAAATAAAAATGGGCGATACCCGAACGGAACACACCATAACCAGTTTGCTTTGGCCGGCGGGAGCGAAGGATTTTCCGATCGATCAAGACCAGCCGTCTAACGTGAGTATTACTAAAGCTTTGGACACGCCGGGGCTTTATGTCTTTACCTGTAAAGTTCATCCGTATATGTTCGGCGCCGTCGTGGTCGACGATCCGGCAACCGAAGGTCTCGATATCGGTTCCGAACTGGCCTTGGTAACCGGCGTAAAAGTGCCGGCCGATAGCGATATCGCCAAGCGTTTGCTGCGTACCTTTTTCGTGGTTACCACGCCGGACTTATGGCGCGATTATCGGGAGCCGGAATGGAAAGTGAACCTTCCGGATATACCCTTGAATATCAAAGGCCAAACCATCAGTCTCAGCGCATTGAGCTTGTCCATGCCGAATAAGTTGTTCAATCCCAAAACGCCTGGTGTCGGCGAGGTTTGGGTGAACACCCAATTCGAAATGATCGAAGGGAAAACCAAACCCGGTTCGGCGACCCGTATCGACGCGGCTAACTGGAAATTGGTCAACAAAGTCAAGGGTGTCGAGCAAGATTTGAATCACCCGCATAATATGTGGTCCGATAAGCGCTATCAGTATATTTATCAGACGCAATGGTTCGATAAAAGACTGATGACCTTCGAGCGCGAAAGCGGTAAAGTGACCAGTAACGTCGAAGTCGGTGAATCGCCATCGCATGTCTTGACACGTCCCGGCGATGATAATCTGTATGTCGCGATCAACAATAGCGAACATGTCGTTAAAATGAAAGGCGGTAGCCGCCCCGCGGCAATCAAAAGCATCAGCACCGGGAAAAATAGCGGACCTCATGGGCATTTTATTACCGATGACGGAAAATATATGGTGACCCCGAATGCCTTGGCAAGTAGCGTGTCGGTCGTCGACCTCGACACTGAAAAAAATACTATGATTCCGACCGGAGGCGTCATTCCGATCGCGGTGTGGGGAACGCCTGACGGGCAACGCGCCTACGCCGCCAACTTATTGGGTACGCCGCCTATGTTAAGCAGTTTGACAGTCATCGACATTCCGGGCAAAAAGAAATTGTCCGACATCGATCTGGCCGCCGATTACGACCCGATATCGGGAAAAATCAGCGGCGAGGCATACGGCTTGTTGCCGATACAGACGCCGGTTAGTCCTGACGGTAAGTATGTAGTGACCGCGAATACCTTGAGCATGAGTATCACGATTGTCGATACCGCAACGAATAAAGTCGTTAAAAGCTTGCCTTGCGAGGCGGGTTGTCATGGCGTTCATTTCGGCATGAAAAAAGGCGGCGGTTACTATGCTTATGTTGCCAGCAAGTTCGCTAATAATCTGTTAGTTGTGGATATGGATAAGCTCGAGGTGGCCGGCAGTATTTTATTGGCCGATGACAAAGATAGCAGCATAAAAGCCCATAACGGCATGGGCGGGCAGGGCGTGTTGCCGTTGCCGTTGGTTGAACACGGCTATTTGGCGCAAACTTTGAAGTTAAGCGGAAAAAAAGAGTTGAGTCCGCAAGTGGAAGGCTGGTTGAAGCAATTGACCAAGGAACAAAAAGGGATTTGATTTGCTGATTGCAGATCAAAATTCGGCACAGGTGGGCCGTCAAAGGTCGCCGTGAATCTCGATTTTGCATAACGCCATGGATGGCATGAAGTTACCTGATTAGCAAGTTTCTTCAGCTAAAGCCCAAAGATCAGCATATCCTTAGCAGGGCGGGGTTCGCAAGCCATGCGCGTCAAACTAAAAACGGCCAACCCACATCACGCTCTTTCCCAAGCTCCAGCTTGGGAAAGACACACCGGAAGCTCCAGCTTCTTGAGACCGACACAACCTCCGCGCATTCTCAATCACCCCCGACTCGCTCGCTCGTTCAATCTTTCTTGATTATCGGGAAGCTAGAGCTTCCTGAACAGGTTACCCAAGCTGGAGCTTGGGTAACAGCATACACAGCCTTTCGGAAAGCAGAAACCCAAAAGGCAAATACTTTTTAATAAAGCAAAGCATTTCGCGTAGCCCGTACGAAGTAAAAGCGAATTACGGGAAGTCCGTGCTTCGAAATTCCCGAATTCCGTTTCATTTCATCCGGGCGGCACATGATGAAAAATCCACCGAGATTAAGAGCGGCCGGTCAACTGTTCAGGTGCGAAATCGTCGACCGCGATCGCTTTCATTTTGGCTTGCTCGGCCTTTTCGAGTAATGCATATTCGTCCTTGTCGATCAATTCCGAAGCCAAAGCCTGCTGCAGTACGGATGACGGCATTCCTTTGGGCAGAAAGCCTTGTTTTTGCGCGGCGCGGATTTTGGCCTCTGCCGGTACGGCATCGAGCACTGCTCTGAAGGCGGTTTCGATGCATCCGGTAGGGTCGTCCGGATCGGTATTGATATAAATGCCGTCGGTCAAACGCTCGCGCGCCGGGTTGTCGGTCAACAATAGTTGAGCAAGGCGGCCGGTCAAGTTATCGTGCGGCGGTGAGCAGGGTTTGCCGAGCGGAAACAACAAGGCACGCAGCAAACCGGCTGAAAGTTTCGCCGGCAACAGCCGAAGTGCCTCTAATAACGATTGCTGGGCACGATGCAGGCCGTCTTGGCAGGCCCAATGCAACAGCGGCAGGTCGTCCGAGGGCGCGCCTTGATTGTCGAAATGTTTGAGTACGCAGGAACAAAGGTATAAGTGGCTTAGCACGTCGGCCAGCCGCCCGGAAATGCGTTCCTTGCGTTTGAGTCGGCCGCCCAGCGTCAGCAGCGCGACATCGGCGGCCAGCGCAAAGCCTGTGCTAAGCCGCGTCAATTGCCGGTAATAACGCTTCGTATGCCGGTTACCGGGCACGGTGGTCAGTCGCGAACCGCCAACGCCGAACCAGAGCCCTCTAAGGATGTTCCTTAGAAAAAAACGGATATGCCGCCACACTACCGAGTCGAATTCACGCAAGGCTTGGGCCGTATCGGTTCGATTCAATGATTGTATTTCTTGCTGCACGAAGGGATGGCAGCGCACCGAACCTTGGCCGAAAATCATCATTGTGCGAGTTAGAATGTTCGCGCCCTCGACCGTGATGCCGACCGGGACGACTTGATACAAACGGCCAATTGCGTTGGAAGGCCCCAGACAAATGCCCGAACCGCCTTGAATATCCATGCCGTCGTTGACGATCCGCCGCATGCCTTCGGTGAGTTGGTATTTCAATATCGCCGAGATCACCGCTGGTTTTTCGCCGGCATCGAGCGCCGCGCAGGTCACTTGGCGAGCGGCGTCCATCAGATAGGTGCTGCCGGCCATGCGCGCCAGCACCTCTTCAATGCCTTCGAAGGCTCCGATCGGCAGATTGAACTGGTGCCTGATCCGCGCATAGGCTCCGGTGTTGCGGCAGATGAATTTGGCCGCGCCGACGCTCAGCGCCGGCAGCGAAATCGCGCGGCCGGTGGCGAGGCATTGCATCAACATTTTCCAGCCTTGACCGGCTTGTGCCGCGCCGCCGATGATCCAGTCGAGCGGAATGAAAACATCCTTGCCCCAGTTAGGGCCGTTCTGGAAGGCCGAATCGAGCGGAAAGTGGCGGCGGCCGATCGAAATACCCGGCGTATCGGTCGGAATTAGCGCGACGGTAATGCCGATGTCTTCGGTTTCGCCCAACAGCCGGTCGGGATCGTAAAGCTTGAACGCCAATCCCAGCACGGTGGCGACCGGGCCTAGCGTAATATAACGCTTCTCCCAATTGAGCCGTATGCCCAATACCCGTTCGTTACCTTCGAACGCGCCGTAACAGACGATGCCGGTATCGGGCATTGCGCCGGCATCGCTGCCGGCCAGAGGGCCGGTTAGCGCGAATGCCGGTATTTCGAGGCCGTCGGCCAAACGCGGTAGATAATGATTCTTTTGCTGTTCGGTGCCGTAGGCCAGCAATAATTTGGCCGGTCCCAATGAATTCGGGACCATGACAGTGACCGCGGCGGTCGTGCTGCGGCTGGCGAGTTTCATGACGATTTGCGAATGCGCGAAATCGGAAAACTCCAGACCGCCGTAGCGTTTCGGTATGATGATGCCGCAAAATTTATGTTGTTTTATATAGTCCCAGACTTCCGCCGGTAAGTCTCGGCGCTTGAAGGTGATGTCCCAGTCGTCGAGCATCGCGCACAGGGTTTCCACAGGTCCGTCGATAAAGGCGCGCTCCTCGTCGCTGAGGCTTGCTGCGGGCAGCGCCGCGAGTTTGGCCCAGTCCGGACGGCCCGTGAACAGTTCGGCGTCCCACCAGGTATTGCCGGCTTCGAGCGCTTCGCGTTCGGTTTGCGACATCGGCGGCAGATTGCGGCGCATGACCTTGAACAGCGGCCGGGTCAGCAGACTGCGGCGTATTGGAGCGTAGGCAACGATCCCGGCTAAAATAAGCCCGCTCGATACGGCGATAATGAATTCGGTCATGGCTTAATTCCTGTTGCTGTGTCAGTTCGTAGATTTGGGTTCTTTATCTAATTTTTCGATATGCAAAACTCCGTTCTGGCAATGCCGGTTCCGGAGAGGGTGCGGTTGCTCGATCGACAGGCGTCGGCGGCAAGGACAGCCGCCGTCGAGCCTACATGGACGTATTCACCCAGCCCCTAAATTCCATAGCCCATCGGTCATGGTTAATAGTCTTACTAATTTAGGGGCTGGGTCCTGTCGGGCGAGTGACCGCACCCTCCGTCACCAGACTACTTTCATTTGCCGGGGCGATGGCCAGGCCTTCATGAACGTTACGTTGCTCGATTGCCCCGTCAGTTTCTCAACGGCTTGCCGGTTTTTAGCATGTGTTCGAGCCTTGCTGCAGTGCCGGGTTGCTTGACCAGGTGCAAAAAAGCTTGTCGTTCCAGGTTCAACATGTCTTGTTCGCTAAGCGGATCGAGGGAGTCGGTGTCTCCGCCGCTCAATACGAAAGCCAGTTGGCCGGCGATTTCCCGGTCGTAGGCGGTTGCTTTACCCGAGAGCGCTAAGTTGCGCACGGCTATGTCAAGCGCCGCGCGGGCCGATGCGCCCGGTAAATAATAAACATAAGGTTCCGGCGGCCGATAATCGGCGATCATCGCCAGGGCGCGCGCTTTTGCGTCGGCCAGCAGACGGTCCTTGTTCATTGTGATGCCGTCGTGTTCGGATAAATAGAGTAATTCCTTCGCCAGCAAGGCCGATTTGGACGTCTTGGCGAGCGCGATGGTCTCGAAGGCTTGCGAAATCGCCGGCATCGGTCCGCCCGGCCGGTTAGGCAAGCTAAGCCATCGGCGCAATAATTCCTTACAGCCGCCCCAGCCCGGCACCAGACCGACTCCGGTTTCGACGAGGCCGGTATACAGTTCGGCATGGGCTTGCACTGCATCGCAATGCAGCAGGATTTCGCAGCCGCCGCCCAGCGCTAAACCGGACGGCGCGCCGACGACCGGGAAAGGCGCGTATTTCAAGGCTTGATAAGTTTGTTGCCCGAGCTCGACGATTCGGGCGACGGTGTCCCAATCTTGCCGCAGCAATGCCGGGGCCAGCAGAGTTAGATTGGCCCCGGCCGAAAAATGCTCGGCTTCGTTATGGATGACCATGCCATCGAAATTGTCACGGACGACGCCGATACTTTGTTGTGTCAGGCTCAGGCTGTCCGGGTCCAAAGTATTCATTTTGCTATGAAATTCTAGGCAAACGATGCCGTCGCCGATGTCCCACAGACTGGCCGATGCATTTTTGAGCAAGGGCGCAGTACGCCGTTTGATGTCGCCGAGCGACAGCATGCCCTCGGGACGGTGGATCGGCCGATAGCGTCGCTCTTCGTTCTTACACTCCAGGAGGCCTTGCTTGTCGGTGCGATACAGGCTTTGCCGGTCCGCGAGCAGATAGGGAATCGGTTGGTGTTTTTCTTGAAGCCGCTCGACGAACCAGTCGACTCCGAGACGATCGAGTAGTTCGAACGGACCGTAACGCCAGTTGTAGCCGAGGCGCATCGCGGTATCGATCGCAAGCGGATCGTCGGCGATTTCCGGAATCAAGCTAGCCGCATAGCTTAGCGTGTCCGACCAGACTCGCCAGGCATAGCGATTGAGCGTTTCGCCGCCGGATAAAAATTTTTTCAAATCTTCGGGTCTGTGACTAACGCCGTCGATGCGAAATTTTTCACTGACACGATAGTCGCCGGTTTGAAGGTCGACCGCTTCCTTGATTTTGGTGTCGGCATCGGGCTTGAGACGATAAAATCCGCCGAGTCCCTTGCGACCTGTGTAGCCTTTTTCGATCATGGCGCGTAGCAACGGCGGCACGGCGCCGATCGCACGCAAACGGTCCTTGGCCGGCAGGCTTTGCTTGAAGCCGCTCAGAACATGCGGCATCAAGTCCAGGCCGACCAGGTCCAGCAAGCCGAACACGCCGGTTTTCGGAATGCCGAACAGCGCCATCGCGGCATCGCATTCTTCGACGGTCAAGTTATTCGCGATCGCTTCAAGCAATGCCGTTTGTATCCAAAAAGTGCCGATCCGATTCGCGATGAAGCCCGGCGTGTCCTTGCAAGTGACGCAGCCTTTACCGAGGCGCAGGTCTGCGAACTTCGCGACCGCATCGAACAAATCGGGTGCAATGTCTACCGGCGCGATCAGTTCCAGTAGGCGCATGTAGCGCGGCGGATTGAAAAAGTGCGTGATCATGAAGCGCCGCTTGAAGCTTTCGGATTGTTGCAAGGTCAGCACCTTCAGCGGCAGTGTCGAGGTGTTCGACGATATCAGCGCATCGGATCGGCAAACCGCTTCCAGCTGTCGATAAAGGTTGCGTTTGATGTCAGGATCTTCGAGCACGGCTTCGACGATCCAATCGGCCTCGGCCAGTCGGCTTAAATCGTCCTCTATGTTGCCGGGCGAGATCAGCCGAACGTTGTTCGGGTGCATCAGCGGCGAGGGTTGGGCGGCAAGCATTTTGGCGATCGCTTGCTCGGCTATTTGATTACGGTTCGCTGCGTTATCCGGGACAATATCCAATAAGACGACCGGAATACCGGCATTGGCGATATGCGCGGCGATGCCCGCACCCATTACGCCGGCGCCGACGACTGCGGCTCGTTCGATGTTCATGATGCTGCCTCCAGAATGGTTGCAATGCCTTGGCCGCCGCCGATGCACTGTGTAGCCAGCGCATAGCGCTTACGCTCCCGGTGCAGTAGGCTGGCCGCCTTGCCGGTGATGCGCGCGCCGGTCGCGCCGAGCGGGTGGCCTAGCGCGATCGCGCCGCCGTCCAGGTTGAGTTTTTCGATAGGGATAGGCAATTCTTGTAATACGGCCAAAGCCTGTGCGGCGAAGGCTTCGTTCAATTCGACCAGATCGATGTCTTCCAGTGTTAAACCTGCTCTCTGCAAGGCCTTGTGCGTCGCGGCAACCGGGCCGATACCCATGATTTCCGGCTGGCAGGCGGATACCGCGATCGATTTGATACGGGCCAGTTTCGGCAGTCCGTGCGCGTCGGCATAGGCTTCGCTGCATACCAATACCGCCGCGGCGCCGTCGGTCAGCGGCGACGACGTCGCGGCCGTGACGCTGCCGTTTTCCAGAAATGCCGGTTTGAGTCCGGCCAGACCTTCCGCAGTCGAATCGGGGCGCGGACAGCCGTCCTGATCGATGCGATCGCCTCGGTGCGTTAGAATAGGCACGATCTCATCGGCAAAGCCGCCGCTTTGTCGGGCGTGCTGCGTTTTGCGCTGGCTGGTCAACGCGAAATTTTCTTGATCCCGGCGGGCTATGGAATAGCGGCGCGCTAGGTTTTCGGCGGTCTCGCCCATGCTCATGTAGGCCTCCGGGTGATTTTTATAAAGCCCCGGGTGCGGCAAGGTATTGAATCCGCCCATCGGCACGCGGCTCATCGATTCGACGCCGGCGCAAATGAAAACTTCGCCGGCGTTCATTTGAATCGCGCCGGCCGCGATATGAATCGCTTGCATCGACGAGCCGCAGAAACGGTTCACGGTCATGCCCGCGACTGAAATCGGCAATTCCGCCAGATGCACGACGAGGCGCGCGAGATTGAGGCCTTGCTCGCCTTCCGGAAAGGCGCAGCCGAGAATCAAGTCTTCGATGGCGTTCGGATCGACGCCGCACTTGTCGATCAGGGCCTTGACCACTTGCGCGGCCAAGTCGTCGGGTCTGACGTGGGCTAACTCGCCTTTGCCCGCCGGCGTGAACGGCGATCTGGCATATCCTGCGATGACTACATTATTCATGATGCTGTCTCCTCTTCGGGAATGGCTTGCGTTATGGGGCGGCTGGTGTCCTCGGTTTGTTGCAGCGAGCTTAAAAAATCGTCGATCACCGACCAAGTCTCGCCGATGTTTTCCATCAGAATGCCGTGCCGGTCGGCATCGATCGAATGTAAATATTTTCTTGCCGCGCCTAATTTGGCGAATACGGCTTCGGCGCTTTCCGGCGCGACGATTGGGTCCCGGTTGGCATAGAGTAATAAAGTCGGCGTTACGATACCGGGCAGTAATTCGTCAAGATGCTGAATCAGTCTGCGTAATTCGAATAGCGCCCGGATCGGCGTATTGCAGTAATTGATGTCGGGATGTTCCGGCGTGTTGTCGATGAACGGCTTGACGCCCTCGAAAGAAGACAGCCAGCGTACCAGGCTATTGGTGTTGTGCAGTAAAGACACCAGCATAAAAGACGGATTCAAGAATTTGACAGGCACTGAAACCGCGACAACACCGGCGATTTCGGGACGGTTTTCCGCCGCGAGCTTGAGCGCCAAAGCGCCGCCGGTCGAAAAGCCGATCAAGACGATTTTTCCGCAGTGCGCTTTGAGGATAGTAAAGCCTTTGAGCACGCTGTCGAACCATTGCTCATAACTCAAATCTCTCAAGGCATTGGGTGACGTGCCGTGGCCCTTCAAGCGAATCCCAAGCACCGTGAAGCCTTGGTGCGCCAGCTTGCGGCCGTAATCGCGAAGTTCCGCGGGGCTGGCCAACAGACCGTGTATCAACAGAATACCGATGCCGTTGGTTCGGGCCGGTTTCATCAAGAATGGAGACGGGTCGGCTATGGCGCTTTCGTGTTGCTTGATCGCGCCGTTTTGCAGCGTGCTGTAGGTCTGCTGTTCGTAGGCCAGCGCGATCAGTTCGTCGTCGAAATGCCAGGCCGCCAGTTGTTCGGGAGAGATCTTGGCATAGGCTTTGTCGGCGGCCGAAAGCGTATCGCGCACGGTGCTAAGCGGCGCCGCTTCGTTATTGTAGACCGCGATCGGATTTTCCAGACGGATTTGGTCGAAGTCGTGGTCCTCGCACAATTTCGGCAAGAAATGGTAGCATTCATCTTGTTCGGCAATCAGTTGAGCTTCCTTGGCGATGCATATGAAGTGCTCGAAGCGGTCGTTGACGCAATGGATAAGATCGCTGTAATCATCCGGATTCAACAGACTTCGATGTAAATGAATGTCGGGCTTTTTTTGCAGGTTTTTTATTGCGATATAAAGTACGGTATAAAATCGGCATTTTTCGATATGCTTGAGCCCTGCGCCGATGTTGCTCATGATCAGCGTCGAGGCCAGATGGCTGAGGTTCACCGTAACATTGGCATAGATCGCTTTCATGTATTGATTGCGCGAACAGCTTGCATTTTTGACGAATAGATATCCGAGCAGGCGTTCTTTCCAAGTTCTCGGCGCGCTTGTCAAGTTGAACGCATCGTCCGGATCGCGTATGTCCGGCGCCGTTTTGTCCATGACCCAATGCGTGCGCCAATCCCAGACGCAACAAGGATTGACCGGCTCGCCCATGCGGATGTCCATGTCGGTGTCCTTGAGCAAGATATTGCCTTCGATCAAGAGTTCTTCGGTTTGCCGAAGACTCATCGTGTCCGAAAACAATTCGACGCTTTTGAACAATAGGTTTTCGGAGTTGCGAATCGGATAAAATGTGATGTTGGCCGGTACGATCAAGGTCGGTTTTAAGGCGGCCGCCATTAATTGATCCAAGCTGTCGAATTCGAGCAGGGACTGCCAGTGCAGCAAGCGCTCTTTGTCTTTTGTTTTGAAGGCATGGCGAATCGCCGACTTCAATGCTTCTACCCCTTGTCCTAACACGGCAGGACCGGTGTGATGCTTACGTCGAAGTCCGGTCATGCGCGAATAAATACTGTATTCGCCTTTTTTGTCGATGACGCGCCGGTCCTTGACCATGCCGCCTTCGGGGAAAATAATGACTTTACGCCCGCGCAGGATTTGGCTGGCCAAGATAGCGAACAATCGGGGATGGTCGTGCGGAAATACGCCGACATGCTTCAAATAATTCGACAGTACATTGTCTTCCTTGAAGAATTCGCCCGACGCGATCGAGCAGCTGTAAGCGCCGGTTTGTTCGAAAAATAGAAATTGAGGAATGAAGGTTTCGAAGCGGGAAAAATGGTTGAACAGGAAAATATCGCCTTGCAATACCTGGTTGTCGGCGAACAGTTCGAATTTGACGCTCAATAAGTTTTTGACGGCTCTGAACAACTTGACCGAGCGAATATAGAGCGCGGTGTCGATGTCGTGCCAGTTTTCGGGGTAATCGGCATACTTCATGGTGCGGTGACTCCCTGGCGTCTTTCGAGAGACGCCGTTTGAGGTCTTGCATAAAACCGGTCGAACCGATCGATGTCGAATGGTAGCTTTATTTAAAGACTTTCTACTTTTGCATCGGTTCCCTAAGATTGAACGTATACTTTTCGCACTTCAAATTTCGGCAGTGCCTTAGGATGCACCGGGGTGCTCGGCCCCTCACCTAACGCTAGGTGAGGGGCTGGCATAGAGCCTACAGGGACGAATTTACCCAGCACCTAAATAAGCCATGATTTTGAATCATTGCCAAAGACCTATGGAATTTAGGTGCTGGGTTCACGGCGTTCTTTGACGGGCACCCCGGTGCCGTATTTTGATCTCCGATGAGTAATATGCCTATCGTAGATCAAAATACGGGGCTGGGTGATTGCGTTCTTATAGGCTCTTGCCAGCAACTATGCCGGCAAAGTATTTAGCAAAATATGTACAAAATAACTTCTATCATTTGTAGCTGTTCTTTATGAACCGGAGCATGCAAGAAAAAATCGAGCTCGAACATGAGGCGGCCAAGCTGTTCATGCGGCTTTACGAACAAAAAACAGGCATTCCAATGCGGCATATTTGGCATAACGAGCCGAAAAAGCCGGATGTATCGTGTTACCTAGGTGATCGGCGCTTGGATTTGGAAATTGCGCATTTGTACGGTAGTGAAGAAGAAGCCCAACTGATTTTGGGGCGCAAAGTCAGTATCCGGACGCTAGAGGCGCTGCATCGCTTGATTACCGTTCCGGTCGGCGATCGTTTGTTGAATGCGTTGAATGCGATTTTAGCCAGCAAGGCCGAAAAGTCCTATCACAGCGACCGGGTTTGGCTGGTTTTGCGTAACGCCAATCCGCTTTGGAGCCGTGAAGAACTGGAAGATAATTTGCACCGGGTAACGCTACCCGAGTCTCATCCGTTCGAGCAGATTTGGGTCGTCGGAGACATGGAAGGAAAGTCCGGTATTTTGCGGCTGTTTCCTTGAGCTATCCTGGTTCTCACGCTCCTTCCGTCGCGACGCATAAACTGTAGGGTACGCTGCGCGTACCTTCATGCCGTTAAGCACCGAATCCCGCCCTGGATCACACCATTGAGGCTTGAATTAACAATGGTGGGATGCCATGGTACGCGCAGCGTACCCTACTGGCTGATACCCTCGGGGGCCCGGATGCCCTGTGGGAGCGATCCCCTGATCGCGATTTCGAGGTCGAGACGGTTGGATAACAATAAATGGTATCGAGGCCGCAAAAACTAAAATATGCTGTTACCCAAGCTCCAGCTTGGGTAACCTGTTCAGGAAGCTCTAGCTTCCCGAAAATCAAGAAAAATCCTGATTAGCAAGGTTCTTCAGCTAAAGCCCAAAAAACCAGCATATCCCTAGCAGGATGGGGTTTGCAGCCCCGTCCTAAACGTTTTGACTTTGGCCGAAGTTAGCCGAAATGTTTAGGGCAAACCGAAACGTTGGGGACGGGTTAAATAACCCGCCCCGCAGAAGTGGCTACGACTGGCCACTGCTCGGACAATTGGCTTCAGCAAGCTGAAGTATCTTGCTAATCAGGAGAAAGATTGAACGAGCGAGTCGGGGGGATTGAGAGTGTGCGGAGCTTGTGTCGGTCTCAGGAAGCTGGAGCTTCCGGGGTGTCTTTCCCAAGCTGGAGCTTGGGAAAGAGCGAAGTTTCTTCAGCTAAAGCCCAAAAACCAGCATATCCCTAGCAGGACGGGGTTGCAACCCCGTCCTAAGCGTTTTGACTTTGGCCGAAGTTAGCCGAAATGTTTAGGGCAATCCGAAACGTTGGGGACGGGTTAAATAACCCGCCCCGCGCGGAAAAAAGGTTTAGCTTTGCTCTTCTTCTTCTTCTTCTTCCTCCTGATCCTTTTCAATCGCCTCGAGCGAGAATCTTGAAGTCAAGCCGCCAGTCGATTTAGCGACCGCTTCGGTCGCCGATCCCTTGCCTTCGCTGAGGTTGATTTTCAATTTCAAGTTATTCGGCGAGTCGGAGTTTTGCAAGGCTTCTTCGAGTGAAATTTTGCCTTCCTTGAAAAGTTTGAGCAAATGGCTGTCGAAGGTTTGCATGCCGATGTTTTCGGATTTTTCCATCGCTTCCTTGATCGTATGAATTTCGCCTTTATGAATCAAGTCTTTGACCAATTGCGTCCCCAGCAAAATTTCGATCGCCGCGACCCGTTTTCCGTCCACGGTAGGAACAAGTCTTTGCGAAACAAAGGCCTTCAAATTCAGCGATAGATCCAGCAATAATTGGTTACGCCGCTCTTCCGGGAAGAAATTGATGATACGGTCCAGGGCCTGATTGGCGTTGTTGGCGTGCAGCGTCGACAAGCATAAATGCCCGGTTTCGGCGAAGGCGAGTGCATGTTCCATCGTTTCTTGAGAGCGGATTTCGCCGATCAGAATCACGTCCGGTGCCTGGCGTAGCGTATTTTTCAACGCGTCCTCGTAACTGAGCGTATCGACGCCGACTTCGCGTTGATTGACCAGGCAGCGTTTGTGCGGATGAAGATATTCGATCGGGTCTTCGATCGTGATGATGTGCCCCGACGAATTGCTGTTGCGGTGATCGATCAGTGCGGCCAGGGAGGTCGACTTGCCGGAGCCGGTGCCGCCGACGAATAGAATCAAACCGCGCTTTTCCATGATGACTTTTTTCAGCACTTCGGGCAGGCCTAATTGATCGGCATTCGGAATATCGACCTTGATGTTTCGAATGACCAAGGCCAGGTTGTTGCGCTGTTTGAAAATATTGACCCGGAATCGGCCGATGCCCTGTTCGGTGATCGCCAGATTCATTTCCGGGACGTGTTCGAAGTCTTTTTGCTGATCGGCATCCATTAAACTGTAAGCGATAGCCTTGATGCGTTCGCCGGTCAGTTTTTCGCTTTCGAGCGGTTTCAATGCGCCTTGAAATTTTGCCGCGGCCGGCGCGCCGACCGTTAAGTAAAGATCGGAACCGTCTTTGTTGACCAAAATTTTTAGATAATCTTTAAAATCCATAATGAATCCATTAGTTTACATGTAGGATGGGTAGAGCGGAGCGAAACCCATCGGGGAGCGCCACGAAAGCCACTGTAACGCTTATGAAGGCCTGGCAATCGCCCCGGTAAATGAAAGTGCGAGGGTGTGAGGGAGGACGCGGTCACTCGCCCGACAGGACCCAGCCCCTAAATTAGTAAGACTATTAACCATGACCGATGGGCTATGGAATTTAGGGGCTGGGTGAATACGTCCATGTAGGCTCGACGGCGGAATCTGATTGCCATGGATGGCATGAATGCAGATTTTGCAGGAGCAAAAATCTGCCCTGCCGCCGACGCCTGTCGATCGAGCAACCGCACCCTCTTTGGAACCGCCATTGTTTTTCATATCGAAAAATTAGAGCCACGGTGCCAAAAATTTGATGGCTAGCTATTCTAGGCGATAATCACCGAAGTTGAACCCAGTTTAGCCAAGAAATGCGTATAATGACGCAATTTTTTAAACAAGCATTTTAAACACGATAATAGCGTTATGTCCGAACAAAGAAAAGCGGCGGCATTGATATCCGGAGGATTGGATTCGATGTTGGCCGCCAAAGTAATCATCGAACAAGGGGTGCATGTCGAAGGCATCAATTTTTTCACAGGCTTCTGCGTGGAGGGACACACGCATGCGATTCGCGAACGGGACCGCGCCAAACCCAAGCGCAATAATTCGCTGTGGGTGGCCGAACAACTCGGCATCAAATTGCACATCGTCGATGTCATCGAGGAATACAAGGATGTGCTGATCAATCCTAAGCACGGCTACGGCAGTAACATGAATCCTTGTCTGGATTGCAAGATTTTCATGGTCAACAAGGCCAAGCAATGGATACAAGAGAACGGCTTCGATTTCATCATCACCGGCGAGGTCATCGGTCAACGGCCGATGTCGCAGCGCAAACAAACGATGCCGATCATCGCGCGCGAATCCGGTGCCGACGATTTGCTGCTCAGACCCTTATGCGCCAGAAATCTTCCGGAGACTCTGCCGGAGCGCGAAGGCTGGGTCGACCGCGCCAAATTGTTCGGCTTTAGCGGACGATCTAGAAAACCGCAAATGGAATTAGCGCAGCAGTTCGGCTTCGTCGATTATGCGCAGCCGGCCGGCGGCTGTTGTTTTTTGACCGACGAGAGTTATTCGGCGAAATTAGTCGATTTATGGCAAAACCGGGGTACGAAAGACTACGAACTCGACGATGTAATGTTGTTGAAAGTCGGGAGGCATATCCGTCCCAAGTCCAATTTCAAAGTCATCGTCGCGCGCGAGGAGGGCGAGAGCCGTTTTCTCGAAGGCTATAAAAAAGAATTCACCAGCTTGATCAGTAGCAGTCACAGCGGACCGTTAGCGTTGATCGACGGCGAACCGACCGATGAGGACTTAGCCTTGGCCGGACGCATCATTGCACGTTACGGACAAGGGCGCGACGCCGATCAGGTCGATATTTTGGTTAGAAGTCAAAAAGGTCTGGAACAAACGATTCAGGTGGCCCCGTTCGCGCCGGAGCAAATTGTCGAGGAGTGGTTCGTATGAGCCGGGAAACCCTAAATGCGCGGCGTCTGCTTTGCCCGTTGCCGGTAATACGAACGCAAGACCGGGTCAAACGCATGGCGGCCGGAGAACAATTGGAAGTTATTTGCACCGACCCCGGCGTGATGCAGGACATCCCCGCCTGGTGCCGCATCAATGGACACGCGATCCTTGAAACCAAAGCCGAGGACGGCGAATATATTATTGTTCTCGAAGTAGGCGAATAATGATCGAAGCGCGCCAGTCAGTCGAATCCGATCGGCTAAAAGCGAAGGTCAGTATCGTTGCTGCATGGACCAACCTAGCATTGTCGGTTCTGAAAATCGGCTTCGGTATACTGGGTCAATCGGCGGCCTTGATCGCGGACGGTGTCCACTCCTTATCCGATCTGGTCAGCGATTTACTGGTCATTACCGCGATTAAACTGGGCGCGCGAGAGGCCGATTTCGACCACCCGTACGGGCATCGGCGTTACGAGACGATCGCGACGGTCGCGCTAGGCGTCGGGTTGATTATAGTGGCCGGCGGCATCGCCTATGATGCAATGGAAAGAGTTCGCCAGCCCGAGCGCTTGTTGATGCCGGAATTCGAGGCGATGGCGATAGCCGCCTTATCGGTATTGACTAACGAATGGCTCTATCAATACACCAAGCGCATTGCCAAGCAAACCCGGTCCAAATTATTACTGGCCAATGCCTGGCATCATCGTAGCGATGCGATATCTTCGATCGTGGTGATCATCGGCGTGGCCGGCGTTTGGGTCGGTTATGAATATGCCGATGCGGTCGCCGCCGGGATCGTCGCATTGATGATCGCTAAAATCGGTTTAAGTCTGGTGATTCAAAGCATCAAGGAGTTGGTCGATACCTCATTGCCCGAGACCTTGATCCGCGAGATACGCAGAGTGATCAAAACGACTCCCGGCGTGCGCGGCATTCATCTGCTTAGAACCCGCCAAATGGGCGAAGATGCCTATATCGACGCGCATATCGTCGTCGATGCCAGAATCAGCGTTTCCGAAGGACATATGATCGGCGATGCGGTCCGGCAAAATCTGAAAGCCGAATTCGACGACGTGGTCGACGTATTGGTCCATGTCGACCCCGAAGACGACGAATTCATCGACGAGCCGGTCGATGTGTTGCGTGCGGATGTGCAGGGTTACTTGCGTAACTATCTGGCCGAATTATTCGAAGATATCGAAGATTTCAAGATTCATTATCTGGAAGGGACGATCGAAATCGAAGTGATTTTGCCGCATCTGATGGGGAGTCAGCCGGAACGGATGGAAAAAGTTAAGCAACAATGCGCGCTGATGCAAGGCGCGTTTCCCAACATTAGCAAAATAAGCGTTTTATTGAAGATTTAGTATCTAATCAGTGTATGTGGTTGGTGTCAGGCATTAATTTCTAAGGACGCGTGAATATATCCCTGTAAGCTCTGACTGCAACGTCCTGTTGCAGACTGCCTTATAAATTAATGCTCGACATCTTCTTACTTATCCTAATGATTATGAAAAAGCTGTCATCACACTGGCAAATAAGAGTGCGAGGGGTGGGGGTGGGTACGGTTACTCGCCCGACAGGACCCAGCCCCTAAATTAGTAAGACTATTAACCATGACCGATGGGCTATGGAATTTAGGGGCTGGGTGAATACGTCCATGTAGGCTCGACGGCGGCTTTCCCTGCCGCCGACGCCTGTCGGTCGAGCAACCGCACCCTCTCCGGAGCCGGCATTTTCTCTGCCGAGCTTCTTATATCGAAAAATTAGATAAAGAGCCAAAATCTACTAACTTTCACAGTAACAATTACAAGATTTAAAGGAGTCTATATGGCGGTGGGGCAGGTGGTGTTTCCGGTAATGCACCGGGTGGACGGGATCGAATTGGGCACGGCGTGCGCGGGCATCAAGCAAACGCAACGCGACGATCTGTTGCTCATACAAATGCGCGAAGGATCGACTTGCGCGGCGGTGTTTACACAGAACGCGTTTTGCGCGGCTCCGGTAGTTGTCGCGAAGGAACATTTACAACAGGCACCGCGTTGGCTGCTGATTAATTCCGGTAACGCCAATGCCGGCACCGGAAAAAGGGGGCTTGACGATGCCTTGTCGACCTGCGCGGACTTGGCAGAACTTGCCGGCGCGGATGCCCGGCAAGTTCTGCCGTTTTCGACCGGCGTGATCGGCGAACCGTTGGCCGTCGATAAAATCAAGGCGGCTTTACCGAAGGCCTTTGCCAATCTGGCCGAGGATCATTGGGAACAGGCCGCGCGCGCGATCATGACCACCGATACCTTTCCGAAAGGTGCATCGTTTACTCTCGGAATCGGCGGCGAGACGATCACGTTGACCGGCATATCCAAAGGCGCGGGCATGATTCAGCCGAACATGGCGACGATGCTGTCTTTCATCGCGACCGATGCCAAAATCGAGCGGGAGTTGCTGCAAGCTTGTTTGGCGCGCGCCGCCGAGTTATCGTTTAACCGCATAACCGTCGACGGCGATACCTCGACCAACGACGCCTGCGTCTTAATGGCCAGCGGGTGTTCCAAAGTACCCGAATTGACCGAAGGCAGCCCGGCCTACCAAGTCTTTGCCGACGCCGTGTTGAAGATTTGCAAGCAACTCAGCGAAGCGATCGTCCGGGACGGCGAAGGCGCGACCAAGTTGATGCGAATCGTTATAAATCAAGCCTTAGATGATGAAGAGGCCGTGCGCGTCGCCAAGACCATAGCCCATTCGCCGCTGGTCAAAACCGCGTTTTTTGCTAGCGATCCGAATTGGGGTCGCATTCTGGCGGCGGTCGGCAGGGCCGGCGTCGACAACATGGACCTGGAGCGGGTCGATATACACCTGGGCGACGTGTGCATCGTGCGAGGCGGCGGCCGCGCCGAAGACTATACCGAAGCGGCCGGCCAGCGAGTGATGAACGAACCGGAAATTACCGTAACCGTAACGCTCGGACGCGGCAGCGCCTCGCAAGAAGTCTTGACCTGCGATTTTTCCTACGACTATGTGCGGATCAATGCGGAGTATCGGACTTAGGAGGGAAAGGTGAAAGAGGAAAGAGGAAAGAGGAAAGAGGAAAGAGGAAAGGAAGCCCGGCGCTCTGTGGGAGCGATCCCCAGATCGCGATTTCGAAGCCCGAGAGTGTTAAGTGACAATAAATGTTATCGAGGTCTCATTGGCTAAGATTATCCTTCCCACGCTCCAGCGTGTGAACCATTTGAAATACCGGAAATACTTATAAATCCAAAGTGAATTGTAGGGTACGCTGCGCGTACCTAACGTCGGCACAACGGAACACATGAGAACACATTAATCTATGGGCGGGTCTCCTGCGGTACGCACAGCGCACCCTACAGTTTTTTCACCGTTCCCACGGTCCGGCATCCAGCCGTAGGATGGGTAGCAGCGAAGCGGAAACCCATCAGGGGGGCACGATAAGCGGCAGGAAAACGTTACGGAGTCATTCGAATAGTCCCCCCTATTAACTTTGGCCGAAGTCAGCCGAAAGGTTAAGGGCAAACCGAAACGTTGGGGACGGGTCAAATAACCCGTCCCGCAGAAGTGAAAGAGGTAAGAGGTAAGAGGTAAGCCCGGCGCTCTGTGGGAGCGATCCCCAGATCGCGATTTCGAAGTCCGAGAGTGTTAAGTGACAATAAATGTTATCGAGGTCTCATTGGCTAAGATTATCCTTCCCACGCTCCAGCGTGTGAACCATTTGAAATACCGGAAATACTTATAAATCCAAAGTGAATTGTAGGGTACGCTGCGCGTACCTAACGTCGGCACAACGGAACACATGAGAACACATTAAGCAATGGGCGGGTCTCCTGCGCTACGCACAGCGTACCCTACAGTTTTTTCACCGTTCCCACGGTCCGGCATCCAGCCGTAGGATGGGTAGCAGCGAAGCGGAAACCCATCACGAAGCACAATAAACGGTAGGGAAACATTAAGGAGTCATTCGAATAGTCCCCGGAGCGTGAAAACCATTTGAAACAGCATCAACAAGAACAAAAACTTATGAAATCGGTTTTAGAAGTCGCCGTTGGCGCGGTTGTCGACCGGCACGGCAAAATTCTGATCGCCAAGCGCCCCGACGATAAACATCAAGGTGGCCTATGGGAATTTCCGGGCGGTAAAATCGAGCCGGGCGAAACGCAGCGACAAGCATTGGACCGCGAGCTCCATGAAGAACTGGCCATCGACGTTAAAACCGCAACGCCGCTGATCACGATTCATCACGACTACCCGGACCTCAGCGTAAGACTCAAAGTTTGGCGGATCGACCGGTTCGAAGGCGACCCGCATGGCAGAGAAGGACAAGCGGTCGAGTGGGTCGCTCCGACCGATCTTCAAAACTATTCCTTTCCGGCGGCGAATCGTCCGATCGTGACCGCGCTCCGCCTGCCGCCGTTTTATGCCATCCTGGACGACAGCACCCCCTCGGCGTTATTCTCTAACTTAAAAACCATTCTCGCCAACGGCATCAAACTGATTCAATTGCGCTTGAAAAAAGTAACGGCCGGCGAAGCGGCGGAATTTATCGCGCGCATCCTTCCTTTATGCCGCCGTCATGGCGCATCAGTCTTGCTCAACTCGGCCGTATCCGGAATCGAGGCGAGTGCAATAGACGGCATACATTTAACCGGAAAGGATTTAATGGCGTTACGCGAACGGCCGGACAGCCAAGGCTGGCTGGCCGCCTCTTGCCATAATGAAGCGGAACTGCGCCATGCCGAAACCGTCGGCGTCGATTTTGCCGTCTTGGCGCCGGTATTGCCGACCGCCACGCATCCGGGAGCCCGAATACTCGGTTGGCAAGGCTTTACAGCGCTCGCCGAAACCGCGAATATTCCGGTATTCGGCTTGGGAGGCTTAGCAAAGGACGATCTGGCGCGAGTCCGTGAAGCCGGCGGCCAAGGCGTGGCCGGTATCCGGGCGTTTATCGAAACAGAATAAAAGCGTTCCCATGTTCCGGCATTCAGCAGTAGGATGGGTAGGAACCTCGCAAACGGTAGGGAAATATGACGCGGCCGAATCGATAAAACTCGCCCGACGGGAAATAGGAGTTTAAAAACCCGTATGGCGGAGGATTTGCCGGCGGGGTGAAAACGATGGGTTTCGGCTTCCGCCTCTACCCATCCTACGCAAGAACGGCGATGCGGGGTGTGCTGTAGGATGGGTAGGAGCAAAGCGGAAACCCATCATGGGAACCTCGCAAACGGCAGGGAAACATTACGCGGCCGAATCGATAAAACTCGCCCGACGGGAAATAGGAGTTTAAAAACCCGTATGGCGGAGGATTTGCCGGCGGGGTGAAAACGATGGGTTTCGGCTTCCGCCTCTACCCATCCTACGCAAGAACGGCGATGCGGGGTGTGCTGTAGGATGGGTAGGAGCAAAGCGGAAACCCATCATGGGAACTCCGCAAACGGCAGGGAAACATTACGCGGCCGAATCGATAAAACTCGCCCGACGGGAAATAGGAGTTTAAAAACCCGTCCGGCGGAGGATTTGCCGGCGGGGTGAAAACGATGGGTTTCGGCTTCCGCCTCTACCCATCCTACGCAAGAACGGCGATGCGGGGTGTGCTGTAGGATGGGTAGGAGCAAAGCGGAAACCCATCATGGGTGCCCGCAAACGATAGGAAAACCTTACGCGGCCGAATCGATAAAACTCGCCCGACGGGAAATAGGAGTTTAAAAACCCGTATGGCGGAGGATTTGCCGGCGGGGTGAAAACGATGGGTTTCGGCTTCCGCCTCTACCCATCCTACGCAAGAACGGCGATGCGGGGAGTGCTGTAGGATGGGTAGGAGCGAAGCGGAAACCCATCATGGGCGCCCGCAAACGGCAGGGAAACATTACGCGGCCGAATCGATAAAACTCGCCCGACGGGGAATAGGAGTTTAAAAACCCGTATGGCGGAGGATTTGCCGGCGGGGTGAAAACGATGGGTTTCGGCTTCCGCCTCTACCCATCCTACGCAAGAACGGCGATGCGGGGTGTGCTGTAGGATGGGTAGGAGCAAAGCGGAAACCCATCATGGGCGCCCGCAAACGGTAGGAAAACCTTACGCGGCTGGATTGATAAAACCCGTCCGGCAGGGGGGGCGATAAATTAAGCCATCCATGGTTCAACAGGGCTCACCACGAACGGCTTAACTTAATGGCGAAAAAACGATGGGTTTCGGCTTCCGCCTCTACCCATCCTACGCAAGAACGGCGATGCAGGGTGTGCTGTAGGGAACCTCGCACACAACCGGCACCCCAACAGTTTAAGACCCTAAAAGGCAAAACCAATGCGATTCGACCCCCCTCGATTTTTCTTGATAATGTTCTTGCTGACGCTCCTAAGCCAAACGGTTACGGCAAAGACCGACCCTGAACTCGTCATGGACGTGTTTTGGGGCCAAAACTGTCCTCATTGCCTGGATCAAAAGCCCTTTCTGAGCGAATTGGCAGCCCGTTACCCGCAATTGCAAGTCCGGCAGCATGAAGTGTGGCGCAACCGCTTCAACCGGGAACTCTTTCAATTGACCGCGCGAGAACACGGCGTAGAAGCCGGCAGCGTGCCCGCCGTATTTGTCGACGGCAAGGTTTTTTTCGGCGATGCGCCGTTTATCCGGAAACAAATCGAAGATACGGTTAGGACCTCCCTAAGCCGAAAGCAGCAGCCGGACGACAGGCTAAAGGAAACGTTGGCGCAGCAGTCTCAAACTGACCTAGGATCGCCAACTAACGTCTCAACTACAATCGAAGTCCCCTGGCTCGGCACCATAGACCTGGTCCGGCAACCGCTGATATTCAGCACCCTCTTGATTGCCTTTGTCGACGGCTTTAATCCATGTTCGTTATGGGTGTTGACGCTGCTGTTAGGCATGGTGATACATTCAGGCTCCAGAAAACGAATGTTGCTGGTCGGCCTGGTGTTCTTGTTCACCACGGCAACCCTCTACGGCGCCTTTGTCGCCGGCGTCTTTAAAGTGCTGGGCTATGTCGCCTATCTAATCTGGGTGCAGTGGCTGGTGGCCTTGTTCGCACTGCTATTCGGTTTGGTCAATGTCAAAGATTATTTTTGGTTTAAAAAAGGCATTTCGTTCACGATATCGGACAAACATAAACCGGGTATTTATCAATCGATAAGAGGCTTGTTGAATCCGGAAACAAAAGGTCTTGCGCTCGCGGGCGCTACCTTCGTCATGGCCTCGGGCATCGCATTGGTCGAATTGCCTTGTACGGCAGGCTTTCCGGTGATATGGAGTCAACTGGTCAGATCGCAGCAAGTCGGCACGATGGAATTTTTAGGCTTATTGCTGGTTTATCTATTGATCTATCTTTCGATCGAAATCATTATTTTTTTGACGGCCTTGATAACGCTGAAAAGGCAAAAATTTGAAGAAAAGCACGGTCAAACGCTCAAACTTATCGGCGGCATGATCATGATCGCGCTGGGGATCGTCATGATCGTCGCCCCGGATATGATGAACGATCTCACCGGAACCTTAATCGTATTCTCGGCCGCCTTGTTCGCGGCGGCAGTAATCATACTCGTCCAAAAAATGCGAACCGATGCGAAATAAGCCGTATAGCGCAGTAGGATGGGTAGGAGCAAAGCGGAAACCCATCATGACAGCCATTGCAAAAGATGCGTCTAAAACAAGATTGTCGTAATGAATACAATAAAGCCAACACTTAAATACAAACTCATTGCCGCATCGCTGATGGGGTTCATTGCCTTGATTGCCATCACGCCGTTATGCGGCTTTCTATTTCAATGCGGCTGTGATTGGCCTTGGCTGGGTTTGGATGCCGGGTGTAATTATCACGATTTGCATGCCAAGCATAAATGCCCGTGGTGCGCTTCGCTGGGGACGGGAGTTTTGTCGACAGTCGCGGCAACGTTGCTGTCGGTGTTAACCGTAATGATCGCGCCTGTTCCGCGCTTCTTGCGGTTCGTTAATGAATGGGTTTTAAGGATTTCCTTTGGATCGGCAATTTTTGCGGGGACCGCTTTGGTAATGGCCGCAATCGCCGCAGTCCGGCAAGACTACCCTTTAGGCGTGGGAAGATTGTTGATAAACGCTACGATCTAATCCTTATCGCACCCACGCTTCAGCGTGGGAGCCATTTGAAACCTTGATGAAGAATAACAGAAAATAATCGAGCCAATTGTCATTGGTCTATCAAATTGGCAGAATATGCCAACACTAATCATCGGAGCTTACTATGCCTACGCGCAATGTTGTTCTTACCGATCCACAAATGCAATTTGTGGAGCAATTGGTCCAATCGGGTCGTTATCAGAATGCCAGCGAAGTGCTGCGAGAAGGATTGCGCTTGATGCAGCAGCGAGAACAAGAGCAAACTGTCCGCTTGCAAGCGTTGCGTGAGGCTGTCGCTGTGGGTATCGACGATATGGAGGCGGGCCAGTATACGACGCTGGAATCGGCCGAGGCCATTCGCATGCATATGGCTGGGTTGGTCAAACACGCTACGTAACCGCGCTGATGACCTGCTGGACGGTCCGTCTTGCTCGGCAAGCCGAACAAGACATTGCGGATATTTTAACCTGGACAGCCGAGCGATTCGGCCCGCAACAGGCCGAGGTCTATAGGGAAACCCTGACTCAAGCATTGGCAGCCCTCATCGATGGACCCGGTGTTATGGGTGCCAAATGCCGTGATGACATTCAGCAAGGGGTTTTTGTTCTTCCCGTTGCGAGGCACGGGCGGCGCGGTCGCCACATCCTTGTCTTTCGGCAAAGCGAAGCATGCTTTGTCGATGTTCTTCGCGTGCTTCACGACAGCATGGACATGGCTCGTCACATCGAGTGATAAATCGCTAAGGTCGGTGTTTACATGACTTTCATCATTCCCACTCTCCGGCTAGCGTTCACACGCTTCAGCGTGGGAGCCATGTAAAATGGCTCAAGCCGCCTCGCGCGGCAAAACCTCGCGCTCTATGGCGTCAAGCGAGGATTGCTGTGCCCGGCGTAAGTCATAAGCTGTTTGCAGGTTCAGCCAGGATTGTGCATCTCCGCCAAAATAACGCGCCAAGCGCAAAGCGGTATCCGGCGTAATCGCGCGGCGTTCCTTAACGATTTCATGCAAACGCGTGGTCGGAACGTGCAAAGCGGTTGCCAACCCGTTTACGCTTAATGCCAAGGGATTCAAAAAATCTTCACGCAGGATTTCGCCGGGGTGTATCGGACGCATACGGTTTTCTATCATGAAATTTTTTCCTCAATGGTAATCAACAATTTCAACCTCAAAAGCATCGTTATCCAACCAGCGAAAACCCACTCGCCACTGGTCATTGATGCGAATGCTGTATTGTCCCGCACGACTCCCTTTTAGCGCTTCCAGGCGATTGCCCGGAGGGCTGCGTAAAAACGCCAGGCTAGCCGCGGCATGCAGTTGCGCCAACTTACGTTCGGCAATAGCTTGAAACGCGCGAAAACGTTTAGGCGATTCTCCTTCGAACAAGGCTTGGGTGTCTTTGCAGCGAAGCGACTTAATCATTCGGAAGAGAATATTACGCAAAGCGTAATACGTCAAGCAGGCGATTTTTATCGATTCCACACTCCAGTGCCCAGAAAAACGATGGGTTTCGGCTTCCGCCTCTACCCATCCTACGCAAGAGCCACCTTGTAGGATGGGTAGTAGCGAAGCGGAAACCCATCATGGGCGCCCGCAAACGGCAGGGAAACACTACGCGGCCGAGTCAATAAAACCCGTCCGGCGGGAGATTTAGCGGCGAGGGTGAAAACGATGGGTTTCGGCTTCCGCCTCTACCCATCCTACGCAAGAGCCGCCTTGTAGGATGGGTAGCAGCGAAGCGGAAACCCATCATGGGCGCCCCCAAACGGCAGGGAAACACTACGCGGCCGAGTCAATAAAACCCGTCCGGCGGGAGATTTAGCTATCGTTCCCACGCTCCAGCGTGGGAATGCATCCCACACCGCTCCGCGGTGCGAGGACGCTAAAGCGTGAGAGCCATTCGAATTAAGTCATTTCACACAGTTTAGGTGTGTGATATCACACAGTCCCATCCTTTATTTTTTCGAGCCCTCAGAAATAACCTTATTATTCAATAGGATAAAAGTTGGCATGCCGTTTGCTTTATATGCAGGGACTGACCAAGTTGGTTCCGGTTAAGGAGGCACATAGCCCACGATGGGCGAATAGAAGGAGTTTCGGAACATGGGGGAAGGGCTTCCCCCCCGCTGCCGTTACGCTCTGCTACAGCCAAGGGCAGCGACTTCGTTAGCGTAACTTAAAACACTAACTAACGAAAAATGGGGAGAAACCCAACAATGAAAGATTATAAAGTAAAACGCATTGCAAGACAGGCCGGTTTGACCTTGATCGAGTTGACCGTCGTGCTGTTGATCCTGATCGGCCTGGCCGGTTTGATGCTGCCTTATGTCGGCGGCTTCGTCGATAAAACCCACGACAGCGCCAACTCGGACAGCTTGGTGGAAGTGAGCAAGGCGATTCAGCGTTATGACGTGCAGTTCATGGGGCAGCCTAAGGACTATGATTCGTTGATTGTTCAAGATACGGCGGGCGAGTGGGCTGCAGGCACTCTCTATCCCCACATGATGAATGCCATGGGTAGTGGTTATCTTCAAGTTACATCAGTTCCAGCTAATGCCTTAAAAAGTGTCGGTATTACCAGTTTGTTGCCTATGGATGCCACTGCTGACGATAAGACATTCGATGCTGCTCTTCCTGCAGTTGCTTTGCCTGCTATTAATTCAGATCCTGTTGCCGTGGCGGCGCTTCGGGTTAATAATGCTCCTTGTGCGGGGGTAATGGGCTGTATTGACGGCGATGCGGCCTTGGCTAAAATCTTGGGTCGTCCAGTAGGATCGATCGACACCAGTGCAAAAGACTATGTGGCATTCGGTGTAGGCCAAGGTTCCGGCATGGTTGGTAAAACCATCTCTGAAGCGCCTGTTCATTTCGCGAAAACGGGAGCAATGAGTGCGGCTAACAAATACAACCGTATTCTGGCCATTTATGAAGTGCCTAGAGCTGAGTTTTGTGAGGGTGGTACTCGTGCAGATCCTTTGGTACCAGCCGCAGACCAAACTGATTGTGAATCTGATACGGGAAATATGTCTGTTGCCGGCACTTGGCGCGAACTTACTCCAATGGAACGCAGAGCCAAATTCCTGACTACCGTCATGCCGATGATGAGACTGGAAGGCTTGGGCGGCGCATTGTCTAACCACTATCAAAACGTGGATGGCTAATCTTTGAGCCAAGCAGGATGGCTTGAGCATGGCTCTAGCCGTCTTGCCCGCCACGGACGGCTTTTTCTTACCCCGCCGGAGCGCACGACAGTCATGTCGCCCGCGCTCCGGTTTCGATACTCCCCGATAGCAATGCGTTTTTTTTCGCGAGAGCGTATCGCTATCGGCCGGTTACAAAATCCATGCGATGCCGAGCGGTAACGACGGGTTTCGGCTTCCGCCTCTACCCATCCTACGCAAGAGCCACCCTGTAGGATGGGTAGCAGCGAACCGGAAACCCATCATGGGCGCCCGCAAACGGCAGGGAAACATTACACGGCCTATTCAATAAAACCCGTCCGGCGGGAGACTTAGCGGCGAGGGTGAAAACGATGGGTTTCGGCTTCCGCCTCTACCCATCCTACGCAAGAGCCACCCTGTAGGATGGGTAGCAGCGAAGCGGAAACCCATCATGGGCGCCCGCAAACGGCAGGAGCCACGCCAATCCCGTATTCCGCTACGCTGCATACGGGCTACGTGCTCCGTGTTGTGACCATTGTGAAGTTTCGCCAAGACTTTAGTTGATGTTTGGTGTTGATGTTGTTGCATGCATCTCTGTTGGGGTGGCAACACCCCTTTTTTTGAATTTATCGTTCGCACGGTCCGGTTATCGTTCCCGCGGTTCGGCCTCGTTTCCGCTCTCTAGCTATCGTTCCCACGCTCCAGCGTGGGAATGCATCCCGCACCGCTCCGCGGTGCGAGGACGCTGAAGCGTGGGAGCCAATTTGATAGGGAGTTGTAAAACCCGTCCGGCGGCAGATTCGGCGGCGGGGTGAAAAAAGATGGGTTTCGGCTTCCGCCTGTACCCATCCTACGCAAGCTTATCGTTACCACGCCGGAGCGTGGAAACGAGATGGGGGAAAGTTGTCCTCATTCCTTAGCGCAGGCTTCGGAATGGGGTTTTTATTTACATTTGCATTGAGATTTGAAACTTTATGAAAAAGAGCACTTTACTTATTACCGCACTGCCCTTGTTGCTTGCCGCGAGCGTGGCTAACGCCATGCAGCCGCCTGCGCCTATCGTCATCAACCCGTTCGGAAACCAAGGCAATGGCGGCTGCAATATCGCCTCGGAAGCGGGCGATAGCGTATATCACGGTCCTGCCAGCGTTAAAGTCACCATCAACAAAAATTTCGCGATCGCTTCTTGTACCGTCACTCCGGATACCGACGGCGATGTGCAACCGGCTTTCGTCGAACGCGACGACGTGCCTTGCCGGATTAAATATGATCATCCAGGGCCTTACTTTTACAACGGCTTCGGCGGCTTCACCGCCACGCCTAGCGGCAATGTCATTGCCCGTTGCAAGGCCGAATTAACTTCTGAATAGGTTGCGTGGATAGAAGGATTTGGCGGCGGGGGTGAAAACGATGGGTTTCGGCTTCCGCCTCTACTCATCCTACGCAAGAGCCTCGTTGTAGGATGGGTAGGAGCGAAGCGGAAACCCATCATGGGGCCCCCGCAAACGGCAGGGAAACGTAACTTATAGAGAGAATAGATTTACATGGCGCTACCTTTTCGTTTTTTATCGTTGCTGTTACTCGCGGCATGTACGGCTTTCGCATTGGGCCCTTGGTGGGCGATGCGTTCGATTGCCCAGGCCGCGGACGAGCGGGACGAGGCGCAATGGCATGCGCTGGTGAGAACCGATCATTTGCAAACCTATGCCGGTAAGTTGCTCGAAGCCATGTTGGATTTGCGCATGTACGCGGATATGAAAAACGACACGCGCGAAGCATTGCGCGACAATTCGGACGGCAAGCGGCTGGTCGAAAGCACCGCGCGGCTGTTGGCCGGGCCGCAAGGTTTCAGGCATTTGCTGTGCGGCGAGTTGACCGATGACCCGAACGGCGAAGCGCAGGGCCAAGCCGGTTGTTGGGCGTTGGACGGTTCGGTTCGGTGGGAGTCGCCGATCAAGGCGCGGGTCGGCTTTACCAATCCCGAAACGCTTTGGCAATCCGAGTTGGTTTTGCTGCGCATCGGTTTGTTTCAATGGCAAGCGATCGCGGTCGATTTGCCGGCCGATGCCATTTTAAAACGCTTTACTCAGTCGCTGGGGTTGGAGTCTAAGTAAGTTTTAAACGATGGGTTTCGGCTTCCGCCTCTACCCATCCTACGCAAGAGCCTCGTTGTAGGATGGGTAGGAGCGTAGCGGAAACCCATCATGTGCGGCAAACAATAGCGAAACGTTGCGGACGGGTTTATAAAACCCGTCCGGCGGCGGTGAGCCTAAGTAAGTTTTAAACGATGGGTTTCGGCTTCCGCCTCTACCCATCCTACGCAAGAGCCTCGTTGTAGGATGGGTAGGAGCGCAGCGGAAACCCATCATGGGCGGCAAACAATAGCGAAACGTTGCGGACGGGTTTAAAAACCCGTCCGGCGGCGGGATGCCATTTTAGGTCGCTTTTCCCGTTCGGTCGGTTTGGAGCCGAAACCTATGGTTTAGTAAGAAGACGGGTTCGGCTTCCGCGTTGAAGCCCTATGAGAAGCCCGGTATTTTCGCCTGTTTTTCGGTAGTCGGATAATTATTACTCTAAATGAAACTGCCTCAATTTTTTTCACGTCCATCCCATACGCTGCTGTATATCACCGAAGTCAAAACGTTCCGTATCGATACCGACCGCAAGGGCGCTATCACAGACGCTTTGAACGTGTTCGACATTGACTGCGACAAGGCCGGAAAGCTGCCGACCGCGCTTGAACAGATTATTTCCGAATCGCCTCCGCTGGGCCGCAAGGTCTGGGTGTTCTATGTCCGTTTGAATACGCACGCGTTGAGTTTGCCTTCGGCGCAGGTTGAAGGCATCGAGGGCGACATGCTGGAGCAGGCCTTGCAATTCGAATATGAGGCGATGACCGGCAGGTCTATCGGCAAAAACCGTTTGGCGTATTGCTTTCTCGGCAGCGATGAAGACATGAGTCATTATTGGTTGAATTTGATCGCGGAGGAAACTTTGGCCGACACCGCGGCCGTTTTAAAAAAAGCCGGTTGCGCGTTGGCCGGTTTGTCTCATCCGGGCGGCTTGCCGGTGCTGTTGTCCGAAGACGGCAAGTCGAGTTGGTGGCGTATCGAGTGTTGGTCGACGACGGTTTTCGCGCTTGCAAAAACGCCGGATCAGGGGATGACGTTGCAAATCATGATCAAGGAGCAACATCCGCAGTGGCATGAAGAACTCGATCAATGGCTGCTGGAAATCGGCGCGGTCGATAAGACCGAAGTGTTGTTGAATAATCAGATCGAATTTACTCCCGAGTCCGATGCGAAATTTCATTTGACCGATGAGGCCGCTTTGACGCAGTGGCTGGCGCATTGGGCGAAGCATCTGATCAAACAGGATGCAGTCGGCGTACCGCTGTTGAATCCTAAAGCGCCGATCAATCGGGAGTTGTTTTATATGATCGGCAGCGGCGTTTCGGCGGCATTGCTGTGTGTAGGTCACGGCGCCTGGCTGTTGTATCAAACGCAGGATTACGAATACAAGACCGAAGCGTTGACGCAAGCGGAACAAGATCTGAAAGTCTATCGCGAGTCGGTTTATAAAAATCAGCAGGAAATCGGCAAGCTCGAAAAGAAGATAAAGACTTTGCAGGGTAATGTCGATTTGGTTCCGAAGGCGTTGAGCGCGTTTAAGGCGCGTCCGGCCGCGCTATTGAAGCATTTGGCCGTGGCCAGCCCCGATGATTTGTTGATCGAGAGCGTTGAGGTTGTCAATGGGGGTTTGCGGGTGTCGGGCGTCGCGCTAGAGGCCGATTTACCGAACCGGCTGAGCAATCGCTTGGAGCCGGTTTTGTCGACGCTCGGTTGGCGTGTCAATGCGCCGTCCAAGAAGGATATGGTCTTGCTTGAAGGGGGCGGTCCCTGGGAGTTTTCCGTGATGATCGACGATAACGGGTTGAGCGGTTTTATCGAGCATGCGGAGCAGACGCCGCTATGACGCCCGAGCAAAAGCGCGAGCGTCTGCTGAAACGGATTTTACCGGGCATGGCGATTACTGTGATTTATTTTGTGTTCGTTAGCGGGTTGCTATCCGAAAAGATGCAAAAGGCCGAAGAGACTTATCAGGGGCTGTATCGGCAAGGGATTTCGCCGGCGGCGCTGCCGGGCGTGATGAATCAGGTCGATCAAACGCGGCAGCAAATCGATACGCTGCAACGGCAGCAGTCCGATCTGGGCAAGAAAATGTTGGAGATTGCCGGTTTTTTAAGCGGCGAGTCGTCGATCAACGAGGCGACGGCGCTGCTTTCCGAGATCATGATGCGGCATAACATTTGGGTGATCGAGGAAAAGCGCGAAAGTTTTCCGGCGGAGCAATTGAGCGTGTCATTGCGGGAGGTGTTGCAATGGGTCGAGCCGGAGGGCGGTTCGGATAGTTCCGGAGCCGGTAAAGGTCAGGGCAAATCGGCGCGGACGATTCAGGTCGGCCGGTTGTCGTTGCGCGGCGCTTATTTGGATATGTACCGGGCGATGGCTGAGTTGGCCGCGAGCGGTTTTAAGGGGGTGCCGGTGCAATTGACGATGCAGACGCCGGAAGACGGCGCGCTCAGGCAGGGCGAGTTGGAGTGGGAGTTGATTTTGTGGATGTAGTTATCGTTCCCGTGTTTCGGCGTGGGAATGCAGCCCGGTAGAGCTGTAGGATGGGTAGCAGCGAAGCGGAAACCCATCATGGGCGCCCGCAAACGGCAGGGAAACACTACGCGGCCGAGTCAATAAAACCTGTCCGGCGGGAGATTTAGCGGCGAGGGTGAAAACGATGGGTTTCGGCTTCCGCCTCTACCCATCCTACGCAAGAGCCACCTTGTAGGATGGGTAGCAGCGAAGCGGAAACCCATCATGGGCGCCCGCAAACGGCAGGGAAACACTACGCGGCCGAGTCAATAAAACCCGTCCGGCGGGAGATTTAGCGGCGAGGGTGAAAACGATGGGTTTCGGCTTCCGCCTCTACCCATCCTACGCAAGAGCCACCCTGTAGGATGGGTAGTAGCGAAGCGGAAACCCATCATGGGCGCCCGCAAACGGCAGGGAAACATTACGCGGCCGAGTCAATAAAACCTGTCCGGCGGGAGATTTGGCGACGAGGGTGAAAACGATGGGTTTCGGCTTCCGCCTCTACCCATCCTACGCAAGAGCCACCCTGTAGGATGGGTAGTAGCGAAGCGGAAACCCATCATGGGCGCCCGCAAACGGCAGGGAAACATTACGCGGCCGAGTCAATAAAACCCGTCCGGCGGGAGATTTAGCTGCGAGGGTGAAAACGATGGGTTTCGGCTTCCGCCTCTACCCATCCGACGCAAGAGCCGCCCTGTAGGATGGGTAGCAGCGAAGC
The DNA here is from genome assembly GCF_000968535.2 of Methylotuvimicrobium alcaliphilum 20Z. NCBI lineage: Bacteria > Pseudomonadati > Pseudomonadota > Gammaproteobacteria > Methylococcales > Methylococcaceae > Methylotuvimicrobium > Methylotuvimicrobium alcaliphilum. Next base: position 516,622 of record NC_016112.1, read on the forward strand.
GGAAACCCATCATGGAAGCGGCTCAGCGCCGGGTTGCTGGAGCGTGGGGAAGCATAGTTTTAGCCGAAGACGGCACAATGAATTCTAATAAGTTGAAGATATGACGCAATTACCGGGGTTTTCGTTGAAGAATTGGCAAAATCAGGCGCAACAAAGCCATGAGGAATTACGTGCTCAGGCGCGGGAGCCGGTTCAGGATGGCGAGGCGATTTTATTTACCGACGATGTTCTGTCGCTGACCACGGCTGTCGAGGATATCTCTTCGGGCGGAGCCGGTTTGGTGCTGCGCGACGAGGTTTGCGCAATCCGGGAAAACGTGACCTTGACCTTGACGATACAGTCGGGGCATCAGCGCATGACGCGTCAGGCGGTCGTGCGATGGGTCAGGGTGTCGGGCCCGGAAACGCGCTTAGGTATCCAATATATCGATCATATTTGTTTGTCGCCGGATTCGCATCGGTTGGACATTGAAAGCGTGCGCATCGATCCTTCTTGCGCGTTGCGCATTCCGGCATCGATCGCGGTGCGCCGAAAGTTGCTGCCGTTTTTGGCGATGGACGGGGTCGTGCATGTCGCGACGGGAAGCCTGATCAATGCCGGCTTGACCAATGCGGTGGAGCGGCTGGTCAAGTCGCCGGTTCGTTTATGGGATGTCGACAAGTCCGCATTGGATAAGGTCATTCACGAGGTTTACGGCAACGCCTTGACGGTCAAGGCGTTGCCGGTGGCGGGCGCGGCAAGCAACGATGCGGTCGACTTGGGCGATAAGTTGCTGTATGCGGCCTATATTCGCCAAGCTTCGGATATTCATATCGATCCGGGTTTCAACGGGGCGCGCATCCGGTTTCGCGTCGACGGTCAATTGGAAAATTACGATGTGGTTAAACACGGGGCCTATACCGAGTTGGCCAGCCGTCTGAAAGTCATGGCGAATTTGGATATCGCCGAAAAACGTTTGCCGCAAGACGGACGTTTTTCGCATCAATTCGTCAGAGGCGGGCGGCGCGTCGACATTCGCGTCGCGACACTGCCGACCAAATACGGCGAACGCATCACGATGCGGCTGTTGGCCTTGCAAACCGGCGCGTTGACGTTGGACCGGCTGGGCTTTATCGGCGAGCATCAGCGCATTATCGAAAGTTTTCTGCGCCGGACTCAAGGCATGATGATTTTGACCGGGCCGACCGGTAGCGGCAAAACGACGACGTTGTACGCGGCGATTCGGATGCTGCTCGAAAGCCGCGATTTAAACGTCATTACGATAGAAGATCCGATCGAATACGAAATCGAGGGCGTCGCGCAGTGCGAGGTCGATCCGACGTCGAACAAGGTCGATTTCGCGAAGGCCTTGCGCAGTATTTTACGGCACGACCCCGATGTCGTGATGCTCGGCGAGATTCGCGATCAGGAGACTGCGAATATCGCGATCAAGGCCGCGTTGACCGGGCATATGGTGCTTGGAACCTTGCATACCAATTCGGCGGCGGCGACCGTGACGCGCTTGATCGATATGGGCGTAGAGCCTTATTTGGTCGCGGCGGCGTTGCGTTTGGCGGTGGCCCAGCGCTTGTTGCGGCGCTTGTGCAAGCATTGCCGCATTCCGCGTCCGTTGACGGAACAAGAGGCGTTGATTTTAGGGCGAGCTAATTTGACCGGCGCGCGAATTTACGATCCGACCGGTTGCGTGTATTGCGGCAATCGCGGTTATGCCGGGCGTATCGGTTTGTACGAGTTGTTGGAGCTGCGTGCGGATTGGGCCCGCGATGTCGCGCAAGGTCGCGGCGAGGCGCAATTGGTCGAAAATATGCGCGAAGCCGGCATGCACGGTTTGATAGACGATGCGATCGACAAGATGATAACCGGGGAGACGTCGTTTCATGAGGTGCTGCAAGTGGTTTCTTCATGGTAGTGCGCGGCGCTATTCCAGCAATTCCCAGGTTGAGCAGTTTCGCCGATCTTAGGGTGTGGGGTATGCCTGTCGAGGAACGCCGTAAACCCATCCATGGGGGCTTGGCGGCAGCTAAGCGCCAAGGATGGCGTGAATGCAGATTTTGCATTACGCCATGGATGGCGTGTATTAGGGCAATGCAGGAGCAATTGCCGAGGAGCAAAAATCTGTCCCGCTGCCGACATCCTCGCCAAGCATACCCCACACCCTTTTTGGTCCCCAAATTGGGAATTGCTGGCGACATTCATCGGTGATTGCATAATGGCGTTATTTACTTATACCGCCCGCGATCGTAGCGGGCAGCAAGTCGCCGACAGTATCGAGTCGCCGAACCGGGAGCGCGCGATTGCCGCTTTGCGCAAGCAAGGTCTGTTGGTGCTGGGTATCGACGAGCAGAAACCCAAAGGCGAAGGCGGGCAATTTAGTCTGAATCCGCTGGATTATCGGTCGATGCATAACGGCGATATCGAGCATAATTTTCATCAAATCGCGGTGATGTTGCGTAGCGGTATCAGTTTATTGGAAGCACTGGAGTTGACGTTGGCGCATGCGCGGTTCGGCACCCGCAAGACTTGGCGCAAGCTGCGCGATCGGATTCAAGAAGGCAGTTCGTTTACCGAGGCGTTGGCGGAACATTCGATTTTTAGCCAGTTTACGATTCAGTTAGTGCGCGTCGGCGAGCAAACCGGTCATCTGGGGACGGTGCTGGATCAGGCGGCGCATGAGGTGAAAGCGAGCCGCAAGTTGAAAAAACAGATTATTTCGGCATTGAAATACCCGCTGTTTACGTTGTTGTTTGCGATCGGTTTGGTCGTTTTTATGTTGACCAGTCTCGTGCCGGAGATCAAAAAATTGCTGCAGATTACCGGCAAGCCGATGCCGCCGATTACGCAGGCGCTGATCGATGTGTCCGATTGGTTTTTGGCGAACGGTGTGTTTATCGGAATCGGTTTGGTATCGGCGGCGGCCTGTTTTATCGCGTTTTATAGTTGGCCGACGAGTCGTTGGTGGATAGACCGGTACGCGCTGCGGGTGCCGGTGTTCGGCTATGTTTTTCGTTTGTCCGGTACGGTGATGTTTTCGCGGGCGATGGGCTTATTGCTGCGTAGCGGCGTGGTGATCGTCGAAGCGTTGGAAACGATGGAAAAGCTGCATGTCAATCAATATATGGCTAGCTGCGTTGGTCATGCGCGAGACAGTATTTTGCACGGCGTCGCGCTGGGCGATGCGCTATCGCCGCGATCGGGTTATATGCCGTTGATGTTGCAAATGGTCCGTGTCGGCGAAAGTTCGGGCACATTGGATCAGCTCTTGCAGGAGATGGCCGATTATCACGATGAGCTGTTGCAAAAGGCCATCGCGACCTTGACCGGGATGATCGCGCCGGCGATGACGATTATCGTCGGCGGTGTGGTCGGTTTTGTGTATGCCGCTTTTTTGGTGGCGATGTTTTCGGCCGCCGGAGGCAGTCCGTCATGAGGTTTTGGTTAGGAGTGTCGATGCTGGCTGCGATATGCGGTTCGGCTTTCGGCGAAGTCGCCGGTGACGATCGGGCGCCGCAAGCGGATGTTGTGCGCAGCAAGGCGTTGACGCGAGGCAATATTGCCGAAGCGACCGAGGTTTTGCGCGACCCGACGCAAATGAGCGGTAATTTTCGTCAAGCGGTGAAAAATATGGCGCCGGCTCAAGCCCCCTCATCAAGCGCCGGAGCCGCCCGGCAAAATTTTCCGACGATAGAGTTGGTCGCCAAGGCGATGCGCACCGAAAAGGCGGGCAAGGTTGTGTTACGCGTCGGCAATAGCTTGCTGCATATGCGGTTGGATAATAGCGTGTCGATCATGCACAACGGCGCGCTGTTGACCTTGCGCATCGATGAAATAACGGCCGAGCATGTTCAAGTTCATCTACTTGAATTCAATCAAACGTTGATTTTGCAGTGATGCCCGGTGTTTAAAAGTATGCGAAGTAACGCTAGCGCTTGCCGTTATACAAAAGAAGAACCGGTAAGCTTGCTGAACAAAGGGTATCGAATATTTGGGAACTGGGCTGTTTGATAAAATTTCGGATATTAAAAGTCAGTGGCTTCGATAGTCGCGACGAAGGCGTCGCTCCCAGTGCGCCCAGGAGGGCACAAAATCAGCAGGGTGTAAGTCCCTGTCGGCGTAAGCCATAACGTCGTAGCTGAAAGTAACTGCGTCACCGCGAGGTGGGGTGGAGAGCAACTGGAGGCAAAAGAGCAGTCCGCAGTAAAGCGAATCCGATTCGGCAGGGTAAGGCGGCGAGTCCCCTGGGAGTCGACGAAGCCTGAAAACCATCATTTACGTTGTTGTGGCAGATAAAACGATAAATGGGCCTACCTTGTGGTTGGGAGTGGAATGTTCAGAAGGTATTGTGAAGAAACTGGGGAGACCTGTTACGGAGGTGACCGTGGCAGGAGTCAGAACCCTTATATTACCGTAAGTCGAGGAAGCTCAAGGCAAGGCGAGGATAGTGTGGCACCGCTGGGAAACCAGGCGGAAACAGAGAAAACAAACACGAGCCTAAACCGAGAGGGGAAAAGATGGTAAAAGCCGGCTAGCAAAACCGGCCATAGGAAAGAAGGGTAGGAAGGTGGAAACGAGGTAGCGTTCGGTGTCACGGCCATTAAGCCAACCTCAGGTAAAAGGCTTAAAGAGGCTCAGCCGTTGAAGGGAGCCGAAGGTAACGAATCAAACCGAGTTTGCGGGCTGACGTGGTAACGCGGAGTAATGGGGTTCACCAATTAATAACACCATTGCTCACCAGCTTGTCCCGATGAGGAAACCACCGACTGGAGAGCCGTGTGCGGGAGAACCGCATGCACGGTTCGGAGGGAGGGGAGAGAAATCTTCCCTACCCCTATCAGTGGGGCGGCGGGTGGCCTGTGGGAGCGATCCCCTGATCGCGATTTCGAAGTCGGGTACGTTAGGTAACAATAAATGGTATCGAAGTCACATTAGCTAAGATTTATCGTTCTCACGCTCCAGCGTCTCGTGCCGTTGGGGCGGTACTCAAGCGTTCTCACGCAGAACGGGGGAACGATAAAAGTGCGGGCGCGTTGGGGGAGGGTGCGGTCACTCGCCCGACAGGACGCCGTGAATACGTCCCTGTAGGCTCGACGGCGGCTTTCCCTGCCGCCGACGCCTGCCGGTCGAGCAACCGCACCCTCCTCGGAGCCGGCATTTCTGTCGTTCTCACGCAGAGCGTGGGAACGATAAAGTTCATCTGATTGAGTTTAATCAATCGTTGATTTTGCAGTGATGCTCGGTGTTTAGGTTTTTTTCGGATTTAAGAATGCTCAGGATTTTTCGTTTTTGCGTATTGTTGGCCGGTTTGTTTATCGTTCCCACGCTCCAGCGTGGGAACGAATACCGAGACGCTCCAGCGTCTCGTGCCGTTGGGGCGGTACTCAAGCGTTCTCACGCAGAACGGGGGAACGATAAAAGTGCGGGCGCGTTGGGGGAGGGTGCGGTCACTCGCCCGACAGGACGCCGTGAATACGTCCATGTAGGCTCGACGGCGGCTTTCCCTGCCGCCGACGCCTGCCGGTCGAGCAACCGCACCCTCCTCGGAACCGGCATTTCTATCGTTCTCACGCAGAGCGTGGGAACGATAAAGTTCATCTGGTTGAATTCAATCAGTCTTTGATTTTGCAGTGATGCTCGGTGTTTAGGTTTTTTTCGGATTTAAAAATGCTCAGGATTTTTCGTTTTTGCGTGTTATTGGCCGGTTTGTGGGCCGGGCTTTGCTTTCATTCTTCGGCGCATGCGCTAAGGAGTCCGGAGCAGAAAATCGCGCAATTGGATTTTCGCGATATCTCTGTCGGCGATGCGCTGAAAGTCCTGTCGGATCAATCCGGCTTGAATGTGATCGCTTCGCAGGAAGCGGCGCAGATTCACATCACGATGTATTTGCAAGACATTACGCCGATGGAGGTGATCGATGCACTCTCCAAAACCTACAATTTGTGGTATCAGCACGACGGCAGCGCCAACATCATTCGTATTTACACGATCAAGGAATATCGGATGGAGCAGGTGGAGTTTAAAAGGGAAGAAACCGAAATCTTCACGATGAAGAACGCAAAGAACGCGCTGGATTTGGCCGAAACGATACAGAATTTGTTCATGGAGCGGGTGCGCTTGAGCTACGGGCGCAACCAAAACGAACTGATGATGGATTTGAGTCAGCGTTTTCAACGCTTCAATATGTTGGATAGCCAGACGACGCTGGGCTCCGGCGGGTCGCGCGGTGGCGGTGGCGGCGGCGGAATGGGCGGAATGAGCGGCGGCATGGGAGGAATGGGCGGCGGCATGGGCGGCGGTATGGGAGGCATGGGCGGCAGTATGGGAGGTATGGGCGGCCAACAAAACATGCGCTCCAATCGTCAAGTCGAAATGGACGAACAAATGCGTCTCCAGACCGAGTTGATGCGTAAATATGCGGACGACCCGCAAACCTTTCTGGCGGGCGATTCCGAACGCGGACGTACGTTGTTGAGAGAAAGCGTGCAATTGCAGGCGCCGATCTATGTCGGCGTTATCAAGCACCAGAACCGTGTTTTGGTTCGCACGCGCGATTTCGATGCGATGCAGGAAATACGTCAGTTGTACAAAACACTGGATACCGAGAGTTCCATGTTGTTGATGGAGGTCAAGATCCTGTCTCTGGATTTGTCGGACGGTTACGACTCTTTGTTCGATTTCAAGATTCGTCAGGGCGATGCCAATATTTCGACCTTGAATGCGACCAGCGCGCTCAATAGCGCCATCAATACCGCGGCCGCCGTGTTCGATCCGAGTTTGCTGGCGACCGTGATCAGCGAAAAGTTCGAGATGCGTTTGCAGTTATTGGAAAAGGAAGGCCGCGTGACCGAGTTGGCGACGCCGATGTTGATGACCACCAACCAGGAAGTCAGCCGCGTGTTCGTCGGCGAGGAACGGCCGATCGTCAGCGGTTATTCGGCATCGAGCACGCCGGGCGGAACCGGTACCGTCCAGCAAATCGTTCAACCGATTCTGGTGCCGGAAACCGATACCCGCGCGATCGGCACGACTTTGTTGTTGACGCCGAATATCAATGCCGACCGCACCGTGACCATTCAATTGTTGGTCGAGCAATCCACGATCGCCAACGATCAAGCGACGATTCCGGTACAGGTGGCTAATGCGCTGGTCGAGGCGCGTATTGATTTGGTCCAGGAACGGACTTTCAGCGGCACGGTTGTCGCCAATGACGGTTCGTCGATCGCGGTCGGCGGCTTGATCGAGGAAGGCGCGCGCAGCCGGGAAAACAAGGTGCCTATCTTGGGCGATTTGCCCCTATTGGGTTTTTTCTTTCGCGAAGAGGCGCAGGCGCGCGAGCGGCGCGAACTGGTCATCGTCATCAAGCCGCATATCATCGGCACGCCGGCCGAAGCGCAAGACGTGAGCCGAGCCATGGCCGAGAAAAACAGCGTGCATCCGAACGCGCCGATGATGGACAACATGGATGTCTACAGCAATCCGGACCGGCGGCATAAAGGTTATGTGCTCGAACAGCCTTATAAGCAATACATGAAGCAAGATGCGACCGATAAGTATCGGGGGCGCGGGGATTCCAGAGAATTTCCTGGACGATCCGGCGCTTCGCGCTCGGAATCGACTTCGGCGCAGCAAACTTATATGGACTTGACGCGCTATGCGGCCGAATCGATTCGGGTATTGCCGGAACAGCGCCAACCCCATGCCAAAATTCAACCGGCCGCATTGCAACAACAAACACCGCTGGCATTGTTGCCGAACGAGTCGATTCGGATATTGCCGTTTGAAAGTTGGCGGCAAGGCGGGGTTTATGTCACGGCGCTGGAGGTTCGCAATGCGTCGCCGCAACCGGTCGCGATCGATCAAAGGCAGCTCAAGGGGCGCTGGCTGGCGGCGACTTTGGAGGGCGATCATCTTGCCGCGCAAGGCGATTTTGGCGATTCTACCTATTTGTATCTGATCTCCGCCGAACCGTTCGACGATATCATCGCCCATTTGCCGGTAGGCGGAGGTTAGGAATATGCACAAAATAACTTCGCGAAACAGTCAGATTTGTGGAGGTTCGGTAACTCGCTTGACAGGCCGCCGTGATTACATCCTTGTAGGCTTGACGGCGTCTGTCCCTGCCGCCGACACCTGTCAAGCGAGCCACCGAACCCCCTTCCTGCATTTGAAGAAGTTATTTCATGCTCGCTCTTTAATCGTAACAGGACCGGACAACATTCGACGGAGCCTTTTGGAAAAGCGGTGTCGGTTTCTTGCGCTAGTGGGATTGGTTTCCGTTTCGGCTTGGGGGCAAGTGCCCGAGCTTAACATGCATGTCTTCGAGACGCCGCCCGCGCCGATTTCGGTAACGAATATAACGGCCGGACTCGATCAAGATGAAATGACGTCCTTTCAAATGGTCATTTTCGACCCGGAGGCCGAAGCCGAAACCTTGGATGAATATCCCCGGCATCGGCGGCAGGTGGTCGACGATTTTAGCGTTTTGGTCGCCGGCGATATCGGTTATCAACGGGAAAGCCTGGCGTGGAGCGTCGCTTCGGCGGATGGTGCGATAGACCCGATTACGCGTGTCGAATGGCAAGACCTCGACACCTGGAAGTTAAAAGGCCGCATGGATATCGTTTCGCCGAGCGGCATTACGCTACGCGGCGATGCCGGTTACGCCTGGGTTTTGAACGGCAGCGGACAGGAAGCCGGCTTCGACGGCGCACCGAATTCCCAGAATGCCGGTGACGGTTATAGTTGGGATGTCTCGGTCGGACTAGGTTACCGCCTACAGGTCGGCGACACCGAATCGGTTGCCTTCGCCGCGACGCCTTTGGCGGGTTATGCCTGGCGTCGGCAACGTTATGTAATGCAAGGCGTGGAAGAAAACCGCTATGCCGCGAGTTGGCAAGGGCCTTGGGTCGGCCTGGATACGTCTTTGACCTGGCTCGACTATCACCAGTTGTTTGTTTCCGCGCAGTATCATTGGGCCGATTACGAGGCATCCGGCGACTGGCGGCAGTTGGCCGATGTGCGTCATCCCGATAGTTTCGAGCATGAAGCCGATGCAACCGGTTATCTGGGATCGTTGGGATACCGTTATATGCGTCCCGAGGGCTGGGGCTTGAGTCTGAGTTTCGATTATCAAAAATGGCAGGGCGATCCAGGGCAGGAGCGGTTTTATTTTGCCAACGGCGAGGTCGTGGAGTCGCGATTCAAAGACCTGTCGCGCGAGTCGGTCGGCGTGAATTTAGGCATTAATTTACAATTTTGAACCTGATTAGCAAGTTCCTTCAGCTAAAGCCCAAAAACCAGCATGTCCCTAGCAGGACGGGGTTTGCAACCCCGTCCCGCAGAAGTGGCTACGACTGGTCACTGCTCGGACAATTGGCTTCAGCAAGCTGAAGCATCTTGCTAATCAGGATTTTGAATGCGTATGTTGGGAGCGATCCGGCTCCTTGTGGGAGCGACGCCTTCGTCGCGAATTCGAAGCGCTGCAGGATGGTTTTCCGCTTCGCTGCTACCCATCCTGCAAGGCGGCTCTTGCGTAGGATGGGTAGAGGCGAAAGCCGAAACCCATCGTTGTTCGCGCCGCCGACGGATATTTTGCCGGATAGAGGTCATAAACTCGTCCGAAACGTTTTAATGGTCCCCACGCTCTGCGTGGTAACCCAGGCGGGGACGCTCCAGCGCCCCCGAACCGCGGAGCGGTTCGGGCTGCATTCCCACGCCGGAGCGTGGGAACGATGGCATGTTGGGAGCGATCCGGCTCCTTGTGGGAGCGACGCCTTCGTCGCGAATTCGAAGCGCTGCAGGATGGGTTTCCGCTTCGCTGCTACCCATCCTACAAGGCGGCTCTTGCGTAGGATGGGTAGAGGCGGAAGCCGAAACCCATCGTTGTTCGCGCCGCCGACGGATATTTTGCCGGTTAGAGGTCATAAACTCGTCCGAAACGTTTTAATGGTTCCCACGCTCTGCGTGGGAACCCAGGCGGGGACGCTCCAGCGCCCCGAACCGCGGAGCGGTTCGGGCTGCATTCCCACGCCGGAGCGTGGGAACGATGACATGTTGGGAGCGACACGGCTCCTTGTGGGAGCGACGCCTTCGTCGCGAATTCGAAGCGCTGCAGGATGGGTTTCCGCTTCGCTGCTACCCATGCTACAAGGCGGCGCTTGCGTAGGATGGGTAGAGGCGGAAGCCGAAACCCATCGTTTCACTTAAATTTGAATGCTTATGATGAATCGATACCGTTTAGTGTTTTTATTGATGGTCTGTTGCGGCGTGTCGGCACAGGGCGCGGACATACGCTTGAGCAGTCATCTGCAACGCTTGCAAGCCGAATTCCGTCAGCATAGCGCTGCCGGCAAATCCGTTCAGAGTTTCGTTTCCGCCGACCGAACGCTGTCGGTGATCGATCATCGCTATGTCGTGATCGACATTTCGGCAGCCGATTCGGCACAGGCCGAAACGCTGCTCGAACACTTGCAATCAATCGGCATGATGCACGCGGTCCGCTATAAACAACTCGTTTCCGGCGTGTTTCCGATTGAAAGCTTGCATGAGCTCGAAGGATTGTCCGGCGTCAATTGGGTGCAAGCATCGAGCGCATCCCGCCATGCGCTGGGACCGCCCGGCGGCTTGGCCTACAACGCGGCCGATGCGGCGATGTTCACCGATGTCGTGCGCAAACGCTATAACGTCGACGGAAGCGGCGTGACGATCGGCGTCTTGTCCGATAGCTACAACTGTTTGGATGGCGCGGCGGACGACGTGCTAAGCGGCGATCTGCCGGACGATGTCGTCGTGTTGCAGGACTATCCGTTTTGCGATGAGGGTTTAAGCGACGAAGGCCGGGCGATGATGCAATTGGTTTACGACATCGCTCCGGGGGCGAAACAGATGTTTTATACCGCATGGATGGGCGCGGCCGGCTTTGCCCAAGGCATTCAGCGTTTGGCCGATGCCGGCGCCGATATCATCGTCGACGACATCGCATACCTGACCATGCCGATGTTTCAGGACGGCCCGATCGCGCAATCGGTCGACGAAGTCAAGGCGCGCGGCGTCGCTTATTTTTCTTCGGCGGGGAACATGGCCCGCTTGTCTTACGAAAACGATTTCGTGTCGGGCCGCGAGCCCTTGTCGTCCGATACTGCGCATGATTTCGGCAAGGCGGCGGGGCAGGCTTCCGATTTTTATCAGAAAATCACAATACCTCAAAACACGGGTGTGCGCATCGTGTTGCAATGGGACGACCCGGCTGAAATCGCCGGCGGAGCAGGCGCGAAAACCGATCTGGATTTGTTTTTATTGGATCATAGCAAACGGCGCATCGTGACCAGCAGCCAGGACAGCAATATCGGACACAATCCGGTCGAGATTCTTGGCATCGAACACTCGATGGAAACGACCGAGTTTTATTTATATATCAGCCATCGGGCCGGGCCCGCGCCCAAGCATGTTAAATATGTAATGTTCGGCCCGCCCGCGCCTTGGCCGGACGATGAAAGTGGCGTTGATAACGAAAATGTTGGGGCGATCGGTATCGATACCTACCCCACCCACAGCGGCACCGTTTACGGTCATGCCAACGCGGCCGGCGCAATGGCGGTCGGCGCGATTCCCTACGAGGAAACGCCGTGGTTCGGAACGCCGATTACAGACAGCAAAATTCAGTATTTTTCATCGGCGGGCGGCACGCCGATTTATTTCAATCGGAACGGGATCAGGCACAATCAGGCCGAACAGCGCCTTAAACCCGATATCGTCGCGCCCGATAATAGCGACACGACATTTTTTGGCAATGACAACGACGGCAGCGGCTTTCCCAATTTTACCGGCACCTCGGCGGCAGCCCCGAATGCCGCCGCCTTGGCCGGCTTATTGAAACAGGCGTTTCCGTTTTTAAGCCCCGATCAAGTTCATCTGGCGATGCGTAAAGGCAGCCTGCCGCTACACGATCCCGCAGGCAATGTTTCACAACCGGCTCCACCCAATCCGGACTGTGAATTCGCGGACGACTTCAACTGGGGGACCGGTTGCGGTCTGGTAAAGGCGGACCGGATTTTTAGCGAAGCCGGTAATGCGGCCGACTCCGTGTATTTAACCCTAAAGGCAATCGAGCCTCTCGTCATTGCCGGCCGCGAATTCGCCTATCGCTTCGAAGTGCACAATTTCAGCGGACAAACCTTGACCAATTTACAGGTAAGCGCCAAGCGTCTGCCGAAATTCCTCCGCTATCGCTACGTCGACGGCTGCCCGAGCTTCAACAGAAAGAAAGTCGAATGCAAACTCCCCGACTTGCCTTCCGGCGGCACGGCGGCTTTTAGCATCGGCGTGATGCCGAGAAACAACCCGACCCGGCGCTTACTGCTCGAAGCGGAAGTGTCGACCGACGCGCCGGTCGATTTAAGCGGCGCGCAAGCCGTGCTGGATATCGAACTACTGGCGGTGCCCGGCGATATCAACGGAGACGGCTGCGTGGACAAAGCCGATTGGCGCCGCCTGTTCAGCGCCTATCGACGGGGCGATCATAAACCGGCCTACGACTTGGACGGCGACGGCCTGGTCGGACAAAGCGATTTGCAGATATTGAAAACGCTCTACTCCAGACCAGGAGGTAGACGATGCCGTTGATAGCGACCGACAGAATCGACCGAATGCCCGCCCCGAAACGCCGCCAGCGAGGACTCACCCTAGTCGAACTGACCGTAACGCTGTTGATACTAACCGTACTGGCAACCATCGCGATACGCTCGACCAACGACCTAGGCTTTCAAGTGCGTTACGAACAAACCAAAGAACGCCTGGAAATGATCCGAAACGCAATCCTCGGCAATCCGAGGTTGATTATTAACGGCCAGCAAGCGATTAGCGGGTTTGTGGCGGATATGGGGCGGTTGCCGGTTAATATTCGGGAGTTGATTCAAAGGAAAGGAGATTGTGATGTTGATGCCGGTGATGTTAGTGAAACAGAATGTTTGGGGCTTAGTGGCACATGGAATCCCGATGCCTGGAATAGTAATCCGGTGACTAGGATTCATTCTACTGGTCTTAGATATGGCTGGAATGGGCCGTATTTGAATATTTCCGGCAATCCGGCAGATGAATATGCGTTCACCGATGGCTGGGGGCGAGAAGCGAAAGGTTACTGCGAAACGTCTATCGATACAGATCAAGGTGCATGCGACGTTTCGGACTGGATTGGCGTAGCAAATGATCACAACTATGGGTGGTATTTCAATCAGCTTCCATTGGAAGAAAAAACTCTAACCATTTTGAGTTACGGCAAAGATCAAATTAGCGGCGACGGTGATGATTATTACGATGCCGATTATCCTAGCCCGGCTTCCCAGCCTGTAGTGCGAGGCAATGATTGGTTAGTAAATATATCGGGGGGTATAAGCGTAAGTTTTTTAAAGCCGGGCGTTGAATATTTATCAATGTTTTCACGATGCTCCGACCCTCAGAAAACCTCAAGGGACGAATGCGAAGAGCCCAATCTTTGGTACGGTGGATGCGATATCGCAGGATTTTACAACAAATCGAGTTGCGAAGCCCATACAACGGGAAGCTGGTCCAATTGTTCCGATGACACAGATAAAAACAAAGAAGACTGTCACAGTGCGGGATTTACCTATTACGGACAGGGCTATGGTTGTTCCGACCAATTCAAAACAACAAAAACGGATTGCGAGAGTCCCGCAGTCTGGCGAAACTGCAGTGATGACGGAACGATTGACAATGAAAGCGATTGCTTGAGCGCCAATGAAGTCTGGTTTGGTGATTTGATTTTCGCGCCGAAGAGTAAATCGATTTGTATGAAAATTTATTACAGAAATCTCAACTCACTGATCGGAACATTGGTTAGCGATGCAAAAACGATTTCGGCCGAAAGCGGTTTGAAAACGATCCGATTTACTCATTTCAGAGACGAGGATGACGAGGATACTGAAATTGTAGATAAAATCCCGCTCGGAACGATTGCGATCGGTATTTATAAGCATAATGGTTCAGTTTGCACGAACGATCTATACCCAGTAGGGCGGCAACCGGTAGCCGTAAATCTTTATTCGAAGGCACATTTGCCTGTAATTAATTGGTAATTGTAACGATGGGTTTCGGCTTCCGCCTCTACCCATCCTACGCAAGAGCGACCTTCCATCGTTCCCACGCAGAGCGTGGGAACCATTAAAACGTTTCGGACGGGGTTATGATCTCTAGCCGGCAAAATATCCGTCGGCAAGGCGAAAAACGATGGGTTTCGGCTTCCGCCTCTACCCATCCTACGCAAGAGCGGCCTTCCATCGTTCCCACGCAGAGCGTGGGAACCATTAAAACGTTTCGGACGGGTTTATGATCTCTATCCGGCAAAATATCCGTCGGTGGGGTGCAAAACGATGGGTTTCGGCTTCCGCCTCTACCCATCCTACGCAAGAGCGACCTTGTAGGATGGGTAGCAGCGAAGCGGAAACCCATCACGGGTACCCGCAAACGGCAAAAAAACATTGCGACCGGATTGATAACACCCGTCCGGCGGGAAAACCGGCGGCGAGGCGAAAAACGATGGGTTTCGGCTTCCGCCTCTACCCATCCTACGCATGAGCGACCTTGTAGGATGGGTAGCAGCGAAGCGGAAACCCATCATGGGTACCCGCAAACGGTAGGCAAGCCGTCCGGTGGCGGTGTCTCGTTCGATCGATGAGTGGAGATGAATATGGCTAATTATCGGCGTTATCGGGTTAAAGGCGGAACGTATTTTTTTACGGTGGCTATATACAATCGGCGACAGGCGTTATTGGTCGATTATATCGATGCGCTGCGGGACGCTTTTGCAGAAGTCAAACGTGCGCATCCGTTCCATATCGATGCCATTGTGATCTTGCCGGAGCATATGCATTGTATTTGGACCTTGCCGGAGGGCGACGATGCTTTTTCGATGCGTTGGCGGCAAATCAAGTCTGCGTTTACCGAGCAGTTGCCGGATGTCGAGCCGCGTTCGGCAAGTCGAAAACGGAAGGGTGAACGGGGTATTTGGCATCGGCGATTTTGGGATCATGTCATTCGGGACGATAACGATTTTGCTCGGCATGTGGATTACATTCATTTTAATCCGGTTAAGCATGGTTGGGTCAAGCAAGTAGCGGATTGGCCTTATTCGACATTTTTTCGTTATGTCGAACGAGGGGTTTATCCCTTGTCTTGGGGGAGCGATTACAGCGATGACCTAGAGGTGGCGGGAGAGTGACGGTAGAAACGATGGGTTTCGGCTTCCGCCTCTACCCATCCTACGCAAGAGCGGCCTTGTAGGATGGGTAGCAGCGAAGTGGAAACCCATCCTGCAGCGCTTCGAAATCGCGACGAAGGCGTCGCTCCCACAGAGGGCTGCGGACGCTCTGTGGGAGCGATCCCCTGATCGCGATCTCGAGGCCGAGAGTGTTAAGTAGCAATAAATGGCATCAAGGTCTCATTGGCTAAGATAGCAAGATGGTAATAAACAACTTATGTATAACGATGAGCGCAGAGCGTGGGAACCATTAAAACGTTTCGGACGGGTTTATGACCTCTATCCGGCAAAATATACGTCGGCGGGGTGCAAAACGATGGGTTTCGGCTTCCGCCTCTACCCATCCTACGCAAGAGCCACCTTGTAAGATGGGTAGCAGCGAAGCGGAAACCCATCATGGGTTCCCGCAAACGTCAGGAAACCCGTTCGGCAGCATGTATTTTGAGGATTTGAGCGAATGAAACGATGTTCTTGTTTTTTGCAACGCGGTTTGACGTTGTTGGAGTTGAGTGTTGTCTTGCTGGTGTTGATTGCGCTGGCCGGGTTGATGGTGCCTTATGTCGTCGGCACCGGGCAAATGGCGATGTGCCGGGCGACCGATGCGTCGATGACGGTTGTGAAAGAGGCAATCATGGGTGGTTCTGCGGGGCCGGGTTATTACATGGATACTTTGGGCCATTATCCTTCACCAAAAGACAATCCCGATCATAAATATGGCTTGCATTATTTATTCGTGGCTGGAGGTCGGGATAAATATAATCCCAAGACCGCAGTCGGTTTGCGAGATCCGTATTTATCGACCGGTGGCAGATCAACTGATCAATATCATGCCAGCTTCGGCGCTGTTTTTGATTCGTCGAGCAATCCAAACGGTACGGTGCATATCGATCACAATGATCTGGACCTAGATTTGTATCATGTATTCGACGCCTGGGGCAGACCGATTGTTCTACAAGTTCCAATCGATACCAGCGACTCAGAAGATCCCTTTAAATACGCGCGGTTGGTTTCGGCGGGACCTGGGCATGGGCTTGGGCCAAAAGACGCCGCAATTGATACCACGATTAGCAATCTAGATGCCTCCGACCGCAACGACGACCGGGTGCTTTATCTACGCATGCCCGATCCCGGTCGTAATGAGCCTTGCGATAACTATTAACACTGTTGCGGGTTCTGACGGCACTGACCTGCGCGACATTATTTTCGACCGAGAAGGATTGACAGTATGGAACATGACTTAGAAGCGTTAATTAACCAAGCGAATCAAATTATTCTGGGTAAGGATCGGCAAATTCGATTGGCGGTGTGTTGTTTGCTGGCCAAAGGGCATTTGTTGATCGAGGATTTACCCGGCGTGGGGAAGACGACTTTGTCGCATGCGCTGGCTAAATTATTCGGTATGGATTATCAGCGTTTGCAATTTACCAGCGATCTGTTGCCGGCGGATATTATCGGTTCGTCGGTGTTTATGGCGAATGAGCATGCGTTTAAGTTTCATCCCGGCCCGATTTTCAGGCAAATGATCTTGGCCGATGAAATCAATCGGGCTTCGCCGAAGGCGCAAAGCGCTTTGCTCGAGGCGATGGAGGAGCGGCAAGTAACGGTAGACGGCGAAACGTATGCTTTGCCCGAGTTGTTTTTTGTGATCGCCACGCAAAACCCGAATCATCATGTGGGTACGTTTTCTTTGCCCGAGTCGCAATTAGACCGGTTTTTGATGCGGATCGAGCTGGGTTATCCGGATCATCGCGCCGAGTTGTCGTTGTTGTCCGGCGAGGCGCGCTATCGCTTGCTTGAGGATTTGCCGGTGATGATGCCGGCAGAGCGTTTGTTGCAGTTGCAGGATCAAGTGGCGCGCGTGTATGCCTCGCCGGCTTTGTTGAATTATGTATTGGCGGTCGTGACGTTTACTCGGCAATCCGATCAGTATCATTGCGGTTTATCGCCTCGGGCCGGTTTGGCTTTGCTGAACGCGGCTAAGGCTTGGGCGTTGTTGGCCAATCGCGACGCGGTGTTGCCCGAAGATGTGCAAGCGGTATTGCCGGCGGTTGCGGGGCACCGGATTCGTTCCGGGGTGGGGAATTCGGAGGCTATCGTGGCGCCGATTTTACAAAACGTGCCGGTGGTTTGAGTGCGGTCTTTTCCTGCCGCCGACGCTCCGGTAAATGAAAGTTTGAGACGTGGGGGAGGGTGCGGTCACTCGCCCGACAGGACGCCGTGAATACGTCCATGTAGGCTCGACGGCGGCTTTCCCTGCCGCCGACGCCTGTCGGTCGAGCAACCGCACCCTCTTCGGAACCGGTATCTGAGCAGGACGGGGTTTAAACCCCGTCCTAAACGTTTCGCCCGTGGCCAAAGTAAACCGAAAGTAACTATTCAGTCCCCCGGAAATTATCGTTCCCACGCCGGAGCGTGGGAACGATAGGGGCTGTGAATAATTACAACCGAAATGTTTGGAGCAAATCGAAACGTTCGGAGCGGGTTGAATAACCCGCCCCGCGCTCATCGTTATACATAAATTGTAGGGTACGCTGCGCGTACCAAAGCCGTGCCCTGACGGTTCGGCTGGCACATGAACATCGAGGGGTTACCATGGTACGCACAGCGTACTCTACGCGGATCAACGAGCGTTAGGTGTGGGATATCCAAGGGTGTTAAGTGACAATAAATGGAATCGACGTCTCATTGGTTAAGATTGCGAAAGGTATATTTTGAAACGAATTACGGTTAGAGGTGTGGGATGAACGCAGATCTAGCGTCATTGAAACAAGGTTTCGGGTTCGGGCGTTTTTTCAGGCGGGACGAGTCTGCGAGCGGTCCGTTGGAGTTGACGCGGCGGCGGGTTTTTATTTTGCCGACGCAGCGGGGGCTGAGCTTGGTTTATACCATTGTGTTATTGTTGTTGGTCGCTCTGATTTATAACAATAATTTGGTGTACGGCTTGGCGTTTTTTCTGGCTAGCCTATTTTTTGTGTCGATTTTGCATACCTATCGGGCGCTGGCCGGGTTGGTGGTAAAAACCGGTTATGCGGCCCCGGTTTTTGCCGGCGAATCGGCGGGTTTGTCATTGACGGTGAGTAATCCGACGGACACTCGACGCCATGCTTTGTCGGCGCATCTGGAAAACGAGTCGGTTTTCGATTTGGAGGCTCGGCAAAGTAAAACGCTCACCTTATATATGCGTACTCAACAACGCGGTTGGCATTCGATTGGCGCGATAACGCTGGCCAGTCATTATCCGTTGGGTCTTTTCCGGGCCTGGTCGCCGCTGCGCTTTAGCGATCGGATTTTGGTTTATCCGAAGCCGGCTCGGGATGTCGTGCCTTTTCCAGACGCAAGCGGGTCTGACGCAGCCGGGCAGAGCGTTAGCGACCGCGGCGGGCAAGACGATTTTATCGGCACTCGCGAATATCAGGCGGGAGATTTGTTGCGCCAGATTCATTGGAAGGCTTATGCCAAGGGTCAAGGCTTGTTGTCTAAACAATATGCCGGCGAGTCGGTCGGCACCGAGTTGTGGTTGGATTATGGGCAGGCTTTCGGGGAGCGAACCGAAGATCGTTTGAGCCGTTTATGCCGCTGGATTTTGGATGCCGATACGGCCGGTTTGCGTTATGGCTTGCGTTTGCCGGGCTGCCGTATTCCGCCGGATCACGGTGCTTCGCATCGAGCCCGCTGCTTGAAGGCTTTGGCTCTTTTTGAGGGCGAGCGATCATGAATGCAGGTATCTTGCGAGGCTTGTTATTTGCGGTCGCTTTGATCGTGCTGCCTCACGTCGGTCATATTCCGCCGCTTTTATCCGTATTTTTTGGGGTGTTGTGGGTTTGGCGTTTTTGCGGTATTCGTTATCCGAATTGTCTGCCTAAGGGTATGGCCGCTTCGGTGTTGATGTTGGTCGGTATTGGTTTGCTGGTCGCTCATCATCAAGGCGAATGGGGGATCGGTAGCGGTACGGCCTTGTTTGTGACGGCCTTGGGCTTGAAGTTGTTGGAGTTGAATAAGCCGCGCGATGTTTATTTGATTGCTTATTTGGGCTTTATCGTCATTGCCGCTCAGTTTTTGTATTGGCAAAACATCGTTGCCGCCGTTTATGGTTTGTCGGTCAGTTTGTTGTTGTTGGCCTGTTTGGTCGCCGTGAATCAGCATGGCCGTCTGTTTCGCGTCGATGTATTGCGCAGGATTTCGTATTTGTTTTTGCAGGCCCTGCCGATGACGGCAATTTTATTCATGGTGTTCCCTCGGGTGCAGGCGCCTGCCTGGGCATTTTTGAATGACGAAAAGCATCGGGCGCAGTCGGGCCTCGGCGATATTTTGGAGCCGGGCGCTTTCGATCAATTGGCTTTGTCGCCCAAACTGGCGTTCCGGGTCAAGTTTGACGGTGCGATGCCGCCTAAGGATCAATTGTATTGGCGCGGCCCGGTGTTTAGTTTTACCGACGGTGTTCGGTGGCGCAGGTCTACTAATGCTCATGCCAAGTATTATCAAGAACCCTTGCAGGTATCCGGTCAATCGTATGCCTATCGCTTGTTGCTGGAACCGCAAGCTCACTCATGGGTGTATGGGCTGGAGATGCCCGTCGAATACGATGATTCGTTGCGGCGCGATGCCAATTATCAGTTGCTTAGTCGGGTTCGGAGCGAGGAGGCCGCCGAATTTAAGCTGGTGTCTTATTCGCACTATAACACCGGTCGCATTACGCGTTCGGAGTATGCGGAAAACCGGCAATTACCCGGCGAGCCTTCCGTTGAAGTCGAGTCTTTGGTTCGGCAGTTACACGGTTTTGACGAGGCGCCCGAGCGGTATTTGAATAATGTGTTGGCGTGGTTTCGGCGGCAGGGTTTTCAATACAGTCTGACACCGCCTTTGATGCCGGATCGTCCGATTGAAACATTTTTGTTCGAGGCCAAAACGGGTTTTTGTAATCACTATGCGACGGCGTTTGTTTATTTATTGAGGGTCGCCGATATTCCGGCCCGTGTGGTTACGGGTTATCAGGGCGGCGAGTTCAATAAAATCGGCCGGTTTTTAGAAGTCCGGCAATCGGATGCGCATGCCTGGGCTGAGGTTTGGCTGGACGGCAAGGGTTGGGTTCGGGTCGATCCTACGAGTGCCGTTATGCCGGTTCAGACCTCGCAAGATTCGCTTAGGGATGAGCGTTCGGACTTCGGAGAGGCGGGCTCGGCGCCCATTGACCGGGAAATTCGAGATTCCTGGTCCGATTTGAAGCCGGTCGAGCAGTTTTGGAATAGTTTGGAATATTACTGGCAGCGCTGGATCGTGAGTTATGGCAGCGGGACGCGTAGCGATCTGTTGAATCGCCTTCATCTGAAGCATTGGCAAGAGGTGTTGTTCGGCTTGCTGGCCGTATGGCTTGCGGTGATGTTGATTTTGGCGGGTATGTTGTTGAGGCCTTGGGGCAAGCGTGACGATCCGGTGGTGAAATTGTATCGGAATTTTTGCCGGAAAATGACCCGGTTGGGCGTGGAGAGAGCAAGCAGCGAAGGACCGATCGATTTTGCGCAAAGAGCAAAGGTGCATTGTCCGGAATTGGCGCGCGATATCGATGAGATTACCGAGATATTCGTTAGATTGAAATATCAGCGTGCGGATTCGGACGGCGATTTTAGGCGCTTGAGAAGGAAGGTTTCGGGGTTGCGATGTTGAATTCGGAAGGGCCGATGGGTTTCGGCTTCCGCCTCTACCCATCCTACGCAAGAGCCACCTTGTAGGATGGGTAGCAGCGAAGCGGAAACCCATCACGGGTACCCGCAAGCGGCAAAAAACATTACGGTCGGATTGATAATACCCGTCCGGCGGGAAAACCGGCGGCGGAGAAAAACGATGGGTTTCGGCTTCCGCCTCTACCCATCCTACGCAAGAGCGACCCTGTAGGATGGGTAGCAGCGAAGCGGAAACCCGCAAACGGCAAAAAAGCATTGCGACCGGATTGATAACACCCGTCCGGCAGGAAAACCGGCGGCGGCGAAAAACGATGGGTTTCGGCTTCCGCCTCTACCCATCCTACGCAAGAGCCACCTTGTAGGATCGGTAGCAGCGAAGCGGAAACCCATCACGGGTACCCGCAAACGGCAAAAAAGCATTGCGACCGGATTGATAACACCCGTCCGGCAGGAAAACCGGCGGCGGCGAAAAACGATGGGTTTCGGCTTCCGCCTCTACCCATCCTACGCAAGAGCCACCTTGTAGGATGGGTAGGAGCGAAGCGGAAACCCATCATGGTCTCCCGCAAACGGCAGGAAATGTTACGGACGAGTTTATAATATCTGTCCGGCGGGAGAATCGGCGATGGGGAGAAAAGCGATGGGTTTCGGCTTCCGCCTCTACCCATCCTACGCAAGAGCGACCCTGTTGGATGGATTGTTACCTACCGACTTCATGCCAAATAAATCCTCTCCAATGCACTGCGCGAGACATTGCCGCGTGAGTCTTCGGCTTCGATGTAGTAGCGCACATTGCCTGCCCCGACCGGTAAGGACGCGGTGCAATAATCGGCCGATACCGAGGCGCCGGTGTGGCTTGGATATGGGCCGTGATTGTTGAGATCTAGGCGTTTCTCGCCGGAAGCTGTGCGCAGTACGAGTGTCGAGCGCTTCAGGCCCGATAGATCGTGGATGAAAGTATGCAACGTGGCTTCTCTCGGCGCGGCTTTAAGGCAACCCTGTCCCCAGCAATCGCCGCCTGGGTTTTCCGGCGTAACCCAGGGGGCGAAAATGGTAGGTCCGGTGCTGTCGCCGACTTGTTTAACGGCGCTGCCGAGTAATTGCCAGCCTTTATTGGCCGCTTCGGTGACTTGTTTATCCCAGACGTCCTGACCGGTCCAATACCAGTAACAGCTGGTTTCGGCCGTGAGCATCAAGCGCGAGGCTTCTTGCAGCGCGGCATGTTCCGGCGCGCTGTCTTCGATCGTATGCACGAGGTTTTGCAGTGCCGTTAGAACGGCCCAGGAGTTGAGGTCCGGTGAGTAGGGTTGGTCGTAGCGGCTGAACCATTTCATGAACTGCGGATCGCCGTTATCGGCGCCGCTCCAGGAGCCGGGTTCGATATGCACGGCCTGAGCTGGGTCGGGCGGGAAACGCTGCAAATAATCCTCGCTGGTGGTCAGTTCGAAGCGCGGGTCTTGATGCAGCCAGCGCACCAGTTCGCCGGTGTTGTGATGATAATAGCTGTCGGCGCCGCCGCCGTGGTTATCGCCGTCGGAATGCAGCAGAAAAAATGGCGGATGTTTCGGATCGAAACTGCCGGTTTCGACGATTCTGTCGTAAACCTGACCGAGTACGTCGGGATATTGCAAGGCGCCGAAGCCGCCCCGGGCATCTTCGTTGCCGATGTAGCGCTCGGCCGGAATGCCGATGATTTTATGAATCTTGCCGTCAGGGTCTTCGTAGGCGATATATTCGGGCCGCATCAGGCTTGGAGAAATTTTCGAGCCGGCCCAGATGTTGTGCAGTTGCAGCCAATCGTCGACCGGCGGGTTGACTTGTTCCGCGGGGTTGGGCGGCAGCATGCCTTCGTTGATACCGGCGTAAGGATAGTCGCGGCAGGCGCGGTAGCGGTGGATGGAATCGTAGATCACCGCCTCGATGCCTGCCTCCTTCAGTGCCGGAATCATGCGTACATGGAAGGCGGTCTCCGGGGGAAACAAGACTTTGGAGGCTTCGGCTCCGAAGTGGGCGCGTATGGCGTCTTGGTGCCACTGAATGTGGCGCACGATGTTGCGCTCCGGGATCAGCGCCATCAGCGGATGAAAGTAGCCGAACGCGGAAAAAGCCATGCGGGGATTGCCGAGTGCGGTTTTGGCGCCGGCGATGCCGCGCAACTCGTTTTTCCAGCCAGAGAAACGGCCGCCGCACAAGCCTTGCGCTTCGCAGCGATCGAGTTGTTCGATCAGCGAACCGCTCCAGCTGGTGGATAGGCCGGCATGCGGCAAGTTTCCTTCGTCATATTGGCGTACCGCGGCCGGTAGGAAACCGGTGTAATTGCCGACCCGAGATCCGAAGATCTCGTCTTTTTCGCCATCCCAATAATCGGGGTCGGCCGCGCGGTAATAGGGTTGGTGCATGTGTTTGTGAATGCCGAAGTACACCTTGACGCCGTCTGCAATCTCTATTTTTCGTGCGGCGCGGGGAGGAGCTTCTAGCCGGAGATCTCGGTAGACTTTGATCCAGTCGTCTCCGCCGGCCCGGCTCAAGTCGGCCTGGCGGCAACCTTCGATCTGTATATGGATATGGTTTGCGGCAAATAAACCGGCCGGTATCTTTGCGGTATAAATATAGCCGCCTTTGTCGTCGGCCCGGCTGTCGATCGCCTCATCCTTTATGATTTTTTGCCGGCCTTCGCCATGCAATATCACTTGCGGAAACGGGATTATGCCGTCGGCGCGAAAGCTGATCTCGAATGATGGATTTTTTCCCGAGGCATCGCAAGCAAGCGATTCGGGGCAATTGATATCCGATAGTTTGGAAAAAATACTCATCTTTATGTCCTATGATTTCAACGACCGAGAATGATAAAAGTGTAGGTCTTCTTAATCAATCTGTCGACTGTGTCGGGGGCTTTAGGGTTCCTAATTAGCAAGATGCTTCAGCTTGCCGAAGCCAACTGTCCGGGCAGGGGCTAGTCGTAGCCACTTCTGCGGGACGGGTTATTTAACCCGTCCCCAACGTTTCGGTTTGCCCTAAACAATTCGGTTGACTTCGGCCAAAGTCAAAACGTTTAGGACGGGGTTGCAAACCCCGTCCTGCTAGGGATACGCTGGTTTTTGGGCTTTAGCTGAAGAAACTTGCTAATCAGGTTATATTCTTAGACGGTTTTTCAATCAAAAGGGAGTAATGTATGGTCTGTTATTAAAGGGTTTTTTAAAATTTAACGGGGGCGGGGTATGAGTGAAGATATTCGAATGGGTCCGGTACGTTTGATTCAAGGTATTGAAGTCCCAAGTTTCTTTTATGGGACGGCCTGGAAGGAAGAACGGACCGAGGCATTGGTTTTGGCCGCGATCGAAGCCGGTTTTCGGGCCGTCGATACCGCGAATCAGCGGCGGCATTATTACGAAGAGGGCGTCGGACATGCGCTAAGCAAGGTGCTGGGGGAGGGCCGACTTAAACGCGGCGAGCTGTTTCTGCAAAGCAAGTTTACCTATGCGGCGAGTCAAGATCATCGGCTTCCTTACGATCCCGATGCGGATTACGCCACGCAGGTCGAGCAGTCGTTCAGCCGCACGCTAAAGCATTTGGGCACCGATTATCTGGATTCCTTCATTTTGCATGGGCCTTCGCTAGGCCAAGGTCTGGCCGAAGCGGATCGCGAAGTATGGCGAGCGATGGAAAGTCTCTGCAAATCCGGTTCGGTTCGATTGATCGGCGTTTCGAATATCAGTGAGGATCAATTAAGGCTCTTGATTGAATTTGCCGAGATTAAGCCGGCATTCGTGCAAAACCGATGTTTTGCTCGGACGCAATGGGATTCCGAGGTTAGAAAGCAATGTCGCGATCATGGCATCGTTTACCAAGGCTTTTCGTTGTTGACGGCGAACGTTTCCGAATTGAACCGCCCTATCATGGATCAGGTTACAAAGCGTCACGGCTGTACCAAGGCGCAGGCCGTGTTTCGTTTCGCGTTGCAACTCGGTATGATTCCGTTGACCGGCACGAGCGATCCGGAGCACATGAAACAAGACTTGTCGGTATATGACTTCGCGTTCAATGCAGATGAAATAGCTATGATTGAAAATGTTGCGGCTTGAATCGATGATTCGAGTCATTGTTCAATGATCCTCGTTCCCGCATGCCGGCAGTGGTGATGAGTTTCCGCTTCCGCCTCTACCCATTCTAGGCGAGAGCCATTTGATAGGGGCGGCTCGGCGTCGGGGGTAGCAGGGTAGTAGGATGGGTAGTAGCGAAGCGGAAACCCATCATGGGGAGCGGCAAGCGCTAGGCGATGCAGCTTGCACCGCTCCCCGTCTGGGAATGCATACTGATCTTGTCTCGGTAGCCAAGGTAGGGATTCCCACGGAGGACCGCGCGAAGTATATATAAGTTATAAATTATCCTTATGCAATCTTAGCTAATGAGGCCTCGATACCATTTTATGTCACTTAACATTGTCGGCCTCGAAATCGCGATCAGGGGATCGCTCCCAGTGCGCCCAGGAGGGCACAAAATCAGCAGGGTGTAAGTCCCTGTCGGCGTAAGCCATAACGTCGTAGCTGAAAGTAACTGCGTCACCGCGAGGTGGGGTGGAGAGCAACTGGAGGCAAAAGAGCAGTCCGCAGTAAAGCGAATCCGATTCGGCGGGGTAAGGCGGCGAGTCCCCTGGGAGTCGACGAAGCCTGAAAACCATCATTTACGTTGTTGTGGCAGATAAAACGATAAATGGGCCTACCTTGTGGTTGGGAGTGGAATGTTCAGAAGGTATTGTGAAGAAACTGGGGAGACCTGTTACGGAGGTGACCGTGGCAGGAGTCAGAACCCTTATATTACCGTAAGTCGAGGAAGCTCAAGGCAAGGCGAGGACAGTGTGGCACCGCTGGGAAACCAGGCGGAAACAGAGAAAACAAACACGAGCCTAAACCGAGAGGGGAAAAGATGGTAAAAGCCGGCTAGCAAAACCGGCCATAGGAAAGAAGGGTAGGAAGGTGGAAACGAGGTAGCGTTCGGTGTCACGGCCATTAAGCCAACCTCAGGTAAAAGGCTTAAAGAGGCTCAGCCGTTGAAGGGAGCCGAAGGTAACGAATCAAACCGAGTTTGCGGGCTGACGTGGTAACGCGGAGTAATGGGGTTCACCAATTAATAACACCATTGCTCACCAGCTTGTCCCGATGAGGAAACCACCGACTGGAGAGCCGTGTGCGGGAGAACCGCATGCACGGTTCGGAGGGAGGGGAGAGAAATCTTCCCTACCCCTATCAGCGCTTGCAATCCTCTGTGGGAGCGACGCCTTCGTCGCGACTATCGAAGCCACCGATACTCGGCAGCCGGGGATTTTATCGAAGCTCCCGATGTCACTTGCCGGACGGGTTTTATAAACCCGTTCGTAACGTTTTATCACCCTAAGATGGGTTTTCGCTTCGCCTCTACCCATCCTACTGCTTTTTTTCCTGGTTCTCACGGTCCTCCGTGGGAACCCATACACATTTAGGGATGTTATTTTTTACCGTATCTTAAGAGGAATTTGCGATGCCTTATTTAAAACTCAATACCAATACGCCCATCACCGATGAAAAATCTTCGCCATTACTGGCTGAAATGTCGCAACTGATGGCCAAAGAGACCGGTAAGTCGGAGCGCTATGTCATGGTCGAGCTGGCTTCCGGCAAGCCGATGTTGTTCGGCGGGAGCGATAAGCCATTGGCTTATCTCGAATGTAAAAGTATCGGCTTGAGCGGCGCTCAGGCGCGTTCGTTGTCGACGTCATTAAGCCGCTTGCTGGAAAAGGAATTGTCGATACCGCCCGATCGCGTTTATATCGAATTCAGCAATTGCCCGGCGGAATTATGGGGATGGAACGGTTCAACATTCGGATGAGCGAGTGATAGGTTGCGCGGCGACTGTGCAGATTTGCCCTGCGATTCAGCCTTCGATAATTGTGATCACCTAACGTACATGAAGGTGCTATTATCACTCCGGCAAATGAAGGCTCGACGGCGGAATCTGATTGCCATGGATGGCGTGAATGCCGATTTTGCATGGAGCAAAAATCGGCCCTGCCGCCGACGCGCTTGTCGATCGAGCAACCGCACTCTCTTCGGAGCCGGCATTTTCGTTGCTGAGTTTTTGTATATCGAAAATTAGATAAAGAGTCTAAATCTACGAACTTTCACAGTAAGGAGAAAGGAGGTTTTATGTTATTTAAATTGATTATGGTCTTTGTCGATGAGGACAAGGTTGAAGACGTTATGGACGCGTCGAGAAACGCCGGTGCGACTGGTGCGACGATCATCAGCAAGGCTCGTGGGCAAGGTCTCGAAAAAGTCGTCGGTATTTTGGGTTTCGAAATATTGAGCCCGCGTGCGGTCGTGCTGATACTGGCCGAGGCGAGGCGGGCCGAACGTATTTTGGAGGCGGTTACCGAAGCCGGCAATCTCGATGAAAGTCTCGGCACCGGCATCGCGATTCAGCTCGATGTCGACAAGGCCTTGGGGCTCAGCGAGCATGTCAAAGAACTGGAAAAAAAGAAGCCGTTCGTATGAGCGACTGCCGTTGCTTTGAGTTATTTAACATTTTATTCGAAAACAAGCGCACCAACCGATGATAGAACAAGCCTTTGTGCAGATATTATTGATGCTCGGCACGTCCGTGGCTGCCGTCATCCTGTTTCAGAAACTGCACATTCCCTCAAGTCTCGGCTATCTGATGGTCGGGGTGCTGTTCGGCGCGCATACGCCGGGGCCGGTCATCGACGTTCAACAGATTCGGGAAGTTGCCGAATTCGGTATCGTGTTTTTGCTGTTCACGATCGGTCTGAGTTTTTCGTTGCCACAGATCCATGCCTTGCGCGGTCAAGTTTTGAGTCTCGGCACCGGGCAAGTCGTTTTGACGACAGCGTTGATCGGCACGGGCTGTTGGTTGCTCGGTTTGCCGCCGGCGACCTCGTTCGTGATCGGCGCGGTGTTCGCACAATCGTCGACGACGATCATCAGCAAACAACTCGCCGAGCAGGGGGAGGAAAATAGCCGGCACGGCCGATTGGGTGTTGCGATGTCAGTGTTTCAGGACGTGACAGCCGTGCCTTTGATTGTTGTCATTCCGGTGCTCGGCGTGCTTGATGACGATGCCGGCGTGTTGTTCGAATCGCTCGGCTGGGCAATGGCCAAGGCTATTGTCGCATTTTTGCTGGTTTTCATGCTGGGCAGATGGTTGCTTCGCCCGTTGTTTCATAGCGTCGCGGCAAGGCGTTCCACCGAGCTGTTCACGCTGACGGTGCTGTTCGTATCGCTGTTGGCTGCGTGGACGACCAGCCAGCTCGGTTTGTCGATGGCGTTTGGCGCGTTTCTGGTCGGCATGATGCTCGGTGAAACTGAATTTCGGCATCAGGTTGAATCGACGATCAGGCCGTTTCGCGATGTCTTGATCGGTTTGTTCTTCGTCAGCATCGGCATGCTGTTCGATCCTGCAGCGATTCCTCAGAATTGGCAATGGGCAACGATCGGCACCATCGCGATGCTCGTGTCGAAAACGGTCTTGGTCGCGCTGATCGTGCGCTGGTCGGGTCTCGACGGTCTGACTGCATGGCGTACCGGGTTCTTGCTCGCGGTCGGCGGAGAGTTCGGCTTTGCGTTGCTTGCGATCGCGCTCGACGTCAATGCCATTGCCAATCAATATTCACAGATCGTCTTTACTTCGGTATTGTTTTCAATGATAGTGGCGCCTTTTCTGATTCGCTATAACCATGTTCTGGCCGGCTTGTTGGTACGACGGTCGGTAAGGCGTCAAAATGATCCCGAAACGTTGCCGGTTAGTGCCGATGCGACGCAACATCTACACGATCATGCGATCATTTGCGGCTACGGTCGTATCGGACAGAGTGTCGGTCATTTTCTCGAAGAGGAAAAAATTCCTTATGTCGCGGTCGATCTCGATTCGGCGCGTATCAAAGAGGCTCATGTCGCTGGTGAACCGGTCTATTACGGCGACTCGTCGGAGCGCGACATTCTCGAGGCCTTGGGCATCGATAGCGCCAAATTGCTCGTGATCAGTTACGACGATGTGTTGTTGGCGAAAAAGATTTTGCATCACGTTCGCGCATTGCGTCCGGATTTGCCGGTCATGGTGCGAACGCGCGACGAGGCCCATGTCGATGAATTGCGGCAAGCCGGCGCGACCGAAGTCGTGCCCGAGGTGCTCGAAGCTGGACTGATGATTGCGTCTCATGCGTTGTTGTTGCTAAACGTGCCGTTCAAGCGTGTCGTGCGCAGGATGCAGCAGCAGCGGGCCGGCCGTTACCGGCTGCTGCGCGAATTGTATCGCGGCGAGGATGTGTTTTCGGATAATCCGAATATTCTGACGGAGGACGGGCTGCGCAGCGTTTTGATGTTGCCGGGTAGTCGGGGAATCGGCAAAAAACTTTCCGAGTTTGCTTTCGACGGCGTGACGGTTTCGTCTTTGGTCAGGCAAGGGAGCAGAGAGGAGGATCCGCTCGATGTGTTCATCGTCGAAGGTGATGTCGTCGTGCTGTTCGGAGCGCCCGGCACTTTGGACCGGGCCGAGCGGCTTTTGCTCGGTTGATGGCGCAAGCCTTGTTAGCCGAACGTTTTGCCGCGGCTAATATCTGACAGAAAATTGGACACTCCGATATAATAGCGCGCTTTTAGGCTAAATCTGCCGGAACTTCGCTCGGCTTTCTCATTTTTGATATGCAATTCGATTTACTCAATACGGACGGCCTTGCGCGGCGCGGCCGCCTGACCTTTGCGCGCGGCGTTGTTGAAACGCCCGTTTTTATGCCTGTCGGCACTTATGGTTCAGTCAAGGCGATGACGCCGGAAGAATTGAACGATGTCGGTGCGCAAATCATTCTTGGCAATACCTTTCATTTGATGTTGAGGCCGGGTGTCGAGGTCATGAACGCGCACGGCGATTTGCACGATTTCATGCATTGGGATAAGCCGATTTTGACCGATTCCGGCGGCTTTCAGGTGTTCAGTCTCGGCGCCTTGCGCAAGATCACCGAGCAGGGCGTGACCTTCAAATCGCCGATCAACGGCAGCTCGATTTTCATGGGGCCGGAAGAATCGATGTCTGTGCAACGGCATTTAGGCTCGGATATCGTGATGATTTTCGACGAATGCACGCCTTATCCGGCTTCGGTCGATCAGGCCGCCGATTCGATGCGTCTGTCTTTGCGCTGGGCCGAACGCAGTAAAAAAGCGCATGGCGATAATCCTTCGGCCTTGTTCGGTATTGTGCAGGGCGGCATGTATGAACACTTAAGGCGAGAATCGTTGGCGGGTTTGGTCGATATCGGTTTCGACGGTTATGCGATCGGAGGGCTATCGGTCGGCGAGCCGAAAGAGGAAATGCTGGCGATGCTCGATGCCGTGCAGCCGATGATGCCGTCCGATAAACCGCGATATTTGATGGGCGTCGGCACGCCCGAAGATTTGGTCGAAGCGGTCCGGCGCGGCGTCGATATGTTCGATTGCGTGATGCCGACTCGTAACGCGCGCAACGGCCATTTGTTCACGCGGAGCGGCGTCATTAAAATCCGCAACAGTCGTTACCAGTTCGATACCGGGCCGCTCGATGAAAATTGCGGCTGTTATACCTGCCGGCATTATTCGCGCTCTTATCTAAGGCATTTAGACAAGTGCGGCGAAATGCTCGGCTCGCGGCTCAATACGATTCATAACCTTTATTATTATTTGCAATTGATGCAGGAACTTCGGCAGGCGATCGAAACTCGGAGCTTGGATGATTATGTCAAGCAGTTTTATCAACAACGAGGTAAAAACGTTCCCGATGTGGCATAATGGCGGCCTTTTTGTATAACAACTACTATAAAAGAGGATAACAATGAGTTTCTTAATTTCCGATGCCATGGCGCAAGCCGCGCCGGCGGCTCAGCAACCCGGTTTTGAAGGATTGCTGTTTCCGCTAGGAATTCTGGTGTTTTTCTATTTTTTGTTTCTGCGGCCGCAATCTAAACGCAATAAAGAACACAAGCAGATGATCGCGTCGTTGACTAAAGGCGTCGAAGTCGTGACGAATGGCGGTGTTTTAGGTAAGGTCGCGGATTTAGACGATAACTTTGTCAAGCTTGAAATTAGCGAGAATGTCTTTATTCAGGTTCAGCGCCATGCCATTGGCAGCTTAATGCCGAAAGGCACCTATAAAGCAGTCGCCAAAAAACCGAAAGTTTGATAGCGGGTTAAAAGTCGGAATAATAAAATGCAAAATCGTTTCCCACTCTGGAAAAATCTATTAATCCTGATCGTCTTTTTGATTGGGCTTATTTATGCCTTACCCAATCTTTTCGGCGACGATCCGTCGGTTCAGGTGTCCTTCTCGAATGCCACTACGGTCGAGACCGCCCAGGTTCAGCAGATAGAAGAATTGGTCAAGCAAGCCGGAATGATCATTAAAGAAGTTGAAACCGGTAATGGAAATGTCTTGGTTCGTTTCAACGATACCAACGACCAATTGAAAGCGGCGGATTTGCTGAGGGATAGACTGGGAAACGATGCTACTGTCGCGCTTAACTTGGCGCCCGCGACGCCGGGTTGGCTGCGGGCGCTTGGTGCAAGCCCTATGTATCTAGGTCTTGATTTGCGCGGCGGCGTGCATTTTATGCTTGAAGTCGATATGGATGCCGCGGTTAAGCAAGCCGAAGAGCGTTATAACGATGACGTTCGTTCCGCCTTGCGCGATGCCAAAATCCGTTACCAGTCTGTGTCGCAAGAGACCGGCTATATCCGTGTTAAGTTGAGAAGTGAAGAAGACACCAATGCCGCGGTTGCGGTGCTGGACAAGGATTTTTCGACACTGAATATCGAACGCCCGAATGTCGAGAACGAGCTTTGGCTCAGGATTACCGACGCCGAGCAAAAAGAAGTCAAAAAATTCGCGCTGGCGCAAAATATCACGACCTTGCGTAACCGGGTCAACGAGTTAGGTGTCGCCGAACCGGTCATCCAACAGCAAGGCAACAACCGTATCGTTGTGCAATTGCCCGGTATTCAAGACACGACCCGAGCCAAGGATATTCTAGGTACGACGGCGACATTAGAATATCGCTTGGTCGACGTCGAGCATGACGTGCAAAAAGCATTGAAAGGACGCCCGCCGGTCGGCAGCCGCATCTATTACGAGAAAAACGGTAATCCGATTCTATTAGATAGACGCATCATCGTGACCGGCGATCAGATCGTCGACGCTTCGTCCGGTTTGGATCAAAACAGTTCGCCTGCAGTATTCGTGACTTTGAACGGTATCGGCGCGAAGAAAATGGGTAAGGTGACCAGCGAGAATATCGGTCGGCCAATGGCGGTCGTGTTCGTCGAATATAAAGTAAAAACGCGTGAAGTTAACGGCGAAAAAGTTAGGACCAAGGAAAAGGTTGAAAAAGTGATCAGCATCGCGACGATTCGCGATGCGTTTAGTAAGCGTTTCCAAACCACCGGTCTCGATAGCACTACGGAAGCCCGTAATTTGGCTTTATTGCTTAGAGCAGGCGCCTTGGCAGCTCCGGTCGATATCGTCGAAGAGCGCACTGTCGGTCCGAGCCTCGGTCAAGATAATATCGATCAAGGGATGAGGTCGGTTATGGTCGGTTTTGTTCTGGTGTTGTTATTCATGGCGGCTTATTACCGCGTGTTCGGTCTGGTCGCGAATCTGGCGCTGGGTTTCAATCTGGTTCTGGTTGTCGCGGTGCTTTCGATGTTGCAGGCCACGCTGACTATGCCGGGCATTGCCGGGATCGTGCTGACCATCGGTATGGCGGTCGATGCGAACGTGCTGATTTTTGAGCGCATTCGCGAGGAAATCAAAAACGGCAACACGCCGCAATCGAGTATCTTTGCCGGTTACGAAAAAGCCTTCGGGACGATTTTCGATGCCAATATCACGACGCTTTTGGTGGCCTTGGTCTTGTTCGGATTCGGCACGGGGCCGGTCAAAGGTTTCGCGGTGACACTGTCGATCGGGATTTTATCGTCGATGTTCACGGCCATTTTAGGCACTCGCATGGTAATTAACTGGATTTACGGCAGTCGCCGTGTCGAGAAATTGTCGATTTAGGCGCATTTCGGATTAAGAAGACTGATTATGAATAATAAAACGATAGATTTTTTGGGAAAGCGTCAGTGGGCCTATATTTTTTCCGCGTTGCTGCTGCTGGTTTCGATCGGGTCGCTGGCGGTTCAAGGCTTAAAGATGGGCATCGACTTTACCGGCGGTACGTTGGTTGAAGTCGCTTATCAAGATGCGGCCGATTTGACGGTGATGCGCGCGGCGCTTGCCGATGAAGGGTTTGGAGAAGCAATGGTGCAGCATTTCGGTAGCGCCAGGGATGTCTTGATTCGTTTGAAGCCCGATGAGGCTGTGTCGAGTGCCGAGCTCAGCGCGCGCGTGGTTGCAGCGATCAATAAAAAAACGGCGGAACCAGCCGAGTTGCGCCGTGTCGAATTCGTCGGGCCGCAAGTCGGCGATGAATTGGCCGAAGACGGCGGTTTGGCGATGCTGTATTCGATGTTCGGGGTGCTGATCTATATCGCGTGGCGCTTCGAATATAAATTTGCGTTGGGGTCGGTTGCGGCCTTGATTCACGATGTCATTATAACGCTTGGCTTTTTTTCGCTGTTCGGGCTTGAATTCGACTTGACGGTATTGGCTGCCGTTTTAGCGGTCATCGGTTATTCGCTAAACGATACGATCGTCGTATTCGATCGAATTCGCGACAATTTTAGGATTTTAAGGCAAGTCGGTTCCGAGGAAGTGATGAATACTTCCTTGAATGAAACTTTGAGCCGTACTCTGATGACCTCGTTCACGACGATTTTAGTGTTGATCGCATTGGCTGTACTCGGCGGCGAAATTATTCATAATTTTTCAGTGGCTTTGTTGGTCGGTATTTTGATAGGGACGTATTCTTCTATCTATGTTGCGAGCCCAATCGTGCTGGCCTTAGGGATTACGCAAAAAGATTTGATGGTGCCGATCAAGGAAGGTACCGATGTCGATGATTTGCCTTAGCATTGTTAGCAGTTAGCAGTTAGCAGTTAGCAGTTAGCAGTGAATAGTGAATTGGTCCTTGCTTAGAAAAGGCTATGTTTTGTCTCGTTCCCAAGCTCCAGCTTGGGAACGCCTACCTTCAAGCTCTGCTTGACGAAGCTCGTAGGATGCGGTGAGGCACGAACCGCATCGATCGCGACCTGTGCGGTGCACGTTGTTTAACGCATCCTGCACGCCTTCACAGGCTCTTTGGTTTGGGAAACTTTTTAGTTAAGCTCTTGCTTACCGGTTTCGAGAAGCTGGAGCTTGGGAACGAGTGAAACAGCGGTATATGTCAATGATTTTGAGACACCCATAATAAAAAATTAGTGTAGATTGTGAGTTTAGTTTTCCTGGTCGAGAGCCTCATTTGCCGTCCGTGAAGGGGGCGGGTTAATCCAAGCGGCTTCAGGTACGGCTTGGGCATGGGGTTGGCGGTTTTTGAAGCGTTCCGGATTGCGCTCGAATGCGGCATGCAGGACTTGCGTGCGCTGCGTAACTATCTCGACGGCTTGGCCGCTGTGAACGCTGGCCGGGGTTAACAGTGCAATGCCGGAGTGATAGTGGTCATGGTTGTACCAGTCGAAGAACGTTCCGCAAAAGCTTCTGGCATCTTCGATAGCGCCGAATTGAGCCGGAAAGCCCGGTCGGTATTTCAAGGTCTTGAACTGCGCCTCGGAATACGGGTTGTCGTTGGAGACATGGGGCCGTGAATGGGTTTTGGTCACGCCCAGGTCAGCCAGCAGTTGCTCGACGCCTTTGGAGGTCATACTGCTGCCGCGGTCGGCGTGAATAGTCAATTGGCCTTCACGGATAGTTTGCCGAGTACAGCTTTCGCCAATCAGTCGCTTAGCCAGCTCGGTGGATTCGCGGTGCGCTACCATCCAGCCGACCACGCAGCGGCTGAAAATGTCGATAATGACGTAGAGGTAGAAATACGTCCATTTGGCCGGGCCTTTGAGTTTGGTGATATCCCATGACCATACTTGGTTGGGCGCAGTGGCGAGTAACTCGGGCTTGGTGTAGTTGGGACGACGAAGCTGGTTGCGGCGCTCGCGCACTTCCTGGTGGCGCACCAGGATGCGATAGAGGGTGCTGATGGAGCACAGGTAAACGCCCTCGTCGAGCAGCGCCGCATAGACCTGATAAGGCGAGCAATCCATGAAACGCTCGCTGTGCAGATGCGCCAGGACGTGTAGCTCTTCGTCCGTACTCAGTGCCAGCGGCGGGCGCGGACGTTCGACCGGCCACGAAGAGCGATCTTGTTGTGCGCGATAAAACGAGGCACGGTTGAAGTTGAGCGCCTCGCAGGCGGCCTTAACGCCAACCTCACGGCTGAGTTCAAGCGTGGCCTTCATGATGCTCTCCCGGTGTGGGCTGGAATCTCGCACAAGCCCAGCAGTTGCGAAAGTTTTTTTTGGACATCGATGATAGCCTCCGCCTGTGTTAGGCATGCCTGCAAACGCTGAATTTCGGCTTGCAGACGAGCATTTTCAGCGGCTAACGGATTCTTGTCCGAAGGTTTGCGGCCACGCGGCTTGGATAGACCGGCGCGGATGGCCTGCTCACGTTCGCTGCGCCATTTGCTGAGATGTGAGGAATATAATCCCTCTGTGCGCAGCAACTTGCCGATGCAGCCCGGTTCGCTACACGCATCAGCCTGGGTCAAGATGCGCTCTTTGTATTCGGCGGTAAACGTCCGGCGGGCGGCCTTTTCAAGCACTTCGCTGGTGATGCGGGAAGGTTCCGCGGCGAACGCGGAGGACACTTCAGCCGCCCTACGGGCGTCTTGCGTGTCCTCCGCGTTCGCCGCGGCATGAGGAATAGCTTGTACGGTTGTGTCAGTCATGAGATTTTCTCCGAAAATGTTCCCTAATTAATGCATGGGGCGGTGTCTCAGGTATATTGACACAGAGGGAACGATAGAAAAGCGATCACACTATCGGATAGTTATTCGTTAGTTTAATTTTTTTTAATACAATTTGGAGTTATTTAAGAATGGCAATAGAACGTACTTTTTCAATCATTAAGCCTGATGCAGTTGCGAAAAACGTCATTGGCGAAATTTACAGCCGTTTCGAAAAAAACGGTTTGCAAATTATTGCCGCGAAAATGCTGCACATGACCCGTGAGCAGGCCGAAGGTTTTTATGCCGTTCATAAAGAGCGTCCTTTCTTTAAAGACTTGGTCGATTTTATGATTACGGGTCCTGTTATGATGCAGGTTTTGGAAGGCGAAGATGCGATTGCGAAAAACCGCGATTTAATGGGCGCGACCAATCCTAAAGAAGCGGCGCCCGGAACGATTCGCGCCGATTTCGCCGACAGCATCGACGCTAATGCCGTACACGGTTCCGATGCTCCTGAAACCGCTCAGCAAGAAATCGCTTTCTTTTTTACAGAAAATGAACTTTGTCCTCGCACCCGCTAAGCTGAATAGAACCAATTTGCTCGATTTCGATAGAAAGGGCCTAGAAGCCTTTTTTGTCGAGATCGGCGAAAAGCCTTTTCGCGCGACCCAGTTGCTCAAATGGGTTTACCAGGAAGGCGTCGAGGATTTTTCGCAAATGAGCAATCTGAGTAAGGCTTTGCGCACGCAGCTAGCCGAACAATGCTCGCTCGATACGCCCGAAATCGTGCTCGAACAAATCGCTTCGGACGGCACATGTAAATGGGTCTTGGAGACTTCTTGCGGAAATCGGATCGAGACGGTATTTATACCGGAAGAAGGACGGGGTACCTTGTGCGTATCGTCGCAAATCGGCTGCGCATTGGCGTGTACCTTTTGTTCGACCGCCCAGCAAGGGTTTAATAGAAACCTGACGACGGCCGAGATTATCGGGCAGTTGTTCGCCGCGCAAAAGCGCTTGGGTTCGGCGCAAAAAATCACCAATGTCGTAATGATGGGCATGGGCGAGCCCTTGCTTAATTTCGACAATGTCGTGGCCGCAATGAATCTGATGATGGACGATTTCGCCTATGGTTTGTCGAAGCGGCGCGTGACGATCAGTACATCCGGCATCGTACCGGCGATGTATCGTTTGACCGAAGTTTGCGATGTTAGTCTAGCGGTGTCTTTACATGCCGTGACCGACGAGCTTCGTAACGAATTAGTGCCGATCAATAAGAAATACCCATTAAAGGAATTATTGGCGGCTTGCCGCGACAATGTTATACGTTCCCCGCGTCGTAGGATTACTTTCGAATATGTGATGCTCGATGGCATTAATGATTCAGTGCAGGATGCAAAGGCAATGGTCAAGCTTTTGAAAACCGTGCCGTCGAAAATCAATTTAATTCCTTTCAATCCTTTTCCGAATTCGTCCTATCGTTGTTCGAGCAGCGATGCGATCGATCGTTTTCGTGCGGTTTTGCATAATGCCGGCATGGTCACGACGATCAGAAAGACGCGCGGCGATGATATCGATGCCGCCTGCGGGCAGTTGGTCGGCAAAGTTCAGGATAAAAGCCGCCGGCACTTGAAATTACAGTTGGTGGAATCTGAACGTGCCGCATAGGATGTCGCTGTTTTGTCGTTTGGCTGCGGTAGCAAGTTTGTTGCTTTCACTACAGGGATGTTCCTTGTTCGGTTCTCGAGCGGACAACGTAGAAGCCGCCGATACTCAATTGCAATTGGGGGTCCGCTATATGAGCATGGATAAGCTGGCCATTGCTAAGGAGCATTTGGAGCGATCTATCGATTTAAATTCAAAAAATGTCGAGGCATATAATGCCTTGGCATTTTTATATGAAAAGATTAATGAAGAAGAGTCGGCCCGGGAAAATTACGAGTATGCCTTGAAATTGAATGCCGAGGATTTGAGCGTATTGAACAATTTAGGGCGCTTTCTTTGCGAACGCGGCGAGTACGAGGAAGGCATGGCTTATTTGGATAAGGCGGTGCGCAGTCCTTTGAATAACCGCCAGTGGCTTGCGGCCACGAATGCAGGGCGTTGTGCATTGGCGCAAAAGAAGTCTATGAAAGGCGAAGCCTATCTGAGGCAGGCCTTACAGCGGCAACCCGATTATGCGCCGGCGCTTCAAACGATGCAAAAGCTCAGCTATCAAAATGGCGACTATTGGGCGGCAAAGGGTTTTTATGAGCGCTATAGTAGCGTTTCCCGGCAAACTGCCGAAGCGCTGTGGTATGCCTACCAAACCGAACGGGCGCTCGGTAATAAAGAGGCCGCCGAGCGATACAAAAAACAATTGATGGAATCATTTCCGTTGGCGGAAGAAACCAAACGGATTTATTCAACGCAAGAAAAATTAAAACATGGCAAATAATATTCAGGCAATCCGTGGAATGCATGACATTCTGCCGGATCAATCGCCGCTTTGGCAGTATGCCGAACGGATAATTTCGGAAGTGCTAGGATCCTACGGCTACAGCGAAATAAGGCTGCCGATTGTCGAAAAAACCGAGTTATTCAAGCGCTCGATCGGCGAGGTGACCGATATCGTCGAAAAAGAAATGTATACCTTCGACGACCGTAACGGCGATTCGTTGACACTACGTCCCGAAGGCACGGCAGGTTGTTTGAGAGCCTCGCTCGAACATGGCTTATTGCATAATCAAATGCATCGGTTATGGTATTACGGGCCGATGTTTCGGCATGAACGTCCGCAGAAAGGCCGTTACCGCCAGTTTTACCAATTGGGCGTCGAAGCTTACGGTATGTCGGGGCCCGATATCGATGCGGAATTGATTTTGCTGAGCCATCGTTTTTGGCAGCGCTTAGGGATTGCCGATAAAGTCGAATTGCAGCTCAATACGCTCGGCACAATTGAAGAAAGGC
Source organism: Methylotuvimicrobium alcaliphilum 20Z (assembly GCF_000968535.2). Lineage (NCBI taxonomy): Bacteria > Pseudomonadati > Pseudomonadota > Gammaproteobacteria > Methylococcales > Methylococcaceae > Methylotuvimicrobium > Methylotuvimicrobium alcaliphilum. Next base: position 555,407 of record NC_016112.1, read on the forward strand.
TGGTTTACCGCGAGAAGTTGGTCGATTATTTCAGCGAGTATCTTGAATTACTCGACGAAGATAGTCGCCGGCGTTTGCACACGAATCCGCTACGGATTCTTGACAGTAAGAATGAAGGGATGCGCGAGCTGATCGCTAATGCGCCCGAATTGAGCGACTTTTTAGGCAGCGATAGTCAAGCGCATTTCAAGTCGTTAACCGAGACTTTGAAGGTATTGGGTATCGATTTTGTTCTGAATACTCGTTTGGTGCGAGGCCTCGATTATTACAGTAAGACCGTTTTCGAATGGGTGACGGCTGAATTAGGCGCGCAAGGCACGATCTGTGCAGGCGGTCGTTACGACGGTTTAATCGAGCAATTGGGCGGAAAAGCCAATCACGCGGTCGGTTTTGCGATGGGCATGGAGCGTATTTTGGCTTTGATGGAAACTTTGCCGAATTTGCCGATCAAACCGGTAGTTGACGTTTATATGATTCGAGTCGGCGAACAAGCAGAGCAAATTAGCATGGAATGGGCCGAGACTATTCGCAACGAGTTGCCCGGATTAAGACTGCAAATTAATTGCGGCGGCGGCAGTTTTAAAAGCCAATTCAAGAAAGCCGATAAAAGCGGCGCCGAATATGCTTTGATCATTGGTGACGATGAAGCGATGCGAGGCGAAGTGGGTATTAAAGCGCTGCGTCAGAATCAGGATCAGCAAAATCTGCCGCTACAGCAAGCTTTGGAATTTTTAAAAAGTCGTTTTTGAATTGCTGGTAAGGCAGTAATCGGATAAGACAAAGTTTACGGATCGGGTCCGTTGTCTCGTTCCCAAGCTCCAGCTTAGGAATGCCTACCTTCAAGCTCTGCTTGACGAGGCTTGCAAGATGCGGTGAGGCGCGAACCGCATTGAACGCGACCGATGCGGCGCACGTTGTTTACCGCATCCTACGCGCTTTCACAGGCTCTCTGGTTTGGGGAATCCTTTAGGAATATGCACAAAATAACTTATACAAGTAGTAGGCTTTGTGGCGGTTTGGTGACTCGCTTGACAGGACGCCGTGAACCCAGCACCTAAATTATGCGAGATAGTTATCATAGCTAAAGGGCTATGGAATTTAGGTGCTGGGTGAATACGTCCCTGTAGGCTTGACGGCGGAATCTGATTGCCATGGATGGCATGAATGCAGATTTTGCAGGAGCAAAAATCTGCCCTGCCGCCGACACCTGTCAATCGAGCCACCAAACACCCTTCCGACAGTTGTCTAAGTTATTTCATGCTCGTTCCTTAGTTAAGCTCTTGCTTACCGTTTTCGAGAAGCTGGAGCTTCTTGTACTGCATTCCCAAGCAAGGGCTTGGGAACGAGTGAATCTGAATAATCACTAATTTTTAGCAAAAGCACGATAGAGTATTTATGGCAATTTACGAAACAGAAGAAGAACAGGTCGAAGCCCTTAAGCGTTGGTGGAAAGAAAATGGACGCTCTACGATTACCGGCGTGATTGTCGGTATTGTGATTATCGTCGGCTGGAATATCTGGCAGAATTATAAGGAAAACCAGGCATTGCAAGCATCGGCTTTGTATGCGCAATTATTGAATGCGCAAAACGAAGGTAATTTGGAGTCTGCCGAAAAAATCGCCGAACGGATACAGGACCAATTCGGTGGTACTGCTTACAGCGATTACGCCGGTCTATTCGATGCGAAAATCAGGGTGCAGCAAGGTGATTTAGCCGCTGCGCAACAGAGTCTCGAAGCCGTTGCAAAAAAGGGCAGCGACGAAATTGCTCAAGTTGCAAGGCTCGGTTTGATTCGTATTTTGCTGGCAAAGGGCGAGTATGAACAAGGTTTACAAATGATTGCCGAAGCAAAATACAGTGAGGGATTCTCCGGGGCTTATGAAGAGCTGAAAGGCGATTTGTATGTTGCGCTCGATCGCTTGGGAGAAGCGCGTACGGCTTATCAAGCCGCATTGCGTAGCGGACATAAATCGCCGTTGTTGCAATTTAAGCTGGATGACATAACCGAAGCTGAAATCATTGTTAATCAATAAATGAGACTATTACTTGCCGTTCTGTTGGCTTTGAGCGTGGCGGGGTGTACTGCCCTGGAATCGTTAAGCGGGATTACCGATTATTTTTTAGGCGGTGAGGACAACACCGACCCGCCGAGCGAACTGACCCAGTATGAGTCTGAAATTGAAGTGGAGTATCTCTGGAAAGAGTCGGTCGGTTCGGGTGCCGGCGAGAAATTTTTAAAGTTGATTCCGGCTGTTCATGACGGAAAAATTATTGCCGCCGATACGAAAGGACTGGCATTGGCATTGGATTTGAAAACCGGCGACGAGATTTGGGAAGCCGATACCAAGGCTAAATTTGCCGGCGGCCCAGGCGTTTCCGATTCGACCGTCGTGCTCGGTACCAGCGACGGCAATGTTGTGGCGCTGAATATGTCCAATGGTTCGGAACGCTGGACCGTTCCGGTGTCGAGCGAAGTGATTTCGGTTCCGGTCATCTCTCAAGGCGTTATCGTCGTCAGAACTACGGACGGCAGAGTGATGGCTTTGAATGAAGCCGATGGCGCCACGCTTTGGGAATACGAGCTGAGCGTCCCGGCGTTGAGTATCCGCGGCACCGGCGCGCCAATCGTGCTCAATGAAAATGTCATCTGCGGTTTTGCGAACGGAAAATTATTGTCGTTGAGGCTAACCGACGGTAAGCATATTTGGGAAACCAGTATTGCAATTCCGGGCGGGCGAACCGAAATTGAAAGATTGGTCGATTTAGTTGTCGACCCGGTCGCAACCGATGGCGTGATTTTTATTGCCAGTTATCGCGGTGGAACGAGTGCGGTGCTGGAGCAAAATGGCGATGTTATTTGGCGTAATGCCGATGTTTCGTCTTATACCGGTATGAGTCATGATTGGCGTTATCTTTATGTTAGCGATGTGAGCAGCGATGTATGGCAACTCGATCAGCGTAACGGCGCTTCATTATGGAAGCAAAGCGATTTACATCAACGAAAGCTAACGGCGCCGGTAGCCTACGATAATTATGTCGTGGTCGGCGATTTCGAAGGTTATCTGCATTGGTTGTCTAAAAGCGACGGCAGGCAGATGGGGCGCATTCGGATTACCGATGCGGCGATCGACGCGCAGCCGGTCGTCGTTGACGACGTGCTGTATGTCTATGCAAAAAACGGCGTTCTTGCCGCATTAAAGGCACGGTTATTATAAATATGTTACCTGTGATTGCCCTAGTAGGGCGCCCCAATGTCGGTAAATCGACATTGTTCAATTATTTAACACGAAGCCGCGAGGCTTTAGTCGCCGATTATCCCGGGTTGACTCGCGACCGGCAATACGGTCGAGTAAAGCGCGGTCAGCGCGATTGTCTGGTCGTCGATACCGGCGGGATTGCCGATGACGCGGAGGGTATCGATAGCTTTGCCAAAAAACAAGTGCAAGTTGCGCTCGATGAGGCCGACGTGGTTTTTTTTATCGTCGATGCCCGCGAAGGGCTCAATGCCTCCGATCAAAGCATTGCCGAAAATCTTAGAAAACTCGATAAGCCGGTTGTCTTAGTCGTCAATAAAATCGACGGTGTCGACGCGAATGCGGCTGCCGCCGACTTTTATGCACTGGCGCTTGGCGAACCTTGTAAGATCGCCGCGACACACGGGCGAGGCGTTTTCGAGTTATTGGCGCATGTCGATGAATTGTTGCCAATGGCCGAGGCGGACGAAGCCGAGATCGATGGCGGAATCGGCATTGCAATCGTCGGACGGCCAAATGTCGGTAAGTCGACGCTGGTCAATCGGTTATTAGGAGAAGAACGAGTCGTCGTTTTCGATGAGCCGGGTACGACTCGCGATAGTATCTATATTCCGTTTGAACGCAACGGTCAAAAATTTACGCTGATCGATACGGCCGGGATGCGTCGACGGTCTAAGATTGCACTAACCGTTGAAAAGTTCAGTGTCATTAAATCATTGCAAGCGATCGAAAAAGCCAATGTGGTCATTTATTTGATCGATGCCGCCGAAGGCGTGACCGATCAGGATGCGCATTTGTTGGGGCTAGTCTTGGAAGCAGGGCGAGCATTGATTATCGGCTTGAATAAATGGGACGGCTTGGGTGTCGATCAAAAGGATCTGATCAAACGCCAGATGGACATTAAACTCTCTTTCGTCGATTTTGCGCAAAAGCATCCGATTTCCGCTTTGCACGGAAGTGGAGTCGGTAAATTATTCGATGTCGTGCATGAGTTATACGATGCGGCGATGATCGACATGTCGACGCCGGTGCTGACCAACTTTTTGAAGGATGCGGTGACTACACACCAACCGCCGCTGGTTCATGGAAGACGCATTAAGCTGAAATATGCGCATCAAGGCGGCAGAAACCCGCCGGTCGTGGTGATTCACGGTACGCAAACCGATGCCTTACCGGGATCCTATAAACGGTTTTTGATGAATTATTTCCGTGATCGTTTGGGGCTCAAAGGGACGCCGATCCGTCTCGAATTCAAGTCGCCGGTCAATCCGTTCGCCGGAATCAAGAATAAGTTGACCGATCGTCAAGTCAAGAAAAAGCAAAGACAGGTCAAGCATGCGAAAAAAAAATAGCCCCCGCGTCATAATGTTGTCCATAACCTATGTTTTGGCGCCGATTGCGATCCTATTGACCTGAAGATGCTTTCATTATCTCGGAGAATTAAAATTGCTTGTATACCCGTCGTAGATCAAAATTCGGCGCCTGGGTGTCCGCTAAAGGCCCAGCATCTAAATTATCCAAGATAGTTAACCATAGCCAATGGGCTAGGGAATTTAGGTGCTGGGTGAACCCATCCTTGGGGGCTTGACGGCAGCTCAAACGCCAAGGATGGCGTGAATGCAGATTTTGCAGGAGCAAAAATCTGCCCTATTGCCGACATCCTCGCTAGCCACACCCCATACCTTCATAAAGTTAACTATTTTTTGAGTATAAAGGGAGTAGTGCTGTTGTCCCGCCTTAAGTGGGAAGCCTGTAATGTCAACCCATGCCGAAAAAAATCAATCATTGCTGGTTTTTTTGTCGTAAAAAATGTACAAAGTGGCATTTGAAATAACCATGAGAATGTTGCTTTAATTTATTTATGGACGATTTACATTCAGTAAGAGCGATAAGCGATCAGGAGCTTTCCGATCGTCTAGCGCTTATCCAATTGTCGGCTCGCGATATCGAGTTGCTAAAAAACTTGCATGTTCGGTTGAAAGACATTCGCATGGACTTTCTCGATGACTTTTACGTGCAAATGCTCCAGTTTGACGAAACGAGCAAGCTTTTATCGGATCCCGAGCAAGTCGAACGCCTAAAAACAAAACAAGCTGCCTACTTCGAACGTTTAATCGAAGGTCGGTACGATCATGATTATGTTAAGGATAGGGTGCAAATCGGCGCAACGCATCATCGCATCGGCTTAAAGCCACAATGGTACATTGGCGCTTATCATTTTTACTTGGCTTGGCTTTTCGAACAAATGCAGCGCACTCCTCTTAACGAAGACAAGGAGTGTTATGAGGTCTTGCTGGCCGTTATCAAAGTTATTTTGTTCGATATTGAATTGGCGATCGATGCCTATTTTCAAGCCGATCACGATATGCTCAGGCTCATGGCTCAAGTGTTCGAAAGCAATGTCGAGGGGGTGCTGATCAGCGACACCCGAGGGCGAATTTTGCATGCCAATCGTAAAGTTTCGTCGATAGCGGGTTATTCGCATGAGGAATTATTGCGTTTGCCGGTGACAACCTTATTGGCGCCGCAAGAGCGGAACATGTTTGTCGACTACTGGCGGGGAATTAAAGTCGGATCGCCTTGGCAAGGCGAAACGTATTTGCAAAAACGTGACGGAAAATCGTTTCCAGCCTGGGTTAATGTGAGCGCAGTGATGGATGATAATAATCAAGTGACTCATTTTGTCATCGAATTTTCCGATATTAGCGCCTATCGCTTAGCCCAAGAAGCATTACAGCAACGTACCGAGGAGTTGGCAAGATCCAATAAAGAATTGGAGCAATTTGCCTATGTTGCATCGCATGACTTACAAGAACCGCTGCGTATGGTGGCCAGTTTTACGCAATTATTGGCGCGCCGATATGAGGGTAAGCTGGATGCCGATGCCGACGAGTTTATTCGTTATGCGGTCGATGGCGCGACACGAATGCAAACCCTGATCAACGATTTGTTGGCATATTCCAGGGTCGGAACGCGAGTGAAACCGTTTGAGGCGATGAGTCTCGAAATCGTGTTGCAAAAAGCCTTGGATAATTTACGGCTTGCTGTCGAGGAAAGCGGCGCGGAAATCGTTCGGCCAACCCTGCCTGCCATCATGGGCGATGCTGTCCAGTTGACTCAATTGTTTCAAAACTTGATCGCCAATGCGATTAAATTCCGTGGCGAAGCGTCACCGAAAATAAATATTTCGGTATCATGCTCGGACGATTTTTGGCGAGTCGAATTAAACGATAACGGAATCGGAATAGCGCCTGAATTTTTTGAGCGTATTTTTGTGATTTTTCAACGCTTGCATACGAAGGAAGATTATCCCGGAACCGGAATCGGCCTTGCGATTTGTAAAAAGATCGTCGAGCGCCACGGAGGAACGATTAGCGTCGAATCGGAGCCCGGTCAGGGCGCTACTTTTATTGTGATATTACCTAAAATCAAAAGCGAGGAAGTGAACCAATGAGTCTGGAAGAGATCGGCCGTGCTGCAGAGTTTTTACTGGTAGAGGATAATCCGGGCGATGTGCGTTTGACCAAAGAGGCTTTAACCGAGAGTAAAGTCAAAAACAATTTGAACGTGGTCGGCGATGGCGAGGAGGCAATGGCCTTTTTGAAACGGCAGGGAAAATATGCCGAAGCCCCTCGGCCCGATGTCATTCTGCTCGATCTTAATTTACCCAAAAAAAACGGCCGCGAAGTCTTGGAAGAAATTAAAGCCGACCCGAGTCTAAAGCGAATTCCGGTTGTCATTATTACTTCCTCCGAAGCCGAACAGGACGTTTTGAAAACTTATGACCTGCATGTCAATTGTTATGTCAACAAGCCGGTGGATTTAGAGCAATTTATCAAGGTGGTGCAATCCATCGAAACGTTTTGGTTGACCATCGTCAAGTTGCCTTCTGAAATAGCGTAACAATCATGAACCAGGCTGCCGCTAAAGTACTGTTGATCGAGGATAATCCGGGCGATGTTAAGTTAGTTCAGGTATTGCTGGAGTCGAGTGATGAGCATCAGCAGCCTTTTGAATTGATTAGAGTCGGGCAGCTAAGCGATGCTTTTCCTATTTTGGCGAAAGGCGGCATCATGGCAATATTGCTCGATTTAGGGCTGCCCGACGGTAACGGGATCGATACCTTGATTCGAGTACATGCTGCCGCACCTATGATTCCGATAGTCGTGCTCAGCGCCGAGGAAGATGAAATGCTGGCGATACGCTCGGTACAATTGGGTGCACAGGATTTTCTGGTCAAACAGGGTATCTCGGGCATGCTGCTCAGACGGGCGATCTGTTATGCGATGGAACGAAAACGCTTGATGGAGCAATTGCAATATTTGGCTCATTACGATGTATTGACAGGACTGGCCAATCGAAAGTTGTTTTACGATAGGTTGAAGCATGATGTCATCGGGGCAAAGCGTTCGAAAAAATCACTGGCATTGATTTTTCTCGATCTGAACGACTTTAAACAAGTTAATGACTCTTTGGGGCATCATGCCGGCGACGAGTTGCTCAAAAATGTTGCGAAACGCTTATCCGGTAGTGTGCGGGCTAGCGATTGCGTGGCCAGAATGGGCGGCGATGAATTTACGATTATCCTCAATGGCTTAAATAATGCCGAGGAAGCCGCCTTGATTGCCGATAAAATTTTGAAAGCTTTGGTCGAGCCGTTTAAGTTTGGCGGCTCCGTGATGGTCATTCGCGCCAGCTTGGGAATCGCAACTTATCCCGATGATAGCGATGAATTGGACAAGCTAATCGGGGCGGCCGATTCGGCAATGTACAAAGCCAAAGAGTCGAGCAGTGAAAAAATTAGCCGGTTTTGTTTTTATTCGGCGGCAATGACTGCCAAGGTTCAGTATGAGGTAAAAAAGCTTCATCAACTTAAGCGAGCCCACGAAAACGGCGAGTTCGAGTTGTATTACCAGCCGGAAGTCGACGTGCATAGCGGAAAGATCATTGGTATGGAAGCTTTGTTGCGTTGGCGCCATCCCAATCAGGGAGTTTTGACGCCGTCTTCGTTTATGCAGGATTTAGAAGATACCGGCCTGATCGTTCCCGTCGGCGAATGGGTCATACGAAAAGCCTGCGAGCAATGCAAAGTATGGCAAAACCAAGGTTTTCCTAAATTGACGATGTCGATCAATATATCGACAAAACAATTTCGTCATAATGGGTTTGTCGATAGTGTGTTGGCTGTCATTGACCAGCTAAGTGTGGATCCGGCTTTGGTTGAGTTGGATTTTAACGAAGAGACGCTATGGGAAGAGGAGGATCGTTCCGTTATCGTTCTAGATCGATTAAGCCAAGCCGGTGTGAAACTGTCGTTGGATCATTTCGGCAGCGGATCGATTTCTTTAAAAACGTTGACACGCTTCCCGATTCACGCCATTAAAATTGATCATGCGTTGATTGCTCAGTCGGCTGCTGATTCTGCTGAAACGGCGATAGCCAAGGCCGCTATTGAAGTTGCTCACGTATTCAATATTAGAGGCTTAGCTGGAGGCATTGAAACTCAGGATCAACTCGAGTGGGCACGCCAAATCGCTTGCGATGAGGTGCAAGGATATCTCTATAGTAAGCCGCTTCCGGTAGACGAGGCGACCGAATTAATGGCTCGGCATGATTTCTTGAGTCCGCAAGACTAATATGGCGATCCGTTGAGATGAAAATATTACTAATTGAGGATCATAAGCCGGATGCGATATTGCTGCGTGAATTGTTGAGCGAAAATAGCACTGATCAGATTCATTTATTTCATTTGGAGCGACTGGGCGATGCGCTTGAAGCTCTGAAAAGTAGAGCGTTCGATATTGCATTGCTCGACTTGTCGTTGCCGGATGCCTTTGGACAGGAAACCTTTCGACGCTTGAATCGAGTCGCGCCGAGTCTGCCGATCATTGTCTTGACCGGGATCGACGATCAAGAGCTGGCAATGGATTTGGCGCAGGCGGGGGCTCAAGATTATCTAGTCAAGAGCGAATTGAGCAGCGGGCTTTTGCACCGTTCGCTGCATTATGCGATAGAACGTAAACGGACCGAATTAAAACTTCGTTTGGCGGCCACGGTATTCGAAAGCACGCTCGAAGGCATCATGATTACAGATGCCAAGACCAATATCATCAGCGTCAACGAGGCATTTTGCGAAATCACAGGCTATGTCAGCGAGGAAATAATCGGTTGTACGCCTACGATGTTCGAGTCGGAACGTCATAGTAAGGCTTTTTTTCGTCAATTATGGGATGTTCTTAATAAAACCGGTCAATGGCGAGGAGAAATATGGAATCGCCGTAAAAGCGGTGAGGTGTTTCCAGCCTGGGTTAATATTAGCGCGGTACCTAATATAGTGGACGATAAAATCGGACATTATGTCGCGGTATTTACTGAAATTACCGAACTTAAATTATCCGAAGAAAGACTGAATTATCTGGCGCATCACGATCCGTTAACCGGACTGCCTAATCGGCTGTTGTTTCAAGACCGGTTGGCGCAAGGTATTCTGCAAGCGCAGCGCAGAAAGAGCATGATTGCGGTAATGTTTTTGGACTTGGATCGGTTTAAATTAATCAACGATACGCTCGGTCACCCGATTGGCGACGAGCTTTTGGTTGCGGTTGCCGAGCGTCTGCGTCGATGCGCGCGCGAAACCGATACGATTGCCCGTTTGGGCGGCGATGAGTTTGCGGTTATTTTGTCGAGCATGGCGCGTGAAGAAGATGTCGAGCATGTGGCGCAAAAGATTATTCAAGCCTTGTCTTCTGTATTTTGCGTGGGCGGGCACGAGGTCTTCGTCACCACGAGCATCGGAATTACGTTTTATCCGGGACTCAATAATGATCGAAGTAAATTGTTAGAGCAGGCTGATGTCGCCATGTATCATGCGAAAAAGCATGGCCGCAATAACTATCAATATTATACGGCGGATATGAATGCCGCAGCATATGAGCGGTTGATGCTCGAAACGAATTTGCGCAGAGCTTTGGAAAGGGAAGAATTTAGGCTGTACTATCAACCTCAGATTGATGTCCAAAGCGGCGCTGTGACCGGTGTCGAGGCCTTGATTCGTTGGCAAAGTCCGGAACTTGGCTTGGTTTCTCCAGGTGAATTCATTCCTTTGCTGGAAGAGACCGGTTTGATCGTTCCGGTTGGCGAATGGGTTATAGAAACCGCTTGCCGGCAAATGAAAGAATGGCTTGATGCCGGTTATCCGTCCATGACGATGGCGGTTAATTTATCCGCAAGACAGTTTCATCAAGTCGATTTAGTAGAAAGAATCGCGCAAATTTTACAAGAGCTTAATTTACCGCCTGAGTTGTTGGAGTTGGAATTGACCGAAAGCATGGTTATGGAGAGCGTCGATTCGGCAGTTGAAATTCTGCATAAGTTAAAGCGGATGGGCGTCAAGGTTGCAATCGACGATTTCGGCACGGGGGTTTCATCTCTAGGGTATCTAAAGCATTTTCCGGTCGATACTCTAAAAATCAGTCATGATTTTGTGTTGAATCTGCCTCGCGATTCGGTAGATGCCTCCATCGCTTCGGCGGTCATTAATCTTGCGCGCAACATGCAGTTGAGTAGTGTCGCTGAAGGCGTGGAAAATGCCGAGCAAATGGATTTTTTGAGCGGCCAAGATTGCGAACGTTTACAAGGATATTTATTCAGTCGCCCGGTTCCGGCGGAAAAGATAGCTGAGTTGCTGGGAACATGGCAGGCTATGCCGAAAAAATCGGGCTGAGTTGGGTTTGGGGGGATTAAAAATTAATGCCGAGCGAGTAAACAAGTTATGTGGACCCAAAAGCAAATTAAAATAAGTTCAAAAAAACGCGGCTTTCATTTAATCACGCCTGAAATCCGTCAAGGCTTACCCGAGATAGGTGCGATCAAGTGCGGGTTATTACATCTATTTATACAGCATACCTCGGCGTCTTTGGCGATTAATGAAAATGCCGACCCCGATGTTAGAATGGATGTGGAGGCTTATTTTTCCAAAACGGTCCCGGAAAATGAACCTTATTATAGGCATACGCTCGAAGGGAGTGATGATATGCCGGCGCATATAAAAAATATTATGATCGGTTGCCAGTTGACGATACCGGTGGGTTCGGGGCGGTTGCTGTTGGGAACATGGCAAGGTGTTTATTTATGTGAGCATCGGGAAAATGCCGGTACGAGAAATATCATTGCGACGATGACAGGCGAGCCGCTTCATCATTAGCAGTAAGGGCAATCTTTGTTATACCCGTCGTAGCTCAAAATTCGGCGCCTGGGTGTTCGCTAGAGGACGCCTTGAGTACGTCCATGCTGGCAAAGCCTTTATCCTAAAAATAGCATTTGAGAGCCTCAAACTACCGTTCGCCCTGAGCCCATCGGCTACGCTCAGGAGAGCCCTGTCGAAGGGTGAGCGGTAGTTTGAGGCGGTGAAAGTGTTGTAGACCCTTCATGCTTCGACTTTACTCAGCACGAACGGTCTACAACACATGCTAACTGCTCTTTCTAGGTTTATCGGACACCCAGGCGCCTCTTCTGGCACTGCCGAAATTTCAAGTGCGAAAGGTATAATCGGTCGAGTTCTCCGGTCATCGTGCAATTTCACAGTAACGATCATGAAGATTTGCCCATCGCCCCGGCAAATTAAAGTGCGAGGCGTGGCGGAGGGTGCGGTCTCTCGCCCGATAAGGCCTCCGGTGCCGAATTTTGATCTGCGATGTGTATAGTCAAGGGCCGGGTGAGGTTTTCACTATAAAATGATTTCATGTCGATTCTATAGGAGTAATGAATGAAAAAAATATTAACGATAATGATGATGGTGTCTTTTGTTTTTGCCGGGCGCTTAGCTCTGGCCGAGATTGGAGGGATTAAGGATGTTGTGGTTTATCGAAGTCCTTCGTGCGGGTGTTGTGGAAAATGGGTCAAACATCTTAAGGATAATAACTTTAATGTGGTTGATAATGTTGTTCACGATGTGGACTCGGTTAAGCGTAAATATGGGGTTCCTAGCGAGTTGGCTTCCTGTCATACGGCGATAGTGGGCGATTATGTGATCGAAGGTCATGTGCCTGTCGAAGATATCGAAAAACTCTTGAGTTTAAAGGCCGATGTTTTAGGTGTTGCTGTACCGGGGATGCCTGTCGGGACACCAGGTATGGAAATGGGCGATCGCAAAGACGCTTATAAAGTCATTGCGTTCGATAAGGAAGGCCGCAAGCAGGTCTTTGGTGTGCATGAAGAATAAAATTATCTATTGTGCTAGCCAAGTTTCGGCATCGGGAGGCCAAGACGGCGGTAAATGCCTCCATCAAAGAAAGTTATGATTCTAGGCGCGAGGCTGAATTCTTTGCGAATTGCCCCGATGCTGTTTTGCCAATGTCGAAATTTTACGTGCGATAGGCATGACTTATACCTATCGCAGATCAAAATTCGGCGCCGGGGGGGGCGTCAAAGGGCGCAGTGAACCCAGCACCTAAATTATCCAAGATAGTTAATCATAGCCAATGGACTATGGAATTTAGGTGCTGGGTGAATACATCCCTGTAGGCTCTATGCCAGCTCCATGCTGGCAAAGTCTTGCCGCACACCCCGACGCCTCCTCAGGCACTGCCGAAATTTGAAGTGCGAAAGGTATAAAAATCGCCGCAAAAAAAATGCCCTCTATAAGAGGGCATTTTTTTTGCGGCGATTAGGGCCGAGGATGTGCTTATCGGTTTATAGCTCGTCAATGCCGGATAATCCGTCAACCGACCAATTGTCGGTATTCAAAAGGCCCGATTTATCATCGCCTTTTTTGTATTTAATCCGGCAGGCATATCTTCGAGTGATGCTTGCCGTTTCGGGGCCTGCTATTTCAACCTCTGCGTTAATGACGTATTGGTGGTTGCCGATACCCCATGCGTTAATCGGCTGTGCCGAAAAGAATACTGAATACTTATTATCAAGCTCTTCCTTGATGTAGTTGTTACAGAAGGTAAATGCCAGGTCGGTCATTTCATTGGAAATACTTTCTAGATCGCCGATGTCATCTGAGTCAACAAGAAAAAGATCGGAACTGGCTACTTTATGCACAAATGGCATGATGGCTTCGCGCTGAAATAAAATAAGTCCGATGAAGCCGATGATAAAAAACAAGAATTTAAAATTTTTCATTGTTGTTATTTATAGTTTGGGGTTGTGAACGCAAATGAGATTTTAACAGAATTCCGGATGCAGGAAACTCAATTTGTTAATTTAAAAAGTATTGTAATTTTAAGTTGTTAGCATAAAAGAAGGGCTTGTGTTGTTAAGTCGTTGGTAAGGTAGGCGGTTGATGCAAATCCATCGCAAAGCAAAATTCGGCAGTGCCTGAGGAGGCGCTAGGGTGTCCGGTCGATTTTCGCTCCTGCAAAATCGACATTCACGCCATCCATGGCGCTCACACAGGCTTTGCCAGCATGGAGCTGGCATAGAGCCTACAGGGATGTATTCACCCTGATGCCGAATTTTGATCTGCGATGGGTATATCGGCATCTTATGTTCGGAATGGAATCAAATAAATCGATAATAGACTTTGAGTGACGGATGATAAATAAAAGTTTAAGGACCGTGAAGGCAGGAAAAAAGCAGGGTCGCTAGCAATTGCTTAAATAGTAGCGTACTAGATTGGTCATAAATTTTGTTGACAAGCCTTTTCGAAATGATAAACTGAGCAGCACCAAATTGGACTGGTGGAGCTTGAATAAAGCGTTATAGGGATGTTCTAAAGCAACCGCCCTTCGGGGTTTTATAAATTTTTTAGGAGGTAGAAATGGCTGCTACAACTGAGTCAGTTAAAGCTGATGCTGCAGAAGCACCACTTTTGAACAAAAAAAATATCATTGCCGGCGCATCTTTGTATCTGGTTTTCTATGCGTGGGTTCGTTGGTATGAAGGTGTTTATGGTTGGTCCGCAGGTCTGGATTCATTCGCACCTGAGTTCGAAACATACTGGATGAACTTCCTGTATATCGAAATGGTATTAGAAGTATTAACAGCTTCTGTATTATGGGGCTACATCTGGAAATCTCGTGATCGTAAAGTAATGTCAATCACTCCACGTGAAGAGTTGAGAAGACATTTTACTCACTGGACATGGTTAATGATGTACGGTATCGCGATCTACTTCGGTGCTAGCTACTTCACTGAGCAAGATGGTACTTGGCATCAAACTATCGTTCGTGATACTGACTTCACTCCAAGTCACATCATCGAGTTCTACTTGAGCTACCCAATCTACATCATCACTGGTGGTGCTTCTTTCTTGTATGCTAAAACAAGACTTCCAACTTACCAACAAGGTTTGTCTCTGCAATACCTGGTTGTTGTTGTAGGTCCGTTCATGATCCTGCCTAACGTTGGTTTGAACGAGTGGGGTCATACTTTCTGGTTTATGGAAGAATTGTTTGTTGCTCCTCTGCACTATGGCTTCGTCTTCTTCGGATGGTCTGCCTTGGGTGTATTGGGTGTAATCAACATCGAGCTGGGCGCGTTGTCCAAGCTGCTGAAAAAAGACCTGGCTTAATCGCTTAGTCTGAAAAAAACTATCTCCTGGTCGCTTCTTCTTAACCGAAGAAGCGATTCAGAAAATAGTAAAATAAATAATAATTTTTAAATCCTTTAGGAGGTAAGCTAATGAGCGCATCTCAATCAGCTGTTCGTTCACGCGCAGAAGCTGTCAAAGTTTCTCGTACGTTCGACTACATGATTCTCTTTACGGTGTTTTTTGTTGTTCTCGGTGGTTATCATATCCACTATATGTTGACCGGCGGTGACTGGGATTTCTGGACTGACTGGAAAGATAGACGTCTATGGGTAACTGTAGCACCAATCGTTTCAATCACTTTCCCTGCTGCTGTTCAAGCTGTACTTTGGTGGCGCTATCGCATCGCTTGGGGTGCAACTTTGTGTGTCTTAGGTCTGTTACTCGGTGAGTGGATCAACAGATACTTCAACTTCTGGGGATGGACATACTTCCCAGTTAACTTTGTATTCCCTTCAAACCTGATGCCAGGCGCAATCGTATTAGACGTCATCCTGATGCTTTCTAACAGCATGACTCTGACTGCGGTTGTTGGTGGTTTGGCTTGGGGCTTACTGTTCTATCCAGGTAACTGGCCAATCATTGCTCCATTACATGTTCCTGTTGAATACAACGGCATGATGATGACTCTGGCTGACCTTCAAGGTTACCACTATGTTAGAACTGGTACTCCTGAGTACATTCGTATGGTTGAAAAAGGTACATTGAGAACATTTGGTAAAGACGTTGCTCCAGTATCAGCGTTCTTCTCTGGTTTCGTAAGTATCTTGATTTACTTCTTGTGGCACTTCTTCGGAAGCTGGTTCGGAAGTGAAAAATTTGTACAAGCTGCTTGATACAAACTTAATAATCAAAAACCTTGGTATATTCATTTAGAATCTACCGAATGCTTACAAAACTATTAATTCTCTGTAATAGAGGAGGATATATGAAAATAATAAAAGACAAAGTTGCTAAATTGTCCTTTGTCGCACTGCTGGTAACTGTAACAGCAGCGATGTTTTACACTCCGACAGCATCTGCTCATGGTGAGAAATCACAGGCGGCATTCATGCGTATGCGGACTATTCACTGGTTCGACTTGAACTGGTCTAAAGACCAAGTTTCTGTCAATGAAACTATGTCAATTTCGGGTAAATTCCACGTTTTCGCGGGATGGCCTGAAACTGTCGATAAACCAGAAGTTGCTTTTTTGAACATCGGTATTCCTGGTCCTGTATTTATTCGTGCAGGTTCTTGGATCGGTGGACAATTAGTTCCTCGTTCAGTATCTTTAGAGCTGGGCGAAACTTATGAGTTTAAAGTTTTGTTGAAAGCACGTCGTCCAGGCGACTGGCACGTTCATACAATGATGAACGTTCAAGGCGGTGGTCCAATCATTGGTCCAGGTAAATGGGTAACTATTACTGGTTCTATGGGTGATTTCAAAAATCCAATCACTACATTGACTGGTGAAACCATTGATCTGGAAACTTATGCATTAGACGGTGTCTATGGTTGGCATTTGTTCTGGTACCTTTTGGGTGTAGCTTGGATGGTATACTGGTGTCGTAAACCTGTATTCATTCCACGCAGAATAGCTGTTGACGCTGGCAAAGCCGATTCTTTGATCACTCCAACTGACAAAAAAGTTGGTATGGCTTTCGCTGCCGGTACTTTGGCAATCGTTGCTGTCTCAATGGGTCAAGCCAACGAGAAATATCCTGTTACGACTCCATTGCAAGCAGGTTTGATGCGCGGTATTAAATCTTTGGAACTTCCACAACCTACAGTTTCTGTAAAAGTTGTTGATGCTTCTTACCGTGTACCAGGTCGTGCAATGCAAATGACTTTGGAAATCACTAACAACGGTGATTCTGCAGTTCGTTTGGCTGAGTTCAACACAGCTTCTGTTCGTTTCTTGGATGCTGATGTATATGAAGACGACACTAACTATCCAGATGACTTGTTAGCTGAAGAAGGTTTGTCTGTTAGCGATAACAGCCCACTTGCTCCAGGCGAAACAAGAACTGTTGACGTTACTGCTTCTGACGCAGCATGGGAAGTTTACCGTTTAGCTGACTTGATCTACGATCCAGACAGCCGTTTCGCGGGTCTGTTGTTCTTCATCGACGAAGACGGCAACCGTCAAATGACAATGGTAGATGCTCCATTGATCCCAACATTCATCTAATGAATAGCTTGGTCTAGTTATATAGACTAAGTAGGGTTAAAAGCCCCCGTGTTGAAAAACACGGGGGCTTTTTTATGCGTGTTGTTATCGTATTGGGTGGCTGTTTTTAGGGGTGATCGTGAATGGAGGAAGTAGGGCGTCAGCAGTTGGCGCTTTAGGCGGCAATGAGTCTGATACTAGGCAGCGAAACTCTCCTGCATTTACTGCATTCTGACGCTTTTTTCACTCAGGGGAGGGGTAAATAAAGGCTTTTCCAACATGGAGCTGGCACAGAGCCTGTGTGGAGGTATTCGCCCAGCGCCTAAATTAAGCCATGATTTTGAATCATTGCCAAAGACCTATGGTTGGGGGGTTCACGGCGTCCTTTAGTGAGCACCCAGGCGCCGAATTTTGAGCTACGACGGGTATATACATTGCTGTAGGGCTTTGCGCGAACAGTTACATAGTCGGGTGCATTTTATGCGGCTTGAATTCGAGCAAAAGTCGTGGCGTTAGTTGTCTGTCTGTCTTATGTGGGGCTATAGGATCTTATGATCACTAGCTGAGGTTAGGAGATGGCAGTGTGGTGAATGCTAAAAGAAGAGCGGAAAATATAAGCTAGAAAAAGAAGATTTATGAATAATCAAAGAGGCTGGAAAAAAATAAATTTTCAGCAAAAAATGAGGGGGAGTAACGCGGAGGGATTAAAAGTAGTAGATTGGGTTGCTAATATGAACCCGGCTTATTAGAAAATAAGCCGGGTTCATAAATTCAGACCTTACAATCTAATAGTTGTATTTTCAACTTTTTGTTTTGAGCTATCGGGATCGTCCAAGCAGCCTGTTAAGCCAACAATCATTAATGCCATAGCTAAAAGTGATAAAACTTTTTTCATACTATCCTCCAAAAGAATTTATTTTTATATTAATAAAATTACAGTACTAAATGCTTAGCACGGTATTTTTATATCATGGTAAAAAAATCTATGCAACATTTAAATTAAAATGAGTGTAGCTGTTATAAATGAAATGGAGCGGAAGATTTTAAAAAAATAGACAGGTATGTTAATAAGTTGTTGTTATAAAAAAATAAAAAATATTGCTAATTGTGTCGATTGTTGATTAATCAAGGGGTATGGTCAGTTTATAAATCACGCAACAGTTTGAAGGGAGCTCTTGCGCTTAAGAATAGATGAGTTCAATGTTGCGATAGCGAGTTGGTCAGAGAGAAGGGGCTAATTCATAGGTGTCAACTTATGCTCTTCATTGATTAAATTCGGTGCCGGGGGCTGCCAAAGGACGCCGTGAACCCAGCACCTAAATTCCATAGGTCTTTGGCAATGATTCAAAATCATGGCTTATTTAGGTGCTGGATGAATTATTCAAGATAGTTAACCATAGTCATTGAGCTATGGAATTTAGGTGTTGGGTGAATGCGTCTATGTAGGTCCCTCGCTTAGCGTTCACTGCCATTAAGTTAAGGGCTTTTTCGTTCGCCCTGAGCTTGTCGAAGGGTGAATGAAAAAGTCCGACAATCGATAAGTTAAGCCGTCCATGGTTCGACACGCTCACCACGAACGGCTTAACTTAATGGCAGTGTCTCCTAGCGTTAAGTGAGGGATCGAACAACCCGGCTCCTTTTTGAGCGCTGCCGAAATTTGAAGTGAAAAAAGTTATGGTTCGGTCGCAATGGCAAAGGCTTGTCGTTATTCGGGTGTTGAGGTGGGCCAATAACTTGATTGAACGGAGATATTATCTAGCAACGTTTGGTTTAAATTGCTATGAAATTGCTGTTGTTTCCACTGAACTGTGCCAAGGTTTGACCATTCTCCGCTGAGGTTTTTATTGAGCAAATCATAAACCCAGTAGGGCGGCGCTGTATTTTTTTTAATCTTGATAGTGAATAAGGTGTTATCAAGGTTTAGTTGGAGTCTATGTGACCAGTATGCAGTAATTTTCATCATCAGCTTGTTGAGTCTGATGGCGTCGATATTCGGTGTGACGGCGATATTGGCCCACATTGAGTGGACGCGCCCCCAGTGAGGGGCAAGTATCCGTCCCTCTTGGTTGATGAACGGTAACCAGGCTTCATCTCCGTCATCGTTGGTGTAGGTGATGGCTAGTAGCGAGTCATACCCCTCAAAATGGTCGTGTAAATAAAGGGCGTGGGGTGTTATACCGATGAATGAATGGGATAGTAATAAAACTGAATTGCTGGCTTGAGTCAGGGCAAGCATGAAGGGGTTGCTGCGTGTGTCGACATTAAGCCTGTATAGTAGTCCGTAGTGGATGGAGTTATTGATTTGTAATATGCAAATGATTAAGAAGGCTTTGGTCAGTGTTTTTAAGTTTCTTCGTGATTGAAGGTTGTCGGTCTCAAAAAAACGGCTGTAAAAGCTGTGTAATTTAAATTGGGTTGTGTTTGGGATAATGCAGTCTTGATTGCATGGTATGCGCTGTCTGTTGTCGGCTATGTTGCGATAAATAGCTTTGGCTAGATGATGAATGCCCGGGGTGCGTAGTAGCCAGCCAATTAAAAACGGATAGCGCATTTTAATTAGAATCTGGATATAAGTATTGATGCCGTGATAAACCTTACCGTTTTCGTCGACCGAATAAAGGTCGGTCAATAAGGTATTCAATGGCAAGGCAGATAGTGCGGGTTGTTTATCCGAAAAAGTTTGAGCGTCTTTAAAATCAATGCATTTAAAAATATCGAAATGATTGACGGTTAATGCGGTGCGATTGCATAAAGGGCAGTCTTTGTCGTAGTAGACCAGTAATAAAGGCTGAGTGGGTCTAAGGGCTTTGGCTAGGCAGCGCCACCATGAAAAAGGAACGAGCAGGCAATAAAAAACGAGCATGCCGAGGCCAAACGGATAGATATTTAGAGAAATCGTTATGCCTAGGTGTAAGCCAATGCCAATGAATAAGTAGATAGGGCGTAAGTAGCGGTTTGAAAAAAAGAATATAAAGCTAAATTGGAACGCAATAATGATATAGCCAATCGTCTTTTGTAGTATTTCCTGATTAAGAAACCAGGACATATTGATCGCGGATACATAATATGGCTGTGTGGAGGGAAGCCAGGCTCCTAGGCCGTTTCGCCAGTGTTCGGCAAATAATTTATGAATCGCCGAGTCGAAATAAAGAAAGCCTAGGCAAATAAAAACGGGAAGGTGGTAGCTCAGGCTTGAAACAGTAGGTTTCGGGTGTTGAGAGTAATGGCGAAAGGGTGTGCTGAGTTTTAGCCTTAATTGATCGAGCGCAAAGACTTTGTCGGTCGGCATGAAAAGTAAAAAAAAACCTGATCCAGTCATGAATGCATCAAATCCGCCGTCAAAGTCGCGTTGCATGGGGGTGAATTGTACAAAGACGATCCAAAAAAGGTAGCTTACAATTAATGCGTTTTGGCATTGGTAGCCAACGATTATGAATAAAGCGGCAACCGCCCAGAGGCAAAGAAAAAAAGGAATGAGCGGGTATTCAACGTCAATGTATGGAATCGGGTCGAAAATTAGATGATGGAAATATAATAAGAAGCAGATTTCTTGAAATAATACAATGCCGTAGAGCAGTCGGAATAAGCCGATGCCGGTAGCTGGGGCAGGTTTATTGTGCAGTTGGTAGAGCTTGGTGAAAATAAAATGATACATTTACTAAAGCATTATGCTGAATAAATGTATAAATTATAGGGTATTTAGGTGGGGGATGGGTAAAAAAAACAAAGGCCGCCTCTAAAACTTGTCAGAATTAGCAGGGGCGGCCTTGTGATCTTTTTTAAACTAACGGGGCTGTTAGTTTATTTGTCTTCGTCGTTAGGCTCAGCAAAAACCCATTTTACTAAGAAGTAACCGGCTGCGATAACGACAATCGCGCCGACCATGCCAGCTGGTTCTTTTAACATTTCAGTCAAATCTAAGATCGCACCCATGAGTGTCCTACCTGTGTTTTTATATTTTAGAAAATGCTATAGACATAGCAAATGAGCCATCAATGATACTTTAGACACGGCTAATGTCAAGTTTAATGTTGATATTTTAAAGTGATGCACGATACGTTAGGAGAAGGTAAAAACTAGAGTAGCACTGGGTGTGTGTTATAATCCAAAAGACTTATAAAATCAAAGTAAAAAGGTGGGAAGATGAATATAAAAAAGAGAATACATGTAATATGGCCCGCTGTTTTATTGGCTTTTGCTGTGAATGCGGAAGTCTTATTAAAAGATCAGTCTGAAATTCTGGGGAAATGGAATCTCTATGCGGAAGCCGCCAAATTGGAAGGAGAGAAAAAAGACTTGAGTATCGAATGGGACTTTAAAAGTGACGGGGTATTGAACACTAAATCGATCGATACGTTTGGCCGAACAAAGACGTTTGAAGTGGCATTAAAATATTCTGTCGAAGACGGCATGATTAGAAAGCAATCGACTCCCGGGCGTGAAAAATACGAATCCTGCAAAGTTATCGAAAAATCGGGTTCGGATATGATTTTGAAGTGTACCTATCTCTTTTTCTTTTTAACTAAAAAATAATAACTAAAACAGGAGGGTGTGCAATGATTGGTGGTATTGTTATGATTCTGGTAGCCGTTTGGATCTACCAGTCGGCTTCGCGAGCTAAAGTTGAAAAAACCCTTTTTTGGGTGGTTTTGTGCTCTGTCGTTTTTTTAGCGGTTCAATTTACGGCGGTTTATTTCAATGTGTATTTACTTGAGACCTTTAAAGGTGGCGGCTTCGAAGGCGGATATGAGCGGGATTTGGCTTCCATTGGCGACCGAAAAACCAAGGACGGGATATTTCAAGGGTTTACCGGAACTCTGTTGTCCATTGTGTTTGAATTAATGCCGCCGCTTCTGGGTGTCTTAGCCGTTGCATTTATTAGAACTAAGTTTATGCTCAAAGAAGCATTGACAGTTGCTAATTTATTCAGCGGAATGAAAGAGTTATTCGTCTCGATCAAGAATAGCTTCAAGCCGGAATAATCTCTCGTTTTACCAGGCAAAAAGCCCAAGTCCTGCTTGGGCTTTTTTGTTAATCAGCCAGTAATTTTTGC
Source organism: Methylotuvimicrobium alcaliphilum 20Z (assembly GCF_000968535.2). NCBI lineage: Bacteria > Pseudomonadati > Pseudomonadota > Gammaproteobacteria > Methylococcales > Methylococcaceae > Methylotuvimicrobium > Methylotuvimicrobium alcaliphilum. The sequence continues at coordinate 577,403 of NC_016112.1, forward strand.
AACAAGTAATGCCAAAAGAGCGACAAATAAAACGGTAAAAATAATGCCGACAATGATGTACGTGGATAAGTTGCCGTGTTCGAAATCCCGTTGTCTATTTTTGTCGCTTTGTATGCCGACTGCGGCGGCGAAAACGCTTTTTATTACATTGAGTATGGTCGGTTTCGACATAATCATCTCCCTAAAAATCCGTTAAGCATAATGTGGCGCGACAGCTTGTCAAGCCCAAGCTTTATCCGGGTGTTATGCCCTTATTTAACTTCTAGCATGTAAGTACATGAGTAAATTAGAAAACTTTAAAAAAAGATTGTCCCAAAGTATCTTGTTTTTAGATGGCGCTATGGGCACGATGATTCAAAGCTACAAATTGGAAGAAAAAGATTATCGGGGCAAGCGTTTTTCGGATTGGACTGTCGATCTAAAAGGTAACAATGATCTGTTGTCTTTGACTCAGCCGGATATTATTAAAGCGATTCATTGCGCTTATCTCGATGTCGGTTGCGATATTATCGAGACGAATACCTTTAACGCGACTCAAATTGCGATGGCCGATTATCAAATGGAATCATTGGCCTATGAGATTAATTTGGAATCGGCGCGGATAGCTAGACAAGCTGCTGATGAATATAGTCAAAAAACACCTGAAAAGCCGCGCTTCGTTGCCGGTATTTTAGGGCCGACAAACCGGACGGCGTCGATGTCGCCCGATGTTAACGATCCCGGTTTTCGTAACATCGATTTCGATACTTTGGTCGATGCTTATACCGAAGCGATGCGCGGCTTAATCGACGGCGGTGTCGATATTATTTTGATCGAAACGGTATTCGATACGCTCAATGCCAAGGCGGCTATTTTCGCGGTCGATCAATATTTCGAGGCGATCGGTTATAAATTGCCGGTCATGATTTCCGGCACGATTACCGATGCTTCGGGCAGAACGCTGTCGGGCCAAACCGTTGCGGCGTTTTGGAACTCGCTCAGTCATATCGAGCCGATTTCGTTCGGCTTCAACTGTGCCTTAGGTGCCAAAGAGCTCAGGCAACATATCGAGGAATTATCATCGATCGCCGATACGCATGTGTCGGCTCATCCGAATGCCGGTTTGCCGAACGAGTTCGGCGAATATGACGAATCTCCGGAAGACATGGCCTTGGAATTAGCCGATTGGGCGGCGAACGGTTATTTAAACATCATTGGTGGCTGCTGCGGTACGTCGCCCGAGCATATCAAAGCGATTGTCGAGGCGGTCAAACAATACCCGCCGAGAGTCGTTCCCGTTATTGAAAAGCAATGCCGCTTGGCAGGCCTTGAGCCGATGAATATTGGGTCGGATTCGTTGTTCGTCAATGTCGGCGAACGTACCAACGTGACCGGTTCGGCAAAATTCAAGCGCTTAGTTGTTGAAGGCGATTTTGAAACGGCATTGGAAGTAGCCAAAGATCAGGTCGAAAACGGCGCACAAATTATCGACATCAATATGGATGAAGGTATGTTGGAGTCGAAAGAAGCGATGGTGCGCTTTCTCAGCCTGATCGCGGCCGAACCCGATATCGCCAAGGTGCCGATCATGCTTGACTCGTCGAAATGGGATATTATCGAAGCCGGATTGAAGTGCATTCAAGGCAAGGGCATCGTCAATTCTATCTCGCTGAAAGAAGGCGAGGAAGCCTTTATACAGCATGCCAAGTTGATTCGTCGCTATGGTGCGGCTGCAATCGTGATGGCTTTCGACGAACAAGGTCAAGCCGATACGCGTGATAGAAAAGTCGAAATCTGCAGTCGTGCCTATCGTATTCTGACCGAGCAATTGAATTTTCCGGCCGAGGACATTATTTTCGACCCGAACATCTTTGCGATTGCAACCGGTATCGATGAGCACAATAACTACGGCATGGATTTTATCGAGGCGACCCGCGAAATCAAGCGAACGCTACCTCATGCCTTGATTTCGGGCGGCGTGTCGAACGTGTCTTTTTCGTTCCGAGGGAACAATCCGGTTCGCGAGGCGATACATGCGGTATTTTTGTATCATGCGATTAAGGCCGGCATGGATATGGGCATCGTCAATGCCGGCCAATTGGCTATCTATGAAGACATTCCGTTGGAATTGCGCGATGCGGTTGAGGATGTCGTGCTCAATCGCAACGATCACGCGACCGAACGCTTGCTTGAGTTGGCCGAAAAATATCGCGGCGACGGCAGTACGGCAGCCAAACCTGAAGAGCTCGAATGGCGAAGTTGGCCGGTTACCAAAAGACTCGAGCATGCTCTGGTTAAAGGCATCGCCGATTTCATCGACGAAGATACCGAGCAGGCCCGGCAAGAAGCCGAAAAGCCGTTGCATGTGATCGAAGGCGCGTTGATGGACGGCATGAATGTGGTCGGCGATTTGTTCGGGGCCGGCAAAATGTTTTTGCCGCAAGTCGTCAAGTCGGCGCGGGTCATGAAAAAAGCGGTCGCGTATTTGATGCCGTTCATGGAAGCCGAGCAAGACGGCGAAATGCAGACCAACGGCAAAATACTGATGGCCACCGTCAAAGGCGACGTGCACGATATCGGCAAGAATATTGTCGGCGTAGTGCTGCAATGCAATAATTTTCAGGTCATCGACTTGGGGGTAATGGTGCCGGCCGAAAAAATCTTGCAGACCGCGCGCGATGAAAAAGTCGATATCATCGGTCTTAGCGGCTTGATTACGCCGTCTCTCGATGAAATGGTACATATGGCCAAAGAAATGGAACGACAAGGCTTCGACATTCCGCTGATGATCGGCGGCGCAACGACCTCAAGAGCCCATACTGCGGTCAAGATCGAGCCTAACTATCATGGTCCGGTTGTTTATGTCGCCGATGCCTCCAGAAGCGTCGGTGTGGCCAGTCATTTGGTCAGCGACGACTCCAAGGAGGCATTTACCCAAAAAATCAAGGAAGAATACAAGGAGGTTCGGGAAAGGCATCAGGGGCGTAAAGCCAAAACCAAGCAACATAGCATTGAGCAGGCGAGACGCAATAAATTCAATTGGACCGATTTCGAGCCGGTCAAGCCCACCTTTTTAGGCAACAAAGTCATCGATCGCTTTCCTCTCGATACGTTGGTTTGGTATATCGATTGGACGCCGTTCTTCCATACTTGGGAGTTGGCCGGTAAATATCCCAATATTTTCGAAGACCGAGTCGTCGGCGAAGAAGCTAGAAAGCTGTTCGACGATGCGCAAGTGATGTTGAAAAAAATCATCAACGAAGAATGGCTTCAGGCTCGTGCCGTTATCGGGTTTTACCCGGCCAACAGCGACGGCGACGACATCATTTTATATAAAGACGATTCGCGGCTTGAAAAGCGAGAAATTTTGCATCATTTGCGGCAGCAAAGTGTCAAGGCGCCGGGGCGGCCGAATTATTGTTTGTCCGATTTCATCGCGCCTATCGATAGCGGCAAGATCGATTATTTGGGCGGCTTTGCGGTAACGACCGGCATCGGCATCGAAGCTAAGCTCGAAGAATTCGAAAAAGACCATGACGATTACAGTTCGATCATGCTCAAGGCCTTGGCAGACCGATTGGCAGAAGCCTTCGCCGAGTATATGCATGAAGCGGTTAGGAAGGATTTTTGGGGATATGCAAAAGACGAACAATACCGTAACGATGAGTTGATCTCCGAATCTTATCAAGGCATAAGGCCGGCTCCGGGTTATCCGGCTTGTCCGGATCATACCGAAAAGAGCAAATTGTTCGAGTTGCTTAATGTCACTGCGACGACCGGAATCGAGTTGACCGAGAGTTACGCGATGTATCCGGCCTCGGCGGTCAGCGGCTGGTATTTTTCGCATCCGGAGGCGCAGTATTTCAATGTCGGCAAGATCGATCACGATCAGCTCGAGGACTATGCGCGCCGAAAAGGCATCGCGAAGGAAGTAGCTGAGCGGTGGTTGTCCGCGCATTTGCATCACTGAGGAGCTTTCTATGATTGAACGCGCGATCGAGCGCATCATGTATGCGAGTCGCTGGATTTTGGCGCCGGTGTATCTAGGCATGAGCGTAGCCTTGTTAGCAATATCGGTAAAATTTTTTCAGGAGATTATTCATTTTGTCCCTCATATTCTTGAGATCGATGAGGCGAATTTGACCTTGAAGTTATTGACCTTGATCGATCTGACTCTGGTCGGCAGTTTAGTCATCATCGTGATGTTCAGCGGTTACGAAAATTTCGTTTCGCAAATGGATATCGGTTTGTCTACCGAAAAGCTGGGTTGGCTTGGAACGCATGATTACGGTTCTCTAAAAATCAAGCTGGCTTCGTCGATTGTCGCGATCTCGTCGATTCATTTGTTGAAAGTATTCATGAATATACAAGGGACTGACAACGACAAGATTTTATGGTATGTCGCCGTGCATTTAACTCTCGTAATTTCTGCGTTGTTGATGGGTTTTCTCGATAAAATCAGCAAGCATCATGACTAAGTTGATGCTGTTCGGTACCCAAGGGTGCCATTTGTGCGAGCAAGCGGAGGAAATGCTGAATAGCTATCTGGCAGATAATAACGATATCGAGATTGAGTCGATCGATATAGCCGAGCAAACGCAATGGCAGGAGCGTTACGCGATACGTATCCCGGTGTTGTTGCACGAGGCGTCGGGCTCAGAACTTTGTTGGCCGTTCGATCGACTCGATGTAGAGGGGCTTGTCGCAATGATTAGCGGAAAGTAGATGATGGTAAGCAGTAAGCGGTGAGCCGTGTATTGCTTGATCCCATACGCGGGGCGGGTTATTTAACCCGCCCTTGAATTGAATTTAGGGCGCTTCGAGGGCTTCGAAATAAACCGTGGGTGACGAGCATCAGTGACTTTCCCTCGCCTAGCCTTAGGAGAGGGACGGTGAAAGTGTTGTTCCCGCAGAGGATGGCGGATGCACTGTGGGAGCGATCCCTAGATCGCGATTTCGAGGCCAAGAATGCTAAGTTACATTAAATGGCATCGAGGTCAAAAAGGCTAAAATATGCGGCTACCCAAGCGCCAGATCGGGTAGTCTGTTCAGGAAGCTCTAGTTTCCGGGGTGTCTTTCACAAGCTGGAGTTTGGGAAAGAGCGTGATGCGGGTTGGCCGTTTTAAGCTTGATGCGCATGGGTTACAAACCCCGTCCAGCTAAGGGCGACTGATAATGGCTTGCGTCTTAAACCGAACTCAGGTTGCATAAGTTTTTTGAGTCCATTGGTTGATCAGCTTGAAAGGTTTAACTAATCAAATATTTTCGTGATTTTCGTGGATAAAAAATGCTTTTTACAGCTGATGGCTGTTTCCTAATGACCAAACCGGGTGAGTCGATTGGCTCCCGGTTTGGCAGGTCGAACCGAGGAAGCTGGTTATTTTTTCTCGGGCTGTTTCGGTTGCGCGAGTTCGAAAATAATTAATTCGGCGGTGCCTTTGCCGACATTTTCGACCGACATGACATCGCCGGACTCCCAGAATACGTCTCCGGCCGAATAGACTCCCGTTTTATCGCCTTCAATGACTTTCAACTTGCCTTTGACGACATAGCGAGGGCCAGGGCCGTCGTGGGTATGGTCCGGTGTTTTGAATCCTGCCGGAATGGTGACTTTGATTGTCTTGGCATGGACGCTATTCGAAGGTAATTCGATCTGTTGTTCTAATAATAGCTTTCTGTCGAATTTGCCTTGAGTTTGCGCTGTTGCCGTTGAAATGCCCAGCGTTAGCATGGCTAACGGTAACCCGAACATGCCTGCGTATTTTAAATAACAATTATTGTTCATCTTGCTTTCTCCCGTATTAATTTATTATGAGATTGTTTGAGCGTTAGTTAGTGATTTTGTTGCATCGAATCTTGCTATTTCAATAAGAAATTACCAAATCAAATCGTCCGGTATTTGATAATCGGCATAGGGGTCGTCAGCTTCGGGTTGTTTAGGGGGCTCGTTGATTAAAGTGATAGTGCCGGGTAAGCGTTGTTCGATTTTTTGGGCAATTTCGAGTGGTACGATTTGATATTGTTTTTCGCAAATGACGATTGCCGCACGGCCATTGACGATTTGATTGCGTACGAACTCCGAAACATATACCGATTTAACTTTACCGTTATCGTTAAAATTGTATCTTGCACCGTCATTGCTTTGCGCAAACTTATGCTGTTCAACCAATTGTTTGATCTGTGCAGCTAGTTGTTTACGTTCCGTTTCTTCTTTTTTTAGTTGATTAAGCAGGCGGTCTTTTTCTTGTTGTTCCGTTTTAGCTTTTTGTATCTCAAGTCGAGTTTGTTCCGTAGCGGCATGGGCATTTTTTTTGGGTTGTTTGCGTTTTTCGGCTCGGATTTGTTTAGCCTTGGTGTCGCTGGCAAGGCCCGATTTAAGCAGTTGTTCCTGTAGGCTTAATTTTTTTTGACTCATGGTTTTTTCGTGACGGAATAAGTTTAAATAGTGGTGACCGAAAAGATCAGATAACCGGTGTAACCGAGATAGGCCGATAATAATAACCCGCCTTCGATGCGGTTGATTTTCCCTCCGCCATTGTAGGAGTAACCCAGGACGAAAAGAGAAGCCGTTAGTGCGGCCATGACCGGCCAATCTCTGATCAAAATATCTTCAGGGATCGTCATGGGGTGTATGGCTCCTGCGATCCCGACAACCGCAGTCGTATTAAACAGATTGGACCCGATAATATTTCCCAAGGCAATATCGTGCTCGCCCTTCTTGGCGGCGATGACTGATGATGCCAGTTCCGGCAGGGATGTGCCGATTGCAACGATGGTTAGGCCAATAATCAAGTCGCTGACGCCTAGGCTTTGCGCAATCGTGATTGCGCCTGAGACCAGCATCTGTGAGCTGACGATCAATAACACTAAGCCTACGGCAATCCAAAATAACGCTCGTCCAAGCGTCATTGCGTTGGCTTGTAATTCGGATTCCATTTCTTTTTCGAAACTATCGGAGTCTTTATGCAGGCCTTGGATTATTGTCCAGCCCATAATCATGCCAAATACCGCTAATAAAAGCCAGGCGTCCAATTGAGTAAATTCGTTGTCATAAATTTGCCAAGCGGCGAATAGCGTAACTGCGCTAAGGATGGGGAGTTCTTTTCGAAGCACTTGAGAGTGAACGGCAATCGGGCTGATGATCGCGGTGATGCCGAGGATTAATGCGATATTGGTGATGTTTGAACCGTAGCCGTTGCCTAATGCAATATTCGGATTGCCATGCCATGCCGATATGGCAGACACCGCCATTTCCGGGGCCGAGGTGCCGAAGCCGACGATGACCATGCCGATCAATAGCGGCGACATACCGGCAAAGTTCGCAACAGCGGCCGCGCCCTCGACAAAGCGATCGGCGCTCCAAACTAACAATGCTAAACCGACAATGATTAGAACAACGGATAACGCCATGGAGACTCCAAAAAAGAAATACAGAGTTTTATGATTCTGTATATGGAAGGGAAAAGGAAATCGATTACAATCGAGCTTTGAAAGAGCTATTGTTGTACCGGTTTTATATACCCATCGTAGATCAAAATTCGGCACCTGGGGTCCGTCAAAGGACGCCGTGAACCCAGCCCCTCACCTAGCGTTAGGTGAGGGGCCATACACCCCGGTGCCTCCTTAGGCACTGCCGAAATTTGAAGTGCGAAAGGTATAACCGAATTATATTCCAATTCGGATGATAGCTTGCCACTAAATCAAGGGGGCGCAATGAGAATAGGTATTCCGAAAGAAATTAAGGATCAAGAAGGAAGGGTGGGTCTGACTCCGGCGGCCGCCGGAATATTGGTCGAGCGAGGTCACGAAGTATTAGTTGAAACCGCTGCCGGTTTAGACTCGGGATTTGCCGATGATCAGTACAAACAGCTTGGTGTTAATTTGGTTTCTGCATCGGAGGCCTGGAAGACGGACCTAGTGGTTAAGGTCAAGGAGCCGTTGCCTGCCGAGTATCAGTATTTGAAGCAACAAAAGATCTTTACTTTTTTGCATTTGGCCGGTGTCGATCCGGCTTTGACCGATGCCTTGCTGACTAATGGCACCACCGCGATTGCCTACGAACTGGTTGAAGATGAGCAAGGCCGGTTGCCGATTCTAGTGCCGATGAGTGCGATAGCCGGTAATGTCGCGGTCTTGATGGGTGCGTATTATCTGGCTGAGTTCAATGGCGGCAAAGGCGTTCAATTAGGCCGCATTGGCAAGAACAGGCATGGTCATGTGTTGGTTGTCGGCGATGGGGTGGTTGGCATGCATGCCGCTCGCGTGGCATCGGCACTGGGAGCCGAGGTTTATGTCGCCGGTATCGACAAATCGCACATGGATTGGTTGAGAAGAAACGAGTTGCCGGAAGTCAATTTCGTATTATCGATGCCGGAAAATATAAGCTGCATTGTTACCGAGGCGGACCTTATTATTGGGGCCGTGTTGTGCCGTGGAGACAAAGCGCCTAAAGTCATCACCGAACAAATGATTGCGACGATGATGCCCGGTTCGGTCGTTGTCGACGTCAGTATCGATCAAGGCGGTTGCATCGAAACTTCGCGGCCGACATCGCATACCGAACCCGTTTACACGACGCATGGCGTGATTCACTATTGCGTCAGCAACATGCCCGGCGCCTACCCTCGAACGTCGACACTGGCGCTCAATGAAGCGACTTTGCCTTTTGTTCTAAAGCTGGCCGAAACAGATAAAGAAGGGTTTGAGCATCTTGATAGTGGATTAAAGAAAGCAGTAATGACTTATCACGGACAGTTGACCAATCATGCTGCAGCAGCGGCACTTGACAGATTAGAGTATTATCGGGCTTGGGTTGATTAGTGAGGGTAATGGTTTGGGGTTCGATAGACGGTTTTTTTGATAGCCCTTTAAGGAGAAGTTTTTCCAGGGGTTAACGCTGCTGCCGCCAACGGTAATAAATTTTGCCGTCATCGCATTGCCAACTCAAGCGTTGATTTCCACTGTCGTTGATAAATGGCTGGCAATCGTGATCGACTTTAAATTGTTCCCATTTGCCGTCGTCGATATTGGAACTCAGGTAAGCACCGATTAATTTGATAATGGCTATGCTGAATAATAGCCCGACGAAGGTAGCAACTAAGTTGTGTTTCAGCGCAATTATGATTTTTGCGGTCTTTTCGGATAATGACATGGCAGCCTTCCTCTTCGGTTATCAAAGATGAATTATTTTTGCTCATCTATACCTGTTTGGTTTTTTACGTTGCTTTATTCGGGATCCGAATTCAACGGCAGTTCGCGAGTCGCTTGATCGGTGGACTGCTTGGCTTTTCTCGCGGCCTGTATCATTTCGTTGCGCCGCTTCTCGAGTACCAGTAGTTCGATATCCCTGCGTAAATATTCGGAAGTTTCCTGAGTGGCTTCATAACGTTTTTTCTGCTCCTCGATCTGCATCGCCAGTTCCATCTCCTTCAACCGGCTTTCGTGTTGCAGCCTTTCCGCATGCAGCTTTTCCTGCAATTTCTGCGCTTCTGATTGTTTCTGAGTGGCCAGAGCCCGTTCCGCTTCGGATTCGATTTGCTTTAAGCGCTGTTCCTGTTTGAGCTTTTCTTGTTGCATACGCTCTTTCGCGGCGTTCCATTGAACCTGTTGTTCTTCGAACTGTTTGAGTTCGACTGCGAGCTCCTTTTCTTTAAGTAACTGTTGATGTTTCAATTTTTCTTCTTGGAGTCGTTGCTCGGTTTCAAGTTGCTTGGCCAATTGTTGGCGTTGCAGTTCTCGTTGCGTTTCCTGCTCGAGCTCTTGCAGACGGGCTTGATGCCGAACCCGTTCCATGTACAGACGCTCTTCCAGGCTGAATTGCTCGGTTATTTGTCGCTCTTGCTCCTCTAACAAGCGTAAATTGGATTCGGACTCAAGCGCTTGTTCCTTGATTTTCAATTCCGTTTCCCGGTTTCGTTTTTCGATTAATAGGCGTTCTTGTTCTTCTTGTTGGCGCAGACTTTCCCGGTTTTGACGTTCCTTGAATTCGAAGTTTTTCTTTTGAATTTTTAAATAAATATCTTCTCGAGCAAAGCTATTGTTCAGATTTTGCGATTGAGCGACATCGGCAAAAGAGGGTTGTATCGAGCATAACGCACGGCACTGAATATGTTGAGTAATCAGTGTTTCGTTGATTTGTGTTTGAATGCGCTTTTCAATCGGCGCCAAACCGGATTCTATCCATTCGCCATCGTCGAGTTTTTTAATTTCCTGGTCGATGACATCGCGAACCAGGCTCTCATAAGCTTTTTTGATATATGGGTTGATCTCGGGCAAGGTCTCAAGATGTGTCATTGCATAGTGAATCGAGGCCTGAAAATGTATCGTCAGATTGATCTCGAGTGAGCAAAAACCGCCGTAAAGTTCGGCGCGACAGGTCAGTGACCAGTCTTCGACCGGGAGTTGATAAACACGATGGTAAAAACGCGGGGTAAATGCTTGGGGGCGGGGAAAGGCCTTCCGGTAAGGGCCTAGTTTTGCAACGACTAAGCGTCGACTGCCGTCGAAGCCCGGGTCCCAAGTTTCATCTTGGTCGTTAGCTTCGCTGGCGATATCGGCTAGCCAGAGGTCTAGAGGCGATTTAGTGCTGTTCATGGACGGGTTCGGTATTCATCGTTGCAGGTTCTGCGCGTCCGGATTGATCCTTAATTTGTTGCAGTTTATCGCCTAGCTTTTCGGCAATCAACGGATAGAGCGTCGGCGCGAATTCCACGGTACGGTCGTCGACTTTACGCAAAAAGCCCCGGCTGAGCAATAGGCCGACCGCAAACATTCGCGGCCAGTCGATATAGCGTTTGGCTTTTTCGATTTCAGTTTTTTCGATAATCATTTCCAAGGCATCGTTTTCGTTGATGCGGAATTGCGTGAATTGCCTAAGGCATTCGAAAACCAACTCTTCTTCTTGCTCGGTTAAGGGGCCGGGGGCCGTGAACTCTAGGCGGTAGGAGAGCAGTACGGTAAAAAAATCGACCATGCCGGCACAAACTAAAGCAAAGGTCGAGAAGCCTGTCCACATTGCAAATGACGGTTTGATGCCTTGAATATATTGCGAATAAGGCATCAATACCGGTGCCGCGGGTAAATTGGTGTTGAATTTGGCGACTTGCCGATTGAATTGCAATTGAACGGCCTGCAATCCGCTCGATATCTGTTGATATATTTCTCGAATAGCCTCGGAATCTTGGTCAAGTTGATTTAAATTGGCTTGTAGTGCGCCGATTTGGGCGTCGAGTCGCGCAAGCTGTTCTTCGAGTCCCGCCAATTCGGATTTTTTGTTTTGATAAAGATCGTTATAGTGCCGCCAGACTCGGCCTTCGCCGATTTGGTTTCTTAATGATGGGGGAATTTCAGGATGCGTGCCGAAATAAGCTTGAGTGACTTGTTGGTTCAGTTCCTCTATTTCTAGCCGCTCTTTCGCCAACAACTCTCCTTTAATGGCGATGATTTGGCTTAAATAATCCTCGACTTTATTGCGGACTTTGTTGATGCGTTGGATATGAATCGTGTCTTGTTCGGAGATTTCATAAAATTTGAAATAAGAAAACGACACCGATGCACCCAATGCAATCAATAGCGAGGCAAGCACGCTGAAATAACGCAATCGATTGGCGCGCCAGTGAATCCCGGCGATCTCGAATGAGCAAATCACGATGATCGATTGAATCGCGACCGTGATGATCAGCGCGATCCAGGGTGTGATGAAATGCGACATGCCGTAATATGTCGTAAACCCGGAAGCCAAACTGAGCGCGAGAACGATGGGAATGGTCCATATTCGCATCAGACTCACGAATAGGGTTTGTATGATGTTGATGAGACGTCCTAGGCCGCCGCTTTTCATTTTTATTATTATTCGGTTGTCCATCGTCTGACTTTATGTTGTTGTTCGAGTATGCGTTATTACGGAAATTAGCAGGATCAAAAAAATTCTGCTAATAGTATCACATTGAATTTAAATAGTTTCTATTGAAAATAAATCAATCGGTTGTCTTTATCCCGTCAGTTGCGGGAGCGTTTTATCATAGTGAGTATCAATCATGAAAATAGCCATAATCGGAGCCGGCCATGTCGGTTCTTCGTTAGCCTACGCATTGGTGTTGAAGGGCTTGGGTAATCATTTGTTGTTAGTCAATCGCGATGCGACCAAAGCTTTGGGCAATGCCTTGGATTTACAGCATACCCTGGCTTTTTGCGAACGGCCGATGCAAATCGAGGGCGGCTCGCTTGAAGAGGCGGTGGGCTGCGATATCGTCGCGATCACCGCTTCGGAGCCGATGACAAAAGGTATGACTTCTCGTATGGAATTAGGACAAGCCAATGTCGAGTTGTTCAAGTCGTTGATTCCAATGCTGGCCGAAAATAATCCTGAAGCTGTTTTTATTATCATCACGAACCCGGTCGATGTGATGACTTGTTGGGCTACGCGGGTTTCGGAGTTGCCCCCTTCAAGAATCGTCGGCATCGGCACGCTCGTCGATTCGGCACGTTTCAGAACCCTATTATCCAAGGCCGAACAGATTCATCCCGATGATTTAAGAGCCTATATTCTTGGCGAACACGGACCGAATCAGTTTCCGGTATTTAGCCATGCTTCGGCCGGCGGCGAACCGATAACCGATAGTCCAAGGCATAGAGAGATTTTTGAAGAGGTCAACAAGGCCGGTTTCGAGGTTTATCGATTGAAAGGCTATACCAATTTCGCGATTGCTTCAGCCGCTTGCGAAGTCATTAGAACCATCGTTCACGACGAACACCGAACGATGCCGCTCAGTACTTGCTTCGATGATTGGCAGGGAATCAAAGACAATTGCTTCAGCATTCCGGTCGTACTGGGTCGTTCCGGTATTATCCGATATTTACAGCCCGACCTGAACAGTCTGGAGCGCGAAGCTCTGGTGCATACGGCCAAAATTGTTCGAGCTAATATCGATAGTTTATTGTTTGGAGTAGGTGAAAGGTGAAAGGTGAAAGGTGAAAGGGGAAAGGGGAAAGGGGGGGGGCTTGATAGGGGTAGGGAAGATTTCTCTCCCCTCCCTCCGAACCGTGCATGCGGTTCTCCCGCACACGGCTCTCCAGTCGGTGGTTTCCTCATCGGGACAAGCTGGTGAGCAATGGTGTTATTAATTGGTGAACCCCATTACTCCGCGTTACCACGTCAGCCCGCAAACTCGGTTTGATTCGTTACCTTCGGCTCCCTTCAACGGCTGAGCCTCTTTAAGCCTTTTACCTGAGGTTGGCTTAATGGCCGTGACACCGAACGCTACCTCGTTTCCACCTTCCTACCCTTCTTTCCTATGGCCGGTTTTGCTAGCCGGCTTTTACCATCTTTTCCCCTCTCGGTTTAGGCTCGTGTTTGTTTTCTCTGTTTCCGCCTGGTTTCCCAGCGGTGCCACACTATCCTCGCCTTGCCTTGAGCTTCCTCGACTTACGGTAATATAAGGGTTCTGACTCCTGCCACGGTCACCTCCGTAACAGGTCTCCCCAGTTTCTTCACAATACCTTCTGAACATTCCACTCCCAACCACAAGGTAGGCCCATTTATCGTTTTATCTGCCACAACAACGTAAATGATGGTTTTCAGGCTTCGTCGACTCCCAGGGGACTCGCCGCCTTACCCTGCCGAATCGGATTCGCTTTACTGCGGACTGCTCTTTTGCCTCCAGTTGCTCTCCACCCCACCTCGCGGTGACGCAGTTACTTTCAGCTACGACGTTATGGCTTACGCCGACAGGGACTTACACCCTGCTGATTTTGTGCCCTCCTGGGCGCACTGGGAGCGATCCCCTGATCGCGATTTCGAGGCCGAGAGTGTTAAGTGACAATAACTGGTATCGAGGCCTCATTGGCTAAGGTTGTAAAAGGGTAATTTTTGGCTTATGTATAACGATGAGAGCTCTAGCTTCGCGATGTTAAAGCATTAGGGTGCGCTGTGCGTACCACGGTAAAGGTATCTCAAATATCGTGTTTGTGGCGCAGCAGCGGCCGAATATCGAACCACGTTGCGGTAACTAGATAAGCTGCAAGGCTTGCCGAAGCGCTGAGCCAGGTGTTGATAAGATAGACTTCTGTCGCGAAATGATGGGCAACATATAAAATTAAACCGAAGGTGATATAGCCTATGATCTTGCCTAGCCTATAAGGGACCGGATAATAGCGGCGCCCGAGTAGCCAAGAGATGACGGCCATGAATAGATAACACGCCAGCGTCGCCCAGGCCGAACCGTGATAGCCCCAAATCGGAATCCACCAGACATTCAGCCAAGCGGTCAATCCGGCGCCCGCCAACGAAACCCAAGCGCCCATGCCGGTGCGGTCGGTCAATTTGTACCAGATCGACAGATTGACATAGATGCCGAGCAGAAGATTCGCGATCAATAAGACCGGTACAATGTCGAGTCCTTCGCGGAAATCCGAGCCGATAAAATATTGAAAGAAATCGATGAATAGCGTCACGACTAGAAAAATAAACACGCCGAAGATTACAAAATAATTCATGATCAATGCATAAGACTTTTGTGCATCCTCACGTCCGGCTATGCTAAAGAAAAACGGTTCGCCGGCATAGCGGAAAGCTTGCACGAACAGGCTCATCAGAATCGATAATTTATAACAGGCGCCATAGATACCGAGCATTTGCAAATTGGTATCCAAATCATAGGGCAGCATATATTTCAATATTGCCCGGTCGAGCATTTCGTTGACCATGCCGGCGAATCCGATGATGACCATAGGCAATGAATAGATCAACATCGGTTTGAGTATTGTCGGGCTTAGCTGCAGGCGTATGCCGCGCAGTTGCGGAATCAGTAACAGGAATTTAAAACAACTGGCCAGCAGGTTGGCTAGGAAAATATATCCGACACCGATCGCCGGGTCGTAAATAAAGCGAATCGCCGAATCCGGCCAGGTCGCAGCGATTTTAGGACAAGCAACCAGAAAAAACAGATTGAGACCGATGGTCAAAAAAATCTCGGTCAATTTGATGCCGGCAAAACGCCATGCCCGGTTTTCCGCGCGTAACCGCGCGAACGGCAGCGCCGTTATCGCGTCCAGAACTAGAATCGATGCAAACCAAAGAATATATTCAGGATGTTCGCCGTAATGCAGATGCTCCGCCAAAGTTTCGTTGAAAAATACGATGAACCCGAGAAAAGTCAGATTAACCAAAACTAGAAAGCTTTGCGCGCCGGCATAGACTGTCTCGTTCGAAAAATTCTGTTTATTGCGAAATCGAAAATAGCCGGTTTCAAGGCCGCCGATCAGAAGTACCGCGAAAAAACCGGCGTATGCATAAAATTCCGAGACCACGCCGTATTCGCCGGTATTGAATGTGTAGGTGTAGAGCGGGACCAAAAGATAATTAAGAAAACGGCCGAAGATGCTGCTAAGGCCGTAAATTGCGGTCTGTGAAACGAGTTGACGTAAAGGGTTCAAGACAAAGAGTCCGGTTAACAGAGTAGCTATAGCTATCGTAGATCAAAATTCGGCGTCGGGGTGTCCGTTAAAGGGCATGGTGCAAATGTCCATGTAGGCAAAGCCTTTGCCGAATACCCCGGCGCCTAAGTCTGTTGAAAAAAGCCATTTTAGCTAATTTCTGTATTACCGCTTTTTAATCTCAAAATAACTTGGAAATTGTTGATGGTCATAGGCTATAAAGCGCTAGGTGTAGGGTGAACATCGCGCACCAAGGTCGGGCATCCGTCGTGTTAGGCGGTTTTTCAATCAAAAGGGAGTAGATCGTTTTTCAACCACCGAGAACACAAAGCATGAATATTTATACCTTTGTGAACTCTGCGGTTTTATTAAGCGTTAAATGAAAAATTCAAAGAGTTGAGTGATAAGAGACTAAGGATAAATAACCTTAGGCTGGAAATAGGCGGCCGGATATTTGGGATCGAACCCCGCTATCGAGGCCGCTTCGCCGCTTGATTTTTTGCCGGCTTGTTGGGCTGCCTGTGCTGAGTCCAATTGATCGGCTAATTCTTCATCGATAAAAACGACTTTCGGTTGAAAGTTGCTGGCAGGATATTGCTCGTCACTGCCGGCTGAAGCAGTCGTTGACGCTAAAGTGAAGCCGAATGCGGCAAAGCCTAATAGGATTCTTTTGAACATTATTGTATGGTCCTCCGGGTCGTTGAATATCAGTCCGCTATTATACCTTTCGTACTTCAAAATTCGGCAGGTGACTAAGGAGGCACCGGGGTGCTCGACAAAGGCTTTGCCAGCATGGAGCTGGCATAGAGCCTACATGGACGTATTCACGGCGTCCTTTGACGGGCACCCCGGCGCCGAATTTTGATCTGCGATGAGTATATCTAGGATAGCGGGGGCATAAAGGGCTATAAGTATCGGGTATTTTTCCCGGTCCTGCAACAGTGCAGGGCGTATAAACGACTGCCGGTAAGCTCATAAAAGCGCCCTGATTTCAGGATGATCCTGAAGCAATTTTTGTCTGAACGCCTCAATAGCCGTCTCGTCGTCGCGTATGTTTCTCGGAATGTCCACGCGGATTTCGCTGAGCGCCTGCATCGGCGGCGACGATAGAAATATCAGTCGGTCGGCTAACGCGATCGCTTCGCGCAAATCATGCGTGACGAACAAGACCGTATGCGGGCGCTGTTGCCAGAGTCCTATCAATAATTCCCTGACCTGACGCGCGGTTGGTGCGTCAAGCGACACGAAAGGCTCGTCCATCAATAGCACGTCGGGGTCGACCGCAAAGGCCCTGATGATAGAAACGCGCCGGCTCATGCCCAAAGACAGGCGCTCAGGGTAGACATGCTGGGCCTGCGTCAATTGCATCGTTTCGAGTAATGCGTCGACCGTTTTCGGATCGTAATCGCTGGGCAAGGTCAGCGTGATATTCTCTCTTACCGTTCGCCAGGGCAGCAGGCGAGGGTTTTGGAACACGTAACCGATCTTCGGCGCTTTATGCTGTTGCTCCACGGTAATTTCGCCGCTGTAATCCCGATCGAGTCCGGCGATGATGTTTAGCAGCGTAGTTTTGCCGCAGCCGGACGGCCCGACCAGGCAAATGAATTCGTTACTCGGCAAGGAGAGTTTTAAATCTGCAATCGCGCGGTGTAGGCAGGCTTGTCCGGCTGCGGGATAGCTTTTGTTGATGATGTCGACAGTAATTGCGGTCATCGGCGCCACCTTCCGGCTTTTCGGTCGAGCGGTTTCAGAATGAGTAGCTCGATCACTTGAATCACTGCAACGAACGCTATTGTATAGGCTAGAATCCCGGCGACGTCGAATAATTGAAAAAACAGGTGAAGTTGGTAGCCCATGCCGTTACTGCGGCCGAGCAGCTCGACGACAAGGATGATTTTCCAGATTAGGGCCAAGCCGGAACGCGTCGCACCCATGACAAACGGGTGCAGCTGCGGCCAGATGACATGACGCAACGTCTTGAGCTTGCTGAAACGATAGCAGCGGGCCATTTCCAGTAAGTCCTTGTCAAGCGCTCGAGTGCCCTCGCGAATCGTGACGACGACATTCGGCAATTTGTTGATCACGACCGCGAGGATTGCGGCCGACTCGACCAGTCCGAACCAGACATAGCACAGAATGATGGTTACCAATGCCGGAATATTCAGAAAGATTACCAGCCAGTTGTCGAAGAAAACATCCAGTTTTTGGTTTCTGCCCAGTAAGATGCCTATTGCGCAGCCGAGCAACATCGCGACAACAAAACTCGATATCAGCCTGAGCAGTGTCACGCCCAGATGATAGGGTAGTTGGCCGGATAAGGTTTCTTGCCAGAATACCTCGGCCACCGTTGCCGGCGTCGGTAGGCTATTGTCGCTGAGATAAAGGGCAAGGCCCTGCCATAGCCCTATAAAGAGTAGAATCGACAACAGATTAAGTGTTCTGTAATGGCTTAAGAATTTAGTTAAGGTCATGTTTGGATTGAATACAGCAGCATTTCGTTGATTACGCTGCTATTGACGAAAGAGCTTCCTTTTATTATTTCGAGCTTTTGGGTATTCCTTTAACTCATTGACATCCAAGCATCACTCTTGGTCGGCGACCCAAAAAGTGCCCGGCTGCAGATTGTCGTCTTTTCCGGTCAGTTTGTTGTGGCTCACCGTTTTCAAAATACGGTAGATGCGGTTGGCCGCATTTTTCTCTTGTCCGCCCCACTGTTTTACGGTGCCTTCGCAATAACGCTTGCGCAGTACGCTTTGAGTATGCGTATCATCGGTTTGCGTTAACGGTAAGATTTTTTGCCAGGCTTCATCCGATTCGCATAGCAATGCGCGGGCTTGTCGGGTGGCTTGCAAAAAACCGGTCAGTGCTTGTTTATGTCGCTCGGCCCAGCTTTGTTTGAAGACATAGCCAAGAGTCGGAACCTCCTCGTCTATACCTAGTGTTTTGATCAATGCTTGACCATCGATAATTTGGCGATATCCTTGAGCTTCAAGTTTGGCGGCAAAATGCCAATATGTCATGACGGCATCAAGGCGGTTGCTGAGCATTTGCTGATTGAGTAAAGGTGGAGCGCCGTAGACCTTTTCGATAGATGAAGCGATTTCCCTGTTACCTTGTTGTTGGAAAACTGCTTGCATCAGCAACCCGTTTTTGTCGAGTTCTCCGCCGGCGATACCTAAGCGTTTATCTTTAAGGTCGTTTAGCGTTTTGATCGGGCTGTTTTCAGTAACGACGAGCCCGCCCGAGACATTTGAGTAAGGATAAAACGTATAATCGGCACCCGTCGAGCGCAATTTCGATACCCATATCCAGTCGGAGACGATGATATCGACCGCACCTGATTGCAGTGCGATTTTGCCGGCTTCAGGGTTGGCCAGAGGATGAATGGCCAATTTAAACTTGCCGGATTCGTCGAGTTTAGCGCTTTGTAAGGTTTGTACTTCCCAGGCTGCCGTACCGAACTCCAAAATGCCCAGGCGTATGGTAACGGGTTCTGTGGCGAAGCTGTTAATCGAGAACAACAAACCAAGCCATAAAAAGTGTAATTGTTTTTTCATTGGAGTTATCCTTTCTGTTCGATAGTCAATAACCGAAACATTCTAACTCGTTTTGGTTATTAAATGGGGCGGCTATACTTCGCGCGGGTATTTTTGCGCTCTGCATGGCTCTGTTGTTCGACGCTTACAGGGAAGTAAGCGGTAGACTGCGTCTGGAACCGGCAGTCGACGCTTACAGGGAGGTAAGCGGTAGACTGCGTCTGGAACCGGCAGTCGAGAGCAAAGCACTAAAACAGACTGTGAGCCGTATTGTGATAATATTGCCACATTAGTCAATCGATATTACTTATGAGTTCATTATCCAACACGACGCAATTGATCGACCGCTTCGGCAGAATTGTCGATTATGTAAGAATTTCAATTACCGACCGATGCGATTTTCGGTGCCAATATTGTATGGCCGAAGACATGGTGTTTTTGCCGCGTGCGCAAATTTTAACGCTCGAAGAAATCCATACGATAGCCCGGGCGTTTACTGAATTGGGCGTCAAAAAAATCCGTGTGACCGGCGGCGAACCGTTGGTGCGCAAAGGCGCATTGCAATTGCTCGAAAATCTGGGGCTTTTGTCGGGACTGAATGAACTGGTTCTGACCACCAACGGTTCTCAATTGGCGACGATGGCGCAAGCGATTAAATCGGCCGGCGTAAAGAGGCTCAATGTCAGCTTGGATACGCTCGATGCAAAAAAATTCAAGGATATTACCCGAACCGGTGACTTACATCAGGTGTTGCGAGGTATCGAGGCGGCGAGGCAGGCGCGGTTCAAACGCATCAAAATCAATGCGGTCGTTTTGAAAAATCGTAATCATGAAGAAACGACCGATTTGGTTCAGTTTGCAATCGACCGTGATTTGGATATCAGCTTCATCGAAGAAATGCCGCTCGGTGTCATCGGCAGTCACGATCGCGCCGAAGCGTATTACTCCAGCGATGATATTAAAGCCGATTTGCAACGGCATTTTAATTTGATTGCGAGTACCGAAAAAACCGGTGGACCTTCGAAATATTTCCAGGTTGCAGGAACTTCGACCAAGGTCGGGTTTATCTCGCCGCATAGCCACAATTTTTGTAGCACCTGCAATCGTGTCCGATTGACCGTTGAAGGCCGATTGCTGTTGTGTCTAGGCAACGAACACTCGGTCGATCTAAAAAAAGTCATTCGAGCGAATCCGGGGAACCTCGATGCGCTTAAAAAAGCGATCGTCGAGGCGATGAAAATCAAACCGGAAAAGCATGAATTCAATCTAAACGAACAGCCGGTTATTTTCAGGCATATGAATGTGACGGGGGGGTGAAAGATGAAAGATGGGTTCTTATGTTCTCGCCAAATGTATCCCACAGCGCCAAAAATTGTCGTTCATTGAGGCGAAGGTGACGAGCCAATAGACGCCAACATAAAGAAAAATGCGTCATTCCGCCAGGGATTGGCGGAATCCAGTGCCATGGATGGCAATGCGAAGCTTCACATTTATGTAATCTGGATATCTGCAATCTATTCCGACATGACGAATAATGCCGCAAAAGCACTACAGAATAGGCGCTAATTTGGCGCTTATGGGTGTTCCCCACCAGTGAATTAGTCTGAGCCGTCTGTTTTAATTGGCAAAGGGCCAATTTTTATTAACCCGCAACTTTATTTCCCCCACCTAAAAATTATGACATTCGAATCTCTAGGGCTTATTGCCCAGCTCCAAACAGCCGTTGCGGAACAGGGTTATAAAACGCCTACGCCGATACAGCAAAAAGCGATTCCGCTTATTCTCGACGGACGCGATGTCATGGCCGGCGCGCAAACCGGAACCGGTAAAACGGCCGGTTTTGCGTTACCGATCCTGCAGCGGTTGAGCGAGACGATTAACAAAAAACCTCGGCCGGTTCGTGCATTGATCTTGGTGCCGACTCGCGAACTGGCGGTACAAGTGCATCAAAGCTTTAAGGATTACGGTAAGCATGTCGCGTTGTTTAGCGAGGTGATTTTCGGTGGCGTGAGCATGAACGGTCAGGCTCAACAATTGCGGCGCGGCTGCGATATTGTTGTCGCGACGCCGGGACGATTGCTAGACCATGCTCGCCAAGGCAATGTCGATTTGGGACGAGTCGAAATATTGGTTCTTGATGAAGCCGACCGAATGCTGGATATGGGTTTCAAGCGTGAAGTCGATGCAATACTGGCATTGCTGCCTAGACTGCGTCAAAATTTGTTATTTTCGGCGACTTTTTCTAATGAGATAAAAACCCTGGCAGGGCGCTTACTGCATGATCCGATCGCAATTGAAGCGCCGCGGCAAACGATCGATGCCGATACCGTCGAACAACGTATTTATCCGATTAAGCGCGAATACAAGCGGGAATTATTATCTTACCTGATCGGTAGCGGTAATTGGCGACAAGTCTTGGTGTTCGTTAGAACCCGGCATGGGGCGGACCGTTTGGCCGAGCAATTAATCAAAGATGGTATTCGGACTGGGGTATTGCACGGTGATAAATCTCAAGGCGCGAGGATGCGGGCTTTGGCGGGATTCAAATCCGGGAAAATAGCGGTTTTGGTGGCGACCGATATTGCCGCGCGAGGCCTCGATATCGATCAATTGCCGCACGTAGTTAATTTCGATCTACCATCCGTGGCTGAGGATTATGTGCATCGTATTGGAAGAACTGGTCGCGCAGGATGGGTCGGCGAGGCTATTTCGCTAGTTTGCCCCGAGGAAGCGCCGATGCTCTTGGCGATTGAGAAATTATTAAAACGGTCGATACCGCGCGTTGCCGATACCGGTTACGAAGCCGTTTCATTGGAGGTTCGGCCGGGGGCGGAAAAAAAGGATAATAAACGTACTGCGCGTAGCGCTCCGCCCGTTAAAAAAAGAACGCATCGAGCGGCTTCCGTTAATAAAAAACGAGGGGACCGGCAAGGCAAGCGCTTGAAGAAAACTTGAATATATATCCATCATCGTAGATCAAAATTCGGCGCCGGGGTGCCCGTCAAAGGCCCAGCACCTAAATTCCATAGGTATTTGGCAATGATTCAAAATCATGGCTTATTTAGGTGCTGGGTGAATACATCCATGTAGGCTTGAGCGGCCTCCCAATGAACTCGGTAAAGCTTAAAGTATTTCCTGGCTAAAATTCATTTAAATTAATCATACAAGGCTCTATGCCGGTCCCTCACCTAGCGTTAGGTGAGGGACCGAGCACCCTGGCGCCTCCTGAGGATCCGCCGAAATTTGAAGTGCGAAAGGTATACTTCATGCACATTTCTAATCAACCAAGCTCAACAAAATCCCGGCCGCGACGGCGGAGCCGATTACGCCGGCAACGTTCGGTCCCATTGCATGCATCAGCAGGAAGTTATGAGGGTTGCTTTCAAGGCCTAGCTTATTGGCGACCCTCGCCGCCATCGGGACCGCCGATACGCCGGCCGCGCCTATTAGCGGGTTTACCGGTGTTTTGCTGCATTTATTCATGATTTTTGCCATGATGACGCCGGCGGCGGTGCCGATGCAAAAAGCGATCGCACCCAAGCCTAAAATACCGAGGGTTTCGAATTTCAGAAAGGCTTCTGCGCTCAATTTAGAGCCGACCGAAAGGCCTAAGAAAATCGTGACGATGTTGATTAATTCGTTTTGCGCGGTCTTGCTCAGACGGTCGACCGCCCCGCAAGTATTCATTAGGTTACCTAAACAAAACATGCCAACCAAGGGCGCGGCCGAAGGCAAAAGCAAGGCAGTTAACAACAATAGCAGCAGTGGAAACAAGATTTTTTCGGATTTGCTGACGGCTCTGAGCTGCTTCATTTCGATCATGCGCTCTTTTTCCGTGGTCAGTGCGCGCATGATCGGCGGCTGAATGAGCGGCACCAAAGCCATATAGGAATAAGCGGCAACTGCGATCGCTCCGAGTAAGTCGGGGGCTAGTTTCGACGCAACATAGATGGCTGTAGGTCCGTCGGCGCCGCCGATAATGGCAATTGCAGCGGCATCCTTAAGCGAAAACTCGAGGCCGGGTACCATGTTTAGTGCTAATGCGCCTAATAATGTTGAAAAAATACCGAATTGAGCCGCAGCGCCTAGTAATAAGGTCTTCGGGTTGGCCAGCATCGGTCCGAAGTCTGTCATTGCGCCGACGCCCATAAAGATCAACAATGGAAATATACCGGTTTTAATACCGAAGTATAAATAGTATAAGAGACCGCCTTCTTCGGCCATGTCTGCAATCGGTATGTTGCTCAGCACTGCGCCGAAACCGATCGGTAGTAGTAATAGAGGCTCAAAACCTTTCTTGATAGCCAAGAACAGAAGTAAAAAACCTACCATCATCATAAAAGCCTGGCCGGTTTCGATGTTGTAGATCCCGGTGCTTTGCCAGAGCGAATTTAAATTTTCCATAAATGATCTCGATTAAAGTTGATTTTTATTCTGAATAGTTGTTGAGTGCATCGCGCATTAGCAGAGACAATGCCAGGAATTAGGAAATGCTAATGGACTGAATTCGTTAACCTAGGATTTGGTCGTAAATAACTTCCCTATTTTCGGAGGGTTCGGTAACTCGATTGGCAGGTGTCGGCGCCAGGGAAAGCCGCCGTCAAGCCTACACGGACGTATTTACGGCGTCTTGTCAAGCGAGTTACCGAACCCTCAACAACGCTCATAGTTCCTGGACATTATTTATCACGAAATCCCTAGGGCTTTTTTATTATAAATTGAAGAGCGCTTTTATTTATCCTCATCGGCGCGCCTTAGTCCTTATTTAATAAAGAAGGGGTTGGGTTTCGGGAAGGTGCCGGCGCGATGTTAAGGGGAGGACCGTTCATGCTTTGGCAGTGCTAGGCACGAACGGTGGTTTATCTCTGGCTCTTGTGGCTTTATAAGGTAATCAGGGCGTCGCCGACCGTCACTGCGGAACCTTCCTTGATATGGACGATAGATACCGTGCCGCTGGTTTTTGAGCGAACTTCGGTTTCCATTTTCATCGCCTCCAGGATCACGACTACATCGCCGGCTTTTACCGGGCTGCCTATTCCGACATTGATCTTCAAGATGTTACCGGCCATTGGCGCTTGAACGACCGTGCCGCCGGAGCTAACTGGCTGAGCAGTTTCTGATGGTGGCGTTGCGGGCTTGATGTCGAATGTTGCACCGCCCGGCGCAACCGAGACATTAAAGGTTTTGCCGTCAACGTTGACGCTATAGGTTTCGGCTTGACCGGCGGTTTTTTGCGGCGCGGTCGGAACAGGGCTTGCGGATTCATTCGAAGGCGGTGCTTCAAATGCTTCGGCCTGGCCGCGATGGCTAATGAATTTCCAGCCGATTTGGGCGAATAAGCCATAAATCAGTGCGTCTTCTTCGAGATTGTCGGCTAATTTTACGCCTTCCTCTTTCGCTTTGGCGCGGACTTCCTCGATTAATTTATCCATTTCGGGTTCCAGCAAGTCGGCTGGACGGCAGGTGATCGGTTTGGCGCCGTCCAGCACCTTGGCTTGAAGTTCGGCATTGACCGGAGCCGGCGTAGCACCGTATTCGCCTTTCAGTACACCTGCGGATTCCTTGGTGATAGTTTTATAGCGCTCGCCGGTCAATACATTGATGACCGCTTGCGTGCCGACGATTTGCGATGTTGGTGTCACAAGTGGAATGAAGCCTAGGTCTTCTCGGACTCGCGGTATTTCTTCCAAGACCTCATCGAAGCGGTCGGCGGCATTTTGTTCCTTTAGTTGGCTTTCCATGTTGGTCAGCATTCCGCCGGGTACTTGGCTAGTCAGGATGCGGCTGTCGACTCCTTTTAAATTGCCTTCGAAACGTGCGTATTTTTTGCGAATTTCTCGGAAATAGGCGGCAATGTCTTCTAATTTCTTGATGTTGAGTCCGGTATCTCTCGCTTGACCCTCAAGTGCGGCGACCATGGTTTCGGTGGGGCTGTGTCCGTAAGTCATGCTAAGCGAGGAAATTGCCGTGTCGACATTATCGATTCCGGCTTCCGCGGCTTTAATCAGCGTTCCGACGCTTAGCCCTGTCGTCGCATGGCAATGTAAGTGCACCGGAATCGATAAACTTTGCTTGAGGCGGCCAACTAATTCATAAGCGGCATAGGGCGTCAATAAGCCAGCCATATCCTTGATACATACCGAATGCGCGCCCATGTCTTCGATTTGTTTGCCTTGATCGACCCACATGTCGAGCGTATGTACCGGGCTGACCGTATAAGAAATGGTGCCTTGGGCGTGTTTGTCCGTGGCCAGTACCGCTTTTACCGCGCGCTCGATATTGCGCATATCGTTCATCGCGTCGAAAATTCGAAAGACGTCGATGCCGTTTACCGCGCAGCGTTCGACGAATTTATCGACGACATCGTCGGCATAATGCCGATAACCGAGAATATTTTGGCCGCGAAACAGCATTTGTTGCGGCGTGTTGGGCATCGCGGCCTTCAGTTGGCGAAGGCGTTCCCAGGGGTCTTCTCCCAAATAACGGATGCAGGCGTCGAATGTGGCGCCGCCCCAGGTTTCCAAAGACCAGTAGCCGACTTTGTCAAGTTTTTCACAGATCGGCAGCATGTCTTCGATGCGAAGGCGTGTCGCCAGAATCGACTGGTGCGCGTCGCGTAATACGACTTCCGTGATTCCTAAAGGTTTGGTGTTGGCTGCTGTCATAGCGTGGGTTCTCCGTGGACCTTATGGGAGGTCAAATCATTAAAAGTTGATGCGACTTTAAGTTTTAACCAGGGTGTTTAATTAATTTCCGTTGCGATTAAAAAAGGTGTTTGGCTGCGAGTATGGTTAGTATCCGGAGTCCTACGGCAGATGCAAATGGGCTGAAATTAAAGTCGTTTGGCATGCATTATATTGAAAAAACAAGGCAACATCATCTTGAATTGCTTTGCGGGAAAAACGAGCGGGCCTTGGTTATGAGAATATTCGAGGCTTAGGTGTTGCGGTTTTACCCCCTTTTGATCGAAAAACCGTCTAAGAATAAAAGGTATGGGATGTGTCTAACGAGGACCGCCGTGAACCCATCCATGGGGGCTTGACGGTAGCAATCGAACGCCAAGGATGGCGTTAATGCAGATTTTGCATGGAGCAAAAATCTGCCCTGCTGCCGACATCCTCGCTAGCCACACCCCACACCTTCATAAAGTTAGGCATTTTTTAAGTTTAAAAGGAGTGTGTCGTTTTTGCATCGGTTTCATAGCATAGGCTTATTTCATTATTATAGGGTTGAGAGATGATTGTTATGCTTGAAAGAGGTATCTCTTCGGTGCAAGTCCTTATGGCGCAATGATCGCCGCACCTAAACTGTGCTTTTGTTTGTTAATGCGCCCTATAAAAGGGCGGTTGCTTTTATGTTGGGAGATGTTTTATTTTCTTATGTGTTGTTTGTTAAGTGTATTTTAATATTGGCACATTATCTGCCTTAGACAAGTTGGGTTGTATCTTTAATGCTACAATTTGCGTAAAACGCAACAAAAGCTACGCTTAAATCATGGCGAATCAATAGGGTTAGGCGCTTTAGTTAATAAGCAAGATTAATCTAAGTTAGTCGAATAACTGATTCACAAGAATGTTTTCCGATAGCTACTCTACTTAAAAAAGGCGACACTTATGTATATAAATAAAAAGCAAAATGGTTGGCGATTGACTCTTGTAAGCGCGATACTGATGTCATCGGCGGTGCAGGCTGAAGATAAAGGGCTCATTGAGAGTTTAACGGGTTCCGATATCAACAAAACCGCGCCGATGCGCGATCTCGGAATCGAATTTGGCGGTTGGGTTTCGGGCGGTATTGCTGGCAACCCGGACGATCCGCGCGACAAAACTAATGGTCCGGTAACATTCAACAACCGTGCGAACGAATTCCATATGCATCAATTATATGGCTATATCGAAAAAGCGGTCGATACCGAGAGTAATAAGTGGGATTTGGGCTTTCGCGCGGACGTGGTTTACGGCGTGGATGCATTCTATACGACGCAAGGTAATTTCGACGATAATCTCGTTGTCGATTCTTCATCGCGATTCTATAAGCTGGCGTTTCCGCAAGTCTATGCCGAATTGTTCGCGCCGATCGGCAACGGTTTGACGACTAAGGTCGGTCACTTTTATACGATTATCGGCAATGAGGTGGTTACCGCGCCGGATAACTTCTTCTTTTCGCATGCTTATACGATGCAATATGGCGAACCGTTTACGCATACCGGCGTTTTAATGTCCTATCCTTTGACAAGTAACATCGAGTTGACGGGCGGGGTGGTCTCCGGTTGGGATTCGTTTTTTCAACAGCCGGCTAATTTTCTCGGTGGCGTGAGTTATACGACCGATGACGAAAAAACCTCGTTGGCAGTCTCTTATATTACCGGCGATACGGTCGTTGCCGATAGAAGCGAAAGTGCCGATGGTTCAAAAATCGAACGGCACCGTTCGATGTATAGCATCGTATTGACGCACGATTTTCTTGACGAGCTACACTATACTTTGCAACACGATTTCGGTGTACAAGACAATGTTTACCAAGGGGGCGGCGATTCCAAATGGTATGGCGTCAATCAGTATTTAACTTACGACGTCAACGATCAATTGGCTACCGGCCTTCGTTTTGAATGGTTCCGTGATCAAGACGGGACTCAAGTCTCTGCCGCTGGCAATAAAAACCACTACTTCGCGATTACTGCAGGCGTGAATTATTCTCCGCTATCCTGGTTGATGTTAAGGCCTGAAGTTAGATACGATTGGGTAACCGGTGCCAACGAATTCGATGCTGGCGCGGCAAGCGATCAAGTGCTGATCTCTGCGGACGCGATCATTCGCTTTTAAACTTTAGTATTTCAGCAAAAAGACATAGCGGCGCCGAATGGCGCCGTTTTTGTTTACGGGAGGATAAAATACGGAAGTTATGTTTGACGGAAGCCCAAGGAGGAAAGTCAAAGATAGGAAATTTCTGAATGTTTATGCAAATGATATTGATTACTATTAGCACTTGTTGTATTGTATTCGCTAATTTTTTTGATCTATAAAAATCATTCCGGCTTGCTTCCGGTTATAAAACAATCAATATCATTTGTGGGGGAGTTATGTTTCATTCGAAACGCGTCATTGGGTCGTTATCTTTGGCCTGTTTATCATTTGGGATAGCGCCTCAGGCGCAAGGTGTCGATAAGGATGCTCCGCCGACCGTGCTCGATACGGTTAAGATTATCGGCGACCCTGACAAGGCTCGGGATATGCCTGCGTCGGCACATTACATCGATACTAGCGATATTCGCGATCAAACCTATAGTGATATCAATCGAATTTTACGTAAGGCCCCCGGCGTTAATATCCGCGAAGAGGACGGTTTCGGTCTGTTTCCTAACATCAGTTTCCGCGGGGTCGATACAACGCGCAGTGCAAAAATTACTGTGATGGAAGACGGCGTGTTGACGGCGCCGGCCCCTTATTCAGCGCCTGCCGCTTATTTTAATCCGGCCGGCGGTCGTATGAGCGGCATCGAGGTTATGAAAGGCGGCAGTCAGGTCAAATACGGTCCGCATATTACCGGCGGGGTGTTGAACTATCTGTCAACGCCGATTCCCGAAGACGGCAAGGCTTATCTGAAGACGATTTACGGCAGTTACGATGAAGTCCGCTCGCACGGTTATGTCGGCAACACTCATGATACCGAGTTCGGCCGCTTCGGTTATCTGGTCGAGGGTTTTTATCGGCGGTCCGACGGCTTCAAGACGATCGATTCGACTACAGGTTTTGAAGGGAGTGATAGGACCGGTTTTTCACAAGTTGAACCGATGATTCGCTTATCCTGGGAGCCGAATACCGAAATGTACCAAAGGCTCGAGGTCAAGTTCGGTTATTCGAACATGGATGCCGACGAAACTTATCTCGGCTTGAGTGAAGCCGATTTTAGAAACGATCCGTATCGGCGCTATGCGGCATCACGATTCGATAATATCACGACCGAGCATTTCAGAGGCTTCGCGCGGTATTTCATTTCGCCGACCGACGATTTGGATATCGTCACGACGGCTTACTATAGCGAATTCGCAAGAAATTGGAGTAAATTGCAGGATATTAGAGGAGGAGCGCCGGGAAATATGGGCTTGGCCAGTGCATTGGCAGGCGCAAATGGCGGGTTGGGCTTGGATTGTCTTAAGGGTCGTGTGAACTGTGGGCTTCGGGTCCGGGACAACAATCGCGAATATTACCTTGGAGGTGTCGAATCGGTAGCGAACTATCGATTCGATTTAGGTGCTACGCATCATGAGCTAAGCGGCGGTTTTCGATATCACGAAGATGGAGAGAAAAGGCATCAGCATCAAATTACGTATTCTCAAGATGCCAATGGCGTGATTACCGGGAACAATTTCGGTGACTCGCTGGATACATTACCCGGTGGTCAAAATAATGCTAAAAGCGATACGCGCGCCTATGCCTTTTTCCTAAAGGATCGTATCGAATTCGGTAATTGGGGCTTTACGCCTGGTATTCGTTACGAGCATCTTTATCAAGAATATAAGAAGCACGTTCCTTTGGATAGACAACGAACCGTGGCCGATACAGTCTCCACATCCTTCGATTTGTATGCTGGCGGAGCAAGTCTCGATTATAAATTCAATGATGAATGGATGGTATTCGGTAGCGTTCATCGAGGGTTTTCTCCGCCCGGACCTTCCGACATAGAAGCCAAAAGAGAGGCCGAAACGAATAATGCTTACGAATTGGGAATGCGTTTTGCAAAAGGAGCGTTTTCTGCCGAAGTTATCGGATTCTATACGCAATTCGAAAACTTGATCGTGGTGAACAGTATCGGTGGTGCCGGAGCTGATTTTGGTGAAAACTTCGGGGAAGTCGATACCCGAGGCGTCGAACTGGCGCTTAATTTCGATGCAGGACAGGCTTTCGGCTGGGGTTTCCGCAATCCTTACTTCGTTTCCTTTACCTACACCGACACCGTGCAATTAAACGATGCGGCCTCGACCGACGCCGAATCGATCTTCAGTTTTGGTAAAAAAGGTAATCGCGTGCCTTATATTCCCGAATATGCGGTTAGTTTCGGCAGCGGTATACATTTCGACAAATGGGGTGTCGACGTGACCGGCAACTATGTCGGTGAAACATATACTAGTGCGAACAACACGTCTCTACAAATAGACGGCAACGGCAATCCCGATTCGCGTTTCGGTAAAACAGACGACTATGTCATCGTCGATGTTTCGGCCTATTACCAGGTGACAAAAGGCATCAAATTGCTCGGTGGCGTACAAAATGCCAATAATGAAGAGTATAACGTTTCAAGGCAGCCCTACGGTCCTCGTCCGGGTATGCCGATATTTGCCTACGGCGGCTTCGAGCTGGACTTCGATATTTAAGGTTGTCTTGACCCTCTCCCCGCGTTTTCCTAAGCACTGCCCAAATGCAGCAATTCCCAGTTTGAGCAGTTTCGCCGATTTTAGGGTGTGGGGTATGCCTGTCGAGGAACGCCGTAAACCCATCCATGGGGGCTTGGCGGCAGCTAAGCGCCAAGGATGGCGTGAATGCAGATTTTGCAGGAGCAAAAATCTGTCCCGCTGCCGACATCCTCGCCAAGCATACCCCACACCCTTTTTGATCTCCAAATTGGGAATTGCTGGCCCAAATGCGATATGTGAAAATTATCGTTGGTAATCAAATTAAGGCATTAAGCACAAAATTGGGGCATATAACATGGAGCTATACCCATTGTAGATCAAAATTCGGCGCCGGGGGCGTCAAAGGACGCCGTGAACCCAGCACCTAAATTATCCAATACCATTAATCATGGTAATGGGCTATGGAATTAGGTGCTGGGTGAATACGTCCATATAGGCTCTATGCTAGCTCCATGCTGGCAAACCCTTTGTGAGCGCCATGGATGGCGTGAATGTCGATTTTGCAGGAGCGAAAATCGACCGGACACCCCGGCGGCGCCTCAGGCACTGCCGAAATTTGAAGTGCGAAAGGTATAAAGCGGCGATTTTAGATGGCATAAAACCAAAGTGTTCGGTTAGTGCTAATTTCCCTGGGGTGTCATCAACTGGTAAAAAATACTGGCATTATCTTTGCTTTCTCTACTGAGTAATAACCGGTGTCGTCGATTGCTATCTGTGATTCGCGGAGAGTCGGTTTACCACATAATTAATAGGTTAGAGAGTGATAAAGATGAGGTTTGGGCGTTCATGCGGCAAATGAAACTGGGCGTTTTTTTACCGACGAGCAATAGTCATTTGTCGAATAGGCGACAACAGGGGCGGGGTGTCTCCAGTTGGGATCTTTCAGATTGTCAGCGTGTTGCGATAAAGGCCGAGCAGGCTAAATTCGATGCAGTCTTTATGAGTTCCGATGAGTCATTGTTCTGTCATTCTCAGGATGATGAATCGGTAAAGTTATTGATTGCGTTGACGCGTGTTACCGATCGGATCGGTTTGGTGGCGCCGGCATGCTGCGAGTACTCCGATCCTTATGGTCTGGCAGGTTCTTTTTCTGCCCTCGCTCATATCAGTCGAGGGCGGGCCGGTTGGAATCCCGGGACGGAAAATAATAATGATCGAAATATTCTTACGGAGCGAACTCGCGATTATATCGACTTAGTAACTTCTTTGTGGGCAATGTGGGAAGTTGAAGATGGAAATAATGATCTACCTGAGGTCGTCGATAAAAGCAACAAGTCGGATGCGGAAGTCATGGAGCGAACCGCTTGTGATCACCCGGTACTGGTTCAAAATATCTTATCCGATAGGGATATTGAATTGGCGGCGAGGAGTGCTGAAGTGGTTTTGGTTCGACAGAAGAATGAACAACAGGCAAGGCTGTTTTATTCCGAGCTAAAAGAAAAAGCGTTCAATTTCGGTAAGTGTCCTTCTCAGCTAAAAATTATGTCGTGTGTGGTACCTGTTGTTGCCGAGACAGCCGAGGCGGCTCATGAAAAATATCATTTGCTCAAGGAGTCGCTACACTCGGTGAAAAGATTAGAGTCTTTTAATTCCTATCTCGACAGGGAAAGTGCTACAGAATCTAGTCGGCAACAAGTATTACCGGAAAGATTCAATTATAACGGCTTCCGGAATGCCTCGATAGAACCGATAAAAGGGGCGATGGAAGTCGAGTCGTTGCCATTGCGAAGGCTTAATGATTGCGAGCACCGAGTCGTAATCGGCACAGCAAAGCAAGTTGCCGATCAGCTAGAGGATTGGTTTATAGGCGAGGCCGCTGACGGGTTTGCTATCATACCGCCATATTTCCCCGAAGGATTTGACGATTTTGTCGATCTAGTCGTTCCGGAATTGAAATTTCGAAACTTATTCCGTGCCGAATACGAGGGAGCGACGCTACGCGATCATTTGGGATTATCACGGCCGGTCAATGAGTTAGCAAAACGAATGATTCAATTTTCGTTATCTTACTCCTTTTCATACTGAAAAATCGTTTGGCTTTGTTGATGGTACCGTATATGTCAGCCGAGAGTCGCCG
Organism: Methylotuvimicrobium alcaliphilum 20Z; assembly: GCF_000968535.2. NCBI lineage: Bacteria > Pseudomonadati > Pseudomonadota > Gammaproteobacteria > Methylococcales > Methylococcaceae > Methylotuvimicrobium > Methylotuvimicrobium alcaliphilum. The sequence continues at coordinate 609,837 of NC_016112.1, forward strand.
ATCGCCCGGTGCCGAAATTTGACTGACAAATGATATGACTTTTGAAAACGGATTTAATAACCAAGGTTTAGAATGAATTCTTTTTCCAACAAACCCGCTTGGACCGTGCGATTGTTTTGTTTGTCGTTGATGTTATTTCCGCTTTGTGCTCAAGCTCATTCCCAGGAGATCGGCAGCAGCGGCTGGCTTAGCGGATTCAGTCATCCGCTCGAAGGTTGGGATCATCTATTGACGATGCTGGCTGTCGGTATTTGGGCCGCACAGCTTAAAGGTAACTCTGTATGGCAATTGCCGTTGGCCTTTGTCGGTGTGATGTGTCTTGGCGGTCTAATCGGCGCCGCTGGGCTGCCGGTTTGGGGCGTCGAGCCGATGATTCTTTTGTCGGGTGCGGTGTTCGGGGTGTTGGTCTTGCGCAGAATTCGGGTACCGGCGTTTGCGAGTATTTCGGTCGTGATGTTTTTTGCATTTTTTCATGGCTACGCTCACGGTCAGGAAATGCCTGCGTCGGCCGGTTTGCTGTCGTTTGCTTTGGGATTCGTTTCCGCTACACTGTTATTGCACGGTGCCGGCATTATAATGGTGCGCTTGGTAATTTTGGCATTCGCCACAGTGTTCGGAACTTCGGTTCATGCACAGGCGGTTGAGGATGATGGCGATAGCGGTTCGGATATCGAATCCGAAACGATGCATTTGGAGTTACTCCCCAAGATGGTTGTGACCGAGCGCGGTGATTCTTTGGTCGGTATTGCAGACAGTGCATCGCAAGGCAACGTCGGGCAAGAGCAGCTGCAGTACCGGCCTATCATTCGGCCCGGTGAGATACTCGAAACGGTGCCCGGCCTGATCGCATCGCAGCATAGCGGCGAAGGAAAATCGAATCAGTTTTTTTTAAGAGGCTTCAATCTCGATCACGGCACCGATTTTTTAACCAAAATCGACGGCGTGCCGGTGAATTTAGTTTCGCACGCACACGGTCAGGGTTGGACCGATATCAACTTTCTGATTCCCGAATTGATCGCCACGATCCATTATCAAAAAGGTAATTACTACGCCGAAAACGGTGACTTTTCCAGTGCCGGTGCCGCCGATATCCGCTACGCCAATACTTTGCCCGGACATATCGCTCGATTTACCGGCGGTAGTTTCGATTATTATCGGGGACTGTCGGCCGGTTCGCAAAGGCTCGGTGACGGCAATTTGCTTTATGGCGGCGAAATCGTTCATAACGGGGGGCCGTGGACGGTCGGCAACGATTATTTGAAATTCAACGGCGTGCTTCGCTACAGTCAAGAGTATGAAAGCTCAGGCTGGAGCGTCACTGCGATGGCCTATAAAGCCGACTGGAACGCGACCGACCAAATCCCCCGGCGCGCGGTCGACTCCGGAACGATCGGGCGTTTCGGCTCGCTCGATCCAACCGACGGCGGCAGCAGCCGGCGTTACAGCATCACCGGAGAGTGGCATCGTCAAGACGAGGCGTCGGCATCCAAACTGACGGTTTACGGGATTTACCATGAACTCGATCTGTATTCGAATTTCACCTATTTTCTCGAAGATCAGGTCCGTGGCGACCAATTTGCTCAGCCCGATAGGCGCTGGACATCCGGTTTGAACGCAAGCCACACGTTTTTTCATAAAATCGGCACCTTCGACTCCGACAGTACAATAGGTTTGCAGGTGAGAAACGACTCGATCCGTAACGGCTTGCTGTTGACCCAGGCGAGACAACGGTGGGGCACCGTTCGCAGCGACGATGTACGCGTGACCAACGTCAGTCCGTATTTCGAAAACAAGACCCGCTGGACATCCTGGCTGAGAACGCAATTGGGCGTTCGTTTCGACGGCTTTCAATTCGACGTATCCGACAGCAACCGTTCCGAAAACAACGGCACGCGTACTGACGGCATCGTTAGCCCGAAAGCCGGGATCGTATTCGGGCCGTGGGCGGATACCGAGCTTTACCTGAACGGCGGTCTCGGTTTTCACAGTAACGATGCGCGCGGCGTCAATCAGCGCGTCGATCCTGCGAGCGGCGATACCGTCGACGAAGACGGTAATCCGGTTAACCGCGCGGTGCCGTTGGTTCGTACTTACGGGGCTGAAGGCGGTTTGCGCACAACCTGGATTAATGGGTTGCAAAGCACGCTATCGGTCTGGTGGCTCGATATCGACTCCGAATTGTTGTTTGAGGGTGATGCTGGGACGACAGCAATCAGTCGCCCGAGCCGCCGCTACGGTGTCGAATGGGCGAATTATTATTCGCCGACCGATTGGCTGACCTTCGATGCCGATTTTAGTTTTTCGAAAGCGCGTTTTCGCGGTAACGATCCGGCCGGTAATCGTATTCCCGGTGCGATTGAAAGCGTGATCGCAACCGGTGCGACGGTTCACGATATTTACGGCGGTTTCTTCGGGGGGCCAAGGTTGCGTTATTTCGGACCGAGACCGTTGGTCGAAGACAACAGCGTCCGGTCGGATTCGACGGTTTTGTTATCGGCGATGCTCGGTTACCGTTTCGACAAGACCTGGACCGTGCAGGCCGAAGTGTTTAATATCCTAGACCGCAAAGACAGCGCAATCGACTACTATTACGAATCGCAATTGAGAGGTGAGGCAGAGCCTGTCGAGGACATTCATTTTCATCCCGTCGAACCGGTCAGTTTCAGAATGAGCGTAACCGCGAATTTTTGACTCGGATTCGAAAGCGCTAAAAAGAGAAAACCGGCTACTTAAAAACGGATTGATTTCGATCCTTCTTGTGGCGTGTCCTCAACTGCGCATATTAGACGAGCGCAGTGGCATAGAATTCGATCGTAAATAACGTCCCCATTTTATGGAGGGTTCGGTTGCTCGATTGGCAATTGCTGAGGAGCAAAATCCGCCCCCGCTGCCGGCATCCTCACGAAGCTCACTGCACACCCTTGTTGGTTTCCAAGTTGGCCATTGACAGCATTGCTGCAATCGTAAATCATGGCGAAATGGCCGGTTCATTGATACCCTTTCTTTATGAAAAATAATTTCGGCTGAACCGAAACAGATATCCTGTAAAATGTCAGTTATTAACAAGGCGATTTCGTTATTAGATGTACTCTTTCCGGTCAATTTTCGGCACCGAGTGAATCCGCCTAATACCCCGGCACTTCCATACGGCACTGCCTAAATTTGAAGCGCGAAAGGTATAGATGATGAAATTGGCACAATGATTTAATTTTCAGACCAATCGGATGAGGTAAGTTGATGGTACGGGTAGGTATTGTAGGAGGCACCGGTTATACGGGTGTGGAGTTGCTGCGGCTCTTGGCTTTACATAAGAAAGTCGAGGTCTCGGTCGTGACTTCGAGAAATGATGCGGGCAAAAGAGTCGATGAAGTGTATCCGAGCTTGCGCGGCTTTATCGATACGGTTTTTACTGCCCCGGAAGTTGATGGCTTATCTGATTGCGATGCGGTATTTTTTGCGACGCCGAACGGCACTGCCATGTTGATGGCTGAACAATTGATGGCGCGAGGTGTCAAAGTCATCGATCTGTCGGCCGATTTTCGCCTGAAAGATCCAGGACTATGGGAGAAATGGTACGGCATGGAACATGCTTGCCCTGATTTGATCGAACAAGCCGTTTACGGTTTGCCGGAGTTTAACCGCGAAGCGATCAAAAATGCTAAATTGATTGCATGCCCCGGTTGTTATCCGACTGCAGTGCAATTAGGTTTTTTGCCGTTGATTGAGAAAGGCTTGGTAGAGGTTGATCGTTTGGTTGCCGATGTGAAGTCGGGGGTTAGTGGCGCCGGGCGAAAAGCGCAATTAACGACCTTGATGGGAGAGACAGGCGAGAGTTTTAAAGCTTATGCGGCAAGCGGTCATCGTCATTTACCCGAAGTGATCCAAGGTTTGGAGATGATTGCTAAAAGGTCTGTAGGTTTGACGTTTGTTCCTCATCTAATCCCGATGATACGAGGTATTCATACCACCTTGTATGCGCCCTTGCTAGAAGCAGGAGGAGAAGCCGTTCAAGCACTTTATGAGCAACGCTATATTAACGAGCCGTTTGTCGATGTGTTGCCTTATGGATCGCACCCGGATACCCGTAATGTTCGGGGCGGCAATGTTTGTCAAATCGCCGTTCATCAGCCCCAGGGGGGGCGAATGTTGGTGGTGTTGTCGGTGATTGATAACCTGGTTAAAGGAGCCTCAGGGCAAGCGTTGCAAAATATGAATTTAATGTTCGGTTTTGATGAAGCTGAAGGTTTAAGGATTCCAGCGCTTTATCCTTAAATCTTGACTAAAACACTAGGGATTGTCATACTTTTATAACTTTTTAATTTCGATAGTAGAAACTTTATGGCTGAACCAATTATATTTACCGATAGCGCCGCTGCGAAAGTTGGCGATTTAATTGCCGATGAAGGCAACGATAACCTCAAGTTGAGAGTTTATGTGTCGGGTGGAGGCTGTTCGGGCTTTCAGTACGGCTTTACGTTCGACGAGGAAGTGAACGAAGATGATACGCAAGTCGAAAACGGCGGAGTGACGGTTTTGATTGATTCGATGAGTATTCAATACTTAACGGGTGCCGAAATCGATTACAAGGAAGATCTTTCCGGTGCTCAGTTTGTGATACGCAATCCTAACGCAACGACGACTTGCGGTTGCGGATCATCGTTTTCCGCTTAATGCGGCGTGCCCAGGATAGATTCCACCTAGAATTACCGGCTCTTTTGCGCCGGTAACCGACATAAGGTTGCCGGGCAGGCTATTCATGGTTTGTCTGGCTAACCAAGCAAAAGCGATTGCCTCCACATGATCGGGATGTAAATGGTATTCTTCGGTCGATAATACGGGACAAGTCAAAGCGCCTTGCAGTTTTTCCAACAAATAGCTATTACGCGCGCCGCCGCCGCAAACTAATACCTTGTCGGTTTTAGGGGCATAATCGTGAATAGCGTCGCAAATGGTTTCCGCTGTTAATAGGCATAAGCATGCCTGGACATCTTCCGGTTTTTGTTCCGATAATTTGCGGAGGTGTTTGGTTAGCCAGGCCAATGAAAAATATTCTTTTCCGGTGCTTTTAGGCGCTATGCTCGTAAAATAAGAGTCGGCTTTTAGTTGCGAGAGCAGATGTTTATTGAGTTGGCCTGTTCTTGCCCAGTCTCCGTTACGGTCGAAATGACTTCCTTGATGTTTTCTTATCCATGTATCCATTAAGGAATTGCCGGGCCCGGTATCGAAACCGATGATTGGTTTCGACGAATCTTTTGGCAAAATCGTTATATTGGCGATACCGCCGATATTGGCGATCACTCGGTTTTCACTTGGGCAGGCGAATAAAGCTTGGTGGAAAGCCGGAACGAGTGGAGCGCCTTGTCCGCCGGCGGCTATGTCGCGACGGCGAAAATCGGCTACGGTAGTAATCCCTGTGAGTTGTGCGATGATGTTGGGATCGCCGATTTGTAAACAAAAAGGGCTGGATAGCTCTGGTGCATGGAAAAGGGTGTGACCGTGACTGCCAATTGCAGTAATATCCGAAGCAGAAAAGCCCGCTTTAGCGATTAGGCTCTGTGCGCTTTGTGCGAATAAACTGCCCAGTTGTGTATCAAGCTTGCCGATATTTTTTAGTAGAACAGGATGATCGGAAGAAGTAATTTCAGTCAGCTCGGTTCTGATCCGGTCAGGAAAAGGATGGTATTCGAAGGCGATGAACTCAGGATGGCCGCTACTAAAATCGACAAGACCAGCATCGATACCGTCGATGCTGGTCCCGGACATTAAGCCAATATAGAGTTCGGTCATTGAAGTTATGATGCCCCGTTATTTCTGGGCAAGTAAGCTGTTTCTTGCTTGGTCCAGTTGGGCTATAAGGGGCTTCGTGTCGGCTTTGAATTTTCCCAGCAAAGAAGGGCTGATCGGCATCGAATTAGGCAAGGTAACCGATAAGGGATCGCGATGTTCACCGTTTACTCTGAATTCGTAGTGCAAATGAGGGCCGCTAGCCAAGCCGGATTGGCCGACATAGCCGATAATATCGCCTTGCTTGACGGCGCCTCCTTGCTTGAAGTGATTATTGAATGCCGAGAGGTGGGCATAGAGAGTGCTGTAGCGGTTGTCATCATGTTGAACAATGATGACGCGTCCGTAGCCGTTTTGTCTGCCTAAAAATTGAATTTTTCCATCGCCGGTCACTTTAACCGGAGTTCCAGTCTTAGCTGCATAATCAACACCTTTGTGGGCGCGGATTCTATTTAAGATGGGATGTTTGCGCTTTAAATTAAAAGGCGAGCTGATACGGATGAAGTCGACCGGCGTTCTTATAAAGGCTTTACGTAAGCCTTCGCCATTAGGTCGGTAATAATGCGCGGATCCGGAATTGTCTTGAAAACGGACGGCGCGATATACCTTGCCATGATTATTGAATTCGGCAGCAAGAATATTGCCGGAACCGACTTCTTCGCCTTCCGCAATATGTTTTTCATAAACGACCGAAAAGGTATCGTTTTCTTTGATATCTAATGCAAAGTCGATATCGAAAGCAAAGATGTCGGCGAGTTGCAGTATCAATTTGTCGCTCAGTCCTGCGCGCTTTCCATCGTAAAACAAAGAGTTGTGAATAGTGCCGACGGTGCTGACGGTTGTCGTTTCGATGGTTTTACTCGAAATCTCGACATTGAATGTATCGTTTTCGCGTACAGCTTTGACGGTTTCAATTGGGCTTTTCTGGTACGAAATTTCGGTCAGTTCACCGCTCTGTGTCGTTTTGACTTGAAGTGTCTTGCCGGACGAAATCATTGCAAACTCACGGCCTGCTTCGTTGGCATGAATAATCTGATGTAGATCGGATTTATTTAGGTGAAGCTTGGAAAAGATCGTGGAAAGATTTTCGCCTCTTTCAATAATGTGTTCGATTGACCTGAAATCGGATGATTCGCCGAGATCGTCGAATTTAAACGCGAGCTGATCGTTAAACGAATTATTCGTCTCGATTAAAAAAGCATGATTGGTAAAGACGTTGATGTCGGCCGATCTGACTTTGCTTTCAGGGGTGATAAGCGCATAACTAGCACTTGCAACGACAGCGGAACTGATTCCTAAAAACAGGGATTTATAAATTCTATTTTTCACGGTTCTTTATGCGATAGTGGAAGTGTTCAGTAAAGTTGGGGTGAGAAGTAGTTTATCTGTAATTATAGCTGATATACTGAAGATATTTTGCCACGTCAATGCAACAGTATTACAGTTAGATTAATGTTTTCTTAAAAGGAGGCTAAATTGCAAGATCAATTGAAGTATCTTTCCAGAGGAGCCGAGGAAATTCTGCTTGAATCTGAATTGAAGAAAAAACTGGAGGAAGGGCGTCCGCTCAGAATCAAGGCGGGTTTTGATCCAACCGCTCCTGATTTGCATCTTGGGCATACCGTGCTGATCAATAAATTAAGACAGTTTCAAGACTGCGGACATGAAGTTTTGTTCTTGATTGGCGATTTTACAGGCATGATCGGGGATCCGACCGGAAAGAACGTAACGCGCAAACCTCTGACGCGTGATGAGGTCATTGAAAATGCCAAGACTTATGAGGAGCAGGTTTTCAAGATACTTGATCCTTCCAAGACTTTGGTCTTATTCAATTCGAGTTGGATGAATGCAATGACCTCGGCTGAATTGATTCAATTGGCCGCAAAGCATACCGTGGCAAGAATGCTCGAAAGAGATGATTTCAGTAAGCGCTATAAAGGAGGGCAGCCGATCGCGATACATGAATTTTTATATCCATTAATACAGGGATATGATTCGGTTGCGATGAAGGCCGATGTCGAATTGGGCGGTACCGATCAAAAATTCAATCTGTTGGTTGGAAGGCAGTTGCAGGAAATATATGGGCAAAAACCTCAAGTCGTCATGACTATGCCGATCTTGGAAGGCTTGGATGGTGTTCAAAAAATGTCCAAATCACTCAATAACTATATAGGTGTCGCGGATGCGCCGGATGAGATGTTTGGGAAAATTATGTCCATTTCCGATGAGCTGATGTGGCGCTATTTCGAGTTATTGAGCTTCAGGCCAATCGAAGAAATCAGTCGTTGGCGGGGGCAATGTCAGGAAGGTGCGAATCCGAAAGACTGTAAAGTTAGCTTGGCCCAAGAAATCATTGAAAGATTCCATAGTTCATCAGCGGCGCAAAAAGCCTTGGAAAATTTCGAAGCTAGATTTCAAAAAGGACAGATGCCGGAAGAAATGGACGAATTGACTCTTGCTTCGATCGAGCAAGGATATCCGATTGCTAATCTATTAAAGGATGCGGGCTTGACTGGGAGTACATCGGAATCTTTGCGCATGATTAAACAGGGCGCAGTTAAGATAGATGGTGAAAAGGTGTCGGATAATAAATTGCATCTTGCAAAAGGGTCTGAACATGTTTATCAGGTGGGTAAAAGGAAGTTTGCGAGAGTAAAAATAGCTATCTAAATAAAAGAGTTAGAGTTTATTGAAGGCAGGAGGGTGTCTTTAATTTGTAAAAGAAGAAAATAAATTCTTGACGAGCTGAGATAGCTCTGTATAATAGCCGTCTTTCCCGCCGCGAAACAGCGGAACGACGGGAAAAGAGATTGAAAATAAAGTTTGACATTGAGTTTCGCTTCTGTATAATAGGCGGGCTCAACGGGAGAGAAAGTCTTCCAGCTCTTTAACAAGCAGATCAAAATAATTTGTGTGGGTGCTTGTGGCGAATAGCTTAGCGGTTAAAACTATTCGGCGCAAGAACAACACGTTAATTCAAAGCGATTACGTTTAATTCTTAGTCGAGCCAAGATTGGTGACTCATCTTATTGAGTCACAAACCATATTAAACTGAAGAGTTTGATCATGGCTCAGATTGAACGCTGGCGGTATGCTTAACACATGCAAGTCGAACGGTAACGGTCCTTCGGGAGCCGACGAGTGGCGGACGGGTGAGTAACGCGTAGGAATCTGCCTGGTAGTGGGGGACAACTCGGAGAAATCCGAGCTAATACCGCATACGCCCTGAGGGGGAAAGCGGGGGATCTTCGGACCTCGCGCTATCAGATGAGCCTGCGTTGGATTAGCTAGTTGGTGGGGTAAATGCCTACCAAGGCGACGATCCATAGCTGGTCTGAGAGGACGATCAGCCACACTGGGACTGAGACACGGCCCAGACTCCTACGGGAGGCAGCAGTGGGGAATATTGGACAATGGGCGCAAGCCTGATCCAGCAATACCGCGTGTGTGAAGAAGGCCTGAGGGTTGTAAAGCACTTTCAATAGGGAGGAAAAAGCGTTGGTTAATAGCCGATGCCTTGACATTACCTATAGAAGAAGCACCGGCTAACTCCGTGCCAGCAGCCGCGGTAATACGGAGGGTGCGAGCGTTAATCGGAATTACTGGGCGTAAAGCGTGCGTAGGCGGTTATTTAAGTCAGATGTGAAAGCCCCGGGCTTAACCTGGGAACGGCATTTGATACTGGGTAACTTGAGTTTAGGAGAGGAGAGTGGAATTTCCGGTGTAGCGGTGAAATGCGTAGAGATCGGAAGGAACACCAGTGGCGAAGGCGGCTCTCTGGCCTAAAACTGACGCTGAGGTACGAAAGCGTGGGTAGCAAACAGGATTAGATACCCTGGTAGTCCACGCCGTAAACGATGTCAACTAGCCGTTGGGTCTTTATTAAGACTTAGTGGTGCAGCTAACGCATTAAGTTGACCGCCTGGGGAGTACGGCCGCAAGGTTAAAACTCAAATGAATTGACGGGGGCCCGCACAAGCGGTGGAGCATGTGGTTTAATTCGATGCAACGCGAAGAACCTTACCTACCCTTGACATCCAGAGAATCTGTGAGAGATCGTAGAGTGCCTTCGGGAACTCTGAGACAGGTGCTGCATGGCTGTCGTCAGCTCGTGTCGTGAGATGTTGGGTTAAGTCCCGTAACGAGCGCAACCCTTATCCTTAGTTGCCAACAGGTCAAGCTGGGAACTCTAGGGAGACTGCCGGTGATAAACCGGAGGAAGGTGGGGACGACGTCAAGTCATCATGGCCCTTATGGGTAGGGCTACACACGTGCTACAATGGCCGGTACAGAGGGCAGCGAACTTGCGAAAGTCAGCAAATCCCAGAAAGCCGGTCCTAGTCCGGATTGCAGTCTGCAACTCGACTGCATGAAGTCGGAATCGCTAGTAATCGCGAATCAAAATGTCGCGGTGAATACGTTCCCGGGCCTTGTACACACCGCCCGTCACACCATGGGAGTGGGTTGCAAAAGAAGTAGGTAGTTTAACCTTCGGGAGGGCGCTTACCACTTTGTGATTCATGACTGGGGTGAAGTCGTAACAAGGTAGCCCTAGGGGAACCTGGGGCTGGATCACCTCCTTACAAAGACAGCAAGCGTTCGTCATAAGTACCCACAACAAATTATTTTGATCGAAGACGTCACGAGCCTGGGCCTGTAGCTCAGTTGGTTAGAGCGCACCCCTGATAAGGGTGAGGTCGGAGGTTCAAATCCTCCCAGGCCCACCAACGCGGCGCAAGCCTGGAAGCGGAAGGACCACCCGTCAAACTAGCAGTGTTTAGTTTGCACGAACCCCAAAGGGGCCATAGCTCAGCTGGGAGAGCGCCTGCCTTGCACGCAGGAGGTCGGGAGTTCGATCCTCCCTGGCTCCACCAATGCTATACCGTTTGAATGGCGAAAGCCCTCACAGACGGTATAGCATTGGTGACGGAAACAACGTCACGAATAGCTCTTTAACAATTTGGAAATCTGTACACTGTAACTTCAACGTTTAAAGCGATTTAAACCAAGAAGATACATAAAACAAGTTCACCGAAGCAGACGGTAAAGCAAAGCTTGTTACTGTCCGCGCCGCAAGGCGAAGACAGCGGCAAAGCCAAGACCAACCGAAAGCGACGTGAATGAGTTCTCAAGCAGAAAGCGAAAATGTCAGCTGACAGATAACGCCACAGACCTGAACCGAAACCACGCTACCGAAAGGGAGTGCGAGAGCGGTCAGACTGATTGGGGTTATATGGTCAAGTGAATAAGCGCATACGGTGGATGCCTAGGCGATAAGAGGCGACGAAGGACGTAGTAGCATGCGATAAGCCGCGGGGAGTTTGCAAACTAACTTTGATCCGCGGATTTCCGAATGGGGCAACCCAGTCAGGACAACCTGATTATCCTTAAGTGAATACATAGCTTAAGGAGGCGAACCCGGGGAACTGAAACATCTAAGTACCCGGAGGAAAAGAAATCAACCGAGATTCCCTTAGTAGCGGCGAGCGAACGGGGACCAGCCCTTAAGTCCAGCCCCAGTTAGTGGAATGCCCTGGAAAGAGCAGCCATAGATGGTGATAGCCCAGTACATGAAAACTGGAGCTGGATGAAAACGAGTAGGACGGGGCACGTGAAACCTTGTCTGAACATGGGGGGACCATCCTCCAAGGCTAAATACTCCTTATCGACCGATAGTGAACCAGTACCGTGAGGGAAAGGCGAAAAGAACCGAGGAGATCGGAGTGAAATAGAACCTGAAACCGTATGCGTACAAGCAGTAGGAGTCCCGCCCCTAAATTACTTTAGGAAAAAAATGCATTACTTTTATGTCTTACAAGCAATTGAAGATAAAGAAAAGTTTTACTTTGGCTGTACGAGTAACCTGAAAGAGCGAATCAGCTCGCATAATGCAGGTAAAAATATAGCAACTAGAAGCAATCAGTGGCGAGTGGTTTATTACGAAGCGTCTTTAACATTAAGTGGAGCGAGACAGCGAGAATATCGTATCAAGCATCACGGCAGTGCAAAGCGTAAATTAATGGACCGAATCAAACCCACCTTAGAGTAATTTAGGGGCGGGATGACTGCGTACCTTTTGTATAATGGGTCAGCGACTTAATCTCAGTGGCAAGCTTAACCGAATAGGGGAGGCGTAGCGAAAGCGAGTCTGAATAGGGCGTCATAGTCGCTGGGATTAGACCCGAAACCGGGCGATCTATCCATGACCAGGTTGAAGGTTGGGTAATACCAACTGGAGGACCGAACCGGGATCCGTTGAAAAGGATTCGGATGAGTTGTGGATCGGAGTGAAAGGCTAATCAAGCCCGGAGATAGCTGGTTCTCCTCGAAAGCTATTTAGGTAGCGCCTCGTGTATCACTGTTGGGGGTAGAGCACTGTTTCGGCTAGGGGGTCATCTCGACTTACCAACCCGATGCAAACTCCGAATACCAACAAGTGCGAGCACGGGAGACACACGGCGGGTGATAAGGTCCGTCGTGAAAAGGGAAACAGCCCAGACCGTCAGCTAAGGTCCCCAAATCTATGCTCAGTGGGAAACGATGTGAGAAGGCCCAGACAGCCAGGAGGTTGGCTTAGAAGCAGCCATCCTTTAAAGAAAGCGTAATAGCTCACTGGTCGAGTCGGCTTGCGCGGAAGATTCACCGGGGCTAAGCATAGTACCGAAGCTACGGATCATACTTTAGAGTATGGTGGTAGAGGAGCGTTCTGTACGCCTGCGAAGGTCGATTGAGAAGTCGGCTGGAGGTATCAGAAGTGCGAATGCTGACATGAGTAACGATAATGGGGGTGAAAAACCCCCACGCCGAAAACCCAAGGTTTCCTGCGCAACGCTAATCGACGCAGGGTTAGTCGGCACCTAAGGCGAGGCCGAAAGGCGTAGTCGATGGAAAACAGGTTAATATTCCTGTACCGGAGGTAACTGCGATGGGGTGACGGAGAAGGCTAGGTCAGCTGTCTGTTGGAATAGGCAGTTTAAGCGAGTAGGGAGTGGAATTAGGCAAATCCGGTTCCATAATTCTGAGACGTGATGACGAGTATCCCCTAGGGGAGACGAAGTGATTGATGCCCTGCTTCCAAGAAAAACCTCTAAGCATCAGGTTATCTGCGGCCGTACCCTAAACCGACACAGGTGGGTGGGATGAGAATTCTAAGGCGCTTGAGAGAACTCGGGTGAAGGAACTAGGCAAAATGGTACCGTAACTTCGGGAGAAGGTACGCCCTTGGTAGGTGAAGTCCCTTGCGGATGGAGCTGAAGAGGGTAGCATTAAACTGGTGGCTGCGACTGTTTAGCAAAAACATAGCACTCTGCAAACTCGAAAGAGGAAGTGTAGGGTGTGACGCCTGCCCGGTGCCGGAAGGTTAATTGATGGGGTTATCTTCGGAGAAGCTCTTGATCGAAGCCCCGGTAAACGGCGGCCGTAACTATAACGGTCCTAAGGTAGCGAAATTCCTTGTCGGGTAAGTTCCGACCTGCACGAATGGCGTAACGATGGCCACACTGTCTCCACCCGAGACTCAGTGAAATTGAAATCGCTGTGAAGATGCAGTGTACCCGCGGCTAGACGGAAAGACCCCGTGAACCTTTACTATAGCTTGACACTGGACTTTGAACCTATTTGTGTAGGATAGGTGGGAGGCTGTGAAGCATCAACGCCAGTTGGTGTGGAGCCGACCTTGAAATACCACCCTGGTATGTTTGAAGTTCTAACCTAGGTCCCTTATCGGGATTGGGGACAGTGTCTGGTGGGTAGTTTGACTGGGGCGGTCTCCTCCCAAAGAGTAACGGAGGAGCACGAAGGTGTGCTCAGCATGGTCGGAAATCATGCGATGAGTGTAAAGGCAAAAGCACGCTTGACTGCGAGACGGACAAGTCGAGCAGGTACGAAAGTAGGTCTTAGTGATCCGGTGGTTCTGAATGGAAGGGCCATCGCTCAACGGATAAAAGGTACTCCGGGGATAACAGGCTGATACCGCCCAAGAGTTCATATCGACGGCGGTGTTTGGCACCTCGATGTCGGCTCATCACATCCTAGGGCTGAAGCAGGTCCTAAGGGTATGGCTGTTCGCCATTTAAAGTGGTACGCGAGCTGGGTTCAGAACGTCGTGAGACAGTTCGGTCCCTATCTGCCGTGGGCGTTTGAGATTTGAGGGAAGCTGCTCCTAGTACGAGAGGACCGGAGTGGACGAACCTCTGGTGTTCCGGTTGTCATGCCAATGGCATTGCCGGGTAGCTATGTTCGGACGGGATAACCGCTGAAAGCATCTAAGCGGGAAGCCTCTCCCAAGATGAGATCTCACTGGGACCGTGAGTCCCCTGAAGGGCCCTGAGAGACGATCAGGTTGATAGGTCAGGTGTGGAAGTGCAGTAATGTATGAAGCTAACTGATACTAATTGCCCGTGAGGCTTGACCATATAACACCCAATCGGTTTGAAAACCAAGGTGTTATCCAACAGCCGACAATCGCTAAAGCGAGAGAACGAAAAACGTGTACAGATTTCCAAAAAAACAGGTGAAAGGCAAAAGGTTAAGGTTAAAGGCGCAAGGCTAAAGGCTAAGCGACTGTGATTAAAGACCGAAATAACAAGCGAAAGCACCTGTTAGTAAAGAGTTTTGAGTAGGCGCAAAGCACACAGCCGAATGAGCATTAACGAATACCATCGTTAACCTTACGGCTTAACTTTGAACCTACTGTAACCGGTTTGCCTGGTGACCATAGCGAGCGTGTCCCACCCGATCCCATCCCGAACTCGGAAGTGAAACCGCTTAGCGCCGATGATAGTGTGGCAGTTTGCCATGTGAAAGTAGGGAATTGCCAGGCTCTTATCCCAAAAGCCCGTGTTGATCACTCAACACGGGCTTTTTTTTGCTTTAAGGTTTGTCATAGAATGGCATCGCCAATAAAGCACAATCGTTGCCGTTTGATGCTACTCGATTGGCTAAGATTTACTTAGAAATTGTTATAAGAAACCTAACCCATGCCGCGAACATATGACACTTTATACCGACAATGGTTGGTGCTTTCTAGAATTCCACGTTTTCCTCGTCGAATTACTACTCCAGAGCTAAAGGTCGTGCTTTCAAGCGAAGGATACGATATCCATGTGCGTACAATTCAACGTGATCTAGAAAAGCTTTCGATTGCCTTTCCTTTGTCCTGTGACATCGACGGTAGGAAAAATTTGTGGTACTGGCAAGAGTCGGCCCGAATCCAGGATCTACCGAATATGGATATTGTGACGGCTCTCGCCTTTGGGATGGCGGAGTCCTATCTGCATAATATATTGCCGCAGACTACACTGGATCTGTTAAAACCTTACTTCGAACGTGCGAATGAAGTTCTGGCGACGTGTAATCAATCCCGTCTTCATAGTTGGCCAGATAAAGTCGCTGTCATAAGCCGCGGGCCGGAGTTAGTTATTAAAGCCGTCAATCGACCCTTTGATTCAACAAACAATTTACGAAGGCTTATTGAAAGACAGGCAAGTTCATGCGACTTATACTCCTCGGAATAAAGACTGCGTCGATTACATTATCAATCCATTGGGGATCGTTAATCGTCAGAACGTGATTTATCTTGTTTGTACGCTATGGAATTATCATGATGTTAAACAATTGGCCTTACACCGCTTCCAAAAAGCTGAGCTACTCGAAAATGAAGCCATGCGACCTGAATCATTCAATTTACAGGAGTACATTGAAAAAGATCAACAATTTGCTTATCCACATAGCGATGCACCGATTCAATTACAAGCTTTATTCGAACCGCGTGCAGTGATTCATTTGTACGAAACGCCATTAACGGAAGATCAAATTCTAACACCCCAAGAAGATGGGCGAGTCTTGCTGCAAGCCACCATTCTGGATACCCAGGAATTACGCTGGTGGCTGAGCAGTTTTGGAAGTCGGGTTGAGGTTGTGGAACCAATTGGGTTAAGGGCGTATTTTATCCAGGAAACAAAATCTTTAATAGGACGATATCAGACTTGAATTCAAAAGTATCGGCTCTTCCGGATTTCCCGTGGTAGAAGCCATGCCAGTGTTTTGACATGACAAAGGCAATGAAAAAATAACTTTTTTATCAGCAACTTAAGTTATTCAAATTTTGAGAATAGTTCTCATTATTTATCACCACGGAAAATCCTAGAGAGCCGAAATAATTTTTGGACACTTATTAAGTAAAGTACATCATTTCATTAGAAGCGCACTATCAAGCGAAACGGTAATACCCATTAAAGGGTTTGTCGATCAAATCACAGCCCCAAACCCGATAGAACGTTTAAGGCTACCGGCTTGAATGATAGTTCATCACGCAAGCTTTGCAGAAATTGCTCTACATTTTTCGTTTCATCCAATACCGTCAGCTTGCGTTTTACTGCGGCGAAATCGCCCGGTGTCAAACATGACATCGCCTCCAATTGTTGTTGATAGCGTTGTTTTTGGCTTAGCGACTTCCGGCTCAGTGCTGTTCCCAGGTAATGTTGCAATAGCGTCCAGCTTTGCTCCGTTTTCAAATAATCGAATTTAATTTTGAAATCGAAACGACGTAAAACTGCGTTATCGAGATTTTCCATCATATTGGTCGAACAAATGAATAGTCCGTCGAAATGCTCCATCTGAACCAGCAGCTCATTGACTTGGGTGGTTTCCCAGTTATGTTGACTATGATTTCGGTTCTGTAAGAAGCTATCCGCTTCGTCCAGTAGCAATAAGGCATTTTCGTCTTTGGCCTGCTCAAACATGCGCGCTATGTTCTTTTCAGTATTGCCGACATAGCAATCGATAATGTCGGAGGCGTGTTTAGCTAACAACGGTATCGCCAGATAATCGGCCAAAAATCCAGCGTAAGCGCTTTTTCCGGTTCCGGGTGGGCCGAATAGACAGAGGCGAGCTTGTTTTGATCGTTTCAGTCCCGCACTAATTGTGTCTATATCTATTACCGTATTCAGCAATCCAGGATCGTAAAATTCAGCTGCCTGGCGACGGCTGGTTTTCACCTCACCAGTCATGGCTTTCAGCGTGCCCTCGATCAAGTCTTGCAAATGAGATTCATTGGTAGAGGCTTTGTTTTCCCCCATTGCTCGTGTGACTTTAGCCGCCCGTTCGATAATTGCGGGTGATAGCTGTTCCAGGCTTGCCATGTTATTCAGCCATTTTTCACTCACTTTTATGCCGCGTAATGCCTTGGATAGTAGTTTTTTTCGTATCGGGGCGGGCGGTATATCCAGTTGCCGGACGATGTCGAAGCGACGGATAAAGGCGGGATCGATACTTGTGATGTCGTTGCTCAGCCAAAAGGTGGGCACTGGGTTGTTTTCTAGTAATTGGTTGACCCACGCTTTTTCTCGTCCGGTTGATTGATTTTCGGGCTCTAAGAACATTGGCCACGGAGTGGAAAAAATATCCTCGATTTCATCGAAAAGCAGACAATGATTGGCTTTTCCTTGCAATAAAAATTGTGCTAATTGGCAGGCGGATATACGCTCTTTTCCCGATAAAGTTTCTCCTTCGGCATCTTCTGCGCTGATTTCGTAAAGATCGATTTTCAATTCAGCCGAAAGGCTGCGTACCATTTGCGTTTTACCAGTGCCCGGTGGTCCATAGAGCAAGACATTACATCCGGTTAGTTGCTGGTCGATCGCATGTCTTAGATACTTCTTCAAGCGTTGATAAGATGGTGCTATATGTTCAAAATCTCGCGCCGATAATTCTACTGCTTTTACCGGTCTGACATAATCAGCGAATAAATCAGCAATCGGTTTATTAGGGTTGTCCAACAATGTCGTGGAAATGCCTTTTAATAGACGGAGTTTATCCGGGATGGTGTCAACCGCAGGATTGATTTTCAAAAGGCCGCTTTTCGCTAGCAATCCTTGTTTATCGAAAGCCTGCATAATATCGTTCTCCGGCGCGTTGAGCATTTTATGTAAAGTTCGATAGAACTGCCGGTTACTGACGCGTTCTAGGATTTCGAAACACTCGGAAAATTCGCCATCGAGATCCAGTATGCTGGCGAATAATAATAATTGAATTTCTACCTCGGAGAAACCGAAAGCCTGTTTCATTCGAACAATATTGACGAATGCTGTTTCCTGATTCTCGCTTATCGGATTGGCGAAATGGCTTGCTTGTTTCTTAATGATTCGTTGAATCTCCGAGGTTTTGTGTTCCTCGAAATCTACTTCGTCCAGTTCTAGCAAGTTTACTATTTCATCATATATTTCAATGGATTTCGCCAGTAGCCTGAGGTTTTGCCCCATCAATAAAGCCCGGCTGAACCAAGTTTGTTTCAAGTGTGTGAGGGAGCAATTCTGATCCAGGCTGTTTTTGGCTTGCCGCTGCCTGGGAATGCGATGTTTTTTGGGAGAGAGCATGATATTTCTCCAGAATGGTTCAACGGTTAATCGACTATTTGAAAAATATTATGCGGGTCTATACGACAGACTGTGTCGCTTATTTTGATTTGTTTAACCTGCCTATTCTATGGTTTTTTTGAACAAAGTTTAACTTAGAAAAAGCATTTCACCATGAAGCATAAGACGTTAATTCAATAACTTGTCATTCGTTTGTGTGCAGCTTTCCTCATCCGAAAAGTTAGCTGCAATGTTATTGTGAAAGTTCGTAGATCGAGACTTTTTATCTAATTTTTCGATATGTAAAAACTCAGCAACAAAAATGCCGTTTCCGAAGAGGGGGCGATTGCAGGCATTCATGAGCGTTAGGTAATCTCTTGAAATGCTTCATTAACTTCATGTCCTTCATGGTTGAGCTGACGAATTTAGGTTTACTCTTAGACGGTTTTTTATCAGAAGGGAAGTAATGGGCATAAAAAAACCCGAAAACTATAGCGTGTAGTTTTCGGGTTTTAAGGAATTTGTATCGATCAGATGGCGGAGAGAGAGGGATTCGAACCCTCGATACGTTGCCGTATACACACTTTCCAGGCGTGCGCCTTCGACCACTCGGCCATCTCTCCGGTATTTAATCCATCAGCGAATGGAAACGGGCAATGATAAGGTACTATTGCTTATGATGCAATGAATTTTAATTTTTAATGAGTCATGGCTTCGAGATCATGCCAGCGTTGAAAGGCATGTTCCATCTCTTTATCGATAGTTTTCAGTTTCTCAAGGGTGTCGGCGATCATTGTAGGGTCGTTTTTATAAAAATCAGGGGAATTGATTTTTTCGTTAATGGCTGAGTGTTCAGACTCAAGGCGGTCGATCAGGTCCGGAAGTTCATCTAATTCTTTTTGTTCTTTATAAGAGAGTTTTTTCTTTTTTGGCGTGTCATTGCTGGTTTTTTTTTCAATGCTTTCGGTTTTTTTGACAGCAATTTCGGCGGCTTTGGTGTTTTGATAGTTTGCTAACCAGTCGCTATAGCCGCCGATATGCTCGCTTATGACGCCGCCGCCTTCGAAAACCAGGACACTGGTGACGACATTATCCAGGAAGCTCCGGTCATGGCTGACTAGTAATAAAGTACCGTCATAATCGACCAGTTTTTCTTCCAATAACTCCAAGGTTTCCAGGTCCAGGTCATTGGTGGGTTCGTCCATGATGATCAGGTTGGCCGGTTTCGTGAACAATCGAGCAAGGAGTAAGCGGTTTTTTTCTCCGCCGGATAGGCTTTTGACCGGCGAGCGTGCACGCGCCGGCGCGAATAAAAAGTCACCAAGGTATGACATGACATGGCGTTTGTTTCCGGCAATTTCGACATAATCATTGCCGTCGGCAATCGAATCGGCGACGGTCATTTCCGGATCGAGTTGTTCTCTCAGTTGGTCGAAGTAGGCGACTTGCAGGCGAGTGCCTTGTTCGACAGTGCCGCTGTCGGGTTCTAATTGCTTGAGCAACAGTTTCAACAGTGTCGATTTTCCTGCGCCATTGGGACCGATCAACCCGATTTTGTCGCCGCGCTGAATGAGTGTTGAAAAATCTTTTACCACCGGTTTCCCGTCGAAAGCTTTGCAAAGATCGGTCGCTTCGATGACTTTTTTACCCGATGTGTCTCCGCGATCCAAAGATAATTTGGTCGTTCCTTGAACATTGCGGCGTTGCGCGCGTTCGTCGCGTAATTTCTTGAGTGCTCGAACACGTCCTTCGTTACGGGTGCGCCGCGCTTTTACGCCCTGGCGAATCCAAACCTCCTCTTGAGCCAGTTTTTTGTCGAATTCGGCGTTTTGATTGGCTTCATCTTCCAGTGCGGATGCCTTACGTCGAAGGTAGTCGTCATAAGTCCCTTGCCAGGATGTTAGATTGCCGCGATCGAGATCGACAATACGGGTTGCCAATTTTTGTAGAAAGAATCTATCATGAGTAACGAATAAAACGGCCCCTTGAAAATTTAATAATTGCTCTTCCAGCCATGTGATGCTGTCTAAGTCCAGATGGTTGGTCGGTTCATCTAAAAGGAGTAATTCAGGTTCGAGGACTAATGCCCTCGCGAGTGCGACTCGACGCTTCCATCCGCCCGATAAGCTTTTTACCGGGAGTTCTCCCGGCAGATTTAGTCGGCTTAAGGTCGATTCGACTTGTTGTTGAAAATGCCAGCCGTTTTTGGATTCCAGTTTATGCTGTAGATCGCCAAGTTCCTGCAGTGTTTTGTCGTCAGCATTATCTAACTGTGTAGACAGAGCATGGTAACGGGTTATCCATTGGCCTAATTCGCCCAGTCCGGCGGCTACGGCATCGTAAATGGTAGATTCGCCAACCAATTCCGGAGCCTGTTCTAACCAGGCGAGTTTCAGTTCGGGTTGGCGCCAGATTTCGCCGTGATCGGGCTGGATGTTTCCTGCGATAATTTTCATTAACGTGGATTTTCCTTCGCCGTTTCTACCAAGAAGCCCGACGCGCTCCCCTGGGTCCAGTTGAAAATTGGCATTATTCAGCAATGCATGGGTTCCGTAGGCGATTGAAACATTGGTTAGTCGAATTAAAGGCATGATGTTAATTTGTGTTTTGTAAATAGCGTCGTAGTAAATCCAATGCCAGCAATGCGGCTTGGTTTTGTTTTCGCTTAACGGAGCCGCCGATCGTATGAGTCGAATGCCGCAAGCCTTCGGGGCTTAACAAAGCGTTGTAAATTGTAATAGTGCAGTCTTGTTTGTCTATTGCGTTGTCTTCTCTGTAGAGTTGTATGAGGGCAAGATCCGCGCCGCTTTGATTTCTTGCCGCATTTGCGATGCTTTTTGCTTGGCTTGGTAGGTCCATAATATCGTCAAAAGCGATCGAAAATCGGTCGGCGAAATGTGCGGGGCTTCGTTGATAATGAGTCTCTAAAAGCCAGTCATTGGCAATCGCGCATTTCGCTGCCATGAGACCTTGACTTATGGTCTCAATGAAGATCGCCGTTCGTTGTTGGTCCCGCATCATTTTATCGATCGTGCCAGGCAAATCGTCGCAATGGTTGCAATCGTCAGCGATTCCGAAAATAAAATCACCTAGTCGGCTTTTTATTGTATCAATATAAGCGTCGAGTTTCTGGCGAGGATATTGAGCGGGGGCGAGTAATTTTGTTTCGATATGATCCGGACCGGCACGAAAGCCGAGTTGAATTTCCGGAGGTATCGTAATATCTGCGATGGCCGTCTGTATGTCGGATTCGCCGATACCGATAGTTTTTAGAGTGATCAATTGCTTAGGGTTGAGAGTGTAATGACGTGCAAAAAAACATTTAACAAATTCATTAAATAGATGTTGCATTTCGAACGGCACGCCCGGTAAAAAGACAAATCGACAACGATTGTATTGTAGGGTAAACCCGGGAGCGGTTCCCCATTGATTATCTATGCGTATGGCTCCGCTAGGAAGATAAGCTTGCTTTCGATTACTTTCCGGCATGGTTCGTCCTCTATTTCTAAAGAAGCTGGAAATCTGCTCGAAAGCTTTCGTGTCGAATTGCAAGGGCATAGAGAAAGCTAAAGAGGCAGCTTGAGCGGTTAAATCATCGGATGTAGGGCCCAATCCCCCTGTGCAGATACAGCAATCGGCGCGAGACGAGATTTCATTTAAAAGCGCTATGAGCTCATCGAGTCGGTCGCCGACGGCGGTATGTCGGGTAACCGTAAAACCCATATTTACGCAGGCTTGAGAGAGCCAGACGGCATTGGTATCGACAGTTTGTCCGGTGATGATCTCTTCGCCTTGCGAGAAAATTTCTAGGGTCGGATTCATAAATGAACTTAAGTTGTAGTAATGATGCGGTACCAAAAAGGTAGAGTAATCATGCTCAAGACGGTGGTCAGCGTTACCGCCATGGCATAGAGAGCGCTGTCTAGCCGGTATCGGTCGCAAAAAACAATGCCCAATACCATGCTGGGCATGGCCATTTCCAAGACCGCTGCGGCCTTATGCGCCTCATCCAGCGTTGAAAATACCGATACTTGCAAGGCAAACCACGGCATTAAAAATAGTTTAATCAAAATAATCGGCAGAGCATAAGGTAGATTACGCAATGTGATGCTTTGCCAGCTCAATGCCAAACCTAATGAAAAAAGCATGATCGGCACGACGCCGGCTGAAAGTTTCTGCAAAACCCCCAGTAACCACTCGGGAGCAGTAATTTGGTTCATATTTAAAATCACCGCCAATAAGGCTGCCCAAAAAGGAGGGGCGTTGAGGTTGAGCCAAGTCGGTTTGTGTTTGTGGCTATGGTCTTCGCCAAAATGCCGGGCAGTCATGATGCCGACAGTAAATAAAAAAGGCGCGGTAGCAAATAAATCGATCTGTATGGCGACCGAGCGGGCCCAAAGGCCGAAAGTTTCTTCTAAAACGGGCAGTCCAAGATAGGTGACATTGGGGAATGCGGTGACCAGAATAATCGCGCCAAGTTTTTTATCTTGAATGTTAAGGACGCGTCCAATTAACCAGATGCAAATCATTGCAAAAGCGATACTTAAAGTGCCAAGGAAAGTATATTGTAGAGATTGCACGCCTATGTTCGAACGCCACAGGACTTCCAGTACCATTGCAGGTAAAAACAAATAATAGACCACCGATGTCAAAACCGGTCGAACTTGTTCGGCGCTAAGCCCGCCTGGGCGAAGCCAACGCCAACCGATACCGCAGGCGATCAATACGGCCATTTGCAGCAGAGTGAAGATCATAAATGCGTTAAATGCTTGGTTGTCATGCAGTTAAGGCGCATTTGATATGCGCCTTTGGTGGGGTGGAATAGTTGAACGCTATTTTAACATTCACTGTTGAATTAAGTTTCGGTAATATAGAGGTCTTTTCTTATTGCATATCGATACTTGCTCATGACCGAAACTTTTATTTCCGAAAAATCCATTCCTGTCCGCGAGCGCTTAATCATGGCGTTGGATGTACCGAGTATTCCTGAAGCCCAAGCCTTGGTTGAAGAATTGGGCGATTCGGTGATTTTCTATAAAGTCGGCATGGAGCTGTTCATGTCCGGGGATTATTTTGGCTTTATCGAGTGGTTGAAAAAACAGAACAAAAAGGTTTTCGTCGATTTAAAATTTTTCGATGTGCCGGCCACTGTGGGGCGTGCTATTCGCGCGCTAAGTAGCAAAGGCGTCGACCTGGCGACTATTCACGGTAACGATGCGATTATGGAGGCGGCCGCGAAGGAAAAAGGACAATTAAAAGTACTGGCGGTGACCGCGTTAACTAGCTTGGATAGAGGAGATCTAGATGATCTGGGGTTTCAATGCGATATACGCGATTTGGTTTTATCGCGTGCCAAGCGTGCCTTGCAAATCGGCTGTGACGGTATCGTTTCATCAGGGTTGGAAGCGTCTATGTTAAGGGAGGAATTAGATCATCGTTTGTTGGTTGTCACTCCGGGTATTAGGCCGGTCGATAATAGAGAAGAGGACGATCAGAAGCGTGTGGTCAGTGTAGAGCAAGCTTTCCGTAACGGAGCCGACTATATTGTTGTCGGTCGTCCGATTCGAGATGCCGAAGACCGTAAATCGATGGCGGAAAAAATCCAGATGCAAATTCAGTCGGTTTTTAAATGAGATTTTAACTATTCGGTCTAAATGATGCTTGGAACTTAAGGTATCAAGCCGATTAGATGGCACAAGATATTGCGGTTGGCAATATTCCGGGGCAAATACGCCGAATAGTCGCATGAGGTTTTATCTATACCCATCGCAGATCAAAATTCGGCGCCGGGGTGTCCGTCAAAGGACGCCATGAACCCAGCACCTAAATTATCCAAGATAGTTAACCATAGCCAATGGGCTATGGAATTTAGGTGCTGGGTGAATACGTCCATGTAGCCTCTATGCCAGCTCCATGCTGGCAAAGCCTTTGCCGCACGCCCCGGCGCCTCCTTAGGCAATGCCGAAATTTCAAGTGCGAAAGGTATATTTATTCAATAATGCGGAATAAGTAATTGATCTGTGTTATTTCACGTAAAAAGATGGAGCAAAATCCTCTGTTTTTCAAAACTAAATATTGTTTAAGTTAATAAATATGCTAATGTTCTCCCCCTATGGAACATACTATCCCCTTTAATGCCTCCTATTTTGTCGCTTTTGCGATGGGGTTGTTTAGTAGCATGCATTGCATTGGCATGTGCGGGTCGATTATCGGGACGCTTACGTTAAGTCTTAAGCCCGAGGTTCGTATATCTAAGGCTAAGCTTTTTCCTTATGTGCTGAACTATAACCTTGGTCGTATCAGCAGTTATGCATTGGCTGGGATGTTGGTAGGTGTTATTGAGGCGTTATTAACGATGCCTTTTGGAGAAGGTCACGGTCATAGAGTATTGCAGGTGCTTTCGGCCGTGGTAATGACCAGTGCCGGACTTTATATCGCGGGGTGGTTTCCGCGTTTTGCTTATATTGAAAAAACCGGCGCCCGTTTTTGGAAATTAATCGAGCCGTATGGTCGCCGCCTCATTCCGGTGAAAACGTGCAAGCAAGCTTTTTTATTCGGCATGATTTGGGGGTGGCTACCTTGTGGTCTAGTCTATGCAGCATTGGCGCTTGCGGCAACGACCGGTGATATAGTTCGTAGCGGGTTGACGATGTTGGCTTTCGGTTTTGGGACTTTACCCGCCGTGATAAGTGTCGGTATAATTACCAGTACACTAACAAGGTTATCCAGAATGCAGTACTTTAAGCAGATTGTCGGCTTATTGATGATTGCACTCGCATTATTGGCCGCTCTGCCATGGCTTAATCCCATGCGATTACAACACTTATAATTTTAGGAGAGGCTCCTGTGGATCATTTTAATTCGATAATTGGGAAATCTCCCGCACTCGATTCTCTACTCCGTAGCGCGAGAATGGTTGCTTGTACCGATGTAACTGTCTTCATCAAAGGAGAAACCGGTACCGGTAAGGAAGTACTAGCTTCCGCTATTCAAAAAGAAAGCGCGCGTGCTAATAAGCCGTTTATCAAGTTGAATTGCGCCGCCTTGCCCGAAAGTTTAGTAGAGTCTGAATTATTCGGGCATAAAAAAGGTGCGTTTACCGGAGCTAACGTTAACAAGCAAGGCATCTTTCAAGCTGCTGATGGCGGTACTTTATTCTTGGATGAAATTAATTCGCTACCGCTGTCGATTCAAGCAAAATTATTGCGTTTTTTGGAATTGGGCGAATGCCTGGCCGTTGGAGAAACTAAGCCTTACCGTGTCGATGTCAGAATCATCGCGGCCAGTAACCAAGACTTGGTCAAGCAAATCGACGCAGGACAGTTTAGGCAGGATTTGTACTTTCGATTAAATGTTGTGCCGCTGGAGTTGCCGCCACTATCGAAAAGAACCGAAGATATCGAGCCGCTGATCACTCATTTTGTTCGGCACTTCGCGCAGGCTCATTCACTTGAGGCCCCGAAATTCAGTAAACAGTCGGTTCGAGTTTTAACTCGCTATCGATGGCCTGGTAATATAAGAGAGCTCCGAAATTTATGTGAAAGACTGTCGATTTTGTTGGCCGGAAAAGTTATCGAGCCCGATAATTTACCGCATGAGTTTGCTGAATATATTGACGAAAAGGCCCCTGCAGCGGATGCAGGCGGTATTCCGAGTTTTAAACTACCCGATTTCGGTATCCAATTGGACACGCTGGAGGCTGACTTGATTAATCAAGCGCTTACTAGAACTAACGGCAATCGCAGCAAGTCAGCCCGGTTATTAGGCATTACCCGAGATACCTTGCTATACCGTATACAAAAACACGGCTTGGCCGCTTAGAAATATGCACAAAATAACTTCTACAAGTAGTAGGCTTTGCGGAGGTTCGGTAACTCGCTTTGACAGGACGCCGTGAATACGTCCGTGTAGGCTTGACGGCGGCTATCCCTGCCGCCGACACCTGTCAATCGAGCCGCCAAACCCTCTTCCAACAGTTGTCTAAGTTATTTCATGCTCGTTCCTTAGTTTTAATTCAGAACAAATCTACTTTAAGTGCCGATATATCCGCTTTCGCGCATCATATTCGGTGCCGCCTTATGTATTCCGAGATTTAAAATGATAGGGGCTATTGTGTTAAATCAATAGACCCCTTTTTGATGTGGTGTGTCGTTTTGATACAGAGCGCAACGCGCAAACTTCAGTCTTGATGTCCGTAGAGTGGCTATTTATGCGCCTTATCCAAGACATCTTACCCATTGCACCGTCACATTGTCGCTGTGCCCTCTTGCTCTGAGCACCGTCAATCGAGCAAATTTCCCCAGTTCGTTTTTACCGCTTTCGGGTTGTGCTAAGTCGAGTAATTCGGCGGATTTCATGAACTCCCAGAAGCCGTCTGTACACAAAAGAAATGTTTCGCCCAGTTTTATTGGAGGGTAAACATGGATTTCGGGAAGGTGGGTTTTCAAGATATTTACACTACGCGTCAGTTGGTTTTGCTCAGGGTGCAAGCCCATTTCTTGTTCGGTTATTGATCCCTCGTCCAACAGTTGCTGCGTGATCGAATGATCTTTCGTACGCCATAGAACTTTATTCGCATTCATCCGGTAAATTCGGGAGTCGCCGCAATGTGCAGTGATGGTTTGATTCGGGTCGATATAGAGCAATGCGCAGGTGGTGTGTGCTTCCGATGCGGATGGATCGTTGCCGAAAAGCTTTTTCATTTCTTCGATAGCCGAGTTAAACCAGGCAATCATGGTTTCGTCGGGAGCTTGGGTAAGATGCCCCCGGTACTGATTGACTAATTTTAATAAGCCTTGGCAAAAATATCGGGAAGCTTTTTCACCCGACTGATGGCCTCCGAGCCCGTCGGCAACAATAAACAAGGCATAGTCGTCTTGAATAATGCGTCCCATCGAATCTTGATTAACCTCTCTGTCACCGGCCGAGGTTAATTGAAAGCATTGTAATTTCATCGGTTATTTGGAGATCAAGCACTGTAATCGGGCTTGCCGCATCAATTGTTTAAGATCGCCGATAGTTTTGGCTAAACCGGAGAAAACCGCTTGGGCGATAATGGCATGGCCGATATTTAATTCGACAATTTCAGGGATTTTGCAAATTGCTTCGACATTGTGGAAATTGAGTCCGTGCCCGGCATTGACCTGTAGTCCGGCGCTGTTTGCATATTGCGCGGCCGATTGAATGCGCTTAAGCTCGTCGGAGCGAATGCTCGATGTTTCCGCATCGGCATAGCGTCCGGTATGCAATTCGACGACTGGCGCGCCTGCTTTTACAGCAGCATCGATTTGACCTTGATCCGGGTCGATGAATAAGGAGACTTCGATTCCGGCCTCCCCGAGCCGAAGACAGACATCGTTCATGCGTGCTTGATTTTCGGCCACGTTAAGACCGCCCTCGGTAGTCAGTTCTTCGCGCTTTTCCGGAACGAGGCAGCAAGCGTAAGGTTTGACTTCGAGTGCAATCGCAACCATTTCGTCGGTGACGGCCATTTCCAAGTTCAGGCGGCTATGGATAATGTTGCGCAGTAGATAAATATCCCGGTCCTGAATATGTCTGCGATCCTCGCGCAAATGAGCGGTAATTCCGTCCGCGCCGGCTTGTTCGGCGATCAATGCAGCTTGGATCGGGTCAGGGTACTGAGTGCCTCTAGCTTGCCTTAACGTGGCAATATGGTCGATGTTGACGCCAAGTAGAATATCGTTGTGGTTCATGAATGCGAGTGTTTAAGGATTTTGGAAATAACCTCTCGGCTTTTGAGCGGCTTCCCATTCAAATGAAAATTAATTGCCGAGCGCATGATTTTTTTAGCCTCGGTCAGAGTGGTCCTATCCGGGAATGAGCGTGCTTCCAGTGCGAGGAAAGTGCTTCCCGCAAAATCTCCTTGCTCAGATTCGACCGGTCCCGACTCGGCATTGAAACAGTATTTCTTACCGGGCGAAACCGGATGCTGAAGATTGTCTACATCGAACTGCAAGCCATAACCGACTTGGGTCAGCAGGTTAAGTTCAAAAACCCGGAGTACGGGTTCCAGTTCTAAGGTATTCGATAGCTCGCTTAAGGCGTTTTGATAAAGTAGAAACACTTCAGGGTGTGGGTCGAAAGGGTGCAGAAAATAAGTGACCAGTTCATTAATATAAAATCCGCTGTACAGTGCGAGATCATGCAGTTTCGGTGCCGATTGCGAGGGTTCGATGTGTGTCAGTGTTTTTAATTCCGACTTGCCGGCAATCGACAATAGTACAGGAACAAACGGACGAATAAAGGGACCTAGTTTCGATTTCGGTGTTCTGACGCCTTTCGCTAGAACCGTGAATCGGCCGAAGTCTCGAGTCAATACCTCGGCAATCAGGCTGCTTTCTCGGAAGTTCCTGTGGTGTAGAATAAAAGCCGGTTGCAATGAAACAACAGTCTCAATCATTAAAGCCCAAGCTTCGTAACGCTCGGTCGTTGTCGGACCAGCCTTGTTTGATTTTTACCCATAACTGTAAATAAACTTTTTGATCGATTAGTTTTTCGATATCGAGCCGGGCATCGGAACCGATTTTCTTGAGCATTTCGCCTTGCTTGCCGATCACGATGCTTTTTTGCGAGCTACGCTCGACCCAAATCACGGCATAGATTTTGGTGATTTCTGGGTTTTCTTCATAGCGTTCGATTTCGACAGTCAACGAATAAGGCAATTCGTCGCCCAGTCGGCGGGTCAATTTTTCTCGAATGATTTCAGCGGTCAAAAAGCGTTCCGGACGGTCGGTAATCTGATCCTCCGGATAAATGGGGTCGCGTTCCGGCAGCAACTCCATGACGAGTTTTTCCAGTTGTTGCAGGTTGGTTTTTTTTAGCGCGGAAATCGGGATGATATGTTCGAAAGCAAAGCGCTGTTGGGCTTCGGCAAAAAATGCCAAGAGGGTCTCTCGGTCTTTGATTTTATCGACTTTATTAACCGCTAGAATGACCGGTAAGCCGGCTTGCTCCAGTTTTTTGAAAATCAAATCGTCATAAGGCTGCCAGGAAAGTCCATCGATTAACCAAACGATGACCTCGACGCCGACCAAAGTGGTTTCCGCGGTTCGGTTGAGATAACGATTGAGTGCGCGTTTTTCGTTATCGTGCATTCCGGGAGTATCGACATAGATCGCTTGGCCGGTTTCGGTTGTATTGATGCCGAGAATGCGGTGCCTGGTCGTTTGCGGCTTTCGCGATGTAATGCTGATTTTTTGCCCTAGCAAATGATTCATCAGCGTGGATTTGCCGACATTGGGCCGGCCGATTAACGCAACATAGCCGCATTTCATGATTGTTCTCGCTTTAATAGTGCCAGCATTTGCTCTGCAGCGTCTTGTTCGGCTTTTTTTCTTGATACGCCGGAACCGATACACGATTTGTCCGATAATGGAATCGTGCATTTCACTTTAAACGTTTGTTCATGCGGTAGGCCGGACATTGTTATTAAGGTGTAGTCGGGGAGGTCCAGTTTTTTTGATTGCATCAATTCCTGCAATTGTGTTTTTGGGTCTTTTTGCCAATTATCGAGCGATAAGCTGTCGAGTTTGTCCTGAAGCATATCCAGAACCCATTGCCGACAAATTTCAATGCCTTGGTCCTTAAACAAGGCGCCGATAATCGCCTCGACAGCGTCGGATAGGATCGAGTCGCGTCGAAAGCCACCGCTTTTCAGTTCTCCCGAGCCAAGGATTAAATAATCGCCTATATTAAGCTTTCTTGCCAAGTCCGCGAGCGCGCCCTGATTGACAAGGCTGGCTCTGAGTCTACTTAAAACGCCTTCACTGGCTTCCGGAAACATTTTATGCAGTTTTTCGGCGACCACGAAGCCGAGTATCGAGTCGCCTAGAAATTCCAGACGCTCGTTATTGTGCGCGCCCATGCTGCGATGGGTCAGCGCCATTTTAAACAATTGCATGTTATTGAAGTGCAAGCCCAGTTTTTTACAAAGTATCTCAGGGTCTCTCGTCACTCTACACCCACCTCAATGACTTCATTAAATTCGACGAGTACACTCAAGTTACCGACAATCTTTTCGACGACTTCATAATCGATTTCAACTTTCAAATAACTGCCTTGTTTGGTTATTTTGACATCATCCTTCGTGACGTGATAAACGTAATTGAGGTTAAAGCGCTTGTCCAAGGCATTCCAGACTTCGTTTTTATTTTTCGTCTGAATGTCGACAGTCTGTTTTAGGCCTGCCAGTGAATTAACCACTTTACTATGATCTATATAAATTGGCGCGATTTTTAAAATCAACAGCGTAAAAAACGCGATTAGGCCCAGAAGCAATATAGTCGAAATGAGCGTTAATCCGGTTTGGCGTTGCCAGGAAGCTTTCATGGTCGTCCCCTGATAAGAGTAAAGAATGGGATTTCATTGAATGATTGTGCCGATACGGTCGAAGCCGACGCCTTTATATTGCCAATCCCAGTTCATCCATATAAAAAATGCTTTCCCTACTAGGTTTTGTTCGGGTACCGTGCCCCAATAGCGGCTGTCGTTGCTATTATCGCGGTTATCGCCCATTACAAAAAAATGGCCTTCGGGTACAACATAAACGCCGTCAATCGAAGGCGCGCCGGGACTGATTAAAATGCTATGTTCGATACCGTTTAAATTCTCTAGAAAATGTTCGGTGCCGGTCATGCTTTCGCCTTGGCCGACGCCTTCATAAATGCCGAGTGAAATGCGTTTAACCGGATGGCCATTGATATAGAGGTTTTTTTTATCGTAAGCGACACGATCGCCCGGTAAGCCAATGATGCGCTTGATGTAATCGACCGATGGTTGTTTAGGATAGCGGAATACGACGATATCGCCGCGTTGGGGTTGGTTCATTTCGACGACTTTTTTGTTAATGACCGGTAGCCGTATGCCATAGGTAAACTTGTTTACCAAAATGAAATCACCGATCAGCAAGGTCGGCATCATCGACCCGGAAGGGATTCTAAACGGCTCAACCAAAAACGATCTGAGCAGCAAAACGATTAACACGATCGGAAAAAACGAACGAGCATACTCGACTATAATCGGCTCGTTTTCCGGTGGCGGGTCGATGCTGGCGAATTTAAGGTAGGCTAAATAGCCGCCCCAAATCGCTCCGGTCAATAAAGTGGCGATCGCTAAAAAAAATGAAAAATCGAAATTCATGGTCAAAGGTGCAAAAAGTGAAAAATCGGTCGGAGTATAAGAATACAGGTTAGTCTTTGTTGACCTGGAGCACTGCAAGAAAAGCGTCTTGCGGAATTTCTATCTTGCCGACTTGTTTCATGCGTTTTTTACCGGCCTTTTGTTTTTCCAGGAGTTTTTTCTTACGAGTGATGTCTCCCCCGTAACATTTAGCAGTCACGTTTTTACGCATCGCTTTAACTGTCGACCGGGCAATGATTTTTGAACCGATCGCGGCTTGAATAGCAACTTCATACATCTGACGAGGAATCAGGTCTTTCATTTTTTCAACCAAATCGCGTCCGCGGTTTTGGCTGATGTCTCGGTGAACGATAATCGACAGTGCGTCGACTTTTTCGCCGTTGATCAGGATATCCAGTTTAATCAACGCGGCTTCTTGGAAACGCAGAAATTCGTAATCGAATGAAGCAAAGCCCCGGCTGGCCGATTTCAAACGATCGAAAAAATCCAGCACGACTTCGCTTAACGGCAATTCATAAGTTAAGGAAACTTGCCGTCCGGCGTATTGCATGTCTTTTTGAATGCCGCGTTTTTCGATACATAGATTAATAACGTTACCCAAATAATCTTGAGGGACTAAAATATTGGCGCGGATAATCGGCTCCTTAATCGATGCAATCGCACCGATATCGGGTAATTTAGCCGGGTTGTCCACCATTAAGACTTCGCCGTTGTGGGTGATTACTTCGTAGATCACGGTCGGTGCCGTGGTGATCAGGTCGATATCGTATTCGCGCTCGAGTCGCTCCTGAATGATTTCCATGTGCAGCATGCCGAGAAAGCCGCAGCGGAAACCGAAGCCTAGTGCTTGCGACGTTTCAGGCTCGAATTGCAGCGAAGCGTCGTTTAATTGTAATTTGTTCAGCGCTTCACGCAGGTCTTCATAGTCGTCCGAAGATACCGGGTATAAGCCGGCGAATACGCGCGGCTGGACTTTTTGGAATCCGGCTAATGGCTTATCGGCCGGGTTGTCGGTCGAAGTGATCGTATCGCCGACCGGAGCGCCGAAAATATCTTTGATCGACGCGACCATGTAGCCGACTTCGCCGGTATTAAGGGTGTCTTTTTCCAGCCGCTTCGGTGTAAACACGCCGACTTTGTCGACAAGAAACGACTTGCCGGTAGACATGATGGTGATTTTTTGTTTGCGGCGGATGCTGCCGTTGACGATCCGAATCAGCGACACTACACCCAGATAGCTATCGAACCAAGAGTCGATGATCAGTGCTTGCAACGGTCCGTTTTCGTCGCCGGAAGGCGGGGGAACCAATTGAACCAATTGCTCCAACACGTCCTCGACGCCGACGCCGGTTTTAGCGCTAATTTTGAGGGCGTTATCGGCGGGAATACCGATAACGTCTTCGATTTCGGCCATCACGCGTTCGGGTTCGGCGGACGGCAGATCGATTTTATTCAATACCGGGACAACTTCCAGGCCTTGTTCGATTGCGGTATAGCAATTCGCGACACTTTGCGCTTCGACGCCTTGGGCGGCGTCAACGACCAATAATGCCCCTTCGCAGGCGGCTAGGGACCTTGAGACCTCGTAAGAAAAGTCGACATGTCCCGGAGTGTCGATGAAGTTCAGTTGATAGGTAATGCCGTCCTTGGCTTGGTAATTCAAGGTGACGCTTTGCGCCTTAATCGTAATGCCGCGTTCCCTCTCGATATCCATCGAATCGAGGACTTGGGCCTCCATTTCCCGGTTACTCAGGCCGCCGCATAGTTGAATGAAGCGGTCGGCCAGTGTCGATTTGCCATGGTCGATATGCGCGATGATGGAAAAGTTTCTTATGTTTTTTAAATCCACGTTTATTTATCTAGTTTAATGGCCAAAAAGACCGGGCTGCCCCGCCGCTGTATTAATACAGCAATCGATTGGCCGGCCGGAAGATTTTTGACTATTCTATCAAAATCAGCCACATCTCGAATGACATTATTAGCGATCCTTAAAATGACGTCGCCGCGTTGGATTCCGACTTGGGCGGCCGGCCCCTTGCCGACATTCTGAACTAACACGCCGTTTTTCAAGACTTGAGTTTGTTCGCGTTGTTCTTCATTAAGGTTACTGACGCTGATGCCGAGGCGATTGTCCGGTTTCGGTGCAGCTTTCGTGACGGATTGCTGAACATCCTCTTCCGGTAGTAGTCCGATTTTAACCTTAACCACTTTTTTATCGCCTTGGCGAATCACGGTGAGTTTGGATTTTTCATTAATCGGGCTCATGCCCACTAGTGGCGGCAGGTCTCCGGATGTTTCTATTTTCTGACCATTGAACTCGACAATGATATCGCCTATTTGAAGATCGGCAGCTTCCGCCGGACTTTGGGCGATAATCTTGGCGATCAAGGCGCCGACAGGACGTTTCATGCCGAACGATTCGGCCAGTTCACGAGTGACGTCCTGAATTTGCACGCCCAGCCAGCCGCGCGATACGCTGCCTTTGGTTTTGAGCTGGTCGACGACGTTCATGACGACATCCATTGGGATCGCGAACGAAAGTCCCATGAAGCCGCCGGTCCGGCTGTAGATTTGGGAGTTGATGCCGACCACTTTGCCTTCCATGTTGAATAATGGGCCGCCCGAATTACCCGGATTAATTGCGACATCGGTTTGAATGAACGGAATATAATTTCCGCCGGGCAGACTGCGGCCTTTTGCGCTGACGATGCCGGCGGTGACCGACTGTTCGAAACCGAATGGCGAGCCGATCGCAAGCACCCATTCGCCGACCTGCAATTTTTCAGGGGAGCCGATGGCAACCGAAGGTAAATCTTCAGCATCGATTTTTAACAGTGCGACATCGGTTCGTGAGTCCGACCCGATCAGTTTAGCGACTAATTCGCGTCTGTCGGTTAGTTTAACGACGATTTCATCGGCGTCCTTGACAACATGATGGTTGGTCAGCACATAACCGTCGCCGGAAATGATAAATCCCGACCCTAACGAATTGGTCTCCCTGGGCGTCATGCCGCCTCCCGGCCCCTGGAAGAAATGTTTGAATAACTCTTCCAGTTCCGGAGGGATGCCTTCCGGTAATTGAGGCTCTCCGGGAAAGCTCGTTACTTCATTCTCCGGCGCTTTTTGGGAGGTGCTGATATTGACTACGGCTTTGCCATTATCCCGGACCATCCCGGTAAAGTCGGGCAGTTGCGCGGCAGCGTTTTGAATGAACAACAAGCTTAATAATAAGAGTCCATAAATTTTCATAGAGCGATAGCCTCCGGGTAAACTCATGATGGATCGTCGGGAATTAAAGGTCATTAGATAGCGGTTTTTGGACAGGGTCTGAGTGATTTTACTGTTCGCTTTCGTAAAAGAAAGTATACCGGACCGATTAATTGGCCGAACGATATCGGCGTCGGGAAACCCGTTAATCGGTGAATGAATTGGGTTGTGTTGTGAAATTATTTCAATGCACGCCGTTTCATTGTATAGATACGTTGATCAATGGCAAATTTATTGGGTATCCGTACGAAGCTCAACGCCTTCCGCGATATACCTAACGGTTTCTTCGGGTACTTCGCCCATTACGGTGACTAAATGGTCGTCGATGATTCGACTAAATGCATTGACAGAATCGGTCGAGCGAGCGCCAAGCTCAATATTAGCGCTTTTATTTTCAAGATAAACCGATACTGACGAAAAGCCATCCGATAATAGCAAGTGTTCCACGGGACGATTACTACCCTGCATCGTCATTTGCACGAAAAACTGTTGACGGAAGCCGCCGGGGACTTGTTTCAAAAAAAATCCGGCGGTCTTAAAAGACATGGGTTGACGGTTATGAATGCGTTCTACCTCTTTATCCAAGAGAGCAGAGTCGACATCGATAAGCGGCAAGCTAGGCTTGACTTCAAGTTCGGTAAATACAACCTGCTCGATGGTGTTGCCCGAGCGGTCATAAACTTCAATCTTTAAGGGTAGATATTGTCCGATGTCTATCCAGATTCGGCGTGCATAACGATACCGGTCCTTTGGAGAAATATCCAGGATTCTTGCTGGCAGCATGGCCACTTGCTCTTCGCCGGAAAACGTAAATTGGTAATACGCTTCCAAACCATCTAATTGCTCGGGTAAATCGATTAAAAAAGACCGAGCGGCCGGTCTGTGGTCGACAATAACCTTAGAGGTTTCCGGGAAGAAGCAACTGACTTTATCGGCATCCCTAATGGTTTCTCGTAGAGGAGAGTTTAGCGAAACTAAGCGTTCTTGTCCTGTGCCATTAGTTGAGGCATGCGAATATTTTAAAACATTAAGCTTGCCGTTTCTTAAAAAAGCCACCGTACCTTGGTAATTAAGGTGTTTCATTGCTTGTTGCATTCTCAAAAGCGAATGCTCAGGCGACTGCTTGGCATCGATTTCGGCGGCAAACGCAGATGCGGCCGTCAGCGACAAAACAAAACTTAAAACTTTCAACACGCGATTATTCCTGCTGATACTGAACGGTCCGCGCATAAGGCTGAAGGTTGACTGCCCCGTCTATATAGCGGCTGCTGTTATGAGCTTGAAGGTATTTAATAAACCGGTTCCTTGTTAATTCCTTTTCGGATGGATAATCAAGGGTCGGATGAGGGTCCTGCTGTTCGGTATTCGCCGCCATGGTTACCGATTGCGATTGAGATAATGGCATCATATGCGGTTGCGAGGGTTGATTAATCCCTTGAGAGACAAGTACTGCGACAGCAGCTAAGGAGGCGGCTAAAGCCGATATCGAGACATAAGATTTTTTAAAGGGTTTGCGTCGCGTTGCCAGATAAACGGGCTCTGTTTGCAAGCTTCGACTGATCCGTTGAGCAAAATCCGCATCGACCGGTACGAATGTATCGGATTTCAGCACATGGCTGATCGCTTCATAGCGGTGCAACTGTTCCTGTAAACCTGGGTGGGCATGCATTTTTTTGAGTAAACTCAAAGATTCTTGATAATTGAGATCGTCATCAAGGAGTTGAGAAATTTTTTGATTTAGTTCATCGACCATCAAAAGTTACCGTCATTTAAGCAAAGGGGTTAATTTATTATCGATCGCTTCTCGCGCTCTAAAAATGCGCGATCGAACAGTGCCAACCGGGCATTCCATCGCCTCGGCAATTTCTTCATAACTCATTCCTTCGAACTCCCGCAAGGTAATGGCTATGCGCATTTCCTCAGGTAATTTTTCGATTGCGGCTTTGATCGTTTCAAGGATTTCTTCGTTCAGCAAATGCTGTTCCGGCGTATCCATACCTTTTAGTTCAGGAGCGTTTTGTATTTGTTCCGCGTCGTCGATATCGATTTCATAATCGCTACTACGCCGTGAGCGGGCAACTAGATAGTTTTTTGCGGTATTGATGGCAATGCGGTAGAGCCAGGTATAAAAAGCGCTGTCGCCTCTAAAATTACCAATCGCCCGGTAAGCCTTGATAAAAGATTCCTGTGCCACATCCTGCGCTTCACTGGGATCCTTGACATAGCGGTTTACCAGTTGAACTATTTTGTACTGATATTTTATGACCAATAGATCAAAGGCAGACTTGTCGCCCTGCTGTACGCGCAACACCAAGTCTTTATCCAGTTGTTCGCTGGTCCCTGTTTTAACTTTCACAAGTTTTCCAATGTGTTTTGATAGACAGAATTAAACCGCACAAGTTCTTAAGCTTCAAAAAAAATTGCTAACGTATAAAAAAACGTTATTATCCACAAACAAGGCTTATGAAGCCATATTATAGTATTGCTCTGTTAATACCCAAGAAATAACAAAAACAAATAAATGCCGATAACTTCAACCACTACATGAATCAATCTGAAACTTACGATGTTCTTATCGTCGGCAGTGGCGCGGCGGGTTTGAGCTTGGCTCTTAAGCTTGCCGATCGAGTCCGTGTTGCCGTCTTGTCAAAATGCGTGATCTTCGAAGGTAGTACTTATTATGCACAAGGCGGAATATCCGCAGTTTTGGATGCACAAGATTCGCTCGAGTCGCATATTGCCGATACGCTGGATGCCGGCGCCGGATTGTGTGACCCCGATATAGTCGAATTGACGGTTAAGCATGGCAAGGAATCAATCGATTGGCTTAGGCATCAAGGGGTTGCATTCACGGAGGAGCAAACCGAAACCGGCGAAACGCAATTGCATCTAAATCGCGAAGGCGGTCATTCGCACCGCCGCATTGTGCATACGGCCGACGCCACCGGTAAGGCCGTTTCGGAAATATTAATCGAAAGGGCCAGGGCACATCCTAACATTAAGATATACGAGCATCATAATGTCATCGATTTAATTTTGAGCAAAGAAAGCAATGACAGGGTCACGGGAGCTTATGTGCTCGATATCCACTCGCACCGTGTTAAGTCTATCGCGGCTAGAGCCGTCGCGCTTGCTACAGGCGGCGCCAGTAAAGTGTACTTGTACAGCACCAACCCCCAAATTGCGACCGGCGATGGTATCGCT
Source organism: Methylotuvimicrobium alcaliphilum 20Z (assembly GCF_000968535.2). Classification (NCBI taxonomy): domain Bacteria; kingdom Pseudomonadati; phylum Pseudomonadota; class Gammaproteobacteria; order Methylococcales; family Methylococcaceae; genus Methylotuvimicrobium; species Methylotuvimicrobium alcaliphilum. Next base: position 647,603 of record NC_016112.1, read on the forward strand.
TTGGCTTGGCGTGCCGGTTGTCGAGTTGCCAATATGGAATTCATGCAGTTTCATCCCACTTGTCTTTATCATCCGCATGGGCATTCGTTTTTGATCAGCGAGGCGGTCCGGGGAGAGGGGGGGCGTCTCATTTTGCCGGACGGGACGGCGTTCATGCATCGTTATGATCCTCGCCAGGAATTGGCGCCGCGCGATATCGTTGCCAGAGCTATCGATCATGAAATGAAAAAACGCGGGATCGATTGCGTTTATCTGGATATTAGTCATAAACCGGAAGCCTTTGTACGAGAGCATTTTCCGAACATTTATGAGCGTTGTTTAAAACTGGATATTGATATTACAAAACAACCTATCCCGGTTGTGCCGGCCGCTCATTATACTTGCGGCGGTATTTTAACCGATCGCAATGCCCGTACCGATTTGTCGAATCTGTATGCGGTCGGCGAAGTTGCCTGTACCGGTTTGCATGGCGCGAACCGCATGGCCAGCAATTCGCTGCTCGAATGTTTGGTTTTCGCTGAGCGGGCTTGCCGGGATATTCTTCAAATACTGCCCGATATACCGGAGCCTTCCGAGGTTCCCGAATGGGATGAGTCGAAGGTCAGCGGTTCCGACGAAGAGGTGGTCGTTTCTCACAACTGGAGCGAGCTTAGGCACTTTATGTGGGACTATGTCGGTATCGTACGGACCGATAAACGATTGAGTCGCGCAATGCGCCGAATCGAATTACTGAAAAGCGAAATCGCTGAATATTACAGCCACTTTAGAGTGACCAGCGATTTATTGGAGCTTCGTAATTTGGTGATAGTTGCCGAATTGATCGTGCGTTGTGCGCAGCTACGTAAGGAAAGCAGAGGCTTGCATTACACGCTCGATTATCCGGAAAACGATAAGAGCAAACCGGCTGTCAATACGGTTTTAACGCCTTTAAAGAAAGTTCCTGATTAGCAAGTTTCTTCAGCTAAAGCTCAAAAACCAGGATATCCCTGGCGGGACGGGGTTTGCAACCCCGTCCCGCAGAAGTCGCTGCGGTTACGACTGGCCCGTCCGGGCACTTGGCTCCGGCAAGCTGAAGCATCTTGCTAATCAGGAGAAAGTTTGAGCCTATTCCTAATGTGGTACCCCCCTTCATACTCAAAAAATAATTAATTTTATAAAGGTATGGGGAGTGGCTAGCGAAAATGTCGGCATGGATGTATCCACGGTGTCCTTTAATGGGTCCCCCCAGTGCCGAATTTTGATCTGCGATGGGTATACGACCAAAATTCTAATCCAAGTGCTTTAGCAGTAAATCGACATATTGGGCGGCTTGTTCGCAAGGCATGACCGACCTTTCCACGCGTCGCATTAACAGCAGGCCGGCGTTTTGGTTGTCCATGATCTTGGCCACATATTCATTTAAAGGGCTGCAGATTTCATGCATTTTATGTTCGGCCAAGAAGATATCGTTATATTGATTGAGGTCTTCGCTCCTTAGAGACAAGAGCATTACTTCGTTGGTTAGCCGGTTCTGAAATCGGAAGACTTGTTCGACATAGACCTCAAACGCATCCCGACTTAGGCCGGTGTCCCCATAACCGCGCCAAAAAGGTTTTGCGCATCCCGATAAAATGAAAACAAGGGGCACGATCATTAAGGCCCAAGCGCCCGAAAGGGTAGTATTTGGTTTTTCCATCTAGCGACCCGTTTTACAGCCTCATTAAGGTAATAATATTAAGCTAGCTAATATACTGGCAGTTAATGACAAAGGCAAAGGCTTGAATACCGATTGTTTTTTCTTGATCAGCGGTTTGAGTCAGTTGATGCAGCATTACTGCCGGGTAAGCCTAGTCCTACCTTTCGCACTTCAAATTTCGGTAGTTTCCGCGGAGGAGGCGACTCGACGCCGAATTTTGATTTACGATGGGTATCAACAACAATGCCGATAAGATCATTTTTTGATTGCGTTTTAACTGGGTGTATACTTGAAATCCTACTTAATAATCATGGTATTCAGTAAAGTTACGCAGTCTATTGTCGCGCCGGGTCCGTCGGTTGATGTGGTAGGTAGAGGCAGTATCGATAATTCAAGGGAGTGGTCGAGCCCAGGATGTTACGCCTATCCAGTTAAACTGCTATGTCGGCAACTCCGCCATCCTTGACAATTGGATTCGGGCAATCTATGCCGGAGATGCGTTTTCATTAACGCAATGGCAGCGATCCATGACGACCGGCTCAGGCGTACAAAAACAATTAACAATAAGAGTCAAACTGATGACAAAAAAAACACCCGGTAAACAATTGCTCAATATTGAAAAGCATTTTGTCGATAATAATCCAGTCTTGCTCGATGCAGCCAAGGTTTTTCACGAACTTGATCAGCTCGAATTCGATTTAGGTCTGATCGGTGCGGATGAAACCACAGCTAGTCAACATTCCTGGTGGCCTATTATCAGCGTGATCGGTGGATCTTCACAGGCGAGTTCTCGGTTTATCAATCAATACTTGAATGCGAACCAGAGTTTGGCAGGAATACAATCGTCCAATCATAAATTCACGGTTCTGCAGCACAATAGCCAAAACCATGCAGTCACCTTACCCGGTGCTGCGTTGGATTTGGATCACCGTTTGCCTTTTTACCGGATAAGCCGAAAGTTAGAACGAGAAATACGAGGCGAAGGCAATAATGTTAACGCGTATTTAGAGCTGAAAACCGTCAATAACGAGCGATTGAGAGGTAAGTTGATAATCGAGTCGCCCAACTTCGGAATAGAAGCCCCGGTTAACCCGATTACAAAGCTGCTGACCCGGCATATTGTCGAGATTTCCGACTTGGTGTTGGTGTTTTGCGATGTTTTCGATAGCGAACTGCATTCGTTGACGGGGCTAAGTCAGAGCATTGCCGAACAGCAGGACTCTAATAAATTCGTTTATATCATCGATCATGCGGCTGCAAATGCGGAAGTTATCAAATCATGGCAAAAAAGATTGGCGGAACTGGGCATCAAGACTGGACAGTTCGTCGTGCTATCCAGTCAGGCAAACTTAGCCGATCCGAGGAATAAAGAGTCGATGGGGATTATCGATGAGCGTATCGAAAACTTAAATCATTACCGGTCCTACCGAATTTTGCAAGCGCTCGAACAGAATATCCGCGATGTCGGCGCGGTCGTTATACCGGAAGTCAAGCAAGCTATCGAGCTTTGGAAAGAGCGTGCGCATTTTTCCAGCCTTTTGATTTTAGGTTCCATCGTCATGTTGATGTTATTTGCCGAAATTCAAATGGGCTTCTTTGCGATATTATTCGATCCCATCGTGGGGCCATTGACATTAGTAGGACTGATAGCATTTATGGCGCCGCTGCATATCGCGATCAGTAAATTGCAAGCGAAGTTAATTATCGGAAGGCTGGAGGAACGGCAAAAGGAACTCCATTTGCTGGAAAATCTAGCGGAATTGTTCGAAAAAAGCCTGACGAACACTCACATGCTATTGCCGATCAATACCCCGGTGGGCTGGAATAAGAAAACTAAGCTTCGTCTGGCTAAATTAAGCGAAAAAGCTAAAGAACTGGTCATTGAATTGAATGACGGGTTCAATGTTTATGAGGATCGATCAGATAACGTCAGCAAAATTTTGGAATCCGAAAGTCCGGACGCATAATAATTCTGGATAACAACAATTTTTTTGGGGGGGGGATGGAGCTTATAAAAGCCTACGTTCCGTTGTGCTGGTTCAGGCATTGTCCGCTTGAGTTGCCGCGTTCGGTTAGTTTTTTTCAAAAAAATTTATACTATTACGTGCTAATCGAGTTGTTTATTCTAGCTAATATCACCGATCCTTTAGATGCGCTGATCGAGGCTATTCTGGAAACCGGGTTAACCTTGCTGTTTGTTGAAATACTCTTGATTTTTAAAAATGCAAGCGCGGGGTTTATTTCGGCAGCGACCAGTTTTTTGATTTGTGAGAACATCATTGCCACGGTAGGTCTTCCTGTTATCGTGTGGCTAACGACGACCGACGACTTGTTGAGCTATTATATTTTATTCGGTTTGATGGTTTGGGGCGTTGCGGTTATTACCTATTTGATCATGCGTATTTTATTAATTACGCCCGCTTTGGCGTTTGTGCTGTCGGTCGTTTATTTTAGCGCCACGCATGGCGGCGCATTTATGCTGATGCTACTGATATAGTTTATGCACAGGAAAGCGGCTGAGGCTGGGGCTTAATTTGGTTCGCTTTTTGGCATGACGCCAACCTTCATCAATTCAAGTTGGCCGTTGGTGCGTATCGGTGAAGATTGGTTTGCCTCGAGTTACGCTTTTCATCTTTTAACCGTTAGACAATAATGAAAATCACTACGAATACAGGCTGGGCGCCGGTTTGACAACATTCAGCCTTTAGGCTATTGTCTTTCTTGAGGGATAAAGGAGAGCGGCGTCCCTTCGATTTAAATATCTATTTTGCATTAAGCCGATACAGTAGGGGGAATTGTTTGATGCTCAAGCAAGGAGGCTTTGGCCTGTATGGCAGCCGAATAAACCATGAGTTGATATTGTTTCGGTCATGTGAAAACTCTTTGGGTCGGAGTTATAGCAACTTAAATGATTGTTATAGTGGACCTGATACCTTTAACGTTTCGGGAGGAATCTACAATGAATAAAAATAAATTAATCACCGCCGGCCTGTTAGTCGGCACACTCGTAACAGCAAGTCCGGGATATGCCGATGATCACGATCACGGGTATTTGTCCGGCTTTACTAAGAAAGTTAGTCAGGGGTTTTTTAACACGACGACAGGGTGGATCGAAATACCAAAAAATATCGTCAATATCAGCAGCGATTCTAATATATTTGTTGGCATGAGCTGGGGGTTGTTACGTGGCGTGGGTCATGGTGTGAGTCGGACAGTCATTGGTGTGGCTGAGCTGGTTACCTCCCCGATTCCTACAAGCGACTATATTACTCCGCCTTATGTGTGGGACCGTTTCAGTGAAGATACGCGTTATTTCGGCGCCCATTATCCGGGTTTTTGGACGACTTACGGTCCATTGGATGACGGCGAATAATCCATCATTTGGATTAATGACTCTCCACTGATCTCCCGGTAGGGATCGCTTTTGATTTAAGAGGATAAAAATCATGAACAGAAAACTTGTATACCTGTCGCTTGCTATATTGGCTCCGGCATTAACGGCCTGTACCTCCCCCGCGAAGGACATTCCCGCTTTAAGATCGGAAATGGACGCTGCGGTAGCCGGAAACCTTGGGCAAGCGCTGTACCATTGGGAAGCCGCTGAAGAAAGATTCGAAGAGGCCAATCACATACTAGGACATTGGCAAAACGACCATTATTGGAATATCGATCAGCGGCAAAAAGCGATGAATGCGGCTCGCGATGCGGCCAATCATCGTCTGGAATCGGAAAAAGCCATGTGCAATTGGTTGACTGAGGTGCATAGCGATAATCACGATAAAGCGGGTCAAGTCCAAAGAACCGGCGCATTCTTTAGCACCGGTAGCGCAACGCCTTATAATACCAATCATCATGATATCAATTTGATCGGTCAGTATCTGAAAACGCATCCAGAGGCTACCGCAGACGTCGTGGCCTATACCGATACGGTCGGCAGCGCGGCAAGCAACAAAAGCCTAGCCGAGCGTCGTGCGGCATCCGTCGCGAATATGCTGAGGCAAGCAGGTGCTAGACCGAATCAATTGCGGACATCGGCAGTAGGCGAAGCGGATGGGCCAAACAATACGCCCAATCAAAAACACCGTGTCGTCAAAATTAGCACTGTGCATGCCGGATATAAAGACTGCGCTCATTTGCAATAAAGTCCGCAGCGATCAACTTCGTTTTAAGTTGAAGGCTTGATCGGAATAAACCAGGCTACGCATCTAGGTAGCCTGGTTATTTGCTACCATCTCTCTTCAAACCTCGCTCGCCTCGTTGTAATCCGATTGCTTCTGTCTAATTGACTTCCAATTAGCATGGTTTCAAAATATCTCCCTAACTGCCCCGAAAATAGGACCGTATAAAGCGATAACGGTCGTTATTGCCAATTTCATCGTTTTAATACCGGAAAGGATCGTATGCGCGACGCGGATTCAAAACTGAGTTGCAATTTGCACAGGGATATCGAACAGCATAAAAAAGCCGAGAAAAAGACGAGTTTCGTCCTTTTTTTAACCGCCGTGACAATGGTGGCCGAAATAACGGCAGGAATCTTTTATGGTTCGATGGCCTTATTGGCTGACGGTTGGCACATGGGTACCCATGTCGCGGCGTTCATGATCACGGTATTTGCTTATCGTTACGCCAGAAAAAACGCCCGTAATCCTAGGTTTTCATTCGGCACCGGTAAAGTCGGCGTGTTAGGCGGCTTTGCCAGTGCGGTTACGTTGGCTGTCGTTGCCGCGGTCATGGCGATGGAGTCGGTCAAATATCTGTTCGAGCCGCAAAACATTCGTTTCGACGAAGCGATCGTGGTGGCCGGCATCGGCTTGTTAATCAACTTGCTGTGCGCGCTAATACTGATTGATCGGCATGATCACGGGCACGGCGACGAGCACGATCATCACCGCGATCATAATCTCGAGGCGGCGTTTTTTCATGTGTTGGCCGATGCATTGACCTCGGTTTTAGCGATTGCCGCATTGCTGAGCGGAAAATATTACGGATTGAATTGGCTGGATCCTGCGATGGGAATTTTGGGCGCATTGATCATCTTGCGTTGGTCGATGACCTTGTTGAAGAAAACCGGGCCAATATTGCTGGACGGCAGTATCGAAGAAAATTACACGGCCGCGATTAAGATGACGCTGGAAAATGATTCGGATAATCGGGTTTCCGATCTTCATGTCTGGCAAATCGGCCCTAACCAATACGCCGCGATCGTTGCCGTGACGACTCGTTTTCCGAAGCCTCCGGACTATTACAAAGCCTTGCTCGGCGATTTTCGCCGAATCAAACACATCACGGTCGAAGTGCAGGGCTTGGCATCGCAATGAAGCTTCGCATTTAATTCGAATAGCAATCCTTAATTCTTCTGCGGGATGGGTTGTTTAGCCCGTCCTGCCAAGTTGTATAGCTTCAACTATTAACGCGAACATAGCCTTAATGAGTAGCAAATAAGCTATAAGGTTCCAAGTCGATCAGCGGCGTTTCGCCGAGAATCAAGTCTGCCATCAAGCGAGCCGATGCCGGCGCCATGACTAGGCCGTTACGAAAATGGCCGGCGTTAACGCTCAAATTGTCAAGGTCGGGATGCCGAAAAATATAAGGAACGCCATGCTCGGTGCCGGGGCGCAAGCCGGCCCAATGCGTTATGATCGGCATCGTTTTCAATGCCGGGCATAAATGTGCGGCAAAGGACTTCAGTCGGCGGTAAGTCGTTTCGGAGGTCGATTTATCGAAGCCGCAATGTTCGACGCTGCTGCCGACCAGTATTTTACCGTCGAGGCGCGGAATCAAATAGTGATCGTTCTCGAGAATCATGCCCGGCAAGAGGTTGGGTGGCGCGTCGTAAAGCAGCATTTGGCCTTTGATAGGTTGGATTTCAGGTGCCGCGAATTCGGAAAAGAAACGCTCGAATAGCGTTTTCGTCCAGGCACCGGCGCAGACCATTAGATGACCGACCGGACGCTCGCCTCGATCGGTAGTCAACGAAACGATTCTGCCGTTTTTAACCGTGACGTTTTGCACATCGCAATGTTCGATCAACTCGATGTTTCGGTTTTCCGCATCTCGGCGGGCCGATTTCAATAGGCGAGGATTGCGGGCATGGGCGATATCGGGCAGCCAGAGCGGATTGAGCGGATCGCAATTCAGGTTATCCAAACTCGGCGTTTGCTCGGTTCGATAATTAATGCTATAGCGATCGCACCAGTCGATAGCCTGTTCGATATCGGGATTGCGGCTGATAAACAAGCCGCATGGACTCCATTCGGGGTCGATGCCGGTCGCTGTTTTCAGCTCCGACGTGAGTCTAGGATAAAGTTTTAAACTGTGCCGGACCAATTCGGAAATCGCGCTAGGCTGTCGCCACGGATAAATCGGCAATAAAATGCCGCCGCCGGCCCAGGAAGACTCTTGGCCGATAGTGTTTTTTTCCAGAATGCTCACGCGTGCGCCGGCCATGGTGAGTTCGCGGGCGGTCAAGAGGCCGATAATGCCGCCGCCGATAATCGTTATGTCAGGAATGGTAGTCATTTTGGTTTAATTTGGTTTAGATGTTTCCGCGCGAAGTAAAATGTTTTGAGGCCGGGTAAATCATCGGATGTCTATTCGCGAAGGGTTCCAATAGAGCGCTATTTTACGCGGCTTTAACTAGTGCGACCATTAGATGAAGCAAAAAATGAAAGTCAATGATGTTTAAAGAGGCCGCCTAACGTTCATGAAGGCCCGACAAATGAAAGTTCTCTGGTGGTGGAGGGGGGGCGGTCACTCGCCCGGCAGGACGCCATGAACCCTGCACCTAAATTATCCAAGATAGTTAACTATAACCAATGGGCTATGGAATTTAGGTGCTGGGTGAATACGTCCGTGTAGGCTCGACGGCGGCTGTCCTTGCCGCCGACGCCTGCCGGTCGAGAGCAGCCGCACCCTTCTCGGGGCCTGCATCGTACTTTCACAGTAAAAACTGCAAAAGAGCCTTGCTAAATACCGAATAGCCTGAGCTTTGCCTGAGTTTTAATAAATTGTTGTTTTTAGCATACAGGACGAACATGTGTTGATGTTGTTTTCATTAGTGTTTGATAAATAATGATTATCCAATAAATAATAAAAATCCTTAATTACTGTAAGGAACTTGTAAGGATCGACTTTAGCTGCTATTATCCTTTTCGTGAAAAAGTCTTGTTGTTTTAAGGCAAAAAAAAACATAAACAAAAAATCTCTTACGAGGGGGAAACGATGAAACTGAACAAAACTCAAACGGCTCTGGGCGTGGCTGCGGTATTGGCGGCTGGCGCGCTGGCCGCACCGACCGCATCGGCCGATGCCAGAGTCGAAGCGCTGGAAGCGCAAGTTAATCAAATGTCGCAAATGCTGCAAGAAATGCAAGGCGAATTGAACCGCGTACGTGATGCGGCGAGCCGTTCTGCTTCCGAAAACACCGCGAAAGTCATGGAATTGGATGAATGGGCGGCGTCAGTGAAATCAGCACCTGCTGAAGCAAAAAGCAAGGATCATATGGTCTTGTTGAGAGGGGGTTGGGCGAGAAACAATGGTCCGCGAGGCGGGTTTGATCTCGACGGTAATCCTTCTGCGCTTGGATTGGCTTTGGGTGTCAATGGTCCGAATGGTGATCCGTTGGCCAGCGGCCTTGTCGGTCCTAATGAAGGAGGCCGAAATGCGTGGTATTTTGCCGGCGGTTTTGATTTCAGTACCAGCGACGACTTATTTGGCTTGTGGGATGGCGCCGAAGTCTTGGCCGAGTTGATGGTCGAATACAAGGAGTTTGACGATGCTACATTTAGTGCTTTAACTGGTCAAAATGTTACGATCAATCAAGTCAACCTGAGTGCTTCGCCTAAAATCAAATTCCTGAAAGGCAGTGATTTTAGGCCGTGGTTAATTCCGATTGGTTTCGATATTAACATTATTAGTCCGCCGTCAGGTGCTGTCACAGTATTCAGTCCGGGTGCGGTATTCGGTGCCGGTGCCGATTATCGTCTATATGAGAACATCTATGTCGGCGCCGACGTTCGTTATCACTGGGCTGCCGATTCTTTGGACGGCGTCGATACCAACACCCTCACCGCTGGTGGTTACATCGGTCTGGGTTTCTAAGCAACACGCTTAAAACCCGAGCCAAGCAAAAAGGAGGGCGTCAAACCCCTCCTTTTTTTATGTCCGCGTAAGTGCGTAGGCTGCGCATTGCGCACTTTTTTGGGCTCTTCCGTACTTGCCGTGGTAATAGCGGATCGACACCGAATAAGAAAAGAAGATTTTCTTTAAGTAACTGATATTAAATGTAATTTATTCATTAAGAATTTGCTTTGCAGCTAATTTTTCAAATTACCACGGGAAATCCGGAAGAGCCTTTTTTGCAGTCTCATGTGAACACATACGGGTCAAGGTTTATAATCCAGGCCCGAACGTTTCAAGTATGTTTGAGCTTCATGACAAAAGAAAAACGTTTCGGACGGGTTTACAAAAACCCATCCTGCTGTTGTCGAGTTACGGGTGGTAGACGCTCGCTGTACGCGGAGAATGCCATTTTCAAGGTTTTGATATCGCGGGAATTTCCGCTGAGTTTATAAAATTTTTTTAATGAAAATCCTCTATCCCGAAATATCCCCATTCGATACGTTCTTTCTGAACGCCGGCAAGCACTCGGTCTATGTAGAACAATGCGGCAATCCGGACGGTCTGCCCGTGGTGTTTTTGCACGGCGGGCCATGCTCCGGTATCAAGCCCGATCATCGGCGTTTTTTCGAACCCGAAAGATACCGAATTATTCTATTCGACCAGCGTGGCAGCGGGCAGTCGCTGCCGTTCGGCGAATTGATAGATAATAATACCCAAGCCCTGATCGACGACATGGAGTGGATTCGTATTCAATTGAATATCGGGCAATGGCTCGTGTTCGGCGGTTCGTGGGGTGGTGCGCTTGCCCTGTTGTATGCTCAGCAGCATACCGACAAGGTGCTCGGTCTGATCATTCGCGGCGTGTTTTTAGCGCGGCAAAAAGATTTGGATTGGTTTATCAAGAACGGAGCGGGGCGCATCTATCCGGAACAATGGTCGCGCTTGGCCGATTGCATTTCCGCCGAATTTGAGCAGGACCCGGTGCAAGGTTTGTGCGATGCATTATGGGGCGAAGACGAGTTGGCGCGTCTGCGCGCGGCGAAAGAATGGACCGTTTGGGGTGGGCAAGTCGCTTTGGGTTCCGATTTCAAACCGGTGCCGCATGAGAAACACGCGACGCATAAGATGCTCGAACAAGTCCGCATGGAACTGCATTATGCGAGAAATGCTTATTTCATCGAAGAAAATCAGATTCTCGACAATTGCGCCTGCTTAAAGGCTATTCCGACGATAATCATCCACGGCCGCAACGATTTGGTCTGTCCGATAGAGGCCGGTTGGCGATTGCATAAAGCGATGCCGCATGCCGAATTCATCGTATTGCCGAATGCCGGGCATATCGCACAAGGCAAGGATATGATCGACGCCTTGGTGTCGGCGACCGACAAAATGGCCGATAAGCTTCCTTGGAATCAATAAAGTCATGAATACAAAAAAACGACTCGTCATCGGCATTACCGGCGCGACCGGCGCGATTTACGGACTTCGATTTCTGCAAGTGTTGCGAGAAAAGACGGGCTGGGAAACGCATTTAGTCATTTCATCGGCCGGTTTGGTCAATCTGAAGCATGAGATGGCTATGTCGCGCAAACAGATCTATGAATGGGCCGATGTGACGCATGAGATCAACGATGTCGCCGCGACGATCGCGAGCGGCGGTTTCAAGACCGAAGGCATGATCATCGCGCCGTGTTCGATGAAAACGTTGGCGGCGGTTGCGCACGGTTTCGGCGATAATTTGATTTCCCGCGCGGCCGACGTCGTGCTGAAGGAGCGCCGGCGCTTGGTCATCATGCCGCGCGAAACGCCGTTGAATCTCGCGCACATCCGCAACATGGCGGCCGTGACCGAAATGGGCGGCATCATCTATCCGCCGATGCCGGCTTTCTACAATAAGTCGAATTCGATCGAAGCGATGGTCGACGATGGCGTCGGGCGGATTCTGGCGATGTTCGGCGTCGAAACCGAAGGCTTATTCACGCCGTGGGAAGGTTTGTAAGAGATTCGATGTAGGGTGCCGCATCGCGCACCTTTTGTGAGATGTAATCGAAGCCTAGTCCACGGGAAAAGGTACGCAGTGCGTACCCCATAAGCGCCAACTTAAGAATCTAAGTATTTGATTAAGTAAGACTAACGCCACCTCCCCGACCTTCAATAATGAGCTCCAAAACACGCCCCGGCAAACCCTGAAGCTTTCTCTTGCGCGGACGTTCACAAAGGCTTTTTACGTGGTCATCAATAAAGCGCTCATTTTTTGGAAAACAAGCCGTAAGTCCTGCCTTGATCTCATTGGCGATCGTGCGCCATAAACGCCAATGGGTAATCGAACGATCACCGTCCATTGTGGTAGCCGCCCGGCCGAATCGGCGCTGCGCTATTTTTTGAGTCACTGCAGCAAACAGTAACTTGCCGTGCAAATATAAATCCGCCAGCTTGCTGTCTTTTCGGGCGCGTAGCCGGTCGATATCAAGCAAGCTCTTTAGCCGCTTTATGACCAGCTCCACTTGCCAGCGAACCCGGTAGAGCTCAGCGATTGATTTCGTGTCGAGCAGCGCTTCGGGGAGCGAAGTAAAAATCAACACCCAGCCGCTCAGCATCAAGGTCTTTTGGCTCGCCGTGCGACCTTTATCACGCGCGCGTTGTTTCGCTTTGCGGCGTGCTTGCGCCGCCTGTTCCGGCGGTAACGGCATCGCATGCACCACGCCTTCAATACGTTTGTCTTGATGGCACAGATAAACCGGTATCGCACCCGGCTGACCATTCAAATCGCGTATGCGCTGTTCCCAATCGATTTTAACACCTTTCGGTTCGTTGCACCGTTCGTAAAGCGTCATGCTGTGTGGATTGTAGCGCAGTACGACGTGGCCGCCGCGATCAATGAGCGGGACTAAAGACTTCGGTTGGTTGTAGCCTCGATCAACCAACGCGACATCACCTGCAGTCAACTGATAGTGATCCAAGCTCTCGCCGACTTTATCGGTCGTGACGTTGACCTCGCGAAGTGTCAAGCTCATCAAGTCGATCGCCACATGCAAGCGATACGTTGTTTCTTTCGCGCCGGGTTCTTGCACGGTCGAACCGTCAATCACAATGAAATTCAAGGAGCCATTGTTGATCTGTTTATCCAATCAGAACACACGCTTCAGTAACGACTTGATCCACACCACGCAGGCCGCCAGTCGCTTGGTCACCGCCGTGTCGCTCAAATAGCCTTGAAGCTTGGCAACTTCGCCGGCACAGCTGCGCAACGACAAGTCCTGTCCGCAATACAACAGGACTAACTGCAATAATTGCAACGGTGATCGGATTTTCCGTGCCCGTGCAAACGCCTGTAATTCATAGGCCTGCTCCTGGAAATCTGCTGGGAGCTCTTGCAAAAAGTCATCAAAAAGGGTATCTGTTAGCTGTGGCTGCTTCATAGGGATTTTCACTTTCGTCGGTAAAAATACTCTATGTTGTGGCCACATCTTGATTTTTCAACTGTGAATCAATGCCTTGCGTCTTAAGTTGGCGCTTATGAGTGCGTACCCTACGCAAAATCCCGCGAATTTTTGCTGTTTCGGAAAATCAACGGCTTTTCGCCTGGCGCCAATGATGCGGACTTCGCCGAGTCGATGGCTTCTTGTACGACATATCGGTTCGGCGATTTACTGCAGACCGGGTCGGTGTTGTACATATCGCCGGTCAACAAATAGGCTTGGCAGCGGCAGCCGCCGAAGTCTTTTTCCTTTTCGTCGCAACTGCGGCAGGGTTCCTTCATCCAGTCGAAACCGCGGAAAAAATTGAAGGCCTTCGACTCGTTCCAGATTTCCTCGATGCTGTAATCGTTCACGTTCGGGCAATCCAGCCCCGGCAATTCGCGCGCCGAATGGCAAGGCAGCGCGACGCCGTCCGGCGCGATCGTCAGAAAAGTCGTGCCCCAGCCGTTCATGCAGGCTTTCGGGCGGTCTTCGTAATAATCCGGCACGACATAATAAATTTTCATTTTGCCGGCGACTTTTTCTTTATAGGCCTGAGCGATCGCTTCGGCCTGTTCGAATTGTTCCCGGGTCGGTAGCAACAGGTTCCGGTTGGCATGCGCCCAGCCGTAATATTGCGTGTTCGCGAGCTCCAGATAATCGGCGCCGAGTTCTTCGGCCATTTCGAGAATCTGTTGCATTTGATGAATGTTTTCGCGGTGAATCACGACGCACAAGACCATCGGATAACCGTGTTTCTTGACTAGATGAGCGACTTCTCTCTTATGTTCATAAGACGTGGTGCCGGCGATATGGTCGTTCAACTCCTGCGTGCTGGCTTGAATGCTGACCTGAATATGGTCGAGTCCGGCCTGTTTCAGTTCGACGATGCGCTCTTCGGTCAGGCCATAGCCGGATGTGATTAAGTTCGAATAATAACCCAATTCACGCGCGTGCCTTACCAGTTCGGACAAATCGCGGCGGACCAGAGGTTCGCCGCCGGACAAGCCCAGTTGCACCGCGCCCATCTTGCGGGCCTGTGACAAGACGCGCTTCCAGTCTTCGGTCGAAAGTTCCGACGGGTATTTTGCGTAATCGAGCGGATTCGAACAATAAGGACACTGCAGCGGGCAAGCATAAGTCAGCTCTGCCAGCAGCCAGCGCGGAGGGGTAATGTTAATCTTGTCTGATCCAGCCATTTTGTAGTGCTACTTCCAGAAATGCGATGATGTCGTTACGAAGACCTGTGGTTTCGAACTTTCGTTCCAATTCGTCGACGATTTGCTGCGGTTTACGGTTGCCGTCGCAAAGCTTTAGGATTTCGGCGGAGCTTTGATTGAGCTCGACCATGCCTTCGGGGTACAGGATCACGTCTTTTTGTTGCGCTTCTTCCCATTGCAGCCGGTGCGTCGGCGAGAAGCGGATGTTTTTGTCCGGGTCGATGGTCATAGTGCTTAGATTCGAATAATGGCTAATGGTAATGCCGAAAAATTTTCAAGCATGCAGGTTGCGGTGAGGTTCCGGTTTTGCTTTTTCAATCAAGTAGGCTGCCTAAGTTGATTGAAAGGCAATCGAATTGAATCGATTGCACGGATTCGTCGGCATGGTAAATGTGCTGCATTTTATAGCTGTTTTCAAGCGGTTCGGTAAAGCAGGTCACCGTTTTTTTGTCGATATCGATCAGCCAGCACTCGGGAATCGCATATTTGGCATAGAGCGGTATTTTGGTGTTCAAGTCGTAACTGGCGGTAGAGTCGGACACCTCGATCAGCAACAGAATTTCGTTCGCTTCCGGATGTCGTGTTCGATAAAAATCGGTTTTAGGTTCGACGGCCGCCAAGTCGGGCTGCGGCACGGAAAAATCGCCGAGCCGCACCGGGTCTTGAATGCGCACGATTGCTCGGTCGCTCAGTTGTTTTATCAAGGCACTGGCCAAAAAACTGACGATGCTTGCATGCCTGCTGCCAATCGGCGCCATATCGAAAAACTCTCCATCAATCAATTCAATGCGGGAGTCTTCATCGAACAGGCCGCATTCCGCCATGCGATCGTAATCGGAAATGCTGAACAAATGTTTTTGTATCGCCGTTTGCATGACATTCTCCCATCACAGGATTCGTTGTCGGTCAAGGTTTGACATTGAAATACGGTGGCATCTCATTGATATACGCCATGTACATCGCATCGGCCATCGTCCAGAGCACATTTAGCTTAAATTGCAGGATTTCGACCATGCGTTCTTGTTGTTCGCGGGTTTTGAACCAGTCCAGCGTCAATTCCAGTCCGTGTTCGACATCGCGGCGTGCTTCGGAGAGACGCTTGCGAAAATAAATGTAACCTTCTTTTTCGACCCATGGGTAATGCGTCGGCCAGTTGTCAAGGCGTTGCTGATGTATTTTCGGCGCGAACAGTTCGGTCAATGACGAACTGGCGGCCTCGTGCCAATCGGCGCGGCGCGCGAAGTTGACATAGGCGTCGACCGCGAAACGCACGCCGGGTAGTACATATTGCAATGACGTAATTTCGTCGCGCGTCAGGCCGACCGCGATGCCGAGCCGAATCCAAGCTTCGATGCCGCCGGGATCGTTCGGGTGGCCATCATGATCCATTATGCGTTGAATCCAGATCGCCCGGGTCTTGCGGTCCGGACAATTGGCCAGGATGTTCGCATCCTTGATCGGAATCATGACCTGGTAATAATAGCGGTTCGCGACCCAGCCTTGGATTTGTTCCTTGGTCAGTTTGCCTTCGTTCATCAGCGTGTGATACGGGTGATGGATATGGTAGTACCTTTCCATCCCGCGAAGCTGGGCCTCGAATTCTTCACGGGTCCAGGGTTTTGATTCGCTGTTACTCATAGGATTTACCGGGGGTTCTTTTATAAATCGATTTCCATGCCGTCGTAGGATACTTCGATGCCGGCGGCATCGAGTGTTTTACGCTGCTCGGAATCTTCGTCCAAAATCGGATTGGTGTTATTGATATGGATTAATATTCTACGGGTGTTCGGTAGGCTGTTCAGCACTTCGATCATGCCGCCTGGACCCGATTGCGGTAAATGGCCGATTTCGCGGGCGCGTTTGTGACTGATGTTTTGCGTGACCATTTCGTCGTCGGTCCAAAATGTGCCGTCGACCATTACGCAATCGGCCAGTTGCATGGCGTCCATCACATGCGGTTCAATCTCGCCGAGGCCCGGCGCGTAGAAGACTTTTTTTCCGGTCGAAATTTGTTCGATGATGACGCCGATATTGTCGCCGTCATGCGGGTCGTTTCGGTGCGGTGAATAGGGCGGCGCCTTGCTTTTCAGCGATTGCGTATAAAATTTCAAATCTTCGATGCTTGGAATCGTAAAGCTGCTGCCGTCTAGCGGAACCGGATGATGATTGACGGTGCAGTAATCTTCGAGCATTTTGAAGGTCGGGAAGCCGGTGCTGAGATCCTGTTTGACCATGTCACTGCAATAAATATCGAGCGGCTGCCGGCTTTCGCGCAGCATCAATAAACCGGTCGTATGATCGATTTGGCTGTCGATCAGCAGGATCGCCTTGATGCCGGTGTCGCGCACGCCTTCGCGCGGCTGTATCGCAGGGAATGCATGGAGCTGCGTCAGAATGTCCGGAGATGTGTTGAACAACAACCAATTCCGGTCGTCGGTACTGACCGCGATCGATGACTGAGTGCGGGGCTTGCCGTTCATTTCGTTGCGGCGAATACGATGACAATTGTGGCAGTTGCAGTTCCATTGCGGAAATCCCCCGCCGGCTGCCGAGCCGAGTACTCTGATTTTCATGGCATTGTTTCGAATGATTAAAAGAGCTGAATCATACGTCAATTAAAGGTTGTCCGCAAACGGCTGGGACTTTGTTGCGGGGCGCCGAAAGGCGGGCTGCGTTATACCCATCGCACTTCAAATTTCGGCATTGACGCATGGAGGCGCCGGGGTGTTCGGCAAAGGCTGTGACAGCAGGGCTGCTGTCACAGAGCCTACAGGGACGTATTCATGGCGTCCTTTGACGGACACCCGGGCGCAGAATTTTGATATACGATGAGTATATTTTAGGTCAAGCCGGGAAAGCTTCTTATTCGAAACGGGAATTCGACGCAAAAAAAAGGGGCTCTTACAAGCCCCTTTTTTATCCGACCGTAATGATTAACGGTTGTAGATATACATTGTTACTTCAAAACCGAAACGCAGGTCTGTGTAGCTAGGTGTTTCCCATTTCATAATCAATACCTCCAGAAGTATGTTTATAAGTGTTATGCCAGCTTGATCAAGTAAGCTAGGTCGGAAGTATACGACGATAATTTAGGCAAAGCAACCGATTGGTTTAGCGAACAGGCTGGGCTTTATACCTTTCGGATTTCAAATTTCGGCAGCGCCTGAGGAGGCGCCGGGGTTTTCGGCAAAGGCTTTGCCAGCATGGAGCCGGCATAGAGCCTATAGGGATGTATTCACGGCGTCCTTTGACGGACAGCCCGGCGTCGAATTTTGATCTAAGAGGGGTATAAGTCGCGACAAATCAAGATTCGTATCGCAATTTGCATTTTTTGCTTGAGCCATCGGAATGACAGCGTTATATTCCTGATTCCAATAAAAAAAATAATGTTATAAAAACGAGGAGGAAATCATGTCCGGTGATCTTATTCAATTGGTCGTGGCAATGTTAGTTATTGCTTTGGTGGCTTTTGCGCCACTGGGGTATTTTATATTGAAATTTACGCAAGAAAACGGCAAGCCGTTCGGTGAAATTGAACCGCATGGAGACAGTCCGTCTTTGGTCAACGATCTGGCGGAAAAGGCGATCGCGTTCGCGAAAGGTCTGATGTCTAAGCAATAATGCTTTAATTGTAGAGGGTTCCCGCGCTCTGCGTGGGAACCATTAAGTTAAACCGTCACAGAATAAGTAATTTTGGCATTCAGGCTCGAATGTGTTTTAAAAGCCTGCCATCCATGGCACTAGATTCCGCCAGTCCATGGCGGAATGACGGGTTTCCCTGTGTGAACCCGGCTTAATAAGACGTGCCGAATTATAAATTGGCGAAGACGGCATTAAAAAATTTATTCACCATGAAGACAATGAAGAAAAATACTATAAAATCAACAGTCTAATTTTTTCATGGTTATTTCGAAGCAATGAAAACCTTCACAGTCTCCGGAGCGAGGGAACAAAAAAATGAGTTGGAAAAACACGCCTCGACGTTACGGTTCGCTGGCGATCGGTCAGCATTGGCTAATGTTTTTGCTGATGGTCGGGCTGTATGCCTGCATCGAATTGCGCGTACTGTACCCTAAAGGCAGCGATCCGCGCGAAGCGTTGAAAATGTGGCATTTTATGTTGGGGTTGTCGGTCGGCTTATTGGTCTGGCTGCGCCTGGCAGTGCGCCTGAGTAACGTCAAGCCGGCGATCGAACCCGCTATTGCCGCATGGCAAAAATATTTGGCTGCCGCCGTTCATTGGAGTCTTTATCTGTTGATGATCGGTATGCCTTTGGCCGGATGGTTCATGCTAAGCGCAGCCGGCAAACCGATACCCTTTTTCGGATGGGAACTTCCGGCGTTAATCGGCAAAGATCCGGAGCTCGCCAAAACGATCAAGGAAGTCCATGCGACGGTCGGCACGGTCGGTTATTACGTAATTGGCTTGCATGTCTTGGCCGCGCTGTATCATCATTATCTCGCGAAGGATGATGCGCTGGTTCGAATGTTGCCGTTCATAAAATGACACACAGCAGTCTTGACGTTATGAGTCAAGATTCCCACGCTTTTCCCGAAATGCGCCGGTGACGCTTCGATGTCACGATTTTCCGGCGAAAACGATCAATTATTTTCACTCTTTTTCTAATGAACCTCTATCCATTAATTCGCCCGTTATTATTTTCCCTCGACCCCGAAGTCAGCCACAATCTAACCTTGAAGGCGCTGCAAGCCGCGTATCGATCGGGATTGTCATCGATGCTGTATCCTAAATTGCCTGTCAAGCCTGTCAACATCATGGGGCTCGAATTCAAGAATCCGGTCGGCTTGGCCGCCGGGCTCGACAAAAACGGCGATTATATCGATGCGCTGGCTGCCATAGGTTTCGGCTTTATCGAAATCGGCACGGTCACGCCGCGTTCACAACCGGGTAATCCGAAACCGCGCCTGTTCCGTCTGCCCGAGCATCAGGCGATCATCAATCGCATGGGCTTCAATAATAAAGGCATCGATCATCTGTTGAACCGCGTCGAACACTGTCAATACAAAGGTGTGCTCGGCATCAACATCGGCAAGAATTTCGACACGCCGATCGAAAAGGCGGCCGAGGATTATTTGATCGGCTTGCGCAAGGCCTACCGCGCGGCCGGCTATATCACGATCAATATTTCCTCGCCGAATACGAAAAATCTTCGGCAATTACAGCAGGGCAACGAAATCAAGGGCCTGATTGCGGCATTGAAGGAAGAGCAGGTCAAATTGCAACGAGAACACGGCAAATACACGCCGCTGGCGCTCAAGATCGCGCCGGACTTGACGCCGGATGAAATCCGCCATATCGCAGCGCTATTGCTCGAGTTTGAAATCGACGCGGTTATTGCAACCAACACGACGATCGCAAGGAATGCAATCGCGGGCCATAAATTGGCCGAAGAGGCCGGCGGCTTGAGCGGCGGGCCGGTCAAGCAAAAATCGACCGAAGTCGTCGCTGCCTTGGCTGCAGAATTGAACGGCAAATTACCGATCATCGCAGCCGGCGGCATACTGAGCGGGGACGACGCATTAGAGAAAATACAGGCCGGCGCGAGTTTAGTCCAGGTTTACAGCGGCTTGATCTATAACGGGCCGGAATTGGTCGTGGATATCCTGCAACGAATTTAACTCGGGGAGTGAGCGGAAAAACTCCGCGCGGAAACGTTGTGCCTGGTTTTCAATGGTTTAATGCCTCACTTGCAACACGATCAGGCTGCCGAGCACCATGACCAAGCTTGCCATCAAGCGGCGGAGCAAGTGAGGTTCATTGAAAATGCGGTGCCCGAGAAAAACTTGTAAAAGCATGCCCAATTGAAACAGCGCCAGCGCGTAAGCCACGAGCATATGCGACATCAATACCAGGGTCAGATATTGCATCACGAAAACCGATGCGCCGGTGGCGAAAATCAATGATAGATGCGTTCGCGATTGTTTGAGGCTCTTCATCAACGGCTCTTGATTGAGATAGGCATTGGCCGCCAAAATCAGCGGCAAGCCGAACAATGACCAAAAAATCAAGGTTTCCAGCGGCGTCGAATGCTCGAGCGAGCCTTTTAGGAAAACCGTGCCGATCGAAAACAACAAGATAGAAAGAAACCTAGCTTGAACGCCCCGGTCGAGCAGCAATTGTCCGATTCGGCTTCCTGTCGCGTCGCTCGACGGGGGCATCAGCAAAAAACTGCCGCCGATGATGACCAAGACTCCGAAAAAACCCTGAGTCGAGGGTACCTCGCCAAGAAAAAGGAACGCCAACAACATCGAAAAAATAACTTTGTAGGCGTTGAGCGGTCCGAATACCGATAAGTCGGTTTTAGACAGCGACATCACCAAAAACATCCAACCGCCGACATCGAGCAAGGCGGCCAGAAACACATTCAGCCAAAATGACGGACTCAATCCCGAAAAGGCGAAATCAAACAGAAACGGCGAGGATAATATGGACAATACGATATAGGTTGCCGCGACGATGTAAAACGGGTGCAAGCCTTGATGGGCGAGCTGCTTTTGAAAAACATTGGACATCGATGACAACATCAGGCGTCCAAAAACGAACATAATTTCCAAGAATACTTTTCCTACGTATATAAGACTGAGTGTGGCGCAAATGACACGCGTGGTGTCCTGTCATAAACCTAAATTCGGCAGTTTTACCATGAAGCACATGAAGTATTTCAAAAGGATGTTCGTTAATTTTGAGTAACCTTTCAGTAGCGCAAAATTGTTTTGCACGACCATGGCAAGCTATTGAATTAAATTCTTATTCTTCATAATCTTCATGGTGAAATGCTTTTTCTAGGATAAAAGCTTTATCGAGACAGGAACAATTTTCTCAACACACAGGATATCGCGATTATCGGCAAAACCGCCCATTTTATACCCATCGTTAAACAAAAATAAGTTTTTCACTGTTTCCCAAGCTCCGCTTGCCGTCACGGGAAGCAGAGCTTCCGAGACTGCATTCCCAAGCAAAGAGCTTGGGAATGAGCCGAACATAAGAATAGTTTACAATCAACCGTTAAATAACTCCGCGCCTCAGCGCGAGAAATAGATAATTATGACAACGGACTGGCAAGCCTTTCAAAACGACTGTTGTAGCCTCGATCTCGAAACTAACGAAAACGGCGAGATTTTCGCGCTCGGCGGGCGCTTTCGTGGCAGGGAATTCCTGCGCAAAGCGCCTTTCGATATTCGAAGCGTCTTGGCCGAGTTCGACCGCTTTGCCGCCGAGGCCGGATGTCTCCTCGGCCATAACCTGATCGGTCACGACCTGCCGGTTTGCCGCGCGATAGCACCGAATCATGCCTTTTTGAATAAACCGGTCGTCGATACGCTGTATCTGTCGCCGCTGGCCTTTCCCGAAAATCCCTATCATCGCCTCGTCAAGAATTACAAATTGGTGCGCGACGGCCTGAGCGATCCTTTGCTCGACGCCAAGTTGGCCGAGTCGCTGTTTCAGGATCAATGGAGTGCATTGCATGAACAGCAGCAAGCCTTCGGCATCGTGTCGTTTTATCATTACGCCTTTTCCGGCGATCCTGGTTTCAGCGGAATCTGCCGGATGATGGAGGCTGTCGGGGCCGTGTTACCGGGCGCCTCGCAAGCCTTCGATATATTCAAGCAAACGTCGTCTGGAAAAGTCTGCGAGACTGCGTTCAACAAAGTCGTGTTGTCATATCTGCCCGACCCTCGCTTGCGTCAAGCGTTGGCTTATTGCCTAGCCTGGCTGCGGGTCGCGGGCGGAAATTCGGTGCTGCCGCCATGGGTCCGGCAACGTTTTCACGACGTCGGCCCGGCCTTGAGTCAATTGCGCGATATTCCGTGCGGCAATCCGGCTTGCCGCTATTGTGCCGGCGTGCACGATCCGGTGAGCCAATTGACGCGCTATTTCGGCTTTCCTGCATTCCGCGAGGAACCGGCAAGCGATGACGGCGGCAGCTTACAGCAAGCGATCGTGCAGGCCGCGATGAGCGACCGGCCGTTGTTTGCGGTGCTGCCGACCGGCGGCGGCAAGTCGCTGTGTTTTCAATTGCCGGCATTGGTGCGCTATCAGCGGCGCGGCGTGTTGACGGTCGTGATTTCGCCGCTGCAGGCCTTGATGAAGGATCAGGTCGATAATTTGCGCAACAAGACCGGCGCGCCGAATGTTGCAGCGCTCTACGGTCTGTTGACCGCACCCGAGCGCGGCGAAGTGCTCAGGGCAATCCAAATGGGCGACATCGCGATACTCTATGTCTCTCCCGAGCAATTGCGCAATACCGGTTTTCAAAATGCGATCGCACAACGGGAAATCGGCTGCTGGGTGTTCGACGAAGCGCATTGTTTATCTAAGTGGGGGCATGATTTTCGGCCAGATTATCTCTATGCCGCGCGCTTCATCAAGGAATTTGCCGCGAAGCACCGCGCGCCGCTGCCGCCGGTGCAGTGCTTCACCGCGACCGCGAAGCAAGACGTCAAGGATGAAATCATCGACTATTTTCGCGCTCACTTGGGTCAGGAGTTGGAGGTTTTCGAGGGCGGCGTCGAACGCAGCAATTTGCATTTCGAAGTGCAGACCGTCAATGCCGCCGACAAATACCCGCGCATCCACGCCCTATTGACCGAGCGCTTGACTGGCGAGACCGGCAGCGCGATCGTTTATTGCTCGACCCAAAAAAACACCGAAGCGGTGGCCGAGTTTCTGCAACAAGCGGGATGGCAAGCCGAGGCCTTTCACGCCGGCAAGGATGCGGCCGAGAAAAAGCATATCCAGGAAAACTTCGTCGGCGGCATCACCCGCGTGATTAGCGCGACCAATGCGTTCGGCATGGGTATCGACAAGGAAGACGTACGCTTGGTGATTCATGCCGACATTCCAGGCTCGCTCGAAAACTATTTGCAGGAAGCGGGGCGCGCCGGTCGCGACCGTCAGGATGCCGAATGCGTTTTGTTATTCGATGAGAACGATATCGACACGCAATTTAAACTATCGGCGCATTCGCAAATTACGCAACGCGATATCGCGCAGTTGCTTCGCGGAATCAGGCGATGCAAAAAAGACAAGTTCGGCAATGTAATCTTGACGGCCGGCGAGCTATTGCAAAACGATGCGGTCGACACGTCGTTCGGCAGTGACGATTATAACGCCGCGACCAAGGTCGTCACGGCGGTTTCTTGGTTGGAGCGGGCCGGTTTCGTCGAGCGCAACGAAAACCGTACGCAAGTTTTTCAGGGTCGACCGAAGGTCAAAAGTCTCGACGAAGCCGAAGCTAAGATCGATAAATTACCGCTTTCGCAACGTCAGAAAAAACGCTGGCTCGCGATTCTCGAAGAATTGTTCAATGCCGACAGCGACGAAGGCTTCAGCGCCGATCAATTGGCGATGCTCGGTGCGTTTGCCGAAAATGACGAAGACAAACCCGGGGAAACGGCCAGCCAACGCGTGATTCGAACTTTATACGACATGGCCGAGCAGGGGCTGATTCAAAAAAGTCTGCTGCTGACTGCATTCATTCGCTACAAGGTGGCTCAATCATCGCAGGCTCAATTAACTGCCGTCTGCAAACTGGAGCGCGCGATGATCGCCGCAATGGGCGAATTAGCCCCCGATGCCGCAGGCGACGATTGGCAGGTCTTGTCGCTTCGGCATTTAAACCAACATTTGCTGGATCAAGGTTACGAACAAAGCCATTTGGAAGCGCTGCGCCTATTGTTGAATAGTCTAAGCCGGGACGGTTTGGGTTTGGCCGGTAACAAAGGCAGTCTATTTGTGCGTCATCGCGGGCTCGATCAATATGCGGTCAAACTAAACCGCGGCTGGCCCGCGCTGATTGCGACTGCCGAAAAACGGCAAGGCATCGCCAAGATCGTGTTGGATTGCATCGTCGGCCGGGTACCGGAAGGCGCGCCGCCGGCCGCCGATGTGCTGGTCGAATTTGCCGCCGAAGATTTGCTGTCGGCTTTGCGGCAGGATGCGGTCGCATTGGCGGAGGTGAAGGACCCGCTCGCGGCGGTCGAGCGGGCGCTGAATTTTTTGCACGAACAAAAAATCATTACCTTGCAAAAAGGCCTTGCGGTTTTCCGGCAGGCGATGACCATCAATGTCTTGCCGGAAGCAAAGTCGCGCCGCTACCGCAAGGGCGATTACGAGCCGCTGTCCCAGCATTACGGCGAGCGGGTGTTTCAGGTGCATGTGATGAATGAATATGCGCGGCGCGGACTCGAAAAAATCGGTCAGGCGCTGGCCTTCGTCGTCGCTTATTTTTCGCTCGATAAGGCCGAATTCGTGCAGCGCTATTTTGCCGGGCGCAAGGAAATACTCGAACGCGCGGCCAGCCAACAAGCCTTTCAGCGCATCGCCTCCGATCTAAATAATCCCGAACAAATCGCGCTGGTCTCGGCGCCGGAAGACGACAATGCGCTGATTCTGGCGGGCCCCGGTTCCGGCAAGACGCGCGTCGTCGTGCACCGCTGCGCGTATTTGTTGCGCGTCAAGCAAGTCCTGGCTCAGGCAATTTTAGTGCTGTGTTTCAACCGTTCCGCCGCAAACGAAATTCGTCGGCGGCTGATCGAGCTGGCCGGCGACGAAGCGCGCTACGTGACCGTGCAAACCTATCACGGTTTCAGCTTGCGCTTGACCGGACATGCCTTAAGCGGTTTGTACGGCGACGGCGAAGCCTCTGCTGAGTCGTTCGCCGAAATGATCGGCGAGGCGATAGCACTTTTGAAAGGCGAAAAAAATTTGCTCGGCGTCGAGCCGGACGCGGCTCGAGACCGCTTACTGGCAGGCTATCGTTTCATCCTGGTCGACGAATACCAGGATATCGACGCGGAGCAATACCGGCTCATTTCCGCGATTGCCGGGCGCAGTCTCGACGAAGACAGTAAATTGACGATCCTCGCGGTCGGCGACGACGATCAAAATATTTACCAATTTCGCGGCGCGAATGTCGAGTTCATCCGGCAATTTCAGCAAGACTATCAAGCGCATGTTCATTACTTAGTCGAAAATTACCGCTCGAGCGCTCATATCATCGCCGCCGCGAACGCCTTGATCGGACATAACCGGGATCGGATGAAACAACAGCATCCGATACGAATCAACAAACAGCGCGGCAACCTCGAACCCGGCGGGCGCTGGCAAGCGCTCGATACTTTAACGCGCGGCAGAGTCAGGCAAATCGATACCGTAGGCGAGTCGATGCAAGCCTTGCAGGTTGCCGAAGAACTCAAGCAGATGCGGCAATTAGACGTTCGCCTGCAATGGCCGAACTGCGCGGTACTTGCGCGCGAATGGCGCTATTTAAGTCCGGTCCGGTCCGTTTTCGAGGCGCAAGGCATTCCGGTCAGCATCGTGCTGCCGGCCGATCGAAGGCCGCCTCCGTTTCGTATCCGCGAAAACGCGGGCTTACTCGATGCGCTAAAAAATCATGCGGAACCGCTGACGCGCCCGTCTTATTGGCTCGATTGGCTGGGCGAACATTATGGCGAGCAACCGAGAAACCCCTGGCTGATGCAGCTCAAAGAACTTCTGGGCGATTGGCGGAGTGAAACCGGAGACGGCGAAACGGCCAATAGTCAAACTCTCGATTTCATCGTCGAAACGCTCGCCGAACAACGTCTCGACCGAACCTTCGGACAGGGCGTCTTGCTCGGCACTGTACATTCGGTCAAAGGTCTCGAATTCGATCATGTCGTGATAATCGACGGCGGTTGGAATTCGCGAGCCGGAGAAGAAGAGCAGCGCCGTCTGCTCTATGTTGCAATGACCCGCGCGCGAGAAACGCTTTGCCTGATGCATCGTAAGGATCTTCGCAACCCCTATCTGTCCGAGATACGAGGCGATCATTTGCTGATGACCGAAGTGCCGGAGCTCGATGCGCAAGATCGGCCAATAATTCTTCGCGATTACGAAATCCTGGGCTTAAAAGACTTCAACATCGGCTATGCCGGTTCATTTCCCGAACAACACTCGATACACCGGCGTCTCGCGGAATTAAAACCGGGCAGCGAACTGAATTTCGCCCGTATCAACGGTAAATTGGTTTTGCAATCCGGCGGCGAAACCGTAGCCGCGTTGTCGCAAAAAGCCCAACACGAATGGGCGGACAAATACGTCAATGCGGAAAAAACGACTGTGCTTGCGATGATCCGCCGCCATGCCGAAGACGGGGAGGAGCAATACCGCAAGCGCTGTCAATGCTCGGTTTGGGAAGTGCCTTTCGTCGAAGTCGTGTGCCGGGGGTAGAAAAGACACTGACTCTGAAATTAAACCCTACCCCTTTCCTCGACTATTCCGCTTAGGTCGCCAAGAGGTTTAAATTCAAATTACTGAAAAATAAGTATATGATGACCTAAGTGGTTTATTTTATAGGTCTGGTAGCTATTCTCAGGCTTTAGTCCTGTTCTGAGTACAACGGCCAACGCCACTTGAATTAAAGCCGCAGAATCACTACCTGATTTGTGTCTTTTCCAACGCATTAGTCAATCAATTGGTTATCGGCCTTGAGGTCGTGTCCGGTTCAATGAGCCTTTATCAAGGGCTTTGTTTTTTAAAATCAGGAGTATAGACCATGAAGACAAATAACATCGACGCAAGAATCATTGTTCTGCTAGCCGTTACTGCGTTTATGTACGGTTGTGGCGATGAGCAGAAAGAGACCGGCAAACAGCCTGAGCAAACCGTTACCGAGAGCGTGCCGGCTAGTCCCATTTCGGAAATATCGGATAAAACCGTTGAAACGAACGGCAGTATGGCAGAGTCCACAGTTAAAAAATCAGTCGAAGCAGTTGAACGTGCGACGGAGCAGGCTGTTGAAAAAACAGCCGAAATCGCTCAGGATTTAGGGGTTAAAGCCGAAACAAAAATTAGTGAAGCGGCTACAACAGGCCAGGCGGAGATAAGCGAGGCCACATCGGAAGTAGTGAAGACTACGCCAGCACTAGTACGCAAAATCCAACAGGCCTTGGCGGACGCCGGTGTTAACCCGGGGCCTATCGATGGCATAATGGGCCCGAAAACAATGGCGGCTGTGAAAAGCTTTCAAAAACAGAAAGGTTTGGCTGAGGGCGCGATAACTGAGGAAACACTGCAGGCGTTAGAGGTTGCGTACTGACTGCAAGTTTCAAGACGGCGGCCTATGCCGACAAAAAACACCATAAATCCAGTCCTAAATATAATCATCGTAGATCAATATTCGGCGCCGGGACCGTCAAAGGACGCCGTGAACCCAGCACCTAAATTATCTAAGACAGTTAACCATAACCAATGGTCTATGGAATTTAGGTGCTGGGTGAATACGTCAATTTAGGCTCTATGCCTGCCACCGAATTTTGATCTACGACGGGTATAATCAACCAAGAGCGCCTGAGCGTGTTCCAATAAATTTTCCGGCAACTCGAATACCACATATTGACAGGCGATACAGGCAAGAAAAATGATCGAATAATGCGAACGATCACGATGCTGAAAGTTTATGAATTTCAATAATTAGGCCCGAAAAACCAATTTTTCGATCAATTTTTAGCTATAGCAAATTGTTTTTATGCCTATTTTGTGGGGATACATCAGGGTCAGATACAAATTATTTAGGAAATAAAAGGCACAAGCTGAATCATGCTAAACTTGGCCTCATGTTGTATTGTCTTTATCCTAACTCATGAAAGAAAAGTACATTAATCTATTCACCGATTTTGGCTTTAAAAAAGCCTTTGGCGAAGAGGCAAGTAAAGAACATCTGATCAGCTTTCTGAATACCTTACTGCCGGAACACCACCAAATTCACGAATTACAATTCTGTAATAACGAATATCAAGGTGCGACGGCGCTGGACCGCAAAGCCATCTTTGATCTGAATTGCGTCAGTGCGACCGGTGAATATTTTATTGTCGAGCTGCAAAAAGCCAAGCAGAACTTCTTCAAAGACCGCAGTGTCTTTTATGCCACCTTCCCGATTCAACAGCAAGCCCAACGCGGCGACTGGGATTTTAGACTGTCGGCGGTCTACACCATCGGCATTTTGGACTTTGTGTTCGATGATGAGGACAGCGCCCAGCGCGATGAAGTCATCCATCGAGTTCAATTGAAAAACCAGCATCATCAGGTGTTTTATGACAAGCTGACTTTTATCTACCTCACCTTGCCCAACTTCAGAAAAACGGAAGACCAACTTGACACTTTGCAAGACAAATGGTTCTTTTTGTTCCGCCATTTGCATGAACTGGATGAAATCCCGCCGCGTTTGCGTGAAAAAGTCTTTTTGAGCTTGTTTGAAAAAGCCAGCATTGCCCGCTTTCAACCCGAAGAGCGCCAGGCCTATGAATCAAGCCTAAAATATTACCGCGATTTGAAAAATGTGATTGATACAGCGCGAGAAGAGGGACGAGAAGAAGGCAGAGAAGAAGGTAGGGAAGAGGGGCGAGAGGAAGGCCAGCGTGCCTTGCTTCACCGCCTGATAACACTCAAATACGGTGTATTACCTGAAGATATTGTCTTGAAATTGGCACAGGCGGATACCGAGCAGTTAAGGCGTTGGTCTGAACGCATCCTGACCGCAGACACGTTAGCGCAATTATTTGCCGATCAATAATGCCTCACCCCTAAACTCTGCTTGGCCTATCATCATGAGATTGAGGCCAGTTCTTCATTTGATACCATGAATGGAATAGGCATAAGCCCAATTTGTTGTCTATTCTATGGTGCGTTTATGGCCTTATTTGTCATGTCGGTATGGGCTGTCGATATCCAGGTTATATGGATGTGAAGCTACGCATTGCCATCCGTGGCACTGGATTCCGCCACAAATCCGTATGGAACGGATTTGCATTTATCCGAAGGGCTCCGGGCAGGATAGCCCGGAGTGAATCCTTGGCGGAATGATGCGTTCCTTTCTTAAATTGTCGCTTATGGGCAGTCTCGTTATTCCAAGCCGATCGGCTCTTTTTGAAAACTAGATGTTTTTTCGCTCGAATGGGCGTAATTTTAATTAACTCTCTTTTACCCTGCTAAACCGGTTAAAATGGGCGGTTTTTTACAACACTTATCCATCCGGAACAAAATCTTGATTTCAACAGCTAATATCACCATGCAATTCGGGGCAAAACCCCTGTTTGAAAATATTTCCGTCAAATTCGGTGAGGGCAACCGTTACGGCCTGATCGGAGCTAACGGTTGCGGTAAATCGACTCTCATGAAAATTCTAAGCGGCGAATTGGAGCCTTCCGCCGGTAACGTTAGTATCGGTCCTAATGAACGTTTGGGGAATTTGCGGCAGGATCAATTTGCGTTCGAGACGTTTACAGTGCTGGATACCGTCATCATGGGCCGTGAAGAGCTATGGCGCGTTAAACAGGAGCGCGACCGCATTTATTCGCTGCCGGAAATGAGCGAAGAAGAAGGGATGCAAGTTGCCGAACTGGAAGTGGAGTTCGCGGAACTGGATGGGTATACCGCCGAATCCCGCGCTGGCGAATTGCTGCTAGGCTTGGATATTCCGCAGGAACAACATGCCGGATTGATGAGCGCCGTTGCGCCCGGCTGGAAATTGCGCGTATTGTTAGCGCAAGCCTTATTCGCGGATCCCGATATTCTGCTGTTGGATGAGCCGACTAACAACCTTGATATCAACACGATTCGCTGGCTGGAAAACATTTTGAACGAGCGCGACTCGACGATGATTATTATTTCGCATGACCGCCACTTTTTAAATAGCGTCTGTACGCACATGGCGGATTTGGATTATGGCGAACTGCGTATTTATCCGGGGAATTACGACGAATACATGACCGCGGTCACCGAAGTGCGCGAACGTCTGCTGGCCGGCAATGCTAAAAAGAAAGCCCAAATTGCCGAGTTGCAAACCTTCGTCAGCCGGTTTTCGGCCAATGCCTCGAAAGCCAAGCAAGCCACTTCACGCGCCAGACAATTGGAAAAAATCAAGCTGGACGAAGTGAAGCCGTCTAGTCGAGTTAATCCCTTCATTCGTTTCGATCAAGATAAAAAGCTGCATCGCTTGGCGTTGGAAGTGGAAGGTTTGAGCAAAGGTTACGGCGCCGAACCCTTGTTCAAAAATCTCAAGCTCGTGGTTTCGGTCGGCGAACGCGTCGCCGTGATCGGTCCTAACGGCATCGGTAAAACCACCTTGCTCCGCACACTGGTGCGCGATTTGATTGCCGATGAAGGGGTAATAAAATGGTCCGAAAATTCCAGCGTCGGTTATTATGCGCAGGACCACGCCGGCGACTTTGCCGAAGAGATTACGTTGACGGAATGGATGGGCCAATGGCGGCAACCCGGCGATGACGATCAAACTATTCGAGGCACTTTAGGGCGCTTGTTGTTTTCGCAAGACGACATTCACAAATCTGTCAAAGTGCTGTCCGGCGGCGAAAAGGGGCGGATGCTGTTCGGCAAATTGATTTTGCAAAAAAACAATATCATGGTCATGGACGAGCCAACCAACCACTTGGATATGGAATCGATAGAATCGTTGAATACCGCGCTGGAAAACTACCCCGGAACGCTGGTTTTCGTCAGTCATGACCGCGAGTTCGTGTCCTCGTTGGCAACGCGGATCATTGAATTGACTCCGCAGGGTATCGTCGATTTTAACGGCAATTATGAGGATTATTTGGCCAGCCAAAGTTTGAATTAAGGCTGAGGGTACGGTAAACAATAAACTCCCTAAAGCTACTCAAGCGGAGCGTTTTCAAATATCAATAAATCGAGAGTGCTCTTTTACAGTAAGGAATATGCACAAAATAACTCCTGATTAGCAAGATGCTTCAGCTTGCCGAAGCCAAGTGTCCGAGCAGGGGCTAGTCGTAGTCGCAAAAACTAAAATATGCTGTTACCCAAGCTCCAGCTTGGGTAACCTGTTCAGGAAGCTCTAGCTTCCCGATAATCAAGAAAGATTGAACGAGCGAGTCGGGGGTAATTGAGAATGCGCGGAAGTTGTGTCGGTCTCAGGAAGCTGGAGCTTCCGGTGTGTCTTTTCCAAGCTGGAGCGTGATGTGGGTTGGCCGCTTTTAGCTTGACGCGCATGGCTTGCGGACCCCGCCCTGCTAAGGATATGCTGATCTTTGGGCTTTAGCTGAAGAAATTTGCTAATCAGGAAATAACTTCTATAAGTAGTAGGCTTTGCTGCGGTTCGGTGACTCGCTTGAAAGGACGCCGTGAATACGTCCATGTAGGCTTGACGGCGGCGACTGATTGCCAAGGATGGCATGAATGCAGATTTTGCAGGAGCAAAAATCTGCCCTGCCGCCGACACCTGTCAATCGAGCCACCGCCCCCCCTTTCAACAGTTGTCTAAGTTATTTCAGCTCGTTCCTAAGTAAGTAAGAAGTATGTTTGGCGCTGGGTTATGCTTAAGCGCAATTTGTTTTGATTTTTGGAGAATTTGACGATGTTGACTGAAGGGTTGCAATCTTTGTTGCTTGGAATAGTCCGTTTTTACCGGCTTGTCATTTCTCCTCTTTTGCCGCCTTCGTGCCGGTATCAGCCTACCTGTTCCGAATATGCGATAGAAGCGATCACTCGACATGGTCCATTTAAAGGTTTGTGGCTAACATTAAAAAGACTTGGTCGATGTCATCCATGGGGCAGTCACGGCTATGACCCGGTTCCGCCCAAAGAGCCGGGCACGACCAATAAGTCCTGAATATGCGCTATTTTTCGGCAAATAGGTACTCAAAAAGCCGGTCGTGTTATTGACCCGGAAACGGACGTTAATCAGTCGGCGAAGGATTTCGCGATAAATAACGTTTGGGGTTATGCTTTCGCACATCAAATTTCGGCAGTGCCTGAGGAGGCGCCGAATTTTGATCTGCGATGGGTATATACAACGTGAATTGATTGCCTGCGTGTTATTTTTTGGTCATGAAAAAATAATTCGATCGGCATTTAAGAATCATGTTGTCGTTTTCTTTTTCAATTGCGGTGCAAGTTTCCATTCTAGAACGGCCCGGCGCGGCTTGTTTAACCAATTTGCCGTCTTCGACTGAATAGTTCAATACTGCGCGCAGTGTATCGATCCGGGCGTGAACGTCCGATTCTTGAGACTTTCCTTCCATAGTACCGTCTTCCCTGAACGTCCAGGTAGTATTCAAGCTTCTTGATTTGGTGCCTTCGCGGTCGACCGATTCCTTATCGATTTGCCAGGTGCCGAGTAGGTCGGCTTGGGTTAATTGAACATCGGCATTCACGGAAAAAGCAAAAAATAGGAGTGTAAAAGTTGAAAGTTTAGCGAATTTCATAATAAAACCTTTTAAGTTTGATTTTTAAGAGTCGAGGATTGTAGCACAGAAAAGCCTTTCAATTAGTATGGTAATGAATAATAACCCAGTAAATTCATTGGTTTATAATTGGTTCGTTTGTGATCACCGGCAATAATCCCGGCTGCTTTCATGGATGATAACTCGGGGGAAGTGGCTTGATAGACTCTGAGAGTTAGCGTCACTTGAGATAGTTGTTCGTGAATGAGAGAATACAATTCATCTCCAGCTGAAATGAGTTCGATCATGACGAGCAAGAAGGTTTCGCATTATATTCTTTTGATCAGTGTTCACGGCCTGATACGCGGACGAGATTTAGAACTGGGACGCGATGCCGATACCGGAGGTCAGACCAAGTATGTCGTGGA
Source organism: Methylotuvimicrobium alcaliphilum 20Z (assembly GCF_000968535.2). Taxonomy (NCBI): domain Bacteria; kingdom Pseudomonadati; phylum Pseudomonadota; class Gammaproteobacteria; order Methylococcales; family Methylococcaceae; genus Methylotuvimicrobium; species Methylotuvimicrobium alcaliphilum. Next base: position 680,705 of record NC_016112.1, read on the forward strand.
TTTAGCGAGGGCTTTAGCTTATCAACCTTCGGTAGGTCGGGTTGATTTAGCAACGCGATTGGTTGACGATCCCGAGGTTGGTGCAGATTATCGCGAAGCGCTTGAGCCGCTGGATAAAAGCGCGCAAATCGTCCGGATTCCGGCCGGCCCCGAAGGCTATATCAAGAAAGAGGAGCTTTGGGATTATCTCGATATTTTCGCCGACAATTTGTTGGAGTGGCTCCGGCAGCAGACGCGTATGCCGGACGTGATTCATAGCCATTATGCCGACGCCGGCTATGTTGGTGTGCGGTTGTCGCTTTTAACCGGTATCCCATTGGTGCATACCGGGCATTCACTGGGCAGAGACAAGCTCGGTCGTTTGCTTGCAATGGGCTTATCGAGTGATTTGATCGAGCAGCGTTATCATATTTCCAAAAGAATCAGCGCCGAAGAGGATGTGCTGGCCAATGCCGAATTGGTCGTGACCAGTACCCGCAACGAGATTGCCGAACAATACGAGCTCTACGACTATTATCAGCCGGAACGCATGGTCGTGATTCCGCCGGGAACCGATCTGGAGCAGTTTCATCCTCCTGAAAACAAGGTAAAAATAGCCTTCGGCAAATCGCTGGAGACTTTTTTGAATAATCCTAAAAAACCGATGATTCTGGCTTTGTCGCGTCCTGACGAACGCAAGAACATTGTTTCGTTAGTTCATGCTTACGGCGAGTCCCCCGAATTACAGAAATTAGCGAATTTAGTGATCGTAGCCGGTAATCGCGACGATATCCGGGAAATGGACGAAGGCGCGCAAGCGGTGTTGACCGAAATTCTATTATTGGTCGATTACTATGATTTATACGGCCATATTGCGATCCCTAAGCACCACAAACAGGAGGATGTTCCGGATATCTATCGCTTGGCCGCGCTATCGAAAGGCGTGTTCGTCAATCCGGCATTGACCGAGCCGTTCGGTTTGACTTTACTCGAGGCGGCCGCATGCGGATTGCCGCTGGTCGCGACCGAAAACGGCGGCCCGGTCGATATTATCGGTGCTTGCCATAACGGTATTCTCGTCGATCCGCTAGATAGCAGTGCGATAGCGAATGCGTTGCTGGAAATTTTAAGTAGCCCGAAAAAATGGGAAAAATTTTCCGAAAAAGGCCTTAAAAATGTTCGGAAACGCTATTCCTGGAATACGCATGCACAAAAGTATCTTGAGACGATACAGCCATTATTGGAGCATCATCCGGAGTTTCCGAAAGTGGCGCGCGTGCGAGGCGATTTGAGCTATCGCGATCGAGCCGTTTTTTCCGATATCGATCAAAGTTTATTGGGCAGCGCCGAAGGTTTAAAAGCATTTGCTGCTTATTTGGCCGAGAATCGAAAAAAAGTTTTTTTCGGTGTCGCGACCGGCCGCAGGCTCGATTCGGCAATGGCAATTTTAAAGAGAAACGGCCTGCCGGTACCGGATGTTTTAATCACCAGCTTGGGAACCGAAATTGTCTATTCGCCGCAAATGACGCCGGACAGCGCTTGGGCAAGACATATCGATTATCACTGGAATAGCAAGGCCATACGCCGCATTATCGGGGAATTGCCCGGTTTGACTTTACAGCCCAAAAGCGAGCAAAGCCGATTTAAGATTTCCTATCATTACGATGCCGAGCAGGCGCCTACGGTAGAAGAAATTCAGACATTGTTGCGTCAGGAGGAGCAGGCGGTCAATGTGTATATATCCTTCGGGCAATTTTTCGACATCGTTCCGGTGCGTGCATCGAAAGGTTTGGCCTTGCGTTATTTCGCCCAGCAGTGGAATCTGCCGTTGGAGCGTATTCTAGTCGCCGGCGGTTCCGGCGCCGATGAAGACATGATGCAGGGTAATACCTTGGCGGTTGTCGTCGCTAATCGGCATCGCGAGGAATTGTCGGGTTTGCGCGAGCCCGAGAGGATTTATTTTGCGGCGCAACCCTTTGCGCTCGGTATCATCGAGGCAATAGAACATTATGATTTTTAAGTGACTGAGAGCAGAATTATGACCGATCGGCTTTTGCTTTGTACCGACCTTGATCGAACCTTATTGCCGAACGGCAATGTGCCGGAATCGGCGATGGCGAGGGTTTATTTCAAGGCCTTGGCGCGGCATCCCGGGGCCACGCTGGCATATGTGACCGGTAGGCATCAGGCCTTAGTCCAGCAAGCGATAGCCGAATACGATTTGCCGTTGCCGGATTACGTGATCGGCGATGTCGGTACTACGATTTATCAAATCGTCGATCATGAATGGCAAGAGTGGTCGCAATGGAGTCATGAAATCGAACCGGATTGGGCCGGACGCGAACATGCCGAGATGCATCGTTTGTTCAGCGAATTATCCGAATTAACGCTACAGGAAGGCGCGAAGCAAAATCGTTTCAAGCTCAGTTATTATGTATCGGCAGCAATCGATCCGAAGCCTTTGTTGACTGAAATGAGAAAACGCTTGGCGTCGCACTCGACTCGAGCAGAGCTCATTTACAGTGTCGACGAAACCACACGTACTGGGTTGCTGGATGTTTTACCGGCTTGCGCGACTAAGTTCCATGCAGTCGAGTTTTTAATGAAGCAGCTCGGCTTTTGTTTGGATAACACGGTTTTTGCCGGCGATAGCGGTAACGATCTACCGGTGTTGACTAGCCCGATTAACTCGGTGTTGGTCGCCAATGCGACCGACGAGGTACGCAAGCAGGCGCTGCAATTGGCTCGGGAGCAATCGACCGAGCAATCCTTGTATTTGGCTGAAGGCGGTTTTCTCGGAATGAACGGCAATTACAGTGCCGGTATTTTAGAAGGCGTTGTGCATTATTTACCCGAAATCAAACACTGGATAATTGGCGATGAATAAAAATCCGATCACTATTTTCGGCGAGGTTTTGTTCGATCATTTTCCCGACGGCAGTCGGGTGCTCGGCGGCGCGCCGTTCAATGTCGCCTGGCATTTGCAGGCCTTCCGGCAAGAACCGCATTTCATCAGTCGTGTCGGTCAGGATGCGACCGGAGACTCGGTCATTGCCGCAATGCATAAGTGGGGCATGGATATGTCGGGTTTGCAAAGGGATAGCCGGCATCCTACCGGTGTCGTCGATATCGTCATCGAGCAGGGCGAGCCCGCCTATACGATCGTGCCGGAACAAGCCTACGATTATATTGATGAAGACGAGCTTCAAGATACGGATCGTCCCGGTTTGCTTTATCACGGCACGCTGTCCTTGCGTCAGCCGGTTTCAAGGGCGGCTTTGGACGTTCTTAAAGACGCACACAAGGGGCGTATATTCATGGATGTCAATTTGCGCGAACCTTGGTGGCAAAAAGACCAGGTGCTTGAATGGCTCGGTCAAGCCGATTGGGTCAAGCTGAATCATCATGAGTTGGCGGCGCTTTATCCGGTTTCGGGCGATCTTAAGGCCGATATGCGGCGCTTTGTCGAGCTTTACCGATTACAAGGATTGATTGTCACGAGCGGGAAGCAAGGTGCGTTTGCGACTGATCATCAGGGTGTGTCGTGCCGGGTTACGCCGGGCGAAATCGCCCAAGTCATCGATACGGTCGGTGCCGGCGATGCGTTCGCTTCGGTGATGCTACTCGGGCTCAATCTCGATTGGCCGCTGCAAATCACGATGGAACGCGCGCAAGCATTTGCCTCGGCCATGGTCGGCCAAAGAGGCGCGACGGTCAGAGATCCTGTCTTTTATGAACCGTTTATAGCGGCTTGGGATCTAGACTAAGCTATCTTTCTTTAGTCGTTACCGGGCCGAGCCTTAGCGCTGCCGGTTTACGAAACTTTACATTTTCTCCGCATCCTAACCATGTACGAACAGATTTCGCATTCCTTATTAAATGAAATTTTAGATGATCTCAAGCCGGAAATCCGCAGGCAGGATTTGCGGCATTTTTACACGCGTCTCGGCGCGAATTTTTATGCGATTCATAATCTGTTTCATCATCTATACGGCCGCCGCGACGATTTCAAAGAGCAAATGCTCAAGCTGGTCGAAACCTTGGCTCGACAATATATTCAGCGACCGGAAGAGTTGGAAAAACTCGATATCGCGCGGGAAAACGATCATAACTGGTTTCTGAATCAAAAATGGGTCGGCATGGCTTTGTATAGCGCCGGGTTTGCCGACGACTTGGCCGGCGTGGCGGATAATACCTCTTATTTTCAAGAGCTCGGCATCAATTTGGTGCACATCATGCCGATACTCGAGTGTCCTACCGGTCGCAGCGACGGCGGTTATGCGGTCAGTAATTTCCGGCAGATCGATAGCCGTGTCGGCAAATTAGAAGATTTGCAGCGGGTTTCAAGCGAGTTCAGAAAGCGCGATATTCTGTTGACTTTGGACGTTGTGTTGAATCATACCTCGGACGAGCATGAATGGGCTCAGCGGGCGAAGGCAGGAGAGCAAAAATATCAAGATTATTATTACATCTTCGATAATCGTGAAATTCCCGATATGTTCGAGCAAAGTATGCCCGAAATTTTTCCGGAAACCGCTCCGGGAAATTTTACCTGGGACGAAACTTTGCAGAAATGGGTAATGACGGTCTTCAATGATTATCAATGGGATCTCAACTACAGCAACCCTTCGGTATTTATTGAAATGCTCGACGTGATTCTCTTTTGGATCAATCAAGGCGCCGATATTATCCGGCTCGATGCGGTTGCATTTTTATGGAAGAAGATGGGCACGACTTGTCAAAACGAACGCGAAGCGCATCTGTTGCTGCAGTTGATGAAAGACTGTTGCCAAGTAACAGCGCCGGGGTCTTTGTTCATTGCCGAAGCGATTGTCGCACCGGTCGAGATTACTAAATATTTCGGCGAGGACGCGATTATCGCGAAAGAGTGTGAAATCGCCTATAACGCGACTTTGATGGCCTTGCTTTGGGATGCGTTGGCGACGCGCAATAGCAAATTACTGTATCAGGGCTTGAAAAGCCTGCCCGATAAATTGGAGCGAGCGACTTGGTTGAATTATGTGCGTTGCCATGACGATATCGGGCTAGGTTTCGATGACAACGATGTGCGGCATGTCGGTTATGATCCGGTCGCGCATCGTCGTTTTTTGGTCGATTTCTATACAGGGGCTTATGAGGATTCGATCGCGAGCGGCGTGCCGTTCATGCGTAATGAGAAAACCGGCGATGCGCGGATTGCCGGATCGCTGGCTTCGTTGGCCGGCCTTGAGACGGCGATTCAGTCCGATGACGAACATGCGATCGATATTGCGTTGAACAAAATCATATTAATGCATAGCGTGATATTTTCATTCGGCGGCCTTCCGCTTCTGTATTACGGCGATGAGATCGCGACCTTTAATGATCACAGTTATCTCGATCAACCCGATAAGGCTAATGACAGTCGCTGGATTCACCGGCCTAAGATCGATTGGGAGCGGGCCGAGCAACGTAAGAAACAAGGTACGGTCGAGTATGCCGTATTTAGCGCATTGAAAAAAATGATCGCGATTCGCAAGGAAACCACGGCTTTTGCCGACTTCAATAATCGACAGTTGATCGAATGCGAAAACCCGCATATTTTTTCGTTTATCCGTTACGATCATAACCGGCCTTCGGAACAAGTGCTGGTGATTTGTAATTTCAGCGAACAACCTCAGCGTATCAAGATGGAAAAATTTAATACGGCGGGGTTTGGCATTTACGGACAAGTCAGCGATTTATACACCGGCAAGCGTCCGACTGAATTCGACCAGCAACTGGTCATTCAGCCGTGCCAGTTTTATTGGTTAACTGAGTATTAAATAGTAGAGAATAGTTAGCAGTTAGCAGTTAGCAGTTAGCAGTGAATAGTGAATAGGGGGATTTTTGTGTTCTAGCGTTTGTTCCTTTAAATCATTAAATCAATGAATCCAATCATTCGATTCGATCAAGTATCGGTAGCGGTTCGTGAAAAAACCATCCTATCCAATATTAGTTTTGCCCTGTTCCCCGGCGAAAAAACTGTTTTATGCGGTAAGTCGGGTTCCGGCAAGAGTAGCGTGTTGAGAGCATTTATCGGGCTTCATGCCGTCGCCGGGGGCGTCTATTTTCAGCAAATGCAGTTGACTCCTGCATCGGTCCATACGATTCGAAGTGCGACGGCCTATATCGGCCAAGAGCCCATACTTGGCGCCGAGACCGTGCGCGAAGCTTTATTATTGCCTTTTCAGTTTAAAATCCATCGGAATCAACGGCCTCCGGATGCTCGGCTGGGTGAAGTACTGAATCGCTTGCATCTGACGGTCGATATTTTAAAGCGGAAATGTAGCCGAATTTCCGGTGGTGAAAAACAACGGATTGCATTGGCCCGAGGGCTGCTATTAGGTAAAAGCTTGTATTTGTTGGATGAGATTACCAGCGCATTGGATGCGGAAAGCAAACAAGCTGTATTCGATGTGTTTTCCGACCCTCAATTAACGGTGCTTTCGGTCGCTCACGATACGGAGTGGTTGGCGCGCTGCGATCGTATTTTAGAACTGGACGCGGGCCGCTTAGTTCGGGAAAGAACATATGGAAACGCTTGATATCGAACTGCCGCGAATGGCGCTGCTCTATGGTCTTTGTCTATTGCCTTGGTTGTTGCTGCGAATGCTTGGCTTGCTGCTGAGCCGGGATATCGGCATTAGCGTCCTAAGGATGAGCGTGCAGTTGGCTTTGGTCGGGTTTTATTTGAAATGGCTATTCGAACTCAACAATCCTTGGTTCAATGGCTTATGGATACTGGTGATGCTTTTGGTCGCCGATTTCAGCATTTTACGCCGAGCGGGGCTTAAGGTGCGTTATTTTGCCTTGGTCACGTTTATAGCCATTGCTTTCAGTATTCTGTTCTCTGCTGCATTTTTGGTGTTTTGGGTAATACGGCCGGCGCTTTTTTACGATGCGAGGTATATCGTTCCGTTGGCCGGCATGATTCTAGGCAACTGTCTACAAGGCAACGTGATCGCATTGGAACGATTCTATTCGGCATTACGCAAGAACGAGAACGAGTACGCGACTTTTTTGATGCTAGGCGCAACGCGTATAGAGGCAGTTCGGCCATATTTTCGAGATGCGATAAAAGCTGCAATCAATCCGACGATCGCCGGCATGGCGACGATGGGATTGGTTTCTTTGCCCGGCATGATGACCGGACAGATTCTCGGCGGCAGCGAACCCTGGGTGGCCGTAAAATATCAAATCGCAATTATGGTCTGTATTTTCACTAGTACCACGCTGGCTACGATCATCAATTTAAAGCTTAGCTTAAAAAGCGCATTCAATGATTTTGATGTGTTGAGAGACGAAGTGATAGATAAACGGTCTTGATGGTTAAGAATCTCGTTCGGTTTTGTCAGGGACGGAGCGCCTGTCGAGGGCTATAGCTCATCAATCGTCGAAATTAGATTCGGCCGTATTTCACAAAAACTGATGATTTTGTTCTACCTTTTATATGTTAAAAACAGGTTTGTGCTATCTTAATCCTTTTTGGCAGGCTCTTTTGCCGATGTCATGCTACAGGAGAAACTATGAGTTGGAATCTTATCGAATTGGAAAGTCTATTGAATGAAAGCGGCGATTATCAAGTTGCTAGGGAAGAATCTTGTTTGCGTATCACTAATGGCGACGGACTAGATGCTTATCTGGCGGTTAGCGGCGAACAAATCCTGGTCGAGTCGGTATTATTCGCAAAAAAAGAGATTAAAGACTGCGCCTTGCTCAATGAAGATATATTGAGAACTCATCAAATTTTTCCCTTAACGGCTATTGCTATTACTCATATCGATGATGAAGATTATTATATGGCTTTCGGGGCATTGTCGAGTCAGTCAAAAGAAGAGAGTATTATCATCGAAGTCGATACACTGTTCCAGAATGTGCGTGCATTTTTGGATGCCTACCAAAATCATTTGATTAATGGAGTTTAAGCTATGAGTGTTTGGAATAAATTAGTCACTGCGATCAAGGGCGGCGCTAACGAAGCGGCAGAGGCTGTTGCAGATAGTCAGGCTTTGCGTATTTTGGATCAAGAAATTCGGGAAGCGAAAGAAGAACTGCGTAAATCCGACCATGCTTTGACTCAAATCATGGCGAAAAGAAAACTGGCGGAACAAAAGGTATCCGGTTTACAAACCTCGGTTGTCGATTATGAGAGTCACGCGCGCAGGGCGGCCGAGAGCGATAGGCAGTTGGCGCTGGAATGTGCGCAAAAAGTCGTGGAATTACGCGAGCAAATGGACGCAGAGCAGCAATACGTTAATCAATTCAAACAGTCGGAGCAAACGCTGCGTCATAAAATTGCCGAGGCGAAAGCGAATTTACGACGAATGGAACAACAAGTCGACATGGTTAAAGCCACCGAGTCGGTACAAAAAGCCCAAGTTTCGGTTTCTTCTCGGCATTTGGGCGCGAACAGCAAAATGAAAACGGCGGCGGAATCCTTAAAGCGTATTCAAGATCGGCAAAACCAGCGCTCCGCCGAGCTGGAAGCCGCCGAAGAATTGCTTGGCGAGGAAAGCGGCGACGCGCTTGAGGCCAAATTGAAAGCGGCAGGCATCACCGGTTCCAACGCAAATGCCGATAGCGAGCTGGAGCGCATTCTCGGCGGTCGTTGAACCTAATGAGCTAGTTCCTTTATACTCAAAAAATGGCGTAACTATTCAGCGCATGCGGTAGGTTGGTGTCAGGCATTGATTTTTAAGGACGCGTGAATACATCCCTGTAAGCTCTGACTGCAACGTCCTGTTGCAGACAGCCTTATAAATCAATGCCTGACACCTTCTCATACATGACTTATGCTGAATAATTACAAAATGGCTAATGATTTCGGGATAAATAACGTCTTGAAGCTATGGACTTTGTTGAGGGTTCGGTAACTCTTTTGGATATACCCCTCGTAGATCAAAATTCGGCACCGGGGTGCCAGTCAAAGGACGCCGTGAACCCAGCACCTAAATTTCATAGGTCTTTGGCAACGATTCAAAATCATGGCTTATTTAGGTGCTGGATTTAGGTAGTGGGTGAATACGTACCTGTAGGTTCTATGCTTCCTCACCTAACGCTAGGTGAGGGATCGCAAACCTGGCGCCTCTTCTGGCACTGCCGAAATTTGAAGTGCGAAAGGTATAGTTAGATGATTGTCCTTTATAAACTTAAGCGATTTTTTATTCAGCATTGCATTATCTTGAGTTGGCAAGGTGCGGCTCTCGCTTTGTTGCTTTATGTGAGCATTAGCTATGCCTTGCTTTTTCTTTGCGGCGAAACGGATTTACTGGCTTTGCCGGACTTTCCGTATTGGTTGATAGTCACCGCATCGACCGTCGGTTACGGCGATTTATCTCCTCAGACACATGGCGGCAAAATGACGGCCGCATTGTTCGTGATTCCGTTCGGCTTGAGCCTGTTTGCGATGTTCTTAGGTCGGGTCGCTGTTTTTGCGGCCTACCATTGGAAAAAAGGAGTAAATGGTTTGAAACAATTAAACTGCACCAATCACATTTTGGTGATCGGCTGGGGCGAAATGCGGACCTTGCACCTCATCAGATTGCTGCTCCGTGAACAATTTGGTGCTTTAGAAACGCATAAGATAGTGCTGTGCGCGAAAGCCGAGATCGAGAACCCGATGCCGGATCAAATCGATTTCGTTAAGGTCGATAGTTATAACGATGACGTGCAAATGGATCGAGCATGTCTTGAAAAAGCCTCGACGATCATTATCGATACGCCCGAAGATGATGTCACGATGACGACCGCACTGTATTGTGCAAGTCGTAATAAAAGCGCGCACATGATAGCTTATTTCAATGATGAAAAACTGAGCCAATTACTGAAAACGCATTGCCCGAACATTGAATGCACGCCTTCGGTAGATGTCGAGATGCTGGCTAAATCCGCCATGCATCCAGGCTCCAGCGCGTTGCATCAGGATTTGTTGAATGTTCAGGACGGCATGACGCAGTATTCGATCAAATATCCGGCTCAATCCAAAAGTGTTTTATTAGGCGATTTGTTTTTTCCGCTTAAACAAAAACACGATGCGATTCTGCTCGCTGTCGGCGACTCCAAAGGCAGTGTCATCCTAAACCCACCGTTGACACACATGATTCATCCGGGCACGATGATCTATTACATTGCCGATGAGCGCATCGACGGTCTTAATTGGGAGAAGCTGTGTGTTTAGCAAATGGTTCAAAAAAAACGATGCTCAAGAAACAATCCGGAGTCCTGAAGTTATCGGTTTGCGGCTAGGCGGCGCATTCGAGTTGGATGCGCTGCGGCTCAAGCTGGTCGAACCCTTGCTTATTTTTGAAGGTGCCGCCAAAACCCAGTTTATTCAGGCGGTTGGTGAAGTTAAGTTGGACAGCAGCAGTACGCTGCTGCGTTTTTACACTGACGACGACAGCTTTGTACAAGTCCTGTTAAGCGGCGGCATGACGGAAAATCATATCGAAGACGTCAAGCTTTGGTATTTTTACGATACCAAGGCTGTTGGCAGCCAAGCCGATTGGGATCGCTTAATCAATACCGATATTAGTCGGCCGGAATATACACTTGAGGGTCACCGATTTCTTAGGGTTTGGGAAGGTGTCGGCAATTCCTCGCCGCCGGTAGCCATGACTGAAACGACTTATACGGAAACCGACGGTACGAGCGAAACCGATCAATTCGTGATGCTCTACGAAAGACCGGTCGATGATACGTTGGATGAATTCGCATTGGTTTCAGGGGAAGAAAAAATAATAAATGGGCATGCCGACCGTTGCTTGGTCATCGCGACCGGCATCAATTTGCAGTCGGCTGATATCACAATTATCGGTTAAGTTATTTTCTGTTGTATTACCGCCGCCTGGTGCCGATTATACTCATCGTAGATGAAAATTCGGCCTCGGGGTGCTCGTTAAAGGACGCCGTAAACCCAGCACCTAAATTATCCAAGACAATTAACCATGGCCAATGAGTTATGGAATTTAGGTGCTGGGTAAATACGTCCATGTAGGCTCTATGCCAGCCCCATGCTGGCAAAGCCTTTATGAACGCTATGGATGGCGTGAATGTCGATTTTGCAGGAGCAAAAATCGACCTAGCACCCCGAGGCCTCCTCCGGCACTGCCGAGATTTGAAGTGCGAAAGGTATAGTTCAACCCTTCTTTAAAACAACACTAGGAGTCAACTGTGGACGCTTTGATAAATTCTCTGATGGGCCTCAGCAATTTCGCAATGTATTTTTTCTCTTCATTGGCTTTGCTACTGATTTTTAAATTTCTGTATGCATTGATCACGCCTCATGATGAATGGAAATTGGTCAAGGAGGATAAAAACGTAGCGGCCGCGATTGGTTTCATCGGTGCTGTCATCGGCTTCGCGATCGCGATTGCAGGAGCGGCCTCCAATTCTGTTTCGTTGCTGGATTTTTGGTTATGGTCCGTTTTCGCATTAATCGCTCAGTTGCTTGCTTTTGCCATTATCCGCTTTATTTTCATGCCTAAAATCGTGCAAAGCATCAATGATAATGAAATATCCGCGGGCGTGGTCCTAGGCGGTTTTTCGATTGCGGTCGGTATTTTGAATGCGGCCTGCATGACCTACTGAGGAGCGATCACATGAAGCGCACAAAAAGCATCAATTTGGACCGAATGAAAAAAAACGGCCCGCGTTTTTGGCTCAAGCCGGTTGCTTTAGCGGTAGCGGGTGTCATGTTAAATGCATGCTCTGACGAAGAACGCGATGCACGGGTTTATACTAGCTTGGACGTTTGTAAGAGCGAAAATCCACAATATGCCGCAGACTGCGAAGCCGCTTATCGCAAGGCGCAGGAAGAGGCCGCTAAAACCGCGCCTAAGTATGCCTCGCGGCAAGACTGCGAGTCAGAATTCGGACTCAATCGCTGCACGACTTATCCGCATGCATCCGGACAAAATTGGTTTATGCCGGCAATGGCGGGATTTATGTTTGCCAGGGCGTTGGATTTTAATCGCGGCTACCAATCCCAACCGGTTTTTACCTCTTATCGCCGCAGCTCTCCTTTTTACAATAATTGGGTGACCGCCGATGGTCGAAGTTACGGCAGCAATCGCAGCACTAACGTAACCGTCGGTAGCGATGCCTTTCAATCCAAGCCCCCGGTCACCAGAACCATTTCTCGCGGCGGTTTCGGTTCGACGGTTGCGGCTAAATCGTCCTGGAGCGGTTCGAGCTCGACCCGGTCAAGTTCAAGAAGCAGCGGTTGGGGCGGCTAGCGACATGTTTCGTATGCCCATTCGGGAAAGATCGGGTTGGCGAAATTTGGCTCACGAGTACGGATTCCACTTTCATACGTTATATGGTGAGCCTTATTGGGACGAAACGGCCTACTATCGTTTTACTTTGCAGCAAATTGAAAAAGATATCGAAGAACCCAGCGAGGAGCTTCATCAGATGTGTCTCGAAGTCGTCGACCGAGTTGTCGATGATGAACGATTAATGGAAAAGTTTGGTATACCGGACATATTCAGAGATTTGCTTCGAGCCTCCTGGAAAAATCGTCAACCGAGCCTATATTCGCGGCTCGATTTTTCCTATGACGGCCGCAATCCCGCGAAACTTTACGAAAATAACGCGGACACGCCCACCAGTCTTTATGAATCGGGTTTCTGGCAATGGTTATGGCTTGAAGACAATGTCCGAAACGGAGAGTTGCCGCGAGACTGTGATCAATTTAATTCCTTGCAGGAAAAACTGGTGCAGCGTTTAGGATCTATTCATGCTTCGACCGACGGCCGCGACTTTTACTTTAGTTGTTGCAAAGACAGCGAGGAAGATCGGGGAACAGTGCAATACCTTCAAGATTGCGCCGCAGAAGCGGGTATTCCTAATCGTTTCGTTTATGTCGAGGATATTGGGCAAGGGGAAAGCGGGGCATTTACCGACTTGGAGGATCGAGTCATTGAGCTCATATTCAAGCTTTATCCTTGGGAGTTCATGCTCAGCGAAGAATATGGACCGTTGTTGCTGAATAGTAGCACGCAATGGCTGGAGCCGCTGTGGAAATCGATTCTGTCCAATAAAGCGCTGTTGCCGATGTTATGGCAAATGTTTCCCGGCCACCCCAATCTTTTGCCGGCTTTTTTCGAAGATGATGTCGAATGGAGTCCAGGACTGGAGTTAGTCAAAAAGCCGTTATTTTCTAGGGAAGGCGCCAATGTGTCGTTATATAAAGGCGGTAAAAAGCTTTTTGGCACAGAAGGGCCTTACGGAAAAGAAGGTTTTATTTTCCAGGCTTATTATCCTTTGCCTAAATTCGGCGATAATCATACTCTGATCGGTTCATGGCTGGTTGACGATCAGCCGGCAGGAATTTCGATTCGTGAAGACAAGGCTATCGTCACTCAGAATTTATCTCGTTACTTACCGCATGTGATTGTCTAATTCGACTCCTTTCATACTGAAAAATCAGAGCCTTTTTCGATCGGATAGAAGAAAATAGGGTGCGGAATTTATGTTGGATTGCGTAATTTAACGCAATCCAACGATTCTTAGGACTCTGTGATAAAAATGTAGGATAGGCCGAACCCGCTACAAAATTCACAGCTCCTGGAAGTTATTTTTCATGAAATCTTGTTACTGCTGTGAGATGTATTTAAGGATCTCGATGACCTGGAGAGAATCTTGTGTGACGGCAAGGGCGGCCGCGTCGATTTCTTTCAGGGCGTGGGTCAGTTCGGGGTCATGCATCACGACGATAGGAATGCCCATGCCTATTGCAAGGCCGGCATCGAATGCCGCTTCCCATTGTTTGTATTTTTCTCCGAAACGGACGACGACCAGGTCGGCTTGACCGAGGTAATGATTATTACGTAGTGCGTTGATCTTGGCGCTTTTGTGATCGCGCCAGAAATTGTTTTCCTCCGGGCCCAAGATTTCAGCGCCAATGTTTTCGCTGATGTTGAGGTCGGTAATCGGCCCGAGCACTTCGATGTCCAGATCGTTGTTTTCGATGCCCTGAATGATTTGGTCGCGCCAATCGGTATGCGTTTCGCCGGATAAATATATTGTATAAGCCATAGGGTTACCTGCTTTGTGTGGTGGGTTTTCGCAAGGGTTTGAGCCTCAAGTGTCGGTTTTTACAATGAAGGACATAAGCGATTTGGTTTTTATACCTTTCGCACTTCAAATTTCGGTAGTACCCCCAGCTCCGAATATTGATCTACGATGGGTATATATGCTTCCGTTATTCGCTGATATTATTGCTTGCCTTCATCTGCGGTATAAAGATTGAGCAAAACGAATCTACGTCGCCATCCAATAATAACCGGCTTTTTTCGGGACGGCAGCAATATCTTAAATCTACGCTTTCGCGTTAGAATGGCAAACCATAAACGTTTATTTTATTGTAGGCAAGTATATTCAATGTCGGAAAAACTTATTTATAAAGTCGTGTTTGTCAATCAGGATCAAGTTTACGAGATTTATGCTAAAAACGTATACCAAGGAGATCTTTTCGGTTTTATTGTCGTCGAGGACTTTGTGTTTGGCGAAAAAAGCGCAATTGTAATTGATCCGTCAGAGGAGAGGCTCAGAATGGAATTCGAGGGTGTCAATCGCTCATTCATTCCGATGCACGAAATTATCAGAATCGATCAAGTCAAAAAAAGGGGGGTGGCTAAGATCATTGCACAGACGGACTCCGGAAAATCTTCGGGAAAAGTTTCGACGCTGTATTCCCCGGATAAAAAATAACAGCACGAATTTAGTGGGCGGTTAAGTTTTCTGTGCGATGTTCAGAAGGAAGAGAGTGAGGATTTGTTTTAGGCTATGTTCGCATTAGCAGTTTAAGAGGCTCTCTTGTCTGCTATATCCATCGCAGATCAAAATTCAGCGCAGGGTTCACGGCGTCCTGTCGGGCGAGCGTACCCTAATCAGTCCCTCATACTTTCACCTGATTAGCAAGATGCTTCAGCTTGCCGAAGCCAAGTGTCCGAGTCGTAGTCGCAAAAACTAAAATATGCTGTTACCCAAGCTCCAGCTTGGGTAACCTGTTCAGGAAGCTCTAGCTTCCCGACAATCAAGAAAGATTGAACGAGCGAGTTGGGGTTGATTGAGAATGTGCGGAGGTTGTGTCGGTCTCAGGAAGCTGGAGCTTGGGAAAGAGCGTGATGTGGGTTGGCCGTTTTTAGCTTGACGCGCATAGCTTGTGAACCCGTCCTGCTAGGGATATGCCGATCTTTGGGCTTTAGCTGAAGAAACTTGCTAATCAGGTGCTTTCATTTGCCGGGGTAATGATAGCTTCTTCATGATCGTTAGGTGCTAGGTAAATACGTTCACGTAAGTTTAATTTATCGACTCGGACTTTTCCATTCACCCTTCGACAAGCTCAGGGCGAACGGAAAAGTCCTTAACTTAAGGCAGTGAGGCTTAGCGGCGGCTATCACTGCCGCCAAACTCCCTTGCTCAAGGCGTTTTTCCTTGACAGACATATCCGCGCCTAAAATAGGTGAACGATTTTTTACTATGAAGGAGGCAATGTCTTATTCTTCACGTCCGTCATAGTTGCCGACCGGCTATTTCGAATACTTTTATCGCTATCCGTTAAATTTCGAGTATTGAGTGGTTGCTCTATTTAACGACACGCAATTGCGGACGAGACGGTTTTTTTTCCGGTGGAGGCTCGTCATCGCCCGAGTCTTCTTCACGGTCGAAAATCATTCCTTTGCCGTTTTCCTTGGCGTAAATGGCCATCACAGCTGGCATAGGTACGAGGATGTGCATGGGTTTGCCGCTGAAGCGTGCGTTGAACTCTATGTCTTCATTCCCCAGGGTAAGCCCTTGTATTGCTGGTGGATTAATGTTGAGTACGATTCTACCGTCCTCGACAAAATTACCAGGCAAAACGGCGCCTTCGTATTCGGCGTCGACTAATAAGTGCGGGGTCAGCTCGTTGTCTAAGATCCATTCATAGATCGAACGGATTAAGTAGGGTTTTAAAGATGTCATTTCGGGATTTCGTTCATTTCTTTTTCGGCGATGCTTAAGCTCACTGCGAAAGCCGGTCTGCGGAATAAACGATTGGCGTAGTTTTTTAATCCTTCGCCGGTCGTTGCGGTTTCTATGCCGAGAATAGGTAGGCGCCATAAGAGCGGAGCCATCACACAATCGATTAATGAAAATTCGTCGCTCATGAAAAAAGGACGCGCTTCGAATACCGGGGCCGCAGAAAGCAGGCTTTCCTTGAGCAGTTTCTTGGCTCGAGCGGATTTTTTTTCACCGGAATGAATAATTTCATTCATCAGTTCGTACCAGTCTTGATCGATACGTTTGATGATCATTCGGGCGTTGGCCCTGGAAACAGGGTCCATTTGATGGAGAGGGGGGTGCGGAAAACGTTCATCCAGATATTCCATGATGATGCGCGCATCATACAGGACTAGTCCGCGTTCCAGCAAGGTTGGCGAAGTGCCTGTTGGATTGAACTCTAATAAGTCCTCAGGCGGTTGGTTGATGTCATAATATTCAATGTCCGCCGCAATGGCTTTCTCATGAAGAACCAATCGGGCGCCGTGGCTCATCGCGCATGTCGGAGATGAAAAAAGAGTCATAGCGGATTTACGGGTAGTTGGTTGTGCCACGAATCATAACCTCATTAGGATACACGGAGTCTAAAATAGCGATTATATCATGAAAGATTCGACATTTTATTTGCTTGTATCCGTATCAGCAATTCCCAATTTGGGGATCAAAAAGGGTTTGGGGTGTGCTTAGCGAGGATATCGGCAGCAGGGGCAGAATTTTGCTCCTCGGCAATTGCTCCTGCACTGCCCTACTACATGCCATCCTTGGTGCTTAGCTGCCGCCAAGCCCCCATGGATGGGTTTACGGCGTTCCTCGACAGGCATACCCCATACCCTAAGATCGGCGAAAATGCTCAAACTGGGAATTGCTGTATCCGTATGAAGGTAGATGATACGGGTAAAACGTCCCTGTTTTACGAATGTGGGATTAATGAATGTCCTTCCAATACTCGCGTTTCAATAGATAGGCAAGTATGAAAATCATGAAAATGAAAAACAAAACATATTTGCCCATGCTTCGCCGCTCGAGTTGTCCAGGCTCTCCGACATAAACAAGGAAATTGACTAGATCGTTAATCATGCGATCAAAATCTTTTTCCGGAAGTTGTCCGGGAATTTCGGTAGCTAGTTTGTCAATGACTTGTTGGCCGCCGACTTTTTTGAATACCGGTTTTTGCTCGCCTTGCAGTTGCCATAAAACGTTCGGCATACCAACATCCGGAAAAACGACATTATTGACGCCGAGAGGCTTGGACGAGTCGGAATAAAAGCCTTTCAAATAACTGTAAAGCCAATCCGGTCCGCGTGACCGTGAAATCAGCGATAAGTCGGGCGGCATGATGCCGAACCATTTTTCGGCGTCATGGGCGTTCATCGCTGAATTCATCTTATCGTAGATGTTGGCGCCTTCCGGCGCGATATCTTTGAGTACTTTGTCTTTTTCAATATCAAAGTCGAGCGCTATCCTGAGATAACGAATATGTTTCACCGAATGGCAGCCTAAACAATAAGTCACAAAATGTTTTGCGCCGCGTTGTAACGAACCTTTGTCGCTGAGGTCGAAATCGGCGCTCTGGAGTTCGACGCCGCCTCCGGCGAACACGCCGAAAGACATCGACAACAGTATCAAGGTATTGAGTAATCTTTTCATAATTAATCCAAGCTGCCTTTAATTTTTTTTAAAAAACGGATGCTAACGGCGGATAACCCTTGGTAATTGAGTTTTCTGCTGAACAGGCCGGATTTTCCCTCTGTTTTCACCGTAACTTCATTGAAAGTTTCAACAAAATCCGGTATTCGATCCTCGAGGCTAGGTTGTTCGGTTAGACGGTCCGGTACAGGCTTGGTTTTTTCCCAGCGGGTATAGATCGGCATCAGTAAGAAAAAACCGAAATAAATGGCCGTTAAAACGCGTGCGACAGCGGTAGCGCCGGGCGTTGCGGGCTGAGTGCCCAGATAGCCTAGGCCGATAAAGCTGATTACGAAAAGCAATAGCGCTTTTTTATAGATGCCGCCGCGATAACGGATTGAGCGTACTTTGCTGCGATCAAGCCACGGTAGCAG
This sequence comes from Methylotuvimicrobium alcaliphilum 20Z, assembly GCF_000968535.2. NCBI lineage: Bacteria > Pseudomonadati > Pseudomonadota > Gammaproteobacteria > Methylococcales > Methylococcaceae > Methylotuvimicrobium > Methylotuvimicrobium alcaliphilum. The sequence continues at coordinate 698,809 of NC_016112.1, forward strand.
GAACAGCACAGCTATGGAGCCACCCATCGCAATGACACCGGCAAACTTATCCGGGACCGCACGCAGAATCGCGTAGAAAGGGGTGAAGTACCAGACAGGAGCGATATGTTCCGGCGTTTTCAATGGATCGGCAGGTATGAAATTGGCGTGTTCGAGGAAGAATCCTCCCAGTTCCGGCATATAAAAAATAACGACTGCAAAAAAGAACATGAAGACCGCGAAGCCGACCAAGTCTTTGACAGTGTAGTAAGGGTGGAAGGGAATGCCGTCCAATGGTATGCCGTTGGCGTCTTTGTGTTTTTTGATGTCAATGCCGTCCGGGTTATTCGAGCCGACTTCGTGTAACGCGATGATATGCAGCAATACCAGCAATACCAGCACCAAAGGGACTGCGATGACGTGAAAGGCAAAGAATCGGTTCAAAGTTGCATCGGATACGACATAATCGCCCCTGATCCACAATGAGAGTTCTTCTCCGACGACCGGGATGGCGCTGAACAGCGAAATGATGACCTGGGCTCCCCAGTAAGACATTTGTCCCCAAGGAAGCAAGTAGCCCATGAACGCTTCGGCCATCAAAGCAACAAACAGCAGCATGCCGAAAATCCAGATTAGTTCACGCGGCTGTTTAAAAGAACCGTAGAGTAAGCCTCTAAACATATGTAGATAGATCACGATGAAAAATGCCGAAGCACCGGTCGAGTGCATGTAGCGGATTAACCAGCCCCAATTGACTTCGCGCATGATGTATTCGACTGAGTCGAAGGCCAATTTAGCGTCCGGTTTATAGTTCATCGTCAGCAATATGCCGGTGACGAATTGATTGACTAACACCAGCAAGGCGAGCGAGCCGAAAAAATACCAAAAGTTAAAATTCTTGGGCGCATAATAATGCGCCATGTGTTCGTTCCAGAACTTTGTCAGCGGAAAACGATCCAGTATCCAGTTGCCACAATCAGTCCAGCGGTTCGTTTTCATGCGCTTGTCTCCACGGTGTCTTCGCCAATGATGATCTGAGTTTCGCTAATATAGCGATAGGGTGGAATTTCAAGGTTGGTCGGAGCCGGAACGCCACGAAAAACCCGGCCGGCCAGATCGAACCAAGAGCCGTGGCAAGGGCAGAAAAAACCGCCTTTCCAGTCGGGGCCCAGGTCGGCCGGTGCGATTTCAGGCCGGAAGGTGGGCGAACAGCCCAGATGCGTGCATAAGCCGACGGCAACAAAAATTTCCGGCTTTAATGCGCGAGTTGGGTTTTTGGTGTACACCGGTTGTATGGATTCTGAAGACTGAGGGTCTCTGAGTTGGTCGTCCAATGTTTTCAGTGTTTCCAGCACTTCCGGTGTGCGGTTAAGAAGCCAAACCGGTTTACCGCGCCAAGCAACACGGATTAGCTGTCCCGGTTCCATTTTACTGATATCGACGGTGACCGGCGCGCCTGCGGCCATAGCTTTTGTGCTGGGTTGCATTTGCGCGAGAAAGGGAACCGCAATATAGCCGGTACCGACAGCTCCTACCACGGTCAGCGCCGAGGTTAGAAACTGGCGCTTGGATTTATCGACGCCTTCAATATTCATTTATTGCACTCCTGGTAAAGGCTGAGCCTCGTATACTTGATTTTTATAGTTTTCGACATCGCAATATACCATTATAGTTAGCGAAATTTGAAGCAGTTATAACGGTTGATTAATTCGTTTTTCGGGTTTTTCAACCGCTTTCTTTGTATGAGCAGTGTTTATGCGTCTTGTTTTTATAAGGATTGGTATTTAAATCCTTGAAATCAAGCAGCAATACGTTTTTATACCCATCTTAGATCAAAATTCGGTGCCGGCGGCATCCTGTCAAGCGAGTTACCGAACCCGCTACAAAGCCCAAAGTTTCAGGAAGCTATACCTTTCGCACTTCAAATTTCGGCAGTGCCAGAGGAGATGCCTGGGTGTCCGGTCGATTTTCGCTCCTCGGTAATTGCTCCTGCATTGCCCTAATACACGCCATCCATGGCGTTCATAAAGGCTTTGCCAGCATGGAGCTGGCATAAAGTCCCTGCGGGACGGGTTATTTAACCCGTCCCCAATGTTTCTGTTTTGCCAAGAAATACGAAAAGTATATGAAAGCACACGTTATGATAGGAATTTTTCTCGCTACCCATTTAGTTGTTCGAAACTTGACGATAACGCTTGCAAAAAGGCGTCATTTTCATCGGGCGTGCCGATCGTAACGCGTAGGCAATCCAGTAAGAGGCCGCCTTGAGGCGACAGGTTTTTGATTAAGATGCCTTTTGTCTTAAGCATTTCGAAGAGCGACGCGGCTTTATCGGGCGGCGTTCTAAATAAAATGAAATTAGCTTCGCTCGGGTAGGTAGTGATGCCTTCGATCGAACGTATTTCGAGCAATACTCGACTTCTTTCGCTTCGAATTTGTGAGGTTTGTTGCTTGAATAAATCGCTGTTGTTCAGCGCGAATTCGGCCGTTATTTGAGTCAGCGTATTGATGTTATAAGGCAGTCTAATTTTGTTCAATTCGCCGATAATAGAGGATTCTCCCACGATGTAGCCAAGACGAAGTCCGGCCAAACCGAGTTTCGAGAGAGTGCGCATCACCAGCAGGTTACTATATTCGCCGAGTACATCGATAAAGCTTTGGTCGGTGAATGGCGCATAGGCTTCGTCAACAACGACCAGTCCGGGAGTGGCTTCGATAATTTTTCTAATAGAAATTTCGCTGAACAGGTTGCCGGTGGGGTTGTTCGGGTAGGCCAGAAAAATAAGCGAAGGCTGGTGTTTGTCGATGGCCTCGAGCATGGCCGGCAAATCCAGGTCGAAATCGCCGGATAGAAGTGGGATGTCGATATAATCGAGCCCAAGGCATCGGCTCAATTGTCGATACATCACGAAGCCCGGCGATGGCGATAGTACCTTTGCGTGTGTGGGCAAGGCCATCAGTAGTAACTGTATGATTTCGTCAGAGCCATTGCCGAGCAGCATCTCCAAGTTCCCGGAAATACCATCGATCTTTTTCAGGGTAGCGCTTAGCCTTCGTGCTTCGGGGTCCGGGTAGCGATTGATTTCGGCCTCTTTGATAACGTCGAGCCATTCTTTTATGACCGGTTCCGGCCAGCGATAAGGATTTTCCATTGCGTCGAGTTTGATCAGTCCGCCGGCATCGGCGACTTTATAGGCCGATAGATCCAGCACTTCTTTACGGAAAATAGAGCTAATAAAATGAGATTGTGGCATGAGTCGGGTCAACGGTATTCAGGGTGATGGCTGGGGCTTGTCGCGGTTAATCGATAAAAGAATCAGGGCAATGTCGATCTAACGGATTGCTCTGGATTATTATATGAATCCGGGGGATCTATACCTTTCATGCTTCAAATTTCGGCAGTGCTTAAGGAGGCGCCGGGGTGATCGGCAAAGGCTTTGCCAGCATGGATGCAGGCATAGAGCCTACATGGACGTATTCACGGCGTCCTTTGACGGTCACCCCGGTGCCGGATTTTGATCTACGGGTCTATGTAACAATTCCGAGCCGTTACGATTTGATTCTATATTCCGCCGATCGAGCATGCGCGGTTAAACTTTCTCCGCGAGCCAAAATCGAGGCGGTTTTGCCTAGCGTATCGGCGCCGGTTTCCGAACAATTGATTAGGCTCGAACGTTTTTGGAAGTCGTAGACACCGAGCGGCGATGAAAACTTTGCCGTGCCGGATGTCGGTAACACATGATTCGGTCCCGCGCAATAATCGCCCAACGCTTCCGCGGTATAGCGGCCCATGAAAATCGCGCCGGCATTGCGGATTTTCGCACACAGCGAGTTCGGATCGGCGACCGATAGTTCGAGATGTTCCGGTGCGATACGATTGGCGATTTCGGCGGCTTCATCGAGGTCGGCAGTCTTGATGAGTGCGCCACGGCCGGATAGTGAGGCTTTAATGACTTCGGCGCGTTCCATTTCAGGCAATAATTTTAAGATACTGCGCTCGACGGCGTCTAAATAATCGGCGCTATCGGATAATAATATCGATTGCGCATTTTCGTCGTGTTCGGCTTGTGAAAACAAGTCCATCGCGATCCAGTCCGGGTCCGTATGGCCGTCGCAAATGATTAATATCTCGGACGGTCCCGCGATCATGTCGATGCCGACTTGACCGAATACCATTTTTTTCGCTGTAGCAACATAGATATTGCCGGGGCCGACGATCTTGCAGACGGCTGGGACGGTTTCGGTGCCGTATGCGAGCGCTGCGACCGCTTGCGCGCCGCCTATTGAAAAAGCCCGGTCGACGCCGGCCAGATAAGCTGCTGCTAACACTAACTGATTGATTTCGCCTTGAGGCGTCGGCACGACCATGATTAATTCAGGAACGCCGGCAACTTTTGCCGGTATCGCATTCATCAGCACCGAGGACGGATAAGCGGCTTTTCCGCCCGGAACATAAAGGCCGACTCGGTCCAGTGGGGTGATCTTTTGACCGAGTAGCGTGCCGTCTTCCTCGCTGAATTGCCAGGATGTCATGGTTTGTTTTTCGGCATAAGTGCGAATTCGCCGTGCGGCGGTATCGAGGGCTTCGGCTTGCGCACTTGGTAGGTTGTCCCAGGCGGCTTTAAGCGATTCTTTGCTGATTTCTAGATCGTTCGCTGTCTGAATGCTGCGTCGGTCGAAGCGGTTCGTGTAATCGATGACGGCCTGATCGCCCGATTTTTTGACGGCGGCAATGATGTCTAAGACCTGCTTTTGAATCTCGAAGTCGTCTTGTTCGTTCCAATCCAGCAGGGATTTTAGGCGACGTTCGAAATCCGAGTCGACGGTATCGAGTCGTTTCATTGAAAAATCGGTCATGGAGTTACCTCTTGGCCAGGGTTTTTTCGAATTGATCGAGCAGGGATTGGATTGCTTGGTGTTTCATTTTCATCGCGGCTTTATTGACGACTAGTCTCGAGCTGATGTTCATTATCAAGTCGCGCGGCTCGAGTCCGTTGGCTTTTAGAGTGTTGCCGGTATCGACCAGATCGACGATGCAGTCGGCGAGACCGACCAATGGCGCAAGTTCCATCGAGCCGTAAAGTTTGATGATGTCGGCCTGTATGCCCAGTTCGGCGAAATATTTCTTGGCGGTTTTGACATACTTAGTCGCAACGCGCACGCGGCGTGAAATATCCGGCGCGTCTTTATGGGCCGCAGTCATCAGTCGGCAGGTTGCAATATTCAAATCCAATGGCTCGTAAAGGCTTTCCGCTCCGTGTTCGAGCAGGACGTCTTTGCCGGCGATACCCATGTCGGCTGCGCCGTATTCGACGAAAGTCGGGACATCGGTGGCGCGGATGATGACCAATTGCACATCGTCACGGGTGGTTTGCAAAATCAATTTGCGGCTGGTTTTCGGGTCGTCAACCGGACGGATACCGGCCTCTTCCAATAAGGGAAGCGCTTCTTCGTAGATTCGGCCTTTCGATACGGCGATAGTTAACATGTTGAAACCTTAGTTTGGGACGCGGCGAATGATCGCGCCGAGTTGTGACAGTTTTTCTTCGATATGGTCGTAGCCACGGTCGATATGATAGATTCGGTCGACCAGCGTTTCGCCTTCGGCGGCCAGTGCGGCCAAGACCAATCCGGCCGATGCGCGCAGGTCGGTGGCCATGACCGGGGCTCCGGTTAGTTTGTCGACGCCGGAGCAAATTGCAGTGTTGGATTCCAGTCTAATATTGGCCCCCATGCGCTGCATTTCCTGGATATGCATGTAACGATTTTCGAAGATCGTTTCGGTCACGATGCCGACGCCTTCGGCAATCGTATTCATCGCGGTGAATTGTGCCTGCATATCGGTTGGAAATGCCGGATAAGGTGCCGTGCGCACCGAGACAGCTTTCGGCCGTTTGCCGTGCATGTCCAATGCAATCCAGTCGGGGCCTGTAGTGATTTCGGCGCCGGCTTCGGTTAGCTTGGCAAGTACGGCGTCAAGAATGTCTGTACGGGTGCTTTTTAATTTAACTTTGCCGCGGGTGATGGCGGCGGCGATCAGGTAAGTGCCGGTTTCGATACGGTCCGGCATGATGGTGTAGTGAAGGCCTTTCTTGCCCAGTCTATCGACGCCTTCGATCTCAAGGATATCGGTGCCGATACCCTTGATGCGTGCGCCCAGCGCATTCAAAAAGTGCGCAAGGTCGGAAACTTCGGGTTCTCTCGCCGCATTTTCGATAATCGTCGTACCCTCGGCTAGCGTTGCCGCCATCAATAAGTTTTCAGTGCCGGTCACGGTGACTTGCTCGAGTACCAGTCGGCAGCCTTTTAGACGATCGACTTTGGCATGAATAAAACCGGCTTCGACTTTTATGTCGGCGCCCATTTTGGCAAGACCGTCCAAGTGAATATCGACCGGACGCGTACCAATCGCGCACCCCCCGGGAAGCGAGACATGTGCTTCGCCGAATCTCGCCAGCAGGGGGCCGAGTACCAAAATCGATGCGCGCATCGTTCTAACCAGTTCGTAGGGGGCCTCGAAATTGGTGATTGAACGACTGTCGATTTCGATATTCATTTTTTCATCGACCATTAATTGAACGCCCATGCGGCCGAGCAATTCCATCGTGGTAGTGATGTCATGCAAATGGGGGATATTGCCAAGGTTAACCGGTTGGTCCGAAAGTAGCGTGGCGGCCATGATCGGTAGGGCTGCGTTTTTAGCTCCGGAAATGCGTAGTTCTCCGGAAAGTTGAACGCCGCCTTTGATCAGTAATTTATCCATGGACTGTGTGTTCTCATATAACAGGTTAATCGCCTATTCGGGCAGGGCGGGGGCAAAGTATTCGGATGTTTCTAGGCCGCTTAATTTTGCCAGTGTCAAAAGTTGTTCGGGGATGTTTCGGAATTTAAGTTCAACCCTGTTGCCGCGGGCGAACTTAACCCACTCGATTAATAATGCCAAGCCGCCGCTGTCGGTGTTCGTTACCTGCGCCAGGTCGATGGTTACCGAATGCGCCGACTTTAAAAATGCTAACGATTCGACGGTTTTTTTATCGATGCTGACGAAGGTTAGATCGCCTGCTACAGAAAATATGCCGGGGCTTTGTTGGGTGATATTAATCGCGTTCACCGTTTATTCTTCCGCTTTTTGGAACAAGAATCGGCCTATTACTTCCTCCAGTACGATTGCGGACTGCGTGATTTCAATTCGGCCGCCGTTTTTTAGATAATCGAAAGAGCCGCCTGGATCGAGGTTGATGTATTGTTCGCCTAAAAGCCCCGCAGTGTAGATCGTGGCCGAGGTATCATCGGGTAAAGTGTCGTATTTCGATTCGATGCTCATTTCCACGACCGATTCGTAAGTCTCTTTGTCGATATAGATGTTGCTGACACGACCGATTCGTACGCCCGCGACCGAGACCGGAGATTTTACTTTAAGGCCGCCTGAATTGCTAAAACGCGCAGTAATGACATAGGTATCCGCGGGCATGAAGGATCGTATATTACTGACTTGCAAGGACAGGAAAAATAGGGCGACGATACCGGCCGCGACGAACAGTCCGACCAATGTATCCTGGGTGCGGGTATGCTGCATGCTAAATGTCTCCAAACATCATGGCGGTTAAAATAAAGTCCAGGCCGAGTATGGCGAATGCGGAGTTGACCACGGTGCGTGTCGTCGCGCGGCTAACGCCTTCCGCGGTCGGTACGGCGTCGTAACCTTCGAATAATGCGATCCAGGTGGCGGCAAAGCCGAAGATTATGCTTTTAATGACGCCGTTGACAATATCGTCATAAAAATCCAGGTTCGCTTGCATTTGCGACCAATAAGAGCCGTCATCGACGCCAAGCAACCCGACGCCGACAATATGCCCGCCAAGAATGCCGACCATGCTGAATAATGCCGCCAACAGGGGCATCGACAGGAAGCCCGCGAAAAAGCGTGGTGAAATGATGCGGTTGACCGGGTCGACTGCCATCATTTCCATGCCGGATAACTGTTCGGTCGCTTTCATCAGGCCGATTTCGGCAGTCAGGGCCGAACCTGCGCGTCCGGCGAACAGCAGTGCGGTAACCACAGGGCCCAGTTCTCTAACCAGTGATGCCGCTACCATGATGCCAAGCGCTTCCTCCGAACCGAAATCCGAGAGTATGTTGTAACCTTGTAGCCCCAAGACCATGCCGACGAACAGGCCGGATATCGTTATAATCAAGAAGGTCAGTACGCCGACTGAATGAAGTTGGTTAAGCAGCAACCTAGGTCTTAGTGCAACATCGACAATACCGGTCAATGTGTGCCCGAGAAAGTAAGTGGCTCGACCGAGTTTGGCGAAACTGGTGCGGGTCGATGAACCCAATTGTTGTAAAAAATGCAGCATGTTAATCCTCGCGGCGATAGCGCGAACGTCCGCGTTTACGGGAAGGCGTTTTTTTCAATCCCTTAGCGTTCTTCAATCCAGTAGTGTTCAAGGATTCGTCTGTTTTTTTTGCTTCTTGTTTGGCGGCGATTCGAGCCGGCGGTTGGGAGGAGGTCAGCAGGTCTTCGATGTAGTTAGGTGCGGGATAATGGAAATGCACGGGGCCGTCCGGGTCTCCTTTCATAAATTGCTGAACCCATGCCGATTCCGAGGCTTCGATTTCTTTAGGTGTGCCTTGCCCCGCGATTTTTCCGTCGGAAATAACGTAGATATAGTCTGCGATTGCTGAGGTTTCCGCAACGTCGTGGGAGACGATGATGCTAGTCAGTTCTAATGTGGTATTGAGTGATTTGATCAAGTGAACGAGTGCGCCCATCGAAATCGGATCTTGTCCGGTAAACGGTTCGTCGTAGAGAATCATCATCGGGTCCAGCGCGATCGCACGGGCGAGCGCCACGCGCCTAGCCATGCCTCCGGAGAGTTCGTTCGGCATCAGGTCTCGGGCGCCGCGCAGACCGACGGCCTGGAGTTTCATTAATACTAAAGTGCGAATCATCGACTCGGTTAAATGCGTGTGTTCGCGTAGCGGAAACGCGACGTTGTCGTAGACATTGATATCGGTTAATAATGCGCCGCTTTGAAACAACATGCCGATGCGTTTGCGTAAATTGAATAATTCTTTGCGTCGCAATTGATGAACGTCGAGTCCGTCGACGACGATAGAGCCTTGTTCCGGGAAAAGTTGCCCGCCAATCAGTTTGAGCAGCGTGGTTTTACCCGTGCCGCTAGGGCCCATGATTGCGGTAATTTTGCCGCGCGCAATGTCGAGAGAAATATCGTCGAATATTTTTCTGTTGCCGCGTGAGAATGAAAGGTTACGGACGGATATTAAACTGTCGGCCGAGATATCGCTGTTATCCATGCCTGATGATAACCCTGTCGGAAAATCTAAACCGAGTATTTTGGCCGAGAAGCGAAGGTTAAGTCAACTAATTGCAGGATTTATTAGTGAGGTGTGAGCAGTAAACAGTAAACAGTAAACAGTGAGCGGACAATAGGGAATGGATCGGAAAGTGCGATTTCGAAAGTCTCGGGAGGTCATGTGATCGAGATACCTTTGTAAACGATTCTCTGCTGCCGGCTTACTGTTTACCGCTTTCTTGATAAACGATGAGCTACCTTTAGGGGGGCCGAATATTTTATGGTTTATGCTCACAGAGGTGAGTACGCTAAGGACAGCGGCGGCTTAATCGTGTCATAATGCGCCAATTTTGCCTTCTCCATAACTTATGTGGTGCGATTCTATTGTTTTAATTGCAAGTTTGGCGTTAATGGTGTATTCGGCGGATACATTTGTCGATGGCGCGGCAGCGATTGCACAAAATTGGGGCGTTTCGACCTTGTTAATCGGTTTGACCGTGGTCGGTTTTGGGACTTCGATTCCCGAGGTTTTGGTTTCAAGTTTAGCATCATGGCAAGGTAATGCCGGTCTTGCCGTCGGCAATGCATTGGGGTCGAATATCGCAAATATCGGGCTAATATTAGGTTGTTGCGCACTAATTATGCCGTTGACTTTTCGGCCAAAACTATTGAGCCGGGAGTTGCCGCTTTTATTAATAACAAGTTTATTGTGCTTTGGTCTTGCTTTTGACGGGTTGTCGCTGAGCGACGGCATTATTTTATTAGTCGGACTGGTATGTTTTATCACTTGGTTGGTTCGAAACGGGCTTGATCAATCAAAAAACGGCGGTTTTGATGATACATCGGCAATGCCGTTGCAGAAGCGTTCTATGATTTTGGTTTGGTTTTTTACGATAATCGGTTTATTGGGGTTGTTAATTAGTGCGAGGCTATTGGTTTGGGCGTCAGTCAATATTGCGAATGAGTTAGGTGTCAGCGACTTGGTTATCGGCTTGACGCTAGTCGCTATGGGAACTAGTTTGCCGGAGTTAGCGGCATCGGCGGCGAGCGTATTAAAGCGGCAGACCGATATGGCGGTCGGCAATGTGATTGGTTCGAATATGTATAATTTGCTGGCAGTCTATTCGTTGCCGGGGTTGATTGCTCCAGGCCCGGTAAATGAGAGTGTTTTGTCTCGGGATTTTCCGGTGATGTTGGCATTGACATTGGCGCTTTTTGTATTCGGATTCGGTTTTTTCAAATCGGGGAGAATCAATCGATGGGAGGGGCTGTTTTTGCTATCAAGCTACGGCGCTTATCAATGGCTGGTATTTAAAAGTACAATCACAGGTTAGAGCGCATAACAGTTAGAGCAAATAATATGATGATTCACGAACCCGAATTGCGAAAACTGGCCTTGGCGGTTATTCAAGTCGAGGGCGATGCTGTTACGGCTTTGGCGGAACGGATCGATGACGATTTTATTTTGGCTTGCCGTTTAATGTTTAATTGTAAAGGACGAGTCGTTGTGACCGGAATGGGTAAATCCGGTCATATTGCCGGTAAAATTGCCGCCACTTTGGCGAGTACCGGGACGCCGGCTTTTTTTGTGCATCCCGGTGAGGCAAGTCATGGCGACCTAGGTATGATAACTTCTCAGGATGTAGTCTTGGCTCTCTCGAACTCGGGCGAAACCGGCGAAGTCATTACCATTTTGCCGATCATCAAACGCATCGGTGTGCCTTTGATAGCGATGACCGGCAATCGCGAATCTACATTGGCGAAATTCGCCACGGCGCATATCGATGTTAGCGTTCGTCAAGAGGCCTGTCCTTTAGGGTTGGCACCGACTTCCAGTACGACCGCGGCGTTGGTGATGGGGGATGCTCTCGCGGTTTCGCTGTTGGAGGCAAGAGGATTTACCCGAGATGATTTTGCATTGTCGCATCCAGGGGGGAGTTTAGGGCGGCGTTTGTTGTTGATGGTCAGCGATATTATGCATACCGGCGATGAAATTCCGATTGTTCCGGAAACGGCTCTGATTACCGAGGCCTTGTTGGAAATGACCGAGAAAAAAATGGGCATGACCGTGATTGTCGATCGCTTCGGCAAGAGTGCCGGCATCTTTACCGACGGCGATTTGAGACGGTTCTTGGAAAAAAGTCACGATGTGCATGGAACACGTATCGGTGACGCGATGACTCGAAACTTTACCGCGATCGACGCCGATATTCTAGCTGCCGAAGCAATGCAGATTATGCAACAAAAAAAAATCAATGCCTTGATCGTTAACGATGAGTCTCACAAGCCGGTCGGTGCATTGAGCATGCATGACTTGATCCATGCCGGAATTGTCTAATACCAGGAGCCGAAAAATGCAAAAAATATTGGCCAAAGCCGCCCGGCTGAAATTACTGATTCTCGATGTCGACGGCGTACTGACCGATGGCCGCTTGTTTTTCGATAACCAAGGCGTTGAATATAAATGTTTTCATGCCCGCGATGGTCATGGGATTAAACTGTTGCGCCAAACCGGTGTCGAAGTGGCCGTGATTTCCGGGCGTAAATCGAACTCGGTAGCTTTGCGCATGCAAAGTCTCGGCGTCCAGCACGTTTATCAAGGGCATGAGAATAAGATTGCCGCCTTTGAGGAGGTTATCCGAACGTTGGCTATTGACCCCGGTCAAGCGGCGCATGTCGGTGATGACTTGTTGGATTTGCCGATCATGTCGCGGGTTGGTTTGGCGATTGCAGTCGAGGACGCGAATTTTGCCGTCAAGCAACGCGCGCACTGGTGTACGACTCTGCCGGGCGGTCAAGGCGCGGTCAGAGAGGTGTGCGATTTGATTATGCAGGCGCAGGGGACTTTTGCTGCCGTTCTTGAAGAGTATTTGTCTTAAGTTATGCCAGAAAGCAATCTTCGACTCTATATTTATGGTGTATTGCTGGCGATTGTAAGTTGGTGGTTGTTACAGTTGACGGCAGTTGATGAAGAAGTCATAGCGCTCGAGAAATCTCCTCATACCGTCGATTATTTTAGTACCGGCTATGCTAAATGGGAGATGGATGTTACAGGCCGGCTCAAGAGCAAATTGGTTGCCGATACCTTGACGCACTATAATGTTGACGGAACCACGCACCTGCAGAAGCCGGTTATGACTATTATGAATCCGGACGTCCCGCCTTGGGTGATCCAGTCGGAAACCGGAATTGTTTCGAGCGATAAGAAACTTATTCTGATGAATGGAAAAGCTGTCGTTGCTAGAGAGGCTGGCCCCAGATCCAGAGCGATGAAAATAAATAGTTCGAACTTACGCGTTCAGCCGGAGATTAATTACGCGGAAACCGATGAATGGGCTGAGTTGCTTAGTCCTCCGAACAGGACGGAAGGTATAGGGATGAAACTCTATTACAGCACGCCTATCCGGATAGAGTTGTTCTCCAAGGTTAGAGGAAAATATGAGAAATAACCATAAAAAAACCTGTTACGGGATTATTTTTTCGATTTTAATCGCTTATAGTTCGCCCGGTTTGGCGTTGAAAAGCGATGCCGATCAGCCGATTTATATCGACTCGAACGCGGCAACTTACGACGATAATGCCGGGGTCAGTATTTACACCGGGAATGTTATTTCGACCCAGGGCAGCCTTAAGGTTTGGTCTGATAAATTGGTTGTGTATTTTAAAGACGGCGATGTCGATAAGTTGGTTGCGACCGGAAAACCGGCACGTTTTCAGCAAACCCCGGATAGCGGCGGCGATATCACCGGTAAGGCGTTGACCGGCGAATATTATCCCAAGCAGAATTTATTGATATTGATCAAGGAGGCGGTGGTTTGGCAAGAAGGCAATACCTATGCAAGCGACATTATTCGTTACGACAGTCGAAACTCGATTGTCAAAGCGGGCGATCAGGAATCCGATGCCAAGCGGGTTCGCGTTATATTAAAACCTAAAACGGAAAAATGATTAAAATATGACGAAACTGTCGGCTCAAGGATTGATTAAACACTACAATAAACGTAATGTCGTCAACGGTGTTTCGTTGAATGTTAATACCGGGGAAATTGTGGGGTTGTTGGGACCTAACGGTGCAGGTAAAACCACGAGCTTTTATATGCTGGTCGGTCTGGTTAATGCCGATGCCGGCGAGATAATGCTTGACGATCTTTCGATCACGCATTATCCGATGCATGTTCGTGCGCAAATGGGGCTTGGTTATTTGCCTCAGGAGCCTTCGGTATTCCGAAAGTTGAGCGTTGCCGATAATTTGCGTGCGGTGCTGCAAATTCGCGCCGATTTGACCAAAGGGCAGGTCGAGTTGATGATCGAGGAGTTGCTGGCGGAGTTTCATGTCGAGCATCTACGTAATCAAATTGCCGTCGGCTTGTCGGGCGGTGAGCGTCGGCGCGTCGAAATTGCCAGGGCTTTGGCCAGCGAGCCGAAATTTATCTTACTGGACGAGCCGTTTGCCGGCGTCGATCCGATATCGGTGGAGGATATCAAGCAGATTATCATTCATCTAAAGGATAGAGGAATTGGTGTTGTCATTACTGAGCATAATGTCAGGGAAACTCTAGGGATTTGCGACCGTGCTTATATTCTTAACGAAGGTAAAGTTATTGCCGAAGGCGATGCGGAAGCTATAGTTCATAATCAAGAAGTAAGGAAGGTTTATTTGGGTGAGAACTTCAGTCTTTAGCGCTATACTTCAAGCAAGTGCAAGACCAATTGCTGCTATATTTTTGGAGTCGGTAACGACGGTGTTTATATTGGTCTGCAGGAATCATATTCCTGACCAAAACATCCAAAATGATCGCTTGATGCATGGATTAATAATGTTCAAACTTATACGATGAAACAGTCACTTCAACTTCGTCTTGGTCAACAGCTTACGATGACCCCGCAGTTGCAGCAAGCGATAAAGCTGCTGCAATTGTCGACGCTCGATTTGCAGCAAGAAATCCAAAACGCACTGGAATCGAATATGATGTTGGAAGTCGCCGATGAGGAGGCTACAGGCGCTGTCGATCGCGAGTCCCTGGACAGAAAGACCGATTATTCCGATCAGGCAACGAGTGAAGGTTCGCAAACCGACATACCCGACGATTTGCCTATCGATACATCGTGGGAAGATGTCTTTGACAGTGCTCAGGCTACTATTAGCGGGGTGGGCGAATCGATGGAGTTCGAAAGCCAACGCAGTAAGTCGGAAACGTTATTGGATCATTTGTTGTGGCAATTGGACGTGGCGCACTTTTCCGAACGAGATCATGAGATTGCTGAGACGATCATAGATTCGATCAATGAAGACGGTTACTTAGTCAGCTCATTGGAAGAGATTTTTCACGGATTGTTGGAGCAAATGGACGATCTCGAGTTTGATGAAGTTGAGGCGGTGTTGCATCAAGTGCAAAATTTCGATCCTCCCGGTGTGGCCGCCAGGGATTTGAGCGATTGCCTCTTGCTACAATTACAGCAATTATCCGATGGTATCCCTTATAAGAAAGAGGCGATAGAGCTGGTAGGTCGCTATTTAGGTTTGTTGGCGTCTCAAGATCAGGCAAAATTGATGCGCAAGTTGGGGTTGACCGAGTCTCAACTGAATAGAGTGATTGCGTTAATCAGGACATTGGATCCAAAACCAGGGACGAGAATTGAAAATAGCGACTCCGAATATGTGATTCCCGATGTTTATGTGGTCAAAGTAAATGGTCAGTGGCAAGTCGAACTCAATCCCGATATTGCGCCGAAGCTCAGAATCAATCCGTTTTATTCAAGTATGATCAAGCGCGCGGATAGTAGCAAGGATAATTCCTGCATGAAAGATCACCTGCAGGAAGCGCGTTGGTTTATCAAGAGTTTGCATAGTCGAAACGAAACCTTGTTGCGGGTGGCGCGCTGTATTGTCGGAAAACAGCAGGATTTTTTGGAGCACGGTTCCATTTCGATGAAACCGATGGTCCTTCGCGATGTCGCAGAAGAGTTGCAGTTGCATGAGTCGACGATATCGCGCGTGACCACGCAAAAATACATGCATACGCCGAACGGCATTGTCGAATTTAAATATTTTTTCTCCAGTCATGTATCGACTGCGGCGGGCGGCGAGTGCTCTTCTACGGCTATTCGGGCGCTCATTAAAGAGTTGGTCGAGAACGAAAATCAAACAAAACCGCTCAGTGATAGTAAAATAGCCGAATTGTTAAAAGAAAAAGGCATTAATGTCGCAAGAAGAACGATTGCCAAATATCGTGAGGCAATGAATATTGCTTCATCCAGTCAACGTAAGCGTCTTTTATAACGCAGAATTTATACCACACCAACAATAAGGAGTTTATTCCATGCAAATCAGTGTATCCGGCCACCACATCGAAGTAACGGAATCGTTAAGAACGTTTGTCGAGTCGAAGTTTGAAAAACTCGAGCGTCATTTTGATCATGTTACCGATGTGCATGTCGTTTTGACGGTCGAAAAACTGAATCAAAAAGCGGAGGCGACAGTTCAAATCAGCGGCGCCAAATTATTCGCCGAGGATACTCAGGAAGATATGTATGTTGCTATCGATAAATTAGTTGATAAATTGGATCGACAAATTATCAAACATAAAGAGAAAACCAGCAGTCATCGCTAGCTAAAAATTGCCTTCAACGATTTAACAGCGAAGGCGCGGGAAGATATCCGGTGCCTTCGCTACCAACAGAACAGTTCGTTAGAACTTTTATCATGAAATTGCTTATCGTCAGCGGGCTTTCCGGGTCCGGTAAAAGTATTGCGTTAACCACGCTGGAGGATTGCGGGTTTTATTGTATCGATAACTTGCCGGTGACCTTGCTCGAGGACTTTATCAATGATGTCATGTTGGCCGATCGGAAAACCTATGAAAAAACGGCGATCGGCATCGATGCTCGTAATCAAAGCGATAGTTTGTTGAATTTTGCCAGCATCATTAAACTAATTCGATCGAAGGGGATCGAATGCGAGGTGATGTTCATGCAGGCCGAAGAGGCGGTGTTGTTAAAGCGTTACAGCGAGACTCGGCGTCGGCATCCTTTGACCGACTATAATCTGCCGCTTAAAGAAGCGCTGGTTATCGAAAAAGAAATTCTCAAGCCGATAGCGCGGCTCGCGGATTTTGTGATCGATACCAGTCGTACGCATTATCATCAGTTGCGCGATCTAATCAGGGATCAGGTTGGTGAACGCAATGCTCGACATATTTCCATTCAATTTCAGTCTTTCGGTTTCAAGCATGGAGTTCCGCTTGATGCCGATTTTATTTTCGATGTTAGATGTCTGCCTAATCCTTATTGGGTGCCGGAATTGAGGGGGCTGACCGGTAAGGATCGAGCAATAATCGAGTTTCTTGATCGAGAACCTAATGTGATTGAATATTTTCAAGACGTTAGCGCTTTTCTCGAGCGTTGGATTCCTCGCTTCGAAGAAGAGGGGCGTAGTTATCTCACTATCGCTATTGGATGTACCGGAGGGCAGCATCGCTCGGTATATTTGGCCGATTTATTGGCCAAACAATACAAATCTCAAGCGCTTAATATCATTATTCGGCATAGGGAATTGCATTAAAAAAACCGACAGATGAGACTGCCGGTTATAGGTACAGTTGCCGATATTGGGCAATTAAATTATTATTCAATCAGTGAAATGCTTTCGGTGCGCCCGTTTTTGAGTTCTATGCTGATTTTATCCTCTCTGGCAAGCCAGCCGAGCGCGCGCTGAACATCATTCTTATTCAGCCCGGTTTCGGTCGAGATTTTGCTGACGCTGGTCGCGCCGTTATCATTCAAGAATTGCCAGATTTTCCCAGCGGATTGTCCGATCGTATCAGTCATTTTTTTCACCTCATTTAGTTTAAGAAACCTTGTCGTGCTCGTCGGGTAGCACTATATTGAGTTCGAGAATTTCCTGATCGTCGTCTTGCTCGAAATTAACCGATATCGCATCTTGCTCGACGTTGACATACTTTCGAATCACTTCAAGAAGTTCCTTTTGTAACTGTGGGAGATAAGAGGGTTGCGTTTTTGAGGAGCGTTCGTGCGCCACCAAAATTTGCAATCTTTCCTTGGCAAGGGATGCCGAGCTTGGCTTAGTAGTTCTAAAGTAATCCAGTAAACTCATTATTTACTCCTGAACAGCTTTCCAAAAAGGCCCTTTTTCTCTTCATCGATAAAGCGGTGCGGCCTGTCTTCGCCTAAATAACGGGCAACTACATCGTCATAGGCTTGGCCGGCATCGCTTTTTTCGTCCAAAATGACAGGAATGCCCGAGTTCGATGCGTTTAGTACCGATTTGGATTCCGGTATGACGCCTAACAGATGCAGGGACAGGATTTCTTGTACGTCTTCGACACTGAGCATTTCGCCTAATTTTACGCGATCGGGAGAATAGCGTGTCAGTAATAAATATTCTTTAATCGGCTCTTCGTTGTTTTCGGCTCGTTTCGATTTGCTGGCCAAAATGCCGAGCATGCGGTCCGAGTCGCGGACCGATGAAACTTCCGGGTTCGTTACGACGAAGGCATCATCGGCGAAATACATCGCAAGAGTGGCGCCTTTTTCGATGCCGGCTGGCGAGTCGCAAACGACATATTTGAATTCCTTAGCGAGTTCTTCGAGAACCTTGCCGACGCCTTCTATAGTTAATGCTTCCTTATCGCGGGTTTGTGAGGCCGGCAAAATATACAGTTGATTGCAGCGCTTGTCGCGAATCAATGCCTGATTAAGTGCGGCTTCGCCATTGATGACATTAACTAAATCATAGACTACGCGGCGCTCGCAGCCCATCACTAAGTCAAGGTTTCTTAAGCCTACGTCGAAATCGATAACCGCAGTTTTATGTCCTTTTTTAGCGAGTCCCATAGCGATGGCTGCACTGGTTGTTGTCTTTCCAACTCCGCCTTTTCCGGATGTTACGACGATGATTCTAGCCAACTGATTGTCCTCCAACGAGACGTGAAATTATAAATCCTGAATGATTAATGCCAAATCATTGAGATAGATTTGGACCGGTTTGTTGCGTACCGACTCATCCAAATCCTCGCTTATTTTATAATTACCGGCAATGGAAATGAGTTCGGCTTGTAAATCAGTGCAAAAAATTCTGGCCTCGGTGTTGCCTTGAATGCCCGCCAATGCTCTTCCTCGTAAAGTTCCATAAACATGAATATTACCTTCGGCCATGATCTCGGAGCCTGCGCTGACTTGGGACAGCACGATCAAGTCGCCGTGCGCGTAGATTCGTTGGCCGGAGCGGACCGGGTGCGTAACAATCCGGGTAGTGGGTTGCTCCGATGTTTCTGGTTCGGGTTCCGGTTCAGGTATTATTTTTTCGAGTTTTTGAGCGGTATCTTGATGGCTAATGTTTTGCTGGGCTGAAATTTTTGGAATATTTAATGTCAACGCGGCTTCATTCTGCTCATGTAGGCCGCCGCGGATACCTATCGGAAGAAGGGCTAGTTCCCTTAATAATTCAATGCATTCGGCTACGTTCAGGCTAAGCGATTGCTTATTCAGTTCCTGTAGGTCGATGAGTATCGGGGAGTGTCTAAAAAACTCAGGCGCTTGATTGATTTTTTGTTGTAGCTGATGCTCGATAACAGTCAGGTCATGTGTATAAGGAATTAGGACAGGCACTGAGAATGTACTGCTCTTAAACTCCAAAGCAGGTTTTTGATAAGGTGTGTGCTGAGGCTCAGTCGACATCCGTACTCTCTGCTGTTAAATCGCGGGTTTCAAAAAGGATTTTAACATTGCTTTCACAAAAAAGCATTTTTCCAAGAATTTTAATGTTAATTTTTTGCAATGTGATCGAGTGCTCGGTATACGCCCATCAAAGATCAAAATTCGGTGTCTCCTCAAGCGAGGCCGAAACTTCAAGTGCAAAGGTTATGTGACGGGAAATTCTGCCTTAGCCGACACGCTTTTCAGTCTAGAGGAAAGATTTTCCCTATAATTAAGGAAGCATGATCCCTCTGATCGTAAAAAACAATAAACCGCCGAGTATTCCCGATAGAGGAACGGTAACTAGCCATGCAGCGGCGATTTTGTAGAGATGAGAGCGTTTGACAAGCTCTTGGCGATAGACTTTTTTCAGCGATTTGCGTTCTTTTTTAGTGAGTAGGCTGGTGTCGCTTTGTAGTTTGGCTTGTCGTTTTAGCTCCTTAAGCATTTTCCCTTTTTTGGCGATGGATGCTTTTTTAAAGGCATTCAAAAATTCGGCGATTTTTTCAGGGTCGTTATGCTCGTGGTGAGCGCGGATTTCTTCCATTCTTTTGGCATTGCTGTGTTTTAAATATTCCCTTAAAAAGCCGACGCCGAATACCGCGCCAACTGCAGTATGGGTGGAACTGATGGGGAGCCCCATTTGACTGGCGAATATTACGGTAATGGCAGCCGACATTGCTATGCAAAATGCGCGCATTTTATCGAGCTCGGTAATTTCGCTTCCTACGGTTCTAATTAATTTAGGGCCGTATAAGGCAAGCCCTATCGCTAAGCCGGTGGCGCCAAGTATCATAATCCAAAGCGGAATAGATGCTTTATCGCTGACGCCGTGCTGAAAAATCGCATCGTTTATGGCGGCGAGAGGGCCGACCGCGTTGGCGACATCATTGGCCCCGTGGGCGAAACTCAACAAGGCGGCGGAAAAGATTAAGGGTAAAGTGAATAAATTATTAACACTGGCCTTGCTAGGCTCAAGATGAATAGATGCCTTAACAATGCGAGGTTTGACGATAAGAAAAATGACAATGGCGAAAATGAGGCTGATCGAGGCGGCGATCGGGAAATCGACTTTAATGATTTGTTTTAGGCCTTTCATGATCAAATAGGTTGAAAACGCCCAAGTCATCAACGCGATCAATACCGGGACGACCTTTTGTGCCGCTATCAGCATATTCGGTTGATAAGTGATTTTTCGCTTGACCACATATAAAAAAACGGCTGAGAACAGACCTCCCAAAACCGGCGAAATGATCCAGCTGGCTGCGATTTTTCCCATGATCGGCCAATTAGCGATTTCAAATCCGCCAGCGGCGATTCCTGCGCCTAAAACGCCTCCGACGATAGAGTGAGTTGTCGAAACCGGTGCATTGAGCGAGGTCGCCACATTCAACCAAATCGCTGCAGCCAGTAGTGCCGCCATCATCAGCCAGATAAAAGTATCGGAGTCGCGAATCAGTTGAGGGTTGATGATGCCGTCCTTGATGGTCGTAACTACGTCTCCGCCGGCTATTAGCGTGCCGGAAGCCTCGAAAATAGCGGCAATGGCAATGGCGCCGGTCATCGTCAGCGCTTTCGATCCGACTGCAGGGCCGACATTATTGGCCACATCGTTAGCGCCGATGTTCAATGCCATGTAACTTCCGAAAACAGCGGCGATAACCAGCATTAAGTGTCCTTCGACGTGTTCTTTACTAATTAAATAAAGAACAACCAAAAGTATAAATGCAAGCCCTAGGCTAAGGCGGATCAAGTCTTTGCGAGCCGACGAACTGGCTTTGTTGATTTGATTGAGGTCGTTAAGATCCATGTAATATATTGGTAACGAAATAAAAGTGCGCATTTTATCCTATTGGTCAAGTCATTGCTGCTTTTCCAAGTGAAATCAGGATAAAGATTTCTACCTTGACCGAAGCAAGTCGAAATGTTTAGGGCAAAGCGAAAAGTCGGGAATGGTTTAAATTACTCGTCCCGCAGAAGGAGTTAATTGTCGGAGTCAAGAGGGGATGTTATTCGAACCTATAAAATACAGGGGGGTCTTTTCTGGCATAGGTGTTTTCAGGCTTGCAATCTTGATAATTATCCTTTAGTTTAGACCTATACCGTAAGGCTAGGGGTGCTCCGATGCGAATTGGGGCTGAGAAAAACCCTTTGAACCTGACTCCGGCTAATACCGGCGTAGGGAAGCCAACTTCCCTGCGCCTCGTTGATAATATTTCAGGAGAAAAGCGTGAGCGCAGTCCGCCAAGAAATTCCTTCGACTACTGTCAGTAGTGTCAAAATCGATCCTTATCCGGCATCGGAAAAAGTCTATGTACAAGGCAGTCGGCCTGATATCAAAGTGCCGATGCGCAAGATTACGTTATCCGATACTCCCGTGCATTTCGGTGCTGAAAAAAATACCCCCCTTTACGTTTACGATACTTCAGGTGTGTATACCGACCCTAATGTCACGGTCGATTTAAGAAAAGGCCTGCCGGTGGTGCGTTCCTCTTGGATTGAGGAGCGTGGCGA
This sequence comes from Methylotuvimicrobium alcaliphilum 20Z, assembly GCF_000968535.2. Taxonomy (NCBI): domain Bacteria; kingdom Pseudomonadati; phylum Pseudomonadota; class Gammaproteobacteria; order Methylococcales; family Methylococcaceae; genus Methylotuvimicrobium; species Methylotuvimicrobium alcaliphilum. The sequence continues at coordinate 720,336 of NC_016112.1, forward strand.
TACCGAGTTGTTGTCAGGCCCGACATCAAAATTCGGTCATGAAAGATTGCATGACCCCGAAACAGCACATTTGCGTTTCGAGCTTATTCGTCAGCCAAGACGTGCCAAGGCCGGTGCGAATGTTTCGCAAATGCACTATGCGAGAAAAGGCATCATAACGCCGGAGATGGAATACATCGCGATCCGCGAAAACCAAAAAATGGAAGAAATGCGCGATCTATGGAAAGATCAGCATCCCGGGCAATCTTTCGGCGCATCGATTCCCGATGTGATTACGCCTGAATTCGTACGCGACGAAGTGGCGCGCGGACGGGCGATCATTCCAGCCAATATCAACCACCCCGAATTGGAGCCGATGATTATCGGACGCAACTTTTTGGTCAAGATCAACGGCAACCTCGGTAATTCGGCGGTGACTTCCTCCATAGAAGAAGAGGTCGAAAAAATGCTTTGGGGCATTCGCTGGGGCGGCGACACGATCATGGACTTATCGACAGGTAAGAACATCCATGAGACCCGCGAATGGATATTGCGTAACTCGCCTGTGCCGATCGGAACCGTACCGATTTACCAGGCGCTGGAAAAAGTCGACGGCAAGGCAGAGGAACTGACTTGGGAAATTTACCGCGACACGTTGATCGAGCAAGCCGAGCAGGGCGTCGATTATTTCACGATACATGCCGGCGTGCGGTTGCAGCATGTGCCGATGACCGCCAAACGTATGACCGGGATTGTGTCTCGCGGCGGTTCAATCATGGCCAAATGGTGCTTGGCGCATCATACCGAAAGCTTCCTCTATACCAACTTCGAGGAAATCTGCGAAATCATGAAAGCCTACGATGTTTCCTTTTCGTTAGGTGACGGTTTACGTCCCGGGTCGATTTACGATGCCAACGACGAAGCGCAGTTCGCCGAATTGGAAACTTTGGGCGAATTGACCAAGATCGCATGGAAGCATGACGTGCAGACGATGATCGAAGGACCGGGTCATGTGCCGTTGCACATGGTCAAGATCAACATGGAAAAGCAGCTTGAAGACTGTCATGAAGCGCCATTCTATACTTTAGGTCCGCTAACGACCGATATCGCTCCTGGCTACGACCATATAACCTCGGCGATCGGTGCCGCGAACATTGGTTGGTACGGTTGCGCGATGCTATGTTACGTTACGCAAAAAGAACATTTGGGTTTGCCTAACAAACAGGATGTCCGCGAAGGTATCGTGACTTACAAAATTGCCGCGCACGCCGCCGATTTAGCTAAGGGTCATCCGGGCGCTCAAGCACGCGACAATGCAATGTCGAAAGCCCGCTTCGAATTCCGTTGGGAAGACCAATTCAACATCGGCCTCGATCCCGAGCGCGCACGCGAGTTTCATGACGAAACGCTGCCGAAACAATCGGCCAAGATTGCCCATTTCTGTTCGATGTGCGGACCGCATTTTTGTTCGATGAAAATCAGCCAGGATGTGCGCGACTACGCGGCTCAAAAAGGGGTGAAAGAAGAAGAAGCCCTGTTGATGGGAATGGAAGAAAAATCCAAGGAATTTCTTGAAGAAGGCGCGGCCATCTATCACGAAGTTTAAGCGTCGAGAACGCATAAAAATGCCAAGGATGGCGCCCGGTATAAGTTTCCGCGCTCCAGCGTGACAATGCATGCCGAGTTTTCTCGGCAACAAAGGTATGAAGTTCTATCCATGGAGGCTTGACGGCAGCTCGAACGCAAAGGATGGCGTGTAGTAGGGCAATGCAGGAGCAATTGCCGAGGAGCAAAATATCTGCCCTGCTGCCGACATCCTCGCCAAGCATGCCCCCTCCCCACACACTCTTTTTGATACCCAAATTGGGAATTGCTGAAGAAACCCATAGAGAAACGCGGGCGGTAGCGGTATATGTCAATGATTTTAAGACACCAACCCATACTTTAAATAAGGGAATGCCTGGCAATGAGAAGAGTCCTGGGTTAAACTCGCCACTTGTTTGATGCGTTAAGTTGTTGCGAGAATTGTTAATGCCGCTTTATTGTTTGGTTTATACCAGCGTTTCAAGTCAGGAAATGTCCGATGACGACTTGAAAGCCTTGTTAAAAAAATCAAGAGAAAAAAATAAAAAATTAAATATTACCGGCATGCTGCTTCACCTTGATCCTTTCTTTATTCAAATATTGGAAGGCGAGGAAAAAGTCGTGATGGACTCGTTTAACCGCATTAAAGAAGATTCAAGGCACCATAAAGTCTCGGTTATTTACAAGAAGCAAATTAAAGAGCGTGCTTTTTCAGATTGGACGATGGGCTTTAATAAAGTTAGCGATGAAGAGTTAGAGAGCCTTGACGGCTGTTTCGACTTTTGGGAACAATTAACGCCTAATTCCTTGACAGGAGCATCCGGCGATATTGAGCGTTTGTTGGAAATGTTCAAAAATGAAACCTTGTTCTAGTGGATCTATACCTTTCGCACTTCAAATTTTGGCAGTGCCAGAGGAGGCGCCTGGGTGTCCGGTAAAGGCTTTGCCAGCCTGGAGCTGGCTAGAGTCTACAGGGATGTATTCACCCAGCACCTAAATTCCATAATCCATTGTCTATGGTTAACTATCTTGGATAATTTAGGTGCTGGGTTCACGGCGGTCCTGTCAAGCGAGTTACCGAACCCTCAACTAAACGCATAGTTCCAGGGCGTTATTTATTACGAAATCCTTAACACCCTCGGATATCCCAGACCTAACGCAAGGTGATCCGCGTAGGGTACGCTGTGCGTACCATGGTAGCCCTGCGATGTTCATGTGCCAACCGAACCGCCAGGGCACGGCTTTGGTACGCGCAGCGTACCCAATTTATGTATCCCTTTCGCACTTCAAATTTCGGCAGTGCCTGAGGAGGCACCGGGGTGTGCGGCAAAGGCTTTGCCAGCATGGAGCTGGCATAGAGCCTACAGGGATGTATTCACGGCGTCCTTTGACGGACACACCGGCGCCGAATTTTGATCTGCGATGGGTATATAACGATGAGCGCTCCGGCGTGGGAATGCATACCGGTGTTTCCCTGTCGGCATGTGTTTCGTGTTTGTACTTGGGTTCCCACGGAGCACTCAGCTCGCCGTCTTGCTCTGAGCGGAACTGAGCGTTTTGCGTAGTTCATCTTCGCATTCCTGCAGTTGAACGACCGCTTCGCGGCGCATTTTTTTGCCTTGATCGGCAATTTGCAGGCTTTCTTCGATCGTCTCGATCAGGGTGCGATTGGCTTGTTTGATCGTTTCAATATCGAATACGCCGCGTTCGATTTGTTTGCGCGTTTCGGCGTTGGCTTGCTTGAGCGTTTCGGCGTTGGCGGTTAGTAAGTCGTTGGTCAAATCGGTCGCCGCTTTAACGGTCTGCGCGGCTTGAGACGAGCGGAATATGGTGACGGCGGTCGCCAATTGTTGACGCCATAAAGGTACTGTGTTGACCAGCGTCGAGCTGATTTTGCTGACTAGGCCTTTATCGTTCTCTTGTACCAGGCGGATGCTGGGTAGGCTTTGCATCGAAACCTGGCGGGTCAGGCGTAGGTCGTGAACGCGGCGTTCGAGATCGTCGCGGGCCGAGCGCAGGTCGCGCAGTTGTTGCGCGGCGATGATTTCTTGTCCGGTTTCGGCTTGTTGTTGCCGCTGCGGAATGATTTCTTCATCGAGCCTGCGTAATTGTTCTTCGCCGGCGGCGATGTAATCCTCGAGCGTGTGAAAGTATTCCAAATTGGCTTGATAGAGCCGGTCGAGCGATGTGATGTCGGTGAGTAGTTCGGTTTTGTGGCGCTCCAGCTTGTCGCTGATCGTATCGATTTGTTTACGGACTTCTTCGTATTGCTGCAAAAACTTAACGACGGGTTTGGCTTTGCCGAAGAGTTTCGCCATAAAGCTCGGTTTTTTGTTCGGATCGAGATCGTCGACATCGAAGCCGCGTAGTGTCGCGACCATTTCATTGAGGTCGTTGCCGGCCGGGCCGATGTCTTTGTTTTTGACGCCGGCGAGCATGCGGTCGGAAATCGATGTCAGTTGTTCTTGGGCCTTGCTGCCGAAGAACAGTATCGAATGGGTATCGTTTATGTCGATTTCTTGTAGCAATTGTTCGACTTGTTCCCTTTTTTCCGGCGGGGCGGCTTGATAGGAAATGATGTCTGTCGACATTCCGGGGATCGGCTCGTTCGATTCTGTTGCGGTCGCTGTAGATAAAGGTTGATCAGTCATGGGGGTACCTGTGTTGTCAGAAAGCATTACAGTATGCCTTCCCGTTTGAGTTGCGCGGTCAATACCTCGATTTTGACATCGAGATCGAAAATGTCGTCTTCAAGCAGTTTTTGCTGTTGTTCCAGAAACGATGTTTCGATCGTTTCGAGAACATTGCGAAAGCTTTGTTCCAATTGGGCGGGTTCTAGTTGGCCGAGTTGGAGTTGACTATGCGTTTTGGCATAACCTTCGGTAACTTGCATCGCGCCGTCGAGATAGACATTGAGAAATTTTCGGGCCCTTCGAAAATCGCGCGGATCGGCTTCGATTTGGGCGATTATGTTGTCGGCGATTTCGCAGATTCGTTCGATGCGGTTATTGAATTCGTGATTGCGGATTTTGCTGCCGGCTTGCTCGATACGCCGAATCATGGCGTGAGATTCGGCAAGCGCTTTGCCGAGTTCTTCGCCCGAATAGCCCTGAGCGCCTTGTGTGCTTTTGGCTTTGGGGTCGAAACCGTAACTTAAAAACATGCCCAAAAACGCTCCCCCTGCGTATGCTGCCGCGACCGGTAAGGTTTGCCGTGCGCCGAGCCAGGCAAGCATGCCTGTCGCCAATGCGGTAATGATAGCGGCAAGCAATTTTAATGGATACTTCGTCGGAGGGGCCATCGGTCTTTGTTGATGGCGCGCTTCGGCTTGAAGCCCTTTACGCAAACACCAGGCCGAGAATAGATACAAGGTATAAGCCGTGGCGTTGATGAGGATCGCGGTCAAATTGCCTTTGGCCAGCGCAATCACGATTGCCGGCAGCAAAGCGATCGGCAGAAAATAGAGCAGCAAGCCTCTTGGTGAGTATTTTTGCAAGGAGTCCGAGGTAAAGCGCTTGGGCTTTCGAAAGTTGTGGCTTTGCGTCATTGTTTGGATTGCGAAAGCAGCAGTTGATCGAATACCGGTTCGGCTTTCAGCATTGATTGACACGTTGCCAAGCCTATTGTTGTCAGCAGCAACACGAATCCGAGTAATTTTCTGAAGAAACCTGACATGAACAGCGACTCCGCATGGGTAAACGGTATCAGTTTAACTTAGCCGGTAAGTTGCTGACAAACTCCGCGGTATATTAGATTTCCGCGAGTCTTTGCCAGGCTTTTGACGGTTCGCCGATTTAGCGGTTTTTCAAACCCTAAATCTACAGTAGAATGCCGAAAAAAAGGTATACCTTTCGCACTTCAAATTTCGGCAGTGCCTAAGGAGGCGCCGGGGTGTTCGGTCGATTTTTGCTCCTCGGCAATTGCTCCTGCATTGCCCTAATACACGCCATCCGTGGCGTAATGCAAAATCGACATTCACGCCATCCATGGCGCTCGCAAAGGCTTTGCCAGCATGGAGCTGGCATAGAGCCTACATGGACGTATTCACGGCGTCCTTTGACGGGCACCCCGGTGCCGAATTTTGATCTACGATATGCATACCGCCGATATCGAATTGACAAGCAAATGATGCAGATATTTAAACGGCCGAAAAAAATAACGCTTTGGAATTCCTATCACCCGGTAGGTGCTTGGTTGCTGTTGTTTGTGTTAGCGGCATGGTCTGTGCGCGAACTCACTGAATTGCAACAGCTGATGAAGTTCAATGCGATGATTCGACAACCTGGCACGATTGCCCTTGCCGGCGACAATTTGCCGCCCGAAGTGATTTTTGCCAAAGCCGTTGAACTCAATAGGGAAGGGGATTTTCAACAAGCCTTGCGGCTTTATTTACAAATAGAGCCGCTTGTCGATACCGATTTTCGTGTCGACGTTAAATATAACATGGGCACTATTTATTTGCAGCAGGCGGCCAAGTTATGGAATGCCAAGGGCGTTTGGGAATATGGGCAAATCAATACGTTGCTGGATCTGGCCGAGCAGGCCTTTAAGCAGGTATTAGCGGTCGAGCCTGAGTATTGGCAGGCGCGCTACAATCTTGAATTCGCTCTGCGCATTCGTCCGCCTGCCAAGGAGGCGGAAAAAGCCGACTGGCAAGGTCATAAAAGTAGCGTGCATGCGATTATGCCGGGTATACCGGAAGGCGGGCCTTAATGCTGCTTAAGGATAAGCGTCTTTGGTTGTTGATGTTGCCCGCTGTCTTGCTGGTACTTGCTTTGTTTAAACCGACCATTCCGCTTCGCAAGGACAGCTATAATCTGATTTTTGTTATCGATATCACGCAAAGTATGAATGCGCGCGATTACCATGTCGACGACATGCCGTCGGACCGTCTTTCCTTTGTTAAGGAGAGCCTGAAAACGGTGATTTCGGCTTTGCCTTGTCAATCGCATGTGGGTTTGGGTCTGTTTACCACAAAAAATAGCTTTTTGTTGTTCGAGCCGCTCGAAGTGTGCGAACACTACTCGGTCATTGAAGAAAGTCTAATGAAAATCGATTGGCGCATGGCTTGGGCTGCGGATAGTCATATCGCTAGAGGCTTATATACGAGTCTTCGCGAAGCCGCAAAAATCGATTCGAGTCCCAGTCTGGTTTTTTTTACCGATGGGCAGCAAACGCCTGAGTCTGTCAAAGAGCCGAGATTTCTGCTTGAGCGAGGCAAGGTTAGAGGCTTGTTGGTCGGGGTCGGTAATCTATTGCCGGTTCCGATTCCTAAATACGACCAAAACAATATTCAAACCGGCTATTGGCAAGTCGATGAAGCAGATAGGCGTATTCGCAAAGGGCAGGTTTCATCGGGAGAGTATTTGACGTCGGTTCAAGAACAGGTTCTGCAGCGCTTGGCGGGAATTACAGGCCTGCACTATCATCATCTGGAAACGCCGGAGCAGCTTAGCCGGGCATTGCGGGCCGTCGATCTTCGTCAACAGCAAGTGGTTCGCTACGAATTAAGCTGGATTTTGGCTCTCATCGCATTGATGATTTTTAGCGGTCCTTATTTAGGATTTCGTGATAAATAACTTATTGAAATCATGGGCTTTCTGGCTGGTTCGGTGACTCGCTTGACAGGGCGCCGTAAATACATCCTTGTAGGCTTGGCGGCGGCTTTCCCTGCCGCCGACACCTGTCAATCGAGTTACCGAACCCGCCTACCCTAAGTCAAATAATAGGGAAGTTATTTATAACCAAATCCTTACCTGTTCGGCGCCTCATTTGGGGTGGCGTCAGCCGGTATCGGACGGGAGCTAAAAAGAAAAAGCGGGGATAGTCAGATGACGAAAAGTTGGCGTTCTTTCTGTTTGTGATGAGGATTATTGTTTTTATCAATAGGTTATAAGGTTTGTTTTTATTTGGCTTTGTTATTGCTTGGTAATAACAAACTGTCGGAGAATTGTATGAAACCCATAATCGGATTGATAATGACTTTGCTAAGCGCGGTCAATTCCGGCTGTACCGGTAATCATCGGGGCGAGTCTGCAGGCAGTTTGCCTGATCGGGAGCAGACGGTCGGGTTTTTTAGCAATATCCATACATTTATCAGGGATACCGAGCGAGGCGTTTATGATTTAATGTATGGCATCCGCGACGGAACCGACAGCTTTATTTATGATGCTCAAAAAGACTATTACGAAAACTATCAAAAATGAAGGCGGCGTTGTTTTCGTTCGTTACCGATTAATCGATAGTGTGGTCTATACTTAAAGGCTATTTTAAATTCAACAGGCAATAATCATGGAAATCAAATCAAAATTTCTTGGCGAACAACGCGTCGACCCCGATACTATCATCGTTTTTCCGAAAGGCATTCCCGGTTTTGAAGATCAAACCCGGTTTAAGCTTTTCCATCAGGAAGATAATCCGATTATTTTTTGGTTGCAATCCGTCGATGACGAAGATTTGACGTTTTCCGCGGCTAATCCTGTCGACTTCAATATCAATTACAGTTTTATTTTGGCTGACGAAGAGCAAGCCTTGCTTGAGTTGAGTAGTCCGGACGAATTAGCTGTACTGATTTTATTGCACACCGACGAAAATAACGAAGAGCTGGGTAAGCCTACCATCAAAGGTTCGATCAAATCGCCGATTCTGATCAATGTCAATTCGAGAAAAGGTATTCAAAAAGTATTGGTTCAAGTCGAGCAAAGCATCACCTTGACCGAAAAAAATCATGAAATCGACTTTTCGGAAGCATAGATAAGGCTTTATCCTAAATTCTGTAGTTCAACCATGAGTCTATTAAGAACGAGCATGAAATAACTTAGATAACTGTTGGAAGGGGGCTGGTGGCTCGATTGACAGGTGTCGGTCTCAGGACGCCGGATCTTCCGGAGTGTCTTTCCCAAGCTGGGGCTCTCACCGTTATACATGAATTGTAGGGTACGTACGCTGCGCGTACCAAAGGCGTGCTCTGGCGGCTCGGTTGGCACATGAACATTGCGGGGTTGCCATGGTACGCACAGTGTACCCTACGCGGATCGCCTAGCGCTAGGTGAGGGATAGCCGAGTGTGCCAAGAACAATAAATGGTATTGAGGTCTCATTGGCTAAGATTGCAAAAAGGTAATTTTTGACTTATGTATACCCGTCGTAGATCAAAATTCGGCGCCTGGGTGTCCGCTAAAGGCCCAGCACCTAAATTATGCAAGATAGTTACCATAGCCAAAAGGCTATGGAATTTAGGTGCTGGGTGAATACGTCCATGTAGGCTCTATGCCAGCTCTATGCTGGCAAAGCCTTTATGAACGCCATGGATGGCGTGAATGTCGATTTTGCATTACGCCACGGATGGCGTGTATTAGGGCAATGCAGGAGCAATTGCCGAGGAGCGAAAATCGACCGGACACCCAGGCACCTACTCTGGCGCTGCCGAAATTTGAAGTGCGAAAGATATATAGCGATGAGAGCTGGAGCTTGGGAAAGAGCGTGATACGGGTTGGTCGTTTCTAGCTTGATGCGTATGGTAAACGAACCCGCTTGCAAGGCTCATTGTTTGGGGGGGGGTACAGTGTTCGCACATCAAGTTTCGGTTTTTTATTCCCTCTTCCTAGCCTTTTCCCGGAGGAGAGAAGGTACTGAAGTACCGAAATTTGATGTGCAATAAGTATGTTTGGCGCCGAATTTAAGCCGACTGAATAGGAATGATATGACTGGATCGAGTGATTTCGTTTTTGTTATTGAAATAGAGCAAGGTAGGCTTGTAATCGGCTAGCTCTTGCTGGTCGAGGATGGCGTAGGCGCAAACGATGATGATGTCGCCTGGGCAGGCTAAACGAGCCGCCGCGCCATTAACCGAGAAAATGCGCGATCCAGCCTCCGCTTTGATTGCGTAGGTTGTAAAGCGTTCGCCGTTGTTGATATTGTAGATTTGAATCTGCTCATACTCCCTAATGCCGGCTCGATCCAAAATATCACTATCGATCGCGCAAGAACCTTCGTAACCTAATTCGGAATAGGTTACGGTGGCTCTGTGTAGCTTGGCTTTAAGCATTGTAGTTTGCATACTATTTACAAGATAAATTCTTTTAGAAACCGGGCATTATCGCTTAATAGAGAGTGCTCTTCAACTTATACTTCGCGCGGCCACATTTTCGGTTTTTTAACGCGCTCTTTTGTCCGGTAGCTACGTTGCGAAAACAGTTACATAGCTTGCTATGCGCCTGTTTTCGCGCCTTGCTACCGAACAAAATAGCATTGCCATAAAAGCCGAAAACATGACCGCGCGAAGTATAAAAATATCGCTTGAAGATTGCCCGCGGTCATAATGGCGTTTTTGAAAAATTAACATTATCGATCAGGCGAGTTTTCCCCAGTCTTGCAGCCGCAAGTATAACCAACTCCATGTCATCGGCGCCGGCCGGCATTAAACTCGACTGACGGCATACCGAAAAATACTCGGGTTGTAATCCGGCTTCCCGCAATGACAGCATAAACCTTTTTTCCAGCGCCGGGTAGTTTTGTTCGCCCGCTAATATCCGATCGCGCGCCTGGCATAATGAACGATAAAGGGCGGGGGCTGCAAGTCTTTCATCCGCTAACAGGTAGCCGTTGCGCGAACTCATTGCCAAGCCGTCGTCTTCTCTAACCGTTTCGATGCCGCGAATTTCGACCGGAATGTTCAGGTCTCTGACCAATGCTCGGATTATGGCCAGTTGTTGAAAATCCTTTTCGCCGAAGAATGCCAGATCCGGTTGCACGATGTTGAATAACTTGCAAACGATAGTCGCGACGCCGTCGAAGTGGCCGACTCTTGTTTTGCCGCAATGCAAGTCCGATAAGCCGGATACGGAGATCGAAGTTCTGTGATTTATAAGATAAATTTCCGAGACCGAAGGCAAAAAAAGCAGGTCGGTGCCGATGGCATCAAGTTTTTTAGCGTCTTCCGATTCGGTTCTGGGATAGTGGTCAAAATCCTCGCCGACACCGAATTGCGTCGGATTGACAAAAAGGCTGACTACCACCTTATCGGCGCATTCCTTGGCTTTTTTAACCAATTGTAAATGCCCGTCGTGTAAGTTGCCCATCGTCGGTACAAAGGCCATGGAGTAGCCGGCTTTTCGCCACGGTTTTAGCGTGTCGCGCAATGCTTCGATTGTTGTGACTGTCGGCAGGCTCATTGAAAGCAGTGCTCTTCGCCCGGAAAGACGCCTTGCTTGACGGCTTCATGAAAATTTTTTATGGCCATTTCGATACTGGAGGCATCTTGCATGAAGTTTTTAGAAAAACGGGGCCGCTTGGCGATGCCGATATCTAAAATATCGTAAAGTACCAGGACTTGTCCGTCGCAATCGGCTCCGGCGCCGATACCGATTACCGGAATCGTCAATTGCCGGGCGATTTCTTCGGCCAGGATCGCCGGGACGCATTCGAGCACCAATAATGCCGCGCCGGCTTTTTCCAGTCGGCAGGCATCGGCAATCATTTGGTCGGCCGCAGATCGTTCGCGTCCCTGTATTTTGTAGCCGCCTAGGCGATTGATCGATTGCGGAAGTAAGCCCAAGTGCCCGCAGACGGGGATTCCGTTCTCGGATAAAAATTCGACCAGTTCGATTTTAGGGCCTTCTAATTTAACCATTTGCACGCCGCCGGTTTGCATTAATCGAGCGGCGTTGTCGGCTGCTTGTTCCTTATCGGCGTAGCTCATAAAAGGCATGTCGGCCATCACGAACGCCCGCTGTCGACCGCGAACCACGCAAGCGGCATGATAGGTCATGTCTTCGATGCCGACCGGAATCGTCGTCGTTTGACCTTGTATGACCATGCCTAACGAGTCGCCGACCAGGAGGATATCGATGCCGGCTTTATCGAGCAGTGCGCTGAAGCTGGCATCGTAAGCAGTCAAGCAACTGATTTTTTCGCCGCGCTGCTTCATCGACTGAAGGTCGGTGATAGTCAATGGTTTGGTTAGAGAGGCGGAAGAATAGTTATTCACTTAGGATAATCGATATAGGTCGTTTTTAGGGCATTTCGCGACTAAATCGGTCAGTTTACCGAGTCCCGGAATCGATAGATCCGGCGCGATTTCATATAAAGGATATAAAACAAAAGCGCGTTCGGCGATACCGATATGAGGAACGGTTAGGTCGGGAACTTCAATTTGCCGGTCCCCATAAAGCAAAAGGTCAAGATCCAGTGTTCTAGCTCCCCAGCGTTTGCCTGTTCGAGTTCGTCCTTGAGACTGTTCCACGGCTTGTAATTGTCGTAGCAAGTCGATGGCCGGCACTGATGTTGTAATGGCCATCACCGCGTTGACATAATCGGGTTGATCCTGAGGGCCCATCGGTGGGTTGCGGTAAAGGCTCGAAAATCCGGTTTCTTTTATATTCGGTAATGCCGCAAGGGTTTGTCTGGCTCTCAATAGTTGTTCTGCGGGCCGGTCGAGATTGCTGCCCAGACCGATAAAGGCCGTTACGAAGTCGTTGTTATTGGTCATAGTGGCTAAAAATCTTAGTCTTTCGCTGTATCGGCATTGCTCGGTTTATTGGGCCTTGGTCGCCTCCGCTTAAGCGGTTTGCGATTCGATTTTTGTGTCGGCTGAGTCATTTTTTTTTGTTCGGCTTCGCCGGCAGCTTGAAATTGGGTCCACCATTCGCCGAGTTCAGGATCCACGCCTTCCGTTTCAATGCGCAACAATAAAAAATCGTAAGCCGCTCTGAATCTTGGATGGTTTAACAAGCGATAGGGTTTTGAGCCTCGTCTTCGTGCAAATCTGGGTTGCAGGCTCCATACTTCGCGCATGGCTAAACTAATTTGACGAGGTAGCGAAACGCGCTTAACTTGCTCGGCAATCAGTTCGTTGGCGGCAACTTGAAAGGCAATATTTTCCGGAACGCCTTTTTCTATTTGCTCTTCGGCATAGGTTTTTACCGCGTCCCATAAAAACGCCGCAAATAAAAAGTAGGCGGTAACGGTCTTGCCTTCGGCGACTCGGGAGTCTGAGTTTTCCAAAGCCCTGACCAGAAAGAGCCTTGGAAAGCCTTGTTCTTCGACGGACAAACTGCGCTCGACCGCCGGGAATAAAATTTGAAATAAACCGTAATGGCGAAGCATTTCAAAAGTTTGTAAGGCATGGCCTGATAGAAATAGCTTTATTGCCTCGTCGAATAAACGAGCAGGAGGAATGTGATGCAGTAGCTCGGCAAGGTCGGTTATCGGTTTCTCGCAGTCCGGATGCAGGGTAAAGCCGAGTTTAACGGCAAACCGGATCGCTCTCAACATGCGAACCGGATCTTCCCGATAGCGGGTTTCGGGGTCGCCGATTAGGCGCAATGTTCCGGTCTTATGGTCGGCCATGCCGCCTACGTAATCAGTAACCGAAAAATCCCGAATATTGTAATAGAGCGAATTGACGGTGAAGTCACGTCGCCAGACATCCTCCTCAATCGTACCGTAGATATTATCGCGCACCAATCTGCCTTCATCGTTGAGCAGTAGGTCGTCGTCCGGGACTTCTCCGGCATTGCCTCGAAATGTGGCGACTTCGATGATTTCCCGCCCGAAATGCACATGCGCTAAGCGAAAGCGCCGGCCAACCAATCGGCAGTTGCGGAAAATTTTGCGTACCTGGTCGGGATGGGCATCGGTCACGACATCGAAGTCCTTAGGCTCTCGGCCTAATAATAGGTCTCGAACGCAACCGCCAACCAAATAGGCTTCAAAGCCGGACTTTTTGAGTCGGTATAGCACTTTCAAGGCATTCTCGCTGATTTGAGATCTTGAGATATTGTGCTCGGAGCGAGAATAAATCCTAGGTGCTTCCGGCTGTGAAACACCGTCATCTTTCGCCGGTATTAATGGGGCTCCGGTGCTCGAGGAAATGATTTTTTTAAAAAAGTTTAAAATGGCCTTTGTCCTTGGTAACTTATAACGAGTTAACTTTTTACGGAAACCGTCATCCTGTCGATGTTTGGTCTTATGTGTTGTATTATGATGACTGTTCACCATTTCCGGCTGAAAACAGCTCTATAACGCAATCATATCATTTGAAGCAATTCAAGCTCAATCCGCACGATTCTTTTTACTTTCCCCTTTTGAATATAGTAGAATTTCGGCCAACAATAAGTTGCGTTAGTATTTTGTTGTAAAATCGGCGGCGGTACTAGGCTTGGCGCTTTTCCGAGACAAACAGTTCTTGTTCATAAAACTTAAACAGCATTGAGGTATTTCATGTTCAAAAAGATCATCAGCGGCTTAATCGACAGGCCTTTATTAACCAGCCTTTTTGTAACGGACTTGACGATTTTGCTGTTTCACAGACCGCCTTTTATATTTTCATTGTTAATGCTCGGAGCGTTAACCGTAATGAGTATGTATTTTGGTCAAAAGCTGGCGCTGTTCAAGGAATAACGTTATTTTCGGCGACTCAATCAAAAAAACCGGCTGCTCCGAGATAAGGCCAGCCGGTTTTTTTCGCCGCATCGCGGCGCTGCTTTACGATGGTTTGCTTTTACTGGCGGTTCTTTTTGCGGCTACTGCCGTAGGTCTTCTTTTCAATCATGGCGAAGCATTCGCTTCGGATAATCTCTATTTTCACGCCTATCTAGTCCTGATTAGCTATTTTTTTTACGGCTGGTTTTGGACGCATGGCGGGCAAACCTTGGGTCTTAAAGCCTGGAAGCTCAAAATCCTTGCCGAAGACCGTCAACCCATCACCTGGACGCAGGCATCGATCCGATTCATTGGCGCAATACTGTCCTGGAGTGTTTTAGGGTTGGGCTATATTTGGGTGATATTTGATAGAGACAACCGGGCATGGCACGACCGGTTGTCGCGAACGGCGGTTTTTTTCGCCCCGAAGCCTTAACCTAACGTTCATGAAGGCCTGGCCATCGCCCCGGCAAATGAAAGTTCTCTGGTGGGGAGGGTACGGTCACTCGCCCGACAGGACGCCGTGAATACATCCCTGTAGGCTCGACGGCGGCTTTCCCTGCCGCCGACGCCTGTCGGTCGAGCAACCGCACCCTCTCCGGAACCGGCATTCGCTCTGTCGAGCGCCGTATATCGAAAAATTAGATAAAGGGTCTATATCTACGAACTTTCACAGTAAGGATTGCGTTTGACCAAAGCGCATTATCTTACCTTTCTGACCGCATACAGCGCCAATGAAAACACTACGGCACTCGGTAATACCGACATGAATGCCGGGTTTAAATGGTAGATCAAGCTTACATGACCGGTAATTTTATCGATAATGTTGAAGCTCATGCCGATAATGATACCGATCATCATTCGACTACCGGTACTGACGCCGCGTCTGACGCCAATGACAAAAGGCGTTGCTACCAGCAGCATTACGAAAATTACGAATGGATTGACAACTCGTCCCCAAAACGCCAATTCGAAGGTTTCGGATTTTTGTTTATTATCCTTTAAAAAATCGATATACAGGGCAAGGTCATATAAGGATAGGTTCTCTGGTTTAACGACGACGACATTTAATAGCTTGGGATCGATCGAGGATTTCCAGGGGCGGCTTTCGATTTGCTCCGTCTCGACTTGTTCTGTGGAAATGCTGCTTTGCTCGATGTTTTTCAATAGCCATTGCTTGTCTTGTTGAAAAAGTGCTTTACTCGCGCTTGTTGCTGTATGCAAAAAATTCCGGTCGTCTAAGTCGTAAATATAGATTTCGCTAAGATTGCCATCATCCTTGATTTCACGGACATTGATGAATTTCGACCCCTCTCGCAACCATAAGCCATATCGGCTTTGTGCGATGAAATCGCGGTCTAGGGCGCTCATTTTAAGAATGCGTGCATTGCGTTCGGCAGTAGGCGCGATAAATTCGCCGACCGCAACGGCAAAAACCGCCAGGATAGCACCCGCCAGCATGACCGATCTGACGATGCCGAGTACCGAAACACCGGAAGCGCGCATTGCGATCAATTCGCGGTTATTGCCCATCGCGCCTAAGACAAACAAGCTCCCCAATAAGGCCGAAGAGGGGACCAATTCGTAGAGAACTCTTGGACTGGTTAGCGCAAGATACTTAAAAATCTCCTGTAGTCCATAGCTGCCTTTGCCCAAAGATTTTAATTCGTCGGTGAAAGTAAACAGATTAAATAGCGTCAGTAGCAAGACCAGTGCGATGAGCGAACCCTTCAATACTTCTTTGACGATATAGCCGGTCAATACATTCACAATTTTACCTTTTCCTGAATTTTGATAAGCACATAACGCCAACTATAAAGTCTAACCAGTAACGCAACAGCCAGTATTGATAAGACTAAATCGACCCAAATTCCACCGAACCATAACGGTATTTTTTCTTTGACCAGCCAGCTATGATTGATGCGAGTTAGGTTGCCGTAACTGAAATATATTAAAAATGCCACGAACATATTGCCGTAAACGCCGCCCCTCGGGGAGATTTGTGCAAGCGGCACCGCAAGAAGCGCCAAAAAAACAATACCGGTAGGTATGCTGAGTCGCCGGTGCAATTCGGCCAACTCACTAGGGGCTTTGGTTTTCCACAATTCCTTGGTCGGCATGGCTTCTAGGTTTAGCACAAGCGCACGGTTTCTTTCTTCCAACCTGACCGCATATTCGGCGAATTCTTCTATCGTATAATTTGCTTCTCCCGGCTTGCCTAGGACTCTGCGGCCTTGCTCGAGAATCAAGTACAGGCCGCCTTCCAAGTCTTCAAAACGTCCGGTTTCGGCACCGATAATCGCGGTTTGGCCGCCTTTTCGGTGTTGCACGAAAACTTGTTGCATTATGTCATCGTCGTCAATTTGTTCGACATAAAAAACCAGGTCGCCATGCTGGTATTCGCTGAAGCGTCCTGCCGCAATGCCTCGGATATCGGCGGATTTTTCATCCTCGGCCATCATTTCCTTCGTGACGGTTTCGGCCCAAGGCCCCACATAAAACGATAAGCCGGTTGCAATTACGGCAAGCGGAAATGCCATGATAAACACCGAGCGATAAATCGATCCGGCTCCGCCGCCGGCGGAAAATATTGCCGACATTTCTTGATCTCGATACATTCGCCCGACCACCATCAATACCGCCATAAAAAATGCGGCCGGTAAAAAGGCAATTGAAGCCTCGATCATTTTCAAGCCCAGAATATTCATCAGCGTTTTGTTCGAAATGGCCCCTTCGATAGCCTTTTCCAGTATTCTGATAAAGCGCCGGCTGACAATGATTACGACGATAACCGACAGTACCGCCGTTAACGTTCGCGTTAAATCTGCCACGATCATGTTGTCCAGTACCGTGATTAGCGGCCTATGACGTGACTTGTACCCATTATTCCAATCAGTATTCAAAAAAACCGCTCCTAAAAATAGCTAAACACCCGTTGAAGCCGGCTCTTACGCCGATAGACAAAACCCTTATAATTCAGGCCATTTTCCACTTTGTAGAAAAATTGCTTGCTGTATAATCCATTATTAACGAAATTATGCTCGAAAGCGCTCTCAACTGCTTGAGGCTTATTATTTACAATTATTACACCTAATCAAAACATCGCACATTATGGACTATTCTATAGAAAGCCTTCCGTTAGACAAGCTGCAAACCGACTGCATTATTGTAGGTCTTTATGAAAATCTAGCGCTTACCGCGTCTGCGTCTCATATCAACCAGGGTTCGCAAAACTTGATAAGCCGATTTATCGAACGCGGCGATTGCAAGGGGAAAGTGGGTGAGACCGCTTTGATTAATTGGTTGCCGGACACTTCTTTTGCGCGCGTGCTGTTGGTCGGTCTTGGCAAGTCCGAAGAAATGAACGGTAAAAATTATCGTAATGCGCTGGCCGCCGCGATAAAAACCGTCCGTGACTCGGGATTGAAGTCGGCGGCCTGCACGCTGGCCGAAATCGATGTCAAAGACAGAGACTTGGCTTGGAAAACACGTCAGGTTATCGAAGTCTTCGATGATGCCTTGTATCAATTCAAGCATTGCAAGACGATTCTCGAAAATGAATTTAAGACCGATCGTATCAGTATTGTGGTTTCCGAAAATCAACAAGCTGAGGCCCGGACCGGTTTAGTACAAGGACAAGCCATTGCCGGCGGCGTTTCACTGGCTAAACAACTAGCGGATTTGCCGGGAAATATTTGCACGCCGACTTATCTGGCCGAGCAAGCGCAAAGCATTGCCGAACGCTTTACTTCGATGAGCGTGGATATATTGGAAGAAGCGGATATGGAAAAGTTGGGCATGGGGGCGTTGTTGTCCGTGTCTCGAGGTAGTCGTCAGCCGGCCAAGTTGATTGCGCTCAACTATCAGGGCGGTGAAAAAAACGGAAAACCGATCGTGTTGATCGGAAAAGGCTTGACCTTCGATGCCGGCGGTATCTCATTGAAACCGGGGCTCGGCATGGATGAAATGAAATACGATATGTGCGGAGGCGCGAGCGTTCTTGGAACTTTACAGGCCGCCGCGGAAATGCAGTTGCCGTTGAATATCGTAGGCTTGGTTCCTTCCTCGGAAAATTTACCGGACGGCGATGCGAACAAGCCGGGCGACATTGTGACGAGTATGTCGGGCAAAACGATCGAAATACTCAATACCGATGCAGAAGGTCGTCTGCTCCTTTGCGACACGTTAACGTATGCGCAAAAATTCGATCCGGATACGGTCATCGACATGGCAACTCTAACCGGAGCCTGCATTGTTGCGTTAGGGCGTGTGCCGAGCGGTTTGTTCGGCAATGACGATGCGCTCTGTAACGGTCTGGTTAAAGCCGGCGAGACGGCGAGCGACAGTGTTTGGCGCTTGCCGCTTTGGGAGGAGTATCAAGAATTGCTGAAATCCAACTTCGCCGACATGGCCAACATCGGCGGTAAGGATGCCGGCACGATTACCGCCGCCTGCTTTTTATCGAAGTTTGCCGAAAACTTTCGCTGGGCGCATCTCGACATCGCCGGCACGGCTTGGCGCACAGGGCTAACCAAAGGAGCGACCGGACGTCCTGTGCCTTTGCTGGCGCAATATCTGTTGGACCGATGCCGAGCCTAACCTGTGCGTCAATGCCCGATATCGGTTTTTACATCTTAGCGTCCCGGTCCGAACGCGATAGGCAGTTATTCGCTTGTAAACTGACCGAAAAAGCCTATCGTAGCGGGAGGCTTTGCTACTTATTGACCGAAGACCCCCAGCAAAGCGCGATGCTTGACGACCTGCTTTGGACATTCAGACCCGGCAGCTTTGTGCCGCATCAGTTATACGATGGCATGGCGCCCGATAAGGCCAATGCCGTCCTGATCGGGCATCTTGGCGTGCCCGACGATTGGCGCGATGTAGTCATCAATCTGTCGACACGCATTCCGGATAATTGGATGAATAGCGAACGCATCCTCGAAATATTGGACGATAGCGAAGAAAGCAAAGGCCCCGGTCGAATACGCTATCAACAATACCGTCAAGCCGGGCTATCCGTCGTTACGCATAAAATGTAATGCGCCGGGCTTCAGTGTCCAAGCCAACTTCTACCGATTTTTCTAAATACCTAACAACGCATAAACATGGACAAGACTTACGACCCTCATTCAATCGAACAACGCTGGTATCAGGCTTGGGAAGAAAATAATTATTTTGCGCCGCGGCAGGATGGCGAATCTTATTGCATCATGATTCCTCCGCCGAATGTTACCGGTAGCCTGCATATGGGCCATGCATTTCAAGACACGATCATGGATGCGTTGACGCGTTATCATCGCATGAAAGGCTGCAGTACGCTGTGGCAACCCGGAACGGATCACGCCGGCATCGCGACGCAAATGGTCGTCGAACGTCTGGTCGAGGCCGACGGTAAGACGCGCCATGATTTCGGGCGAGATGCCTTCATTGAGAAAATCTGGGAATGGAAAGAAGAGTCCGGTGGGACGATCATGCGTCAATTGCGCCGAATGGGTTCGTCGCTGGATTGGTCGAGGGAGCGCTTTACGATGGACGAGGGCATGTCGGAAGCCGTTCGCGAGGTATTCATCCGGCTTTATGAAGAAGGTCTGATTTATCGGGGCAAGCGCTTGGTCAATTGGGACCCTGTTCTGCATACCGCAGTGTCCGATTTGGAGGTTTTGTCCGAGGAGGAAAACGGTTCGTTATGGCATATGCGTTATCCGCTGACTAACGGTACCGGTCATCTTGTTGTCGCGACAACGCGCCCTGAAACTCTGCTCGGCGATGCCGCAGTCGCGATCCATCCGAATGACGATCGCTATAAGCATTTGCTTGGCGAGTTTGTCGAACTGCCTTTGACCGGGCGGCGCATTCCGATCATCGCCGACGAATACGTCGATCCGGAATTCGGTACCGGATGCGTCAAAATCACGCCGGCCCATGATTTTAACGACTACGAGGTCTGGTTGCGACACCGCGATCAAAGCGTCATGCAGGCATTGCCGCATGGCGGGCTGATCAATATATTCACGGTCGATGCGCAAATCAGGGATAACAAGGACGATCCGGATCAACTGATACCGCATCAATATTTCGGGTTGGACCGTTTCGAAGCGCGCAAACAGGTGGTTGCCGACCTCGAAGCTCAAGGTTTGCTCGAAAAAATCGAAGACCATAAGCTGATGGTGCCGCGCGGCGACCGCTCCGGCAGCGTGATCGAACCGTTCTTGACCGATCAATGGTACGTCAAGGTCGCGCCTTTGGCGGAGCCGGCGATCGAAGCGGTCGAAAACGGTACGATAAAATTCGTGCCGGACAACTGGAAAAATACCTATTTCGAATGGATGCGCAATATCCAGGATTGGTGCATTTCCCGGCAAATATGGTGGGGGCATCGAATTCCTGCCTGGTACGACGACGAAGGTAATGTCTATGTCGGCCGTTCCGAACAAGAAGTCCGCTCGGTGCATAAGCTCAAAGACGACTATCCGCTGCGTCAGGATGAAGACGTGCTCGACACCTGGTTTTCATCGGCGCTGTGGCCTTTCTCGACTTTGGGTTGGCCGGAGAACACGCCCGAATTGGCCAAACATTATCCGACCAGCGTACTGGTGACCGGTTTCGATATTATCTTCTTCTGGGTCGCTCGGATGATTATGATGGGCCTGAAATTTCAGGGTCAAGTACCTTTCAAGGAAGTCTATATCCACGGCTTAATACGTGATGCCGAAGGCCAGAAAATGTCCAAGTCGAAAGGCAATGTACTCGATCCGATCGACTTGATCGACGGTATCGACCTGGAATCGTTGGTGCAAAAACGCATCTCCGGTATGATGCAGCCGCATTTGGCTAAGAAAATCGAAGCCGCGACGCGCAAACATTTTCCCGACGGTATTCCTTCTTTCGGTACCGATGCGTTGCGCTTCACGTTCGCGTCATTGGCGTCGACCGGTCGCGATATCCGTTTCGATTTGGCGCGCACGGAAGGTTATCGAAATTTCTGTAATAAACTGTGGAATGCCGCGCGCTTCGTGCTGATGAATACCGAAGGCCAGGATAACGGACTAGACGATGCCGATTGCGAATATAGTCTGGCGGATCGCTGGATAAGGTCTCGCCTGAATGAAGTGACCGCAACGATTCGCCGCGATATCGAGACGTATCGTTTCGACTTAACGGCTCAAGCGATTTACGAATTCACCTGGAACGAATATTGCGATTGGTATTTGGAATTGGCCAAAATATCGTTGCAATCCGGCAGCGAAGCTCAGCAACGAGGAACGCGTAAAACGTTATTGACCGTTTTGGAGCAAATTTTGCGATTGGCTCATCCGCTAATGCCTTTCATTACCGAGGAAATTTGGCAGCGCGTCGCGCCTTTGACCGGCGTTCATGAGGCGACCATCATGCTTCAGCCATATCCGGAATCCGATGCTGAGCAAATCGATAAGGCCGCCGTGCATGAAATCGATTGGATCATGAGTGTTATTCTGGGGGTGCGCAGAATTCGCGGCGAAATGAATATTGCTCCGGGAAAACCTTTGCCGGTGTTGCTGCAAAACGGCTCAGGTCAGGATCGTAATTTTGTCGAAAATAACCGGATCTATCTGGAGAAGTTGGGGCGTTTGGAAAAAATTGGATGGTTAAGCCAAGGCGATGCCGAGCCCGAATCGGCAATTGCCTTGGTCGGCGATATGAAAATTTTGATACCGATGGCGGGATTGATCGACAAAGAAGCCGAATCGGCCCGATTGAACAAGGAAATTCAACGCATCAGCAAGGAATTGCCGCGGATCGAAGGTAAGCTTAATAATCCGTCCTTTACCGATAAGGCACCGGCCGAGGTAGTCGAAAAAGAAAAACAGAAACTCATCGAGTTACGATCTACACTTAACAATCTGGAAGCACAATTGATAAAGATAAAGGCACTTTAATAAGTGGCAAGGAGAAAGGGGCAAGGAGAAAGGGGCAAGGTGGAACTTATATCTTAAACCTTAAACCTTGAACCTTGAGCCTTGAACCTCAAACCTTGAACCTCAAACCTCATCTATGGCAACAGATTTAATCGACCTGCCGATCGGCGGGTTGCCGAAATGTTTGGTACAAGCCGGCCTGATTACCGAGGCGGATATGCAGTTGCATATGCAGGCAGCGAGGAAAGCTAAATTACCGCTGATTAGTTATTTAGTGACTAACAAGCTAGTGGATAGCAAATCCGTAACCGCCAAAGCTTCCAAAGAGTTCGGTATTCCGCAGCTCGATCTCGATGCGCTCGATATTCGTAGCTTGCCGGTCAATTTAGTCAGCGAAAAGCTGATTAGAAAGCATCATGCTTTACCTTTGCTTAAGCGCGGAAACCGGTTGTTTTTGGCGGTATCCGACCCCGGCAATTTTCAAGCTCAGGACGAGATAAAGTTTCATACGCGCCTGAATATCGATACGATTCTGGTCGAAGAAGATAAGTTGTCCAAGGCGATCGAGACTTCGCTGGAAGCCGCCGATACCACGATGACCGATTTGCTGGATGCCGACCTGGAGAATTTAGAAATTACCGGGGGCGATCAGGAGCAAGCTGGAGACGAGGTAGCGAGTGATGTGGACGATGCGCCAATCGTCCGTTTCGTTAATAAAATTTTGCTCGATTCGATTAAAAAAGGGGTTTCGGATATTCATCTTGAACCTTATGAAAAAAGCTTTCGAATCCGCTTTCGCGCAGACGGCATGCTCTATGAAGTGGCAAGTCCTCCTCCCAATATCTCGACCCGGATTATTTCCCGAATCAAGGTCATGGCTAAAATGGATATCGCAGAACGGCGCGTTCCCCAAGACGGGCGGATTAAGATGGCGTTGTCGAAAAATCGGGCAATCGATTTCCGGGTTAATAGTTGTCCGACGCTATTCGGCGAAAAAGTCGTATTGCGTATTCTCGATCCAACCAGCGCGCAAATCGGCATCGAAAAACTCGGCTTTGAACCCGTCCAACAACAACGGTTTCTTGAGGCGATTAACCGGCCTTACGGCATGGTTTTGGTAACAGGGCCTACCGGTAGCGGTAAAACTGTTACCCTTTACACAGGCTTGAATCTGCTTAATAGCGTCGAACGGAATATATCGACCGCCGAGGACCCGGTTGAAATTACGGTGCCGGGTATCAATCAGGTTAATATGAATCCGAAAGCCGGGTTGACCTTTGCCGGTGCCTTGCGGGCTTTTCTTCGACAAGATCCGGATATCATCATGGTCGGTGAGATACGGGATTTGGAAACCGCCGAAATTGCCGTCAAGGCCGCACAAACGGGCCACTTGGTATTGTCCACGCTGCATACTAACGATGCGCCGCAAACGTTAAATCGGCTCGTGCAAATGGGCGTGCCGCCGTTTAACATCGTTTCGGCGGTGCATTTGATCATGGCTCAACGCCTCGCTAGACGCTTATGCGAATATTGTAAGGTCAAATCCGATTTACCGGATTCGGTATTGATTTCGGCCGGTTTCAAGGAAGAGGATCTAGGAAAAATGACAATTTTCACGGCCAATCCTAACGGTTGCGAACATTGCACTAGCGGCTTCAAAGGCCGGGTCGGCATTTATCAGGTTATGCCGATCAGCGAAAATATGCGGAAACTGATTCTGGAAGGCGGCAATACCATGCAGTTGGCCGAACAAGCCAAAGCCGAAGGCATCAACGACCTACGCGCGTCCGGTCTTGAAAAAGTCTGTCAAGGCATCACTAGCCTGGAAGAAATCGACCGGGTCACTAAGGAGTAATTATGTCTGAACAAATCGAACAAATTGATTTCATCTGGGATGGTAAAGACAAAAGCGGGAAACGCACCAAGGGGGAAATCGCCGCGAAATCCGAAACGATTGCTCGGAGCGAATTGCGCAAAATGGGCGTGCGCGTCATTAGTGTGAAGAAAAAACCCAAACCCTTGTTCGGCGCGCGTGTCAAAGCCATTACGCCAGGCGATATCGCTATTTTTAGCCGTCAACTCGCGACGATGCTCGAAGCCGGCGTGCCGTTGGTGCAATCGTTCGATATCATCGGGAGAGGTCATGAAAACCCGAGCATGCAAAAAATGCTGCTTGATATCAAGACGGATATCGAAGGCGGCGATACCTTGGCCGAAGCGCTGAAAAGAAGACCGGTCTATTTCGATGAGCTTTTTTGTAATTTGGTCGAGTCGGGCGAACAGGCCGGGGTGCTTGAGACATTGCTCGATAAGATAGCGACTTATAAAGAAAAAACCGAATCGCTCAAGAAAAAAATTAAAAAAGCGTTGACCTACCCGATTGCGGTGCTGGTCGTCGCGTTTGTCGTCACCGCCATTTTGCTGATTTTCGTCGTGCCGGTGTTCGAAGAGTTGTTTCAGAGCTTCGGAGCCGATCTTCCCGCTTTCACGAAGATGGTTATCAACCTTTCCGAATGGATGCAAGAGTGGTGGTGGATCATCGTCCTCAGTATTGTGGCAATCGTTTATGTTTTTGGTTATTTCCATAAACGCTCAAGACCGTTCAATCATTTTCTGGACAGAACCTTATTGAAAATACCGGTTGTCGGATTGATCTTGAATAAATCAGCCATCGCACGCTTCGCCAGAACGTTGTCGACGATGTCCGCCGCCGGCGTTCCGTTAGTTGAAGCGCTGGAGTCTGTTGCGGGTGCTTGCGGAAACATTATTTATGCCGATGCTGTGTTAAAGATGCGCGAAGATGTCGCGACCGGCCAACGCTTGCAATTTGCCATGCAGCAAACCGTTTTGTTCCCCCACATGGTCACCCAAATGGTCGCAATCGGTGAGGAATCCGGTTCGATAGACACGATGCTGAGTAAAGTTGCCGATTTTTACGAAGAAGAGGTCGATAATTTGGTAGACAATCTCAGCAGCTTGATGGAGCCGTTGATCATGTCGGTGTTGGGTGTCTTGGTTGGCGGCTTGATCGTTGCGATGTACCTGCCGATCTTTAAAATGGGTGCGGCAGTGGGTTAGGGTTGGTTAGTAGTGAAAGGTGAAAGGTGAAAGGTGAAAGGTGAAAGGTGAAAGGTGAAAGGTGAAAGGTGAAAGGTGAAAGGTGAAAGGTGAAAGGTGAAAGGTGAAAGGTGAAAGGTGAAAGGTGAAAGGTGAAAGGTGAAAGGTGAAAGGTGAAAGGTGAAAGGTGAAAGGTGAAAGGTGAAAGGTGAAAGGTGAAAGGTGAAATCGGCGCTTGACAAGCGATTTAAATGCTACATCATTTTACCGCTTACCGCTTACCGCTTACCGCTTACCGCTTACCGCTTACCGCTTACCGCTTACCGCTTACCGCTTACCGCTTACCGCTTACCGCTTACCGCTTACCGCTTACCGCGTTAATTTCAACAACCAACAAAAAATACTCATGCAAGGACTTGAAATATTCGCCGATTCGCCGGCTGCACTAATGGCTTTAACGGGTGTTATTGGTCTCATGGTCGGTAGTTTTCTGAATGTCGTCATTTACCGTCTGCCGATTATGATGCAAAAAAGTTGGCGCCGCGAGTGCATCGATTATCTGCAGTCGACGGATGATATACGGTGTGCGGAGCTCGATACAGAAAGTGGGGAGGCCGACTCAAAATTTAACTTAGTCTTTCCATTGTCGCGTTGTCCGCACTGCGAAACCCCGATAAAGCCTTATCAAAATATTCCGGTACTCAGTTACTTGTTGTTGAAAGGCCGTTGTGCTCAATGCAATACGCCGATATCGAAACGCTATCCCGTTATCGAGGGATTGACCGGTTTTTTTTCGGTTTTAATCGCCTGGCATTTCGGTTATTCGGTAGAGGCGCTATTCGCGCTCATACTTACCTGGTCCTTGATTGCGCTGAGTGCGATCGATATTGACCATCAACTTTTGCCGGATTCGATTACGTTACCTTTACTTTGGTTGGGGTTGTTTTTAAGCCTGTTTGATATCTTCATCGATACGCATTCCTCGATTATCGGTGCTATCGCCGGTTATTTATCGCTTTGGACGGTTTATCATGGTTTCAAGCTGTTGACCGGCAAAGAGGGCATGGGATACGGCGACTTCAAACTGTTGGCAATGTTTGGGGCATGGTTGGGTTGGCAATATATCCTGCCGATCGTTTTACTGTCATCCTTGGTCGGTGCCGTTACCGGCATCGCGATGGTTATTTTGGTAAAGCGCGACAAGAATATTCCAATTCCATTCGGCCCTTATTTGGCCGCGGCCGGTTGGATCGCTTTACTGTGGGGCGATAAAATCAATCAGGCTTATCTCAATTTTGCCGGATTATAAATCGATGTTGAAAATCGGCCTGACCGGCGGTATCGGTTCCGGTAAAACCACCATCGCGAATTTATTTGCCGAACTGAACGTTCCGGTAATCGATGCCGATGAAATTGCCCGCGAAGTCGTCGCACCAGGTAGTCAGGCTTTGGAGCAGATTCGTCACGCGTTCAGTGAGCGGGTGATTGCTGACGACGGCAGCCTCGATAGAAGCGCTATGCGTGAGTTGATTTTTGCCGATACCGAACAAAAACGTAAACTGGAAGCGATTGTGCATCCAAAGGTACGGCAAAGCATATTGAAGCGTGTGGCATCGCTTGATGCATCTTACTGCATCATTTGCGTTCCCTTATTGGTTGAAAGCAGTATGGCCAATTTAGTCGACAGAGTTTTGGTGGTCGACTGCCCCGTTGAAACCCAAATTGAGCGCGTAGCAAAAAGAGATCGTCTCGACGAAAAAATTGTTCGAGCGATTATTGATTCTCAAGCCACACGCGAACAGCGAAAAGCTCTGGCTAACGATCTTATCGGCAATACCTCGTCCGATTCCATGCTTGCAGAACAAGTTAAAAAACTGCACAATTTGTATCTTTACTTAAGCAAACGGCAGGATTTTTAATCAGTGAATTCCCCTATAGTCTACGAATTTCCACTCAATGAGCGAATCCGAATTTTAATACGGCTCGAGTTGCTTTTTAAGCAACTGGGACATTTTTTAGAAGGGAGTACCATGGCTGATAGGCGGGCGGCAATCAATACCTTGCTCGATATTCTGACGATTTTTAGTCGTAACGATCTCAAGTCGGAAATTCTTAAAGAACTTGAGCGTCATATCAAGGTGTTGAATCAACTGGCCGGTAGCGAGGGAGTCAATGCCGAAAAAGTCAATGAAATCCTCGACGAACTTAACCAAACCAGTCATAACCTTTACGCGGCTAGCGGAAAGATCGGTTTGAAAGTGATGGGAAACGATTTGTTTCAAAGTATCTCGCAGCGCAGCTCGATACCGGGCGGAACTTGCTCGTTCGATTTACCCGCTTTTCATTACTGGCTGGAACAAGATGAGACTGTTCAACAACAAGCCTTGGAGCAATGGACTAAGCCGTTTAAGGATATTCGTAAAGCGATCGATATGATTCTAGGATTTATTAGGCAAAGCAGTACGCCGACTGAAGAAGAAGCGGAAGCTGGGTTTTATCAGTCCTCGCTTGATAAAAGCCTTCCGCTGCAATTGCTCAGAATCAGCGTTGATCGAAGCATCCCTTGTTTTGCCGAGATTAGCGGCGGCAAGCACCGTTTTACGATACGTTTCATGCGTCCTGCGCCCGACGGTTCCAGGCCCACTCAAAGCCAGGACAACGTTCCTTTTATGTTGACTTGCTGCCAATTCTAATGAACGGTAATGAAAAAACGTTGGTAGTTAAATGTCCGCAGTGCGGGTGCTCCGTTCCATGGACTGCGCAGCAGCTATTTAAGCCATTTTGCAGCGAGCGCTGCAAAATGATCGATTTGGGCGAATGGGCGGCCGAGGAGAAAAGAATTCCCGGAGATCCCGCGGTCGACGACGAGTTCTACCCGGACGATACGATTTTTCATTAATCAAGAAAAAGCATTCGCCCCTGCAAATGAAAGTTCGAGGGGAGAGAGACACTGCCATTAAGTAAGGCTATGTTCGCGTTAGCAGTTGAAACGATTCTCTTTCCTACTAAATAAACCACTTAGGAAATAGTCAATGATTGCTTTCCAATACACTGAGCGTGGAAGAGGGTACGATTACTCGCTTGACAGGACGCCGTGAATACGTCCATGTAGGCTTGACGGCAGCTATCCCTGCTGCCGACACCTGTCAATCGAGCAACCGTACCCTTCTTTCAGCCATTGGCGCGATATTGAAAAAAAAAGTTATTCAGAGTTGAATCATTGGGGTTCATGTTGGCTTTAAGTTCAAAAGTATCAACTATTAACGCGAACATAGCCTTAAGTAAAGGGAAACCCGTTATTCCGCCATGGACTGGCAGGCTTTTGAACCACATTCGAGCCTGAATGCCAGTATTACTTAAACCTTTCGTACTTCAAATTTCGGCAGCACGTAAGGGGGGGGGGCGACAAAGGCTTCCCCTGCCGACGACGCCTGTCGAGCAAGCGCACCCTCTTCGGAACCGGAATTTTCGTTGCTTAGCTTTTGCATATCGAAAAATTAGATAAAGAGTCTATATCTACGAGCTTTCACAGTAAATGCCATCGACTATAAGGTTCGGAATGGTTTGTCGATCGGGCCGATAAATGATCGATGAATTCCTGGAAGCGGCTTAGCGCTTCATTATCGCCTTGTAAAACATGCAAGTTCGAGATAGTTCGGCGCGCGCTCGGCCAATCTTGCCGTGCTAGAGAGTCATAGAGTGCGCCGTATTGGTGGCGAATCAGAAATTCCCGAAAAATTCGGGCTTCAAGCGTTTGTCGATAGCTTAACGAACGCTTGACGGCATGTGCTGCGATGGTTGCGTGGCCTGTCTCAAGCGTTTGTAGCGATAAGGCTAGCCATTGCTTGGCGAGTTGCTCGCAGCGCAGGACGTGGCTCAAGTTTGCCCCGCAACGCGGGCAAAGAGGCGCGGAGCTTAGCCGCGCATTACAGCAAGGGCAGCGCTTCATTACGACTCGAGATAATAAATGATGTTGTTCAATTGTTCGACAGGCTCTTGTAGCGCGCCTTCATCGCCGGCTTCGATGCAGTCGGTGATGGTTTCGATCAAGTTCACCATGTCTTCTTTGTCTTCATCGGATACCGTATCGAATAAGGTTTCGGCTTTTTTGATCAGCTGACGGGCCTCGGCGACGGCTTTGCTTTCTGAAACATCATCGCTTTTTTCAATCTCGTCCGAGCGAGAATCCATTTGTCCGAATAGGCTATCGATGCGCCGTTTCGCGCCGGCTAGTTCTTCGGTCTCGAAACGTGAAATTGCATTGTTGATTGTGATCGATTTTTCGAGGCCGGTTGCTTTTTCCTTGGCGGAAACATGCAGCATCCCGTTTAAATCCAGGGCTAATGTCAGCGTAATGATATTTCCGGCCGGTACGTCCTGGAGGTCTTCGACCATGAACTCGCCGATTTCGATGTTGTTCAGCGCGTCCGGGTCTTCGCCTTGAAAAATCCTGACGTTGACCGATTTTTGTCCGTCCTGAAAGGTCATGAAGGCCTCGGACTTTCGCGTCGGCAACACGCTATTCTTATGGAGGATCGGTACAAATTGGTAGGGATAGGGTGCGCCGTCCAAAAAACCGAGTGCGCTGGTGCCGTAGGTATAAGGCGTGACGTCGACCAGGACCGTGTCGATGGGTTGGCCGGCAATCATCGCGGCTTGCGTGGCCGCGCCCATCGCCACGCATAAATCCGGGTCGACTTCACTGTGCGGCTCGAAGCCGAATTCTTCGAACAACCGCTCGCGAATGCACGGTGTTCGTGTCGAGCCGCCGACCAAAATAATTTCGTCGATGTCGGAAACCGTCAATTTCGCGCCTTTGAGTGCGATATGCAGGGCATCCATCGTCGCGTTGATATAATCCTCGATCATGTCTTCATAATCGCCGCGCGACAATTCCAAGGTCAGATGGATAGGCGAGCCTTCGTGTTCGAGCAGATATTCCTCTTCGATCAGAGCAAAGGGTTCGTCGGACAATACCAGCTTGGCGTTTTCGGCCGCGCGCGTGATGCGCGCCAACGCCTTGCTATGCTCGGAAATATTAATACCGTGTTGTTCCTTGATATGGTCTTGAATATGATTGACGATTTGTTGGTCGAAGTCGTCGCCGCCGAGATGGTTGTCGCCATGGCTCGATAAGACTTCGACGACGCCGGCTTGGACATTGACGACAGAAACGTCGAAGGTGCCGCCGCCCAAATCGTATACCAACATGCGTTTGGCTTCGTCTCGGCCGGCACCGTAAACCAGCGCGGCAGCGGTCGGTTCATTGATCATCCGCACCACTTCGAGGCCTGCGATTTCGCCGGCTTCGTGCGTCGCTTGGCGCTGCGCATCGGAAAAATAAGCCGGTACGGTAATGACGGCTTTGCTTATCGATTGGCCGACATGCTTCTCGGCTATCGCTTTCAGACGTTTCAAGATGATTGCCGAAATTTCTTGCGGCGTATAATCAAGGCCGGCCATTATGACGTGGGTATCTTGCCCCATCAAACGCTTGATCGATTTGACGGTGCGTTCCGGGTAAATCAAGTATTGGTTGCGGGCGGTTTCGCCGACCAGTATTTCGCCGTTGTCGTCGATGCCGACCACGGACGGTAATATTTTTTTGCCGTCGTCGGTAATAATATGCACCTTGCCGTTTTCGACGATGGCGACTTCGGAGTTAGTCGTTCCGAGATCGATTCCGATAATGATTTCATTCATAGTGTTTTTGGCTAATGTTAGAGTTTATTGACTTTGACTTCGGCCAGTCTCAGTATTTGATCTTCAAATAGAAAACCCTTGCGGAGTTCCTCGAGCACGATACCGTTTTCCAGTTTCGTGTCATGGCCGACTTCGAGCGTCTTCATCGTATGAGCATCGAAAGGCTTACCGACGCAGTCGATCGAAAAAACATTTCGTCGCTGCAACAATTGTTCGAAGCGTTTTAGCGTGATTTCCTGGCCCTTGGCGAAACCGTTGATAAAGCGTACGTCTTGTTTTTTCGAATGATTGAACAAGGCATCGACCGGGCGGTAATTTTGCAGTACTCGAAAGCCTTCGCTGAGTCGGTCGTAAATATCGATAATGTCGAGCAGCAGCGTGCGCTGAGACTCTCTCACCTGTTGCTTAAGACGCTCGGCGGATGCGGCCAGTTCGTCCGCCAATACTTGGTTATCGGTTTTGAGAGCGGACACGGCTTCGTTGAGTGTGTCGAGCGTTGCCTTGAATTGCCGGGACTCGGCCTTGACTTCGCTTTTCAAGCCGGCTAGATCGGTGAATAAGACCGTTAAATCCGGTTGATCGACCGCCGCCAAATGCGCAAAGTCGGTTTGTTCCAAATAATGCTGTAAGGTATCGAGCAATTCGGCTGGAGGTGTTTCGGTGTTCATGATAACTTGTTTTTAATGGCGCCCGTAACGGCTTTGTCGATTGAGACGGCATTCAGTAACCTGAAAAAGTCGTCAGGATTCAGGGAACGTAGCTCGGTTTTTTGCTGGAAAGCGTGATCCAGCAAGGCATTGAAGTCGGTTTCCGGGAAATGAAATAATTCGTAATTAATGCGGCTGTCGCTGTCTTTGATCGTTTCATAGGCGTGTTGAATTTGCTGAAAGCGTTCTTGATCGCGATCGGGCGGGTTTTCCTTGACCAAGTTTAAATAAGCCTGCTTGATCTCGGCATCGTTGGCATGTTCGGAAACGCCGAGAATTTGATAGGGTGTCGTCATGTTATTCCCTTTATACTCAAAAAATGGTTAACTTTACAGAGGTATGGGGTGTGGCTAGCGAGGATGTCGGCAGCAGGGCAGATTTTTGCTCCATGCAAAATCGGCATTCACGCCATCCCTGGCGATCGAGCTGCCGCCAAGCCCCCATGGATGGGTTCACGGCGGTCCTCGATAGACATATCCCATACCTTTTATTCTTAGACGGTTTTTCAATTAAAAGGGAGTAGTTAGTAAGGGTCAAACGGGAAAGAAAACGGTTCGTCGTCAGTGAAAAATTCGATGATTTCATCGAAACTCAAGTCGATATCGATACGCAAGGATTGAGCGGCTTCGAACATCATGATCGCCACCAGAAAGCTGGGGTCCATCAGTAATCCGACGAGCTGGTTCGGGTCGACTCTTTCTGCGTATTTCGTCATCACATCCATCATGAGCTGTTCCGGCGATGATTTATTCATCATTTCTTCAAACTTTTTGCCGATTTTGATCATATTCCGCTTCGGCACATGATCGAACAAACCCTCGATAATGTCGGGGTCGAATCCGCTTTCGTCTTCGTCAAAACCGTCTTCGTAAAAGTCGTCTTCATCGTCGAAACCGAACGGATTTTGAAAGCCGATGGAGCGTTCAATAAAGCGTCTAATCTTGAATTCGGTCTTACTGTCTTTTTGTTCATGAGCGATTTCGATCGCGTTTTGCAGTCTTAGCGTCCAGGTAATATCGAGGCGGCTCGGATCGCCCTGGCATTCCGCAACGACTCGGTAATACGACCAGATCGGTTTTTCCCAGACGCCATCGGCCGATTTCGCGCATTGTTTCAATAAATCGAAATGTTCGATCTGTTCGAGCGTTTGGCACCAAGCTAAGAGCACCTGTTCGCCGTAATTGAGCAATTTCATCGATTTTTTGAGCGGCGCCTTGATTTTATCGAGCGCTTTGAACACTAAGTCGAGCTGTTCGCCGTAGCGTTCGATCGATTCTGTTAAGTGCAATAGTTCCGGTTCGGATAGCTCGTAAGCTTTGACGGCCGGCAATTGTTTTGCGATGGGTGCGTAGGGGACATCCATCAAGGCCGACTCGATAAAACCTTGGAAGTGGGCGGTTGCAGGCCCCGGGTTCATTGATTGTAGAGTATCGGCTATGGCTTTGAGGTCACGGTCTTTATCTTCGGCGGCGCAAATATAAAATCCGCGAATTAAGTCCGCTTGTCTCAGTAAAGTCTTATCGATCGATAATTGCTCGGCCGCTTGGAGTTCTTTTTCGACCAGATGGAATTTTTGGGTTTTAATCAACTTGCGGGCATGCGCTAAGTGACTTGAGAACAACAACTCTTTGGCCAGCGTATTGACCGGGTCGATTTTCAACAAGTCTTGTGCGTATTTGGCTGCCTTCTTGAAGGCTTTTTTGCGCATGGCGGACTTCGCGGCGCAAACCAGCATCTCGATGTCTTTCGGAAGGTGTTTCAGGCCTTTTGCCAGCCATATCGCATGCTCTTCCGGGTCCGGATATTCCTGTTCGAAATAATCTAATATTTTCAGATAGCTGTCTCGGTCTTCCGGGTCATATTGCAAGCTCTCTATAAGGAAATCGATAGCCATGGTAGGCGAAAGATTTTGAGCCAAATGCCTGTATATCAATGCGATTTTTTTATGGCTTTCCGGCCCTTGGGTTTTTAACGCCTCAATGTAACGCAGCCAGTGATCTTCGGCTTCAAAATTATCATGGTTTTCTTCGTGGATTAAGGCCTGAATACGCTCGCTTTCGATCGAGTTTTTCGCAGCGAAGTTTTTTAGATAGTCTTTACGTCCGGCGGGGTAGCGTGCCAGCATGGCTTGGCAAAAGCGGCTCGCCGCTTCGTTTCCGATCAGTTCGCGGTAGCGGATGGCTAAATTGAATTGCGCTTTGTCGGTCAGATTGTTGTGTTGCTTGTCTATAGCGTCGAGCAATTCAAGCTGCTTATTCGATAAATCTTTGGCCTTGGCAATCAGTCGGCGTTGGCTATCTTCGAGTTGCAGTGCGGCCTCAACGAAAGCCGATCCTTGAAACATATAGGCCATTAAAGCATTTGCCGTCGGACGATAGGACGAGTTATCCGGAATTTTCGACAATAAGGTGTGCGCTTGTTCGATCGATGCAGGTAGGGACAGTTGCGCTTTAAGTAGGGATCGTAGATCACGGAAGGCAGAGCGGAAGGGTAGCTTTTTCAGTAATTCGTCGATATGATCGAGCCGGTTGCTTCGGTAAGCTTCGAGAGCTTCGCGAACCGTTTGCCAATGTAGCATTACAGCCGAGTCATGCGGTATATGCGCTTCAATACCGGGATATTCGCAAACCAATAAAAAACCCAGCCATACTGCAAGCTCGGGATGATTTTTATCCAGTTGTTCGGCATCGATTCGATCGAGTCTTGCGAAAGCTTTCTCTGTGTTTTTAACCGACAATAGCCATAAAATATAAGCCTCTAAAGCTGCTAGGGGCGGTTCTGCCCATTCCGAATAGTTTTCCCACAATACGGCGGCTTCCTTCGGCATGCCTTTTTCTGCCATATTCAATGCCCTTTGCAAATAACACTCGGCTAGTTTTTTGCGCCAATCCGGATTATCGGAGTGTTTTAGCAAGTTTTTATAGATTTCGGCGGCGTTTTTATATCGTCCTGCCGAAAAGTGTGAGGAGGCGTTTTTTTCTAGACTAGCGTCGGGTGCCGCGGAAGGTGCTTTTTGCGAGGCTTTTTTCATTGAGTGGTCTGGCCGAAATGAGAATGATTTGGGTTATGAAAATGCGGATGGAAAGTTTTTGGATTCTACAATATCGCTTGTCCATGAGTCGATTAGTTTAATCGATCTCTAAACGTATTTTTGGCTCTATGTGATTCGTAGTGGGTAATGCAATAATATAGCCATGAACAGTGAAACTTTATTCAGCATGGCTTTAGGCCTGCAACCTCCTTGGCAGGTCAAAGCTGTGACCTTTTCTACAGATGAATTGGCCCGTAGCGAACTTCATCTGCATATCGATTTCGTGACTGGCTCGCGCTTCTTAGACGACGCGAATAACCTCTGTCCAGTGCATGATACCGTAGAGCGGCAATGGCAACATTTGAGCTTTTTTGAACACACCTGTTACCTCCATTGTGCGGTGCCGCGCATTACCACGACCGATGGCAAAGTCCGTACTGTTGACGTTCCTTGGGCACGGCCAGGCAGTGGTTTTACCCTGTTATTCGAAGCCTTAGCGCTAGCCTTGATTGAGCGGGAAATGCCGGTCAACCGAGTCGCCGAGATACTGAAGGTCAATCCACAGCGCATCTGGACTATCTTTAATCACTGGATTAGCAAGGCAAAAGCAGCCGATGATCCGAGCACGATAACCAAGCTGGGCGTCGATGAAACCTCGACCAAAAAAGGCCATCATTACGTTACGCTGGGCGTTGATTTGGATGAAGCCCGCGTAATTCATGTCACCGAAGGTAAGGGTAAGGCAACGCTGCAAAGTATTCAGCAACACCTTGAAGATAAAGGTGTTGATAAAGAACAGGTGGAGCAAATCAGCATGGATTTGTCACCGTCATTTATTGCCGGTGCTGCCGAATCATTCCCGTCTGCACAAATTACCTTTGACCGATTCCATGTTGTGAAATTATTGAACGAGGCCATGAATCAGGTGCGCATTGCCGAACGCAAAGAGCATGATGCTCTGAAAGGCCACAAATACACTTTTCTAAAGAACCGGGAAAACCTATCCGACAAAAAAGAAAAAGAGCTGGATGAACTGATACAACTGTACCCCACGCTGGGCGAAGCTTACCGCTTAAAAGTGCTATTCAATGATCTCTGGGAAATGCCCGACAAACCGACAGCGGAGGCTTTTTTGAGGCAATGGTGCGATGCGGTGGACGCAGCCAAAATTCCAGCGTTTATCAAGTTCGCCAACACAGTTCGAGGACATTGGTCGGGAATTGTGCATTTCGTGGAATCACTCATTAGTAACGGCATTCTTGAAGGCATCAATAGTAAGATTCAGCTGGCTAAACGGCGAGCCAGAGGCTATCGCAACATCAACAATTTCATTAATATGATTTACTTCCTATGTGGAAAGTTGAAATTTGATTACCCACTGTATTTCACATAGAGCCGTATTTTTATAGTTAACGGCTCATTATCATCCGGTTCATGGTCAATATTCAATTTGTATACCCTTTGCTGGTCAAAATTCGGCGTCGTGGCGCCCGTCAAAGGACGCCGCGAATACGTCCATTTATGCTCTATGACAGCATCCATGTTGCCAAAGCCTTTGCCGAACACCCCGACGTCTCTATACGCTAATGCCGAAATTTGAAGTGCGATAGGTATATTAAGGCGAATAAATCATGGGTGTCTGTTTTTTGGCGCATTCAAATACCAATTGATTTCAATTCGGTATAAGCCTGTTTTAGCCAAGTTTTGACACGTTGCCTTTCCAATAAGCCCAAGGCATTAGGATTGTCGACGCTCTTGTTTTGAGCCGCCCAAAAACTCGAGCTGTTTGCATCGACTTTGGTCATGACCGGTGTATGCAGGCGTTTTAAGGTCATCAATTTGGCATTTAATCCCAATGCTCGTTCTTTGATGCCCGATTGTTCCAAAATAGTAAAATCTCCATCCCGAAGTTGATTCAGAACCAAGACGTAATTTAATTTCGCATCGTATTGATCCAGAAGTTTCCCTAGCAGGTCGACGCAATCCTTGCCCGAGTCCATGACATTCCAATATTGAATGGTAACACCCAGTTCTTCGGTCAATTCGAGTACTCCGGATTCCTCTAGCCATTTAGACAAGGGATAGTGCGTTTGCGCGGCAAGATCGACGAGTATTTGCTGCTCCGGGTTTTCGGCCGCGGTTTCGATGATTTTATCGAGGCTTTCATAGTTGTCGACGATTGTAGGCGACGCATAGTCGGCATAAAAACGAAGCAAAGAACCGTGAGAGCGATCGGTATCGAAACCGATGAACGGGATTTCATGGTCGATCATATATTGCGCCAGTAATCGGGCAACGACGGATTTACCGACTCCGCCTTTTTCTCCGCCAATTAAATGTATGGTACTCATTGGTTCTCCTTTAAGTAATATGAAGTGAAATCATCCGCACGTTTTTAGGAACGAGCATGAAACAACTTCGACAAATGTGGAAAGGGGGTTCGGTGGCTCGATTGACAGGTATCGGCGGCAGGGCAGATTTTTGCTCCTCGGCAATTGCTGAGTTACATGGATGTAATGAATGCAGAAAATGCAGGAGCATTTTTCTGCCCTGCATTGCCCTAATACACGCCATCCATGGCGTAATGCAAAATCTGCATTCACGCCATCCATGGCGTTTGCAGATTTTTGCTCCTCGGCAATTGCTGAGTTACATGGATGTAATGAATGCAGAAAATGCAGGAGCATTTTTCTGCCCTGCATCGCCTAAAGCGCCTACTGTTGGTGCCCTAATACACGCCATCCATGGCGTAATGCAAAATCTGCATTCATGCCATCCATGGCAATCAGATTCCGCCGTCAAGCCTACATGGACGTATTCACCCAGCACCTAAATTCCATAATCCATTGGCTATGGTTAGTTCTCTTGGATAATTTAGGTGCTGGGTTCACGGCGTCCTGTCAAGCGAGTCACCGAACCGCCACAATGCTTAATGCTTGTAGAAGTTATTTTGTGCATATTCCTTAACTTTCTAGCCTTAGCACATCGACCGAAACCGACAGGCTGTGCCTGCCGCCGCCGAATGCAATGCCCTTTAGCGGAGTGACATCGGCATAGTCGCGTCCCCACGCCAACGTGATATGTTGATCTGCGGGGAGTTTGTTATTGGTGGGGTCCAATTCCAGCCAGCCGCTGCCCGGCACGAATACGGCAAACCAGGCATGCGATGCATCGGCGCCGACCAATCTTTCGGTACCCGGTGCCGGCAAAGTTTCGATGTAGCCGCTGATATAGCGGGCCGCCAAGCCGAGCGATCTTAAACAGCCTATCGCCAGATGCGCAAAATCTTGGCAGACGCCGCGTCGATGCCGCATGACATCGGCCAGCGGCGTTGCAATCGTCGTGAAGGACGGATCGTAAGTAAAGTCTTGATAAATGCGCTCCATTAAGTCGGTCACCGCATCGATCAGCGGAGCTCCGGGCGCGAACGATTGACGGGCGTAATCGCCTAACTCGGTTCCGGATGTCACCATGGGCGAGTCGAGCGTGTATTGCCTGGCTTCGAGTAGCGCTTCATAAGAACCGTGCCCCGTTGTTAATTGACTCTGTGCTTGCTGAGCCGGATTGGCGGACAATTTGTCCCTGGCGTCTTCCCAACTTATAGTGTTGTCTTGAAAGACTTGATTGGATTCCGTCAGCACTTCAACCTCGCTCACGGCAGTGACAGTTAATTTAGAGTGAGGTTTTTGAATCGCGAAATAAGCGATTCGATTACCGAAAAAGTCGAGCCGTTCCTGAAAGTCCGAGGGTTCCGGGTTGATATCGAAACGGCTGTCCGAACATTGCTGCCTCGGAAAATCGCGCGGCTGCAATCGGGCTTCATTCTGACAAAGCCCGACCTCATGAGCGTAATGGTAAGTCGTGATATGGGTAATGCGATATTTCACAACTCGTCCTCCAGTTGCGTCGGGTTCAATTGATGCGGCCCTTCGGCATGACTGAAATAGGCTTTTGCGATCATTTCCGAGGTACGCCACATTAACTTCGAGGTATCCGCTAGTACTTCTTCGAGAGCCGAATAGACAACGCTGTCTCCCTGACTTTTGGTTAACGCGGCGATATCGATTAGGCGTATCTTGGTAAACGCCTCGAGCACCAGCTTTTCCTCGGCACTAATGCGCACCTTGCCGCGCTCCCGAGGCAAGGCTTTGACATAGTCGTAAAGTTGATTAAGCTGATAGACCAGCGAACGAGGATGCGTTTGATCGAGCACCAGCAGCTCTAGTACCATCGGTAATTGCACGAACGACCGGTATCGTCGTTGATAAATGCTTAGGCTGTCGGTCGTCATCAATACAGCTTCCAATAATTGATATTGGGTGCTTTCCTCTTGTTTGATCACGACCGTCGCGCGCAGCAATGCAATCAATGACAAACAGCGTTCCAGGCGACGTCCGCCGTCGAGCATCAACCAACCGGCTTCGCGGGTCATACTTTCGCTGGTCAAACCGGTAAATGCGACGATCGCTGAAATCAAATCGTCTAATTTACTTTGTAGAGCCCCGATTTCCAGCGGCTCATTAAAAGATCCTGTGCGCCAACAACGCCTGATATCGTCGATGCTGCGCCAAGTATCCTGTGACCATAGATCGCGGATGCTAAAAGCAGACTGAGTAAAGGCATGAATGCTTGAAGGAATCGTACCGTGGCGCTCGGCATCTTTGATCAATGCCGTTAGTTCGGGTAAAGGATTCGTCAATAATGACGGATCGTCTTTTACAAAACCCGGGTAGGTTACCGTGACATGAGTCAATGCGCGCAATAAAGTTTTGAGGCAATCGGCATCGCTGTATTCGGTGTAATCCTGAGCTTCTCGCCATCTTTGCAGCACGGTTCGAAGCAACCGCGCCGCGGCTTCGATGCGTTCCAGATTGCGCCCGACCCAGTACAGATTATCTGCGGCTCGGCTCGGCAAGGGCTCGTTGATCGCCTCGACGATATGATCTCGGCGCGGTTGTAGCCAAATGCTGACTTGTTGATCCGGCTGGTCGGCCAGCACCCAGGTATCTTTACTGATGCCGCCGGCCTGGTTCGAGACGACCAAATTATCTTTGAGGGGCGAAACCCGCGTCAAGCCGCCGGGCATGGCCTGATAGCCGTCTTCGCCGGCGACGACGAAATTACGCAGAATCGCATTGCGTGGCGCGATTTGCCCGTCCACGAAAGCCGGCACCGTTGAAAAACCGACCTGTTCCTGCCCGACATACAAATAAGGTTTCGCGAGAATCGCGGCGCGTAATCGACTTTTTTCCTGGGAGCTTAAGTTGGCGCCGAATACTGCGTGAATACCGGAGGCTCGGTCGATTTGTTTAATCACCAAGCGCCCGAGATTTTCCAGTACGAAATTACATTCCCGGCGTTGTCCGCACCACCAAGTGGCTACCGACGGCAATAGTAATTCTTGTCCTAACAAATGGCGCGACAGTCTGGGTAAAAAAGCCAATAGGGCATTGTTTTCCAAAACGCTGCTGCCCAAGGGATTGGCGACCGCGACGTTACCGCGCCTGACTGCTTCCAATAGTCCGGCGACGCCCAGTCTCGAGATGGACTTTAATTCCAAGGGATCGCAAAACGAATCGTCGACGCGCCGTAAGATGACGTCGACTTGTTGCAGTCCTTGCACCGATTTTAGCCAAACCCGTCCGTCTCTGACGGTTAGGTCGTCGCCTTGCGCCAAGGTATAACCGAGTTGCGACGATAAATAAGCGTGCTCGAAATAGGTTTCGTTGAAAGGCCCCGGCGTCAACACGACGATTCTGGAATCGGCTCTGGACGTCGGCGAGCGGTTGGCCAATCCGGTTCGGAGCGCGCGGAAAAAGCCGGCAAGACGATGAACCTGCGACTCGCCGAACAAATCCGGCAGTACGCGCGTCATCACCGACCGGTTTTCTAACGCGTAGCCAGCTCCCGAAGGCGCCTGAGTACGGTCGTCCAGTACCCACATGCGCCCGTCCGGTCCTCGAGCCAAGTTGGCGGAATATAGAAATAATTGTCGCTCGGTATCGGGCAAAGTTCCGACGCAGGGTCTTAGGAAACCTTCATGACCGTAAACCAGTTCGACCGGTAATAAACCTTTTTTCAGTAGGCTTTGCTCGCCGTAAATGTCTTTCAATATTAGGTTGAATAATTCGGCGCGTTGTATCAAACCTGCCTCGATCACGGCCCATTCTTCACTGCTGATCAGCAGTGGAATCGGGTCGAGCTTCCATGGCCGGCTCAGGCTTTGCGCGTCGGTATAAATGTTATAGGTTACGCCGTTTTCACGCAGTAAACGCTGGGCTTCGCGGCGGCGGAGCTCCAATTCGTCACGGCCGATTTGCTCGATCGATTTCATGAAATGTTCCCAATAAGGCAGTACCTTGCCTTTATTGGCATACATTTCATCGTAGCCGGTCAGTTGTGTGGCGTAGTGCTGAGCACCGATTTCTTTTGCGAGAACGCTATTCATAGGCTAATTCGATCGAGTCGGGTCACAAAGGCTCCGTTACAGTATCCTGGAAAAAATTATTTCACCATATCGTTCATGAAGGTCTAGCCATCGTCTCGGCAAATGAAAGTTCTCTGGTGGGGAGGGTGCGGTCACTCGCCCGACAGGACGCCGTGAATACGTCCATGTAGGCTCGACGGCGGCTCCCTGCCGCCGACGCCTGTCGATCGAGCAACCGCTCCCTCTTCGGAACCGGCATTGTGTTGAATATCGAAAAACTAGATTAAGATTTCAAATCCGCGAACTTTCACAGTAAGATCATGAAGCGACATGAAAAATTACACTGTTGATCTTATAGTCTTTTTCTTCATTGTCTTCATGAGCTTCATGGTGAATATTGCTTTGTTCTTGAACGCATCCAACACTCGCTATCCTAATATCGCCGTCTTAAATCGAGTGTGTACGGATATTCTTTATTAGGCTCCTCGGGCGGCGGCGCCATCGGTCTTGGCGGGTCCTTATGAGGTATGAAACTGACCCCGCTATCGGACGGCAAAATGACCGGCGGCCTTTCGATCTCGCCCGGCGTATGACCGTAATTCCAGAAACGGGTAATCCTTCTTGCCTCGGCCTCATAGGCATTCACCGGGAAGGTCTCGTAACTGCGGCCGCCCGGGTGGGCGACATAATAAGTGCAACCGCCGACCGCGCGCCCGTTCCAAGTGTCGATGATATCGAATACCAGTGGCGTATGCGGGCTTATGGTCGGATGCAACGCCGATGGCGGCTGCCAGGCCCGGTAGCGGATTCCGGCGACGAACTCGTCTTTACGTCCGGTATTTCTGAGCGGAACATGCCTTCCGTTACAAGCCAACACATAACGCGAATCGGTCAATCCGGTTACCTTTACTTGCAATCGTTCGACCGACGAATCGACGAAACGCGCCGTGCCGGTATTGCTGACTTCCTCGCCCAGAACATGCCAAGGTTCGATCGCAAAACGCAGTTCCAAATCGATGCCTTCGACGACCGTATTGCCGTAATGCGGAAAGCGGAATTCTAAGAAGGGGTCGAACCAGTCCAATTGAAACGGGTAGCCGGCGCGTTGTAAATCGTCGACGACTTGGCGCATGTCTTCTCTGACATAATGCGGCAATAAAAAACGGTCGTGCAGTTCGGTGCCCCAGCGAACTAATTTATGCCGGTAAGGTTCGCGCCAAAACCAAGCAACGAGCGAGCGCAGCAATAAGGCTTGAACCAGCGCCATGCGCTCATGCGGAGGCATTTCGAAGGCGCGCAGTTCCAATATACCGAGACGTCCGGAAGCGCTGTCCGGCGAATACAGTTTATCGATACAAAACTCGCTTCGGTGTGTGTTGCCGGTAATATCGGTCAGCAAATGCCGCAGCAAGCGATCGATCAACCATGGCGAAGGCGCTTCGCCTTCGGGGATTTGTTGAAACGCGATCTCCAGTTCATAAAGCTTTTCATCGCGGCCTTCGTCGACACGCGGCGCTTGGCTGGTCGGACCGATGAACATACCGGAGAATAAATACGATAGCCCCGGATGATGTTGCCAATAAGTGATCAAGCTCCGCAATACATCGGGCCGGCGTAGCAAA
This sequence comes from Methylotuvimicrobium alcaliphilum 20Z, assembly GCF_000968535.2. NCBI lineage: Bacteria > Pseudomonadati > Pseudomonadota > Gammaproteobacteria > Methylococcales > Methylococcaceae > Methylotuvimicrobium > Methylotuvimicrobium alcaliphilum. The sequence continues at coordinate 762,763 of NC_016112.1, forward strand.
GGACTATCGGCCGGCGTTTCGCCGCCGATCGTGATGTGATTCCCGCCGCCGGTGCCGGTATGGCGCCCGTCCAGCATGAATTTTTCGGTACCCAAGCGGACTTGGCGCGCCTGATCGTACAGAATATGCGTATTGTCGGCCAATTGCTTCCAGCTTCGGGATGGATGGATATTGACCTCGATCACGCCAGGGTCGGGGGTGACCATCAAACGTTCGATTCGGTAATCGCGCGGGGGCTCATAGCCCTCGAGTACGACAGGAATCGACAATTGGTCGGCGGTCGCTTCGATTGCCGCGATCAATTCCAGGTAATGCTCGAGCATCGTCAAAGGCGGCAGAAATACATGGACCCGTCCTTCGCGAGCCTCGACGCATATTGCGGTATGAGGCACTTCTATGAGATCGATGTCCTTGTCGTCGGCAGGCGGGCTTTGTTCTTGGATTTCCGGATGGATAGCGCCGATTTGTTCAAAATGGCTATATCGCTGTGCGACTTCGCCGTAATAATCGCCCAATTCCGGCAGCGTCTCGAACAAACTGCGTTCATGGGTTATTTCGCGTTTTTCCGGAGCGATCCACGGCAAGCTATCGAGAGGCATGCGTAGACCCATTGGCGAATTACCCGGAATCAAAAACAACTGACCGCGTTTGAATTGCCATGGACCGCTTTGCCAGGATTGTTTGCTCCAATTCCATTTAACCGGTAGCGCGAAACCGGCCGGCTGATTTAAGCCGGTATCCAACAATTTAGCCAGCGTTTTGCGTTCGACCGGATCTTTTAAGCGATACTGCAGCGGATCGATATTGACCGGCAGCATCTCTTCTTGCCAAAGGTGATAAAAAACGTCTTCGTAGGCCGGGGAAATGTGTTTGCCCGTCAAACCCAAACGGCCGGTCAGGTGTTCGATGAATTGCCTGGCGTGCTCTGGCCCATGTCCGTAATCGATTTTGATATCGGCTAATAATTCAGGGTTGCGCCAAATCGGCGTGCCGTCCTTGCGCCAAAAGATACCGTATTGCCAACGCGGCAAAGGTTCGCCTGGGTACCATTTGCCTTGGCCGTAATGCAACATCGCGCCCGGCGCGAACACGTCGCGCAAACGCTTGGTCAAGGCTTGGGCGCGCTCGCGTTTATGCGGGCCGTCCGCACGCGTATTCCATTCAGCGCCTTCCATGTCGTCGATCGACACGAAGGTCGGCTCGCCGCCCATCGTCAAGCGCACGTCGTCTTGCAGCAATTGCGCGTCGACTTGTTGGCCGAGCGCATCGATAAAATACCATTGCTCGTCGGTATAAGGCTTCGTGACACGCGGGTCTTCGTGTAGGCGCGTGACCGTATTGCTGAATTCGAATTCGACTTCGCACTTGTCGGTCGCGCCGGTGACCGGGGCTGCACTGATCGGGTCAGGCGTGCAGGCCAACGGAATATGCCCTTCGCCGGCCAATAAGCCGGAGGTCGGATCCAGGCCGATCCAACCCGCGCCGGGAATATATACCTCGGCCCAGGCATGCAGATCGGTAAAATCGTGCTCGGGACCTGACGGACCGTCGAGCGATTTCATGTCGGCAGTCAATTGCACAAGATAGCCGGAGACGAAGCGCGCGGCGAGTCCTAGATGCCTTAGAATCTGAACCAATAGCCAACCTGAATCGCGGCACGAACCGTTGCGTTTTTCGAGCGTTTGTTCGGGCGTTTGAATGCCGGGTTCCATGCGAATGTTATAACTGACATCCTTGAAAACCTTGCGATTTAAATCGACCAAAAAATCGTTGATGTTACGTGGCGTCAAATCAAAATCGGCCACCCATTGTTTTAATAAAGGGCCGTCTTCGGTCACTTCCAAAAAAGGCGTCAGTTCCCGGGCCAATTGTTTATCGTATTGAAAAGGAAATTTTTGCGCATATTCCTCGACAAAAAAATCGAATGGGTTAATAACCGTCATGTCGGCGATTACTTCCACTTCAACTTTGAGCGACCGTGTTTTTTTCGGAAACACGACCCTAGCCAGAATATTTCCGAACGGGTCCTGCTGCCAATTGATGAAATGATCTTCGGGCTCGATACGCAGCGAATAACCCTTGATGGGCGTTCTCGAATGCACTGCCGGTCTCAGGCGAAACACATGGGGCGACAACGAGACGGCGCGGTCGAAGAGATAAGCGGTTTTGTGACTGATGGCCACGCGAATTGTCATGATATTATCCTATAAAGCCTATTCGATTGAGCCGATTTCCGGGTATAGCGAAAAACGAAACGAGCAGCGGCGAATACTTTTCGGGCGTATGATGCTAAATCAAAACGGGTAATGCGCTGAAACGGTTCGCTCTATTTTGGTGCCTGCGCACAAAGATGGAGCGAGTTAATGACTTTCGGATTAGCGCGATATCATAGTGCTTTTGATATCTCCGTTTATTTTCGATCATTTTGGCATGCGATAAATCATCATACGACTGCTGTAACAACAGTGATGCAATTTCCACGCCTGAATCGGCATAAATTGATTCGGTGTGTAATTTCGGACTTGTGCCGGGCTAAAACCAGCTTTAACAAATGTAGTGCCTACCCACTCCTTTTGTCAGGACTGGTATTAATCTCGCGGTTACAAAAGAAAGCGCGTTGAATGGTTGTATGTCTCAGAGGTTGATGAGCGCATTTTCAGAGGTGATTTTAGGTCCGCTGTGCGTAACTGATGACGGAAAAGACAAAACATGAGAGCACGTTAAGCTACGGGTGGGTTTTCTGCGGTGCACACAGTGTAACCTACAGTCTTCAAGTTTAGAGATTGGTGGTGTAGTGTTTACTTCAAATATAAACGCGAACGTAGCCAATTTAAGGGTCACATTCACCCTTAGATGTGAACGGTTCAGACCAATTCGCGGCTGTTGTTCCGAACTGTTCACAAGATGTGTTGATAGAGATTATTTTTTGTCTTCTTCCTCAGTCGGTGTTTCGACGGTAGCGGGTTCTTCCTGGACTGGGACAGCTTTTTCCGGTTCGGCGATCGGTTCTTTTGTTTCGGCTGCGGGCTGCTGCGAAGATGCTTCGACTTCCGGTTCGGATGTTTTTTCTTCGGGAGTCGGTTCCGGTTCCTCTGGCACTTTCAAGGACTCGACAAAATCGATAAACCAATGGTGCGATTTCATGTTATCGAGATCGGAATCGGCGAGAATGTCGTCGACTAACGGCAAACTGCCGTGGTCGCGTGAATCCTCCAGTGCGCTCAAACACGCTTCTTGGTCGTTGCGTAGCGCATGAATACAAGCCAGATTATAGGATGCCGAGCCCGATTGTATCCGGTTCGCTTCCTGAAACAACGCTAATGCTTTGTCGTACAGGGAGTCTTTCGGCGCTGCGCCTTTTAGCCGCGCCAAGTCCATATAGACGACGCCGCCGTCGATTGCCGCGCCCAATGAATCGGCATTGATCATGCGGCAAAATGAAAATTTTTCGATAGCATCCTGGTAAAGTTTGACTGCTTCGTCGCCGGATTTCGTTTTGGCTTGATGCAACAATGCAAAGCCCCAGTTGTATAAGGTTTCGGTAAACAGTAGATCCTTATCGATTACCTCGCTAAAACCTTTATAAGCACTGTCGAAATGATGGTCCGCCTCAGCGCCTTCTCTTTTTCGGGCTTTATTGACATGACTGATAGCCGCTTTTAATTTGGATTTACGAAAAAAAGATCCGATCATAAAAATATCCTCGCTATGTTTGTGCGTTCGCAATCTAAAAACCGGTAGGTTAAGCGGGCGACGCTTCGTTATAAATGGTATAGAATAACAGCTTGATTTTTCGACTACATCATTAATTTATACTCATCGTAGATGAAAATTCGGCCTCGGGGTGCCCGTCAAAGGACGCCGTGAATACGTCCATGTAGGCTCTATGCCAGCTCCATGCTGGCAAAGCCTTTACCGAGCACCCCGAGGTCTCCTCCGGCACTGCCGAAATTTGAAGTGCGAAAGGTATATCGCGATTGCGATTAATTCAATTCTATCTTGAATATTCGATCTTATGACAGCTACGCTAACAACTGCCGAACACGAACTTGCCAAAGCTAAACTTAATCTCGAGACCTCGCAAATCCCCTGGAGAGAGTTGCAGCGTTTTTTCGCATCGGGTTTGGCGATTCACGTCTCAGAAGGCTTGGATTTGGTCGAGGCAGCCTATCAAATAGCCTCAGACAATAAAGACCAGGTAGAGCAGTGGTTAAATTCGCGGCAAGTCGGACAGGTCTCCGATCAACAAGCCTTAACGTGGTACCAAGCAAATACGGAAGTTTGGGCTGTCGTCGTCAAGCCCTGGATATTGGTTCAAGAGTAATTCGTAATGCGCCTCGCCTTGATCGGGTCTCAGGTACAGTTATATCCTAAAAAAGCATTTCACCATCAAGATCATGAAGAATAATAGGTTTAATTCAATAACTTGTCATTCGTTTGTGTACTACTTTCGCTCACCCGAAAAGTTAGCAGGAATGTTTCGGTAATCTTTTGAAATACTTCGTTAACTTCATGTGCTTCATGGTTGAACTGCCGAATTTAGGTTTATATCTTTGCCGTCTGTATCCTTCATTAACCAACGGGTTTTGGGTGCTTATTCCTGCTTAACAAGACCGAGTTATAAAGATTCTGAAAAACCAAATAGCAAACCGGGCCTAAGACTGCAAGCGGGGAAACGTATTCCAGAGCGATCCAGGACATAAACATCGTATTCTTTTGGCCTAACGACTGGCTGCCTTCCACGGCGTAATTTACGCCGCCTACATAATGGCCTATCAAAAAATTGAATCCGCATGTAAGCAGGGAAATAAGAGCAATCTTTCCGAGCATCAGAGATGGAACGTGATGGCTGTACAAATATTCGGAAGCCTTTGCCGTGGCAAGGTAGATAACCAATAGCCAAATCAAAAACGGTAGCTTGTTAATCTTTGTGAGTTTATTCGCCAACTGAATGCGATACGCTCTAATGAGTTGGGCTAAAACCAACGGTATGCCGACGACCGTCATTGTCGCCAGCAACATGTTGCCGGGGTTAATGTTACGTTCTCCGGGATGAATAAAATCCAGGATAAACGGTAACGACAGTGCGGCTAATAAATTTGTCGTGACCACGGCGGTAATTACATAAGTCACATTTTTGTTCAGCAATCGAATTACCATGGGCGCTGCCGTCGCGGTCGGCGTGGCGATCAGCAAAAAAGCGATCGTTGCCAGATCCCTGTCCAAGCTCTTTATTAGCCAATACGCGGCAATACTCGTCCCGGCCATGACTAAGCATAGTTTCATCGCATGGCTATAGACGGCCGCGTCCCTTGGTACGGTAGCTTTCAGCAATGGAAAGAACAACATGATCATCAAAAGATACTTGATTAAAAATGAGAATTCATGCCCTCGGTTAAAGATAAAACCGGTAGCAATCGCGCCAACTAGATAAAGTGAATTTTTATTCATCGATTATGACATTTCAGACTGAGCCATTGCCGAACTTGTTTGTTTCCGCTTATTTTCGGGCTATAGGAGGATAAGCCGGCAAGACCAATAGTCCTGCCAGCAGCACGGCGATTGCCGAGCCAATAAAAAGACCGAAGCTGTCGACTCCGGCATCGATCAACAAGCCGAACAGCCAAGGCGATACGGAAGAGGCGAGAACCATCAGCGACATCATCATCGAGCGAATCGTACCTTGCTTGGCGGTGCCGTACACTTCGGACCAAAGCGCACTGATGACGGTATTCATCATGCCGATCGAAATGCCCAGAAAGCTCATGAATAATGGCGCTACCCATAGTCCGTTAAGACACGCCAAGCTAAATAACGATAGAAACAGCGGTAGCATAATATAGGGCAGCAAACGTTTTGCACTGAAACTATCGACCAAGACGCCCGACAGCATCGAACTTAGCCAATGCAATATACCGTAAGCCACGAAGCTGCCGGCCAGCCAGGAAGGGCTCCAGTCTTTTTGTGCCAAAATGAAGCCCTGTTGGATAAAAATACCGGTGAGCATGAAAGGGCCCGACAATACCGCCGGCAAGGTCGACCAAAATCGCCAGTCCTTGAGTACCTCAAGCCGGCCGGCAGATTTGCCGGGACTTGAATGATCGGCGGATATTTGCTCTTCCTTGGAACTTGTCTTCGAACGGCGCAAAAACCAATAGGTCAACGGCAAATATAGCAGTGGAATGCTCAGCGCCCATATCAGCCAGCTTTGCCGCCAGCCGAAAAGTGCAATCAATGACACCGCAAGCGCAGGCATGATGACTTCTCCTGCCGGAACGCCGCTCAGCGCGATACTGATGGCCTTGCCTCTATTTTCATTGAACGAACGAGCCATTGCCGTTTGCGCAGTCAAGGGCATCAAGCCCTGTCCGGACAGGCGTATTAGAAAAAAACCGACCGCCAACGCCGGTACCGAATCGGCGAAGGACAGTGACACGCAGGCCGCCATCAGCGTAACGGCAATTAGCGCCGCGACGAAACCGATACGCCATTTGTCCAACAAGCCGCCCAATAGCATGATGCATGCACCGCTCGCGACCGTGGCCAAGGCATAAATTCCGCCGTAGCGGGATGCCGAAAGGCTCAGTGTTTGCTGGATATCGGCGCCGTACCAACTCAAAAAAAACGACTGTCCGAGATTCCCCCAAAAGACCGTGAAAAACCCGAACCCCAAAAGAGGCCATTGCCGCCCGATAAACGGTAAGTATCCTGCCACTGTAATCCTCGTCGCCGACTGAATCGAAGCGCGCATTTTACCAGAAGGAGAACAATGAGACGTCCGAGCGGAAGGGCGCGATAGTTCGATAATTGTAGGGTACGCTGCGCGTACCAAAGCCGTGCCCTGGCGGTTCGGTTGGCACATGAATATCGCGGGGTTACCATGGTACGCACAGCGTACCCTACGTGGTTCGTCTAGCGTTAGGAGATCCGCTAATGTTAAGTGACAATAAATGGTATCGAGGTCTCATTGGTTAAGATTGCAAAAGGGTAATTTTTGACTTATGTATAACGATGAGAGCTCCAGCTTGGGTAACCTGTTCAGGAAGCTCTAGCTTCCGGGGTGTCTTTCCTATGCTGGAGAGGCTGTGGAAGTATTTAAGATTACGAAATAACCATGAAGAGTATGAAGTAACATGAAGAGTTATATTATTGATTTATATGCTTTTATCTTCATTGTCTTCATGGTGAATAAATTTTTTTATGATGTATTCACCAACTCTGGTGCTTGGGAAAGAGCGTGAAATTCGGCACCGGGGTGGCCGTCAAAGGACGCCGTGAATGCATCCCTGTAGGCTCATGCCGCCGATTGCAGATCGATGTCGTTGCGGCCGTTTTCTTTGACACGATAAAGGGCAGCGTCGGCGGCCTTGATCAAGGACTCGGGCGGACATTTGTGAAACGGAGTCGCGGTTGCGATACCGATGCTGACCGTGACGAACCCGGTAGCCTCGGAGCCTAGATGCGGAATTTGCAAGTCGGCTACCGCCTGCTGTATCAGCTTGCCGACTTGCAGCGCGCCCGGCGCGCCGGTACGAGGCATGACCACGGCAAATTCTTCGCCGCCGTAGCGCGCCGCCAGATCGGTCGGCCTGCGCAATGCGCCGGCAATCGCCTGAGCGACTTTAATTAAACATTCGTCTCCGGCCTGATGACCGTAACGGTCGTTGAAAAGCTTGAAATGATCGATGTCGCATAAAATCAGCGCCAGCGGTGCATTGTCACGTTCCAGACGCCGGCATTCTTGGGCGAGATAGTCGTCGAAACAGCGTCGGTTGGCGATTTGGGTCAAGCTGTCCATGGTCGCCAGGCGCTGTAATTCCTCGTTGGCTTTCTGTAAATCGGCTTCGGCAAGTCGGCGCACGCGGTTTTCATTCAACAAGCGTTCGTTGAGCGCTTCGATCGTGGCGTTACGTGCTTCCAATTCGCTGTTTTTTTCTTTCAGCGCCGCTTTCTGCTTTTCGATATGCTTGGTGCGTTCGGAGACCTTGTCTTCGAGCAAGCGATAGCCCTGAGCGTTATCGATCGAAATCGCGATCTGGCCGCTCAAATGCCTTAACAAAAAAACATGCTCCTCGGTAAAAACGGCGTCCGCCGCATTGTTTTCCAGATAGAGTACGCCTTGCAGTTCGCCGCTCAGCAACAATGGAGTGCATAGCAGGGAACGTACGCGGCGCTCGATGATCACCTTGTCCCGCCCGTAGACTGGACTTTTCCCGGCATTATCCAAGATGACCGTTTCCCGGCTGCGCGAGACATAATTGATCGCCGTTTGCGGCAAGTCGCTTGCGAATGCCAGCGGCAAGCGTTGCATCAACTCGATGTCCTTCGAATCGATCCGTGCTTCGGCCTGAACGAAGAGCCCGCCGCTTTCCTGCAACAACAAAACGCCGCGTTGCGCGCCGGCGTTTTCGATCACAATGTTCATCAAGGTTTGCAATAAATCCGGCAAGCGCCGTTCAGCCGCGATCGTCTCGGCGGCCTTGAGCAATGTTTCGAGATCCCAGCGATGTCCGATGTCATGCGGCGGCGATCCGGCTCGGTTTGCCAGGGTCAAGCCATAGCGCTCGTTGAAGTGCGGCAAATAGCCGGTCGCGCCCCAGCGCCGGTAACAATAAGCCGCCTCTTCGAAATGAAACCGGGCCAGCCGCTCCTGCCCCTGTTCTCGATAAAGGCGCCCGGCCAATTCATTCGCAAGGCCCTCCAAATGCAATTGTCCGTTGAGTTCGGCGTCGGAGGCGGCCTGTTGACAGGCCAATGCCGCCGGTGCCGGTTTCCGTTGCAGGCGGTAAATTTCAGCCTGTAGCAAAAAAAGACGGCTCTGGAAATTTTGCGGGCAGCGCCGCGCCCAGCGCCTAAAGTTTTTCTCGGTGCGCAGGATGATCCACAAGGTACGGAAACGTTCGATGCGAGGCATCGCGGGATAACGTTTGGCGAGAATCAATGCCGTATAGAAATGGTGTTCCGCTGCATGCAGCATGCCGGCCGAATCTTTCAGATAGGCCGATGAGTCGCGGCTCGTGCCCATGGCTCGCTCGTCATCGCCCCACAGATACAAACTCTGCATTTTGTTGACGTAATAATAATGCGCAAAATGCCGCGAACCGTAATCGGCCAAAGCTTCGACGAAGGTTGTCTCGTCGAAATCGGCAGAACCGAACGATGTCGGCGCATCGGTATCGCCGCGCAAGTTTCGTATCGCTTGGCGTATGCCTTCAATGACGCCCGAATGCTCGCGGCCGTCGATGCGTTTCAGTATCGCCAGAAGCCGTTCGCTTTCCTGCCAAATTACATCGAGCGGCACGCCTCGCATCAGTTGGCTTTGTATCAATCCGCAACAGGCGCAGCCGCTGTGAAACCAATCGCCGCTTTCCAGACCGGCGTCGAGTGCGGTGTGCCAATAGGTTTCGGTGTCGACGGCGGGGTGAGTCCATGAATTCGCGAAATAACCGTATACGAAATTGACTTCGGCCTTCTGCCGCTGATTGGCATATTTATCCAGCAAGCTCAACGACAGACGTCCATAATCGTAACCTGCTTGATGATTGCCTAACACGCCGCCCAGAAAAATCACGCCGAATACCATGTAGCCGATCACGGCCTCGGCATTGTTGCCGTGCTTCAGGCATCGACGGACCTGTTTCACCGAAATCGCGGCGCATAATTCCGGCCTTATTTGATAGGCGACCTTCAATGTAGCCGACAGCAGGCGTATCGCGATGTCCATTCTCGCATCGGCGACTGCCGGCAAATCGAGCAAATCGTCGGTCGTGAACTTTCGTAAACGGAATTTCAAAGCCAAAAACTCGGTCAGAAAACTCAATCGATTGAAGCGCTTCGGTAGATCGATTCCGAACAATGCGGCCGCTTGTCGGCCGACTCGATACGCGCGGTCGAATCGGCCTAGATCGGCATAGAATTGAATCATCAATTCGAAAATGCGCGCTTTTTCGAGTTCGGAGCGAGACAGTGTGACGGCCTGTTCGAAAAGCCGTTCGGCCTGCTTGTGATGACCGCATAGATGTTCGCATTCGGCGAGTTGCCAAAGCACCGACGCTAAACCGCCGAAACTCGGTAGTCGATCGGCAAGCAATTCCGAGGCATGGCGCAGATAGGGTAAGGCTTGTTCGAATGCGCCGCGATGCTTGGTCCACAGTCCCAATTTAAAATTATCGGCACCGAGCCGGCTTCTTTCGCCGGCGTCGTCGATCAACGGTAGAGTCGCATTGAGATGGTCGACCGCCTGAGACAGTAAAGACCTGTCATGCCCCATTCTGGCTTGATCGACCCAAAAACGGCCGATTTTCAATCGATTGCCGAGCAGTTCGTGTTCCGAGCATAACGAATGGACGGCTTGCTGCACTCGATCATGCGAAAAAAAATAGCGCGCCTTGTTTTTTTCTGCCATGTCGGACTGCTTGAGCAGCAAGCCCAACGTTTCGGCGGCGGCCAAATTTTTATACGGCAAGGTGTTTTCGCCGAACACGGTTACAATCGTGTCGGGATCTACCGCACAGCCGATGCAGGCGACGATTTTCAACAATTCACGCACCGGCTCGTCGAGTTTGCCGACCCGCTTCGTCATGAAGTCGACGACATTGTCGCTGATGGCGGCCGCGCAAAGCCTTTCGCGGTCGAAGCGCCATTGGCCGGTTCCGGCATCATAGTGCAAGACGTTGTTTCGCTGAAGCTCGCGCAGATATTGTAGGAAAAAGAAGGGATTGCCCTGCGTCTTGACATGGATCGAAGCGCATAACTCGTCCGCCGTCTTCTTTTCGAGCCTGATTGAATCTATCATCATCGCGGTCAGGGCCGGCATCGGCAAGGCATTCAACTCGATCGTTTCGACCCGGCCGCCTTCGTCGCGAAATTTGTTTTCAAGCGCAATCACTCCATCGCCCGGATTGACTTCATCGCCGCGGTACGCCGCTATCAACAACAGGTGCTCTAGGCCCGACAACATCGCCGCCAACCACTCGAACAACGCCGGATCGGCCCACTGCAGGTCATCGAGAAATACGCACAGAGGCCGGTTCGGCCGGCAAAAGATCTGTACGAAGCGTAACCACAGCCGCAATGAACGAACCTTGTTTTCGGCTGCCGGCAACTCGGCAAGCGCCGGTTGCGCCCCCAACAACAGCTCGAGTTCGGGAATCAATTCGATGACGGCTGCCGCTTCGTCTCCCAGTTGCTCGAATAGGCGATGCCGCCAGATCGCCAACGCTTCGTCTTCTTCGCCCAATATTTGCTTAAGTAAAAGACTAAATGCGTCATGAAATAAGCGCGCCGGCGGATTATTTTGAAATTGGTCGCATTTGGCGGAGATGAAATAGCAATCGGCCGGTAGGCTTTGTTGGTTGAATGACTCGATCAAGCGCGATTTACCGACGCCCGAGGGGCCCGTCACCAGGCAGAGAACGGCCTTGTCATGCCGTGCCTGAGTCAAGGCGGCTTCCAATTGCCCCAACTCGGCTTCGCGTCCATAGAGTTGCCGCGGGTTCCGAAAAACGGAAGGCATGGTTCTTTCCATGCTCTGGCCTTTGCACAACGCTTGTCGGCAGAGCGAAAGATCCGACAACAACTCGTCCGCTCTTTGATAACGCTCTTCAGGGTCTTTAGCGAGCATTCCGATGACGATACGCGCCAGGTCATCAGGCAAGTCAGGACAAAATTCCCTAGGATCGGGGACCTCATGGGCGATATGGCGGTGAATCGCGCCGATCGAGTCCGGCGACATAAACGGTTTGCGGCCGGTAAACAATTCAAATACGATCGTTCCGAGCCCATAGATGTCGGCTCTACCGTCGATGCCGCGATTCATCCGACCGCTTTGTTCGGGGGCCAAATAATCGATCTCACGCTCGCTCGGATAGAGCGCCTCCGGTTCAGCACGGGTTTGTAAGGCGCATGCGGCTCGACCGAAGCCGAGCAATTTCAACTGCATTTGTTTCGGGTCGACCAAAATATTGGTGGGGTTTAAATTGCCGTGAACGACTCCGTGCCGATGTATTGCGGCGATCGACTCAATGAGTTCGAAAATCAAGCCAAATGCTTCCTGAACCGGTAATGCCAGGCCGGCCGCATATTCCCGTAATGTGCGCCCATTAAAGTATTCGCGCACCAAAATCAAGCGCCGGCCGTGATTCAACAAGTCCAGACCCTCGGTAACGGCCGGCATCGCCACGCGCTTCAGCATGTCGAATTCACTGCGAAAGCATGCCAGCATCGTGTCGCTCGGATGACTCTCCTCCAGATGTTTAAGCGTCACTTCCTTGCGATCTTGCACGCGCACGGCGCGATACAGCCGATACCAGCCTCTATCGGATAGACATTCTTTTATTAGATACTCGTCTATTTGCAACAAAGTTTTACACCGAAACTTGAAATAGAAGAACAGATTAGCAGAATCCGGTTGGTGATAAGAAGACTTTCGAGTCGTAAGGAATATAATTTGCTTGATTCATCCCAAAAATAAAATCGTCTGATTGCATGGCTTTAAGTTAAAGTAAAAGCAGGTCCCAAGTAATTATTCACACCCCCCTATCGTTCCCACGCTCCGGCGTGGGAATGAAGACCGAGACGCTCTAGCGTCTTGTGTCACTGCAGAGGTACTCAGGCGTTCCAACGCAGAGCGTGAGAACGTTAATTGCCGGGGGGCTAAATAGTTACGATCCAAAAGATTGTGTTCGTTACACGGAAAAAATTCATGAAGAACAAATTGCAAATTGAAAAATTGGATGCCTATTTCGACGAAGTGCGAGATATCATTTTAAATAGACAAGACTGGATCAGCGGCTTACTGCCGGCTAGTACCGCAAACAACGTTCACGGTAATTACAACGACGCCTGGGTTCGCGATAACGTTTATAGCATCCTTGCTCCTTGGGGTTTGGCTTTAGCTTATCGAAAATCCGGCGAACCGAACGGTAAGGCATATTTGCTTGAACAAAGCGTGGTTAAGTTAATGCGCGGGCTGTTAGTAGCAATGATGCGCCAAGCGCATAAAGTCGAAATGTTTAAACAAACGCAAGATCCGCTCGATGCGCTGCATGCCAAGTACGATCTAAAAACCGGCGAAGTGGTGGTCGGCGACAGCGAATGGGGGCATTTGCAGTTGGATGCCACGTCGTTATTTTTGTTGATGCTGGCGCAAATGACTGCATCGGGACTGCGCATCGTATTTACGATCGACGAAGTCAATTTCGTGCAGAATTTGGTGCACTACATCAGCCGGGCTTACCGGACTCCCGATTATGGTATTTGGGAACGCGGCAACAAAATTAATCGGGGCATCGCCGAGTTGAACGCTAGCTCGATCGGCATGGCCAAGGCCGCGCTTGAGGCGATGTCCGGCTTCAATTTGTTTGGCCCCATGGGAGGGCAAAACTCGGTCATTCATGTGATCAGCGATGATATCGCCCGCACCCGTAACGCGCTGGAGTCTTTGCTGCCCAGGGAGTCGTTATCCAAGGAAGTGGATGCGGCGGTATTGAGCATTACCGGTTTTCCGGCTTTCGCGGTCGACAATCAGGAATTGAAAAACCGTACCGAGGCCTTGATCCGTGAAAAACTTGAGGGCCGTTACGGCTGTAAGCGTTTTTTGCTGGACGGCCACCAAACCGAATTGGAAGACCCGAGCCGCCTGCATTACGAGCCGCATGAATTAAAGCAATTTATGGACATCGAATGCGAGTGGCCGTTGTTCTTCTGTTACCTGCTGCTGAATAATTTGTATGCGGGCAATAATAACGAGGCGGCGCAATACAGGGCTAAGCTGGATGCGCTCCTAGTCGAACAAAACGGGCGGCAATTATTGCCCGAACTGTATATCGTACCGAAAGAGGCGATCGACGCCGAAAAAGCGAATCCTAATAGTCAAGACAGGATTCCGAACGAAAACATTCCATTGGTTTGGGCGCAAGGTTTGTTTATTCTCGGAAACCTGATAGAAGACGGGTTATTAGCGATCGACGACATCGACCCGCTCGGTCGGCATAATATTCGCGAGAAAACCTGCGATTGCACCTTGCAGGTTGCGGTGATTGCCGAGGATGAAACGATTCAAGCCGATTTGAAGGCATGGGGAATCGACACCCAAACGCTGGCGGAAATTTCGCCTATCCAAATTCGCGACGCGAGCGAATTGGCTGCAGCCTATACGAATATCGGACGCAATGATAATCATGGTTTAACCGGAAGACCGCTACGGCAATTAAGAACCCTGGCGACATCCAGAATTTATTTGATGGCCAACGAACGGTTGGTGTTTTTACCTCAATTGTTGAATCAAAAGGGTTTTTACTTAGCCATGGACAACCGTTTACTGATTCAGCGCTTACGCTCGGAGTTGTCTTACATTCATAAAAATTGGGACGGCACAACAGGTGATCCGTTATTTGTGTTGGTTGTTAAATATAATATGCTCAGCGATGACGATCGTGATGTGTTGATCGAGTTTATTCAAGAGTTGCAAAGCGGGCAAATCAACAGCACGCCCATTAAATTCGGCGAGCTATCGAAATTGGCCGAAAGCTCAAGTTATGAAAAGATCGATTATTTACACGATTTCAAGTTTTCCGAGGCCTCTTGGGACAAGCCGCAACGGCCTTGTTTTCTGATTTTGCCGATCGATACCGAACCGCCGGAGCCTTTGAATATTTTTGTTACGATCACTTGGGAAATCAGTGACGATGAAGCGTTGATCGAACAATTGACCGCGAGCGCCAATCTCTATGCACAATTGGAAGCGCTTGCGTTACTGGCTGGGCGTCATGGTTTGGATTACGACACCGGGCTTAAGGATGCCGACGGCAATCCATGCCGGATTCGCGGGTTGCTCGAAGAGGTCTATATCCGCGCGGGCGATCTTGCGGTTTGGGATATCATTCGTCGTAGTGCGGGCTTACTAGGTAAATACGATATCGATCTCGAGCAGGCGGCTACCGAAATTTTGGTGCATCAGCATCAATTAACGGTAGGTCGGGCCTACAGCGGTAAGGCGACTTTGAAGCGCCCGGCCGACTCGTCGGAGATTCTGGAGATTATCCGTACTTATAATGATACTCACGACGCTAGTGAGCACATCATCATTCAGGAGTTAATACTGTATCTCGGTATGCTGATCAAGTACCAGCCGGAGCTATTTGCCGATATGCATACGATTCGTGTCGGGCATATTTTGCAGTTGATTTTGGTGCGCCAAAAAAAGGACTCGAACTGTACCTTGGATCAGGCTTATAACGAAGTCTTGACCTTGCCGCCTTATCAGTTGATGCAAAAAGTCCGCGAGACCCTAGAGGATTTCACCAATACGCAATATCAATTCGAGCGAGTCGAAACGCTAAATTATGTCGGTCAATGTCAGGAATTGACTTGCGCACGCTTTTCGCCAAAAATGGACCCTGAAAATTTCGGCGAAGCCGAAGACTGGTATAACTGGCGCGAACGTCGGGGTAGTCTAGGTCGGGAAAGCGAAAGTTTTTTTACGGGTGTTTGGGATATTTTGCATCACTGTCAAGGCTTGATGATCGGTGATAAACTCAGCAGCAAGAGACGGTTGGATAGCGAAACGACGTTAGCGCAAATGACGTCGGGCGAACAAAGCTTCAAATTACATGTCAATCATTTGCTAAATAAGATTCAGGCACCGGTCTACCGGCAGTTGACCGTCGAAGCCCTAAACGCAATGGCTTTCGTGTTTCGCGACAATCCGTCGATTAGAATCGAAGATACCCTGGTGACCGATATTATCATCGGTCACGCGGTCAGACTTTGTTGGCTCAAGCTTCATCCGGAAGCTAAGGATAATTACAAAGAGGTCGTTTCGCTCGCTTGGCAGGCGTTTTATCAGCTGCCTCCGCATCAAGTCGCTAACGGCATGCTCGATGCGTTGATTTATCTACTTGAAAATAATAATCAAACAAAACAAGGAGATTCACAATGATTCTGGCAGGCGATATCGGAGGGACCAAAACGACCTTGGCATTATTGAGCAAGAATGAACACGGCTTGATTACGTTGCAACAAGAACAAACCTTCAGCAGCGTTGAATTTCCAGAGTTCGATGAGGTATTAGATAAATTCTTACCGGCGGGCGTGAAGGTCGATTCGGCCTGTTTCGGCGTCGCAGGGCCGGTTATTGAGCAGCGCTGCGAGCCGACCAATCTGCCCTGGCAACTCGATGCTAAGGCACTGAAAAAAACCTTACGCACCGATCGAGTACGCTTATTAAACGATTTGGAAGCGATGGCGCTCGGCATGCTGTGTCTGGACGAAAAAGATTGGGTGGAATTGAACCCTAACGCCAAATCGCAAGCCGGAAATATGGCCGTGATTGCAGCGGGAACAGGTCTCGGTGAAGCAATATTGTATTGGGACGGAGCGCGCCATCATCCGATAGCGACCGAGGGCGGTCATTGCGACTTTGCCGCGCAAACCGTTCAGCAAGATCAGCTCTCGAACTTTCTGAGAAAAAAATATAACGGGCATGTGAGTTTCGAACGGCTCGTTTCAGGCATGGGGTTCGGCAATATTTATGACTTTTTGGTCGAAAACCGTTTCGCTCCTGCTTGTCCAGCGGTTCCTGACTGTGCTTATCCGAGTGTCTACGGCTGCGATCGTAATGCGATTATTTCAAGATTAGGCATCAACGGCGAAGATCCCTTATGTACCGAAACCATCCGGATTTTTATAGAGCTTTACGGTGCCGAAGCCGGTAATCTGGCCTTGAAGTCATTCGCGACCGGCGGGGTTTTTATCGGGGGAGGCATTGGTCCAAAAATTCGATCGGTATTGGAGTCGGGCAAGTTTATCGAAGCATTTAAAGCCAAGGGCCGTTTCAGCGGTTTTCTAGATACCGTGTCGGTAAAATTATCGCTGAATCCGCGTACCCCGCTGATGGGGGCGATCAGTTATTTCGGCTGAACGATATCCGGAAATATGGGAAAGACAACGGGTTGGTAAATGGACGACGCGAATTGATGGGTATTACACTCGGGGGGTTCATGATAATACGCCTTCCGCGCCGTCCGAACTTTATACCTTTCGCGCTTTAACTTTCGGCGCCGTCTAAGGATGCGTTCGGCGCCGAGTTTTGATCTACGATGGGTATGTATTCTCAAAACGTTGGTTTATTTACGAAACTCCGAATACACGTAATCGGTTTTTTTCTGAGGGACGTGGCAACCGAAACAGGACTTACCGCCATCGGTAACCAGTCTTTCTGTTTTGCTGTCGCCGGCAAAGCCTTCGAAGCCCCAACCGCCGGTGTCGGCAAATTTCTTGGCATCCTTTAGCATCACGCCGATCAGTTTTCTATCGCCTTCCTGTATCGTTTTATCTTTTTCGACATAGTTGAGCAGGTCGAAAACCAATACCGCTCCATCCTTATATTTACCGGTTTTCAAGCCGTCTTCGGCTAATTTGTTGGCATAGATATGATGAATCCCCTGAAAAGGGTCTTCTAATGCGTGTCCCGGCTGAATCAACATGCTCTTGGTATGAAGCCAATTACGGTAGCCTTCGGGGAACGGAACCGCTTGTTCCGCTGCGAAACTGGCGGTGGCTAAAGAGCAAAGTAACCCGGATAATACAATCGATAGATGTTTTTTCATGTGTGTGACCTCCTATAAATTAGACAGGATCTTAGGACATGGCTGTAAATAACCTTCCGATTCTCCATTATTTTTTACGCAGAACGTCACGGTCATTAAATTAAGTCGTCATGTTGGCTAAAGATTAGCCGACATTCAGGTTTTCCCCAGCCTGGTCTTGCTTTGGTAGCCAAGGCAGCGGGCCCTCGAAGGGGCCTACGAACCGTAAGAGCCGGTCATCCATGCCGGAATGACAGTTTTTCGTTAACTTAAGGGCGGTGACGCAGAGGCATAAGAGCCATTGGGGAAGATGTTTTTGCCATGTCCTCAATGATTTCAGTTCGAAACCATTAGGTTCTTTTTAAGCTCATTTGAGGGTTTTGTCAAATGGTATTGAATCGCTATCATCTCGGGCTGGTTTTTGGAATGAACGCTTTAGTTTTAGATCTGTACTATTATTTAATAAGTAAAACAGCTAATGCAGATATGCCTTTCGCACTTCACATTTCAGCAGTGCCTGAGGAGGCGCCAGGGTGTGCGGCCCCTCACCTAACGCTAGGTGAGGGGCCGGCATGGAGCTGGCATAGAGCCTACAGGGATGTATTCACCCAGCACCTAAATTCCATAGTCCATTGGCTATGGTTAACTATCTTGGATAATTCATCCAGCACCTAAATAAGCCATGATTTTGAATCATCGCCAAAGACCTATGGAATTTAGGTGCTGGATTTAGGTGCTGGGTTCACGGCGTCCTTTGACGGACACCCCGGTGCCGAATTTTGATCTGTGATGAGTATAATTAGTCGTTAATAAATTGAGTAGGTAGAGAAGGGTATGTCAAACATTAATAACTATTATGAAAGGTTGGTCGTTGACCAGCTTTGGAGTATGGCTCAAAAGAGCAAGGAGCCGTTGCCTCAGGATTTTATTGATGATGTTGCCTGTCTTGCATTGAATCGCTTACCTGCCTGCTATGTGCGGAGTATGGTCGATAAAAGCTCTTATATTACCGATCAAGCATATCAAGAGATGGAAAATGCGGTCGCCGAAGCAATCAACCAGGCCATTGAACAGGTCCGATTGAATCCCCGTGGTCAGCGCGATTAGCCTCATATCGTTGAAATCTTAATGGGGAATCGTCAATCCTTTCGCTGTCTTTTAATCTACGGCGCGGGGTCTGCTATGCCGGGTAAGTCGGAACTAAGGATTTCGTTATAAATAACGTCCTAGAATTATGCGCTTTGTTGAGGGTTCGGTAACTCGCTTGGCAGGACGCCGTAGGGTACGCTGTGCGTACCATGGCGCCCGCCAAATATTAACTCAAGTCCTTATTGTTTGATCTGGGAAGGGTTTCGGTCCTTAGGTACGCGCAGCGTACCCTACAATTTATGTATACCTATCGCACTTCAAATTTCGGCAATAAGGTATGGAGGCGTCGGGGTGTTTGGCAAAGGGTATATAACGATGAGTGCAAAGTGTGGCAACGAGAATTGCCGGGGATTGAAAGTTACAAACTGGAAAGGGATGTCTTCGTCGACACATCCGTGTGTCGGATAATAAGCCGTTGGCTATATTATTAGATAACGGTAACTTCTTCGGCTTGTGGGCCTTTTTGACCTTGAGTCACGATAAACTGAACTTTTTGGCCTTCAGTCAAGGACTTGAAACCGGAACCCGCAATGTTGCGGAAATGAACGAAAACGTCAGGACCTTGGCCTTGCTCGATGAAGCCGAAGCCTTTGTCTGCGTTGAACCATTTAACTGTGCCTGTTGTAGTAGTAGACATACTCAAAACCTTAAAAATAAAAAATTAAATCAATTTAGTCCAAAAGCGGACCGTCTAGCTAAGAAATAGTGAAATCTCTTAATGGCAGAACGTAACGAGCATCTACAGAAACAGAGCACTACAGAAAAAACGCCGTAACTAAATCATCAAAGATATATCGAATTTCAAGCTAAGATTATTCTATGCCTTATTTCCTCAAAGTCAACTGACAAAACAGCTACCGTCTAGAATCAATCGACTTATTGTGCGCTTACTATTTAATAGCCACTGAATTAACAAGAGAATTTCTTTATAATCGTCTGAAACTTACTGTCGATTAAAAATTTTCAAGCATATGCCGAACTCCAACGCTTTTAGACAATTGCTTGCGCATCCCAACCGTTCGCTTGCCTCTTTATATAGTCAAGTTGAACAACAAAAAAAACTATTAAAAATCGTTAGGGAGGCCTTGCCCGATCATTTGAAAGAGCGTGCTGTGCATTGTGTAATCGATCGAAATAAACTGATGGTGTATGCCGATTCGGCTAATTGGGCGTCGCAACTACGTTTTTATCGCACGGCCATCCTAGGTGCTATCGATAAAATACCGAGTCAACAGGTAGACATTTTACAATTTAAAATCACCGAAGCGCTTCACCTCCAAGTTGAGCAACCGGAGGAGCGCCACGTAAATGTCCCTTGCGCAGCCAGTATTGCCGAAATTCGGCATAACGCCGAAGCTCGCGAAGACGACTCTTTAGCTTGTGCATTGTTAAAGCTGAGTTTGACATTAGAGCGTTTGTCAAAAGCGAGTTCAAAAAACGAGTCATCGAAATAACATTTATATTTTGCGCGGTCATGTTTGCGGCTTTAATAGCAATGTTATTTTGTTCGGTAGCAAGGCGCGAAAACAGTTACATAGCCTACTATGGAATACGCACAAAGTAACTTATACAATTAGTAGGCTTTGTGGCGGTTTGGTGACTCGCTTGATAGGACGCCGTGAACCCAGCACCTAAATTCCATAGGTCTTTGGCAATGATTCAAAATCATGGCTTATTTAGGTGCTGGATGAATTATCCAAGACAATTAACCATGACCAATGGGCTATGGAATTTAGGTGCTGGATAAATATGTCCATGTAAGCTCTATGCCAGCTCCATGCTGGCAAAGCCTTTATGAACGCCATGGATGGCGTGAATGTCGATTTTGCATTACGCCACGGATGGCGTGTATTAGGGCAATGCAGGGCAGAAAAATGCTCCTGCATTTTCTGCATTCGTTACATCCTTGTAACTCAGCAATTGCCGAGGAGCGAAACTCGACCGGACACCCAGGCGCCTCCTCTGGCACTGCCGAAATTTGAAGTGCTAAAGGTATATTTCATGCTCGTTCCTATGTGTCTTGAATACGGACAAAAATCGTGGCGTCGATTGCGTAACTTTTTTCACGCCCGTTCTTTATTGATTTCAGTTATAATCGCACGCTTTTTATATTGCCACTCTTGATAGGAAGCGGCTTAGAAAGCGGCGCTTTTATTTAGACAAAGTGTAAGTGGCTTTAGAGTTAAAGTCTTAAATACGGACGAAACGATTTAGGAGACCAATCGTTTTTTAATTATTCCCAGGAGCAACCGTGTCAAGCACAAATAACGACTTATTAACTTTTCAAGGGCTAATTTTAGCCTTGCAGGAATATTGGGCCCGGCAGGGCTGCGTATTATTGCAGCCGCTTGACCAAGAAGTCGGAGCGGGTACTTTTCATCCGGCCACCTTTCTGCGTTCGATCGGCCCGGAACCTTGGAATACCGCCTACGTGCAACCTTCGCGCCGACCCACTGACGGCCGCTTCGGCGAAAACCCGAACCGCTTACAGCATTATTATCAGTTTCAAGTCATATTGAAACCGTCGCCGGATAATTTTCAGGAGCTGTATCTAGGCTCATTGCGTTATTTGGGCTTGGATTTACTTGAGCATGACATCCGCTTCGTCGAGGACAATTGGGAATCGCCGACGCTCGGCGCTTGGGGCTTGGGCTGGGAAGTTTGGTTGAACGGCATGGAAGTCACGCAATTTACCTATTTCCAACAAGTCGGCGGCCTCGAATGCAAACCGGTTACCGGCGAAATTACTTACGGCTTGGAGCGCATCGCCATGTATTTGCAAGGCGTCGAAAGCGTTTACGATTTGGTTTGGACCAAAGGGCCTTTCGGCACGGTCAGCTATGGCGACGTCTTTCATCAAAACGAAGTTGAAATGTCCGCCTATAACTTCGAACATGCCAATGTCGAATTCTTATTCAATTGTTTCGACACTTACGAGCAGGAATGCGAAAAAATGTTGGCGCAAGATTTGCCGTTACCGGCTTACGAAATGGTACTCAAAGCTTCTCATACTTTTAATTTATTGGATGCCCGCCGCGCAATCTCGGTTACCGAACGGCAGCGCTATATCCTGCGGGTCAGGAATCTGGCCAAATCGGTCGCCGAATGTTATTACCAACGCCGCGAGTCGCTGGGCTTTCCGATGTTGGCCGCAAAGGAGGTGCAAGCATGAGCGGCGCCAAGCATTTATTGTTTGAACTGGGTTCCGAAGAATTACCGCCGAAAACACTAATAACGCTCAGCCGAGCCTTGCTCAACAATGTCCGGCAAGGACTGGATAATGCCGATTTAAGTTACTCCGGCATTAAAGGCTATGCCACGCCCAGGCGTCTGGCGGTTTGGGTCGAAAATCTCGCGACTGCACAGCCGAATAAAATCGTCGAAAAACGCGGGCCGGCAGTGCAGGCTGCATTCTCCGCCGACGGTACGCCAAGCAAAGCCGCTCAGGGCTTTGCCGCCAATTGCGGCACCACGGTTGACGGCCTGGAACGTTTGACTACGGACAAAGGCGAATGGTTGGTTTATCGTCAACAGGTCGAAGGACAGGTCACCGAAAAGTTGATTCCCGAAATATTGCGTGCCAGCATTCATGCCTTGCCGATAGCCAAGCGCATGCGCTGGGGCGATTATACGACCGAATTCGTTCGGCCGGTGCACTGGGCTGTGCTGTTGTTCGGTGATCAGGTCATTGAGACCGATATTCTCGGCTTGACTACAGGTAAGCAAACTTTCGGCCATCGTTTTCATGCGCCTGTCGCTTTGTCTGTCGAGAGCGCGGACCGCTACCGGGATATTTTGTTTGATCCCGGTAAAGTCATTGCCGACTTTGACGAGCGTAAGCAAAAAATCCGGCTTGCGGCGCAGCAGGCCGCGCAATCGGTAGGCGGTACCGCACATATCGAGGAGGACCTGCTCGAGGAAATCGCCGCACTGAACGAATGGCCGGTCCCGGTCATCGGGCATTTCGATCCGCGCTATTTGGAGTTGCCGGCCGAAGTGTTGATCACGACGATGCAGACCAATCAAAAATATTTTCCGGTCAAGCAGGCCGACGGTAGTTTGTCGGCGCATTTCATTACGTTCAGTAACATCGAAAGCACTCGACCGGAATCGATACGCGAAGGCAACGAGCGCGTGATCACTCCGCGTTTGTCCGATGCCGAATTCTTCTGGAAACAGGACCGCAAGCTGCGTCTTGAAGACCGGGTCGACGCGCTGAAAAACATCGTCTTCCAAAAAACCTTGGGCACCTTGGCCGATAAAACGCACCGGGTCAAACAACTGGCCGATTACATCGCTACGCAACTCGATGCCGATGCGAATCTGGCCAAACGCGCCGCCGTGCTTGCCAAGACCGACTTATTGACTGAAATGGTTGGAGAATTTCCAAACTTGCAAGGTGTCATGGGCCGCTATTACGCACTGGCCGACAATGAGCCGGCCGAAGTCGCCGAAGCGCTCGAAGAGCAATATTTTCCTAAACAATCCGGAAGCGTCACGGCCGCTAGCAAGACCGGGCAAATTTTGTCGTTGGCCGAAAAGATCGACACGCTCACCGGTATCTTCAGCGCCGGCTTGATTCCGACCGGCGATAAAGACCCCTATGCACTGCGCCGCGCCGCGCTTGGCGTACTTCGCACTGCGATCGAACGCGAACTTCCGTTAAATTTGACAGCGTGCGTGGATTTTGCAATTGAACAAATCGAGCACGACTTCGACAGAGCTAAAACTCATCGAATGGTGCTGGAATTCATCTACGACCGGCTCAAAGGGTATTGTTCGGACAAAGGGTTTAGCCCCGACGAATTCGATGCGGTGCTGGCCGTATTGCCGGAAGAGCCGTTGGATTTCATGCGCCGCTTGGAAGCCGTCAAAACCTTCCGTCAACGTCCCGAAGCCGAGCCCTTGGCCGGCGCCAACAAAAGAATTCGCAATATTTTGAAAAAAACCGAGGCGCCTCAAGACTTCGATCGCAATGTGCTGACAGAACTGGCGGAAATCGAATTGTTGCAAGCCGCACAGGCATCCGCCAAGGCGATCGGACCGCTATTGCAACAACAGGATTATACAGCCGCGATGAATCGCCTGGCGCAACTGAAGGATACCGTGGATGCATTTTTCGACAACGTCATGGTCATGACCGACGATGTCGAGCTGCGTAACAGCCGCCTCGGCTTGCTGAACATGCTGTCTGAGCAGTTTTTACAAATCGCCGATATTTCAAGGCTGCAATCGTAAATCGGAGCGATTGCCTCTCGAGCCGGTTTGCTCAATGTACCGGTTCGAGCGGTTTTTTAATCCTGCGTGATTTTTAGAACATTTTCATTCATGACTCAGTCGACTTCAATCAATTATCAGCCATCCTTTCGCGTCTATCTCGGATCCTCCTTATTATTATTGGGAATCATCATGTCGACGCTGTTGTTCGGCCCGATCATCTTGGCCTGCGTGGTCCTGCCGTTTTCGATCCGCTATAAAGTCGCAGGCATTTGGATAAATTTGCTGCTATGGATGGTCGAAAAATCCTGCGGAATCCGTTATGAAGTCGAGGGTTTGGACCATATTCAAGGCATCGATGCTGCTGTCGTGCTCAGCAAGCATCAATCGGCATGGGAAACCGTGGCGCTGAGAAAAATCCTGCCTCCGCAAACGGCGGTGCTCAAGGAATCCCTGCTATGGCTGCCGATTTGGGGTTGGGCTCTGGCCACTCTCAAACCGATTGCGATCGATCGCAACAATCAACGCGAAGCATTGAAGATCTTGATCGATAAAGGCACAAAATGCCTAAAGGAAGGATTATGGGTCGTGGTTTTTCCGGAAGGAACGCGCGCCGCTCCCGGAGAAAAAAAGAAATTCAATGCCGGCGGTGCGATACTCGCGCAAAAATCAGGCTACCCGGTAATTCCTGTCGCGCATAATGCCGGAGAATACTGGCCGCGTTACAGTTTTTTAAAATATCCGGGCGTCGTTCAGGTCAGAATAGGACCGCCTATCGAGATCCAAAACCGTAAAGCCGGCGATATCAATGCCGAAGCCGAAGCTTGGATCGAACAAGCCATGACCGAAATCACTCACTTGCCCCAGACTCCGGCAACTCATTATCAGGTAATCGAATGAAAAAAATAGTAGTTATTGTAATGGCCGCGTCAATGCTTGTTGCGTGCAGCGAAAAAACGGAATATGAACAAGCCGTTCTCGAAGACATGCAGGAAGAAAAAGATGTGAAAGATTATAACTTGTCGCCGGAAACGATGGCGCGCTGTGTCGTCGACCTAAGCTCGCATAACATGGCTGGCGTCTTAGCGTTCGATCCGAAGCGGCGCGCCGCATACCGTAGTTACACGAAAATGCTGACATTGAGCAAAGCGGAAAACCCGGAGGAGGTGCTCAATGAGCTTAGAGGTGAATTCGGTTCTCCCAAGGAGCTTGCCGAAGCGCATGCCAACTACACGGAAAGCATGATGAATTGTTTTGCATCGTTGATCATGACGACCGAGGAAGAAGCTAAAGAAGCTAAAGAAGCCGAATAATCGAATCGGTCTAATTCGAAATAGATTTTATGTCTCGTTCCCAAGCTCCAGCTTGGGAACGCCTATCCTCAAGCTCTGCTTGACGAAGCATCACAGGATGCGGCGAGGCACGTTTTTTGCCGCATTCTACACGCTTTCACAGGCTCTCCGGTTTGGGAAACCCTTTGGTTAAGCTCCTGGCTTAGGTTTCAAGAAGCTGGAGCTTCTTGTAATGCATTCCCAAGCAAGAGCTTGGGAACGAGTGAACTCATCAATACTCAATGAAAACAGCCGCATCTTCTTTCAAACATCAATGGCTGTTGCCGATTGCCTCGGGCGTCTTTATCGGAACGAGTTATATTCCTTTTCCTCCCTGGGCTTCGTTGTTTTGTTTCGTGCCGCTTTGGCTGTTCTGGGAACGGCAGAGCAGTTTGAAAAACGTCTTGCTCGGCGGTTTTCTGACGACCTTCATTTACACCCTGATCGGCTTCAATTGGGTGACCTATACGCTGCATGAATTTGCTCAGGTCAACTGGTTTGTAGCCGGTATCGGTATGCTCTTGTTCGCATTATTCGGTCATTTGTTCGTACCGGCCGCCGGCTTATTGTGGTATGCCGGCGTAAAGTTATTCCGTTGGCCGCAATGGCTGTCATTCGCGCACATGGCCGTGTTGACCGCATTATGCGAATTCGGCTTGCCGATGCTATTCAAATGGAATTTCGGGTATACCTGGTACGGATTCGGCTTTCCGTTTTATCAATGGGCCGAGTTTGTCGGGTTCACCGGTTTGAGCATGATCACGATATTACTGAACTGGCCATTGTTGGTAGCGTGGCAAAAACGCCGAGAGCGCAGCGGGTTGACGATTTTAGCCGGCGTTATCATCGTTTTTGCCGGTTTGAATATGGCCGGTTTGGGATTGAAAAATCGTTTGCCGGAACCTGAAGCCTCTTTCAATACGCTGTTGGTGCAAGCGAATATCGGTAATACGGAAAAACATGCGGCCGCGCATGGCAAGGGCTTTCAGACTGAAATTCTAAAAAAATATCTGACCGTGACCGAAAACGGTTTGGAGTCGAATCCCGATGTCGGTGTCGACTTCGTGTTGTGGTCGGAAACCTCGTTTCCGTCTTTGCTTGGCGGACAATACAACGAGTCGTATTATGCCCGAGTGCTTAGCGAATACTTGCGCGAGCGCCAAATCGGAATGATAACCGGCGCCTATGCTAAGGACGAGCGCTCCGGTTTGATTACCAATTCGCTATTTGCATTAGATAGGCAAGGAACGGTTACAGTGCCGCATTACAGCAAAACAATTTTATTGGCTTTGGGCGAATATATTCCCGGTGAAAAAAAATTCCCATGGTTGCGCGATTGGTTTCCGATGGTTGGTAACTTCGCCGAAGGGCCGGGACCGACCGTGTTATTGCAATTAAACGATTACAAAATCGGGCCGCAGGTGTGTTATGAAAGTTTATTTCCGGATTTTTCGAAAGGCCTATCCGACATCGGTGCGCAATTTATCGTCAATGCGACCAATGATTCATGGTACGGGACCTGGCAAGAGCCTTACCAACATCTGTATATGACCTTGGCCCGCGCAGTCGAATTCCGTAGGCCGGTTGTCAGAGTGACCAACACCGGTATATCGACCGTAGCGCTGGCTTCCGGCAAAGTGCTGCATCGATCGCCGCTGAATCAAGAATGGTCCGGTTTGTATACCGTCCCTTACCAAAAAGAGCCGGTTTCTACTTTTTATCAGCGTCATTTCGAATTGATGCCGAGTTTATTGACGGCAATCTTTGTCGGGCTGTTAATTGTGGGGCTTTTCTCAAGAAAGGAGTAAATTGAATAACGTCGGTTTTGCCAAAAACTAAAATATGCTGTTACCCAAGCTCCAGCTTGGGTAACCTTTTCAGGAAGCTCTAGCTTCCTTTCCCGACAATCAAGGAAGATTGAACTAACGAATCGGGGCTAATTGAGGATGTGCGGAGGTTGTGTCGGTCTCAGGAAGCTGGAGCTTCCGGGGTGTCCTTCCCAAGCAGGAGCTTGGGAAGGAGCGAAGACTTTATGCGGTTCCCTCTGTGTCAATATACCTGAGACACCGCCCCATGCATTAATTAGGGAACATTTTCGGAGAAAATCTCATGACTGACACAACCGTACAAGCTATTCCTCATGCCGCGGCGAACGCGGAGGACACGCAAGACGCCCGTAGGGCGGCTGAAGTGTCCTCCGCGTTCGCCGCGGAACCTTCCCGCATCACCAGCGAAGTGCTTGAAAAGGCCGCCCGCCGGACGTTTACCGCCGAATACAAAGAGCGCATCTTGACCCAGGCTGATGCGTGTAGCGAACCGGGCTGCATCGGCAAGTTGCTGCGCACAGAGGGATTATATTCCTCACATCTCAGCAAATGGCGCAGCGAACGTGAGCAGGCCATCCGCGCCGGTCTATCCAAGCCGCGTGGCCGCAAACCTTCGGACAAGAATCCGTTAGCCGCTGAAAATGCTCGTCTGCAAGCCGAAATTCAGCGTTTGCAGGCATGCCTAACACAGGCGGAGGCTATCATCGATGTCCAAAAAAAACTTTCGCAACTGCTGGGCTTGTGCGAGATTCCAGCCCACACCGGGAGAGCATCATGAAGGCCACGCTTGAACTCAGCCGTGAGGTTGGCGTTAAGGCCGCCTGCGAGGCGCTCAACTTCAACCGTGCCTCGTTTTATCGCGCACAACAAGATCGCTCTTCGTGGCCGGTCGAACGTCCGCGCCCGCCGCTGGCACTGAGTACGGACGAAGAGCTACACGTCCTGGCGCATCTGCACAGCGAGCGTTTCATGGATTGCTCGCCTTATCAGGTCTATGCGGCGCTGCTCGACGAGGGCGTTTACCTGTGCTCCATCAGCACCCTCTATCGCATCCTGGTGCGCCACCAGGAAGTGCGCGAGCGCCGCAACCAGCTTCGTCGTCCCAACTACACCAAGCCCGAGTTACTCGCCACTGCGCCCAACCAAGTATGGTCATGGGATATCACCAAACTCAAAGGCCCGGCCAAATGGACGTATTTCTACCTCTACGTCATTATCGACATTTTCAGCCGCTGCGTGGTCGGCTGGATGGTAGCGCACCGCGAATCCACCGAGCTGGCTAAGCGACTGATTGGCGAAAGCTGTACTCGGCAAACTATCCGTGAAGGCCAATTGACTATTCACGCCGACCGCGGCAGCAGTATGACCTCCAAAGGCGTCGAGCAACTGCTGGCTGACCTGGGCGTGACCAAAACCCATTCACGGCCCCATGTCTCCAACGACAACCCGTATTCCGAGGCGCAGTTCAAGACCTTGAAATACCGACCGGGCTTTCCGGCTCAATTCGGCGCTATCGAAGATGCCAGAAGCTTTTGCGGAACGTTCTTCGACTGGTACAACCATGACCACTATCACTCCGGCATTGCACTGTTAACCCCGGCCAGCGTTCACAGCGGCCAAGCCGTCGAGATAGTTACGCAGCGCACGCAAGTCCTGCATGCCGCATTCGAGCGCAATCCGGAACGCTTCAAAAACCGCCAACCCCATGCCCAAGCCGTACCTGAAGCCGCTTGGATTAACCCGCCCCCTTCACGGACGGCAAATGAGGCTCTCGACCAGGAAAACTAAACTCACAATCTACACTAATTTTTTATTATGGGTGTCTCAAAATCATTGACATATACCGGTTACCCAAGCTCCAACTTGGCAAAGAGCGTGACGAAGAGGGAAACGGGCTGGCCGTTTTTAGCTTGTGCGTATGGGTTGCAAACCTCGTCCTACCAATGATTTTCGTGTGTTTCGTGGACAAAATGCTTTTTATAGATTCTATCGGTATCTATGAAACGCAGGGCAAAAAAAATGCGGCTGAAAAAGCCGCATACAAGAGGAAGGATATTTGAGCACAAACGCATCAGCGGTTGAGTTGCACATATCTTATCTGTCTTCTCTTAATTCCGGAATGTGACCGATTGCCGCGCGACAGATTGTCGCAGTTTCATAATCGAAAAAGGTGGAAAATCTCGTCATGCTCGAATTTAACAAAGTCTTTTTATCCGCTAATCCATGGAAGCATCGTCTGGTTTTTTGGTTAGGGGCTATCATAATCGGCGTATCGATCGCATTGATGACATTGTTGAGCGAATGGGTCGTAACGATTTTTCGCTCGATTTCAGATGATTATCGCTGGTTTAAATTCATCGCCCCTCCATTCGGCATTGCCTTCACAGCCTGGTTGACCTTTCGGTTTTTTCCCGGCAGTCAAGGGAGCGGTATTCCTCAGGTAAAAACGGCATTAGAAATTCCTTACACCTTAAGCGAACGCACCAAGTTGGTTTCTTTACGTATCGCAATCGGTAAAGCCTTTTTACCGATTCTTGGTTTGTTATCGGGGGCTTCAGTCGGTTTTGGCGGTCCGGCTACGCATGTTGGCGCATCGATCATGGCATCTTTAGGCAAAGTAGCTAATTTCCCTACGCTTTATATGAGTAAAGGGTTGCTTTTGGCAGGGAGTGCGGCCGGATTTGCCGCGATGTTCAGTGCCCCTTTAGCCGGAATTATGTTTGCTATTGAGGAAATGGGAAGAGCTCTGGAAGAACGGATTAGCACCTTGGTATTAACCGCGATTATTTTTTCCGGTATGACTGCTTATTCGATACTGCACTACAGCATTTATTTCCCCGATAATCCCTTATATTTACCTTGGGGCGATGAGTGGCTCGCTATTCCATTCTGCGGCATTGTCGGCGGTTTATTAGGCAGTCTATTTAGCTGGATCATTGTCTCCGGTCATCATTTTATGCTTCGATTACAACTACCTTACATTCCGGTTGCCTTTATATGCGGTTGTATCATCGCATTGATCGGTTTTGTCTCGGAAGGCCAGACTTTCGGAACAGGGTATCAAATGGCTAAAAATATTATGTACGGTAGCGCGCCAATGGACCCGTTATTACCCGTTTATAAAATGTTGGCTACTTGTGCAACATTTTTTAGTGGCATTCCGGGGGGGCTTTTTGTCCCCTCTATCGCTATCGGCGCCGGGTTCGGGGCTAATTTGGCCAATTGGTTTCCGATCGCGCCGGCTTCGGTGATGATCATGTTGACTATCACGGCCTATTTCTCCGGAATGTTACAATCGCCACTGACTTCATTTACGCTTATCTTGGAAATAACCCAAAATCATGACATTTCCATTCCGATTATGGCCGCCGCATTTATCGCTTCAGGGGTATCTAAGTTAATAAATCCTCAGCCTCTCAATAGAGCGCTGTGCGATGCCTTTCAGCAATATCTGCCAGAAAAGACCGATGAGGATGATGATGGCGGGGCACAGTAAATAAATCACACAATCTTTGTTACTCGGTCACCGCAATTCTTCCTTGAAATCGAGATACTGTACTCAAGTTCAACGGCGGATTGAACTCAACAAACGAATTACAGTAACCAGAGGAAACTATCATGAAAAACATAATATTTGCAGCAGTCGCTTTACTGGCCGTATTCAGCAGCAACGCAATGGCCGAAGGCTCTAAAATCGAAAAATCTACCTTGATCAACGCATCGAAAAACACATTGACCAATACACAAGCCATAGGCCGCAATAGCGCAGCCAGCACCGGTTCGATCAATGTGGTCGGTTCGAAAGTCGAAAAATCCACTGTGATCAATGCATCCAAAAATACGCTGACTAATACGCAAGCCATCGGCCGCAATTCGGTGGCTAACACCGGGTCGATCGACATCCGATAACCATTTTGTTGGAATGCCATGGAGAACAATGTAAGGATTTACTCCCGTTATACTCAAAAAATGGCTAACTTTATGAAGGTATGGGGTGTGGCTAGCGAGGATGTCGGCAGCAGGGCAGATTTTTGCTCCATGCAAAATCAGCATTCACGCCATCCCTGGCGTTCGATTGCTGCCGTCAAGCCCCCATGGATGGGTTTACCCAGCACCTAAATTCCATAGTCCAGTGGCGATGTTAACTATCTGGGATAATTTAGGTGCTGGGTGAACGGCGGTCCTCGATAGACATATCCCATACCTTTTTTCTTAGACGGTTTTTCGATCAAAAGGGAGTAGCACAGGGACATGTCGCTCAAGGAATGAAAAAGGACTACGGCCTGACCGATTGAAAAAACAATCGACCCGGCCGTACGTTTTTACGGCGTAAAAAAATGCGGTTGGTAAGCCGCATTGAGAGAAGGATATATGCCTTAATCGGAGAACAATTAAGTGATTATAATCTTATCTCCTGTTTTGCAACGCGCAAGTGTGACCAATTGTCGCATTTTGAATATCGAAACACCGCCCCAAACTTTTTTAAGAAAATAAAATCCAAATGAGTACAATGAAGCCCATTGCATGAAGTTTCAAAACAAGCCGGTCTGATCAAGGCCTGTTAATGATTATAAGAATAATATACCTGTCGCATTTCAAATTTCGGCATTAGCGCATGGAGGTGTCGGGGTGTTCGACAAAGGCTTTGATAGCATGGATGCTATCATAGAGCCTACATGGATGTATTCACGGCGTACTTTGACGGGTGCCCCGGCACCGAAATTTGACTAGCAAAGGGTATACAACCGGCAAAATTATGAATGGTAAGGCGGTCCCAACGATTGAAACGCTTGTTAGAACCCGTTTACCGACGGCTCACGGCGAGTTTCAATTGCATTATTTCAGCAATCCTGTCGACGACAAGGAGCATGTTGCCTTAGTAAAGGCCGATGTGGCCGGAAAGACAAACGTGCCGGTGCGTGTGCATTCGGAATGTTTGACCGGCGACGTATTCGGCTCGCGGCGCTGTGATTGCGGAAAGCAATTAGACTTATCACTACAATTGATCGAGCAAGCCGGTTTTGGCATATTGATTTACTTACGCCAGGAAGGTCGCGGCATCGGCTTGTTGAAAAAACTGCAGGCCTACAATCTTCAGGATCAGGGGCTCGATACCGTCGAAGCCAATATTCGGCTCGGTCATTTGCCCGACGAACGCGACTATACGCAGGCGGCGCTGATCTTGCGCGAACTGGGCGTGTCGTCGATCGAATTGATTACCAACAATCCCGATAAAATCAGCGGTTTGGAGGCAATGGGCATCACGGTCGAAAAACGTGTGCCGATCGAGTCGGTCTATCATCACGAAAACGTGGGTTATTTGAAGTCCAAAGCCGAGAAATTACGGCATTTGTTGAGCTTTGACCAACAGAATACAGCCGTGCCTGTTCCCGAAGACCTGCAATTCATGCAGCCTTTCATCGACCGGCTCGACAAACTTCACCGAAGCAAAGACCGGCCTCCTTTTTTTACGCTGAGTTATGCGCAAAGCATCGACGGCAGCATTTCGTTGAATGCCGAATCTTCGCTGCCGTTGAGCGGCAGCGCCTCGTTGAAGTTGACTCATCTGCTCCGTGCCCATCACGATGCCTTGCTGATCGGCATCAATACGACGCTGGTCGACAATCCGCGCCTGAACGTGCGCCATGTCGAAGGCGACGACCCGCAACCAGTCATCTTGGATTGCCTGCTTCGCTTTCCCGAAGATGCGAAGATGCTCGGCGCATCGACCAAATTGCCGATTATCGTCGCGACCAAACAAGCGCCCGCCGACAAGCAGCGCCGCCTCGAGGCCAAGGGTATCCGGGTGTATCGGGTCGAACAAAGCTCGGACGGTCATATCGATCTGGCGGCGCTGCGCAAATTATTGACAGAACTGGGCATCAAGACCGTGATGGTCGAGGGCGGTGCCGAGGTTATCAATGCCTTTTTGCTTGAAGATATGGTCGATTATTGCGTGATCACGATCGCTCCGAAAATCATCGGAGGGCTCAGGGCCGTCGAGAAGCCGTGTCGCCCGATGCTCGAACTAAAAGATTGCCGCTATCACCCGCTCGGCGGCGATCTGATTTTATATGGCGCCTTGCACGATCATGACGATTGAAGCGAAGGCCGTCTTTCATACCGCCGCGCGCGAAGTGGCGCTGAAAACCGTTAAATTGCCGACGCTCGGCGATGACCAGGTGCTGATTAAGGCGCATCATTCGGCGATCAGTCCCGGCACCGAAGGGATGATTTTCGATGGGCGCTTTCCGCAGGAACTGGCGCAAGACGCGACGATACCGAGTCTTGCCGGTAGTTTCGCTTATCCGTTTCGATACGGTTACGCCTTGGTCGGGGAGGTCGTCGAGGTCGGTGCGCGTGTCGATAAAAGCTGGCTCGCGCGCAAGGTGTTTACGTTTCATCCGCATCAATCCCATGCGGCCGTTGCCTTGAGCGAATGCTTGCCGATTCCGGACGGCTTGTCGCCGCTCGATGCGCTGTTTCTGCCGAACATGGAATCGGCGGTGAATTTCGTGATGGATGCCGCGCCGCTGCTCGGCGAAAGAGTATTGATCTTCGGCCAGGGCGTCGTCGGATTGCTAACCTGCGAACTGTTGGCGCGTTTTCCGCTGGCCAGCCTGATCACGGCCGACCCGGTCGCATCGAGGCGCGAGCTGTCGAAACGCGTCGGCGCGGCGCAATGCATCGACCCGAACGACGAAAACGCTTGGCGCGACCTGGAAGACTGTTTGCGCGAGGGAGGGGCGGACGGTTTCGACCTGGTGATCGAATTGTCCGGCAATAGCGAGGCATTGAACCGGGCCATCGACATGACCGGTTTTTCGGGCCGCATTCTGGTCGGTTCCTGGTACGGCAACAAGCGGGTTGACGTTGATCTAGGCGGGCATTTCCACCGGCGGCGCATTCAATTGCTGTCGAGCCAGGTCAGCACGATGAACCCCATGCTGTCCGGGCGATGGGACAAGCATCGGCGCATAGCTACGGCTTGGCATTGGCTCGATGCCATCGAGCCGGCGCGTTGGATCACGCATCGGTTCAGGCTCGAGCAATGCAAGCAAGCATTCGACACGAATGCCGGGCAAAAAGACGCGGCATTACAGATTATTTTCGATTATCAAGACGACTGAGGTGTTCATGTATCAACTCGCTATTTGTAGAGATTTCATCGCGCAGCATTATCTGGTGGGCGGCGACTGGGGTGCTGAGAATCAGCGGCACAGTCATCATTACCGAGTCGAAATCCAAATCGAGCACGACCGCTTGGACAGTCACGGCTACCTGATTGATATCGTCGATCTGGAAAACGCGCTATCTGCCGTGATCGAACGGTTTAAGGACGTCACGTTGAACGATCTTTCCGAGTTCGATGGGCTCAATCCGTCGCTCGAACATTTCGCGCGCATCATTCACGAAGGGTTGCAGTCGCGGCTCGATTTCGGCGAACAAAAATTGATCGTCAAATTGTGGGAAAACGAGCGCGATTGGGCGGGCTATCGGGAATAAGCCTTGGACGCCTTCGCCCAATTCCTTCAAGCCAAATACGCGCTGGATCAACGCAGTCTGAATCCTGACGTTTGGCGGCACTTTCTGAACGAGCTGTCCGGCAGAAATCCGCTCGAGTTACTCGATGTCGGTATCGGCACCGGAGCTATGCTTCGGCGCATCCTTCAACATTACGAACATGGCGCGATGCGCCTGACCGGGCTCGATATCGAATCCGGCTTGCTCGGTATCGCCGAAACAGAAATCGCCGCTGTTTTGCGGGATAAAGGTTTTGCGGTCGAAAAAGCAGCCGGCCGTCTCAGTGCCGAACGCGACGCGGATCGAATAGAATTTCAATGCATTTGTACACCGCTGAGCGAATTTCGACCCGCGCCGAACCGCTACGACGTCATTACTGCGCATGCCTTCATGGACCTGGTTCCGCTGCGACAAACCCTGGCCGGTTTTCATGATGGATTGAAGCCGGGCGGCTTGTTCTACACCACGATCAATTACGACGGTGAAACGGTCGTGTTTCCGCCGTATCCGGACAGCGAGTTCGAGGATGCTTTATTGCAGTCCTATGATGCGTCGATGGAAGAGCGTCGCCTGAACGGTTCGGAGACGGGCGGGGCGAAATGCGGGCGGCGTCTGTACGGCGAATTACTGAGTGCCGGTTTCGAAATCCTCCGTTACGGTAGTTCCGACTGGAACATCACGCCCAGTGATGGCGCTTATCTCGATGACGATCCTGTAGTGCTGGAGCATTTGTTGGGCTGGATATCTTCGGAAGGCCGAAACGACCCGGCGCTGGATCAGGACAAACTCGATCGATGGATAGCATGCCGGAGGCGGCAATTACAAATGCAAATGCTGGGCATCATCGTCCATCAAATCGATGTTTTGGCGCGGAAGCGTGATTGAATAGTTGAGTCCAAGATTCAACCCAGCCTTAACAAATATATACCCATCTTAGATCAAAATTCGGCACCGGGGTGTCTTGTCAAGCGAGTTACCGAACCTGCTACAAAACTCATAGCTCCAGGAAGTTATTTTTCACGAAATCCTAAGCTAATACTGATCGCGTTGTCAGGCCGTTTTATGCACATGGCTTGACCAGAGCTTTCATTGGCCGTTAAGGCGGCTTTTAAACCCTGTTATGTCTTCAATTGCCTATGTAAGTTATTGATATTAAAATTTGAACGCATTTTGTATAAAAATTGGTCGATTTAAAAAAGTTGTAATAAACATGCGGCTTTATCGCAGCAGTCTTCAAGATATGCACAAACTTATCCACAGCTTTTGTGGTTAACATTCGTCGTTATAAGAAATAGCGCCTCAAATTTTTTAAAAGCAATCTTGAAAATCAAAAAACCACCCTTAGATTTGCCTCGAAGCTTTTACGGCATTCGTTTTTCATTGCCGATTCATTGAATTTTTCACTGACAAAGCTGTGCCGTAATAGTCAACCGTGATATGAAGCGTGTTCAACATTTCTTTATTGATTCATGAGGTACACATTCATCGTCGATGGCAGCGGTAAACACGAAGACATAACGGCGCGCCTGACTGGATTATCGAGATGTTATCGAAAAGTAATGCCAAACGAGAAATGAAATTAAAATACGAAATCTATCAAGAAAGCGGCGTAACAGAATATTGGCTCGTTTATCCGGAAGAGCAAGCTATTTATCAATTTATCCTAAACGATGAAAGGCAATACCGCCTTAAGCACATGTATGCCAATGACGATATTGCCGTCCCGCATCTGTTCCCTGAGCTGCAACTTGATGTGAATGAAATATTTGAGATGTAAGCCGAAAATAATGCGTAGGATGGGTTCGGCTCTATTCTCCATTTTATCTTTCAACGCATTCATTCACTGGTGCATTCATTAAATTTAGTTATGCCGAAAATACCCGAAGCGACAAGCCGTTAAATTACGTTAGAATAACCTAACTTACGATTTCTTAACGGCAAACGCTATGGACAACGATTTTTTCCTTTTCGATACCGAACGACTGCATGCCGTCGCGGCCGATGACCGTGTAAAGCAAGGCCTGGCTTATTTTTCCGAGAACCGTGTGTTCGATCTCGATCTTCAAGACGGCATCTTGTCGGCACAGGTCGAAGATGAGGATGCCGATTTGCCGTATTATTTGGAATTGTCCGGAGGCGGGGATATGCAACTTCATGTCGATTGCCGCTGCGGCGATCATCAGCTGGTTTGCAAGCATGCTGTCGCGGTCTTGTACGCTTACGCCGATCAGTTCGGAGGCGATGAAGAGACTCTGCTCGGTAGCGCGGTCGAGGAAGCGATCGCCGAACGCGTCAAAAAAGGCCGCAACGAAGTCCGTGTTAAATTGATCAGCGGCAATCTCGGTTTCGGCATTTGGCAGGCGTCGTCGATCCAATCAGCGACGCATTGGCAGCAAACCTATCAGGTGCAGATTCGCTCGCTCGATCAACGCATGAATTATTGCACCTGTCCGGATTTGGCCAGCAACCGCCTCGGCACTTGTAAGCATATCGAAGCGGTCTTGCATTATGCGAGCAAACAGCCCGGCTATAAGAAACTGAAACAGGCCGGTTGCCCGGTGTCTTTCGTCTACCTATCTTGGGAATCGGCCACGCATCCGGTGCTGCGCTTACATCGCAGCCCGCATATCGAAACGGATCTCGCCGAGTTGCTTGCGAATTATTTCAATGCCGACGGAAGTTTCAACGGGCGCGTGCCGGAAGATTTTTTCAGATTGTCGGAACAAGTATTCGGGCGAGAAGATTTACAATTGGGCGACGATGCCGTGCGCTATGCCCGGCAATGTGCCGAGGATGCCGTGCAAGCCGAACGGGGCCGGCAGATTGCTCAGGAAATTCTGCGCGCGAACGGCGTACTTCCCGGTATCAAGGCGCGTTTATTTCCGTATCAAAGCGAAGGCGTGGCATTTTTAGCCTCGCGCGGCCGGGCGCTGCTTGCCGACGACATGGGGCTGGGCAAGACCTTACAGGCTATAACGGCAGCATCCTGGATGGCCGATAACCTCGGCATTCGGCGCGTCCTGATCGT
The DNA here is from genome assembly GCF_000968535.2 of Methylotuvimicrobium alcaliphilum 20Z. NCBI lineage: Bacteria > Pseudomonadati > Pseudomonadota > Gammaproteobacteria > Methylococcales > Methylococcaceae > Methylotuvimicrobium > Methylotuvimicrobium alcaliphilum. The sequence goes on from NC_016112.1 coordinate 800,426, forward strand.
GTGCCCTGCGTCGTTGAAATCGCAATGGGCTCGCGAAATCGAAAAATTCACGTCGCATGGCGCGCGCATCGTGCAAGGTCCCGCCGAAAACCGTTCGGTGCATTACCGCGCCGATGCCTTGTTTTTCATCGTCAATTACGAATTGATCTTGCGCGATCTTAGCGTCATCACCGAAACGCTGAAGCCTGATCTGGTGATTCTCGACGAAGCGCAGCGCATCAAAAACTGGCGCACTAAAATCGCTTCTTCGGTGAAATTGATTCCGTCGCGTTATGTGTTCGTGCTAAGCGGCACGCCGCTGGAGAACCGGTTGGAAGACCTTTACAGCCTGTTGCAGGTGATCGACGCGCGCGTACTCGGACCGCTGTGGCGCTGTTTGCTCGATTTCCATGTCACCGACGAACGCGGCAAAGTGATCGGTTACCGAAACTTATCCGAGTTACGGCGGCGTATCGCGCCGGTCATGTTGCGGCGCAATCGCAGCTTGGTCAGCGATCAATTACCGGATCGGACCGAGGTGCGCATGGATATTCCGATGACGCTACAGCAAATCGAACTGCACGGGTCGGCGTTGTCCGCGGCAGGTTATATCGCACAAATCGCAAAACGCCGACCATTGACGCCGAGTGAGCAAAACCGCTTCATGGCCGCGTTGCAACAAGCACGCATGGCCTGCAATGCCGCCGGCCTTGTCGATAAGGAAACAGAAGGTTCGCCGAAACTCGACGAAATGGTGGGCATCCTCGAAGAGATCTGCCTCGAAAGCAGCCGTAAGGCGGTTATCTTCTCGCAATGGGCACTGATGACCGAAATGGTCGAAGCAAAGGTCCGCGCAATGGGACTCGGCTGCGTGCGATTGCATGGCGGCGTGCCGAGCGAAAAGCGCGGCGAATTGATGGAGCGTTTCGAAAAAGACGATTCGGTGCAAGTGTTCATTTCGACCGATGCCGGCGGAACAGGCTTGAATCTGCAATCGGCGACCGTGTTGATTAATTTGGACATGCCTTGGAATCCGGCCATACTGGATCAACGCATCGCGCGGATTCATCGTCTAGGTCAGAAACAGAACGTGCTGATTTTCCTATTGCTGGCTGAGGATTCCTACGAGCAGCAAGTCGCGAAGCTGGTACAAAACAAACGAGACCTGTTCGACAATGTCATCGATCCCGAGGCTTCCGAGGATGTTGTCGGCGTGTCGAAAAAAATGCTGCAGACATTGATCGATGAGCTGGCAGCAACAGAGCCCTCGGCAGACACGGAAAATAAGCCGCCGTTGCTGGAGCTGGAGGAAAGTCTCGAAACGGAATCCGCCGATCAGCCCGAAAAACCGCTTAAACATACGGAGCCTGCCGCCAGCGAGGACGAATCCGATAGCGCGATTCGGCAATTGATCGTGAATATACAGAACTGTTTCGGCACCCGTATCGAGCGCATACTAGGCGCAGGCGGCGGGTTGCTGGTCGTTTTGAATGCGGTCGACGATGCCGACGAAGGTAACGCGCGCAACCTGTCCGAGCCCGATGTTCCGGTGGCGCTGATCGACCGGCGAACCTTGGCCGGGTTACAGCGTCTTGGAGCCGCTTCGCCGGTCGTGCAAACCGAAGTATTGTTTGAGCCGGGCGAAAGCGAAGCTGGAGTCGAACCGGTCAATCCATTGCATCAGACGGCCGAAGACAAATTGAAGTCGGCCGAATTACTGTGGGCTCAGCACGCGAATGCCGGCGTGATGGACTTGTTGACTGCGGCTTTGTTGGCCAAGGCTTCGGCAATCGGCGGCAAAAGCCAAACGCCGCCGGCCGATCAGGCGACCGTTTGGTTGTACGGCGAATTATTACCTCAACAGCGCGTTACGCAAGAACAAGCCACCGTATTTGCTCGAGTGTTTTCGTTGAGCCAAGCGCCGTCAGTTCCGGATGCATTGATCGAACAATGCTTGACCGACGTACGCTGGCTGTTGTCGGTGTTGGCTTGATAGAGAGCATCGGAGAGTGAGTATCATGCGCGTCAGCTATGCCGAAAACCGCTTGAGCGAAGCGGACTATCTGGAAGGCGAACAAGACGGTCAAATCCGGCATGAATTGATTGACGGGATTGCCTATGCGATGACCGGCGCAAGCGACAAGCACAATAAGATTAGCGGCAATATTTTTGCCGAGCTTAGAAATGTGTTGAAGCAAAGACAGTCGCCATGCACAGCCTATATCAACGACATGAAAGTCAAAGTCCAAAACGACTTTTATTATCCCGATGTGATGGTGGTCTGCGACCGGCAGGATCACGAAAACGATTACTATAAAACCCGCCCCGTCATCATCATTGAAGTGCTGTCTCCGGCGACACGAAGAATCGATAAAACCTTGAAACGCGAAGCCTACTCGTCTTTGGAATCGTTACAAGAATATGTACTGGTCGAACAAGACAAGGCCGAAATCGAAGTCTTCACGCGGCAAAGCGGTTGGCAGGCGGCTTATTATTATCTCGGCGATACGATTTATCTCGAGTCGATCGATGCGAGTATTTCGGTCGAGGATATCTATTATCAGGTCGATAACGAGGATGTCTCGGCATTCATTCAGGAACAGCGGCAATCTTGAAATAGTTAACTATAAAATCAATGTATCCAACAATCGAACATCACGGCGCGGTCACCGGCGTCACCGGCTCCTGTCATGAGTTGAAAATCGATGCCGACGATTCGGTGTTGATCGATTGCGGTTTATTTCAAGGCGCAGAAGTCTCGAACGACGGCGCGGCCTTCGATAAGCTGCAGATCGAATTTTCGGTCGAGCCGGTTCGTGCGTTGATCGTCACGCATTGTCATATCGACCATGTCGGCCGCATACCTTATTTGCTGGCGGCCGGTTTCGACGGGCCGATTTATTGTTCCGAGCCGTCGGCGGAATTGTTGCCGCTGGTGCTTGAAGATGCAGTGCAAGTCGGGTTCACGCGCGACAAGGCGCTGGTCGAGCGTTTTATCGGCCTGATCAAATCGAAAATCATTGCCGTGCCTTACGCTCAATGGCAAACGGTGCCGTTGAGCGGGAAAACCGGTAGCAAATTAAAAATCAAGTTCAAACCGGCCGGCCACATACTCGGTTCCGCCTACATCGAATGCGATGTCGGGAGCGGCGAACAACATAAGCGCATCGTGTTTTCCGGCGACTTGGGCGGCCCCTACACGCCGCTGCTGCCGTCGCCGAAATCGCCTTATCGGGCCGACGTGCTGGTTCTCGAGAGTACCTACGGCGATCGTTTGCATGAAAACCGGAGGCAACGTAAAGGTATGCTGAAGCAATTGATCAGCCATTGCTTGAAGAATCGCGGCGCGATTCTGATCCCGGCTTTCAGCATTGGACGCACGCAGGAACTCCTGTACGAACTCGAAGAACTGATTCATCGTTACCGGGAAGAATCCGTAGCGAAAGGCCTGGCCTGGGAAGACCTCGAAATCATCGTCGACTCGCCGCTCGCGAATCGCTTCACAGAAGTTTTCCGTAAGCTCAAACCGCATTGGGACGCCGAAGCCAAGCGGAAGCTGCGCGCCGGGCGGCATCCGTTAGCGTTTGAGCAGATCACGACGATAGACTCGCATCAAGATCATCTGAACACGGTCGACTATCTGAAAAAGACCGCGCGGCCTTGTATCGTCATTGCGGCCAGCGGTATGTGCGCGGGCGGTCGCATCGTCAATTATTTAAAAGCTTTAATCGAAGACGAGCGCACCGATATTCTTCTGGCCGGTTATCAAGCAGAAGGCACGCCGGGGCGGACCATTCAAACTTACGGTCCGAGAAAAGGCTATGTCGAACTGGACGGGCGGCGTTATACGATCAATGCGGGCGTGTATCAATTGAACGGCTACTCCGCTCACGCCGACAGGGATTCTCTGGTTCGTTTCGTCAAGGGCATGCGGGTCAAACCATCGGAAATTCGGTTGATTCACGGCGACGTAAAGGCCAAGTCGGCATTGCAACAAGCGCTGCTGAAAGTTGTGCCCGATGCGAACGTGCTGATTCCCTAAGGATTTGGTCGTAAATAACTTCCCTATTTTATGGAGGGTTCAGTAACTCGCTTGGCAGGTGTCGGCGGCAGGGAAAGCCGCCGTCAAGCCTACAAGGACGTATTCACGGCGTCCTGTCAAGCGAGTTACTGTACCCTCAACAAAGCTCATAGTTCCAGGACGTTAGTTATCACGAACCCCTAAATCAACAAATCGCAAATTTCAGAAACCCCAAGATTAACGCGGAAAAGGTCGAATCATGTCATTGCAAGCACTTCCAATCGGTATCAATACACTGTCGGTGATACGCGAACAAGACATGGTCTATATCGACAAAACCCCGTTGGTCTGGCAAATGACGAAGCAACCGGCGCGATTCTTTTTATCCCGCCCGCGCCGCTTCGGCAAAAGTTTGTTGGTCGATACCTTAAAAGAACTATTCGAAGGCAATCGAGCCTTATTCGAAGGTTTATATATTCATGATAAATGGGATTGGAGCAAGTCCTATCCCGTTATTAAAATCGATTTTGCTTCCGGCATCTTACAGAGCCGAAAGCAGCTCGACGAGCGAATTGAAATCATCTTGACCGAAAATCAACAAAGGCTAGGCGTCGAATCCGGCAATCAGCGTGCCGATATTCCGGGTAAATTTACGGATTTAATCTTGAAAGCCCGCGAAAAATACGGCCAAAAAGTCGTCGTCTTAGTCGATGAATACGACAAGCCGATCTTGGACAACATCGACTATTCGGAACGCGCTGCCGAAGTCCGCGAGGGATTGAAAAACATCTACTCGGTACTGAAAGGCCAGGACGCGCATCTGCAATTCATATTTATGACCGGCGTGAGCAAATTTTCCAAAGTCAGCTTGTTTAGCGGTTTGAACCAACTTAAAGATATTACCCTGGACGAGAATTACGCCACTATTTGCGGTTATACCCAACAGGATTTAGAGACCGCCTTTGCCGGGCATTTAGCCGATGTTGATTGGGCGCAACTAAAAGATTGGTACAACGGCTACCAATTTTTAGGCGAGCCGGTTTACAATCCTTACGATATTTTATTATTCATCAGCGGCAACCAACGCTACCGTAACTACGGGTTCGAAACCGGCAACCCCAGCTTTTTAATCAAATTGTTCCAACAAAAAGCCTATTTTCTGCCCGACCTGGAACAGCTCGAAGTCTCGGAAGAAATCCTGGATTCGTTCGACGTCGAAGCGATAGACCCGGTTACTTTACTGTTTCAAGCCGGCTATCTGACGATCGAAAAAGCGTATACGGGTTTTGACGGTCAATTTCTGTTTCAACTCAAAGTGCCCAACCGGGAAGTGCGGCAGGCGCTCAACTCGCACTTCATCAACGGCTACACCCAAACGCTGGCGAGCGAAAAACTCAAAATACAGCATCAGGTTTTTGACAGTCTGAATCAAGGTGATTTGGTACAGTTGCAGACCGTGCTGCAACGCCTATTCGCCGGCATTCCCTGGCGCAATTTTACTCACAACGCATTGCCCGAGTCGGAAGGCTACTACGCCAGCGTTCTCTATGCGTTTTTCGCGAGCCTGAACGCGACGATTATTCCGGAAGACACCACCAACCGAGGGCAGGTTGATATGACAGTCATATTGGGCGACTTTATTTATGTCATGGAAATCAAACTTGATAAAAGCGCCGATTACCAAAAACAAACGCCCAATCCAGCCTTGCAACAAATTCAAGATAAAGCCTATGCACAAAAATATATAGTCGGCGAACAAACGGTGTTTGAAGTCGGTTTAATCTTTAATCAAGTTCAACGGAACCTGGCGCAACTCGACTGGCGAAAATTATGAAGACGTTAAAAAAACTGCCATTAGCCATACAAACCTTCGCCGAAATACGGGAAAATCCGTATTGCTATGTTGATAAAACGCCCTTGATAGCGCGACTAATTGACGCAGGCAAAGCCTATTTCTTATCCCGTCCGCGCCGCTTCGGCAAAAGCTTATTGGTCGACACCTTAAAAGAATTGTTCGAAGGCAATCGAGCCTTATTCGAAGGTTTATATATTCATGATAAATGGGATTGGAGCAAGTCCTATCCCGTTATTAAAATCGATTTTGCTTCCGGCATCTTACAGAGCCGAAAGCAGCTCGACGAGCGAATTGAAATCATCTTGACCGAAAATCAACAAAGGCTAGGCGTCGAATCCGGCAATCAGCGTGCCGATATTCCGGGTAAATTTACGGATTTAATCTTGAAAGCCCGCGAAAAATACGGCCAAAAAGTCGTCGTCTTAGTCGATGAATACGACAAGCCGATCTTGGACAACATCGACTATCCGGAACGCGCTGCCGAAGTCCGCGAGGGATTGAAAAACATCTACTCGGTACTGAAAGGCCAGGACGCGCATCTGCAATTCATATTTATGACCGGCGTGAGCAAATTTTCCAAAGTCAGCTTGTTTAGCGGTTTGAACCAACTTAAAGATATTACCCTGGACGAGAATTACGCCACTATTTGCGGTTATACCCAACAGGATTTAGAGACCGTCTTTGCCGGGCATTTAGCCGATGTTGATTGGGCGCAACTAAAAGATTGGTACAACGGCTACCAATTTTTAGGCGAGCCGGTTTACAATCCTTACGATATTCTATTATTCATCAGCGGCAACCAACGCTACCGTAACTACTGGTTCGAAACCGGCAACCCCAGCTTTTTAATCAAATTGTTCCAACAAAAAGCCTATTTTCTGCCGGACTTGGAACAGCTGGAAGCTTCCGAAGAAATACTGGACTCGTTCGACGTCGAAGCGATAGACCCGGTTACCTTGCTGTTTCAGGCCGGGTATCTGACGATCGAAAAAGCGTATACGGGTTTTGACGGCCAATTTCTGTTTCAACTCAAAGTGCCCAACCGGGAAGTGCGGCAGGCGCTCAACTCGCACTTCATCAACGGCTACACCCAAACGCTGGCGAGCGAAAAACTCAAAATACAGCATCAGGTTTTTGACAGTCTGAATCAAGGTGATTTGGTACAGTTGCAGACCGTGCTGCAACGCCTATTCGCCGGCATTCCCTGGCGCAATTTTACTCACAATGCATTGCCCGAGTCGGAAGGCTACTACGCCAGCGTTCTCTATGCGTATTTCGCGAGCTTGAACGCGACGATTATTCCGGAAGACACCACAAACCGAGGGCAGGTTGATATGACGGTTATGTTGGGCGACTTTATTTATGTCATGGAAATCAAGCTGGACAAAAGTACGGATTACCAGCCGCAAGATCCCAACCCGGCTTTACAGCAAATTCAGGATAAAGGGTATGCCGAAAAATATTCCGGGCAGGGCAAAGCCGTATTCGAAGCCGGGCTGGTGTTCAATCGAACTCGGCGAAACCTGGTTCAGCTTGATTACAGCGATTACCTAAAGCGGATGGCTCGTTGAAAGTTGTAAATTGAAGGCTCTTGAAAACTTCGATGACACCTATGAAAAAGAAATCAATGATGAAACACGACGCCGGCTTGCGTGAACGTCACGATGACAGCATTTGGCGGCTGAAATTCAAAGAGACCTGGCTGTATCTGAATTTGTTGCTAGAATTTCAATCCGGTGACGAATATTTCATGACCTACATGGGCTTTTGTTTCAAGATATCATGTGCTCTCAGATCTTGAGCAAAGGCGACTTATTTCCAGCAATTCCCAATTTGGAGATCAAAAAGGGTGAGGGCTTGGCGAGGATGTCGGCAGCAGGGAGCTGCCGCCAAGCCCCCATGGATGGGTTTACGGCGCTCCTCGACAGGCATACCCCACACCCTAAAATCGGCGAAACTGCTCAAACTGGGAATTGCTGACTTATTTCCGCCGATCATGCCTATCGTCATTTACAACGGCTCGTCCGATTGGACAGGTTGACACGCAGCACTATCAAAAGATGAGTCGAAGCTCGCTATTTGGCTTAGCCGCTTATTACGCGTAAGATTTAAACAAGACAGTATTCCAGAATATCAAGAACTCAAAACGAGGTAGATGTCATGTTGGCTGAACGGATGACCAACTGGACAAGGCAATAGGAAGAGAGAGGCAAAAAAAAGAGGTGCCGGACAAGAAGCCGTTGATCGAAGACGAACGCACCGGCATCTTCGCCATTCGGTTTCAAGCCGATGGCGGGCTGGGACGTATCATGCAAATTAACGGCCCTTTGAACGCTCAGCTGGGAATGAGTTCCTCCAGCCTACATTCATAGCGGGTTTCGCGATTATGATTTGAATTCAAGAGTTTATGATAAACGGAAAAAGTATATTGATAACCGGTGGCACCGGTTCTTTCGGCAAGCAATGTGTAAAAATGTTGCTGGAACGCTATAGTCCAAAAAAGCTGATTGTGTTTTCCAGGGACGAACTTAAGCAATACGAAATGCGTCAGGTTTTCAACCAGCCATGCATGCGCTATTTTATCGGTGATATTCGTGACTACAGTCGCTTGAAACGCGCATTGGAAAATATCGATATCGTGATTCATGCGGCGGCTTTGAAACAAGTTCCGGCCGCCGAGTACAACCCGTTCGAATGCATCAAGACGAATGTATTGGGTGCGCAAAATTTGATCGAAGCCTGTTTGGATGCGAAGGTGCAGCATGTGGTCGCACTTTCAACCGACAAAGCCGCGGCGCCTATCAATTTATATGGCGCCACTAAACTATGTTCGGATAAGCTGTTTGTTGCGGCAAATAACATCAAAGGTACGCGTGATATTAGGTTTAGCGTGGTGCGTTATGGGAATGTGATGGGAAGCCGCGGTTCGGTAATCCCGTTTTTTCTACAGCAGCGTAAAACAGGAGTGTTGCCGATCACTGACCCGGAAATGACTCGTTTCAACATCCGCTTGTGTGAAGGTATCGAGATGGTGTTATGGGCGCTTGAAAACGCCTGGGGCGGTGAGGTTTTCGTGCCGAAAATCCCGTCTTATCGCATCACGGATTTGGCTAGAGCGATCGGGCCGGATTGTGAACAGCGTATCGTAGGTGTGCGCCCCGGAGAAAAAATTCACGAAGAAATGATTACCGAAAGCGATAGTTTCAATACGGTGGATTTGGGCAACTACTATGTCATTCTACCGGCCGGCGCATCTTATAATACGAAAAACTATTGCGCTCGAACCGGCGCGCAAAAGGTCCGGCCGGGTTTTCGATACGATAGCGGCAGCAACGAACGTTTTCTCAGTGTTGAAGAATTACGGATTTTGATTGAAGCCTATGCTGTCGAGGAAGATTTGGCCGATCAATGATTCCATACGGTAAACAAAACATCAACGAAGACGATATACAAGCGGTTGTTAAAGTTCTGCGCTCGGATTTTCTAACGCAAGGGCCGGTGGTTCCGGCTTTTGAAGCTGCGGTTGCCGAGTATTGCAAGGCAGGCTTTGCCGTTGCCGTCAATAGCGCCACTTCCGCATTACATGTGGCATGTCTGGCGTTGGAGGTTGGCCCGGGCGATTGGGTTTGGACGTCGCCTAATACTTTTGCGGCTAGCGCCAATTGTGCATTGTATTGCGGCGCCAAAGTCGATTTCGTGGATATTGATCCTGCTACTTATAATCTTGACGTGGCCTGTTTGACGCAAAAATTAGCCGAGGCCGAGGAGTTAGGGCGATTGCCTAAAGTCGTTATCCCGGTGCATTTCGGCGGTTTATCTTGCGATATGGCGCCGATTCGCGAATTAAGCAGGCGTTACGGTTTCAAAATCATCGAAGACGCTTCGCACGGCATCGGCGGCCGTTATCGGAATCGATCTATCGGCTGCTGCGAATATTCGGACATTACCGTGTTCAGCTTTCATCCGGTCAAGATCATCACTACTGGAGAGGGCGGCATGGCACTGACTAACGATGCTGGTTTGGCCAAACGCATGGCTAGGCTGCGCAGCCATGGTATTACCCGAGAGCCGTCTGAAATGACACATGCTCCAGACGGCCCTTGGTACTACCAACAAATCGAGTTGGGTTTCAATTACCGCATGACCGATGTGCAAGCGGCCTTGGGATTGAGCCAACTGCGTCGCCTGGATAAATTTATCGAGCGTCGGCATGAATTAGCTGAGTGTTATCGTCAGCAACTTAAAGGGTTGCCACTGACATGGCAAATGGAAAATTGTCATTCAGCGCTGCATTTGTTTGTAATCCGGTTGCAAACCGAGCATTGCGGAATATCTCGGTTGGACCTGTTCAATGCCTTACGCGACGCCGGTATTGGCGTCAATGTGCATTACATTCCGGTGCATCTACAGCCTTATTATCGCGGCTTGGGCTTTAAGCTTGGCGACTTCCCAGAAGCAGAGCGCTATTATCGAGAGTCAATCACGTTGCCGCTTTTTCCTGATTTAACAAAAAACGACATTGCACGGGTTGTGGGAGCTTTAGCAAAATGTATTCATTTGCCGTAAACGTTTCTATGTCCATTGCGGTTATTTTAAATGTAATGGAGAAAATAGTTTGATAACCAGTACGCTGGTTTGGCTGTATATGCGCGATGCGCGTGCCCGAATCCTACGCGATTAATTAATATGGCTCAGAATAAACTGGATGTAGATGATCGTGCTAGACAAATAGTGATGGAAAACTTCACGGTTGCCAATACGGCACAATCGATCATCGATGTTTTGTCTCTTGGTGTTTGATGTTTAATGATTTGTTTGTTGTTGAAAGTTTAATGAAATGAAAATAGCCGTCATTCCCGCCCGAGGCGGTAGCAAGCGCATCCCGCGTAAAAATATCAAGGATTTTTGCGGTAAACCGATGCTGGCGTGGTCTATTGAAGCAGCCAAAGCGAGCGGGATGTTCGACCATATTATCGTTTCCACCGACGATACTGAAATTGCCGAGATCGCAAAGACATGGGGCGCCGAGGTGCCGTTCATGCGGCCCGCCGAATTGGCCAATGATTTCGCGGGTACCGGCGTGGTTACCAGGCACGCCGCCGAATGGGCGCTTGAACATTACGGCAATATCGAGTTTGTTTGTGCGATTTACGCGACGGCACCATTCATCAAACCCAGCGATTTGATTTCTGGATTTGAACTGATGACCAAGCACAACAAGTCAAAATGTTTCGCCGCGACTCGTTTTCCCTACCCGATTCAACGCGCGTTGCGCATTACCCAAACTAGCGGTGTGGCGATGTTTCAGCCGGAACACATGGGGACTCGCTCACAGGACCTTGAGCCGGCTTATCACGATGCAGGACAATTTTATTGGGCTACTATGCAATCCATCCTAGATGGCGTTCCTACTTTTTCGGAAGCTGCCGTTCCGTTGATTCTTCCCAGGCATCGTGTTCAAGATATAGATACCGAGGAAGACTGGCAATTCGCCGAAATGCTGTTCAAACTCTATAAGGAATGAATATCGTTTTTCGCGCCGACGCCTCAGTGCGAATCGGCATAGGGCATATCATGCGTTGCCTGACATTGGCGGACGCATTGGCTATCGAAGGGCATGACTGTACCTTTGTTACCAGAAATCACTCCGGGCATTTAGCGGATTTGATTCAACGGCGCGGTCATCGCGTCGCATTAATGGAGCCACCCGCTAAAAATGGTTCAAATGAAACCGGCGATTCCGAATATGCCGAATGGCTTGGCGCCAGTTGGCAGGCTGACGCCGAGGAAACCATCGAGCTCTTGCAAGATAGCAAAGCCGATTGGTTGATTGTCGATCATTACGCCATCGACCACCGCTGGCATAAAGTTTTGCGGCCCGCGGCCGAAAAAATCTTAGTCGTCGATGATTTGGCAAACCGTGCCTTGGATTGCGAAGTTGTGCTAAATCAAAATTACGGTTGCCGCGAAAATGATTACCGCAAACGAGTTAGGCCGGACTGCTTATTACTCTTGGGGCCGCGTTACGCGTTATTGAGGCCGGAATTTTCGCAGTTAAGGCCGCAAGCCATCGAAAAGCGTAAGACCTTTCAAGGTATACGGCGAATTTTGGTATCCATGGGCGGAACCGATGCGGATAATGCAACCTCTCTGGTGTTACAGACCTTGGCTGGGGTTGATTGGCCAAAACCGCCGGAAATTGACGTAGTACTGAACAGCCGGGCTCCGCATCTGCAGTCAGTCATCGAAAGCGCCCGGCTGCATCCTTTGGCCGTTTCGGTGGCCGTCGATGTGAATGACATGGCCGAACGGATGCTGCGAGCGGATTTGGCGTTTGGTGCCGGCGGGGTGACTACATGGGAGCGTTGTTGTTTGGGGCTTCCGTCGCTAGTTATAATGACGGCAAATAATCAGAATTTTACGATTCAAACTTTGCATGAGTTCGGTGTGATTTTTAGCCTTGGCCCTAAGAACGATTTTATTCGCGATATTTTTATGGACGACATAGAAGCATTGACAGGTTCCGATAAATGGCAAGAAATGTCCAGGCGTTCATTTGCGATGACAGATGGGGCTGGTTGCCTCGAAGTAAGTCACGCAATGATCAATATCTCAGGACAGGCTGCTAGATGAGTCAAAATTGATGAAAACCGTAATTACTTATGGGACTTTCGATTTGTTTCACGTAGGGCATGTCAACTTGTTACAAAGGGCGCGAGCTTTGGGAGATAGGTTGATAGTGGGAGTATCCACCGATGAATTTAACCTTAATGAGAAAGGTAAAACCACTATAGTGCCTTTTGAGCATCGAGTTAAAGTGCTGGAGAGTTGTCGTTACGTTGACCAGGTGATACCTGAGCACAACTGGCGGCAAAAGGAGAGCGATATTAAAAAATATGATGTTGACATCTTTGTTATTGGGGATGACTGGCAGGGCAAATTTGATGAGCTGAAGTCTTGTTGTGATGTGATTTATTTACCCAGAACCCGCAATATATCTTCCACTGCGATTAAGCAGGCAATGGCGGTTATCGAACAACTGAATAAAGAGCTAAATTGAGATGTCTGATCCCATAATTACAGCTCTAATGACTACCTATAACTGCGCTGATTATGTCGAGGAGACCATGATCAGCATTCTGGCACAGACATTTACTGATTTTGAGTTTCTCATTATTGATGATGGTTCAAGCGATGATACATGCGCACGAATCCGTCAATTTGATGATCGTAGAATCCGTCTGTATTCAGAGCCAGACAATCAGGGAGTCGGGGCGAGGTTAAACCAAGCATTGAGCCTGATTCGAACGCCTTATATCGCTAAAGTGGATGCCGACGATATCAGTCTTCCGCATCGATTTTCTCAACAGTTGCAATTTTTACAGAAACATCCGCAATTTGGTATAGCAAAAAGCTATTTTGAGTATTTTACGGACGATCCGTTAGTCGCCCAAAGTGATCGCTTTCGGCAGTTTCGTTCGGTAAAAGAAGCTGAGCATAACTGCGTAAATCAGCCGGACGATATCGCACAGCAATTACGGCGCTGGAATTGTGTGATACACACCAGTTATTTTGCCAAGACCGATGTTGTCAAACAAATAGGCTATGTCAAAAGTCGGGTTGGCGAGGATTACAGCTTATTCTATAAGGCAGCAAAAGCTGGAGTGATAATTGGTTGCGTGCCCGAGGTATTGGTAAGAATGCGTTTAAGTCAAAATTCTGTTACGACCAAACCTGATTCGGCATTTCATTTCGCTCAGGCATTAACTGCACTGAAATACGATGAGTTATCGGCACTTGCCAAGCGGCATGGGTCGCTTTGGTTGTATGGTACCGGTGGGTTGGCAAAAGGTATGGCTAAGGCATTTGCAGAGCATGGAATTGTTTTGGCTGGATTTATAGACAGACAAGCGGGAAGCCTCATACTGGAGGACGGCGAGGATTATCGAGTACTGCCATTAACGACCGATTTAGCCAGGGGCCTTGTTATTGCAGCGCAGCCGGTACGGGCAGAAATACTACAGTTTTTTCTTGATGCCGGCTGGCAGGAGTGGGCAGATTTTATGGTGATTGCGTGATGAAAATTTCAGTTATCACTGCAACTTATAATAGCGAAAAAACATTGCAGGCTTGTCTTGAGAGTGTAGTTAGCCAGACGGCTTTAGAGCACATTGAACACATCATAGTGGACGGTCGCTCAACCGATAGTACGCTGACGCTGGTTAACAACTATCCGCATGTCAGTAAGGTAATATCAGCCAAAGACAGGGGTATTTATCATGCATTCAATCGCGGTGTTGAGTTGGCAACAGGTGATGTTGTTTACTTTTTAAATTCTGACGATTGCTTCTATGATGATAAAGTTATTGAACAAGTTATATCTGAGTTTACTTCTGCGCACCAATACTATCTTGGAGCTGTGTTATGCATAAATCCGAATAACGGTAACAGTTATTTCACTATTCAACAAGACACTACTTTGGCTAACCGCCGACCCTGCCATCAGGGTTTTTTTTGCCGTTTAGAAATGTTTGAAGAATTTGGTGTGTTTAATGAATGCTTTAATATCGCGGCCGATATGTATCTAATGAAAAAAATCATGCAGCATACTAAAGGCATTGTAACAGACAGGCCGATTGCAAAATTCAGCTTACGCGGAATGAGTAGTAATGACGACAGCAAGGCTATCCTACTACGTCAGCATGGCATGATCGATGAATTGCTCGATAACAGTAATTCTCAGCACGAAATGTCGGAGAAGCTGACTATGCAAACGCAGAACCTGTTGTCGTTCAAGCAGTTGATGCTCAATATTCTTCAAGGAAGTTTAAACGTCAACTTTTTGAAGGAAAAACGTCTGGTGATTTTCGGTACACGTGAGTTATCGCAGCTGTTTTATCTTTTTCTCAGTCAACAGCGGTTGCAGGTGATAGGTTTTGTCGTCTCGTCAGCCGATAATCTACTTTCTCCTTATCAGCATGTTCCCGTACTGAGTTTACAGGAGCTTCATTTAGTGAAACCAGATGTTGTGGTGAACTGCATTGAAGGTAATCATGAAGCTGCGGTTACGACACGAATCCGAGAGGCCTGTCCTAGTGTTGACGTGCTAAGTTGGCGAGACTTTACGATCAATTGCCTAATCAGTATGTAGCGATCAATGAATATTAGTGGCTCTTCCGGATTTCCCGTGGTAATTTGAAAAATTAGCGGCAAAGCAAATTCTTAATGAATAAATTACATTTAATATCGGTTGCTTAAAGAAAATCTTCTTTTCTTATTCGGTGTCGATCCGCTATTACCACGGCAAGTATGGAAGAGCCATATTAGTCGCACATACTAAATAACCATAATATACCTAAAAATGGAGTAGTTTTGTTAATAACAGATAATGATGTGAGTTATGTATCTTCTTCGTGTATAGATCCTATAGGGCGAGTATTTTTTTATAAGGAACGTCTCTTTAGAACTATTTGTTGTCCATCATCTGCCGCACTATACCAAAAGTTTATACTAGAGGATGTTTTTCAAGATGCAAAATCTATTGGCTTAGTAAACACATGGATACCAGAAGATATTGAATTTAATAACGCAAATATTTTGTTAGAACATGAGGTATTAAACTTTGCGTCTCATGCAGCAGAATTAACAGCTGAGTCATTATGGAAAGCGGCAAATATGATCGTCAATCTAAATAATTTATTGCTTTCGTTTTTTTTGCAACTCAAGGACTGTCATCCATGGAATGTAATGATGAAGTATGGTCAGCCAATTTATATAGACTTCGGGTCAATAGTGGCTTATAAGGAGTTTAATTTATTGTGGTATGAGGAGTTTAAAAAGTTTTATTTGATACCACTATGGCTATATAAAAACTATGGTGAAAAGGCTTCTAATGAATACAGAAAAGAGCATTGTACGGGGTTTGGTCATTATTTTATGACGAAAGTTTTTCCAACAGATCAGTTTGACTTTCCTAGGTTCACCGGAAAGGTATCAGATAGAGTGACAATATCTGCCTTTTTTGAAGACGTAAAAAATTGGCTAATCTTAAATCAGCCTGTGGCTAATAAGAAAAAATGGGCAGGTTATATTCAATCCGGGGATGATCAAAATCCCTTAAAGCCTATCTCAATAAAACATAAATTTGTGTTTGATGAAATTTCGAGAATTCGGCCTAAGAAGGTTTTGGATATGGCTTCAAATAAGGGTTTTTATTCGGAAGTTGCTGCACGTTTAGGAGCGAAGGTAATTAGCTTTGATAATGAAGAGTTTAACGTAAATAAATGTAACCAGGTTGCTGAACAGCACCACTTGAATATTACAGCAGTTTTGCTCGATTTCCTACATCCTACTCCGCCCTCAGGAATAGGACTGAGTTTTCCATCTGCTTATGATAGATTTCAGGCTGATATGCTTTTGGTGCTTGGCTTTATACATCATATTTGTATTGGAATGGGTGTTTCATTAACACTTTTTAGTAAAATATTGCTTAGCTATAAACCAAACAATATCATCATTGAGTTTGTTTATGCTGATGATGTTCATGTTACAAATTGGAAAAAGTCTATACCTTTAGATTACTCCCGAAGCGCATTAAACAATTTGATGGATAATGAAGGATTTTTAATTAGCTCTGAGGTCTGTGTTGAGTATAAAGGAGTTCATAGAGATATAGTTTTATTTTCTAAAGTTATCTAGCACATCAAAATTTTGACGGGAGATTTTAGTGGTGAATAATGAGACGCGTATCATGCTTGAAGAGGAAATAAGTTTACGGTTGCATAACCTTAATCGTAAATTTGAAATAGAAAACGCGATTCATAAAGTTCTGCTAGGTAAGTTGCTGGCTAAGCTTAATCAGGGATCTCTAACGTCATTGCACGAAGCCGAGTTTAGAGTGTTTTCGCAGTTTGGTGATGATGGCATTATTCAATATCTGATTAGTCAATTGCTGATCGAAGATTGCCGTTTTATTGAGTTTGGTGTTGAAAATTACAATGAATCCAATACTCGATTTTTGTTGGAAAACAATAACTGGCAGGGTTTAGTAATCGATGGTTCCGATGAAAACGTGCAATATATCAAAAGTACCCAAAATTACTGGCGCCATGATTTAACAGCTTTGTGTGGTTTTGTGACGAAACAAAATATTAATCAAACAATTTCCGAAGCGGGGTTTAGTGGAAATATTGGTCTGCTGCATATTGATATAGATGGCAACGACTATTGGATTTGGAAAGCAATCACTGTGGTGCGGCCTACTATTATCATCATGGAGTATAACAGTCTTTTTGGTATCGAACGCAGTATTACTATTCCATACAAACCGGATTTTTCGCGTTTTGCTGAGCATTACAGTGGATTGTATGCAGGCTGCTCGTTGCTTGCATTATGTGAACTTGCCGTAGAGAAAGGTTATGAGTTCGTAGGTTGTAACAGTGCTGGTAACAATGCTTATTTTGTCCGGAAAGATCAGTTGGGGTCATTAAAGGCACTTAGTTGCAAAGAAGGCTATGTATTAGCCAAATTTCGTGAACACCGTGATGAAAAAGGTTTACTAACGTTTACCTCTGGTCTTGAGGCGGTTGAATGCTTGCGTGGTATGCCAGTTTTTAATACGCGGTCACAGCAGATAGAGGCCTTTTAACGTGAAGTCTTTTATCCCCGTATACCAGCCTGACCTGTCAGGAAATGAAAAGGCATATGTCAACGAATGCATCGATACTACATGGATTTCGTCTAAGGGGCGCTTTGTTACGGAATTCGAGCAGCAGTTTGCAAAATCGACTGATGTATCATTCGCTGTTTCGGTATCAAATGGCACGGTAGCATTACACTTAGCCTTGTTAGCGTTGGGAGTTGGACCAGGCGATGAGGTTATTGTGCCCTCGTTTACCTATGTCGCCTCAATTAATGCCATTCATTATGTCGGTGCTATGCCTGTATTTGTGGACATTGAAGCAGAAAGCTGGCAAATGGACTGTAAGCAGGTCGAGCGTTGCATAACAACAAAAACAAAAGCAATAATGGCTGTACATCTATATGGACATCCTTGTGATATGGTGATTCTGCAGCAGTTAGCGCGGCAACATAAATTATATCTGCTTGAAGACTGTGCCGAAGCCTTTGGCACCAAATTATATGGAATGCATGTCGGAAATTTCTCTGATGTGGCAACCTACAGCTTTTTTGGCAACAAAACTATTACCACAGGTGAGGGTGGTATGGTAGTGACACAGAATGTAGAGCTAGATAGCGAAGTTCGACATTTAAAGGGGCAAGGGCTGAAGGCTGGGCGAGAATACTGGCATGATATTGTTGGCTATAACTATCGCATGACAAATATTTGTGCAGCAATTGGGCTAGCCCAATTGGAGAGAGCTGAAGGTTTTCTTAAATGCAAACAGAATATTGCGCAATATTATTTGCGGCAGTTGGCCGATTTACCGTTAACTATGCAAGTTATACAGCAGGGCGCCTGGCACAGTTGGTGGATGTTCTCAATATTAACGGATACTACCGTGCAGCGTGATGCGTTAAGGAAGCATTTACTGGATGCGGGGATTGAAACCCGTCCGTTGTTTAATCCAGTACATTTGATGCCTATGTATAACCAGGAGCAAATATTGCCGATATCGGAAAATATTGCTAGTCGTGGGGTGAATCTGCCTAGTTGGCCGGGCTTGACTATTGAGCAGTTACAGCGAATTGTTGCGGAGGTAAGAGTCTTTTTTAAGCGTGAATATAGTAAGTTATGACTCATGAAGCCGAAACATTATATATTTTTGGTGCGGGGAGCTTTACTCGTTGCGTGATGCATCTGGTCTCGCAAGTAGCGAGAGCCCGGCATTTGGATTACTGGATTGTTGATAGGCAGATAGCGCAGAATAATTTCATTCAAGATCGATTAATCTCTGAGTCCACTTTTTATGGAAGCGCTAAAAAACCATTTTATTTTAATATTCCTATTGCCGATGTGGAAATCAGAGAAAAAATTGCTCTGAATTGTTTAGCGTTGGGCGGCATGCCGTTAAGCTTGATTGATGATGACTATATCAGTTACAGCGATGTTATTGTTAGAGACGGCGCTATAATCTGCGCAAGAACAATGATAACCACAGCTGTTTCAATAGGGCGTTTCTTCCACGGTAATATTTATTCATACATAGAGCATGATTGCACAATAGGTGATTTTGTGACTTTTTCGCCTAGGGTTAGTTGTAATGGTTATGTGAATATTGCCAATAAAGTATTTATCGGTGCGGGCGCGATTATCCGTAATGGTAGTGCTGATAAACCACTGCTGATAGGTGAAGCGGCGGTAATTGGTATGGGTGCGGTAGTTACGAAAGATGTGCCAGCTTTTGCTACCGTTCTGGGGAATCCTGCCAGAATAGTGTGATGATTAATAAAATGAATGAAGGGAGTTGATGCGTGATTAAGGTTGCATTGATGCCTCAGTTTTTTGGCTGGGCAGGTGGGCTGGAGTTTCTTAGAAATATCAGTATAGGCCTTCATTCGGTGGCTGACAAGTATGATTTAAGACTGGTTATAGCGTTAAATCATGATTTTCTAAATTCGCCATTATATGAAATATTTACTGATTACTTTCAGCAGATAACGTTTTCGAGGGATATCATCTATTATGATGCTGTAACCACAGATTTGGCGGTACGATTGCAAGAGAATAGTGTTAGTGTTGTTGTGGCAGTGAATGGTGATTTGGGCGCGACGTTTCCCGTGCCATGGATATCTTATATTCCGGATTTTCAACACAAATATTTTCACCACTTATTTACCGAGCACGAATGTTTCTCGCGTGAGACTGCGTTTGCCGCAAGGCTGAGAGATTGTAAAGCTATGTTAGTCAATGCGCAGGCAGTAAAACAGGATCTACAGATTTTTTACCCGTGGATAAATTCAAAACGCATTTTTGTGCTGCCATTTCTGCCTATTTTACAACCGAGCTGGCTTGATATTGAGCCAACAAACGCGCAGCGGAAATACCAACTGCCAAAGCGTTACTTTATTGTTTGTAATCAGTTCTGGGTGCATAAGGATCATTCTACAGCATTCAGAGCTTTAGCGGCTTTAAAGGATACTAATGTTCATCTCTTGTGTACCGGTACCTTGGAGGATTACCGTAATTCGCTTTATCAGCAGGAGCTTAAAACTTTATTGGACGAGTTAAAGATTACTGAGCGGGTACACTTTTTAGGTCATATTCCTAAGCTTGATCAAATTAGTCTACTAAAAGGTGCGCAGGCCCTTGTCCAGCCGACTTTATTTGAAGGGGGAGCTGGTGGAGGGGCTACCTATGATGCTGTTGCTGTTGGTGTTCCGGTATTGCTATCGGATATCGCAGTAAATAAGGAGATATCTATTCCCCATGTGCAGTTCTTTGTCGCTGGTGATGCTAGGCATTTAGCCGTGTTGATGGAGCAGTTATTGCGATGCCCATGTTCTCGGCTTGCTAGATCCGAGTTGTTACAACAAATGCATGAAAATCAGCAAAGATTGGGGGGCGCTCTATATAAATCAATTAAGTATACGCTTGATGTTTATGCCCAGTTAAATGAAGGCTAATTCTGCGAGGTTTGTTAGTGATAGTATGCGCCATTTTGCATCGGCTGAAGTAGGAACTTTTGCATCTTTATGACAGCCTGCCATTATCCTTATTGTGATCATCCCTAGCTTGTTCAAATTAACAAAGTCTTTATTCGGATTATCCCCTACATATACCATATCCTGCCATTCGCATTTCTCAGCTTTTCTAATTAACTCGAAACAATAAGTCGAAGGCTTCGCATGCTTAATACCGAAGCGATGGGTAATAAATATCCTTTTAAAGTAATGGGCGATGCCAAGCGCCTCAACTTTATTTTGCTGCACAATTTTATTGCCGTCGGTAACTAAATATAGCGGCTTAGGGAGCTGCTGTAATAACTGATGATGTTCTTGCGGCATGCTGATGTTTGGTTTATGCAGCCGGTAGCAGCTGATGCATTTTTTGATATTTGTCTGAGTGGCTAGTCGGTGTTGTGCAAGCCAGTCGTTAAAAATTCGTCCCCGGCCTTGGTTGTCCAATAATTGGATAAGTGTATTGTAGCTTTCGGCAGCATTCAGTTGCCACTGGCTCTTTGCCATCTTGGCTACGGCATGCATGCCGCTTTCCACAAACTGGCGCTCGTCGTAAAGTGTGTCGTCTAAATCAAATATATAGATCACAAATAAATATCCTGGGCATAACGTATCTGCGTTAACGGCCGAGCTAGCGGATTGAACGGGATAGCGCTGATGTTCCTCCCTAATGTTTCCGTTAGGCTCCAGTATAGGCTGTCCAGACCCGCTTTGATTCCTAGTGTGGAGGCTCCACCGAAGCGGCCGTTGCATTCAATGACCCAAAGTTTATTATCGGTATCGATCATCGCCTGTAGCACTACCGGGCCGGTCAGTTGCATTCCTTCTAGCAATTGCCTTATCAAGGCGTCATATTGAGAAAGAATTGCCGTAGTGCTGATTTGCGATTCGCCGTGTTGCACTTTTTCACGGTAGCGGTATATGTGCCCTTTGAGTTTGGCGTTTTTATCCAGCCATGCATCAATACTGACTTCTTTTCCTCTAATCAGAGGTTGAAAGATTGGTGACTGAAGTGTTGCGGCGTGCTTGAGAGCTGATGATTTGTCGAGACCAAGCCCTATGGCTTTACTACCCGCACCATAACGTTCTTTAACAACGAAGTAATCGGCGTAAATGTCGCTAATATTTTCACTGGTAGCGATAATCGGTAAAGCTTTTTCTTTTCCAAAACGAGCAAAGGCTAATTTATCCAAACACAGTTCAATGCCGGCAATTGGGGCTACCAGAATGTGAATATTTTTCTGGTGAAATGCATTTTTATGTCTTGCCCAAAAAAGCAATTCCGCATCGCGGCTTGGTAACACAAAGTCAATATTGCGATCCAAGCAACCGTTGATAATTTTCTCAACGTTGTCATCCGACGTGCTTGGCATTTGCCAAAATTCATCGGCTAGAAATTTACTAACTACGTTAGAGTCCCTATCTGCGGCCAGGATTGACCCGTTTGGATCGAGTTTCAACAGTGCGGACTTTGCGGCGCTAAGCAAAGGAATCTTGGCACTAGCGCTGCTGATCATCAACCGCATTAGTTTGTCGTGGCCAAAATGCGCTTGCGGACGATGGCTGGCGCTCTGTCGGCGATTTCTACACGACGATTGTGATATTCGGTTATGCGGGTGTTTTGTTTAGGTTCGCGCCAGTTGCCATACATAAAAGTCAAAAACTCGTCGGCATGATTTGGGATGTAAAAATGTTGTCCGAGGAAGCTAGTTTTGGCGAATTGCTCAAAATGAATGGCGGGCGCAAAAAACAAACCTGCGGACGACACCAATTCTGAGTTTCCTTCTGATAGCCTGCGCATTTGAATGCTAAGGTCAAACGGTATCAGTGTTATACCTGTTTTCGGACTAAATTCGATGTTAATACAGCAATCTTCGCCCGATACATTGATCATTACGATTTTCCATTCCACTTGGTCTTGTAATGGCGCGAACGGGGCAAAATCTGTCATTAAATTTGTGACCGAAGCAAAATTCTTGCAATCGACGGCAAAGTCGATGTCGTCATCCCAGCTGATCAGCGCATTGTCCCGCATTACGCCTAAGAGCGTTCCCGAGTCGAGACAGGCTTGAATGTCGTTCTGTTGTAGATAGTCGTTTAACGAACGCATTAATTGATGAGCGAGGTTCAGAGTCGGGGAGTGTTGAAAAGGGAGTGCCGCCTTGACCTCGTTTTTACTGGGGATTTGGATTTTATTTTCGTCTATTTCGATTTCCGCAATTAATTGTTGTTTAATGCTGTCGACCCATTGGCTGGTAATGATGATCGATTGAAAGTCCAGTTTTGGTAGTTCTTTCGGTGAAATGATTGGAATTCCAAGTAAAGATGCGCCATGGCGTTCTACGTCGTTGTCTGCAATGGCAATGATGTTTAGCGCGGGATTGTTTTGGATAAAAAACTCGCCCGCCTTGCCGGCGCCAAACAACACAAATTGATTATTCGTTGTTGTCATATCAAGTCCC
The DNA here is from genome assembly GCF_000968535.2 of Methylotuvimicrobium alcaliphilum 20Z. Classification (NCBI taxonomy): domain Bacteria; kingdom Pseudomonadati; phylum Pseudomonadota; class Gammaproteobacteria; order Methylococcales; family Methylococcaceae; genus Methylotuvimicrobium; species Methylotuvimicrobium alcaliphilum. Next base: position 823,383 of record NC_016112.1, read on the forward strand.
AGGTTAGTGGTGTTCCTTTATCGCATGCTCGCTTTATTTTTCGACCCAGGAAGTGAGAAAGGTATTTGGGGGCTAATCCCAAGCCCGGTCTAATCGATCTTAAGTTCTCCGGCGTAAATACATCTCCTTCGTGCATATCTTTCGCGACATACAATGATCTTCGGTGTATCCGTGAGCCGAGTTCTTTTGGAGTGCAGCCGTAATGTACCTTGCCTAGCGCGTTCCAAGCACGTTGTGTTTCGTTCACCAGTATTTCAAATTCTTTGGGTTCGAGCGAAAATGCGGCGTCGATACCACCTTTGGATCTATCCAATACGAAATGTTTTTCAATTATTGTGGCGCCTAGTGCAACGGCCGCGACGGGTACTCCAACGCCCAGCGTATGATCGGAAAGCCCAACTTGGCAGTCGAATAAGTCGGCCAAATGCGGGATGGTGCGTAAATTCGCATCAATAGGTTGGGCGGGATAGTTACTGGTGCATTTGAGCAGGATGAGGTTATTACATCCATTATTTCTCAATATTCCGATGGCTTCGGCGAGTTCCGGCAGGCTTGCCATGCCGGTGGACATGATGACGGGCTTTCCGGTCGAAGCGACTTTTTTTAATAAGGCATGGTCTATATTTTCAAATGAGGCGATTTTATAGCAAGGAACATCCAGCGATTCCAAAAACTCTACTGCCGATTCGTCGAATGGTGTGCTAAAAGCGACGAGGCCCAGTTTTTTCGCATGCTCGAATAGCGGTTGATGCCATTCCCAAGGCGTCATCGCTCGTTGGTATAGTTCGTATAACGATTTGCCGTGCCATAAGCTGTCTTTATCATCGATAAAGAATTCGCCGGTATGCAAATCCAATGTCATCGTGTCGGCGGTATAGGTTTGTAGTTTTATCGCGTCTACGCCGGCTTTCGCTGCAGCCTCAATCATCGCTAATGCCGTGTCAAGTGATTGATTATGGTTGCCTGATAGTTCGGCGATGATAAAAGGGGGGCGATTGGGGCCGATAAGGCGGTCGGCAATAGCTGTTTCTTGCATGGCGGGATTAAACCGGTTCTCTAAGGATTTAATTTGGCTTTCAGATTCTATCAAGCTTTTCATGATGAGGCCGATAAAATTTCTTGAATCGGCAAACGGCTTGATGATGAAAATTGTGAGTCAGGTCCGGTAATTGACGAAAATGAATTAAAGGCATCGCCGCTCTTGCCGATAACACAAGCGAGACAAAACTTAATATAACGATTCAATATCCGCTAGGAGGGTAAGATCATGTCAATGGTAATCAATACAAACGTTGCATCAATTAATAGCCAACGCCAATTGAATGCAACAAACAATGTCTTGAAGACATCGATGGAGCGTTTGTCTTCGGGTTTACGGGTAAACTCGGCAAAAGATGACGCGGCAGGCCTTGCAATCGGTAATGCGATGAACTCTCAAATTAGAGGCATGACGGTTGCAGTTAGAAACGCCAATGACGGTATTTCTATGGCGCAAACCGCGGAAGCTGGAATGGGGGTTATAACAGACACATTGCAACGGATGCGCGATCTTGCGGTACAAGCAGCCAATGACGGCGCGGTGACGGGAAACGATAGAGAAAAACTGAATGCCGAATATCAACAACTGAGCGCCGAATTAGTTCGTATCGTTGAAAATACCGAGTTTAACGGTAAAAAAATTCTTGACGGAGATTTGTCGGGAGGTGTCAACTTCCAAGTTGGCGCAAATACTGCCGCTAATAATCAAATATCGGTTACGGTGGCGGGCTTGAAGGGGGCTGCATTGGCAAGCGTTACCGGAACTGGTGGAGGGGCTGCAATTACGGGAACCACTGCATCAAATGCTTTGGCCGCAATTACTGCGATAGACAATGCCATTAAAACGATCGACACTTCTCGTGCCGAGCTTGGCGCTATCCAAAACCGTTTTACCACTACAATTGCCAACCTCCAATCGTCGATTGAAAACCAATCGGCTGCGCGGTCTAGAATCATGGATGCCGATTTTGCCGCAGAAACTGCCGCCTTGAGTCGAAATCAAATTTTACAACAAGCGGGTGTGGCAATGCTGGCGCAAGCCAACCAAGCCCCTCAAACGGTGCTCAGCCTGTTGAGATAAGGTGGTAAGATAACGGGTGTCCCCATATGGGGCACCCTAAAAAGGCGAGTAGAGGTGAGTTATGAGTAATGATATTTCAAATGTCACCAGACTAAGCTTCACATCTTCCCAGAAAATAGACAGCACCGTTTCTAGGATCAAGGATTTCAAAGATAATACTGTCGAGCAAGCCCAAGGCAATGCGGCTAGTGTTTCGGCGGCAGGGCCTGAGAAGGATCATAAAGCAGGCGATAAAAAATCGGAAAATTTGATTTCTTTTGAAGACGCGAAAATATTGGCTGAAGAGGGTAATAAGGTTTTGGCCGAGGCGCAACGTAATTTGCAGTTTAAAGTAGATGACGAAACCAGTCGAGTTGTGGTGAGTGTGGTCGATCGTAAAAGTGGCGAAGTTTTGAGGCAAATTCCGAGTGATGAGATTTTGGCTTTAGCCAAGCGCTTGAAGGATTTGGATGGCAAGCAAGGGCATGGAGTGTTTTTTATGGAGCGTGCGTAATTTATCCAAGAGGAGAAAGTCATGGCCATTACATCGGCATTGGGTCTAGGTAGCGGTATCGATATCAACGGTTTGGTCAGTCAATTGGTTAGGGCCGAAGGTCAGCCGGCTTTGAATGCGATCAACCGCCAAGAAACTTCGGTGAAATCTAGGTTAAGCGCTCTTGGCACTTTGAAGAGCGCTTTGTCTGGTTTTCAAGCCGCGGCGAATAAGTTAAAAGACGGTGGCTTGTTTAGTAAGCATCAAGCAGCGACGGCTAATGACAATATCGCTACGGCTCAAGCAAGCAGCCTAGCGGTTGCCGGAAGTTATTCGTTGAAGGTGACGCAGCTTGCGACCTCGCATAAATTGATCACGGGAGGGGTGGGCTATTCCGGGTATGATGCCGAGATTGGCGTTGGCGAGTTGACTCTTTCCGTTGGTGGTGCTGCGTTTTCGGTGAATATTGATGACACCAATAATACCCTTGGCGGGATTCGTGACACGATCAATAGAGCGCAAGACAATACTGGAGTGACGGCGAGTATCATCAGCGTCGATGAGGGTTATAAACTAGTCTTGACCGCTAAGGACACCGGTAGCGCTAATGCTATTTCAATGTCGTCGACAGATTCAGGTTTAGCTGATTTGGCTGATAACATGCAACAACAAAGACCGGCGCTCGATGCGATAATCGAGGTGGACGGGCAAGTCGCGACGCGAGGCCAAAACTCGATATCGGATGTCATTCAAGGCGTGACATTGGATTTAAAGACCGCCGATCCCGATACCGTCTTTGACTTGGATGTTTCCGTCGATTCGAAGGCCATTACCGAAGCCGCCAATGACTTTGTCAAGGCTTACAATAGTTTGATGAGTTCGGTAAAAAATTTGGGGAAATTCGATGCTGAAACTCAAGCGGCTGGCGCGCTGATTGGAGATTCGACGCTCAGAATGGTTCAAAGTCAAATCAGAAGCGAAATTTCCCGTCCGGTCGATTCGGCGAATGGCGATCTTAATTCTTTGGCATTGATAGGAATAACGATCGACCGTAATGGAGTCATGTCGCTGGATAATTCAAAATTTAGCGAGATATTGGACGGTAATCTTGGCGCGATCAGTGATGTATTTTCATCCGATCAGGGTATTGCGAATCGTTTGAGCGAGCGGTTAGACCAATATTTGAAAACAGGCGGCGTATTGGATTCTAGAACGAAGTCTTTGAGTCAACAGTTGAAAGGATTCGAGACACGCCGCGAAAATGTGCAGGTTCGCTTGGATAACTTGGAAAGCGCTTTGTTGAAGCAATTTATTGCGATGGATACCGCGGTTGGACAGTTTCAAGCTACCGGTTCCTTTGTCGCTCAACAATTGGCGCTATTGAATAGTTAATACGAAATGAATACTATGAAAGAGGCGAATATGAGACCGAGTATGTATAGGAACAATGTAAATAAATATGCCGCGGTGCAAAATGAAGCGGCTTTAGAGGATGCTTCACCTCATAAACTGATTCAGATGTTAATGAGCGGTTTTTTAATGCGCGTTAATGCCGCGAAAGGTGCGATCGATCGAGGCGATTTCGAAGGTAAAAGCGAGCAAATTTCGAAAGCCATTGCAATAGTCGGCGGGTTGACTGATGGGCTGAATGCCGAAGAAGGCGGTGAAATAGCAGAAAATCTGAGCAATCTTTATAGCTATATTAATAATCGCTTATTTCAAGCGAGCTCCGAAAACGATATCGCTATTTTGGACGAGGTTGCCGGTTTAATGCGGGAGCTTAAAGAAGCTTGGGACGCGATTCCGGAAAGATATCTGTAAGTGAACTCTATGGATTCGGTTAATGATTTGATCAAAGAATTGACGGCTTTTTCGGATTTGATCGGTCAGGCAATCGATGATGAAAAATGGGAGTATCTCAACGATTTGCTAGCGCGGCGTCAAGATTGTTTAGAGCGGCTGTTTAGCCGCTCGGACGGCGGGGAAGATAAGAATGAATTGAGCTCATTGTTACGAAAGGTTCAGCGGGAAGATGAGCACTATATGGCGAAAGTTCAAGCTCGGAAATTGGCGTTGCAAAAAGAAGCCGGAGCGCTCAATCAGGGGAGAAAGAGCATTAAGGCTTATCAGGTTATTAGTGATGATTTCGCTAGGGAATGACGGGGCAGCCTTTCATGGGCTAGCCTATTTCCGCAGAAAGTAAATTCCACTCCCTTTTGATCGAAAAATCTGACCTGCTGCCGACATCCTCGCTAGCCTTTTTGGTGAGCGAAATCTCTATACAAACGTATAATTAAGTTATTGAATTAGGAATATGCATAAAATAACTTATACAAGTAGTAGGCTTTGCGGCGGTTCGGTGGCTCGCTTGACAGGGCGCCGTGAATACGTCCATGTAAGCTTGACGGCGGCTATCCCTGCCGCCGACACCTGTCAATCGAGCCACCAAACCCTCTTCCAACAGTTGTCTAAGTTATTTTATTGCTCGCTCCTTAACTTCTTATTCTTCATGATCCTCATGGTGAAATGCTTTTTCTAGGTTGATGGCAACCGCCCCCGCCTTCTGTAAATGATAAAAATAGAGGCATTTTGCCAAACCCCAAGTGCAATTAAGACTGTTTTTGTTCGGCAATGATTTTTTTTAGTGTCAATGCGGCAGGCAGATCGGGTTTTTGCTCCAAAATATGATCAATCATCATTTCCGCCGCATCGGGAATGCGGTTTTCTAAATACAAATTAGCCAGTTTCAGTTTGACTGACGTGTCGTTTGGAAATTGTGCGATATAGGCATTGTAGCTGTCTATGGCGATCATTAATTGCCCCAATATTCTTGCCGATTCTGCGTAAAACGGTAGATATAAAGGAGAAAGTTGGCTGAGACATTCCAGTGCCAAGAAGGCGTTTTCATTGTTTTGTTGGTTGATGCTGATTAATGCGATTCTGAGTAAAGCTTCTTCTAACAATGGCGAGTTTTCATAATTCAATATTTCGTCGTAAAAACCGAGCGCTATGTCGTAATTTTCTTCGATTTCGGCAATGAAGGCCGAAATTAGCTTTAAATAAGAGGCCTTGTTAGGTTCCTTGTCGTCGATTGTCAGTGCGTTGAGTAAGTCATGTAACTCCTCGTTTTTCTTGTGCTTGAGCAGTAATAAGGCTCTTGCTTTGACGTCAGGCAAGCGAGATACGGTTCTATTTTGCGCATAACGCTTCGATGCGTCATTTTTTATGAAAGCATCAAATTTTTCCGAAAATGATTCGAATTCGGTAGCGATTGGTTCGGGAAGATGAGTATTCGGATGGTTTTTAAGCCATATGCGAGCTCGGTTAAAGCATTGATCTTTATTCCATTGCGTAAAAAGCATGGTGAAGTTCGGATTGTTTTTCTGCTCTTCTTGTCTCGTTTGAGTTCGCTGCAAGGTGTCTTCGATAAGCTCAATTAAGTGCTTGGCTCCAGTTAAATAGGATTGGTAGTAAACTAGACCAACGTCCTTTGCTTTTTCCGCGTTCCAATCGCTCTTGTGCGGCGCGGTTATTTTAAGAAAATTTCGGAGGCCGAAGCGTTTGACCAAGTTGCCGTGAACTTTGTAGCGCCTATTGAGCTGCTTTTCGATAATGTCCAGATTTCGCTTATCGCGATAGTTTTCAATCAAGCCCTCTTTGTTATACATCCTATTATTGATTTCGATAGCTTTGTTAGCGAGTTTTTTGATATTGCTAATTTGATGAAGGGCCTTTTTTAGCTCGGTGGTCAAGGCTTCAAAATCTTCCTTGAGGTCGGTGTCGCTAACCTTTGGGATATGTTTTGCGACAATGTCAATTGGCGCGATTTCAATTTCGGTTAATTCAATTTTCTCCGGCGGAATATGTTCGATAGTTCTTGCTTTTGCCGCTGTGGGGGCGAGGTTGATGATTTTTCGTTGATCGGCCGTAATGATTTCAGCCTGTTGCGATAGAACCTCGAGCGCGGTATAAAAGTCTTGACCTGTAGGTCTTTTTTCTCCGTTATAAGTTTCTACTTGCAAGGATGTTAATTTATATTTCGGGCCGGCTAATTGTTCGTTGCTGCCCTTGGCGTGGGTGATGCCTTCTTTTGTGTAACAGAGATCGAATCCTGCCAGTAAAATGCGCTCGAATCCAAAAAAATAAGCGGTATTTAAAGCGGTATTGGTTACTGTGGGGCCGATGCTGTCTAAGTTTTCGGGATTGATGATCGATTTCCACGGTAGACGCTCTCCCAAGTAGAGGCTAGTGTAAGGCCATTGGTTGAGTAATCTTGGATGCACATGATAGGCATGGATAAAAATTGTGTCGGATCCGAATTGAAACATTTCCTTGCTGTAATCAGTGCTAATGGCTTGTGGGTCGACAGAAAATACGAAGTCTGGGTTGATTCCGTTAGCAACTAATTGTCGGGAAATGCGAGAAACCGAAAAAACGGTGAGTTTGCTTCTGTTTTGTTTTACCCAGGGAAGGATATTGGATAAAGACGGCCCTCCCGCAAGAATGATGACGGTTTGGTTTTTGAAGGCATTTTTGAGTAAGCCGGCGGGTAATAGATTATCGGTTGCATTTTCCAGTTGTCTAATGATGAAGCTTTCATTGCCGATTGCCGCATTATGTTGCCAGTGCAGGGTATGCAGGGTTTCTTTAATAGTCCAGCTGAGCTCGGCGTATTCATTTCGTGCGAATTGCTGTGCGCAAATCGAATTAAACGATTTGACTGCGCCGATATAAAGGTATTGGTCTATCTTGAAGTCGCTTGCTTTTTCTAGCCATTCGTCGGCGGTTAGGCAGGCGATTTCAGTCGGGAAATCGCCCAATAAATGGTGTTGATTGAGCGTGTCGAGAATGTCTTGAGTCTCGATGAATATGTATCGAGAGCCGCTTGGAATGCCCTGCTCGGTTATATACTTTGGCAATAATCCCGAATCCGTGCCGATAATGATGTTAAGCGTGTCTTCTTGCAGCAATGACTTGCTGAAAGTCGTTTCGAAAACGACATTGGCGCTGATTTTGTCAAATGTCCCTCGGTTGATCGCATATAAATAGGTATCGCCAAATTTGTTTGTAGATAATATGTTTTCGGTTAGGGTCATTGCTGTCATTTCAATTTACGCTGTGTTGTTTTATTGCTGTGAAAGGTCGTAGATTTGGACTCTTTATCTAATTTTTCGATATACGAAGCTCGGCAGAGAAAATGTCGGCTCCGAAGAGGGTACGGTTGCCCGACCGACAGGCGTCGGCGGCAAGGGCAGCCGCCGTCGAGCCTACACGAACGTATTCACGGCGTTCTGTCGGGTGAGTGACCGCACCCTCCGCCCACCAGAGTGCTTTCATTTGTCGGGGCGATGGCCAGGTCTTCATGAGCGTTAGGCTTAGGATGTCGCCAAAAATAATGACCCTTTTTCCGAAGCGGGCGTGTTGATATCTGTATGCTCTTGGCTAGTCAAATTTCGGGGCGCCGGAGTGTCCGTCAAAGGACGCAGTGAACCCCTCCATGGGGCTTGGCGGCAGCGTTCCCCGTTTCGCTAGCGACACCCCATACCGTCCTAAAGTTAGCCATTTTTTGAGTATAAAGGGAGTCATACCGAAATTTGAGTGCGACGGGTACAGTATAGGTGCTTATTGCAGTAATTGAAGTACTGATTGTTTCGATTGATTTGCTTGCGCAAGCATGGCGGTGCCGGCTTGTTGCAGTATTTGATTTCTGCTAAGAGCGGCAGTTTCGGCGGCGAAATCGGCGTCGATGATACGGGAGCGGGCGGCAGATTGATTTTCAATTGACGATTGCAAATTAGCAATTGTGGTCGTGAAGCGATTTTGAATGGCGCCTAGCTCGGCTCGAGATGTGTCGATCGATTTAATGGCATTGTCTATTGCGCTGATCGCATTTAGCGCGTTTGATGCGTCTGTGCCGGTAATTACTGCGCCAGTAACACTGGTTAGAGTGATTTTTAGGCCCGTTACAGTGACTGAAATTTGATTGTTTGCGTCGACATTCGCGCCAACTTGAAAGTTCACTCCCCCCGACAAGTCGCCGTCCAAGATTTTTTTACCGTTGAACTCGGTGTTTTCGACAATTCGAGTCAATTCTTGGTTGAGTTGTTGGAATTCGGCGTGTAATTTTTCCCTGTCATCTTCTGAAACAGCGCCATCATTAGCCGCTTGGACTGCGAGGTCGCGCATCCGTTGCAATGTTTCGGTCAATACTCCCATTCCGGCTTCCGCGGTTTGGGCCATCGAGATGCCGTCATTGGCATTTCTTGTGGCAACTGTCATTCCGCGGATTTGCGACGTCATACGGTTCGCGATGGCGAGTCCCGCCGCGTCGTCCTTTGCGCTGTTGACGCGTAGGCCCGAAGATAGTCGTTCCATCGAGGTTTGTAGTCCTTCGTTGGTTTTGTTCAGCATGCGCTGACTATTGATGGAAGCGGTGTTCGTATTGATTACCATGCCTGACATAGCGATTCTCCAAAATGAAAACGAAATTTAAGAAGTCATTTTGGAATAAGCGATTGTTATGCCATGTTAATAAATAATTTATTTATCAGATATTTATGGTTGTAATTGAGTGGGGTTCCGGGTGGGTGGCAAAATATTGACGCATGGCAAATAAATTGTTCGGTATTCAGGCTCTGAAGGTTAGTGCTTTTGCAGAATAATCTCTAAAACCAACTTACTGCCGAAATAAGCCAGCAGCAGCAGCACAAAGCCTACTAGTGTCCAGCGGATGGCGATCTGGCCGCGCCATCCGTATCGGATTCTGCCCAACAATAAGCCGGAAAATATGATCCAGGCGACGATCGATAGTACGGTTTTATGTACTAAATGTTGAGCAAATAAATCGTCGATAAACAAGGCTCCGCTGACCAGCGAAATGGTTAGGAAAAAAAGGCCTGCTCCGATCATTTGAAACAATAACGACTCCATTGCCTGTAGAGGCGGCAGGGATCGAATGACGCGTTTAGGCTGGTGGCTACGAAGTTGCCGGTCTTGAATGGCCAAAAGCATGGCTTGTAAAGCCGCGACATTCAATAGGCTAAAGGCCGAAATCGAGGTTAGGATGTGTATGCTCATCGGCCAGTCGTAGCGCAAGCTTGTCTGGGCTTGAAAGGGGAAGAGCATATCCAAGCCGAGCAGTATCGCGGCCGTCGGAAATACCGCAATGCCTAGTTTTTCCACCGGTTTATCGAAGGTGGCGAAAAGAATTAACAAGGCGACCAGCATGGATACCAGCGACGCCGTATCAAAAAAGCCGAAATTCAGTCCGCTTTGTCGTTCGATGATGACTAAGGTGTAGACTCCATGGGCGGATGCGCCGAGCCAACCTAAGTAAATCGAAGGTTTTTGTGTATTCTCGGTAACGGTTTCTCGAATCAAAAAGCCGGTTGCGGCTAAATAACCCAAAATGGAAAAGATACCTATGGCTGTTATGTTCATGGTCGCGTTGGCGAGAGATAAGGAATAATCGAAAGGTGATCTTAAAGGGTTATGTTAAACTATCCAACTGAATAGTTCTAACCGATTTGCGTTAGCGAACATCCGTTTGAATCATAAATAAAAGATGCCGATATGTTTGATAATTTAACCGACCGCCTAAGCAGTACGCTTAAAACGATTAAAGGTCAGGGTCGTCTGACTGAAACCAATATCAAAGACACGTTGCGCGAAGTCCGCATGGCGTTGCTTGAAGCCGATGTCGCGTTACCTGTGGTAACCGAGTTCATTGAGCGCGTTAGGGAGGGGGCACTCGGACAGCAAGTGCAAACCAGTTTGACGCCGGGACAAGCGATGATCAAGCTGGTTCAGTCGGAGCTGATCAAGGTTATGGGCGAGGAGAATGAAGGGCTTAATCTTAAAGCCAATCCTCCCGCTGTTATTTTAATGGCTGGCCTGCAAGGCGCCGGTAAGACGACCACGGCGGCAAAATTAGGCCGTTTTCTGAAGGAAAAGCATAAGAAAAAAGTCGGTGTGGTCAGTGCCGATATTTATCGCCCGGCCGCGATTAAACAATTGCAAACGCTGGCGGACGATTTGTCGTTGGACTTTTTTGCCAGCGACGCTTCGCAAAAGCCGATCGATATTGTCAATAATGCTTTGGATGCGGCGAAAAAGAAATTTCTCGATGTGTTGATCGTCGATACCGCGGGTCGACTGCATATCGATGATGAAATGATGGGTGAAATCAAAGCGTTGCATGCCGCGATCGATCCGGTCGAGACCTTGTTTGTCGTCGATAGCATGACCGGCCAGGATGCCGCCAATACGGCAAAAGCGTTCCATGATGCTTTGCCGCTGACCGGTGTTATTTTGACCAAGGCCGACGGCGATGCGCGCGGTGGTGCGGCGTTGTCGATTCGCCATATTACCGGTAAGCCGATCAAATTTATCGGTGTCGGCGAAAAAACCGATGCATTGGAGCCGTTTTATCCCGATCGTGTCGCGTCACGTATTCTGGGTATGGGCGATGTGCTCGGTTTGATCGAAGAGATCGAACAAAAAATCGATAAGCAAAAAGCCGAGAAGCTGGCGAAAAAAATTCAGAAAGGCAAGACCTTCGATCTAGAGGATTTACGCGAGCAACTGCTGCAAATGCAAAGCATGGGCGGTGTCGGCTCGTTGATGGAAAAGCTGCCCGGTATGAATCAAGTGCCGCAGGGAATGAAAGATAAGGTCAACGATAAAGAACTGGCGCGTCAAATTGCCGTCATTAATTCAATGACGATGCAGGAGCGCCGGTATCCGGACTTGATTAAAGGTAATCGTAAAAAGCGTATCGCGGTCGGTTGCGGCCAAGAATTGCAAGACGTCAATCGTGTTTTAAAGCAACACAAAATGATGGAAAAAATGATGAAGCGATTCAAAAAAGGCAACATGGCCAATATGATGCGCGGTATGCAAAGCAACATGCGCGGCATGAGAATGTAAATTATCCTTCACTTATGCAAAAAAATGCGTAAAATAGGTCGATTAAATTTTTGATTAATGTTTTTTGAGGATTTTAGATGGTAACCATTCGTCTTTCCAGAGGCGGCGCGAAAAATCGCCCTTTTTATCAAGTCGTTGTCGCTGATAGCAGATGTGGTCGTGACGGACGCTATATCGAACGCGTCGGTTTTTTTAACCCATTAGCGCGTGGTAATGAGCAAAAGCTACAATTAGATATTGAGCGTGTTGCTTATTGGCAAGGTCAAGGTGCTCAGCCATCGGATCGTGTTGCCAGTTTGATTAAAACCGCTAAGAAAGCCGTAGCTTAAAATTTGACCGATCGGCAGTATATCCTTGTCGGGGAAATTTCCGGCGTTTTTGGCTTAAAAGGCTGGGTCAAAATTTTTTCTTACACCGAACCGCGGGAAAATATTTTGTCCTATTCGGCGTGGCAGCTAAGAAAAAACGGGGAGATTAAGTCTCTTAAACTTAAAGAAGGGCAGCGACAAGGTAAAAATGTAGTCGCCCATCTTGAAACTGTCGACGATCGAGATGTTGCGGAAAGTTTGATTGGTTGGGAAATTTATATCGAACGCGATCAGTTGCCTACACTTGCAAAAGATGAATACTATTGGGCTGACCTTGTCGGTCTCAATGTCATCACAAAATCGGGTGTGAAATTGGGGATGATCGATCACTTGTTTGAAACCGGCGCCAATGATGTTTTGGTGGTGAGCGGAGATCGAGAGCGCTTGATTCCGTTTGTAATGGGACAGACAGTCCTGGAGGTCGATTTGGATGGCAAATGCTTGACGGTCGATTGGGATCCTGACTTTTAGTCGACAAGCGATGCGCTTCGATGTTATTACGCTGTTTCCCGAGATGGTCGAGGCCGCGTCGAGATACGGCGTTACCGGTAAGGCGATAGACAACGGTGTAGTCCGTTTGAAGGCATGGAATCCTCGGGATTATACTCGCGACAAGCATCGGACAGTCGACGATCGTCCTTATGGCGGCGGCCCCGGTATGGTCATGAAGTATCAACCGCTTTTTGACGCGGTTAGCGAAGCGAAAGAGAATGGCTTTGGCAATCATGCAAAAGTCGTTTATTTAAGCCCGCAAGGCATGCCCATTACGCAAAGCTTGTTGAATGAATCGGTTCATTGTGAGCAATTAATATTAGTTGCCGGGCGTTACGAAGGTATCGACGAGCGTTTTATCGAAACGGTTTGCGATGAAGAATGGTCCCTGGGCGATTATGTTATCAGCGGCGGCGAGTTAGCTGCATTGATCGTTGTCGATGGGATCTCGCGTTTATTGCCTGGCGTGCTCGGTGATGAGAACTCGGCCCTTCAAGATTCGCATATGGATGGCTTACTGGATTATCCGCATTTTACACGGCCGGAAAATATCGAAGGCCGAGTCGTCCCGGAAGTTCTGCTTAGCGGTAATCATGCGGATATCGAGCGCTGGCGGCTTAAGCAAGCGTTGGGGCGAACTTGGCAGAGGCGTCCTGAATTATTAAAAAACAAGCAGTTGAGTGATGTGGAATACGAACTGCTGCAAGAGTTTATTGTGGAATTGGTTTAATTAAGGTGTGGTGATGAGCAATATTATTGATGTATTGGAAAAAGAACAATTAAGAAATGATATTCCTGAATTTGGCGCGGGCGATACTGTAGTCGTCAATGTTAAGGTAAAGGAAGGCGATCGCGAAAGAATTCAGGCTTTTGAGGGCATCGTGATTGCAAAACGCAATCGTGGACTGAACTCTGCGTTTACTGTTAGAAAAATTTCTCACGGCGAAGGCGTCGAGCGGGTTTTTCAAACGCACAGCCCTATTATCAGCGATATCAAAGTTAAACGCCGCGGTGATGTACGTCGCGCCAAGCTGTATTATCTGCGGAACTTGACCGGTAAAGCTGCTCGTATTAAAGAAAAAATTTAAGTCGAGATTTTGCTTCGTTCCGGCAATAAAAAAGGCAGCCAAGGCTGCCTTTTTTATTGCCGGAAAAACCTGGATTTCCTTGTTTCCACGCGCAGCATACCGGCAGCTAAAGTATGGGTTCCCACGGAGGACCGCTCATCGCTATTCATAAATTGTAGGGTACGCTGCGCGTACCATGGTAACTATAAACTGTTGAAAATTTTCGTGACTTTCGAGTATTTCGTGGTTCAATCACTTTTTACAGACAGTTAATCGATACGACAATTCTTTTTAAGAATGGGAGCGCGATATGCCTTTCATCGTTCACTGGGTCAGCGAGTGCCAGGGTGCCAAAAATATTCGAATACTCCAAACGCCTGCCGGAAAACTGTCGGTACAGCGGTGCGGCGAGGTGATTTGCGGTATCGATTGGTTGCCCGGTGGGCCAGTCATGGTCTCCAGCCTCGATAACGACGATAAACAAAGCTTCGATCCGGTTGAAAATTATTGGCGAGAGCCTAATGCTATTGTGGAACTAAAACTGTTACGGCGCGGCAGCCCATTCGTGCAAACCGTTCAAGACGCATTACTCAGGATTCCGTTCGGGACGACGTTGACTTATAAGGATTTGGCTAAAGTCTTAGATTCCGCGCCGAGAGCGGTCGGCGGCGCATGTCGGAGAAACGATTATCCGTTGATTGTGCCGTGCCATCGGGTTGTTTCAGTAACCGGCCCCGGCGGCTACTCGGGACAAACACAAGGCGAGTCGATGGCTGTTAAACTCCAATTATTGGCTTTCGAGGCTTCGTTTAATCAATGAACCCCAGCGATTTGATCGACCAGTTCCTTGATGCGTTGTGGGCCGAGCAAGGCGTTAGCAACAATACCTTGTCTGCCTATGGTAGCGATTTAACTATTTTCGCGCAGTGGCTCAAGAACATCTCGCTGTTGGAAGTGGGAGGAGACGATATTTCTCGATTTCTGGCCTTCAGATACAATCAAGGCATCGGTAGCCGTTCAAGTGCCCGGTTACTGTCGACATTGCGGCGTTTTTATGCTTATCAGATTCGGGAGAATCGGATCAGCGTCGATCCGACCGCATTGATCGATATGCCTTATATCGGCAGAAAATTGCCGTCTTCATTATCGGAAAACGATGTCGAAGCCTTACTTAAGGCGCCCGAAACCTCGAACCCCTTAGGTTACCGCGACAGAACGATGTTCGAAATGCTCTATGCGACGGGACTCAGGGTTTCCGAATTGGTCGGTTTGCGTTTGGAGCAGGTCAGCCTTCGGCAAGGCGTCGTCAAGATTACCGGCAAAGGCAATAAAGAGCGCTTGGTGCCGTTCGGCGAAGAGGCGATGGAATGGCTTGAAGGTTATCTGCAAACGATACGACCGGCGATTCTCGGCGAGCGGCAAAGCGCTTTTTTATTCGTGACGAATCGAGGCGACGGCATGACAAGGCAGGCGTTTTGGCATATCATCAAACGCCGCGCAAAAGAAGCCTGCATCGTTAAGGAACTGTCGCCGCATACGCTTCGGCATGCCTTTGCGACGCATTTGCTGAATCATGGCGCCGATTTGCGCGTCGTGCAATTGCTGTTGGGCCATTCCGATTTATCGACGACGCAAATTTACACGCACATCGCGCGCGAACGACTGAAAGATCTCCACGCAAAATTTCACCCGAGAGGATAAGCCAAGATGGCGCAAAACATTCATCCGACAGCCTGCATTGCAGAAAACGTAAAATTAGGCGAAGACGTCACGATAGGGCCCTTCGCGGTCATTGAAAGCGATGTCGAAATCGGCGCGCGGTGTCAAATCGGCCCGCATGCAGTCGTGCAACGTTATGTCAAAATGGGCGAAGGCAATATAGTGCATCCGCATGCCGTGCTCGGAGGTCTACCGCAAGACTTAGGGTTCAATGCCGAAACTGTAACGTGGCTCGAAATCGGTAATGGCAATCAATTTAGGGAGGGCTTTACCGCTCATCGGGCGACCAAGGAAAACGGCGCGACGCGCATCGGTTCGGGCTGTTATTTCATGAACAATAGCCATGTTGCGCACGATTGCTCGATCGGGGATAACACGATTTTCGCCAACAATGTCGCGATCGGCGGCCATGTTGAAATCGGGCGTAAAGTATTCATGGGTGGCGGCGTGGTCGTGCATCAGTTCTGCCGGGTCGGTTCTTACGCCATCGTACAAGGCACGACCGGGCTCAACATGGATGTGATTCCGTTTATGTTGATCGGCGGTCGTCCGGCTAAACATTATCGATTGAATACGATCGGTCTCAGGCGCGCCGGGATTACCGGAGAACGTTACAAGGTGCTCGAAACGGCGTTTCGCCGGCTTCGAACCAAAAAAAGTCTCGACGATTTGGAAAAAACCGATGAGCTTAAAGAATTGAAAGAATGGTTGGCGGTCAAATCGAAACGCGGTTTGCACGGCTTCGTCGATCTGTCGGATTGAGCTGAAATGTCGCCCGAGGATTAAATTGACACGCTTTACGTCGGTCGGAAAGGTTCCTGCGAGTCAATTGCCGTAACCGATGCTACGAATTTCCATCAATACGCCGTTTTCGAAAATCAGCTGTTGCTTGAGCCTTCTCGGGCCGAAGTTGTAGATCCATTCGTCGATCGTAATTTGCTGATATTCGGATATGTCGAGCGTGCCTTGCGGAAAACGAAAACGACTGCCCGAAACGCCCAAACGCTTATCGGCATAGTCGGGTTCGCCGCATTTCATGCGAACATCGCTGATATGGTCGCCGGTTTGGACGATCCGTTGTCCGCAGCGGAAAGCAAAGGCTTCGGGGGCTAAGGCGAACAAAAAGAACCCCAGCAGCAAAACAAATTTTTTCATAAATACTCATCGAAACAGAGGATTGAAATTAAAGCTAACGCAAACCGATGAACCAAAAATGAATCAGTAGGGTACTTTTTACGGTTTTTATTTTACACTTGAGTTCGACTATAAACCTAAAAAGAGCAGTTGAGAGTCTCAAACTACTGTTCGCCCTGAGCCTGTCGAAGGGTGAACGGTAGTTTGAGGCTTCATCAAACCGGTGATAGTGTTGTAGACCCTTCAGGCTTCGACTTGGCTCAGCACGAACGGTTTACAACACATGTCAACTGCTCTTTATTAGGATAAACCTTTTTTAGGCGGTAGGAGTATTCGAATGCTAAAGTCACTTCAGATAGAGCCGGAAAAATGTACCGGTTGCCTGCAATGCGAACTGGCCTGTTCGTATCATCATGAAGGGGTTTTTAATCCTTCCAAGTCCCGCATCAAAGTCTTCACATTTCATCATGAAGGCCGTTTTGCACCTTATACCTGCACGCAATGTGCCGAAGCCTGGTGTCTGCATACTTGCCCGGTCGAGGCCATCACGGTCAACTTAACGACCGGTGCAAAAGAGGTTGCCGTCGAGCAATGCGTCGGTTGCAAAGTATGCACGATCGCCTGTCCGTTTGGTACCATCAACTATCAAGTCGAAACCGGCAAAGTCGCCAAATGCGACTTGTGCGGCGGTGATCCGGAATGTGCCAAAGCCTGTCCGACCTCGGCAATCACTTATGTCGATGCCGAACAAACCGGCTATCAAAGAATGCGCGCTCATGCCGCACAATCGATTAAATCGCTATAGGAGATTGTCATGGCCTGGACCGGAAACGTACTACGCGTCAATTTGACCGAACGTACCTGCAGCAAAGAACCGCTTAACAAAGACTGGGCGCTGAGCTATTTAGGCCAGCGAGGCCTGGCGACTAAATATCTAACCGAAGAAATCGACCCCAAAATCGATGCTCTATCGCCGGACAATAAATTGATTATGGCAACAGGGCCTCTGACCGGCACGCCGGCATCGACCGCCGGGCGCTATTCGGTTATCACCAAAAGCCCGTTGACCGGTACGGTCGCCTGCTCGAATTCCGGCGGTTTTATCGGCATGGAATTCAAAAACGCCGGCTGGGATATGATTATCTTCGAAGGCAAGGCTTCTTCTCCGGTTTATTTGTATTTGGAAAACGAAAAGGCTCAATTGCTGCCGGCTGACGAAATCTGGGGTCAGTCGGTTTGGCAGGCCGACGAATGGCTGCATAATCGTCATCAAGATCCCTTATTGCGGATCGCGGCGGTTGGTCGTTCCGCCGAACAAGGTTGTTTGTTTTCAGGGATCATCAATGATTTACACCGAGCTGCCGGGCGTTCAGGCGTCGGCACCGTGATGGCAGCGAAAAATCTCAAGGCCGTCGCTGTTCGCGGCACGCGAGGCGTCGGCAATATCAAAGACCCGGTTGCCTTTATGCAAGCAGTCAATGCCGGTAAAAAAGTACTGGCTGAGGGGCCTGTGACTGCCGAAGGCTTGCCGACTTACGGTACGCAAGTCTTGATGAATGTCATCAACGAAGTCGGCGCGATGCCTACCCGAAATTTCAAGGACGTGCAATTCGAAGGCGCCGCGAAGATTTCCGCCGAAGCGATGCACGATCCGCGCCCTTCGGACGGCAAACCGAATCTGGTCACGAATGCCGCCTGCTTCGGCTGCACGATCGCGTGCGGACGCATTTCGACGATAGCCGGCGGCCATTTTACGATCACAAACAAACCGCAATACCGGGGCGCATCGGGCGGTTTGGAATACGAGGCGGCCTGGGCATTGGGGTCGGATACCGGCGTCGACGATCTCGATGCGCTGACCTATGTCAATTTCTTATGCAACGAAGACGGCATGGATCCGATTTCGCTCGGTTCGACGATCGCAGCGGCGATGGAGTTATACGAATCCGGAGCGATCACGATTGAACAGACCGGTGGCATCGAATTGAAATTCGGTTCGGCCGAAGCGCTGGTTAAATTGACCGAGTTGACTGCTAAAGGCGAAGGCTTCGGACGCGAAATCGGTCTCGGCTCGAAACGCTTATGCGAAAAATACGGGCGTCCCGAATTGTCGATGACGGTCAAGGGCCAGGAGTTTCCGGCATACGACCCGCGCGGCATTCAAGGCATGGGGCTGGCCTATGCGACCTCGAATCGCGGCGCCTGTCATTTAAGAGGTTATACGGTTTCATCGGAAATCATGGGTTTGCCGGAAAAGACCGACCCCTTGATTACCGACGGCAAAGCCGCCTTGGTGAAAGCCTTTCAGGATGCGACCGCAGCGGTGGACTCAGCCGGATTGTGCGTGTTTTCGACCTTCTCATGGACGATGGCCGATATCGCGCCACAGATCGCCGCAGCCTGCGACGGCGACTGGACCGTCGATAGCTTGCTCGAAACCGGCGAGCGCATCTGGAATTTGGAGCGAAAATTTAATTTGGATGCGGGCCTCACCGGCGCCGACGACAATTTGCCCGAGCGTTTGTTAAAAGAAGCCGCCAAAACGGGGCCGGCTAAAGGCAAGGTCAACGACTTGGCCAAAATGCTCCCCGAATATTACCAATTGCGCGGCTGGACGGCAGACGGCATACCGAAAGCCGAAACCTTGTCGCGGCTGTCGGTGTAGGAGGCACTATGCATTATGTCATCATCGGCGCGGGGCCGGCCGGTATCAACGCAGCCGAACAATTGAGAAAACTGGATGCCGGTGCGCGAATTACCATATTCGGCGAAGAGCCGGAAACGCCTTATTCGCGCATGGCCTTGCCGTATTATTTGATCGGTCAGGTCGACGAAAACGGCACCTATTTAAGAAAATCGACGGATCATTTCGAACGCTTGTCTATCGACATAAGTCGTCAACGAGTCGAAAAAATAGACGGTCCGGGCAAGTGTTTACAACTGGCCAATGGCGAAACGATAGCATTCGATAAGCTATTGATCGCAAGCGGTTCAAGGCCGATTAAACCCCCGATTCCGGGCATCGATTTGCCCGGCATTTATAATTGCTGGACGCTAGCCGACGGCCGCAAAATCGCCGAACGATTGAAACCGGGAGCCAGAATCGTGCTAATGGGGGCGGGTTTTATCGGTTGCATCATTTTGGAAGCGCTGGTTAAAAGCGGAGCACAGTTGATCGTCGTCGAAATGGGCGAGCGTATGGTGCCGCGCATGATGAACGAAAAAGCCGGAGGTTTGATCAAGCAATGGTGTCTCGAAAAAGGCGTTGCGATTCATACCGGTACGAAGATCACCGCTTTCGAACCGGAACGAAACGGCTTACGGGTGAAGCTCGACACCGGCGAAACGCTGTCTGCCGATTTTGTCGTTTCGGCGGCCGGCGTTAAAGCCAATATCGATTTTTTGGAAGGAAGCGGAGTTGCAACCGAGCACGGTATCCTGGTCGATCGGCATTTAGAGACCAACATAACCGGCATTTATGCTGCAGGTGATGCGGCGCAAGGCCTGGATTTTTCGACCGGCGAATATACCGTACAAGCGATTCAGCCGACCGCAGTCGATCATGGTTTATTGGCTGCAAAAAACATGGCCGGCGGCCGCGAAGTTTTGCATCAGGGCAGCATTAACATGAACGTACTCGATACGATGGGTTTGATTGCCTGTTCGTTCGGTCTTTGGATGGGGGTAGAGCAGGGGAGTTCGGTCGAGCGCTACAATCCGGATCGATACCGCTATCTCAATTTGCAATTTCAAGATGACCGTTTGATTGGCGCCACCGCAGTCGGCTTGACGCAGCATGTCGGCGTTTTAAGGGGGTTGATTCAAAGCCGAATCAAGCTCGGCGATTGGAAACAACGTCTAATCGACGACCCGACCCGCATTATGGAAGCCTATCTGGCGAGCACTCAAGCGATCGGTCTCAATGCTGGCGTAAACGTTAAATAGTGTGAAACTAAGCTTGGCAATTTAATCATTAAGCGCATTAAGTTCTTCAAGTATCTCAAGGGGATATTTGCTCGTTCCCAAGCTCTTTGCTTGGGAATGCGGTACGAGAAGCTCCAGCTTTTTTAAATGCAGGGGGGCTGAATAATTACTTCGACAAAGCTCAAAACTTCAAGAAGTTATTTATCGGAAAATCCTTAACGCTTGAAATAATCGCTAAAAATCCCCACTAGTGACAGCTCGTTTTTAGCCAGAGGCTTAATAATGGTCAACGCATCCGATAATATTTTAGTGGCCTTGGGCAGGTTGCTAATATTTTCGCGCACTAAGGTATAAGCGCCGAAAAGCGCGACAAAAAAGAATTGCTTCATCAAGGAATAATGATTTTTGTTTAGGCCGGCCAATATCGCAATCGATTCTTTCGCGTTTACTCCGCCACGTTGCAGGTATTTGAATACCGCATTTTTGAGTAATTCGTTCGACATGACCCCATAAAGCGCGTTAGCAAGAATGTTAAGGTTGGCGTTGGCATATTGCCGGTCGCGGTAATAGGCTTCAATTTTTTGATAGATCAAATCGGTGTTTTTGAAATCGGGCATAGCCAATAAATGCCCGCTCAATATTTCTATGTCCGAAAATACCGCCGTTAAGCCGCCGCCGGTTAAAGGGTGACGCATGTTCAACGCATCGCCGAGCATGACCGCGCCTTTACGTATTTTCGGCTTGGCCGCCATGTAGTGATTGGGCATGACCTTAAGCCGGTCTTCTTGCAGGGCGTGTCGGTAGCTTGTCTGCATGCCTTCGGGAATGTAAGGCGTTACATTCGTTTCTAAATGCGCCTGCAGGAATGCCTTTCTGGGAAATTGGCCGCCTGGAAAGTCGATTAAAAGTCTGACTTCATTACTGGAAATGGGATAACAAATGAACGGTGTCGGCCCCGACAAAAACACATGGCCATGCTTGGGCACAGGGGTTTCGCAGTCTTTTAAAATCAAACCGATAAAGTAGGAGGTAACGGTTTTTTCGTTGTTGCTGAGAAGCTCTCTAAAATTAGAAAAAAAACCGTCGCTGGTAATAGTTAACGGCGCATAAATAGATTTGATTTCGTTCGAAACCGAATCGCGGTAATTCACGCCGATGATTTCGTTTTGCTCGTTTTCCAATAAGCTCAAGGCTTTACCTTGAATTTGTGTCACCGATGAGTTTTGTAAGGCCGAGGCTCTGATTTGTTGCAGAAAGCGGCCGTTATGTAAACCCATGCCGTGACTGGGCGATGGATAAGGTATGGTCGTTTGTTCATTGCCTTGCAGCAGCGCATAGCCTTCGACCGGTTGTGCGTCGATGCCGTCTAATAAATGCCCGAGACCTAATTGCTCCAGCGATAATACGGCCCCGGGCTGTAACAGCTCGCCGACAATTCGTTTTTTCTCTTTGTAGCAGTGATCGATCAACGCGATGTTGATACCCTTGGGCGCAAGATAAGCGGCGATTGTCGCGCCTGCCATGCCCGCGCCGATAATGCAAATGTCGAAATTTGGTTCCATCTTTAGTTACTTGATACGCATCATCATTTTTCTAACATCCTTAAATTATAGATCCTACAATATCGGTTCAGCGCCCAAATAGGGAAAATATTCCGATAATTCGCATAAGTGATCATGCAATTATAGTTAAATACGCCGGAAATGTTTTCTTGATGCCAGTCGCCTAGCTCGGTTTGTTTGTTCAATAAAACGCGGATACCTTTGTCGATAACCGATTTATCTTGAAAATTGCCTGACAGCAACGCCAATAGTGCCCAGGCGGTATTGACCGATTGTGAAGTCGCGGCTTCGGTATAAACCAAGTCGGAACACGATTTGAAACTTTCCCCCCAACCGCCATCGGCTTTTTGTTTGCCAACTAAAAAAGCGCAAGCTTTGTTGATGCTGTCGGCTAAAACCGTATCATCGAAATAACCTTTATTGAGTGCCTTGCTCAGCGTCTCTACGGCAAACCAAGTCGCATAGGTAAAGCAAACGGCCCATCCGCCATACCAGGAACCATCGGCCTTTTGTTGCTTAATTATAAAACCGAGCCCTGCGCTTATGGCTTTGCTTATTTCATCGTTTTTATAGGCCGGATAATCTTCTTGACTCTCAATCAGCGAAATTAGGCAAGCGGCGCTGCATTCCGTCCAGGAATAGTCAATCATTATATCGGCAAATACTTCAGAAGGGTTGAGTTTTTCCAACCAGCGAGGCGCGCGCGTTAATTCATAAGTCGACCAGCCGCCATTCGTATTTTGATAAGACAGAATGATGTCGATAGCTTGTTTCATCCGCTGCTCGTCGATAACCGCTTCAACCAGACCGGAACGGTGTATGGACAAAGCCGCGCTTAAGCCTTCCGCGGTGCAATCCGACACCGGCCAGCCGTTGTCTGCTGTCGAAAACGGCCAACTGCCGATCATCGGGTGGCGGAAAAACTCGGCATGCGTCGAGTGTTCGGACTTGATTTGCGAGCGTTCGATGAAGCGATAGCTTCTTTCGATGGTTTTCGGAAATCGTTTGCCCAAGTCGCTTTCCAAAATAGCCCGGGTCGCCAGCGCCGTATCCCAAAGTTGCGAACCATTGTAACCATTCATTTTCATGCCGTCCTCGGCAACCCATAAATAATCGTACCAGCGTTCCACATGGCGTTTAAATCGGTCGGAATCCTTGCCGTAAGCATGCCAAATACAGATCGAATTGATCGCCTTGCTGACCGGGCCGATATCAATGTACTGAGTTTGTTGATCTTCGGCGTCGAGGTATTTGAGAATGTAATTGGTCGTTTTTTTTCTGAGCCGGGAGCTAGCGAATTTTTCGTAAGTGTTCGTGAACAAATTCATCCATTTAAGCACACCCGACGGCTTATAGTAGCGGTCTTTGTCGCATACGGCATCGCGTTGTTTCGGCCAGTCTATCGAGTCGAAGTTTTCATAGAGTTCTTCTCTCAAGGATAGTACCAGCTCGTCTTCGGGGGCTTGAATACGGTGCGCCTGGCAATAGGCCATCGGCAGGTACACCATTCGGCAATGGCACCAGTAGCGCGACGGATGCATCGGCAGCCATTTCGGCAGCAGCCACATTTCCGGAAACAGGCTGTTGAAGCCTCGCCAGTCGTAAAGATTCATCACCGCCAGGTAAAACTTGCCCCAGGAAGGAACGCCGGCTGCCCCGCCGTTGTTTTTGATCCAGTTCCGGGCCTTGACGATGGTCGGATGCTCTTTATCGACGCCGAGAATGCGCAGCGAAACATATTGCATGACCGTGCCGAACATCGTCGACTCGCCTTCGATATGCATGCCCCAGCCCGCATCAGGGTTCTGATGATTGAAAATATAAAGTTTCATCATTTCGCGGTGTGCCTTAGGGAATGGCGTGCCGCTGATATAGGAAGCAATCAATAAGCCGGGCAGAAGAAATAGCGGGCCGCCGTAATCGCCCGGCCAATGCCCGTCCTCGCATTGTAAGTATGAAAAATAGTTTATGCCCTTAACGAGAGAGTCGATAACGGCTTGATCTTCGGCGCTTTTTGCTTGCGGTAAGAGACCGTCGAAAGGCTGAAATTGATTGTTGATTGCGCAATGCCGGTAGACCTGGTCGGCGGAATTCGGATTGATCGACGAATCGAAGCGGAAATCTTCGGCAAATTGTACGATTTCCTCGTCCGAGACCGTTTCGGCATTGTGCAGATGTTGATCGATTTGATCGGAGACGGGCTTGAATGCCCAGATATGCCGTCCATGGTCATTCAATAGACGCCATTTTTTCCAAGCGGGTTTTACAGTCAACATGGTTTTTTATTGTTATTACAAATTTGAAAATGAGCGATGGACCGAAAAAAAGCAGTTTGTCTACGATATCCGTAAAATTGCGAAACTATTTAGGATTTCGTGGGTAGCTATTTTCGGTATCGTTGGTTCATAAGCTCGCGCAATTATAGGTTTCAAGTGTGAATATTAGCTGAAGCGTTGAGTTTATAGTTGCGTAGGTCGGGTTAGCGTATGCGTAACCCGACAGATAGCCAACGTCAAGCCGGGTTACGGCTATCGCCTAACCCGACTTACTTAGCGGGCACTAGCGAAAATCCCTGCGCCTTCGCGCGAGTTTCTAAGGTTTCATCGATTGAACAACGCGATTCGCACCATCGCCAAAAAGCCTTTCAGTTTTTTTCCGAAGCTGGGTGGTTTACGCGGGCGCTCATGACCCGGTAACAACTGGCCTTTGGCCAGTTTGCCGATTTTTCGTTTGACGGCGGGATCGAGTTTGCCGTCGGCGGCCAGTTCGAAGAACAAGGCTTTCACATTGCCCAAGTCGAAAAAGTCGCGTTGCCATTCCCATTGATAATTGCCGCCGTAACGAAACCATGAGCCGCCGATACCTTCGACTTGATAATGCGTTCCGTCTTCGCGCAAAGCAGGAGAGACTTGGGTCCATAAGCCTATCACTTCACCGATTTTTTCGTCGATCAGGATGCGGTGATAAGGATAACGCCATTCTTCGAAGCCTTCCATTTGTACGCCTAATGCCCATTCTTCGATTTCTTTACGGTTGCGCGCGACGAATTCTTCATTCGGGCCGATATTCCAACGGTACTCGGCGTCGTCGGTATACATCGGGCCGAGGTGTTTGGGCCAATTGCCTTCTTTTTCGGCGTCCCGGTTGGCTTGAAGCCAGCGTTCGACCATTTCTTCCAGTTCTTCTCTCGGATATACAGGCATCGTCGCTCTCTATTTTAATTGAATTTTAATGGCTTGGGTCGGGCAATATTTTTCGGCTTGCTTGGCTTTGTTCAACAAATCCAGCGCCGGGTTTTCTTGTAACACGGTCAAGTTGCCGTCGTCGTCGACCTGGAACAGTTCGGGCGCCTCGCTCATGCAGGTAGCATGGCCTTGGCAAAGTTCGCGGTCGATGACGATCCGAAAGGATTCTCCGGTCGGGGTTTTTTCGGCCGTGCCGGCTTCCGATGCTTGGGTGGCGGTGTCGCACATGGTTTGGCGTTTGCGGTAACGTACCCTGCACGGCGATACCGGTTGCACCACCATTTGCGTGAAGTCGTCTTGATAATGGTCTTTGGCGTCGGTCAGTTCGAAGGTATAGCGGCGCAGCAGCACGGCGATGATCGCTTTCAATTGCAGCATCGCGAATGCATTGCCGGTGCATTTATGTTTGCCGCCGCCAAACGCGATCCAGCTGAACGGCTTGGCGTCTTCTTGGCGCGCTTCGGTATAGCGCTCGGGATCGAATTTTTCAGGTTCCGGAAAAATTTCCTCAATGCGATGCGATACTCGCGGCGACGTGCAGACATATTTCCCGGCCTTGACCGTGTAATCCTTGAAATGAAAATCCTGCATGACCTTGCGAATCAAGAATATTAGCGGCGGGTGCAGGCGCAAGACTTCTTTGATGACATTTTCCAGCAGCGGCATTTCGCGCAGGGATCGAAAAGTGACTTCGCCGTCCGCACCGAATAATCGATCCAGTTCGCTCAATACGGCTTGCATGTGCTCGGGTCGGCGTGCCAGCTCGAGTAGCGTCCATGCAGCGGTGCCGGCTGTGGTATGGTGTCCGGCGAAGATCGTGCCGATCAGCATGCCGGTAATTTCATGAGGCGACAGGCGGCTGCCGTCGTCATATCGGGCGTCGATCAAGAGTTGAAAGGCGTCTTCGCTCTTCTCGGTTTTTTGCGCGCGCTTGGCAATGATGCCGGTGACCATTTCCTGAAGTCTGGCGCGCGCCTTATCGCGGCGGCGGAAGACCGGCAGCGGCAAATAGGGAAACACGAAGGCGAGGGGATTCACGCCTTTTTCGAGGTCGTGATAGATTTTGGCGAATTCTTCATTCAATTCATAGCGGAACTCGTTGCCGAGCAGGCAGTGGCTGGACGTGTAAATCGTCAATTCCTTCATGAATTCCAATAAATCGATCTCGCCGCTGTCGCCCCAGTCGGCGACCATTTGCTCGACTTCGGCGACGATGATTTGCGCATAGCCGCGCATCGGTTTATCGCGCAACACCGGCATCAGCATTTTCAGTTGTTGATCTTTTTTATCCGGCGGTGCATCGAAAACCACGCCCTTGCCGAAAATGGGCGTCATGATTTTATAGGCCTGGCTTTGGTCGAGTTGCGTGTCGGGCGCGCGAAAAAACGCCTCGTTCGCTTCGGGACCGGTCATCAACACCATGCGTTGGTGAAACATACGGAATTCGCCGATTTCGCCGAGCGTATTTCTAAGCTTCATCATGTAGTTGAAGGGATTCTTGCCGAAGTCGAGCATGTGCCCGATCAGCGGCAACGCGCCGGGCATTTTAGGCGGTGCTTTGTCGGAAGAAGCGGGTTTTTCGGAATTAATCGTATTCATGTCTTGGGTGGGATAAATAATAAATTAACTGAACTGATAGCCGATGATCGGGTGTCAGTTTAATTGGGGGATGGCGACAGGTGATAGCAAATGGTACGCGAAGTCAGGTCAAGAGGCCAAAAAACCGAATAGATCTTTAGGATCATCCGCTTCGGGTAACATGGCTATTTCGGTTCCGAACTTAAATTCGGTCGCGAGTTTGTAGGCGATGCGAAGTATCGAAAAGTCTTCCAGCGCGAAACCTACCGAATCGAACAGTGTAATCTCTCGATCATTGTCACGGCCGATTTTCGTTCCACAAACCAACTCCGCTAATTCGGCATGGATCAATCCGGCATCGCCTTGTTGAATTTCGCCTTCGATCAGGCTTTGCGGCGTATATTCTACGACGAGTTTGACTTGTCTTAGCAGTTCCGCCGGTAATTCGGTTTTGCCGGGGCAGTCGCCGCCGATTGCATTGATATGTGTGCCGGGTGAGATATCTTGAATTGTGAAAAGTGTTTGTCGATGTTTGGCGGCTGTTGCGGTAGTGACGACATCGGCGCCGTGCAGGGCTTCGGCGATACTGCCGCATGGCTTTAATTCGAATGGCTGATTAACCAGATTTCGAGCGAATTTGGACATTGTCAGGCTGTCGATATCGTAATATCGGACCGTTTCAAGCGCATAGTGTCCGGCGAAAGCGATCGTCTGGAATTCCACTTGTGCGCCGGTGCCGATGACAGCTAAGGATTTGGCATCACTCCGCGCGAGATAACTTGCCGCTAGCACGCTGGTTGCGGCAGTTCTTATCGCGGTCAGCAAGGTCATGTCGCACAGCATCAAAGGGTAGCCGCTGCCTGCGTCGCTGATTTGGCCGATCGCGGCAACGCTGAGTTTACCGTTTCTAATATTGCCGGGGTGTCCGTTGACATATTTAAAGGTATAAAATTTGTTATCGGTACAGGGCATCAATTCAATGACGCCTTGCGGATAGTAGGTGGCATGACGCGGCGATAAGTGGAATGAACTCCAGCGAGAAAAGTCCTGTTTTAAGGCCTTAGTCGCTTTTTTAATAAAATGCTCAAGGCCAACATGGCGGGCCATGTCTCGAATGTCGCTTGCGGTTAGAATGAGCATATCGAATCTTGTAAGTAAATGACTGAATTTATACTTCGCGCGGCCACATTTGCGGCTTTCTGGCGCGCTCTTTTGTCCGGTAGCGGCGTTACCTACATGGATGTAGGTAAGGGGCGTGAGCAGGAGCGGAAGCTTTACGAAAACCGTTACATAGCTTGTTATGCGCCTGTTTTCGCGCCTTGCTACCGAACAAAATAGCATTGCCATAAAATCCGCAAATATGACCGCGCGAAGTATATCTTGATTTGTGTTAGTTTACCGTTCATGAAGATCACTGTTAAATTATTTGCCGGTTTGCGGCGTTATTTACCGACCGGAACCACGAGCGAAGGCCTGATTATGGCGTTATCCGAAGCGGAATCGCCTCATCAAGTGCTGGAGCGGTTTAATTTGCCTCGTAATCAAGTTCATTTGCTTTTGATCAACGGTATTTTTATCGAGCCGGTGGATCGTGATCGTCCGATTTTAAAGGAAGGCGATGTCTTGGCGGTTTGGCCGCCGGTGGCCGGTGGCTAAAAGTATACTCGTCAAGACATTGGCAATGACGCAAGATGATTTCGTCAGGCATTTGCCGATTTTACTGCCCGACGGCTATTCGGTCGATGCCGAAACATGGCTATTAAATGAATCAGGGCGGATGTTGACGATCCGTATGAACAGCAACGCCGATCGTGTGTTGGGCAAGCTTCGCTTGCCGCAGTTGCGCGTTGAATTCGAGTTTGACGCGTATTCCGAACAGGAAGTCGACGTTTTTATGTGCCGTCTTTCACGGCTATATCATCGAGGCGGCGGTTAGCGGAAGGCAAAACTTGCCGAACGGAAGATATTAAATATCGGAGAATAGTGCTGTTTGAAAAATCTGCCGATATTGAGCATCAGTGGCTTTGACAATCGCGACGAAGGCGTCGCTCCCACAAGGAGGCCGGAAGCTCTGTGGGAGCGATTCCCAGATCGTGATATCGAAGCCGCAAACGTCAGGCGGCAATAGATGCTATCGAGGTCGCCCTGGCTAAGGAGTAATCATGAAATAACTTGAGCAATAGTTCTTTCCGGGAGAAGGTTGAGGGCTTCAAAAGCCTAAGTTTTCAGTGCTTATCTATTGGGTTGTGAATCATAAAAAATGTGTCATCAATAAGGAGTCAGTACCATGCAAACCATTTTAGTTACCGGAGCCAATCGCGGCTTGGGGTTGGAGTTTTGTCGTCAATATGCCGAAGCAGGCGATCGAGTTATCGCGGCCTGTAGGAATCCCGATAGCGCCGATCAATTGCAGGCATTGGCTGAGAGTTATCCCACGATTCAAATCGAAGCCTTGGATGTCGCCGATTTCGCGCGAATCGATGCCTTGTCGGTTCGATTGGCGGATGAAAGCATCGACGTCTTGATCAATAATGCCGGCGTTTACGGCGATAAGTCCGGGGGCGGTTTCGGCAATTTGGATTATCAGGCGTGGTCGCATACTCTGCTGGTCAATTCGCAAGCACCGGTCAAAATGAGCGAGGCTTTTTTGCCGCAGCTTCAGCGTAGCGATAAAAAATTGATCGTGGCTTTGAGCAGTCAAATGGGCAGCATTGCCGATAATTCCAGCGGCGGCAGTATTTTGTATCGTTCCAGCAAAGCCGCGTTGAATGCCGCGATGAAAAGTGTGTCGATCGATTTAATGGACCGCGGAGTAGGCGTGTTGATTTTTCATCCGGGTTGGGTTAGGACCGATATGGGCGGACCGAACGGTTTGATCGATGCCGACGAGAGCGTCACCGGCATGCGTAAGATGATCGATGCTTTTTCGCTTCGGCAAAGCGGCAGTTTCATTAAATACGAAGGGTCGGCGATGCCTTGGTGATTCGTTTGTCGCGGGATGCTTCGGCGGGTTAGAGTTCGAGTTTGCGTTAATAGGTGTTCGGACTCTGAGCGATTTTCAGTTCTCGCAAATTCATCAAGGCATAGAGTGTCTCCAGATGCGGGCAGGGTATGCCTTCTCGCTGCGCGGCGCGCACCGTATTGCCGAGTATCGCTTCGGTTTCCATCGGGCGGCCTTGTTCGTAATCGAGCAGCATGCTGGTTTTGTAGGGCGGCATTGTGTGCGTGTTGGCGATATTGCGTTCGATGATGTCTTCGGGCAATGGGTGTCCGCAGGCCGATGCGATCGCGGCGATTTCTTGCATGATGCCGCGCACCAAGGGCTCCTGCGTGTTCAATATGTCCTGAGTCGCCAATCCTCCGGATAACACCGACAGTGGATTGAACGGCGCATTCCAAACGCATTTTTGCCAGCGTGCGCCGATGATGTCGTCGGTAATTCGGCATTCGATGCCGGCCGCATTGAATAAGGCGCCAAGCTGTTCGGCTTTGGGGCTAATGGTGTTGGTTAAGCTGCCCAAGGCCAAGCGGCCGTAAGCCAAATGAGCAATTTGTCCGGGTCCGATTCTGTTGCAACAGATGAAAGCCAAGCCGCTGATGATTTCGTTGCCTGGAAAGGCATCGATGAAAGCTTGTTCGGTTTCTACGCCGTTTTGTATAAAAACGATCGCGGTGTTATTCGAAACCGCGGGACGGATGAGCTCGAGGTTTTTCGAAACATCGATCGCCTTGGTGCAGAGCACAACATAATCGGCTTGTTCCGGATAGTCTTCTGAATGTCGCAAGACATGCTGCGGCCTGAAGCGCCAGCCGCCCAAGTCTCGGCTTTCGATCGAATAGCCGGATTGTTCGATCAGGTTGTATTCGGACCGGCATACGACCGATACCATGGCGCCGGCTTTCGCCAATAATGCGCCGTAAAAACCGCCGATCGCTCCGGCACCGACGATTAGTATGTTAATCGCTTTCATCTTGACTGAGAAATTGTTTCAAAAAAGGCAGAGTCAATTTACGTTTGGCGGCTAGCGTCGCATGATCCAGTCGATCGAGCAAGCGCCACAACGAGGCTAAGTCTCGGGCGTAATGACTCAGCAAAAAACGGCCGACCGTGGGATTGATTTCAAAGCCCATTTGTTTGGCTTTAAAGGCCAGAGCCTCAATGCTTTCCTGATCCGACAGTTCCTGCAGTTTTAGTGTCAGTCCCCAGTTCAACCGGGTTTTTAGATCGGGCAGTCGGATGGTCAGCCAATTGGGCGGACAATTCGAAGACAGTATTAACTTAAAGCCACGATCCCGGTGGCGATTATAGAAATTGAAAAATGCGAGCTCCCAGTCCGAGGTTTCGGCAATCGCATCGATGTTGTCGAAGCAGACGACTTCGTATTCTTCGAGGCCGCTCAGAATTTCGGTGCTGGGCAGAGCGTCCGCTACGAAAGAATAGTAAAACGTGGTTTTTTTCAGTTCCTGGGCCAATTGACAGCAGGCTTGCAATAAATGGCTCTTGCCCAGGCCAAGATTGCCCCAAAGATAAATCTGCTGCTCTCCGCTACCGGAAACGCAATCTTTCAAGTGGCCGATAATTTCCCGGTTTTTGCCCGGATAGAAATTGGCAAAGGTCAGGTTAAACTTGTGTTCGAAAAGTAACGGTAATTGCTCGGCCATGCATCAAGGCTTTTTTTTATGATAACGGACATAAAGGCTTGCGCCGACAAACAGCATTAAACTGAAGGTAACTTCCAGTAACGCATAAGGCCTTTGTAATGGATTGGCATAAGCTTCGACCGATCCATGGATAAAATAAAGTAGGCTAATATAGGCTGCCCAGGCACAGCTTCTCGCTTTACCCGCGAGCAAACCGCGCATCGGCAATAATAACGGCGAAACGCTCAGCAGCAATACCAATGCGGTAGGCAGTTGATCCGGCGGCGTCAACACGGTAGGCCAGGCCATCAACAAACTAAACAGCCCGAAAAAACCGGCTAAGGCGATGCGGTGATAATGTTTTGCAGTCATGGGCCGGTCTTAAGTTATTAGTGTGAGCCGTGTCGAGCCGGAACAAGTTATAAAATTTCCAGAACGTGTTCGGGAGGACGTCCGATAGCCGCTTTGCCGTTGGCTAGCACGATCGGTCGTTCGATCAATTTAGGCGTTGCAACCATGCCGGCTATCAAGGCTTGTCGGTCCAGAGAAGGATCGTCCATGCCGGTTTCTTTATACTCGCTTTCGTTCTTACGCATCAAATCGCGCGGCTCGATGCCAAGCAGATTGAGGATTTCGTTCAACTCATCGGTGGTAGGCGGGGTTTTCAAGTATTCGATGATTTCGATATCGAGATCTTTGCCTTGCAGGAGTTGCAAGGTTTGACGCGATTTGCTGCAACGGGGATTGTGATAAATTTTGACAGTCATCGTTTTGGCCATGCTCCAAGTTTAAAACATTACCTGATTACGTAGAACTTTTAGCCAAATCGACAAGGGCTAAGCTACCCGTCATACAGGCATGGATTGCCGGTATCTAGTGTACAGGGAAGTGCAATACTGTGTAGTGTCTCATCCATGCAATTCGGTCTCCGGCAATGTCTGTCCGGGTAAACAGAATTCATGTGCCGGATAAGATACCGATTTTAGCTGAAGCTCGTAATTAATCAGGAAACGTTATGATAACATCATTTATGCGGGCGGCAGATGGGAAACGAAGCGCCTACCTAAAGAGGTCCCCTTGATTTTTTAAAGACTAGGGCTCGCGGCTTTATGGTTTGGGTTTCCTGTTATCTATTACTCCCTTTATACTCAAAAAATAGTTAACCTTATGAAGGTATGGGGTGTGGCTAGCGAGGATGTCGGCAGCAGGGCAGATTTTTGCTCCTGCAAAATCTGCATTCACGCCATCCCTCGCTTTCGATTGCTGCCGTCAAGCCCCCATGGATGGGTTCACGGCGGTCCTCGATAGACACATCTCATACCGTTTATCCTTAGACGGTTTTTCGATCAAAAGGGAGTAGCCGTTTCGGCATTTTTTAACGTACTTAGGACAAAAAGGTAAATCATTGAATACTCAAGTTATTGTCGGCAGGGCAAAACTTTATTGGCGCCTAGCCCGATTCGACCGCCCGATCGGTATATTGATACTCTTATGGCCCACGCTGTGGGCGCTTTGGTTGGCCTCCGGCGGTTCGCCGAGTTTGAAAATTTTGATCGTTTTCGTGTTCGGCGTTATTTTGATGCGAGCGGCCGGTTGCGTTATCAATGACTATGCCGATCGCGAATTCGACCCGCATGTCGAGCGCACCAAACAGCGCCCGATCGCTACCGGAGAGGTGCGGCCGAAGGAGGCATTGGTGCTCTTCGCCGTCTTGAGTCTAATCGCGTTCGGTTTGGTTTTATTGCTGAATACGATGACGATTGTACTGTCTATTGGCGGTGCCATTTTAGCTGCCGGCTACCCGTTTATGAAACGTTATACCCATTTGCCGCAAGCCTTTTTGGGCATGGCTTTCGGTTGGGCCGTACCGATGGCTTATGCCGCCGAAACACAAAGCTTGCCCTTGGTTTCATGGCTGCTGTATTTGGCGGTAATTTTATGGGCTTTGGTTTACGACACAATGTATGCGATGGTCGATAAGGACGACGATTTAAAAATCGGCGTCAAGTCGACCGCGATATTATTCGGCGATAGGGATAGAGAAATTATTGCCGGCTTGCAGGTCGTAATTTTAACGTTACTAATCATTGTCGGGCGAATGGAACAAATGGGGTGGATTTACTATGCAGGGCTAACCGCCGCCGCCGGGTTTTCGGCTTATCAGCAGAAGCTGATTTATCATCGCGAAAAAGCCGATTGCTTCAAAGCGTTTCTCAATAATAATTGGTTCGGTCTGGCTGTGTTTACAGGGATCGTTGTCGATTATTTAATAGGCTAACCGGTGCTTAAGACAGTGGATTCAGTCTTTTATTGGGTGTCGAAACTGGTTTGGGGCTTATTTGCTCCGGATCATTTGTTGTTGATTTTACTGACTCTGGTTTGCGGGTTGCTTTGGTCAGGCTACCAACAAATAGCGCTTTATGGATTCAGTGCCTTGGTTTTATTATGCTGGGTGATCGCTTTATTGCCGGTCGGTAGTTGGTTGCTGCTTCCTTTGGAAACGAAATTTCCGGCGAACCCGCCGCTGCCTGAGCAATTGGACGGCATTATCATGTTAGCCGGCGCAGAAAAAATCGACGCCAGCTATGCTTGGCAGCAGGTTGAGCTAAAAGCCTATTCGGAACGTGCACTGAGCTTCATGCAGATGGCTAGAAAATATCCTGACGCAAGATTAGTCTTTACCGGCGGATTGGGTAGTAAGCTGGATAAGCAATTTCAGGAAGCCGATGTGGCCGCCCGGCTCTTCGAACAACAAGGTTTCGATATCGGGACAATTCAATTCGAACGGCGCTCAAGAAACACCTACGAAAATGCCTTGCTAGGCAAAGAATTGGTTAGGCCCGAAAAAGGCGAAAAATGGTTATTAATCACCAGTGCTTCGCATATGCCAAGAGCAGTAGGCGTATTTTGTCGGGTCGGTTGGCCGGTCATTCCGTATCCGGTCGACCACTGGACGGTGCCGGGCGAGTCGACAAGTCTTGGTTTTGCGTTCGGAGAAAATTTAGAGCAATTGACTTATGCCGTCCGAGAATGGCTGGGATTGGCCGCCTATCATATCACCGGTAAAACAAGTGCTTGGGTGCCGGATACTTGTTCAAATGAGCCATAATCAATAAAGAAAATAAAAAAATACTTGCAGCGAAAAATATGTTCTGTATAATTTCGGCTTCTTCGCTGGTGTAGCTCAGTTGGTAGAGCAGCTGATTTGTAATCAGCCGGTCGCGGGTTCGAGTCCCATCACCAGCTCCAACAAATTTAAAGGCTTGCAGAAATGCAGGCCTTTTTTGTTTGTGCCTGGGTTTGGATTCAGAGAGAACCTCGCGGAATAGGCGAGGCGCATTTTCGGCAAAAAGAAAGTCATATCAACTTTAACTGTTTTGTTCGAAATATAATATAGGCTGTTGTTCCATATCACTTTTTATTTTCTCTCAAAGGGTTTCCCAAGGTTATCGGCGGTAATTTGGTGACGGCAATGTTTCCGTCGACTTTAATAGGGTTGTCGATGCCGACTTGAATAGGTTTATCGATTACAAGTGTAATAGGTTTATCAGTTATCAAATTCACATTGAGTGGACAACCTGTTAAGGTCAAGGCCAACAAAATAAGCGTCGATTTTGCTGTAAAAGAGAGTTGAAGAAACGTATTCATATGAATTATCCTTCTTACTAGAAAAGTTAAGATACCGTATCTAACAAATATTCTATTTTAGGAACCGAATTGCTGAAAAAATATACAACAGCTAAAGTCTTGACCGAAGTGGGTGAACAAACACCAATGTTCACAAGCATTTCAGCCGTAGCAGGCGGCTCGGGGTCTGCCGATATGCCGCGAGATGCCAGTTTTTAATTCGGTTTTTAAACGATTTAAGTTTGCTATCTAAAGAATAAAAACCATAAAATCACACAAACCCCTGCTGGAACACCGAGCATCCATAATAGCAATGGTGGCAATACCCTTCCTTCTACCTGGTGACTAAAAGTCATAGCCTTATCTTTTAATTGAATTAATTTTTTCATGGCTTTCTCCAAAAAATTGATGTTTTGAAATATTGATGACAATTTTTTATTTGGCTATGCGCCGATGGCCATAAACAGCACCACGAATTGTGATACCAATCATTTACTGTGAAAGTTCGTAGATGTAGACTCTTTATCTGATTTTTCGATATGCAAAAGCTCAGCAACGAAAATGCCGATTCCGAAGAGGGTGCGGTTGCCCGATCGACAGGCGGCAGGGCAGATTTTTGCTCCTGCAAAATCTGCATTCATGCCATCCATGGCAATCAGTCGCCGCCGTCGAGCATAGATGGGCGTATTTACGGCGTCCTGTCGGGCGAGTGACCGCACCCTCCCTACGCCCCGAACTTTCATTTGCCGGGGCGATGGCGAGGTCTTCATGATCGTTACTTTATAATGATATGCACCAAAAAGCTGCCGGTCTGTACGGTATCGAACCTAATCCAACAAGAGTTTCTCTCTGCTCAAGTCGAAGAATTTCTCATAATGCGACTCCGTAAAAAGCAATGAAGTGAAAACCGGCTTCAGTTTCCGCAAAGCCATCATCATGCACATGATCGAGATAGCCCCCAATTTTCCAAGGGTAGGTTACTGACAAATACTGTACTTTTATTGATACTCACTGACTGTCCGCAGATGGCCGAATGAGTGATGTCGCCAATGACTGCTTGTAGACCTCTAGTTCACAGAATCTGGATTTGACTGACTGGCCGGTTTGGAGAAGCGCGAGTGCCAATAATGGGTCGATAACGGAAAATCGATTTATTGATGGTACTGCCGCGCAGGCTGCGCAGGATTAGCAGTTTATTTTTATACATCCACAAAAAATAAAAAAATACTGCACACCCTGCAGAGCGGTGATTAAATTATTTTTTCAACCCGATATTTTTTCCTCGTCCCGGAAGTGCCGGCGATCGTCAATTGATATCCGGATTCAATTCTGTCGATGTATTTCATTAGAAATTGGTCCAGTCGCGGCCGGTTAATGCCACTAGAGCTCTCGGGCACATCAAATAGCGCCTGAAAAAGTGGTTCGCATGATGTGGTTGCATATTTGACCAGTTGATTGACCGTTACGCACTCCGTGCCAATTGCGTCGTGCCAACATTCGAGGACCCCCGCCAATTCGGACCGGATGAGGTCGATGGTATCCCACCGGCATAGACCGGCGAATGAATCATCTAAACCGGCCCAAACAATTGCACTGCGTATCCAATCCGACCACGATTCAAACGATCCAAATGGCATTAAATTTTGTCGGGGACGTCCCACGATATCGTATGCGCGCAACACGGTTAGCGCCGCAACAGCCAGATTTGCAAGGTTTTTTTCGATATATACCTATCGCACTTCAAATTTCGGCATTAGCGTATGGAGGCGTCGGGGGGTTCGGCAAAGGCTTTGCCAGCATGGAGCTGGCATAGAGCCTACATGGACGTATTCACGGTGTCCTTTGACGGGCATCCCTGCGCCGAATTTTGATCTGCGATGAGTATAATCTGCCAGAGGTCCGAAACCGAAGCCTGATATATAATACCGAAGCACCGTTACTTTTCCTTGAATACCGATGAATCAAGCGCAGATACAAATACCGCTGGATTTACCCAATGTCCGTGTCGAGAAATACGAACAAACCGACAAGGGCTTGGTGATCACAGTCGTTAGCACCTGTACTACGGCGGTGTGCCGGCAATGCGGTCGAACCATCGATAAATTTCACGGTTACGACAAAGCGATTACGTTACGGCATTTGCCCATCTTTGACCGGCCGGTCTGGATTCGCATCCGGCCGAAGCGCTTTCAATGCACCTACTGTGACAAAGGGCCGACCACGTCCCAGCGCTGCGAGTGGTATGAACCCAAAAGCCCGCATACCAAAGCCTATGAAAATTGGATTCTACGCGAGTTGGTTAATAGCACGCTCAGTGACGTCAGCCTGAAACAGGATCTGAGTGTCGAATGTATTGAGGGTACCCTGGATCGTCATATTCAGCGGCAAGTGGACTGGTCGGTGGTACCCAATTTGGCGTAGCTCGGCATTGACGAAATGGCCTTAAAGAAAGGGCATAAGGATTTTGTCGTTATCGTGTCAGGGCTGACGGCACAGCGCGAAAAGCATATCTTAGCGGTGTTACCGGATCGCAAAAAAGAGACGGTCAAGGCGTTTTTAAAGACGCTGCCGCCCCGGCAACACCGAAGCATCCGGCAAGTCTGTATCGACATGAACGAAGGTTATTGCAACGCGGTTCTAGAAACCCTGCCCGAGGCTCAGGTTGTGGTTGATCGCTTCCATGTCGCCAAAGCGCGCAAAACGGAAATGAAGCGTCTAAAAAAGACTCTGCCGGAGGTCAGAGTATGCACAATTGAAAGGGGTGATGTGGGCTTTCCTAAAACCCTGGGCAGCGCTAACAGAAGAACAGCAAGTGATGTTATTGCTGCTGTTTCAGTATGCAGCGATATTGAGAGACGTGTATGTGCAACGGGAAATGCTGACCGGTATTTTTGAGCAGCGACAGAGTAAAGCCCAGGCCGAACAAGCCTTAACGCAATGGCTGGGGCGAATCAAGGCATTGGGCTTAGAATGTTTTGCGCCTTTTATCACCACGTTGGATAACTGGCGGGATAAGATCACCAACTATTTTATTGGACGCGAAACCAGCGGCTTTGTTGAAGGGCTGAACAATAAAATCAAAGTGATCAAGCGCCGCTGCTATGGCATTTATAATCTGGGTCGATTATTCCAGCATATTTGGCTGGATGTCCAGGGGCGCCGGGTCTTTTTTGCGAATCACTAGATATTGGGGGTTACCACGGGAAATCCGGAAGAGCCAAAGTCTTAGCAACATGGAAATTTCAAAATACAAATACGAAGGCATTAAGTTACCCTTTATTTGAATCACTGAGCCAAAAAGCCTTCGCCGGTGAACTTTAGCGATGCATGAAAGGCATTATAAAACCACAGAGAGCACAGAATGTGGAAGAACATAAATCTCTGTGAACTCTGCGCTCTCTGTGGTTAAAAAATGACAAGAGACCTTTCAGAATGATCGCCGTCTGCGAGACAGCGGGTGGCGCATGGCGGTCACAATATTCCTTCAAAAGATATCCTGATTAGCAAGATGCTTCAGCTTGCCGAAGCCAACTGTCCGAGCAGTGACCAGTCGTAGCCACTTCTGCGGGACGGGTTATTTAACCCGTCCCCAACGTTTCGGTTTGCCCTAAACATTTCGGCTGACTTCGGCCAAAGTCAAAACGTTTAGAACGGGGTTGCAAACCCCGTCCTGCTAGGGATATGCTGGTTTTTGGGTTTTAGCTGAAGAAACTTGCTAATCAGGAAAGATATTGAGCGCCGATTTGCGCGCAGTTTACACAATTCTGCTCATCGATTTTAGTTATGCGGTAAACAACTGCTCATGCTTTATGAATATCGGTGACGAACCCATACTGGTATTAGAGCAGCAGGGAGAAAAGCGCGATGTGGTACACGATATTTTTTATCAACATTTTTTAAAAGAGGCAGGTTTATGAATGCCGTCAAGAAACAACCTTCTGAAAAAAGCAGAATCATTTTGGCTTCATTAAAAGAAGCTGTCGCCAACGCGCTGGAAAAAAAACGACGACTCGGCCAATATGCCGAGTTTTGGGAGGACGGCAAAGTCATTTACCGGGGAGAAGATGCGCCGCAAATGGAACAAAAACGGGATTAGTTTGTTTGTGTCTTTTTTAACTTGATAAAACCACAGAGGACACAGAGAAACACAGAGTTAAAGTCAAAAAACCTCTGTGAACTCTGTGCTCTCTGTGGTTAAAAAACAATAACAATAAGGAAAAAACATGCTTGATCCCCTTCTACTGAGCGGCGCGGCTGCCGTATTTTTGTCGTTAATCACGTTGCTGTTGATCTTGGTGCTACGCAAGGTCAGTGTCTTATCGCGTTCGAACTCCGAACAAATCCGGCTTGAATTGATACAGCTTCTGGAAAGGAACGAGGAATCGTTGAAAGACGGCTTGAGCGAATCACGCAAGGAACTGCGCGAAGTGAGCACTGAAAACCGGCGCGAAATGAGCGAATTGTTCAAGAATTTTCAGGATACCTTATTGAAAAGGGTCGTTGAAAACGGCAGTGAACAAAATCGGCAGTTAGGTAGTTTCAAAGATGCATTAAATGCCTTATCGGAAAAGCTGATCACCAACTCCAATGACTTCAAGCAAAGCGTCAGCGCGTCATTTCTGGCTTCCAGCGAGTCGTTGAACAAAAAACAAGATGAATTTAGGGAAAAAACGTTGGAAAAATTGGACGCTTTTGAAGAAAGCATCAAGACCGATGCGAAAGAGAACCGTCAAGAACTCAATGCCGGCTTAAAGTCGTTTGAGGAAAAGTCCGCGCAATCGATCCGACAGTTAAGCGAACAACTGCAGGCGCGGTTTTCCGAGTTCAATAAACAGCAGGAGTCCTTCGGAGAGAAAACCATCGGCCGATTGAACGGATTTCAAGAAGGCATTCAAAACGACGCAAAAGACAATCGCAAAGAGCTCAAAGAGGCCTTGAAATCGTTCGAAGACAAGTTCGGCGAAGGCCTCAAGGATTTCAACGAACAGCTTCGCTTACGCTTTGCCGACCTGAATAAACAACAACAAGAATCCGCGCAACAGGCCAAAACCAGCATCGCGGAAATCAGAGAAACGATCGAAAAACAACTGAAATCGATCCGCGAAGACAACACGACGCAGTTGAATGAGATGCGCAGAACCGTCGATGAGAAATTGCATGAAACACTGGAAAAACGCCTGGGCGAATCCTTCAAGCATGTCAGCGACCGTTTGGAGCAAGTTCATAAGGGGCTGGGCGAAATGCAGAATCTGGCCGTCGGCGTCGGCGATCTGAAAAAAGTGCTGTCGAACGTCAAAACGCGCGGCATTTTGGGCGAATATCAATTGGGCAACATACTCGAACAGATTTTGTCGCCGGATCAATACGACATCAATGTCGCGACCAAAAAAGGCAGTCAAGCCAACGTCGAATTTGCCGTCAAGTTGCCCGGCAAGGCCGACGACAAGACGGTCTGGTTGCCGATCGACTCCAAGTTTCCGTTGGAAAGCTATCAATCTTTGTTACTCGCTTTCGAGGAAGGCGATACGGTCAAGATTAACTTGGCGCAAAAGCAACTACTGAACGCGGTCGAGAGCTTCGCCAAGGATATCAGCAGTAAATATATCGACCCGCCGAATACCACCGATTTCGCGATTATGTTCCTGCCGGTGGAAAGTCTTTATGCCGAAATTCTACGGCACCCTGAACTATTTGAAAAACTGCAACGGACCTACCGAATCACGATTACCGGCCCGACCACGCTATCGGCCTTATTGAACAGTCTGCACATGGGCTTTAGAACCCTGGCCGTACAAAAACGCAGCAGTGAAGTGTGGAAAGTGTTGGCGGAGGTGAAGACCGAATTTTTGAAATATGCCGATCAATTAGAAAAGGTGAAGAAGCATCTGCACACCGCCTCCAATTCATTGGAAACCTTGCAAACCACGCGGGCCAACGCGATGGAAAGAAAACTACGCAACGTGGAGACGTTGGAGATAGATCAGGATGTCGAAACACTTGTATTGATTGGAAACGATTCAGAATAAAGGATACCTTAGAAATGAATAAAACCACTTTTGATTTATCGAGTTTACTGCCCAAATTTTCATTCCTTTTTAACGGTGGTATGACTGAAGGTGAAGGTTTAAGTGCTTTTTTTGTGCTGTTACTTTTGATTATTGCGGGTTTGTTTTTTGGATATGCGGTTTATGGCTATTTTTCCGCAGCTAAAAAGATTCGGTTCTATAAAGACTTGTTGGCAAATGTCGATCAAAATGAGTTGGCAGGTAAGCAAAGAGATATACGCAATAAAGCATTGGAACATGAGGGGTATGGTCGACTATGGCGTGAGTTTGATGAGTCTCTGGTTAAATCAAGCGATGGTAAACGCCTTTTCAATACACTGGATGCGGCTCATTTTTTTAATGTATCGACTTTGGCGGGTAGGCTTACGCAAAATCGATTATTGGCCGCCGTTCCAGGATTTTTGACGGCTATCGGCGTAGTGGGCACTTTTGTCGGCTTGCAGTTGGCGTTATCG
Source organism: Methylotuvimicrobium alcaliphilum 20Z (assembly GCF_000968535.2). Taxonomy (NCBI): domain Bacteria; kingdom Pseudomonadati; phylum Pseudomonadota; class Gammaproteobacteria; order Methylococcales; family Methylococcaceae; genus Methylotuvimicrobium; species Methylotuvimicrobium alcaliphilum. The sequence goes on from NC_016112.1 coordinate 864,779, forward strand.
CAGTTACAACTACAACAAAATGCCGGTGTCGAGGAGCTTCGCGATGGCATCGGCAGTTTGATCAATGGCGCTTCAATTGCTTTTATGACTTCGATCTGGGGGATAGGAACCAGTTTATTGTTTAATTTTGGTGAAAAACTTTTGGAAAGAGGCGTACGGAAAGATATTTATCAATTGCAAAACCAGATCGACTATTTATTTCCAAGAATCAATGCAGAACAATCGTTGGTAGCGATAGCCGATCACAGTCGTTCATCAGACGAAACTTTACAGGGGTTAGCCGAAAAAATTGGCGACCGTTTGCAAGAGGCTTTGATTCAAACGACGTCGTCTATTCAAGTCGGTTTGGAAAATAGTTTGAATCAGATCATGGCGCCGGCGATTCAATCGTTAGTGGATAATGCCAATAAGGGATCTGAACAGGCATTGGAAAGCCTGTTGACCAAGTTCATAGACGGTGTCGGCGAAGCAGGTAAGTCTCAAAAAGATATGATGGAAGAGGCATCGAAAAGCGTCGGTAGTGCCGTAAACGAGATGGGAAGCCAAATGCAGAATTTTGTCGGGCAATTGGAACAACATCAGAAAAATAGTCAACAGTTGGCCAGTGCTCAGGTTGAGCAGATTAAAACGCAACTTCAACAGATTACCGATGCGAGTCAACAGACCTTGGCCCAGACTGCGGAAAATACGCAGGATATTTTTCTGGGTTTGCAACAACGGCTCCAGCAACAATACGATGAGCAACAAAAGACCGATCGACAGCGGCAAGAGGTTTTCGAACAGGGGGTGGAGAATTCCAAACAAAATCAGCAACAAATCATGGATAGAATTGAGCAAATGCTTACCGTGCAAAATGCCGCTTCAGCTCAAATCCATGAGCAACTGGAATTATTGTTGGCATCATTCAAACAAGTCACTTCCGAAAATTCGGCGGCAAGTAAAAGTCTGATGCAATCGAGCCAGCAAATGACCAGTGTCTCGAATCAATTAGGCCTGCTTTCAACCAATGTCAAACAAGCGGCCGAGGCTATTTCGGAACCTGTTTTACAATTGCTGGAAGCCAATCGACAAGTCAGCGCCGAAAATAAAGCGGTATTGGAGCAAAGCCAAGTTATATTTGCCGATTTAAGTCGTTTAAATGTGCAGTTCGACGAGGTCGGCAAGACCCTATTGCAAGCCAGTAAGCATGCGGAAACCGGATTCAACGCATTGGATCAGCATTTGGAAGCGTTTAAAAATGGACTAAAAACGCATATCCAGGATTTGGAAGATGAATTGTCAAAATTGCTTAATAGTTATTCCGAGCAGGTTCAAGATCAAACTTATGCTCGCTTGAATCAATGGAACGAGCAAACCCGGGAATATGCCACCACCATGAAAGATGTCGTTGAGTCCATAGCTTCTGTTGTGGATGAAATTGAAACCAAAGCATCAGGAAACTATGCATGAAACTAGGAGCGCGTTCTCATTCCGAAAATGTCGATGAAGAAAATCCTTACTGGATTTCTTTTTCCGATATTATGGCCGGCCTTTTGGTTATTTTTATCATGGCGTCTTTGGCGTTGATTCTGGAATTGATTCAGGTTCAGGAAAAACTGAAACAAACACAAATTGAAGTCACGGAGGCGATAAAAGAGATTGCGAAAGCGGAACAAGTCAGGCGGGATATTCTTTATGAGATCAAAGAGGAATTGATGCAAAAAAATATTCTGGTAGAGGTTAGCGACAACGATAGTGTGCTGAGGATTCCGGATCAACAGCTCAGCTTTAAAACCAATGAATACACGATTCCGCCGGAAAAATCATCGCAATTGATCGTAAAAGCGATCGGCAATGCTTTGCATCGTTCCATTACCAAGGAAAGCAGATTTCAATATTTGGATACGGTTTTTGTCGAGGGCCATACCGACAGTCGGCGATCTCCAAGACATATGGGCAATTGGGGACTTTCGACATTCCGGGCCATTTCAATCTGGAATTTCTGGAATGAACAACTCGATCATGAAGATCCGCTCGCCGGTTTGAAAAATCATGATGGCAAACCGTTGTTTTCGGTGAGCGGTTATGCCGAGACGCGTCCGGTCAATTTGCTGGAAAGAACCGAAGCCGAGTTGCAACAAAATCGCCGAATCGATATCCGTTTTACCGTCAAACGGCCTACGATCCATCAATATGAACAAGTCAATGCGTTGATGGCCGAATGATATGTTAAAACTGCCTGCAATGAATTTTAGCTTGCCTGAATGGGAGCCTAAGCGCGATTTCGCTCCGTATGAAAGCCTGACGGAATCATTGATGCAGATGAGCCGAAAGACGGGATTTCAATCAAAAGCGTTTTTAAAGAGTTGCAATGCTATTTTTACAAAAGCAAAGCAGGGAAAAGTATCGGAAATCCCCGGGTTGATCCGAAAACCATTGGATGTCAGAGCGTTGACGACGTTGTGGTTATCGGAGCTATTTTTCGAGATGTGTCCGGTAACTCAAGAATTGATCAATGCCCTGTATCATCCAAGACCGTTTTTGAGCAAATTAGTTATCCAGCAACTATTGCGTTTATTTTTTCAGCGCTTCGAGCAAGCCGGTGATCTAAATGCGTTGCTTCATTGTTTACATCAGGAGCTCGGTCGCAGTGCCAAACAATTAAAATCAAGCAGTTTAGGGAAGCTCATCAAACATAAAACTAAAATAATCAACGTTGAAGGGCCTTCCTGGGTGGCTAAAACTGCCATTTCCAAAAAGACGGATCTCGATATTTTTATCGAATCGATCGGCTTAAAAAGTTTTGCCGAATCCCGTTTTTATTCGCTTTGCCAAAATCATTATTACCTTGAGCAATTACGAAAGCTCGAACCTTGGCACCCCGATCCTTTATTACAGGAAATTATCAAACCATCTGTGTATGAATCTCCCTATAATCAAACCGAAATGCTGGGGCATGAAATTTTAAGGATATTGATTGATCGATCGCCGAAAGAAAAGGTTGATGAGCAATGGCAAGGCATTATTTTGACGATTGCAGGCGATCCCAGAATGTCAAAAAGTTCACCACGCTATCAACGTTGGTGGACTGCGTTAAGTACACAGCAAATACAGAAAGTCAGGGGCTGGTTGTCACGGTTTGATCTGCTGTTGTTTTTAAAGGTTCTGGAAGATTACGCTGATATGAATGGAAAAGAAGACATGAACCGGATGTTTCCAGCCAGAAAAAAATTTTTGGAAGGGTTGTTTGATTTGGGATTGGTAGAAGATAGTCGATTATTTATCAATAAGAATGCCGAGTACTATTTGAAGAAAAATTATAAAAAAGATGAATTACCTTATTACTCAATTGTTGCCGACCCTAATAGGTCAATGATTTACCTAAAAGTTAAAGGCAAGCATATGATTGAAGGGACGCATAATTTTAAGCTATGGATTTATGAAGATCTTCCGCCTGATAGCCAAATATTTAATCTTGAGGAAAAATATTTTGCACCGAAAGAATTGACTACAAAGCTTGAGTCTAATTTTTACAAATACTTTAATGGTTTAAGTATAAAGTCACCTGTATCAATAACTCATAATGGTGATTGGCAATATAAGGCAATTGACGCTTTTGAATCTTTCGGTGTAAGAATTAACCCTGAAAAAGTTCTCACTGAAAAAATGTATTTACAATATAAAAGAAAAGTCGGATTACAGAGTAATTTCAGAATGTTGTGAAAAATTGAATGAGTTTAAAAAATCTAATAAAAAAAGTTCTAATCAATGGCTCGACTACCTCATTTTCGGTTTTGCCTGACAGTGAAGGCCTCAATCTTTTTATCGAATACGAGCTATTTAAAGACTGTGCAGTAGGAAACGCGGATTTACTGCTTTTGAATCAATATGCCTGCTTGCAAATGCTGGTTGAAGAAGGATTGGCGGAGTCGATTCGAAATGGTTTTGTGATACCCAGTGAAAATGCAGTATGTTTGGATGAGGGTGTCAGATATTTACTGAAACTTCCTCCCGTATTTGAAGGCAGAGTGTCTACACGAGTAGAAGGCCAATCTTCTCAGGCCGCTTTTGCTGTGCGTTTGGTTTTGAACTATTTAGGCGAAGATATCTATCAGTATGAATTAGTCGGACCGTGTTTAAAACTGAGTGAAAAAGAAATTTTTTTATTGAATCAGGCGCAATGGTCGGCATTCAAGTGCGTGGCGATGCATCAGCAACTGTCAACGGCCGATAAAAGCGAACAACAAAATCTGTTATTGATTCATCGATTACAACAAGCTCAAAAGGCGGGCCTCGATATCGATTTATCGCATTTCAACAAGCTGTATATTCTGCACCCGGAACAAGTCGGTGTGGCAGCCGAGCAAGATGATAATGGTGATTTGATTCTGACGCCCACTTTCGGCGCAGGTATAGATCCGCGCGATACCTCCATTCGTTTAGGACAATTAAAAGGCGCAAATGATGTCGCTTCTTTGCGCATTCGTGATGATATCGTCTTGCTTGATGAAGATAGATTTAAAGCTACGCAGGAAATATTGACCAACCGGCGCATTGCAAAAGATCAAGTGAAACATTTTTTGGCAACGCCTTCCGCATTTTTGAATGCCGCCTTGGTGGATTTGGATACCGGCTTTTCATTACGGGTTAAGGGGGCGACGGCATTTCATCATGGCTATTTTGGAGATACCGACGAATCGGGGATTGATTGGTTCGGATCCTTGGCCGAAAAAACCATTCATGCGCCACTCGCCGATCAATTGCATGATCTTGAAGAAGTCGAGGCGTTCGAGAAAAAGTTTCATGACGCGAAGGCTCATGGTGCGGATTCAATGGTTTTTAACGGACAAAACATTGATATTTCCAATCCGCAAGCGATCGAACAACAGATTAGACAGTTGAAAAAGGAATTTAGCCGGACAACTCGGCAGCACGAAAGTCCAGCCCCCATCGAAACTGAAGCGCCAATGGAAAGAGCGGTCGTCGATATTGTAACTAATGATGAGATTTTGGAGTTTGGCGGTCTGGCGCTGCTGAACCGGGCCGAACAATCGATATTTACCGAAAAAATTGATTTTACTGTTTACCGTCGTCAACCTTATCCACATCAAGAAGACGGGGTTCGTTGGCTATTGGGGTTGATGCAATGTGCCTTGAAACCATCCGGTTCTAAAATTGAAGGCGCTTTATTGGCTGACGACATGGGTTTAGGTAAAACCTATATGTCGTTAGTGGCTTTGTCTGAGTTTTATAGGTTAACCGAGTCATCAGGAGACACAAGAAGACCGGTATTGATTGTTGCCCCTCTCAGTTTGGTTGAGAACTGGATCGATGAAACGGATAAGACCTTCATGAAAAGCCCATTCAAGGATGTCGTTGTGTTGCAGTCGGGCAAAGACCTTAAAAAATACAAAATACAAGGAGCTTCAACCGAAACCAAGCAGGCCGTTACTGACGATTCGTCATTGGATTCCGAAAGTATCAGATATTCATTGAAAGTCGGTAAGTATTATGGAAACGATCGCCTTGATCTACCGCAACGTTTGGTTGTGACAACTTATCAAACACTCAGAGATTACCAGTTTTCTTTGTGCCGTATCGATTGGCAACTGGTGATATTCGATGAGGCGCAAAACATCAAAAATCCGAATGCCTTGCAAACCCGTGCTGGCAAGGGCCTAAAAGCACGATTTAAATTATTGGCGACAGGGACGCCGGTGGAGAATTCGCTTTCTGACTTTTGGTGTCTTATGGATACGGCTCAACCGGGTCTTTTGGGTTCTTACCAAGAATTCAGAACGCAGTTTATCAAGCCGATTAATCAAGTCGGTGACAATGAAGACGCGGCCAGGGTCAGGCTGGAAGTCGGCAAAAAACTGAGGCAGCAAGTGGGCACTTTTATGTTGAGGCGAATGAAGGAGGATCAATTAGACGGCTTGCCTGAAAAGAGAATATTCGTTGGTGCCGGCAATAACAATCAATCGGGTTGGCAATACGAGCCCCGTTTGGCTTCAGTTATGAAGAATGGACAGTTAAATGCTTATGACCAAGTGCTTGCCGATATTCAATCGATCAAGAGTAATGGCGGGGACGCCCGAGGCGCAATTCTGCAAGCGTTACAGGAGTTACGGGCAATTTCTCTTCACCCTGTATTGATGCAAAAGTCTGAACATCCGAATGATCTTGAACCGAAAAAGTTTTCTTCTCAATCGGAAAAGATTTTGTGCGCTCTGCAAGTCTTAAATGAAATTCAAAAGAGGCAAGAAAAGGTCATTATTTTTATCATCAACAAAAATCTGCAGCGCTTACTCAAGCTTTGTTTGTCCCAGTTGTATCGCGTTCCCGTCAATGTCATCAATGGCGATACCAAGGCGGTTGTTAGTACCAAAGGCGCCGAAACCAGAAAACAATTGATTGAACAGTTCGAGGCTCAAAAAGGATTTGGTATTATTATCATGTCCCCCATTGCAGCCGGCGTCGGTTTAACGGTCGTAGGCGCAAATAATGTCATTCATCTTGAAAGACATTGGAATCCGGCAAAAGAGGCTCAGGCAACCGATCGTGTTTATCGAATCGGGCAGCAAAAGAACGTCAATATTTACATTCCAGTTTTGTTGCATCCTAAGCATACTTCCTTCGATCTAAATTTAAATAGCCTATTGCAGAATAAAATCGACCTGAAAGATGCAGTCGTTACGCCTCAGGTAGTCACGCCGGATGAGATGTTCAGTGTTTTTCAATAATCTTTATTCAACCCTCCATGCTCTCGTAATGTTCATGAATTTACTTGCTTTTCATGTCTAAACTCCGCAACTTCAACTGGCGTCAAGAATCCGTATATCTGATTGATACCCAGGATAAGCAAGTTTGGCGAGAACAAAAGGCCAAGAGTTTTAGCGACTGGCTGAAAACCCGTGCCGAGAAGGAGGGCGTGCGGATTTCAGTGCTTTGGCGCTATCTGAGGGTTGGGCGTTTTGCCGTCGAATTGCAAACGGGCGGATGGGAAAACGTAAAGACACCGCTGGATATTCCGGAAGGCATTAATGCCGACTCTATCGAATTGTTGGAAAAAATCAATCGAGTTGCGACCGAGAGCGATTTCAACGGTTTGGCTGAGGCGCTGTACCAAAAAAAAATCAAACGACCGCAACTCCTCAAAACCTGGCAGATTTACCGTGAAGCCATTCCGGAAGGTCAAACCGCGAGAGGGCGGGGTACCCAGCGTCCCGTTGTAGACGAAAAGAATCGGTATAAGCAACAGTTATCATTCAAACATAATGTATTACGCCGGCTTGAAGCTACCGATCCTGTTGAATTGGGCTATGAAAGTGGCGCTGCTTTGCGGATTTTTAATCCACTCAGCGAAGGTCAAAAGAACTCTGGTTACGATGCCATCATGGTCGTATTCAATGAGCACCGAGTCATAGACGTGGCTGTTATTGTAATTCAGGTAGAAGAGGCGGTTGATCGCGAAATGGAAGACCACTTTTCGAAGGAAAGGACTTGGCTGATCGCTCAAGAGTCAATCTTGGCCAAAGCTGCCAAAGGTTCTCGAAATACTTACCCGGATCAGTGGGGCATCATGGTTGCGGCGGCGAACGAATTGCGCATCGAACGGAAACCACCTCAGAATTCAGCGCCAATGGCATTTTCTGTCAGCGAGTTGCTGCTAGATTTCGTGAAATGACAAGAGCAGTTCATAAATGTTCCTGATTAGCAAGATGCTTCAGCTTGCCGAAGTCAACTGTCCGAGCAGTGGCCAGTCGTAGCCACTTCTGCGGGACGGGTTATTTAACCCGTCCCCAACGTTTCGGTTTGCCCTAAACAATTCGGCTGACTTCGGCCAAAGCCAAAACGTTTAGGACGGGGTTGCAAACCCCGTCCTGCTAGGGATATGCTGGTTTTTGGGCTTTAGCTGAAGAAACTTGCTAATCAGGTAAATGTTTGCGGAAGATCGTTTTTAGGTTAATATGTCTAGCAACAAGACATAAGGAGAGACAATGGCACCGATCGACAATCAAAATAAACCCGCTTTACGCCTGGTTTGCCTGTCAGACCTGCATGATGCGCAGCAAACAGTGTCGGTGCCGGATGGCGATGTACTGATCGTCGCCGGCGATATCTGTTTAGAAGGAAGGCTAGCCGAGGTCAAACGTTTCGACGATTGGTTAGGTACGCTGCCGCATCGGTGCAAACTCGTGATTGCCGGAAATCATGACTGGCCGTTTGAAATAGTGGGGAAGGGCGCGGCAATAAATCTGCTCAAAAACGCCATTTATCTTGAAGACGCAGGCATTGAAATCAATGGCGTGAACTTTTGGGGATCGCCCTGGCAGCCGGAGTTTTGTGATTGGGCGTTCAATCTACCGCGCGGTCCTCGATTAGCCGAGATTTGGGATGGCATTCCGAGTAATACCGACGTATTGATAACGCATACGCCGCCCTATGGTATTTTGGATGAGGTGTTTGGTGAACATGTCGGCTGCGAAGCGTTGGCTGTCGCTGTTCAACGCGTTCGGCCAAAATTTCATGTTTTTGGCCACATTCATGAATGTCATGGCGTGTTAAAGCAAGGTGAAACGACCTATGTCAACGCCAGCCTGCATGATGAAAGATTTTGTCTCAGACATCAACCGATCGTCCTCGATTTGCAGGACCCATGATTCGATCAAGGTTTTATGATCGCGGCCGGCCTGCTGCCGCAACTGGAACAGTTGGGGGAATGTTTTTGAGGCTCACGGATTCAATACAACAAGACTTGTGGCTCATGAATTTAAAAAAATGAGCCACAAAATGATCGGTTCATTTGACGAGTATTCCAAGTGTCGCTACCCATGCGATTATCAAAGAATTGAGCATCCAAAACCGATGGGCGAATGCGTATTACTCTTCAAACACTGACGGGTTCAGAAACTGCCGTTTCCAAAATAGTTTTCGATCAATCTCACTGAGCTTGGCCTCATCGCACACGTTGTTCCAATTTGCTTCAATGGCTTCGCGATGCCTATCGAAAATGGCTTTCGCTTCATCCTGCGGGAGTTGAAAGTGGGGTGCTGCCGTAAGGCACGACTTGAGTTTGCTCAGATTGTTGTTCCCGGAAATGAGCATGGCTTGTGAGGCTTCATTACCGGTACGGTTTTGCGGGCAAATATCGTAAGCAGGTGTAAGGCTGAGTGTTTTGCCGTTCCAAAAGGCCGCGTGATTGCGTGCGTGGTCATCGGTATTGCCGCACAAGATGTTAAAGACGAGACGAGAAAACAGCTCTTCGAGCGTTTTTTTGGGGTTGTCGAAGCGATGTCGTATGATTTCTGCAAACGTTTCATAGCTCGCGTAACGCACCATCATGTCGTCGAGGCCAAACAGCGTTAAGGCGGAAACCATGGCTTTGCGCGTCCAGCCATGGTCGGTTTTTTCGCGATCAAACCGTTCGATCAGAAGGATGTCCTTGTTTGCGGCTTGAACAAGCTTTACGGGGGCAGCTTTCACCCCGGCTGCGACCGCCAGCCGCATGGCGATGAATTCAGCCTTTACGACACTGTAGAGGTCGGAACTCGATGAAAATTTGGCGATGTATTTTGTTCCTTGGTCTTCGATCAAGGCCTTGGGGCGTGCGCCACCGATAGAGCTTCCATGGAAGAGCGCTTGATCCAGCTCCGGCGTGAGCGGAATACCTTGCTCGACTCGTTCGGCGGATTTAAGCAATTCTTCCAGCGGGACATTTCTTGCGGAGCGGGGGATGTATTCACTTGGCGAGCGCTGGAAATCCAGAGCGCCGATACGATCAGAGCCCGATTCCAGTAAATAGGTCAGTTCGCCAAGCGCATCGGTATCCGTATCTTTGCCTTTCCGTCCAAGCTTTATATTGATGATGACGCGTCGTCCCCATGCGTCCGGAGCGGCATCACGAATACAGCCAGGCATGCTCAGCCCATCCGGTAGTGGCAATATCCCCTTCTTGAGCGGTAGCTCCGGCAGGTAGATGGGAATAGCCGGGGCCGTATCCTTGACGCGCTCCAGATAGCTTTTGCCGTAGTTGAAATGAATATTGCCCTGATCGTCGGCTTCAAGCTTGCCCGCGACGACCGGCTCGGTTGCCTCAGGCAACCATATCCAGACATAGGCTTCTTTATCGGCGTGATTAGAAGTCATCATCAACGACTTTTACTTTCTTCCGCACAGACCTCGGGAGAAGCGCGAGCTTGTCCTCGGTTTGACGAATATGCCCATTGAGCGTCGTCGCTTCGATATCAAAAAGTTTGATGCCGACTAGGGCGGCAACTTCAAAAGTTGCCCCGAGTTCGCACTTGGGATCTCCTTTTTCAATGCGCTGCAAAAGTCCGCGCGAGATACCGGCGCGTTCGGCAACCTCTTGTGCGGTCATCTTACGCTCTATTCGTGCGGCGCGGATGAGCTTGCCCAGAAGCGTCATCGCTTCACGGCTATAGCGGGAATAGGTGCGTGCCGATACTTTGGCCATAGTTTAACTGTTGGTTTATAAATGGATCGCAGGGCTATCTTGTGATCGGCATGCGAATCACATTAGCAGTTCCCAAGCGCTTCGGCAAGTAAGAAAAGGTTTATATATGACTCATAATAATGCTTTATGTTTTATATATAGATCATAGTTTTGGATTTTTCAAGGGCTCACGCTACGAGCCAAGTAACAAAAAACCGCATATGGAAAACATTAAGAAACAGGTCTGCTCTTTTTAGGTGTTAACGGACCTGAATATTTGTATGTACGGGCGAATTCATCACACTGCGTCACCCGAGGATATTGCTCAGCTATCAGCCTGGCTACAACATCACGCAGGTACGGAAAATTCTTTGTATCGTTGAGTTGGAAGCCAGGTCGTTGAAGGCGGTCAATTTATTCTGGAGATTGGCGCCATCCTAGTAAAAAGGCACGAAAACAGCAAAACGACCCTTTCAAAACTGACCGCTCACGGCCATTATGTGAAGTTTCCTTTTATGTGCAGCGGTTTTGCTTAACCATGATGAAAGCTGGCTGTAAATACTCTATCGCGCTCGCAATCTTTGCATAATTTCCATGATTTAAAACAAGCTTTCAAATACACTAAAAGGGAGCAATATCAGCTTTTATTCCAGTCGATGTCATCTGGCCATTTGAATTATCATTTTTTATCGACATGACGGATAAATTCCGCATGATTGTTTTCCTGTTTAGAACTAATTTAAGTAAAAAAAGTTATCTGTTGTACTGAGGGTTGTTTTCTGAATTGAACAACAGATAATCTCTCCCTGAAGTTTGCAAAAATTATGACCAACTTTTTATCTGGATGCCTTGCTAAATCCGCTTGATTCCTAATGTCAGTTATTCGAAACTAAGAAACTGTGCATAAAAGGAAACTTCACATAACGGCCAACTTCCGACCTTCGAGGTTGATTTCTGAATGACCGGTTTATGTTATAAATTGCTCGTTTAATGCTGCAAATATCCGAACGTAAAAGCGAGTAGCGGTTTTTGTAATCCGAGTTAATTTGTTTGTTAGCCAAAGTGCTTTTCCTTATGACAATTGGGACAAAGAGCTTCCGCATTTTCAACTGTGTCATCGCCACCATTGGATAGGAACACTTTATGATGGACCTCTAGGTAAGGCTTATCATCTTTACGTCTTTTAAAAGGGGCTGGTTTTCCACATGACTCACACTTTCCTTTTGCCCTTATTAGCACTTCAGCTACCACATCCGGATTTCTTTTAAAAACAGTTACTATAGTTTCCATCTTAGATGGTGTTTTGTGCGAAGATGCCAATCGGTTTTGTCGTTGTGTGGCATCACTATCCAGGCTTTGCTTAACTTGAAGCTCAAACTGTGACGAGTAATGCTCATAGGAAAAACAAAAGCTCTTAAATTGATGTTTTTCCATAAAGGCTATAACGGTATCGAACTCATCCAAGCTGTTTACGATGAATTTGTTCCATACGCCATTGCCTAATAAAAGCTTTAGTTCGACACTCCCATCGCCTCTTGCACTTACAATAGTGTAATCGCCTATCTTGGTGTCATTGTATCGATATTGCGGACGTACAAAATATCAAAGTCACCAACATAGAATGTGTTCAACTTATTTAGTATTTCTAGGAATAGTTGAGATTTTTGCTTATTGTTTTCCAGCCAGTTTTTAGCTTTGGGTTTATCGTCAATATTTCTTGATCTTGGTGATGGCATATAGTTTTCCTGCCTGTATAGGCGTTGGTGACAATAAATCCGGCCGCTAAAGTTCTAGTTTCAGCCATTGCATCAAATCAATCAACAGTTCGCAAAGGGTCGATACCGACCATAATATTTAATTATCGCTAAAAATCCCATATTTCGGACAAAAAATCCGGTCAACGAGCCGCGCATTACAATAGGAGTAATTATTCAGATCCCCTGCGGTATTTGGATGCTTTTTCATCCGGATTTCTTGGAAGGTTTCGGTCAATAGTTTTAAGCGCTGTTTTTTGCCGCATTCAACATGGCCGCCGTTGCACGACTGGCCGACTCTCTGACGGGGCCGAGATCGAGTCGCGCATAAATCGCGGTGGATCGGGTGCTTTTATGATTGAGGCTTTTGCCAATCGTCAACAGACTGGCTCCGGTTTTCGCTTGCCAACTGCCTAACGTGCGGCGCAGATCATGAATCCGTAAATCGGCGCGCCCTGCGCGTTCAAGCAATCGTTGCCCAGCTTTTTGTGCAGAGCAGACATTTCTACAGAAGCGATTTTGGATAATTTGCGTTTAAATAAAAAAAGAGCTTTAGATCGTTTCGATCTAAGCTCTTTTTTTGGTCAACCTAAAACAATAGTCATATACCTTTCGCGCTTCAAATTGTAGTAGTGTCTGAAGAGGGGTGGTTGCGGCAAAGGTTTTACGAGTATTGAGCTGGCTTAGATCCTATATAGACGGCCCTCGGTGCCGAATTTGATCTACGCTGGTATAGGTTAATTCCTCAAATGGCCATTGCCATAGGCTACCCACTTATAGGTTGTCAGTTCATCCGGCCCGACCGGGCCGCGGGCGTGTAGTTTGTCGGTGCTGATGCCGACTACCGATCCCAAGCCGTAATCGCCGCCGCCCGATAATCTTGTGGAAGCATTGATCAATACCGAGGCCGAGTCAACCTGATGCTCGAATTGTTGAGCCATGTTTAGGCTTTGCGTAACAATGGCATCGGTATGTCCCGATCCATAGTGATTGATATGATCGATCGCTTCATTAATGCCGTTAACGATTTTTATTGAAAGTATCGGCGCCAGATATTCGCTATGCCAATCTTCTTCTGTCGCAGGGGCAATACTTGGTAAGAGCTTTTGTGTCTTTTCGCAGCCGCGTAGCTCGATATTGTTTGCGTCAAATGCTGCCTGAAGCAGCGGTAGCATTTGTTCCGCGCATTTTTGGTCGATCAATAAGGTTTCAAGTGCGTTACAGACTTGAACGCTTTGGCATTTCGAATTGATCGCTAGATCGACCGATTGAGCAGGGGCCGCGTCTGCCGCGATATAAAGATGACAGATGCCGTCGTAATGTTTGATGACAGGAATTCGGGTGCCTTCGGCGATACGTTTGATCAAGTCTTTGCCGCCGCGCGGAATCAATACGTCTATATAATCATCCATCTTGAGCAGTTCTCCAACAGCCTCATGACCGGGCGTGCGGATAATCTGTATCGCATGTTCCGGAAGACCGGCGGCTACAGCGCCTTCAATCATCGCATCTGCCAGGAGCATGTTAGTTTGCAGTGCTTCCGAACCGCCTCGCAAGATGACGGCATTACCGCTTTTGATACAAACTCCGGCGGCATCGGTGGTGACATTAGGCCGCGATTCGTAAATGATGCCGATGACGCCAAGCGGAACCGATTTTTTAAACACCTGAAGTCCGGCGGGATTGGTATGGCCTTCAAGTACGCGATTTAACGGGTCCGGCCGTCGAGCGACTTTATTTAGCCTCGATATCATATATTGAAAAACTTTGTCGTCGATCGTCAAACGTTTGACCAGTGCATTCGACTGTCCAACTTGCCGAGCTTTTTCGACTTCTTCGGCATTGACTTCCAGAACCCGGTGTTTAGCTGATTGAAGCGAGTCGACCATTTTTGAAAGCGCAAGATTACGCAGTGACTCGGATGTCGATGATAATTGACGTGCCGCAAGACGGCTTTGTTTGGCAATGGCTTGAACGGAACTGCTATTCACAATGGATCCATGGTTACTTTTTAAAGCCTGAAGGTTAGCAGTAAATCGATAGCGGCACAAAATCGGTCAATTTGATTACGAGCTTCGAGTGGCTTTATTTGTTGTTGTCTTCCGAGTTTCTTTGTTCGGTGGCGACAAGTGAAAAGAATGACAAAGTTCAGTGTTGCGGGAGGTTGTGCCTTTTACACTTCAAATTTCGGCGATGCTTAAGGAGGCGCCGGGGTGATCGGTCCCTCACTTAACGCTAGGTGAGAGACTGGCATAGAGTCTATATGGATGTATTCATCCAGCACCTAAATTCCATAGCCCATTGGCTATGGTTAATGTCTTAGATAATTTAGGTGCTGGGTTCACGGCGTCCTTTGACGGTCATCCCGGTGCCGAATTTTGATTTTTCGATGAGTATATTTTGTTTATTTTCACAAGATAAGTTTATTCCCATGGCGGCTCATCACCGCTATAGGCTACAAAGTCTTTATCTGTTGCATAGGTAATAACGCCCGGGCCGACGTTATTAGTTGTGTGGCTTCTTTTGATGGATGAAGCCGATTCAGCATCGGAAGCCAAAGTCGACTTGGGTGTTTCGTCTTGTGATTGCCATTGCGCAAAAAGTGATATGTCCTTATTGCCTGGGACATACCATTTCTTTTGAGCAGGATCCCATCTTGCGCCGAGCGCTTTAGCCGCATCTTTTTGCGCATACGGCACATTCAGGTAAGTTTTTGATTCGGCCATTTATTAGCGGTAAGAACTTAATGCGTTGCTTTATGCGAAGCTTGTCGGTTTAAAGTTGATTAAATTAAAGAAACGATCGCGTAGATTTGCATACGATTTTTGTATAGGCGACCAAATGCCTGGTAAGACACGAAGGCAAAATGCTGCGATGTTTTCCCCTTCGGCCTCTTTAACCACAAAAATAAAATAAATAACGGTTAACACATAAATAAACTCTGACATATTTTCGTCCTGATAGCATTGATTGTTGTTGTAATTTTCCGTCTGAAAATGATGATTCGGAATGTGCTTTCATTTCTTGTTGGCGAGTGAATATAGCAGAAGTTACTCAAAAAAGGTAAGCGAATGTAATTCAGTTCATCGGGAAAATCAGAGCGGAGGGCGAAATATACCTTTCGCATTTCAAATTTCGGCAGTGCCAAAGGAGGCGCCTGGGTGTCCGGTCGATTTTCGCTCCTGCAAAATCGACATTCACGCCATCCATGGCGCTCATAAAGGCTTTGCCAGCATGGAGCTGGCATAGAGCCTACATGGACGTATTCACGGCGTCCTTTAGCGGACCCCAGGTGCCGAATTTTGATCTACGACGGGTATATTACTGGACAATTGCTTTATATTTGGATGTCTTTTGCTTGATACGTTTCATAGTTCTCAAATATCTGCTTGAAAATCATATAACCTTTATCCTAATTCTGTCGGTTGGATCCGGGGGGGCTTCCGAGTCGTTCAAGAGATCGCAGTTCGTGGTGTACTTAAATCAAGGCATAATGAGTTTGAGAAATGTATAGGTGTTAATGCCGGATCAAAACGCATTTCGACAAGCTTAGGATTTAGTCATAAATAACTTCCTTATTATTTATTCAGGGTAGCTAGGATGGGTAACTGGATTGACATGTGTTGGTGGCTGTCAAGTGAGTTGCCGAATCCGTTCCTAAGTACATAGGTTCAGAAAGTTATTTGTCACGAAATCCTTAGTACGAACAGAAGGTGTTAAAACTATTGAATTTTATGTTCTAGGGTAGAGGTTATGGGCAATTGCGCATTGCCGGCTTAATGTTTTTCACATAATCTACCTGCATTCTGCAATTTTTAACGATAATCGATATAAGCAGCCACTATTATGGATAACAATACCGCTTCAGCAAGCGAAGATTTGCTTGGCTATCCCGCAGGGATTGCCAAGGCGGCTCGCGCGGTTCTAAAAAAGGAAGTCAGGCATTTGCAGTTGATCCCGGCTGCAGCGATTAAATTACTTAAACTTACCAACGATGAAAACACCCGGGCAAAAGATCTATCGAAAGTGATCGAGACGGAGCCGGCGTTGGCGGCTAAAGTGCTAAGGATAGTTAATTCGGCGGCATTTTGTCTGCCTAAAAAAATCACTTCGATCAAGCATGCGGTCAATATGCTTGGGTTTTCAGCCGTTAGGCAGGCTGCTTTGGATCAGTTATTTTATAATCGGCTAATCCGGCATAAATCGAAGCAATCGTTCAATCAGATGTTTTTTTGGCAACATTGTTTGTTCGTCGCATCGATGAGTAAGGCGATTGCCGTAACCTTGAAACATCCCGATCCGGATATGATCTACACAGGCGGTTTGTTGCACGATGTCGGCAAAGTCGTATTGGAAAGTTATGGGCGTGTGTCGTATAGCGATTATTTAACGGCATACGATAAAAGCGATCAATCGCTGATGGAAAGCGAGAAAACTTTTTTCGGCTTAACGCATACCGAAATCGGTTTAGTTTTCTGCTCGACCTGGAACTTACCGCCTGCGATTACCGCAATGATCGGCTTTCATCACGAAATGCCGCCTACCGATTCCCCGTATGCTCAATTTAAAACCGAGACCGCGATTATTTCATTTGCCAATTATATTGCATGGGTTCAGGGGGTGGGGTCTAGCGAAAAAATTTGTAGTCCGGATTTACAAGCAGAAGTCTTAAAAATTATCGATATCGATAAGTTGAATTTGGAGCAGTTACTTGAACATGTCGATCGGGAAATGGCCAATACCCGAGAGTTTTACGGTATTTCATTTCCTAATATTCATAAACTTAGAGCGACACTGGTGCAGGCGACGATTAAACTAAGCGTTATCGGTAACAAAACCCGACATGACAAATCGGATGGAGGCAATGCTGGGGTGGCCTCGAACGGTTCAATTTTAACGATCCCTCACCGGAGTCTCGATCCGGAAGAATTTTTACCGTGGACTTTAGAGGCGATTCAAAGCGATTTCGGTTTCGATCGAGTCATCATGTTAAATATCGACCCGAAACGCCGGGGCTTGATTGCCGCGCATTGGTGGCCGGAGTCGATTCTTAAAGACGAATTGCAACCGTTTGAAATTCCAATCGGTGAAGTCACCGGTAAATTATTGGATTGCCTGCGGAACAAAAAGCCGGTCTTGATAAGAAAAGATGATAATCTCGACCGGCAGATGCTTCATAGGATCAATGTCGACGAGTTTATCGCAATGCCTGTCTTGCGACATAACAAGTTGGTTGGTGTGCTCTATGCCGATAATTCGTTAAGCGGACGGGCAATGGATGAAAAGATTCTCGGTGAAATGTTGCCGATCGTTAATGAGCTAGGTATCGCGTTGATGAATGCCAAGCAGTATACCTTGGCTAGAAAGGAGTCTCAGGTCGACCCGTTGACGCAATTATTTAACAAGCGTGTAATAAACGAGTTTTTGGCGCGTCTTTTCGAAAGCGAACCGCAAGTATTAACAAAAATCGCGGTAGGTTTTATCGATGTCGACCGATTTAAGCATTTTAATGATGTGTGCGGTCATCAGGCGGGTGACGATGTATTGAAGATCGTTGCAGATATTTTACGAAGCATGACGCGCCCTGGCGATTTGATCGGCCGCTACGGCGGCGAAGAATTTTTATTTGTGTTGCGCAATACCGATCAAGCCGGCGCATTGGGTTACGCCGAGAGAATACGAGGTGAAATCGAGCGGCGTGGTAAAGTCATGAGCGAGCGTTTCCACAATCATGAGCTAACGGTTAGTGTCGGATTGGCCGTGTATTCTCCGGGGTATAAAAGTTATCCCGCGATGATCGAGGCGGCCGATAAGGCGATGTATCGAGCCAAACATAGCGGACGAAATAGAGTGGTTGTTTATCAAGATGATCTGTAGCCACATGAAATATATCAGAAACTATAGGATTTAATTCGTTTTTGCAATTCTTGAAGGGTGCTTGATGATGACAAATAATCTCGACTATCGGGCTTCGATATTGATTGCTATCGCTTCGGCTTCTGTGATCGTGATGTTTTTTTTTCCGGCAATTCCCCAAGATCGGTTTTATCATGAGTTTGCCGATCAAAGAGAAATGCTTGGCATTAAACATTTTTTCAATGTTGTGTCCAACTTGCCTTTTATCTTGGTAGGGTTGTTCGGCGTTAAGACCCTTTTGTCCGTAGATCGCTCTAAAATCGTCGATGTTATTTTACCGTCTTATATGCTGTTTTTTAGCAGCGTGGCATTATTGGGAAGCGGTTCGATTTATTATCATCTGGACCCGAATAACCGCACGTTGATTTGGGATAGATTGCCCATGACCTTGGCTTTTATGTCATTTTTTTCGGTGATTGTCGGCGAGTATATATCTAAAGAGGTCGCGTCGAAGTTACTGTACCCGCTACTGTTGACTGGGCTGGCTTCCGTTCTTTACTGGCATTATACCGAGTCGCAAGGCCATGGCGATTTACGTTTATACGGTCTAGTTCAATTCTTGCCGTTATTGTTGATGCCGTTAATATTAGTGATGTATAAACCCCGTTTTACCCATGGGCGTGCCTATTGGATTTTTTTGGGTTTATATGGTGTGGCGAAGGCTTTTGAGGTCGCGGATAGTCCTGTCTACCATTGGTTATATGGTATTAGCGGGCATACTCTTAAGCATTTACTCGCGGCGTTAGGGTGTTATGTTTTTCTTCGGCAAATCGCAGAAAGGCAAAGGTTGTTTTAATGAAGCGCAAGCTAAGCGCGCTATTCTAGATTGGAATAAATTTTTTAACTCTTAATTTGAATTTAAGGACCCTATAATAGATCTCCGAATCGAGTTTTTCCGCAAGGTAACCTAAGATGTATAAAAAAATAGCCGTCGTCATTTTAATGCTAACCGGATGTTCCTCAACGGCTCAACAGCACCCGCCGTTTCTAAAGTCTGCCGACAAAGCGTCCGTTCCGGTTGTTGCCAAACCGGTTACTAAACCCTCCTTACAGCCTAAACAAATCGGTCCCTATCGTGCCGCGTCAGTTTCCGGAGACTATGCGGGGTATAGCGATTTGCAGCGTTTCATCGATGGCATGGTTCAAAAGCATGGTTTCAGCCGGGATTATTTAAATGGCTTGTTTTCACAGGCGAAACGAAAACAATGGACCTTGGATTACTTGCATAAATCGGATCAAGCCGCAAAACCGGGGGCGAAGCCTGCGCCGGGCGGTTGGACGCGTTATCGCGCGAAATTTTTGGACGAGCGCCATATCAATAGCGGTGTTTCGTTTTGGATGAAACATGGCGAGACTTTGCGTCGCGCGGAGGATAAATACGGCGTTCCGGCAGAATATATTTTAGGCATTCTCGGTGTTGAAACCTCCTATGGCGGTTATATTGGCAATCACCGTATCATTGATGCTTTGACGACATTAGCATTCGACTATAAAAGGCGCGGCGACTATTTTCGGGGCGAACTCGAAAACTTTCTGATTATGGCCGGCAAGGAAGGTTTCGACCCGGCCAAGCCGGTCGGTTCGTTTGCCGGCGCGATGGGCTTGGGACAGTTTATGCCGACCAGTTTTTTAAAATGGGCTGTCGATTTTAATGGGAATGGTCGCAAGGATTTATGGAACCCTGAAGATGCTATCGGCAGCGTGGCCAATTATTTCGCGCAACACGGTTGGCAATCGGGGCAACCGATTGTGACGCCCGCTAAACTGAACGGTGCGCAAGCTCATACGCTTGAAACCGGTGTCAATCATCAATATACCCTGCCTCAATTCAAGCAAGCAGGAGTGATTCCGGCGCGCTATTGCCAATGCGAGGGGCCGCTGCATTTAATATTACTGAGAAAATCTATTGGCGATGATTACTGGATTGGTCATCCCAACTTCTATGTCATAACTCGCTATAACCAAAGTTCTTATTATGCGATGGCGGTTCACGATTTGGCGATGGCAATCAAATCGCGTTACCGGAAAACGCAAATGGTTTCCCGATGATTGGCTAAGGAATATGTGCAAAATAAATTCTCGAAACAGTAAGCTTTGTAGAGTTTCGGCAGCAATTCCCAGTTTGAGCAGTTTCGCCGATTTTAGGGTGTGGGGTATGCCTGTCGAGGAACGCCGTAAACCCATCCATGGGGGCTTGGCGGCAGCTCGAACGCCAAGGATGGCGTGAATGCAGATTTTGCATGGAGCAAAAATCTGCCCTGCCGCCGACACCTGTCAACCGAGTCACCGAACTCCATTCCAGTATTTGAAGAAGGTATTTTATGCCCGTTCCTAAATGAGTCGTTAAGCGGTGAATAGGTTGAAATACTGGTTGGTATTGATTGGTGGATTCTGGAGCTTTGTTTGTGGTGCAACCGATGTCGCCCGCGAGGCCGATTTTGCCGAACGAATCGCCGCAACTTTGTATGCCGGTGAAATCGTTTGGCTGCAAGCGAATGACCGAAAGTTTTTAAGTATCTATACCGAGACCGAATATCCGGATATCAAAGAAGCGGCAATTATATTGCACGATAAAGGTGCGGATCCGGACAGAAAACCATTGATTCATGGCCTGAGAACCGAATTACCGAAACATCGTTGGTCGACGTTAGCGATACAGATGCCGTTAAGAGAGTCTGGGGCCAAGGCGGAAGATTATTTCGACTTGTTTGTCGAGGCGACGGCGCGTTTACGAGCGGCGGTAAAATTCTTGGAAAAAAAGGAATACGAAACTATTGCTATCGTCGGTCATGGTATGGGGGCATTGATGGCTTTGCAGGCTCAAAGCGCTTTGCAAGACGATATTAAGGCATTGGCGATGATCGATATTCCGGTGGCTGGTAATAGAGCCGCTAGCACATTGGAATGGATTAGGCAGGCCGAACTTCCGATACTTGACCTATTGGTTGGTCGCGAGACGCCGATTGTGGCTGTTAGCGCGGCGAAAAGACGTTTGGCGGCAAAAGACAATACGCATTATCGTCAAGTTAGCATTAGCGCTGATGAATCCATGATGGTCAAGCGGGTGTATAGTTGGTTAAGGCGCGCAATTGAAACCCTTGCATCAGCCGAGAATGACGAGGAAGCCGACGAAAAAGAGCCTGCTAAAAACAAAGCCGATTGATTTAACCGCTTGGCAAGCCGTCCATGGCTGTGGATACCTGGTTTCACAGGCATGTGGGAAGGGTTTGAAAGTTTAAAGTTAAGCGCTTCGAACCGGTTGATTAGCCAAAAGCCGTTGTTGTTTTCGGCAAAGACAGGTTTGTTGCGCCATAGGCCAAACAAAAAAGCTACATCAATTGAATTGCAACCAGTACGGTGACAGAAACAAGCTGTAACACCAGCATTTTGATTGAACCGCTTCGGTCTTCGCTTTTTGTCATTTGTCGAACGGCAACTTTTTTCATGATAATCCCCTTGAATAAGAGTAAATCGAAAATAACATGACCCTTTGAAAAGGAATCTAGAACAGATTACCTCGTAATCCCACAATTCCAAATTCAATTTAAATTAAGCAATATCGTTGCCAGTTTTATAGGGAAACATTGAACCAAGCGCTAATACCCTATATTCGGCATTCCATAGGGATTGAGAGTCTTATCGTAACAGCCTAATCGCAAAACCGAATGGGAATGCCGAGTATCCGGTTTGTCTTTTTTGCACCAACATAATGCGCTATTCGATACAAAAGCATTAAACTTAGGAATATGCGCAAAATAACTGCTACAAGTAATAGGCTTTGCGGCGATTCGGTGACTCGCTTGACAGGACGCCGTGAATACTTCCATGTAGGCTTGACGGCGGTGACTGATTGCCAAGGATGGCATGAATGCAGATTTTGCAGGAGCAAAAATCTGCCCTGCCGCCGACACCTGTCAATCGAGCCACCGACCCCCCTTCCAGAAGTTGTCGAAGTTATTTTATGCTCGATCCTTAACGATCATGAGGCAGTCGCCATCCCTCCTTCCTTGGCGCTTGCAGATTTTTGCTCCTCGGCAATTACCGAGGGGCAAAAATCGATCTAACATCCTAGCGCCTTATCAGGCGGAGCTAAAATTTGAAGTTTGAAAGGTATATGTGCATTCGCGCCTTAATTCCAGAATCTAGTAATCGGCAGGTTATTATCAATGTCTTGCGATGAAGGCTCAATCAGTACGTCATAACCTAGGGCGCAAGTTCCCGGTAATGGGTTGGCCGTTAAATTACGCTGGACGGTCAGTGTCGGTGCCTCTCCGATGCCGTGAATCGAGTTATTGTTGAAACGGGATGTCGTGCTCGGTATCCAAAGATTAGCCGTTCCCGGTTGAGGAGGGAATGCGTTGCCTCGGCAGATCTCGGCCACGGCCAGTTGAATAATTAGGTTTTTGGCGCACGATTCCGGCTTGAACTGAATGCGTCCCAGGCGAAAGGGAATAAGGCCTTCCAAGCCAGGAGCAATTCGGGTTCTGATATGGTTAAAACCGATGACATTGTTATTGGCATCCGTTTTTTCGCTTTGTCTGGCCGAGAGGCTGTTGCTTTGAATGAGTTGCGGTAGATTGGCTAGGCTGCCAATGGTCAAGACGCTGTCCAGAGAGACGTTTGCGGCGGTGTCAACTCGGGTCACGCGAGGGTTTTGCGTCGGAAATAAGACGCTATGCCCCATGACGCGGGTGTTGCCGGTTCCGCCTTGGCAACTATCGTGAACCCCAATGCCGCCATAGAAGTTTTCGCCTTCGCTAATAGTGGACTCGGTCAGTAAGTCAAAGGATGAGCTCAGATCGGGCGTTGTGTTTCCTCCGTCATCTCCGTTTGGCGGCGGCGTGCTCCCTCCATTGTCGCCGTTTGCTATAGGGCTGTTGGTTTTTACGGTCAAGAGCGAAGTCTCTGTGTGATCAGTTTCATTTTGGCAATGGTATTCGAGCGCGAAGAGGGAAAAGTCGTCGTCGAATTTTCTAATGCTTACCGTATAACCGCCGCCACCGCCCGGAATGGCAATCATCGGGCTAAAGCCGCTTGCGGGGGTGCTTGTTTCGTTCGAAAGTCCGTCTTTTTCTATGTGCAGGACCAAGGTCGGGCCTGATGTCGCGCGTAGCCGCGCCTCCATGCGGGTGGAGTTGTTTGCGCAGGTGACGGTATAGACGTTCTCTATTCCGGCTGGGCTTTCAAGGTTGCCGGTAAGGTCATGAGCCCATGTCGTATTACCGACTAAGTAGGCGGTCAAAACAGCGGTTTTGACAAAAAAAACAGATTTTGCATGCATGATAATTAATACCTCTGTTTGTTTGATGAATAAATGAGTAAGGGTTGGGGTGAAAAATTCGTTATTTTAGTGCTTGTGAGAATGGTTCGGTAGTGCCGCGCAGATTTTTTACCGAGCAGAAAGTAAGGCTTTTGAGTTTCCGTAAAATAGGAAAGTTATTTACGACCAAATCCTAAAGTGTGATTCTCGATGAAATGTCTGGGGCTTTTGAGAAAAAGGTAAGCCACAAGCACCCGAAGGATGTTTGTGGCTTTGCGCTATTCTGCAGCCGGGTAGCTAAGCGTAGGGTTGGCTTAGGATTTTAATGGTTATCGGCCCCATCTTCTTTGGATAGGCAAATTGGCATCGACGTCTTGATCGGACGGCCACATCACCACGGTTTCGCCTTCCGCGCAATTGGGGTTGTTGATCGTTAATGTCGCCGGCGCGCCGCTACGAAGACCGGACGTGGCGCCGTTCATTTCAGTAGTGAATTTAGAGGTGGTATTCGGTATCCATGTGTTTGCCGTGCCTTCGACGGGAGGAAATCTGTTTCTGCAAATATCGGCAATCGCGATTTTTATTTGCAGTCTTTGAATGCAGGCCGGCCCGACTATGCCCGTAGTGTCTTCTTTAAAGCTAATGCCGCCAGTGCGAAACGGCACTAAGCCATGTAAATTATGGTCGAGTCTGCCTCTGAATCCTTCGAAACCGATGACATTACCCTGGGCGTCGGTTTTTTCGCTTTGGCGTCTGAAAATGTTGTTATCCTGAATCAGCTGCGGCCATCCGGCCAAGGTCGATCTGTTCGTAATATCTTCCAGACTAATATCGACTGGTGCGTTATCAACGGTGAAATAGGGGGTGACTGTAGGAAATACCACGCTTTGTGCGGTGACAGGTAAAGGTCTTCCGTTGAGTGCGCAGGTGTGGCCGATGACAATATTGTTATAGGTAGTTCCCGTGCCGTTGATCTGGTTTTGAATTCCGGTGTGAGCGTAGGCGTTTGAGCCCAATCCGCAAAGCGCTAAGCTCAGCCCGGCAAAGAGGGTTTTTTTTATGGTGATGTTTGTCATTACTTTCCTCTAGTTAATTAATTGGCAGTTGTTATTTTCATTTCAGCTTTCTCGGCGAGAAAGATGAGGTTGAGTTAGAGTGTTTACAATAAGCATGCCAAAAATAAATAATGATTTAATATCCTACTGATAGGCTCAGTTTTTATTGAGGAGGTGCATGCTTTTTAATTAAACTATGTTATATAACATAAAAATAAAACGCATTTATCGGGCATTAGGCTATCAACCTAGCTTCGGCAGTCAGTTTACGAAGATCGCGAAAGTAATCATGGGGCTACATAAGTCTTTGAATCATACATTAGGCAGGTAGCTTGAAAAGTACAATTGATTGAATATTTTTGTGATTTTCGTGTGTGTTCGTGCAAAAAATGCTTTTTATAGGATCAAGTTAATTCGGTTGTAACCGAACGACGCCGGCTCGTGCCAAGTCTCCATGTTGAACGTTATACCCATCGTGGATCAAAATTCGGCGCCAGGGTGATCGTCAAAGGACGCTGTGAACCCAGCACCTAAATTATCCAAGACAATTAACCATGGCCAATGGGCTATGGAATTTAGGTGCTGGGTAAATACGTCCATGTAGGCAAAGCCTTTACCGATCACCCCGGCGCCTCTTTAAGCATCGCCGAAATTTGAAGTGCGAAAGGTATAAACGATTATTGTTAATTAGAGATAAAGCAAGAAAATCATGCTGTTAGTTTTCATGGTGAGTTGATGTTGGGCTAGATTGACGAATATTTGCGATTATCTGTTAGGTTTATCCGATATCCTTTGAATCGGTCGGAGGAAGGTGGCAGGTTTTAGGAGGGAGTTGTTCGGTTGATTTGGATTTTGTTGTCTTGGAGTATCGGTAATGTCGCGTGGCGCTTAAGGTTCTCGCTAGCTTACATTGTTTTTCGGTGCTGCCCGGAGAAGGGCGTGAGTAATTAAACTGTGTTATTTAACTCATGTAGTGTGTGATATCCCGCATTTTTTAAAGATTGCTCGTGCTGCGAAGATGAGGACGTCGGCAGAAGGGCAGATTTTTGCCCCTGCAAAATCCGCATTCACGCCATCCATGGCGTTCGGACTGCCGGTATTCGGTGTGCGGTGATGAAGAGAGATATCTTCAAAATAATGATGGCGGCTAATCAAGCTGATTTCAGTGTAGGCTTTAAATATGCAAACAAATGACAAATGCGGAGGTAAAATGGTCCTGTTATTGCATGCTTTCATTGTTTGGTATTGACTCAAAAATAGACTACATCCATACACAAATTTTAAAATTTGAAATGCGATGGCTATAGTTCAGCATAAAAACACAAAACTGAAAAATTGTTCCCACAACTAACGAATAAAAATGTCCCGTATAAAATTGATAGCATTGGTAGCCGGTTTTGCTTCGCTGATTTTTTTTAATCCCGCTAATGCCGACTTAACTGGCCAACCGGCTCCGCAATGTCAATTGGCGACAATGCAAGGCAATCCGGCAGTTTCCTGGCAAGAGCTTGAAGGAAAAGTGGTATATCTCGATTTTTGGGCTTCCTGGTGTGTTCCATGCCGGCAATCGTTTCCTTTTATGTCGAAAATGCAGCGCGAACTCAAGGCTCAAGGCCTTGAGGTGATTGCTGTCAATCTCGACGAGAATTTGCAAGATGCCGAGGATTTTTTGGCGCGAAATCCTGCGCAATTTTCAGTCGTCGTCGACGTTAATCAGCAGTGTGCTCAACAGTATGCTGTCAAAGCTATGCCGTCTTCTTATCTAATCGACCGGAACGGTATCGTTAGAAAAGTGCATCTTGGATTTCGCTCCGGTGAGGCTTTAGAGTTTAGAAAGGCGGTCGAACAGGTTTTGATGGAATAAGCGCTTAGGATTGGAGCATATATCCTCTGTAGATCAAGATTTGGCACCGGGTCTTCAGCAAAGGCTTCGCCAGCATGGAGCTGGCATAGAGCCTACAGGGATGTATTTACCCAGCACCTAAATTCCCTAGCCCATTGGCTATGATTAATTGTCTTAGATAATTTAGGTGCTGGGTTCACGGCGTCCTTTGACGAACACCCCAGCGCCGAATTTTGATCTGCGATGGGTATAAGTAAATAACAAGAACACTAAATCATGAACGTATTGACTAAATTAATACCTTGGTATTTTTTCATATGGGGTTTCGCATTGCAGGGCTGTGCGGCGGTCGAGCCGTGGGAGCGAGGCACTCTGGCCAAGCCGCAAATGGCATTGGATCGCCATCCGTTGCTAAACGATTTGCGTGGACACAATTACGGTAGCCGCGAAGCGGCAGGAGCGGGTAGTTCTGCAACTGGAGGCGGTTGTGGCTGTTATTGACGAATCCAAATCTGTCAAGGACGATGGCAAGCCGGCGCGAACCAGTTTACAAGCATTGACGGCCGCGGCATTGATTTTGCCTGGACTGGCTCCGGCGGCGGCGCAAGACAATGAGTTTACTTTTCAATACGGCCGTTATGAAGAGAGTCGACGCGATTTGGGTGAAGTGACCAATTTAGATGGTGAAGTTGTTCTCAATAGAAGCCAATTCAAACCAATAACTGTCGATAGTCTGCAAACGACCGCGAATGTCAGATTGGCCGACCGTATCAAATTCGCTTTCAAGTATGTGCAAGACACCTGGTCCGGCGCCACGCCGGTGAGTACCGCACCGGCAACTCGTCAAGGCAATGTCGCATTTGGTTCCGGTGCGACGATGGCGGGGGCTTCGCCGTTTTTAAATACGGGTGGCTCGGCTGCGGGTAGAGTCTTTTTTGACTCGCAGTTAAGACCGATTCGCACGAAGCTGGATATGAATTCATTTCAAGTGCGTAGTCTCGGAGTCGATGAAAGAAATGTTCATACGATGTCGGTTGCCTCTCCGGAAGTTCGCAAGGAAGGCAGTTTCAACCTGACTTATGAATGGGATGAGGCTACAGTCAGCGCAGGCGGAGGATTGTCCATCGAAAACGATTATGAGTCGCGCTTTGCCAATTTGGGCATGACGCTCGATTTCAATCAAAAAACGACTACGGTCAGCGGAGGCTTGAGCTATGCGAACAGCTCGACGTCGGCTCTGCTTAACCATGACGCGCAAAATTATATCAATACCAGCGCGTATGATGGCGCGTTGCCTGGGTTACAGCCCCGATACGCAAAGCTCGAAGCCGTTCCATTCGGTCAAAATGTGCTGCGCGGTAAACGCGAGGATTGGACGGTCAATTTAGGCTTGACGCAAATTGTAACCAAAAGCGCGTTGGCTAAATTCGGTGCTAGCTACACCCGCAGTACCGGTTATTTGAGCAACCCTTATAAAGCCGTCACGGCGATTTTTATCGACTCTAATGTTTCGGGACAATGCGATTTCGGCTTGGATTGCCCCGCCGATGTACGATATGTGGGTCAATCGAAGGCCTTTTTGGAGCAGCGGCCGGAATTGCGCAATCAATGGAGTTTCGATACAGGCTGGGTGCAATATATCAATCCGCTCGATGCCGCGTTGCATTTCGATTACCGGTTTTATTTCGACGATTGGGGTATCAATGCGCATACCTTCGATGCCGATTGGGTGCAGCCGTTGGGCTTGGGCTGGTCGGTCACGCCTCGGGTGCGTTACTATTCCCAAAGCGAAGCCGATTTCTATACGCCTTTCTTGATAGCCGGTCCGTCTGATGACCCTGGCAACGCAAGGGATTCCAGCGATAACAGCAAGCTGCCGACACAAACCTTTTCCAGCGATCACAGGCTTTCCGGCTTTGGCGCGCTGAGTGGCGGTGTGACGGTCAGTAAGCAATTTACTAAGGGTGTCAGACTCGATGCTTCCGTGGAATATTACATGCATCGCGGCGATTGGAAAATCGGCGGTGGAGGCGAGCCGGCTTATGCCGATTTTAACTTTCTCGTTGCAAATGCCGAACTCAATGTTAATTTTTCCGATTTGGGACGCAGTTTGACCGATGATCATAGTCATCATCACCATAATATGACCGAGCACGAACCGCTCATGCCGGCCGGCTTGATGTGTACCGGGGGGCACATGCTTAATGAGGAAGGCGACTTCATGGTGGGGTATGTGTATCAGTATTTTCGGGAAACCGGAAATATGCTGAATCGAGCCGGTAAAGCTAGCGATACGTCAATGGTCGCCAACGGTTATCGAACGGTGCCGACCTTTCATGACATGCATATGCATATGATCGATCTGATGTATGCGCCGACCGATTGGTTTAATATCATGGTGATGCCGATGTTTATGGATATGGGTATGAATCAACGGCCATTGACCGGTATCAATCCGCCGGTTAACGTAGGAGCCGACCACTTGCATGGCGGACATGAGACCGGGGGGATTGGCGATACCTTGATGTTCGGCATGTTTAAGCTGTTTAAGCATCGCGGTCACCATGTGAATTTAGGGATTGGATTTAGCGCGCCGACGGGCGATACCGACATGAAGCTCAATCGTCAACATACGCAAGACGGCGGTTTTATTCATTACCAAATGCAACTCGGTAGCGGGACCTGGGATTTTTTACCGAGTCTGACTTATCTCGGCCAGTACGACAAGTTATCGTGGGGCGCGCAAGCAAGCGGAACTGTCCGTATGCAGAATCAAAACTCATCCGGATATGCGCTGGGTAATATGTTTCAAGCTACCGCTTGGGGTAGCTATAGTATTTTCAATTGGCTGTCCGGTTCCGTGCGTGGTGTTTATACGACCGAAGGGTCGATCAGCGGTCGATTCAATCCGATAGCGGGTAATTGCTCGGTAAACTATTCTAATGCTTCCGAGCCTTGCGATAACGTCAATCCGACAGGGTCCACATTGGATGACCCGCGAAACTATGGCGGCCGATTTTGGGATGTCGGTTTCGGTTTGAATGTCGTAGTGCCGGGCGGTGAGTTTTCCGGTAATCATTTAAGCGTCGAATGGCTGCAGCCTGTCCATGAAGATGTCAACGGCTTCCAATTAGAGCGTAAGGGCTCTCTGTTTGCATCGTGGAGTTATATGTTTTAATTCTACCCTCGTAGATCAAAATTCGGCATCGGGGTGGGTAATTATTCAGACCCCCTGTATTTAAAAAAGCGCCGTAGGATGGGTAGCAAGCGGAAACCCATCGCTTTGTTTGAGCGCAGGTTCGCTCGTGATAGCGTAGCCACTAACCCCCTCGCTTTGTTGCAATGGCTCTCGTTACGCTCCATGATCCTAAATTCGGCAGTTAGGCCACTAAAATCACGAAATATACAAAAGTAATCATAAGATTACATAAATCTTTTGAATCAACCATTGGGTGAGTGGCTTCGAGAGTATAACTAATTGAATATTTTCGTGATTTTCGTGTGTTTCGTGGACAAAATGCTTTTTATACGATGATGGGTTTCGCTCCGCTCTACTCATCCTACATTCGTTAAAAATTAATGAACGGTAGTATTTCGGT
This sequence comes from Methylotuvimicrobium alcaliphilum 20Z, assembly GCF_000968535.2. Taxonomy (NCBI): domain Bacteria; kingdom Pseudomonadati; phylum Pseudomonadota; class Gammaproteobacteria; order Methylococcales; family Methylococcaceae; genus Methylotuvimicrobium; species Methylotuvimicrobium alcaliphilum. Next base: position 894,641 of record NC_016112.1, read on the forward strand.
TTTGGGTGTTGCGACATCAAGTTTTTGCCTCATACCCCGATACCTCTTCAGGCAAGGCCGAAAATTTTTAAAGTGTGAAAGGTATGATTCCAATCAAGCCCTGTCTCTATTTTTTACGCCTCACTGAAACTTCGATTTGAAAAAGCCATCCCTAAACTATTTTCGATTCAACTTCAAAGCCATGGGTACGCCCTGCGAGATACAGTTGTTTGCTCGCTCGCGGCAGTCCGCCCAACAAGCAGCGAATATCGTTATCGCCGATGTGCAGCGTTTGGAGCGTTTATATTCGCGTTACCGATCGGATAGTTTCTTATCCGAAATAAACCGTACCGCCGCTCGGGCGGGATCGATAAGTGTCGACGACGAAACGGCCGGCTTGTTGAATTATGCGCAAACCTGCTACGAACAAAGTGACGGCTTGTTTGATATTAGTTCCGGTATCTTGCGCAAGGCTTGGCGTTTCGACCGGAATATCTTGCCGGATGAAGGGCAAATTCAAGCGCTATTGGATAAAATCGGTTGGCATAAGATCGGCTGGCAACAGCCGAAATTAAGTTTTTCTGTGTCCGGTATGGAGCTTGATTTCGGCGGTATCGTTAAGGAATACGCGGTGGATCGCGCTGCCCGGTTGTGCCAGCAGGTCGGTATCGAGCATGGTCTGATCAATCTTGGCGGCGATATTAAAATCGTCGGACCCCGGCCGGACGGTTCGCCTTGGCAAATCGGCATCGCGCATCCGCGGCGTAAAGGCAAGGTCATGCAATCATTGGGTTTGGCAAGCGGTGCCTTGGCGAGCAGCGGCGATTACGAGCGTTGTTTAGAAATCGCAGGTGTGCGTTATGGCCATGTTCTAAATCCTATAACAGGGTGGCCGGTGCGTTTTTTAGCTTCGGTTAGTGTCGTCGGCGACTTTTGCGTGGTTTCGGGTAGTGCTTCGACCATTGCGATGCTGAAAGAAGAGCAAGGCCCTGCCTGGCTAGAGACTTTGGGGTTGCCCTATCTTTGGGTCGATGTCAACGGCAATGCAGGCGGCCCGCTTATGGAAAATTCGTCCATGTAAGCTCTATGCTGGCCTCTTACCTAGCGTTAGGTGAGGTGAGGGATCGAACGCTTCGGCGCCTCCACGGGTACGGCCAAAATTTGAAGTGCGAAAAGTATAATCACGAAATCTTAAACCTAAAAAGAGCAGTTGAGAGTCTCAAACTACCGTTCGCCCTGAGCCCTTCGGTTACGCTCAGGAGAGCCATGTTAAAGGGTGAACGGTAGATTGAGGCTTCACCAGGCCGGTGAACGTGTTGTAGACCCTTCATGCTTCGACTTTACTCAGCACGAACGTTCTACAACACATGCCAACTGCTCTTTTTAGGTTAAACCGACTCCGGTGTTTCCGTTTTGCGCAGGAGGTCGTGATATAGCCGGATGCGGTCTATGTATTTAACCGAATCCTTGCCTGCTGCATAACCGTATTTTAGGTTTTTGAAATGTCGCCTTTCCGACAGCAGCGGCAGCACTTGTTTGATATCGGCCCAGACATTCGGGTTTTTGCCCATCTTTTTGGCCAGTTCGCGTGCATCGTACAGGTGGGCGATGCCGATATTGTAGGCGGTCATCGCGAACCAGATGCGGTCTTCTTCGGCAACTTCTTGAGGAATTCTTTTCAGCAATTGCTGCATATATTTCGCACCGCCCCGGATGCTTTGTCTGGGGTTGAGCCGGTCATTTACACCCAGCGATTTTGCGGTATTGTTGGTTAGCATCATCAAACCTCGTACGCCGGTCGGGCTTTTCGCGTCGGGGTTCCATTCCGATTCACCGTAAGCCTGAGTTGCCAGTAATGTCCATGGAATGTTGTAGTCGGCCGCGACTTGTTTGAAATAAGATTTGTATTTGGGCAGGCGTTTTTTGACGCGTTGCAAAAAAACCGCAGCATCATGGTAGTCGAACAATTCGGCGTAGCCGTAATAGCGTTCGTTAATCGCTTTTAGCGTCGAGTCGCTTTGTATGCGCGCGAGCCAATTTCCGATGTATTGCCTGAGAGTTGAGGAATTGTTCGGCAATGCCCAGGCCAGTTTTTCTTCGGATAGCGTATAGGCGTTGATTAGATTAGGAAAATGCAGGCGGTTGACTGTAACGATATTCGATTCGACGACCGTGCAATCGACTGCGCCGTTGGCGACTTGTTCGAGAACTTGCTCGGTCGATAACGTCGTGGTGCTTTGCCATGATAGTTCAGGGTGCTGCTGCCTGATTTCGGAGAGTTTTTCATCGCTACGGCTGTCTGTAATGACCAGCAGTGAATGATTCAACAGGTCTTCATTAGTCTTCGGCAGTTTGCTGCGTTTGTTGCAAACGACCTGTTGTTCGACCGTTTTGTAACTCGGCCCGTACTGGAAATGTTTCGCGCCGTACTCGCTAGGGGTCAATCCGGCCGCGGCGATATGGCCTTCGCCGGCCGCCAGCGCTGCCATGATGTCGAAAGTGTTGTCGTAGACCTTGTATTCGACGTCGATATTCAGCGACCGTGCCAATTGCTGCGTCAGTTCGTATTCGAAACCTTGTTGCGTGGCGTCGTCGTGGTAATACGTCGTCGGCGCGTGGCGGGTCAAAACGATTAGCTTGCCTTTTTCGCGAATGTCTTCCCAGACACTAACGGGTTTTCGATTCAGGTCGGTATCGTGTACCGGCAGTTGGACGAATAGCGGGATGAACAACGCATGTAACGTCTTTTTCATAACAGTACCTTTAGTAGTAATCAGTCCTTTTCCAACCGGTATTTTAAATCGATCCTTTGCGATTCCCCGGCTCGGGTCTGCAGACTAAAATGTTGAGTCAATGTTTGTTCCAAAATGACGGCATAGGTATTGGAAAACAGGCCTAATGAAAAACCCAGATATAAATCGGGATTAATGTATTTGCCGAGGCGCACTGCGGTGTCTTCGAGGCGCTGGGCTTCCTCGACCTCGAACTGATCGAAGCCTAGCTGGTTGCTGAGCCATGAAAGTTCGCCTGCGCCGTAGTTGATTGCGGCCTTGGCTAGCATGTTGGCTTGCGATTCGCCGGTACGTTGCAAGGAACGGCCGGTCAGCAGATAGGCCAGCGCATCGGATTCCGGCATCGGCGGCCGGCTCGATACTTTGGTTTGCGGCGATTTGACCGGCCCGGTCACGGTCAATATTGCGGTTACATCTTCGCCGATGGCTTTACGCGTTGCTTCGATGTTTAGCCAAGGGTTGTCCACCGGTCCGTTGAATAAAAATTCGCCTCTGGTTATCGTCAAATCTTGTCCGTAAGCCTTGTATCTCGCATCTTGCATCGCAACTCGGCCTTGCATGCGTTGCGTGCCGGGCGAGGAAGTATAACGGAGGTTGCCGGTCAGCCGGGTATCCATGCCGTAGCCGGAGAAACGCACCTGTTCGCTCAACAAGATGCCGATATCGGTTTGTACGTTCAAGGCAGTCTCTACTTCCTCGATGATTTCCCGACCGATGATGATTTCATCGGCGCTGGGTGCAATCGCGGTTTCCGGTAGTTCGACTAGCTTCAATTCGGCGCTGTCGACGGTGACATCGCCGGTGACCTGAACAGATGCCTCACTTTGTTTAACCGTCAAGCGCGGCGATACGCTAATTTCCGCTTCGGGTAAGCGAGCTATTTCGAATTCGCTGCCGGTGATCGTCAGTTCAGCAGGAAAACCGGCTTCCGGATTCAGATCGAAGGTGCCGTCGAGATACAGCGATCCTTTGCCGGAATCGATGCGTCCGGACAAGGTCAACTGTTCGGGCTGTCCCAGCTGCCCCGATAATCTGAGGTTGATGTTGTGCGGATGAATGCCGATTTCAGGCACATCGAGTTCGGCATTGCTGAGTTGCAGCAGGCCGCTGAGTGCCGGTCGTTCGGTGTCGCCGGCGAGGGTCAGATCGGCCGTGATCCGGCCTTTGAGATTTTCGATATCCTGCACTAACTGATCTATCAGGCTTAAGTCGGCAATCGATGCTTGCAAGTTGCCTGTCAAAGACTGTGCGTTTGTTGCGGCGAGCGGTGCGGTTTTGACTTGCGCACTGATAAAGTCCCGGCCGGTCAATCCGATTCTCAACTCGGCATCGAGCCGCTCATCGCCGTATTGCGCTTTCAGCCGAGTTTCGGATAAAGCAAAAATAAGGGGTTTCTCGCCGTCTCGGGAAAGTTGTAGCGATGCATTTACGACCGTGGCGCCGGCATCGGCCGTCAGGCGTTCGCCTCGTTTCAGGAAATTGGCGTTGGCATTGAGCGCACCGTCGAGGCTCAAGTTTTCGGGCAACCACGGTTTAATCATGGCCAAGTCGATATTGCGCAATTCGGCAGTGGCGTTCAGGCGGCTCTCTAGTGAGCCGTCGGCGCTCAGGCAGATCGCCGCACCGGTCTGAACGAGGCAATTTTGCGGCAGGTTGACACCGATATCGTCGCCGGCGAAATCCAGCCGAATCGGCCAAGGCCGGTCGAGTCGCCATTGCTTTATTTGCGCTTGGTCGATGTCAAGACGTTCCAGCGTCGCAAGCCAGCGTTGATTTCGTAAACTGCCGTTGAGTACGGTATCGAGCTTGACGATTTCGGAACTCAATTTCGCGTCGAACCGGTGATCGTTTAACGATCCCGAGCCTTGCAGCGTTAATTCATCGATCGCTTGCCCGTCCAACTCTACGCCTTGCAAAACCAGGTCGAGTTGCGAACGTTGGCCCAAGGCTTCGGCATAGTCGAGATTCAGCGTCAACAGGCCGATACTGAAATCTTGGTAACTTAGTTTGTTGGCATTCAATTGAGCTTTGACGGCAGGGGCCAGGTAATTGCCGCGTACGGTGCCGCTGCCTTTGATCGAGCCGGAAAGTCCCGGCCAAACGGCCGCGAGATTGGGTGCATCGATCGAAAAATCGAGATTGGAGCGGGTTTCGGCCAGAATGCCGTCGGCCGTAAGGCGATTCTCGGACGATTGCAGCAGCAGTTGGTCTATGGTAAGGCGTTGCTCGGCGAAAGCCAGTTTGCCATGACCTTGAATCGGGCTATCGAAAAGCGTGCCGTGCAGTTTTTCGATAGTGAGCGTGGCGGTCAATTGTTCTTCGGCAAAGCGTCCTGATGCAGCGGCTTGAAGATTCAACGAGCCGCTGATGTCGGGCGTAAAGTCGCCCGGATCGAGCTGTTGGGCATTCAGGTCCAGCGCGAAATCTATCGCGTCGCGCCACGAAACTTTGCCTTTCAGATCCAGCCGTCCTTGTTTCGGACGTAGAGACAGTTGATGTATATCGATCGCTTCGGTACTGCCTTGTCCATTGAAAAGCACGTCGAACGGCGGTAATTGTTCCATTGCCAGCTTGGCGGTCAGATCGATTCGGTAATCGTCCAAGGTTCCGCTCAAATCGAAACGGCCTTGGTCGGTTTCGACCTGGGGAGGGCCGGAGAGCGGCCATTGAAGTTTTTTCCAGTCGCCGGTCAAATTCACGCTGATCGGTTCGTCGGCCCATATCACACGGCCCGCCAACGTAAGGCGGCCTTGCTTCGGCGCCAGTTCCAACCGTTCGAGCGTCAACGAATCGCTATCGCCATAGCCGGCCAATTGCAACGCAAACGATTCCTGCTCGGCCGACAGTTGTGCGGCCAGATCGATACGGTAATCGTCCGCGTTGCCGTCGATCGTGAACTCACCCTCCGGGCTCGCAATATCGGCTTCGCCGTCCAGCGGCCATTGCAATCGTTGCCAGCGGCCGGAGACCGAAAAAACCGGCACACTTTCGGCCAAATTGAGCCGGGCTTCATGATAAAACCGAAAAGGGCCTTCGGCATGGCCCGTCAGCATGAGTTCCTTTAGCGTGCCCAGCACCGTCATTTCACCGTCAATCGCCGGCGTTTCCGGTAGTTTCAATTGCCAGGCCAATTGCGCCGATAACGGAAAATGCGGTTGAAGTTCGATTTCCGCGCGCCCGTAAACGGTTGCCTCCGGCATTTCTAGCGCGAGGCCGGTCAGGCGCAACGTATTATCGATCAAGGCGGCGCGCAGGCGAAAGTGGTCGATCGCAATGTCTTGCTCGCCGCTTCGGAAACGCGTCGCTTGCAAGTCGATATCATCGATTAGGATAGCCAAAGGAATGTTCGGCATCGAAAAAGGCTCGTCATCGTCGGGCTCGGGCGCTTCGTCTGTTATCTCGACCGATAAGCCGTTCGCTGCAAGCCTGTTGATATGCAGCGTGCCGCTCAATAATGCCGAAGGCTTCCAGCCGAAAACGAATGTGTCCAGCGTGACTTGTTCGGTTTCGCTACGATAGACGAGTTTGTTCAGGGTTAGCTCGCCAAGCAGCGTGCCGTCGATGCGCTTGATTTCGGCATCGAGTTCGGTGACGCTGATCACGGTTTGAATCAACCAGCGGCTGCCGGGTTCAGTGCCGAGTATCGCCAACAGTGCGATCGGCAGGCTCAACAGCGTTCCGCTCAGCGTCAGCACGAGCGCCTTGAAAAAAGCTTTTGCGTTCACAGCTGCGATCCTGCCGAGAAATGCACCTGAAACGACGAACCCGATTCATGAAAAGGCACCGCGAAATCGATTCGCACCGGTCCGACCGGCGATATCCAGCGAACGCCGAGTCCCGCGCCGATTTTTACATCGATATCGCTGAAATCGTTATGCGCGTTGCCGCCGTCGACAAAAGCCGCGACACCCCATTGATCGCCGATGAATTGTTCGTATTCGAGGCTCAGCACGGACAGCATCTTGCCGCCGATCACCTGTCCGGCCGCATTGGTCGGGCCGAGTTCTTTGTATTCGTAGCCTCGTATCGATTGCGCGCCGCCGGCGTAATAACGGTAAGTCGTCGGTAAGTCGTCGAAGTTGCTGACCAGACTAGCGCCGACGTCGCCGCGCATGATGAAGCGCCCGGACCACGGCACGCCGGTAATGAATCGCGCGCCGGCGCCGGCTTGCACGAAACTCAGAGTCGAGACTACCGATTCGTGCGCACCGGCCAGGGAAAAATTCAAATGATAACCTTCGGTAGGTCTGAACGGTGAGTTGCTGCGCGTGTATTGCAGGCGAACGCCGGGTATCAATAGCAAGGCGCTGCTATCGACATCGACATCGGCAGATCGGAACGATTCGTAAACGAGATCCAGAAAGCCGATTTGTTGCCAGCCGCTCGGGGCTATGCGTTGACGCTGTGCCGATAGTTTGAACATATTCGAAGTGAATGTATCCGGTTCTTCATGCTTGAATCCCGCGCCGAAACTGAAAAAGTCGCTGGTCGGTTGTTGCAGCGGAATGTTGTAACGGCTTTCCGCGGTCGACAGCACTGGCGACAGGTCCAAGGCCGCGTTGAACGTGTGTCCGCGCCTATTTAGCCGCCGATTGGTATAACCTAAGCTGAACAGCGGGCCGAAATTCGTGTCGTAACCGACGCCGACTTCGTAGCTGTGTTTCTTTTGAGGATAGAGCGCGATGTCGACCGGCACTTTTAAATCGACCGCGTCGTCGATACGAGGCCGGATTTCTATGGTCCTGAAATAACCGCCTGCGGTTAGATTGTTGTAGGTGTCGGCCAGTTTTCGGCTTGAATAAGGCTCGTCTTCTTCAAGCGGGATAAAGCGCTGAACGAAGTCCGGATTCAGGATGTCTTGGTCAATCTTGACTTCGCCGAAGAAATAACGCTGTCCGGAAGCGAAGTCGAGAATAATATTAGCGCTGTTGCGTTCGGTATCGACTTTGATCGCGCTTTTCATAAAGCGGGCGTCGAAATAGCCGCGTTCCTGGGCGAGCGATTGAAAACTGCTTTTGAACGATTCGTAGCGTCCATGGTGCAGAATGTTACCGGTTTTAATGGGGTTCCCTGCGAGCAATTGGTTATAAGCCGTATCGAATTCCGCTTCCCCCGAGACGCTTATGGCGAGTTCTTCGATGCGCACCGGCGGGCCTCGGGTGATTTTGAATTCGGCCTGCCAGCAGTCTTCATTGAAGCCCAGGTTTTTTTCGACGCGGGTGTGATAGTAGCCTAGCGCCCGCATCGCTTTGTCGATTTCGGTGTCGGACTGCGCGAACAAGCGATTGATCCGCCATTGTGGAGCGTCACAAGCTTCTTTCGATAGGCTCAAGAAGGCGCGCACATTGGCTTTTTGCCCGCTGCTGACGCCTGAAATGACGATGTCCGGCGTATCGGGTTCGAAGACGTCGAACGGCAGCAGACGGCGCAGCATGGCTTGAAAACCGCTTTCGCTTTCAGGTGTCGTAGCGGCGATGCCGTTGCAAGAAACAAGCAACAATGCCGGGAGACAGAGACTTTTTCGGCACTTGAAGATGCTTATCATAACAGTGAAGGCCAAAAGTTTCGGCCCATGCTGTCAGGGATTTATTAATCTGACAACGGAAAGACTTCGATCGACTCGGCAGGTTGGGGCGCCGGGTAAGACGGATAAGCGCTTTCTTGCGGTCGACCGGTTTGGTAAAGCATTTCGCCTTCCTCGAGTAGTTTTTTGCCTTGTTCGATCATGTTTTGGCCATCTTTGACCTGAAGTTCGCCCTGGGCAATTATTTTCTTGCCTTCGTTAATCGTATCGCGGCCTTCGGCAATTCTTTTATTGCCGTCCTTGACCAGGCGGTTGCCTTCATTCCATTTAATGCCGGCTTCGATGAATGGACCGCCTTGTTTTATCATCAGATCGCCTTTGCTTGGTGCGGGCGTGTTGCAACCGGCCAATTGAGTAGCGAATACCGAAAGTACCGGTAATAGGATCGATAATTTGGTTTTAGACATGACTGGGCCTTTTGATTGGAAAAAACGAGCCGATATTATAACGTAATTAAGGAATTAGCGGGTTTCAGGAGAGTGATTCATTCGGAGGGGGAGGGGGGGAAATCATTTGAAAGCGATTTTGGGGTTGAGCTCGGATAGGGAAATGAAAATCTACTTGATGATTGTTACAGTAACGTTCATGAAGACCTGGCAAGAGCCCGGCAAATGAAAGTGCGAGGTTTGTGGAGGGTGCGGTCACTCGCCCGACAGGACGCCGTAAATACGTCCATGTAGGCTCGACGGCGGCTCCCTGCCGCCGACGCCTGTCGATCGAGCAATCGCCCCCTCTCCGGAACCGGCATTGCCAGAACGGAGTTTTGCATATCGAAAAATTAGATAATTAATCCAAATTTACGATCTTTCACAGTAAATAACACTAATTCGATTGACTTTAAACTTTATTGCGGTAAAAAATTTCAGATAGGTCGCGAAGCAGTTGACCGAGTTCTATTCGTGTACGCTAGCCGGGAGGAAAAATGAGCCGGATTCGAAGTGTCGGATTATTTTGGTTTTCAATCGGGCTTTTTTGCTCGTCCCAGGCTTGTGCCATAGAGCCCGACATGCAACTTTCGCTCAGCGTCGTCAAAGTGATCGCCCGAGATGCAGCCGGAAAAACTTATATGGGATCCGGCGTCATTATAGCGCCGGGCAAGGTTGCGACCAATTGTCATGTCACGCGAAATGCGGAGCAAATCGTCTTATTTAAATCGGGCCATGCTTATCCGGTATTGAAACAGGCGGCCCTGACGGAATTGGATGCTTGTATTCTCGAAACCGATTCCATTCCTTTACCTGCTGCGAAGCTGGCTTTATCCGCAGACTTCGCGGTTGGAACGCCGGTTTACATGTATGGCTATCCTTTCGCCTTAGGGATGCGCTCCAGGCCGGCCTCGATCGTTGCCTTTCATCCCTATCGTGCCGGTCATGTGCTCGAAATCGATGCCGGTTTCATGCAAGGAGCCAGCGGCGGCGGTATTTTTAACGAAGCGGGCGAATTGGTCGGTTTGATGACCTTTATCGGAAAGGACGGCAACGATTTCCATTATTATGTGATTCCCGCCGACTGGTTGCTCAAAGCGGCGCAAGCGCCTTTTGTCGCGGTCCATGCTTTCAAAGGACTCAGCTTTTGGGAGAGCGGCTCTTTCAAGCCTGAAACCAAATATTGAGATAAGGTATCGATTTGGTTTCCGACTTGTTATAGCGACACTGAAATTGCGATATCTTAAAGATATGTTATATTGTAACAATTAATTCAATACAAAGACCTTCCCAATGTTTATCGAAGACGCACCATCCAAGTTGCCAGTAACGGTTTTGTCCGGGTTTTTAGGGGCCGGTAAAACCACTCTGCTCAATCACATTTTGACCAATCGGGACAACCTCAAGATCGCCGTGATCGTTAACGACATGAGCGAAGTCAATATCGATGCCGCGACGGTCAAGAACGAGATCGAACTCAACCGTTCTGAGGAAAAACTGGTTGAAATGAGCAACGGCTGCATCTGTTGCACGCTGCGCGAGGATTTGCTAGTCGAAGTCGGACAAATGGCTCGCGAAGGCCGCTTCGATTATTTATTGATCGAATCGACCGGTATTGCCGAACCGATGCCGATTGCCGAAACCTTCACGTTTCGTGACGAAGAAGGCCGGAGCCTATCCGATGTCGCGCGGCTCGACACCTTGGTGACCGTCGTCGATGCGGTCAATTTCATGCGTGATTACATGGAAGCCCAATCCTTGAAGGAAGTCGAAGCCGAATTGGGCGAGGACGACGAACGCAACATCGCCGATCTCTTGGTCGATCAAATCGAGTTCAGCAATGTCATTCTGATTTCCAAGGTCGATCTGATCAGCCGCGACGAACTGGCCAATTTGACCGGAATACTGACGCATTTGAATCCCGATGCGGAAATTATCCCGATGATCATGGGACAAGCTCCGCTCGCCAAAATTTTGAATACCGGGAGATTTGATTTTGACAAAGCGTCGCAGGCACCCGGTTGGCTCCAAGAGATGCGCGGGGCGCATACGCCCGAAACCGAAGAATACGGCATCGCCAGTTTTGTTTATCATGCCCGCCGTCCGTTTCATCCGGGGCGTTTCTATGACTATCTGCACTACGGCGATTGGAATAACGGGACATTATTGCGCTCGAAAGGCTTTTTTTGGCTCGCGTCGCGGCCCGAATGGGTCGGTACCTGGTCGCAAGCCGGCGGCATCATGCAGCACGGCTGCGCGGGCCGCTGGTGGGCTTCAGTGCCGAAAAGCGAATGGCCCGAAGCCTATCAATCTGATATCGAAGCGCAGTGGCAGCCGCCGTTCGGCGATTGTCGCCAGGAATTGGTGTTCATCGGACAGAATGTCGATGCCGAACAAACTCGGCGCGAGCTCGATGCCTGTTTATTGACCGATGAAGAGCTCGCGGCGGGAGCCGAAGCTTGGCAACACTATCAAGACGATTTTCCGCCTTGGCTGGAAACGGCTGCAACGGAAGTCGAAGAAGTCATGTATTGAACGAGGTAAATCATGTCCGCCTTAGCCCAACCTCTATTTCGCGCGCCTTATTCGGAAGCGGTTCAGTCCGACGATTTGGCCGATTTAAGCAGAATCTATCAGGATGAAGTCAACCTATGCGTGATCGAGCGAAGCATCGATCCGCGTATCGAGTCGTTCATCGATTCATTGCTCGCAAGCCCTCAAGAAATCAGCGAGATTCATAATCTTTCGATCGCCGATTTCGATTTTAGCGGCTTGATTCCTCATGCATCGACTATCGACGGCTATCTTGAATTTTATCGCGACGCGGCGATGCTGACGACGCTGTTTTGCGATTTATTCGAGCTCGAGCGCGTCGGCTTGCGTTTGCGAACCCTCGACCGGCCGATGTGCCCGAAATTCCATGTCGATCATGTGCCGTGCCGCATGGTCTCGACTTACGGCGGTATCGGTACCGAATGGCTCGAAGACCGAGCGGTCGACCGCGCCAAATTGGGTATCAATACGTATGGCTTAAACGATAGGCAAGCCGGCGTAATTTTGGACGAATCCTCGATTCATCGAATGCCCGCATTTTCGGTCGGTCTGCTGAAAGGCAGCAATTGGGCCGGGAACGAACAGCACGGCGCGGTGCACCGTTCGCCGAATCCGAGCGAAGATTGCCCGCGACGGCTGTTATTGACATTGGATTTTGCCTAATGAACTTTACTGAGGAATATGCACACAATGACTTATACAAGTAATAGGCTTTGCGGCGGTTCAGTGACTCGCTTGAAAGGACGCCGTGAATACCTCCATGTAGGCTTGACGGCGGCTATCCCTGCCGCCGACACCTTTCAATCGAGCCACCGCCCCCCCTTCAACCAGTTGTCGAAGTTATATTATGCTCGTTCTTAACGGTATACCGTCTACCTACCAAGAATGGCGCCATTGCATCACCGTCGATTGCAATATTGCACTGACTGAGCCGTTTGTCGGCGAGCGGATTGCCATATTGAGCAATGCCGGATGCGAAGAAACCCGGCGCTTCGAGCAACTTTACGGCATAGAGCACCGAAAAGCCGTATTGGGTTGGTTCAGGCAGGCGCAACAAGAATCGACAAAGAAAATGCTGCATTCATGATCGAGCAAAACGAAAATCGTGATGTAGGCGAGGCGCTTCCGTGGGCCGACGTGTTAACCGGTCTGCCGTTCAATGAACAAGGCTTGGTGCCGGCGATCGCGCAACAATACGATACCGGTGAAGTCTTGATGATGGCCTGGATGAATCGGGATGCGATACTCGAAACCTTGCAGCACGGGCACGTCTGTTATTGGTCCCGGTCGCGGGCGAAATTGTGGCGCAAAGGCGAAAGCTCGGGGCAAATTCAAATGCTGAAAGAATTTTATTTGGATTGCGACGGAGACACTTTGTTGCTGAAAGTCGACCAACAAGGGCCTGCCTGTCACACTGGGCGGCGCAGTTGTTTTTACAATAGGGTGAGCGGTGATCGTGTTGAAGTCGTCAGCGCGCCGCTTATAGCGTCCGATCAATTATACAAACAGCCCCATGGAGCCGAATCATGAACGAAGCGAACGCATTCAATCCCGTACCTGTAACTATTTTGACCGGTTTTCTCGGAGCCGGGAAAACGACATTGCTGAACCGCATCTTATCGGAGGATCACGGTCACCGGATTGCCGTGATCGAGAACGAGTTCGGAGAGGAGGGGGTCGATAACGACTTGCTGATTCAAGGCGAAGAGCAGATCGTCGAAATGAACAACGGCTGTATTTGTTGTACCGTGCGCGGGGATTTGGTGCGCATACTCGGCGAATTGGCCGACAAACGCACGGCCGGTGGGGCCGAATTCGATCGCGTGATCATCGAAACGACCGGTTTGGCCGATCCGGCACCGGTCGCGCAAACCTTTTTCGCCGACCGGAATATTGCCGACTTTTACACGCTTGATGCGATCGTGACCGTGGTTGACGCAAAGCACGCCTCAAACCAGCTTGACGACCATCACGAGGCGCAAGAGCAAGTGGGTTTCGCCGATCGTTTGTTATTATCCAAAACTGATTTGGTAAGCGCTGAAGAGGTTGAAAATCTCGAAAACCGTTTGCGGGCGATGAATTCGCGGGCGCCTATTCGGCATGTCCATTTCGGTTCTTGCGACATCGACGAAGTACTCGACATCCGGGGATTTAATTTGCAGGCGATTCTGGAGGTCGAGCCGGATTTTCTCGAAGACGTCACTCACGAACACGACGATGACATTTCGTCTTTCGTTTATCGTAGCGACCGCGCTTTCGATGCGGCCCGGATCATGGCTTTCTTCGATGTCATGGTGCGAGTCTACGGCGAAGATTTGTTGCGCTACAAAGGCATCCTGCAGATCGAAGGCCAGGAAAACCGGATCATCTATCAAGGCGTGCACATGATGATGAATGCCGATTTCGGTAAACCTTGGTCGGCGGATGAAAAACGTGAAAGTGTGATGGTGTTCATCGGGCGCGATTTGCCGAAGCAGGCCTTTATCGACGCGATGGACGAATGCCGGGTTCCTGCCGTAGCGTAACTCCGTATGCCGATATCTGCCGAAGTCATTTTCTATACGCTGAGCGCATCGTTACTGGTCAGTCTCGTATCCCTGAGCGGTGCTTTCGTTTTTTACCTGGACCGGCAACTGCTCAAGCGGCTGCTGCCCTATCTGATCGCGTTGGCGGTCGGCGTTTTATTGGGCGACGCCTTCATTCATTTGATACCCGATGCGGCGGAACGCCAAGGGTCGATAGCCACGGTTTGTTTGACGACCTTGGCCGGCGTGTTTTTGTTTTTCGTGCTCGAGAAAATCGTACGTTGGCGTCACGACCATACCGTATTTGCCGACGACTCGATCAAGCCGATGGCGAAGATGAATTTGATGGGCGATGCGGTTCATAATTTTGTCGACGGTATTTTAATCGGCGGCAGTTTTTTGGTGGATCCCGTTATCGGGCTGACTACGACGCTTGCCATCGTCGTTCATGAAATACCGCAGGAGATAGGCGATGTCGGCGCACTGGTTTACGGCGGATATAGCCCTAAAGATGCCGTGCTGTATAACTTTTATTGCTCTTTGACTGTGGTCATGGGTGCGGTGTTTACTCTGCTGCTTGGGCAGTTTGCCGAGGCTTCGTTGATTTTGCTGCTGCCGATAGCAGCAGGGGGATTTATTTATATTGCCGCGACCGACTTCATTCCGGTATTGCATGAACATTCGAGCCTACGCAATCTTTGCGGACAATCGTTCGTGTTCGCCTTAGGCATCGGTTTTATGCAAGCGATCGTCGTACTCGAGGGGAATTTATTGATGCCGTGAAAAAGGTAGGCCAAGCTTTAAACCTGCTCTACGCGCAGGCCTGCTTGAATGGCGGCGGCGATCTGTCGTTTGTCGGAGGAAATGAAAACATCGGCTTGCAAGACGATGGCGCTGCCGATATGTATGGCATCCATTCCTCGAGGTGTGTTGTTTTCCAAGCTGGAAACGGCATGCATCAATACTTGCGGAGACAAATCGCAAATCGCTGCGTCTTCGATGTCGGCCATTAAAAGCGATTTTAGTTGTCGGTATTGAACATCGGTGATTTTGTTGTCACGGTATAAACGACAAAATGCCGAGATGATTTCCGGCAAGGCAATGCCGGATAAACCGATTTCTGTTGCTTTGTCGCACCATTGCAACACGCTATCGGTTCCGTGCTCGCTGATGTAGCGCTTTACAAAAGCTGAGCTATCGAAAAATACGCGCATGATTAAAGTCGATCTACAGCCCGGCTTCGCGCTCTTCAATAATCATCCGGCTGATCGAAACGCCATCGAGCACTAAGGGTTGGGCTTTTCGACGTCGCCAAGAAGGTAAATCCGCTGTGATCGGGATGATGTCGGCGATGGGTTTGCCGTTACGTAGGACCCGAACCGATTCGCCGGCTTCGACGATATCGAAATACATTTTTGCGTGGTTTCGAATTTCGGTGAAGTTTGCTTGTTTCATGGTTACCCTTATGAATAAAACGTACAAAATAATGCACAGTATAACGATGCTTGACCAAATGACTCAACCCTTGATTTCTTCTTCAGCAATCATTTAAGGAATTCACACCATGCTGATTCGACTCAAAGGCGGGAAGGTTTACGATCCTGCGCAAGCGCTCGATGGCGAGATTCGAGATATTTATTTCCGAGACGGCGTCATCGTCGACAAACCGGAAGCCGGAGCCGTGATCGATGCCGATTACGACATCGCCGGCCGTGTGGTCATGGCCGGCGCGATCGATATTCACAGTCATATCGCCGGCGGAAACGTCAATACCGCGCGGTTGCTGCTGCCGGAACAACACCGCAATTTCGTGGCACGCAAACTCGGTCACCGGTTCAGCACCTCCCGCTGGTCGGCGACCGAAACCGGTTACCGTTATGCCCGCATGGGTTATACCACCGTCGTCGAACCGGCCATACTGCCGATCAATGCTTTGGATGCGCATTTGCAGATGGCCGACATTCCGATCATCGACACGGCGGGACTCGCGATTCTCGGTAACGACGATTATTTGTTGCGCTTGATGCGGAGCGGCGCGTCTCAGGCGCAAATCAACGATTACGTCGCCTGGACCTTACATTCGACGCGTTGCCTCGGCTTGAAAGTCATCAATGCCGGCGGAGCGAATGCATTCAAGTCCAATGCCCGCAGTTTCGATCTGGACGACGTCGTTCCCGAATACGGCGTGAGCTCGCGTCATATTTTGCAAACCTTACAGCGTGCCGCGTGCGAGGTGGAAATTCCGCATCCGGTGCATGTGCATTGCAACAATCTGGGCATACCCGGTAATGTCGATACCGCATTAGCAACGATGGAAGCGGCTCAGGGCCTGCCGATGCATTTGGCGCACATTCAATTTTACGGCTATGGCAATGAAGGAGACCGGGGCTTTTCGTCGGCGGCCGCAAAACTGATCGACGGCTTCAAAAAGCATCCGAACATCACGATGGACGTCGGCCAGGTTTTGTTCGGGCAAACCGTTACGATATCCGGCGATGTGATCGCGCAATACAGCCGCAGGAACGATGCTTCGCCGAATAAATGGATCGCTTGGGATGCCGAATGCGAAGGCAGCGGCGGCGTCGTGCCTTACCGTTACAAAGAAACGAGTTTCGTCAACAGTCTGCAATGGCTGATCGGCCTGGAAATCTTCTTGTTGGCCGAAGATCCGTGGCGCCTATTTTTTACGACCGACCATCCGAACGGCGCGCCGTTTACGATGTATCCTTACCTGATCCGCCTGTTGATGGACCGCGATTACCGCTTGCAATGCCTCGAACAACTGAATCATGAAGCGGTATCGATGAGTCTGCTGAAGGATCTCGACAAAGAATTTACACTCTATGACATCGCCGTGATGACCCGAACCGCCGCCGCCCGTTTGCTAGGCTTGCCGGACCGGGGGCATTTGCGGCCCGGCGCCGTGGCCGACATTGCCGTATACCGCGAACAAGCCGATAAGGCGGCGATGTTTGCCGATGCCGAACTGTTGTTCAAAAACGGCCGGTTGGCCGTGCAAAACGGGACGGTCGTCGAGCGGTACAACGGAACGGCACAAGTTGTTCAGCCGCTTTTCGATCACCGCATCGAACGCGATTTGCAAAATTATTACGACCGCTTCTACAACCTTGGCCTAGCTAATTTTATGGTTGGTGACGTCGGTGCAGGGCAGACCGATAGCGAACGTTTCCGTGCGCATGCCTGCGGACGTCCTTATTTAGCAGAGAGTGCCGGTTGATCATGGTTTCTTCGAAAACGATTGAACGGATACCCGTGATCGTGATGAGCGGTTTTCTCGGCAGCGGCAAAACGACGCTATTAAATCATCTGCTCCGCGCCGCACCGCATTCGGCTGTGATCATTAACGAATTCGGCTCGACACCGATTGATCAAGAATTGCTCGCGGAGCATAAGATCCCGTTAACGACGTTGTCGGGTGGTTGTTTATGCTGCCAAGTGCGCGGCTCGTTGGCGCCGATGTTAAAAAATCTGCGCATGGCCTACGATGCAAAGCCGGTCAAACCGTTTAGCCGTATTTTTATCGAAACCAGCGGCGTGGCGAGTCCCGAGCCGATTCTCGATACGCTGTTGAACGAACGCTGGCTGGCGCCGCGCTATCGTTATCAAGGCATGATTACAACCGTTTCCGCGTTGGCCGCCGAAACCTATCTGACGCGCTTTCCCGAAGCTCAAGCGCAGATCGTCTGGGCCGATAAGCTCGTACTGACCCAAGCCGATTTGGCCGAGGCGGCGCAAGTCGAACGCGTGCAAAACCGACTGAACGAATTGGCGCCGTCGATTGCGCATCTCGAATCGGCACAAGACGCAGGTTTGGCGGAGGCGCTACTCGAGTTCGGCAGCTTATTTCGCCCGATTGCTCAACCTCGGTCCGGTGATTTACTCGAGCACGGTTTCAATAGCGTGTCATTGCAACTGGAACAGCCGGTTGCTTGGGCGCGCTTGCAAGCGGTGCTTGAAATACTGCTCAGCGACCCGCAAAGTCATATCGTCAGAGTGAAGGGCGTGATTTTTACCGAAGAACACGATGGGCCGATGGCGGTCCACGGCATTGCCGGCCATTTGTTTCCGCCGGCGCCGATGCCGCTGCGGGAGAATGTCGATAACCGAGGGCGTCTGGTTTTTATCGCCGGCGGCGATATCAAGACCCTGGCCGAAACCGTAATGAACGCGTTGCGGCAATGAGGTGTCGAAAGTTTAACCGATCCGGGCTATCAATATTTATTTCAAGGAATTCATCGATGAACAATCAATCAAACATCCCAACTTCGGAAAATGCCATCGTCGACGTACAAGGCATTGCCGATTCGCGGCGTATTGCGATCGACAAGGTCGGCATCAAGGCGATTCGCCATCCGATACGGGTCAAGGATCGGTCGGTCGGCGAACAGCACACGATTGGTCTATTCGATATGTATGTTAATTTGCCGCACGACTTCAAAGGCACGCATATGTCGCGCTTCGTCGAGATTTTGAATCAACACGACCGCGAAATCAGCGTCGAATCGTTCGGTTTGATGCTCGAAGAAATGGTGCAGCGCCTGGATGCACAGTCGGGCTATATCGAAATGCAATTTCCGTTTTTTATCGACAAAGCCGCGCCGGTCAGCGGCGTGCGCAGCTTGCTCGATTATCAAGTGAGCTTGATCGGCGAAATTGCCGGCGGCGAAGTGCAAACGCGCATCAAAGTTGTTGTTCCGGTCACCAGTCTTTGCCCGTGTTCCAAGACCATTTCGGACCGGGGCGCGCACAATCAACGTTCTCATGTGACGTTGACAGTACTGATCAATGATTTCATCTGGATCGAAGAGTTGATCGACCTGGCCGAACAAGAAGCGTCCTGCCAAATTTACGGTTTATTGAAACGCCCCGACGAAAAATATGTCACCGAATACGCTTACGACAATCCCAAATTCGTTGAAGACATGGTGCGCGATGTCGCCGCCCGGTTGGAAGCGGAGCCGAGGATCAGCGCCTATATCGTCGAATCGGAAAACTTCGAATCGATTCATAATCACTCGGCTTATGCATTGATCGAGCGGGATAAGCGGTAATTTTTTGGCCGTTAGGAATATGCGTAAAATAGCATCTACAAGCATTACGCATTGTGACGGTTCGGTGACTCGCTTGGCAGGACGCCTCCCAGTACCTAAATTCCATAAATCATTGGCAATGATTCAAAATCATGGCTTATTTAGGTGTTGCTGAAACTTGAAGCGCGAAAAGTATATATTCTTGCAGGTAGGGCTGTATTGGGTGGAAAAATATTGGCTCGTCAGCAGGGGGGGCACTGAGCCTGGAAGGGGAGGGACATAGCTTTGCCTTAACGGTATTTTAGAAAATCGTTGGGTTGCTTGTGGAGTATTATCAGGCTGCCGGTTGTTGTTCCGGCAGCCTGCCAGGTATTGGGTCTACTTGGCCATTGTTTGTGCTTGTTTTAGCATTTTAATAAATATTTGACCGAATGTTGAGGGTTTGGTGTTTTTAGGGTCTTCCTGATCATCTTGTATAGCGGCGCTAGCCGAAACAGGTTGGGGGCAAGGCTGTAGCGATTGTCTTTCACCTGTGAATCGGCCTGCGATTCTTACTCGTGCTCTGCCGGGCATTCCTAGGTCTTGCATTGGAACAGTAAGTCCCAGTAAAAAATTGCCTCTGATCACATTGCCGTCGTTGGAAACGTTGCCGTTGAATCTTTTTGTCAGATTGTACGGTAATCCAAATTCGTCAAGCATTCCAGCCAATTCGTCCATATCATGGACATCAACACTAAATCTCCGGCCTCTTGCCATTTCCCATGTGCCGTTAAATCCGGCGGGTACCTCGATATCCTCTCCTCCGAAATTTTGTAATAAGTCTAAAAGCGGTAGCGGCATAAAATAATCGCCACCCCAAGTAAAACTATGCTCCATTCCCAAAAGACCCGCGCCCGGTAAACCTACATTGACTCTCACCAGGCGAGGGATATTAATTGCTATCGACAAATTACCCGTATCCCAACTATAGCATCCTTCGGGGTAGGGTTGCTCCGTTGCCGACGCTGTACTGCTTAGCCCTAAGATGATTGCGAATAGGGCTGCTTCGATTACGCTTTTGAGTTTCATAACAGATCTCCTTTATTGCTTTATGTAAATACCATTACGGCATTTATTTTCATCCGATTTAAGTAGTCTATTACTCTTATTATCTGAGAAAGTCAATGTAAATATTAGTTCGGGTTGCCATGGTACGCGCAGCGTAGCCTCCGGGCTTTGCCTTCTGCGGGACGGGTTATTCAACCCGTCCCCAACGTTTCGGTTTGCCCTAAACATTTCGGCTAACTTCGGCCAAAGTCAAAACGTTTAGGACGGGGTTGCAAACCCCGTCCTGCTAGGCTTTGCCTACGGTTGGAATCTATGTGCAAATCGAAATTATCGATAAAGACCCGCAGGATACCACCTTTAATATTCCGGGTTTAGCAGCTAAAATCGAACGCTTGCCAGACATTATCGATCAGCAGTTCTATCGGTTGGTATTCGATCTTGTAGGCCATTTTTCGGCAATCTTTGATCCAAAAGCCCAGATACAGCCAGTCCAGTTTCAATTGCTTGGCCCATTCGATCTGCCAGAGCACGGCATACATGCCGGGGCTTAAATGCGAGAAGTCCGGGTCGAAAAAGGTATAGACCGCCGATAGCGCGTTATCTAGCCGGTCGATAGTCGCGACTGCGATCAATTGTTCGTCAATCAAGAATTCCACGAAAAAAGTATTGCACCAGCGGCTGCCCAAAAAATTTAAATATTCCTCCGGGCTTGATTTCGCCATGCTGCCGTCGCTATGGCGGCTGTCTTGATAGCGCAAATACAGGTCGTAATGCGCTTGTTCGAACCGAGCCGGTTTAATGACGGTTTGCGTGTTTTGATTTTTCTTTAAGCATCGTTGTTGATTGCGTTTGGGTTTGAATTGGGCTACCGGAAGCCGGGCAGGGGTGCAGGCTTGACACTGCGGACAGCGAGGGGCGTAAACATAATCGCCGCTACGGCGAAAGCCTCGTTCGATCAAGCGTGAATAGAAGGCGTTGTTGAGCTCGAAGGAAGGATGCACGAATGCCGAGCAGGCAATCCGGTCGTCCAGATAACTGCACGAATGCTTTTCGGAAAGAAACAATGGTATCGTGGTCGTCAGTTTTGCCATGCGTCTGTCGAAGGTTTTGCCGGGCAATAGCGTTTGAGCTGCGCGGAAAATTCGGAGCGGGGGATTTCCTCGGCGCCCAGGCTCAGCAAATGCTGAGTTTGTACTTGGCAGTCGACGAGTCGATAGCCCCATTGTTTTAATTGTCTGGCCAAGGTCACGAAGGCAACTTTGGAGGCATCGGTTCGTTTGTGAAACATCGATTCGCCGAAAAAAACTTGGCCGATCGCGACGCCGTACAAGCCCCCGGCCAGTTCGCCGTCGAACCAAGTTTCTACCGAATGAGCCAAGCCTTGATGATGTAGGTCTTGATAGGCTTGCATCATTTCATCGGTGATCCAAGTCCCTGAAGACGCTTGGCGCGGCTCGGCGCAGCAAGCCATGACTTGATCGAAGGCACGGTCGAATGTAACGGTGAATAGTCCTTTACGCAAGGTTTTGGCAAGGCTTCGGGAGATATTCACCCGGTCCGGAAATAAAATCAATCTGGGGTCGGGCGACCACCAAAGGATAGGCTCGCCGGGGTTGTACCACGGAAATATTCCGTTTCGATAGGCATTGAGCAGGCGTTCGGTAGATAAACATCCGCCTAGCGCCAGTAAGCCGTTAGGTTCTTCGAGGGCTTTATATAGCGGGGGAAACGGCTGATTCGAACGAAACGGGTCGAGTACGGTCAATTGCATGGTTTCATGGCTTTATCGAGTGATTGTCCTTAGGGTTCCGCCGGTTTTGCATTGTTCCCATGTTCTGCGCTCATACTTCTTATAGTTGTAGGGTACGCTGCGCGTACCTTCATGCTGTTAAGCGCCGAGTCCTACCCGGATTAAACCATAAGCGCTTGTTTGGCATTGGTGGGCTTGTCAGGGTACGCATAGCGTACCCTGTGCCGGTCTTTAATTCGCCTCGAAAGCCTGTCTTCCATGGCGGAAGACGGGTTGCCCATTAATCGAATGAAATCCAAGGTTGCCGTATTACTCCATTTCATCCAAGTATTTCTCGGCATCCAGCGCTGCCATGCAGCCCGCACCAGCCGAGGTAATGGCTTGTTTGTAGACGGCATCCATCACGTCGCCGGCCGCGAATACGCCCGGTACGCTGGTCGCGGTCGCGTTGCCTTGCAGGCCGGTTTTAACCTTGATGTAGCCGTGTTCCATCTCGAGTTGGCCTTGGAAAATGTCGGTATTGGGCGTGTGGCCGATCGCGATGAATACGCCATGCACATCCAATTCCTTGGTTTCTTCGCTCTTGGTGCTTTTTATTCGGATACCGGTCACGCCCATGTCGTCGCCGAGCACTTCGTCGAGCGTATGATCCCATTCGATCACGACATTGCCGTTTTTCGATTTTTCGATCAGTTTCTCGGACAGAATCTTTTCCGAACGGAATTTGTCGCGGCGATGCACGATCGTCACTTGCGAGGCGATGTTGGACAGGTATAGCGCCTCTTCAACGGCGGTATTGCCGCCGCCGATGACTGCAACGGGTTTGTTTTTATAGAAGAAGCCGTCACAGGTCGCGCAGGCGGACACGCCTTTGCCTTTGAAGGCTTCTTCGGATTCCATGCCTAAATATTTCGCCGAAGCGCCGGTGGCTATGATCAATGCGTCGCAGGTATAAACGCCGGAATCGCCGGTCAGTTTATAAGGGCGCGCCGATAAGTCGGCAGTATGGATATGGTCGAAAACGATTTCGGTGTTGAAGCGCTCGGCATGCTGACGCATTCTTTCCATCAGGTCGGGGCCTTGCAATCCTTCGACATCGCCGGGCCAATTATCGACGTCGGTCGTCGTCGTCAATTGGCCGCCTTGCTGCATTCCGGTGATCATGACCGGGTTGAGATTGGCGCGCGCCCCATAGACGGCTGCGGTATAACCGGCGGGGCCGGAACCCAAAATCAAAAGGCGGCAATGTTTAGTGTCGGTCATGAAAATGTCTCCTGCAATTGAGCTGTATCGAAAATAGTCCGATTATAACTGTCCGAATAACTTCTGTCTGTAATGCTAATTGGTTAGCAGTTAGCAGTTAGCAGTTAGCAGTGAATAGTGAATCGGCGCTTCTATGTATGGCCGGCTATTTGCTTTCCATTGTCTTGATGAAGGCGTTTGCTTCGTTGATCGACTTTTCCATTGCGGTAATCAGTGCCGAGACGTCCGATTGTATCGATCCTAATTCGCCTTTGAGTGAGGCGATTGCCTGTGCGTTAAGATTGTGCTTTAAGTACAATACCTGGTCCTTGAACACCGACAAGACCGGTTCGATTCGGGATTCGGCTTGTTTCATCGCATTGATGAGCTGTTGATAATGCACTTTTGTCGCATCGAGTTTTTGCTGGCTGTTTCGTTTTAGCGTAGCGCTGCTGTATTCTCCGATCTCCTGTTCCCACTCGCGGAATAGCGCACCGGATACGTCCTCGATCTCGCGGATACGTTTGTTGACCTCGTTGGCTTTTTTTACGCTGGCTTCGTATTCGCCGTTGAGTTTCTTGTAGGTTGCTTCGAGATTGCCGCCCTTGAAATCGGTCAATGCGGTAAATTGTTCCAATGCGGTTTTGAACTGTTCCTTGGTCTCTTCTTGCGTGTCACGGGCTTTCTCGACACGATAAACCATGAGGTCCCGTTTCGGAATGCCAATTTTTTCGAGGCCGCTGTAATACAGACTCGAGCAGGCCGACAGACTCATGAATACTATAGCGGCGATCAAACGATATAAAACGGTCATAGTTTTTTCCATTAATGAGTTTTTCCGATGTTTCATTTAAGGCTACCTCTACCGGCCAAGCCAATTTGCGCCATTATATTGAAAATACAAAGGAATTGATAATACGGTATAATTTTCCGTTTTTATCCCATCTTTCATTTATTGAACATCCATGTCAGAGTTACTTTCAGAACTGAACCGCAGACGCACTTTCGCGATTATCTCCCATCCCGACGCCGGTAAAACCACGATCACTGAAAAGTTATTGTTGTTCGGGGGCGCGATTCAGTTGGCCGGCTCCGTCAAAGGGCGAAAAGCCGAACGTCATGCGACTTCCGATTGGATGCAGATGGAAAAAGAGCGGGGCATCTCGGTTACCACCTCGGTGATGCAGTTCGAGCATAAAAACAGCATCATTAACTTGCTCGATACGCCAGGGCACGAAGACTTTTCCGAGGATACCTATCGCACCTTGACTGCTGTCGATTCGGCGTTGATGGTGATCGACGTCGCGAAAGGCGTCGAGGATAGAACGATCAAGTTGATGGAGGTCTGCCGTCTGCGCACGACGCCGATTTTGACCTTCATTAATAAGCTGGACCGGGAAGGGCGCGAGCCGATCGAATTGCTCGACGAAGTCGAAAGCGTCTTGCAAATCGAGTGCGCGCCGATGACTTGGCCGATCGGCATGGGCAAACGTTTCAAAGGAGTTTACCATCTGTACAAGGACGAAATTCATTTGTTCAGTCCGCAGCACGCCGGCAAGATCGCTCAGGCCGAAGTGATCAAAGGGCTCAATAATTACCACTTGGATGAGCTGCTGAAAGATCAGGCCGACGAATTGCGCGAGGAAATCGAATTAGTGAAAGGCGCGAGTCATGCATTCGATATGGATAAATATTTGAAGGGCGAGCAGACGCCGGTTTTTTTCGGTTCGGCGATCAACAACTTCGGTATTCTCGAATTGCTCGACGCGTTCGCCGAGTATGCGCCGGCACCCTTGCCGCGAGAGACCGAGCAACGGGAAGTGCGTCCCGACGAGGATAAGTTCACCGGTTTCGTTTTCAAGGTTCAAGCTAACATGGACCCCGCGCACCGCGACCGCATAGCGTTTTTACGCGTTTGTTCCGGCAAGTTCGACAAAGGCATGAAGATCTACCATGTCCGTGCCGGTAAAAATGTCCAGGTCGCCAATGCGCTGACCTTCCAGGCCGACAGTCGCAAAAACGTCGAAGAAGCCTATCCGGGTGATATCATCGGCCTTCACAATCACGGCACGATACAGGTCGGCGATACGTTTACGCAGGGTGAAACGCTCAAATACGGCGGTATTCCGTATTTCGCACCGGAGCTTTTCAGGCGCGTCGTGCTGAAAGACCCGCTACGTGCAAAGGCGCTGCAAAAAGGTCTGGTGCAATTGACCGAAGAGGGCGCGACGCAGTTGTTCAAACCGCTCAAGAACAACGATTTGATTCTCGGTGCGGTCGGCGTGCTGCAGTTCGATGTGACCGCGCACCGGCTGAAGACCGAATACAATGTCGAATGCGTCTACGACAACGCGCCGATCGCAACGGTGCGCTGGGTCAGTTCTGATAAGCCGGCAAAACTCGAGGAATTCAAGAAAAAAGCCTTCGAGAACCTCGCCGAAGACGGCGGCGGTTTCTTGGTTTACGTTGCCAGCAGTCGCGTCAATCTGCAATTGACCGAGGAGCGTTGGCCGGATATCAAGTTTAGTGCGACGCGGGAGCTATGAATACAATTTCAATCGACATTTAAATAGCCTATATAACTCCATGTTTTGCCTTTTATTATGAAACGCCTTACATCAATTATTGGGATGCTTTTCGCTTTGATAGGCTTCACCACGCCCGTTTATGCGTGGGGGCCGGCCATACATGCCTATATAGGCAAAAGGATGGGTGAAAAGGGTATGCTGGGGGCCAATGTCGTGTATGGTCAGATGGCGGGGGATGTTTTCAATTTAATGTATGACACACCCATAGAGCAGATGCTACATCTTTATCATGTCACTCACGGATTGACCGAACAAGGGCTTGATACGGTTTTGCCGGTGCTCGACCTAGCCGAAACGAAACGCGAAAAAGCCGTTGCGTTGGGTTTTGTGGCTCATAACAATGTAAATGGTGCCGATGTTTATGCTCATGGCAATCCTTATAACGATCCGGAACGCTATGTTATCGCTAAGGCGCTTCAGTTAAGTGAAGTCTTGGCGTCCAGGTTGGCGCTTTTGGGGGGCGGGATTGCCGATGACATGTTGCTTGAGGTTTCGCATGTTTTTGTGGAATTCGCCGCCGATTTATTGATTCGTCAATACGATCGTGCGATCGGAGCTCGGATGATTGTAGCCGCTATTAGCCGGAATAGAGGGTTTCCGAATTTGTTGGTCAAGGCTTATGCCGAAAATTTTGCTGATTCTTTTGGATTTACGCATGATGAGGCGGCTTCGATTATCATTGCCGAGGAGGCTAAATTTCGAAGATTGGCAATCAGGTACGGCATGATAATGCAATACAGCAATCGTAAGGCTCAAACGGAATTAGCGGGGTTGTTGGCTGAAATTGCTCCGCGCTTGATGGAAGGTTACGGTTTAGACGTTCCTTCTGCCATGTTGTTGCCGATCATACAGTTTGGCATTGGGGAGGCCTTTGAGTTATGTAAGGATGATTTGTTACCCGAGGTCGAAAATACCATTGAGGCGATCAAGGCGATCGATTGGCATAACAGGTAATGGACATCAGGCAGCGTTTTACTCGCTTTCGCAAAAAAGACAGCGCTATCGGCAAAACCTGGACGGGGAGGGTTATTTATTATACCCATCGTAGATCAAAATTCGGCACCGGGTGTCCGTCAAAGGACGCCGTGAACCCAGCACCTAAATCCCATAGCCAATGGGCTATGGGATTAGGTGCTAGGTGAATACATCCATGTAGATCCATCACCTAGCGTTAGGTGAGGGGTCGGGCACCCCGGCGGCTCCTCAGGCAATGCTGAAATTTCAAGTGCGAAAGGTATAACCCGGTCTAAACGTTTTGATTGGCCTTGGCTACTTTCGAAACGTTTAGGACAGGACTGCAAGCCCCGCCCTGCCAAGAGTAACCGTATCCTCGGCAAGGCTCATAAACCCAGTACGTTATTTTTCGCGAAATCCTTAGGATTTGTTTTAAGACAAGATATGAAATTCGCCATTCAAATCAACAGTAGCCCGACGGAGTCAAGCAGTGCTTATCATGCTTACCGGTTTGTTTGCTCAGTATTGGACGAAGGGCACTCGGTATTTCGCATATTCTTTTATCATGAAGGAATTTATCATGCTTTCAATTATGCGATGCCTCCCGATGATGAACTTAATTTTCCGAAACTGTGGAGTGCTTTGGCAAAACAATATGCAATCGATCTGGTAGTTTGCATTTCCGCTGCGCAAAGGCGTGGATTGCTTCATGCCGACGAGGCTAGTCGAGTCGGCAAACAGGATGACGATTTAGCCGACGGTTTTCGGATTTCCGGTTTAGGGCAATGGGTCGAAGCAACTCTACAAGCGGACCGTTGCATCGTATTCGGGTAGTTTATGCATAAGAAATTTCTGTTTGTTTTGCGTAAACCTCCTTTCAATGGAGTTTCGATGCAGGAAACATTGGATAGCGTATTGACGATCGCGGCATTCGATCAAGCGGTTAGTTTGTTGTTGCTGGACGACGGCGTATTTCAACTGAAGAACGGACAGCAACCGGAGCGTTTCGGCATGAAGGATACTTCGGCTGTGTTCGGTGCGTTAGAAATTTACGATATTCACGATATCCGAGCCGAAGTTGAGTCGCTGCAGGAGCGCGGCTTGAAGCCTGGCGATTTATGCCTGCCGGTACGAGAGATCTATCGCAAAGAGCTTGCTGCGTACATGAAGCAATTCGATGTGATTCTTGCCGGCTAATATTATCATTTCAACGCAAGCTGTAATGCTTTAACCCGGCAGGTCGGGTTAGGCGAGGCCGTAACCCGACAATCGATGGGCAAAATGTCGGGTTACGCTAATCCTAACTCGACCTACGCTTCTATTTTCATCGAGTCAATTAAGTCAATTTTTTATATTTTATCCGGTGCGGATTGTCGGCATCGGTGCCTAAACGGCGATGGCGGTCGGCTTCGTAATCGGCGTAATTGCCTTCGAACCAGACTACTTGGCTGTCGCCTTCGAAGGCCAGCATGTGCGTCGCGATCCGGTCTAGGAACCACCGGTCATGCGAAATGACCACCGCGCAGCCGGGGAAGGTCAGGAGCGCTTCTTCAAGAGCCCGCAGGGTTTCGACGTCGAGATCGTTAGTCGGTTCGTCGAGCAGCAAGACGTTGCCGCCGCTTTTCAATAACTTGGCTAGGTGCACGCGGTTACGTTCGCCGCCGGACAAATCGCCGATGCGTTTTTGCTGGTCGCCGCCTTTGAAGTTGAAGCGGCCGACATAGGCGCGCGATGGCGTTTCGTATTTACCGACCGTGATGATGTCGAGACCGTCCGAAATTTCTTCCCAAACCGTTTTGTTCGGGTCTAGGTTGTCGCGCATTTGATCGACATAGGCCAGTTGTACGGTTTGACCGATTGTCACGGTGCCGGAGTCGGGCTTTTCAAATCCGGCCATCATGCGGAATAATGTTGTCTTACCGGCGCCGTTCGGTCCGATGATTCCGACGATGCCTCCCGGCGGTAGTTTGAAGCTCAAGTCGTTGATCAGTAATCTATCGTCGAAGCCCTTGTTGATGTTGTCGGCATGAATCACGATATCGCCGAGGCGAGGGCCGGGCGGAATATAAATTTCTTGGGTTTCGTTACGTTTTTGCGCTTCTTGCGAAGACAGTTCTTCAAAGCGCGCCAAGCGAGCCTTGCTTTTCGCATGGCGGCCTTTCGGGTTGGAACGTACCCATTCCAATTCCGCCTTCATCGATTTCATTCGGGACGTTTCCTGGCGTTCTTCCAGTTCCAGGCGTTTTTCTTTTTGTTCGAGCCAGCTCGAATAATTTCCTTCCCAAGGGATGCCTTGTCCGCGGTCCAGTTCCAGAATCCAACCGGCGACGTTGTCAAGGAAGTAACGGTCATGCGTGACCGCGACGACGGTGCCGGAGTAATCGTGCAGAAAGCGTTCGAGCCATGCGACCGATTCGGCATCCAAGTGGTTGGTCGGTTCGTCGAGCAGCAGCATGTCGGGGTTGGATAGTAAGAGTCGGCATAATGCGACGCGGCGTTTTTCACCGCCCGATAGTTTCGTGACATCCGCGTCCCAATCCGGCAGGCGTAGCGCATCGGCAGCGATTTCCAGCTTACGGTCTAGCTCCCAGGCGCCGGCTGCTTCGATTTTGTCTTGGAGTTCGGCTTGTTCGGCGAGTAGCGCGTCGAAGTCGGCGTCGGGGTCGGCGAAGGCGTTGCTGACTTCGTCGAACCGGGTCAGTATCGCTTTGATTTCCGCTACGGCTTCTTCGACGTTGCCGCGCACGGTTTTGTTAGGGTCGAGTTGCGGTTCTTGCGGTAAGTAACCGATATGAATGCCTTTTTGCGGGATCGCTTCGCCTTCGATATCTTTGTCGATTCCGGCCATGATGCGTAATAGCGTCGATTTGCCCGAACCGTTTAAGCCCAGTACCCCGATTTTGGCGCCGGGGAAGAAAGATAGCGAAATATCCTTTAGGATAAATTTTTTGGGCGGGACAATTTTGCCTACCCGGTTCATTGAATATATGTATTGAGCCATTTTGTGATGGATTTCCGGTGTGTGAGTGGGATGTAAGTATTCAGACCCTGCTGATCCCTCTCCTAGCGTTAGGTGTGGGATCGAACACCCCGGCGCCTCTTCTGGCATTGCCGAAATTTGAAGTGCGAAAGGTATAAATAATCTCCCCTAGCACCCTCTTTTTCAAAGAGGGTGGACTGAATACTTACGAAGGGACTGAACAATTACAATGGAATTGGTCGTTCCTTATTATTTCACGTTATCGATGAATTTTTAAGTGTCGTTAAATAGACTAATCCACGTTCGCCTTCCTTCATGACTTGTGCATGGTTCCATTCGAATATCGGCCGGCAAAGAAAGGCAAAGCGGTTCATCCACGGTTTGCAGGTTGCGACGTGCCAATCGAATTCGAGCCGTGTCGATTCGGCATTGCCCGAAACTCGGCAATGTCCCGAGCCGACTAAGTCGCCTTGAACCTTCACCGCGAGGTAGCGATGCTCAATGGCGCGCGTAACGGTCAATTCAATGACTAATCGGTAGGGCAGACGTGTTTTCCAATAAATACGCCGTTTATTATTGGGAATCTTCGATGCGCCGGACGAGATGTTTTCAACCGAATCGACATATCTCCACCAATCCGGCCAGGTTTCGGGGCGAATCAGGTAGAACCAGACCGTTTCGATTGGCGACGGAATAAGCCAGGTGGTGTTTAATGAAAAGTCGGGCATAATGACGCGCTCCGCGCAATTGGAGTTATACCCATCGTAGATGAAAATTCGGCCTTGGGGTGCCCGTCAAAGGACGCCGTAAACCCAGCACCTAAATTACCCGAAATAGTTAACCATAGCCAGTGGGCTATGGAATTTAGGTGCTGGGTGAATACATCCCTGTAGGTGCTATGCCGGTCCCCTCCTCAGGCGCTGCCGAAATTTGAAGTGCGAAAGGTATACTGAAAAAATGAATTTTTCCTATAGTGTAGCGGGTTATACGACTTGATAATGATATGTTTTAACCCAGTTTCGGCCAAGATGAGCTTACGTTTCCAACTAATTGTCAGAATTTTGTTTTTATTCGTCTGTATATTGATACTAGGCGGTTCGATCGCGATTTGGCGGGCTCGGGAGGCGGTCACTGAAGAGGTCGGCTCTTCTCTAAACCTGGCATTGCAATTGGTTAAATTCGGATTTTCGAAACCGGCCTCCGCAACCATGAAGGAGTCGGATTGGATTTATTGGCTTAGCGCCTTACGAGAAACACGCCATTTGGATATTCGCGTCCAGCAACCGACCGGTGAAACGATTCAAGTGACCCGTTCGCTGCAAAGTGAAGACCAGCCCGACATGCCTCCGGGTTGGTTTGTAAGTTTGGTTACCGCAGATTATGCCGAAACGCACTATCCGATCGTGATGGCCGACGGCAAGGCATTGATGTTAATTATTCAGCCGAATCCGATGGATGAGACTGTCGAGGTTTGGCATGAAACGGTCGCTTTTTTTATTACGCTGTGCTTATTGATTATATTGATTTTTTTGGCGGTACACCAAACGTTGCATAAAACTCTGCGATTTATCGATACGATTGTCGACGGTCTCAGGCGTATCGAAAACGGACAATATCGGGATGTGTTGCCGAGGTTTTCGATTCAGGAATACGATAGTATCGCCGGGGCGATTAATCATATGGCCGGCGTGCTCGATAAGACTCGTGAGGAAAATCGTGCCTTAACCAAGCATTCGTTGAAAATTCAGGAAGAGGAGCGCCGGCGTTTATCGCAGGAATTACATGACGAATTGGGTCAATCGTTGACGGCAATCAAGGTCATGGCGGTCACTGCTGCGCATGAAAAAGCCGATACCCGTCAAATTACAGAGTCGATAAGCCATATCTGCGATCATTTAATGGCTATCGTACGCTCGATGATGCATCAATTGCATCCATTGATTTTGACCGAATTAGGCTTGAAAGCCACGCTCGAAGATATGGTCAATCATTGGTCGGAAAGAAACCCTTGGCTGAATTTGACGATCGAGTGTCCGGACGAGTTGGATTCGCTTGATCAAAATGTTGCGATACAAATATTTCGTGTCATTCAGGAATGTTTGACCAACACAATCCGCCACGCCGAGGCCAAACACGTTAAAATAGTGCTGGAAATTTTAGGCGAAAATCGTGATTGTTTGCATCTAGAGGTGGCCGATGACGGGCGCGGTTGCGATATCAATCGGATATCGTCGGGATTCGGGCTCAGAGGCATTCAAGAAAGGATTAAGTCGCTCGACGGCGAGCTGACCGTCCGCTCGCAACCCGGTCAGGGCATGGCAGTTAGCGCAACGATACCTATCCTATGAAAAGCAAAATCAAAATCAAAATTATTTTAGTCGATGATCATGCGGTTGTGCGTGCGGGGTTTCGAATGTTGCTCGGGACGCATGATATGATTGAAATTGTTGCCGAGGCCGATCGAGGGGAGCAGGCGATTCAATTGATGCAGGAACATGCTGTCGATGTCGCCGTGATGGATCTATCGATGCCGGGCTTAGGCGGGCTGGAGACGATACGGCGTATTTGTCAGCGCGACAGTAAGGCTAAGATTTTGGTGTTTAGCGTGCACGATGAACAGGTCTACGTTAATCGTGCCATTGCGGCCGGAGCCAAAGGCTATATCAGTAAAAACAGCGCGGCGGCCAATCTTGCGATGGCAATAGAGCATATCGCCAATGGCGAAATTTACATCGAAGATGGGCTGCTCAAGGATCAAACCGGAAAGTCGGATGTGATGGATTACCATGCAATTATAGAGGCGTTTTCGGCCCGGGAATTCGATGTATTCCGTTTACTTGCGAAAGGCATGACGGTACACAAAGTTGCCGAAGAGCTTTGTTTGGGCTACAAAACGGTCGCCAATTACGGCACGCAAATTAGAAATAAGCTCAAAGTTTCGACGCTGGCGGAACTGGCGCACATCGCGGTGATTTTGGGCTTGATGAAAAATTGAGCGGTTTGAGTTCCGTCGTTTCCACCGAGAAATCATAAAAAATTTATTCACCATGAAGGAAATGAAGAAAAGACTAGAGACTCAACAATCTAATTCTTTTCGCCGTGGCATGTAGCTGAATACTCCTTAGCAATACGGGATTTGCAATCCATACGGATTAAGCTAAGGATTTTGTTAAAATTAACTTACTGATTTAATTAATATTCTTGTGAGAGTGAATTCATTCGCTTGGGCAATTAAAATTGCCTCTAGATTGAATTTAGGGCGTTTCGAGGGCTTCGACATAAGCCGAGAATACCAAGTTACCGTTACACTAAGGAACGAGCATGAAATAACTTAGACAACTGTTGGGGGAGGGGCTCGATTGACAGGTGCCGGCGGCAGGGATAGCCGCCGTCAAGCCTACAGGGACGTATTCACGGAGTCCTGTCAAGCGAGTCACCAAACCGCCATAAAGCCTACTACTTGTATAAGTTACTTTGTGCATATTCCTAAAGGCATATCGAGGTCACAAAGACTAAAATATGCTGTTACTCAAGCTCCAGCTTGGGCAATCTGTTTAGGAAGCTTTAGCTTCCTGTCAACCCAGGAAGATTGAACGAGCGAGTCGGGGTTGATTGAGAATGTGCGGAGGTTGTGTTGGTCATAGGAAGCTGGAGCTTCCAGAGTGTCTTTTCCAAACTGGAGCTTGGGAAAGAGCGTGATGCGGGTTGGACGTTTTAAGCTTGATGCGCATGAGTTTGCAACCTCGTCCCGCAGAGTCTATTCAAAAGCTTGCCATCCCTGGCATTTCCTTAAGTATCGCCGAAATTAGAAGTGCGAAAGGTATAACGACTGCCGAGCAGTCATTTTTTCAAACCGATTTTTAAATTTATGTTCGAACTCTATCTCGATAGCGCCGATATCGCGCAAATCGCCCGCTTTCATGACTGCTTGCCGGTCAAAGGCGTGACGACTAATCCATCCATCCTGGCCAAGTCCGGGGTCGGTTTGAATCAATTATTATTGAATTTGGCCGAATTGATCGGTCCCGAAGCTCGCTATCATGTCCAGGTCGTCAGTTCGACCGTCGACGGCATGGTCGAGGAAGCGAAACGCCTACAGGATTTGCCGTACGATATTGTCGTGAAAGTGCCGGCCAATGAAACCGGTTTAGCGGCAATCAAAAAAATCAAAGCCGATGAGATAGCGGTTCTGGCCACGGCAATCTATAGCGTTCAGCAAGGCTTTTTAGCGGCCTTGTGCGGAGCCGATTATCTGGCGCCCTATGTCAATAGAATCGATGCGATGGGCGAAAATGGGCCGCAAGTGGTTGCCGATTTACAAAAT
Source organism: Methylotuvimicrobium alcaliphilum 20Z (assembly GCF_000968535.2). Lineage (NCBI taxonomy): Bacteria > Pseudomonadati > Pseudomonadota > Gammaproteobacteria > Methylococcales > Methylococcaceae > Methylotuvimicrobium > Methylotuvimicrobium alcaliphilum. The sequence goes on from NC_016112.1 coordinate 928,435, forward strand.
TTGCTCGATCGCCAAAAATTGCCGTGTAAATTGTTGCCGGCCAGTTTCAAGAACACTCGGCAAGTACTCGATGTGTTGAGTGCGGGAGTGAGCGCTATTACTCTGCCGATCGAGATTGCCGAACAAATGCTGGGGCATCCGGCGGTGAATCCCGCGGTCGCGCAATTCGATTTGGATTGGTGCAATGTGTTTGGTAATCAGTTGTCGTTTGAAAGTTGACTCATGAATCCGGCGTTATGCGCGTAAGCTCCTCTATTTTATTTTCTTTTTTCTTGGGAGAGCGGGGTTTGTAATTTATATGCACCGAGCAAAAAATCGCCAAACCGCTTCCGCTAGTGGGTAGGCTGGAGGATAACCACCAGCCCCCCGTTGCCGGAAGTGCCGTAGGATGGGTAGTAGCGAAGCGGAAACCCATCGCTTTGTTTGAGTGCAGGTACGGTTGTGATAACGCCACCATTAACCAAACCCGCGATTTGTTACAATGGCTCTCATGATGTTCCATGATGGGTTTCGCTCCGCTCTACCCATCTTACATTAACTGTCTATCAACCTAAAAAGAGTAGTTTGAGGCTTCACCAGGCCGGTGAACGTGTTGTAGACCCTTCATGCTTCGACTTTACTCAGCACGAACGGTCTACAACACATGCCAACTGCTCTTTTTAGGATCAAACTTTTGACGCCGTAGAATTGGTTAAATAACTCGTGTTTTAAAAGCTTGCCATCCCCGGTGGAATAAAGGGTTCCGTGGGAATCCATACCTTGGCTGCCAAGGCAAGCAGTTCTATTTTTAAACTTTCGCGATTCATTAAACCGGAGGTGCGACAATGACGATGAATTGGCAAGCAATCGCCGAGCAAATCGAACAGGCGACTGGGCGGCCTTTTTCGGTAACGGAAGCCCGTCCGGTCGGCGGCGGCGATATCAATGAAGCTTATCGGTTGCGTGATGACGAACGAACTTATTTCGTAAAACTGAACCGTCCGGCTTCGGTCGATATGTTCGAGGCCGAAGCCGAAGGCTTAAAAGAAATAGCCGGCACTCGGACGATAAGGGTGCCCGAACCGGTTGTGTGCGGGCAAACCGATCAGCGGTCGTTTCTGGTTTTAGAGCATATCGAGTTCGCTTCTTCGAATTCTCGTTCCGAGCGCCAATTAGGGCAGCAGTTGGCGTTGCTGCATAGTGCTGAGCAGCCTTATTTCGGATGGCATCGAGACAATACCATCGGCAGCACGCCGCAACCGAACGGCCGTTACAACGATTGGCCGGGTTTCTGGCGCGAGCAGCGATTGGGCTTTCAGTTACGACTGGCTGCGCAAAACGGTTATCGAGGCCGGTTGCAAAGCCAAGGCGAGCGGTTATTGGCGGATATGGATGCCTTGTTCGACAATTACCGACCTAGGCCATCTTTGTTACATGGCGATTTATGGGGCGGCAATGCCGCTGTTGCAGCCGGCGGGGCGCCGGTAATTTTCGATCCTGCCTGTTATTATGGGGACAGCGAAGCAGACTTGGCGATGACCGAGCTTTTCGGCGGCTTTAGCCGGGATTTTTATGCGGCTTATCACGAGGTCTTGCCGGAAGACCCGGGTTATAGGGTTCGAAAGACTTTTTATAATCTTTATCATATTTTGAATCATCTTAATTTATTCGGTTCGGGTTACTTGAGCCGGGCCGAAGCGATGACCGAGCAAATGTTGGCTGAAGTTTAGGTTGATTGTCTCTGAAAATTCCATGAAAGGTCTCTGAAAGGAATCGGCATTACAATGCCTCACGACTTAAGCGGAATGTGCCGTATTAGGTTTCAGTTTAATTTTCAAACTCTGTTCATCTTTATTTTTAAGGAGTCAACAAGCATGGCAAAAATCAGTAATTTACGCGTAGGCGAATCATTGGTAGGCGACGGCAACGAAGTCGCACACATCGATCTGATTATCGGCCCACGCGGTTCGGCTGCCGAAACCGCTTTCGCAAATTGCCTGACCAACAACAAAGACGGTTTCTCCAGCTTGCTGGCTGTTGTTGCCCCTAACTTGATGGTAAAACCTGCGACCGTAATGTTTAATAAGGTCACGATCAAAGGTTCCAAGCAAGCCGTCCAAATGTTCGGACCCGCTCAGCGCGGCGTGGCGATGGCGGTTGCCGATTCGGTCGAAAGCGGCATTATCCCTGCCGACGAAGCCGACAATCTGTTTATTTCGGTAGGTGTTTTCATCCACTGGATGGCTGAAGACGACGCCAAAATTCAACAATACAACTACGAAGCGACTAAAGAAGCTATCGAGCGTGCCGTTGCCGGTTCTCCAACAGCTCAGGAAGTTGTTACCGGGAAAGCGACTGCTACGCATCCATTTGCGGCAAATTAAGGAAAAAGTTGACCGTTTCCGGCCGGGATGGCCGGACAAATCGGCAGGATAGCCGGTTTGCATTGACTCGAAGGATAATGTGAAGGAGCCACATAGTAAGATTCGATGCCATGGATGGCTCCCCCTCTCTTAATCTACTGCCATTAAGTTAAACCGTCACAGAATAAGTAATGCCGGCATTCGGGCTCGAATGTGCTTCAAGAGGCTGCCATCCATGGCGGAATGACGGAGTCTCTTTAACTAAATTGCAGTATTCTCACAATCCAAACGATAAAAGACGAGATCTGTCCGGTATTCGGTTAAGTTTTAGTGTTTCGGTAATGTAATCCCGCCTTCCTCGACGATTAGCGCTTTTATCAACATGTCGCTGGCCGACGGGTATTTTTCGTAAATGTCTCCGATCGTTTTGTAGTATGCAATCGTATCGAATGGTTGCTTGGCCTGCTGTTCGGTGATGTCAGCCAGTATGGCGCCGAATTCCGGCGTTGTGGTCACGACGCGCAAGCCTTTTATGATACTCGTGGCCGAATCGATCAATACCAGATTGAACGGCAGATAGCCGGGACCGGTTGCGACAGTTTCATCGCCGGCTAAATGAATCGTGAAGGCTAGGTCCGACCATTCCAGAAAATTATCGATCTTAAACAAAAAAAATAGCGCATCGTTCTCGGTAAACAGGCCGAATGAACACGAGCCATTCAAAAAGGCATCGATTTGTTGCCGATTCAGCGAAAAATTAAAGGTCAGCATTGGGGTTCCGTTGACCAGAATTACGCTCATGCCTTCGTCGGGCAAATTGTGATCGAATCGTTCGCCTACCGTTAATTTCATAATATCCGACATATCAGGATTTCCGCGAATGCGTGTAGAGGTTATTGAATAGGCGGATTGCAACCAAAATCAGCTCTTGCGTGATTTGTGTGGCAGGCACCCGGCTTGGATTTTCCGAGGCATAATCATCGACCGCTGCGTTCATAAATGCAATGAGTCCGGATTGCGGGGTTTCATCGTGTGTTCTTGAAATCATTCTTTCTTGCAACGAGTTCCGGATTTTATCGTCCATGTCTTGATTTTTCTTCACGGCTTGCAATTCGGTATCGAGTAGCATCGCTTGTTTTTGAAGCCAATCGATATCAAGTTCGTTTTGTGCGGGCAGGGGGCCGAAGGCTTTTTGAAATACGCAGAGCAAGTCGAAGCACAAATCCATGAACAAATGCGCCATGTCTTGGTTCTGCTCGGCAATGATGCCGGGAAAAATACCGAACAGCATCTGCGCGAGCATCGTCTGGTCGTTTTGGAAGTCGGCCATGATTTTTCTGCCGGTTGTTTCGTCGATGCTTTTGGCGTATTCGAGGGCTTGATAAAGCTCTCGGTCTGTCAGTGCTTGCATGATTTTTTCCGATAATGAAGTTTGTTGCGGAATGATATCATTTTGATGCGAGGCAATAAAAATGCGTAGAGTTCTAGGCATTTATTCGGCGCCAAATCTTTACTTAGGATTTCGTGACAGATAACGTTCCGGAACTATGAGCTTTGTAGCACGTAGCTCTGATTGCGCTGCGCTCCATCCGGGCTACGCTGTTTAAACTCACCGGAAGCGGTCGGTAGCGATTTAGCAGCGGGGGTCTGCATTTGGCTTGATCCTAAATTAGGCAGTCAGTCCACGAAAATTACGAAATACACGAAAATAATCATTCGGTTACATAAATATCTTGAATCATGCATTGGGTAAGTAACTTGCAAAGTATAGCTAATTAGATATTTTCATGGACAAAATGCTTTTTATAGCTTGATGCGTATAGGTTGCAAATCACGTCCTGTCAAGGGGCTTGTCGTAGTCTTAGAGTTAAACACAAATACGTTACAATATCCGAGAAAGGCACGAAAACAAGCATCAAGCACAATTGTCGTGCTTCGCCGTACCCGGCAAAACTTAGTTTTGTTGGCATCGATTGTTATAGTGAAAGCTACGCGTATTCTCGGATAGCGATCGAAACTTACATCAAAAACTTTTCTTATCAAAATGGCGCATCATGCAAGTCTTGCTTTATAACGAACTGAATCCGAAAAAGATACCCGGCTTTACCAAGTTGAAAAACTATCTCGAAGCCGGCGATTTCAAGTCGGCCGACGTCAAAAAGGTCGGCGATAATTTGTTTCGCGCTCGTCTCAATCGTAGCGATCGGCTGCTGTTTTCGATTTATCGCCATCAAGGCCAAGCCTATGCGTTGATGTTGGAATTGATCAAGGGCCATGCCTATGAAGATTCGCGGTTTTTACGTCATGGAGCAACGGTCGACGAAGATAAAATTCCGGTGCTGAACGCCCCTGACGAAAACGTCGGGCAAGACTTGGTTTATCTGAATACGGGGCATCAGTCCTTTAATCTGCTTGATAAAATTATTTCCTTCGACGATAGCCAGCAATCGATTTATGCACTGAATCCGCCGCTGATCGTGATCGGCTCGGCCGGTAGCGGCAAAACCGCATTGACGCTGGAAAAGATGAAGCAGGCGGTCGGCGATGTCCTTTATGTTACGCAATCGGCCTATTTGGTCAAAAATTCCCGCGATCTTTATTACTCGCATCATTACCGGAATGACGATCAACAGGTCGATTTTCTGTCGTTTCAGGAATTTCTCGAAAGCATCAAGGTGCCGGAAGGTAAGCCGGTTACGTTTCAACATTTCCAACAATGGTTCGGCCGTCATCGGCAAGGCGGCCAATTCAAAGATGCGCATAAGCTGTTCGAGGAATTTCGAGGCGTCATCACGGGGCCGGCCACCGATAAAAGCTGGCTTAGCCGCGAGGATTATCTGGCGTTGGGGGTCAAGGAATCGATTTTTCTGGCCGAGGAGCGCGAAGCGGTTTACGGCATCTTCGAGAAATATCTGGAATTTTTACGCGAAAATCGGCTTTACGACAGCAATGTCGTCAGTCACGATTATCTGAAGATCAGCGAGCCGCGTTACGATTTCGTCGTCGTCGACGAGGTTCAGGACCTGACCAATATCCAGCTCTATCTGATCATGAAGTCGTTGCGGCAGACGCAGGATTTTATCTTGTGCGGCGATTCCAACCAGATCGTGCATCCGAATTTCTTTTCCTGGTCCAAGGTCAAGACTCTGTTTTACAAGCAAGAAGACTTGCAGGGTTCCGAAGACCTGATCCGAATTCTCAATACCAACTACCGCAATTCGCCGCAAGTCACCGATATCGCGAACCGGATTTTGAAGATCAAAAACCGCCGCTTCGGGTCGATCGACAAAGAAAGCCATTACTTGGTCGAAAGCAACGGACATACCCAGGGCGAAGTGCTGTTTTTACAAGATAACGACAAAATCAAACAGGAATTGGATAAAAAAACCAAGGCTTCGACGCTGTTCGCCGTGATCGTAATGACCGCCGAACAAAAACCGATGGCCCGCGAACATTTCAGCACGCCGCTGGTGTTCACGATTCAAGAAGCCAAAGGACTGGAATATGAAAACATCATTCTCTACAACTTCTTGAGCCAGGAGGAGTCGCGCTACCGCGAAATCAGCAAGGGCGTCAGTCAGGCCGATTTGGAATTGGAGCTCAAATATGCGCGAGGTAAGGACAAAACCGACAAGTCTCTGGAAGTCTACAAGTTTTATATCAACGCCTTGTATGTCGCGCTGACCCGGGCGATCAAGAATCTGTATTGGATAGAAAGTAATCCGAAACAGCCTTTGCTCGACTTAGTGGGGCTGCGCGATGCCAGGGATTCGTTGGAGTTAGCAAATCAAAATTCGAGTCTCGACGATTGGCGGCAAGAAGCGCATAAACTCGAATTGCAAGGCAAGCAGGAGCAGGCGGATCGCATACGTAGCGAGATTCTGAAGCAAAAAACGCCGAATTGGCAGGTGATTGCCGGTGAAAATCTGGAAAACCTGAAGCAACAAGCGCTCGTCGACAACAATAAGAAAGCCAAAATGGCGCTTTTCGAATACGCCTTGGTTTATGAAGATCGTAACCTGATCAACCAATTGATCAAAGGCGATTTCAGACCCGCGCATAATGTGGAAAAGGGCCTGCAGATGCTGCAACAAAATCATTACATGGCCTATACCTTCAAGAAACCCGATGCGGTGTTGAAGCAGGTAGATTTGTACGGCCCCAATTTTCGCAATGTTTTCAACCAAACGCCGCTGATGGTTTCCGCATGGACCGGAAATGTCGAGGCGGTCAAGGCGCTGTGCCAATTGGGCGCCGATACCGAAAAGGTCGATGGCAACGGCCTGAATGCCTTTCAAATCGCTTTGGGCCAGAGCGAGCGTGACGATTCTTATGCCAAAAAGAAATTGGTCGAGATCTACGAACAATTGGAGCCTTCCAGTATGAGCATTCAGGTCGACGGACGCCTGATCAAGCTGGATCAGCATTTGATGGAGTTTTTTCTGTTGAATCTGATGATCGCGCTGTTTTACCGGGTCATGACCAATAAAATGCAATATCGGCTCGACGGCTTCGCGACGCAGGATATACTCAATGCGATACAACACATTCCAAGCGCTATCTTGCCCGATCGGCGAAAGAAGCGCGCTTATTTGAGCAGCATTTTGTCGAAGAACGAGATCAACCGGGACGACAAATACAATCGAAAATTGTTTTACCGGGTCAGGACCGGCCACTATATTTTCAATCCGAATCTGGCGCTCAAGGTGGAAGGCGAGTGGGTCAATATATACGATTTATTGCTCTTGGATCGGCTCGCGCCGGTTTATATACAAGAGGACGATGATTGGTCAATCCGAATCGCCGAATATAGACGCAATACCGTGAAAAAAAATAAAGCCGAGTTGAGATCGTTACTGGCGAAGATGAGAGGAGATGTAGGGGGCGATAGGTAGCAAAGCGGGCTGTCGAAAAAAGCCATTTTTAGCGAATTGCTGTATTCCCGCTTTTTGAATTGAAATATACCCCTCGTAGATCAAAATTAGGCATCGGGGTGCCCGTCAAAGGACGCCGTGAACCTAGTACCTAGATCCAGTGCCTAAATTCCATAGGTTTTTGGCAATGATTCAAAATCATGGCTTATTTAGGTGCTGGGTAAATACATCCGTGTAGGCTCTATGCCAGCTCCATGCGAGCACCCCGGCGCCTCCTAAGACACTACCGAAATTTGAAGTGCGAAAGGTATATTTTTGAAATTGTTGGTGTTCATAGGCTATTAAGTGCCAAGCGTAGGGTGCGCATCGCGCACCTGGGTCGGGACCTCTTGTCGGTTAGGCGCCGTGGAAAGGTGCGCGATGCGCACCCTACGGCACTGGCGGAATGACGCGGTTTTTCCCTCCTGCGGGACATAAGTATCTACACATCTTTATCTTTTAAAATCATGCTGTTATAAAGTTTCTTCTGGTTTTTTATGAAGATAGGGACTAAAAATTGGAGTTTTTAGGCTACTTTTTTATCCTAGATTACAGAAAAATTAACTTAACTAATTGTTTTATAAAGCTGAAAACTTGTGTAGATACCTATGCCTGCGGGACGGATTATTTAACCCGTTCCCAACGTTTCGACTTGCTTCGGCTACACTTGAAACGTTTCCTCTGCGGAACGGGTTGTTTTTCGTTCGTTTACCGCGTGCCCAGACTCAAGGTCGCCGAGATGCCCGGCTCTTTCCTAACCGGATTCAGTTCTGTCGCGAGCAGGAATATTCGGTTTCCGGGGATGCCGCCTTCGGCGATCAGGTAATTTTGTATTGCTCCGGCTCGGCGTACTGCTAAGTCGTTTAGTCGTTGTTGATCGGGCTCCAAGGCCGCCTCGAGCGTTTTCCGAGCGATCTCATAAAAGTCGCCTTGTTCAGGGTTTTTCAATCTCGGTCTGCCGAAGAATGTGTAGTCGGCCAACATCGGAAATTTTTCGATGAAGAGTTGCGCCAGCAAACGCTGCTCTTCATCTTCGGATAGCGTGACATATTCCGCGCGAATTCTTCTACCTTCCGCTCTGAGTTCTTTTGCTCTCATCGATTTCAGTTGATCATTCAGCGCTTCCGAGCGCAACGCCGGCCAGTCCAAAGCCTCGAAAGCGGCGCCTTTGATTTCCAATCTGAGGGCCAGTCTGTCTTTCAATGCCTTAGCCAATGCGTCGAGCTTGGCTTTTTCGGCCTCTGTGATTTTGGTGCTGCCCGGTTCGAAAGTGATGGCGCTTAAATCCTGTTCCGCGTCGAACATCGATGCGATGGCTCTGAAAGGCGAGGTGGCGATATTTCTTATTAGGTTGCCGAGCGCTCTCATCACCAACGAGCTGACGCTGAATTCCGGATCGTCGAGACTTCCGGTAATGGGTAAGTCGAGATTGATTTGTCCTTTGGAGTCTTTCAGTAATGCAATCGCTAAATTTAACGGTAGCGATATCGCATCGGGGTTTTCGACTCTTTCGCCGAGCGTGAATTGATCGATGAACAGATTATTTTGTGCGTTGAGTTTGCCTTGGTCGATTGTGTATTTGAGATCCAGCGACATTTGGCCTCGTTCGATTTTATAACCGGCAAATTGAGCCATGTAAGGCGTGATCAGCGGCAATGGCATGTCCTTGAAGTTGAGTTCGATCGCTGAATCGCCGCTGTCTATTTGATAATTGCCGGCAATGCTGACATCGGCTAAATTATAAACCTTGCCTTGCAGTGACAACTCGGCGGTAGCGCCGGGCTCGGACGAAATGCCGGACAAGACGCCGTCAAGATTATTCATTTGCGTGACGAAGGGCAGTATCAGCGAGTAGTCGGCGAAGTCGGACAAGCCTCTTCTGACCTCGATTCGTCCGACATGATAGTGAATGGGTTTAGCAGGTTCGGCTTCTGTCTTCTCGGTTTCCGGCGTTTCGGTCGCTATGACGATATCGCTAAAGTTCGTCGTTCCGTCTTTTTTGATCAATACGCGGATATAAGGCCGGTCGAAGCGGATGTCTTCAAAAATGAACCGGTTAGCCGCTAGGTCGATCGAAATACTGCCGAGGTCAAGTTTGCGCCATTTGACGAAGTCCCGGCGTTGGACTTGATCTCGGGTTAACAGCCTGTCGATATGAGCATCGCCACGAAATTTCAAGTCCAGCTCGTCCTGTTCATCGATTGCCAATAAAGCTTGACCTTGAGCGGAAAAATCGCCTTCTATGAGATCCAAACGAACATGACTTTCCAAGTAGGGTTGGAAAGTTTTTAGCGCGATCGCATCGACTTTGAGTTCGAGGTCGGCCGATAGCGGGGTAGGGGCTAATCGACCTTCGATGTTGATCGAGCCGGTTTCATTGACGTTCGTGTGTAAACGAACCGGTGATTTTTGATTGATTTGATCCGTTAGGTGCTCGATGCCGACGGTAAGTTCGGACAAGGTGATCGGAACCGGTGTTTTTTGAGTTTTATCGGTAAACGCTATTTGATAGCCGTCGATAGTGAACGAGTCGAGCACGAATTGCCAGGGTTTACTATCGGGTGTCGGTAGCGGATCGGTTTTTTCGGTGCTTTCGTCACCGAATAGAGCTAGATAGTTGAATTGACCGTCCGGGTTGAGCCAGGCTTTCAGCTTTGCGTCTTTCGATGTCAGCGACGCGATATGGATGCGTTGTTTAGCGGTATCAGCCTTGATGCCGCTAGCTGCTATTGCCGGAATGTTGATGAGTTCGGTATCTTGCCCGTTAGCCCCGAATTGGAGTTTGTTAAGATCTATTTTCCCTTTTTCGATTTGAACAGCCATGTCAGGAGCTATCGTTACATCGGCTGCAATCGTTAAACGGCTCAATTCGGCTTCGAGCAGTTCGGTATGCGGCTTGAAAGCCATTTTTAGTTTGTTTAGATCGAATCGGCTTTGCTCTATGTTCAGTTTGAGACCTTGTTCGTTGCTTTCGGCTGTATAGACGGCATCGAAAGTCATGTTATGCGCCGATAGTTCTGGGATGTCGGCGGAAGGCTTGGAGGGTTTCAGGTTGAATGTTTCGAGTGCCAGTTTAGCGGTATCGGTGTTGACTTTTAATTCGCCATTGGCCGTTGTCAGAGTGAAGTCGGTGCCTAATTCGACGGATTTAACGCTAATATCGGCTCTTTGTCCCGGTTCCGTGGGGATATTTAGGCTGAGATTATCGACGCTGAGCTGGTTCGGTGTCGTAGTCTTGAGCGTTATCTCGTCATTGGACATCGTTAGCTCATAATTAGCATCGAACTTGAGTGATTTAGCCTCGATATTGGAGCTTTGGCCGGGTTCTGCTGCGATTTTGAGTTTGAGATTATCGGCGCCGAACCGGATGGGTTTGATTGCCGCGGTTATACCGTTTTCTTCGGTATTCAACGTATAGTCGACCGAAAGATTCAGTTCGCCGTCGTCGACTTTGATATCGCCAATTTCCTGTAAAAAAAGCTGTCCGATTCGAGTTAATCCGACTTTTTCCAATTTAATCGAGCCTTGCGATTGAAGGGGTTTGAGTGTGATCGAGCCTTGCCAATCGAGCGTAGTACTCGAGTCCGAAATAAAAGAAAATTGCAGCGGGGCAGGTTCGGAATCGACCGAATTTAGTTCGCTCAGCGATAGGTTAATTGAGCCGAAAGTTTCTTTTTTCGGTTCGGCCTGTTGAAGATCGTCCCAAAGGACAGATCCTTCCAAAACGGCTAGGCCGCGGAGTCGGAACGCAAATATTCCGGTATCTTCTTCGATAGGTTGTGCTTCCGGGTCCGCTTCGGTCAAATCGGCGAAATTAAATATGCCTTCAGAGTCTTTAGCGAATCTGACGAAGGGTTCGATCAAGGTAATTTTCTCGATGATAGGCTTAAAATGCGTAATTGAATCGAAGCCAGCGATATCGATATAAAGGTCTTTGAATGACGCGAATGTTTGTCCGTCGGTTTCTTTTAAGTCGAAGCCCTGAATAGCCATTTCCAATGTGAATGGATTGATCGCGAGTTTCTCTACGGCGGATTCGCGGCCGGTTTCCTGATAGATGATTTTAGGGAGTTGATTTTTCAGAACGGCCGACACGATCCAAAAGCCGGCGAGGGCATACAATGCAAGTAAAATCGATAGAATCGCGGCGGGTTTGATTAGGTGTCGTAATCCATTGTGCATCCGTTCGAATAAGTCAGCGGTATTCATTCGGCCTCCGCGTCGCCATGAAAAATTTAGTGGTTGTCGTTATTTTATACCTCAAAAGAGGATTGGGGGGAGAATTGTAGTGGCTAGTTTGCAGAGAGCGGTGAGTAGTAAGTAGTAAGCAGTAAGCAGTAAGCAGTGAGCAGTGAGCAGTGAGCAGTGAGCAGTAAGCAGTAAGCAGTGAGCAGTAAGCAGGAAAGAGGAAAGAGGAAAGAGGAAAGAGGAAAGAGGAAAGAGGAAAGAGGAAAGAGGAAAGAGGAAAGAGGAAAGAGGAAAGAGGAAATTAGCGCTTGACAAATGGATTAAATGCCGCATCATTTCACCGCTCACCGCTCACCGCTCACCGCTCACCGCTCACCGCTCACCGCTCACCGCTCACCGCTCACCGCTCACCGCTCACCGCTCACCGCTCACCGCTCACCGCTCACCGCTCACCGCTCACCGCTCACCGCTCACCGCTCACCGCTCACCGCTCACCGCTCACCGCTCACCGCTCACCGCTCACCGCTCACCGCTCACCGCTCACCGCTCACCGCTCACCGCTCACCGCTCACCGCTCACCGCTCACCGCTCACCGCTCACCGCCATAATGCGGATGGACGAAACCGCCCATCCTTTCCGGTAGAGAAGATTAGATTAGGTTAGATTGTGGTAACCGGTTTCTTTGTGGGTTGCGATGTCTAGGCCTTGTTTTTCTTGGTCTTTGGTGACTCTCAAGCCGATCAGTAGATCCAGAACCTTCAAGATTAAATAACTAAAAAAACCGCTCCAGAGAATCGTGACGCCGACCGCCAGTGCTTGCACGCCGACTTGATCCATGATCGAAACGCCTTCGTCCAAACCCAATCCGCCTAAACTGGTGGCAGCGAAAACACCGGTTAAAAGCGATCCGACGATGCCGCCGACGCCATGAACAGGAAATACGTCGAGCGAGTCGTCGATTTTCAGTTTTCGCTTCATGAACTGAGTGGCGACAAAGCAGAAGGCGCCTGCAGTAACGCCGATCACCAATGCGCCTGCGGGGCCGACGAAGCCGGAAGCCGGAGTTATGGTGCCTAATCCTGCGACCATGCCGGTCACGATGCCCAATGCGCTGGGTTTGCCGAATTTGATCCATTCAATGAACATCCATGTTACAGAGCCTGCTGCCGCACCTGTGTGCGTTACCAGAATCGCCATGCCGGCTGAACCGTCGGCGGTCAACGCACTGCCGCCATTGAAGCCGAACCAGCCGACCCATAGCATGCCTGCGCCGGTTAACACCATTGTCATGTTATGTGGCGGCATTGCAGTAGTCGGGAAACCTCTTCGATTACCGAGAACCAAGGCCGATACTAGAGCTGCAACGCCGGCATTGACATGAATCACAATGCCGCCGGCGAAATCCATGACGCCCAAGTCGGCGAGCCAGCCGCCGCCCCAGATCCAATGACATATCGGCACATATACCAGCAGCAACCACAAGGAGCTAAACCAGAGAATGGCGGAAAATTTCATGCGCTCTGCAAAACCGCCGACGATCAATGCCGGCGTAATGATTGCAAAAGTCATTTGAAACATGAAGAAGACGGTCTCCGGTATGTCGCCTATTAGAGAATCCGTGACCAGGCTGGGCACGAAAAACTTATGGGTGCCGCCCAGGACTTGTTGCAAATCTCCTCCGTCGTCGAAAATTAGGCTATATACGCCGGCAAGCCATAGCAGCGAAACGATGCAGGTGATTGCGAAACATTGCGTTAGCACCGATAGCACGTTTTTGCTTCTGACGAGTCCGCCATAGAACAGGGAAAGCCCGGGCAGAGTCATGAAGAGCACTAATGCGGTGGAGGTTAATACCCATGCAGTATTGCTTTGGTTGAGTTCGCTGGCCGCGGCAAGTTGCGGCAGGCCGAACAGTAAAATGAAACTGTTCAGTTTGTTAAGGGTCATGCTGTCCTCGTTAATTATTATAAGGAATATGCACGAATTTACTTCTACAAGTTTTAGGCATTGTGGTGGTTCGGCGACTCGCTTGACAGGACGCCGTGAACCCAGCACCTAAATTATCCACGGTAGTTAACCATAGCCAATGGACTATGGAATTTAGGTGCTGGGTGAATACATCCATGTAGGCTCGACGGCGGCTATCAGATTGCCATGGATGGCATGAATGCGGATTTTGCAGGAGCAAAAATCTGCCCTGCCGCCGACGCCTGTCAATCGATCCGCCGAACCCCCTTTCAGCATTTGTCGAAGTTATTTCATGCTCGTTCCTAAGTTTTTAGTGGACGCGCGCGGAATTGTCGGTACCGGGAATAAATCGTATCCAGGTGCCGAATAGTTTGAGGCTTGTTCGTGAGCTTAACCCAGCCTTAACCAATGTAGTGCCTATGCTCTAAAGTATTGAATTATATAAGTTAAAAAGTCATGCCAATTTTTACCCAACTTTTACAAATAAGGCTGGGTTGATATTGTCGTGCATATGTTCATAATTACTTAATTTTCAATGCTTTATGATAGGCGTCTGTTAAAGCAGGGTTAAATGGCGTCGCTGCCGGTTTCACCGGTTCGGATGCGAATCACTTGCTCCAGACTTGTCACAAATATTTTGCCGTCGCCTATCTTCCCGGTATTAGCAGCCTTGACAATGGTTTCGATGGCCTGATCCAGAATCTCATCGGAAACGGCAATTTCCAATTTCACTTTGGGCAAGAAGTCCACGACATATTCCGCGCCGCGATAAAGTTCGGTATGCCCTTTTTGGCGCCCGAATCCTTTGACTTCGGTGGCAGTAACTCCCGCAACGCCGATTTCCGATAAGGCTTCTCTGACGTCATCCATTTTGAATGGTTTGATAATCGCTGTAATTAATTTCATATTGATCTTCCAGAGTGGTTAAGTTGCTATCGTATCCCTTTCGGGGTTCGGTTTAAGCCGCAATCATAGTTAAATATCCTTATAGTTACAATTTCATAAGGCTTAATCCGATGCGGGACGTTACTTTTTCCGAAAAAAAAACGGGCGCACGGCGCGCCCGTTGTTGTTAGGTCAACCGTTAGCGTTTGCTGCCTTCGGTCGTAAACTCGGGGTAAGCCTCCATGCCGCACTCGGAGAAATCGACGCCTTTGTATTCTTCTTCTTCGCTGACGCGGATGCCCATTGTTAGTTTGATTAAGTACCAAGTTAGTAGGCTGCTTAAGAAAACGAAACCGAAGATCGTTACGATGCCGATCAATTGGGCTGTAAAGCTGGCTTCCTCATTGGAGAAGCAGACTGCGATCAACCCCCACATGCCGACGACGCCATGGACCGAAATCGCGCCGACCGGATCGTCGATTTTGAGTTTGTCCCAAGTCAGGATCGAGAATACTACGATCACGCCGCCGACTGCGCCGATGACAGTGGCCAATAATGGCGATGGTGTTAAAGGCTCCGCGGTGATTGCGACCAATCCTGCCAAAGCGCCGTTCAGCGTCATCGAAAGATCGGCCTTGCCGAACGTGAAGTGTGCGGTTAATAAGGCAGCAACCAAGCCGCCGGCAGCAGCTGTGTTGGTGTTGACAAATACCATCGCGACTGAGTTGGCTTCGCCGATATCGGAAATTTTCAACTCCGAGCCACCGTTGAAACCGAACCAACCCAGCCAGAGAATGAAAGTACCCAGGGTTGCCAACGGCATATTACAGCCGGGAATCGGATTGATGGAGCCGTCCGCGCCGTATTTTCCTTGGCGTGCACCGAGTAATAGGACTCCCGCCAATGCTGCGCTAGCGCCGCACATGTGAACCACGCCGGAACCTGCGAAATCGAGAAAGCCCAGCTGATCGAGAAAGCCTTCGCCCCATTTCCAATAGCCTTGCATTGGGTAAATAAAGCCGGTCATTACGACCGAAAATACCAGAAACGACCAGAGTTTCATTCGTTCGGCAACGGCCCCGGAAACGATCGACATTGCCGTCGCCACGAAAACGACTTGGAAGAAAAAGTCGGCCATGTTGGAGTAGTAAGTTTCTCCCTCACTACCCATGACTTCCTCGACCGTATTGTCATCGCCGAGCAAGAAGCTGATGCCGGGCCATACGCTGTTGACGGCTTCGTCCGGGTACATGATGTTGTAACCGACCAGCATGTACATGATGCAAGCGATTGCAAACAAGGCGACGTTTTTGGTTAGAATTTCGGTGGTGTTTTTGGCCCTGACCAAACCGGCTTCGAGCATCGCAAACCCGGCCGCCATCCACATGACCAGTGCGCCGCTCATCAAAAAATAAAATGTATCGAGCGCGTAACTTAATTCAACTAATTTATCCACTTTCGATCTCCTCGTTAACGATATTATAGAGCTTCTTCGCCGGTTTCACCGGTTCGGATGCGGACGACTTGCTCGAGATTGCTGACAAAAATTTTGCCGTCGCCAATCTTGCCGGTATTGGCAGCTTTTGAAATGGCTTCTACAGCCGCTTCGAGCTGGTCGTCGCCGATGGCTACCTCGACCTTAGCCTTCGGTAGAAAGTCCACGACATATTCCGCGCCGCGATACAATTCCGTATGGCCTTTTTGGCGGCCAAAACCTTTAACTTCCGTTACGGTGACTCCTGAAACCCCTATTTCGGATAACGCTTCGCGTACATCGTCCAGCTTAAAGGGCTTAACAATTGCTGTTATTAATTTCATATCTCTATGCCTCTTGTTAAGTTACGAACTCGAATTTGTTTAAAGCACGGAGCGTGCCATAAAAGTCAAGGATGTTATTGACCCAAAATTTGGGTGTTTGCCTTAACGGGAGATATTGTTTTGTGTCAATGTGGTGCAACTTGTTTTAAACTGTGCACCATAATGATGCTAAGAAGGGTGGACTGTCGATGAGTGACGTTTTTTTTATAATTGAGATCAATTAGTTGCTTATATGGCATGTGAAGTGCTTAAAATTAGCGTGTAGCGATTTCGAAAGCCGGTGTCATTCATTTTCTGCGATCGTTTTGAGGTATAGCAAACCTGCTTCCGTTGTTTGAGAAGTTATTTCATGTTCGTTAGATGGAGCAAACGGTTCCGCGTTTTTGATTTGCTCACGGATCAATGATCGGTTAATGGGGAGGGGGGCTATAAAACTTTTCCGGGCGGCTATATTGCAACTCAAAAAAATGATATCGTTATCGCGAAATATTCTTAGCAATTTATATATAACAACCAACCTAGGAGACAACTTACATGTCTGTAGAAAATGTACTTAAAATGATTCAGGAGCACGATGTTAAATTTGTCGACTTTCGCTTTTGCGATACGCGCGGCAAAGAACAGCATGTGACTTTTCCTGCTCATGATGTTAATGAAGACCTTTTTGAAGAAGGCAAGATGTTCGATGGCTCCTCGGTTGCGGGCTGGAAAGGTATCAACGAGTCGGATATGATTCTAATGCCGGATCCAAGTACGGCGGTGATGGATCCGTTTTATGACGATAACACGATGATTCTGCGTTGCGATATCATCGAGCCGAACGATATGCAAGGTTACGAACGTGATCCGCGGTCCATAGCTAAACGTGCCGAAGCTTATTTAGAGAGCACCGGTATTGCCGATGCGGCTTTCTTCGGTCCTGAAAACGAGTTTTTCGTGTTTGACGATGTGCGTTGGTCAGCCAATATTTCAGGCGCTTCATACAAGATCGATTCTTCCGAGGCCGGTTGGAACTCTGAAAAAGCCTATGAAGACGGAAACATGGGGCATCGTCCAAGCGTGAAAGGCGGTTATTTCCCTGTCCCCCCGGTCGATTCTTTGCAGGATATGCGTTCTGCGATGTGTTTGATTCTCGAAGAAATGGGCATGGTTACCGAAGTGCATCATCACGAGGTCGCAACAGCAGGCCAATGCGAGATCGGTGTTAAATTCGGTACGTTGGTTAAAAAAGCCGACGAAGTGTTGGATTTGAAATATGTCGTGACCAATATTGCGCATGCTTACGGTAAAACCGCGACATTTATGCCGAAACCTCTCGTAGGGGATAACGGTAGCGGTATGCATGTTCATCAGTCCTTAGCTAAAAATGGCGTCAATCTATTTTCCGGCGACCTATACGGCGGCTTATCGGAAACCGCGTTGTACTACATCGGCGGTATTATCAAGCACGCCAAAGCATTGAATGCATTTACCAATGCCTCGACGAACAGCTATAAGCGCTTGGTTCCAGGCTTCGAGGCGCCGGTAATGTTGGCTTATTCGTCACGTAACCGTTCGGCATCGATTCGTATACCTTTTATTAACAATCCGAAAGGACGTCGTATCGAGGTGCGCTTCCCCGACTCGACTGCAAACCCTTATTTAGCGTTCTCTGCAATGCTAATGGCGGGTTTGGATGGTATTCAAAACAAAATTCATCCAGGCGATGCGATGGATAAAGATTTGTACGATTTACCGCCGGAAGAAGAAAAAGCGATTCCGCAAGTTTGTCATGCCTTCGATCAAGCTTTACAAGCATTGGATAGCGACCGCGAATTCTTGAAGCAAGGCGGCGTGTTTACCGACGATGCTATCGACGGTTATATTGCGTTGAAAATGGAAGAAGTAACTCGTCTGCGTATGAGTACGCACCCGGTTGAGTTCGATATGTATTACAGTCTGTAATTACGAATCGAAATAGCAATAATAAAACGCCCCATAATGGGGCGTTTTTTGTTTGGGCGCACCAAAAGTGCCGGCTAATGGTTTTCCCTAAGCTCGTTTTGCACCGGAAATGATGGTGAAAGGTGAAAGGTGAAAGGTGAAAGGTGAAAGGTGAAAGGTGAAAGGTGAAAGGTGAAAGGTGAAAGGTGAAAGGTGAAAGGTGAAAGGTGAAAGGTGAAAGGTGAAAGGTGAAAGGTGAAAGGTGAAAGGTGAAAGGTGAAAGGTGAAAGGTGAAAGGTGAAAGGTGAAAGGGGCGGTAGAGGGTTGCTGCTATTAAGTTAAGGGTAATCCGTTATTCCAGCATGAGCTCGCGACCGTTCTGGTTTCTGTGGTCTTCCGTGGGGGCTCATTACCGTGGCTGCCGAGGCAAGATCGGTATGCATTCCCACGCTGGAGCGCTCATCGTTATGCACAAATATCGGTAAACTTGCTAAGCAGAGGTCATCGTATACTTGGGAGCGTGCTGATTGATAAATCTTCGGATATTGGATATCAGCTGCTCCGAAATGGCAACCAAAGCGTCGCTCCCACAAGAGGGCATAAGTATCTACACATCTTTATCATTTAAAATCATGCTGTTATAAAGTTTCTTCTGGTTTTTTATGAAGATAGGGGCTAAAAATTGAAGTTTTTAGTCTACTTTTTTATCCTAGATTACAGAAAAATTAACTTAACTAATTGTTTTATAAAGCTGAAAACTTGTGTAGATACCTATGCGCAAGGGGGGCGAATGCTCTGTGGGAGCGATCCCCAGATCGCGATTTCGAGGTCAAGAGTGTTAAATGACAATAAACGGTATCGAGGTCGCATTCGTCAAGATGGCAAGACGGTACTACGACTTATGTATAACGGCGAGCGCTGGAGCGTGGAAACAAGGAAAAAACGTCATCCCAGCGTGAGTGCCCATCGCAAGATATGGTCTTAGATTCGTCGATTAGTTATCTAAATTCTTTGGTCTAATACTTGCTTAAATTCAGTAAAGTATTCGTTTTCCCTGTATATATTTTTCTTCCTTGATTAATCGATAAGCTCATGACTTTAAAAAACCGTGTATAAAAAGATTCTCGAACACTTAAATGAAGCGGTTTTGCTATTCGATAGGCAGTTGAAACTGACTTACATCAATACCGCCGGCGAGGTGCTATTTGCCGATAGTGCTCGGCATTTGTTGGGCAATAGTGCCACGGAGTTATTCAAGACGGTCGATTCGGAGCAGCGGTTGGATCTGGAACAATGCCTGCAAATGGATGAGCCCTTAGTCGATCGTGAATTGACTCTGGACATCATGAATCAGAGCATTACTGTCAATTTTAGTGCGACGCCCGTTATCAATGATGATCAGGTTACTGAGATCATTGTCGAGTTGCAACAACTGGATAGGCATTTACGCATTTCTAAGGAAGAGCAATTATTATCTCAGCAATCAACCGTTCGAATGTTGGTCAGAGGTTTGGCTCATGAAATCAAAAACCCTCTTGGCGGCCTAAGAGGTGCGGCGCAGTTGCTGGATCTTGAATTGGATGATCCTGAGCTTAAGGAATACACTCAAATCATTATTGCCGAGTCCGACCGGCTGCAAGGTTTAATGGATAAAATGCTCGGCCCTAATAAGCTACCGAATAAAGCGCTATTAAATATTCATGAGGTTGTCGAGCGGGTTAGGCAATTGGTGCTGATTGAAGCGAACGGAAAACTGAGCGTTATTCAGGATTACGATCCTAGTATTCCGGATGTTTTTGCCGATAAAAATCAATTGATTCAAGCGGTATTGAATATTGTCAGAAATGCCGTTCAGGCGATGGAAGGCAGCGGAATACTGACTTTAAAAACCAGAGTTTGCCGACAAATGACGATCGGTCGCAAGAGAAACAAATTGGCCGCGAGAATCGATATTATCGATACCGGTCCCGGAATCGATAAAGAGATGATGAGCAAGGTCTTTTATCCGATGATTACCGGACGGGCCAGCGGTACAGGGCTGGGTTTGTCCATCGCACAGTCTTTGATCAATCAACATGACGGCATGATCGAATGCGATAGTCAGCCCGGTCGTACCGTATTTTCTATTTATTTACCCCTGGAGAATCACCATGAGTAATTCGGGCATGGTTTGGGTCGTCGACGACGATAAATCCATCCGCTGGGTATTAGAAAAAGCCCTGCAAAAAGCCGCGATCGAAACCCGTTCGTTCTCGAACGGTAATGTGTTGCTCGAGGCGTTAAAATCCGAGGAACCGGACGCGTTGATCACCGATATTCGCATGCCCGGCATCGATGGCCTGCAGTTGTTGAAGAGTGTGCAAAATAGTCATCCGGATTTGCCGGTCATTGTGATGACCGCGCATTCCGATTTGGAAAGCGCGGTATCGGCATTTCATGGCGGGGCCTTCGAATATTTGCCCAAGCCGTTTGATATAAAAGAAGTCGTTGAGGTCGTTCGCCGCGCATGCGAGCATTCCAAGCAACGACAGGAGTCGATACAAAACAACCATGTTGTTGAATCGACCCCGGAAATTATCGGTGCCGCTCCGGCGATGCAAGAAGTATTTAGGGCGATAGGTCGATTGGCTCGCTCCCACATTACCGTGATGATCAATGGCGAGTCCGGAACCGGTAAGGAATTGGTAGCCAAGGCGTTACATCGCCATAGTCCAAGGGCGAGTAATCCGTTTATTGCGTTGAACATGGCCGCGATCCCTAAGGATTTGATGGAATCCGAATTATTCGGACATGAAAAAGGTGCGTTTACCGGCGCTCAAGCACGAAGGTCGGGGCGATTCGAACAAGCCAATCACGGAACGCTGTTCCTAGACGAAATCGGCGATATGCCCGCCGAACTGCAAACGCGCTTGCTGAGAGTGCTGGCGGACGGAGAGTTTTATCCGGTCGGTGCGCATTCATCGGTCAAGGTCAATGTTCGGATCATTGCCGCGACACACCAGAATCTTGAAGTCTTAGTCGCTCAAGGCCGGTTTCGCGAGGATTTATTTCACCGCTTGAATGTTATTCGTATTCATATTCCACCGCTTCGCGATCGCCGAGAAGATATTCCGTTGCTGATGCAGTATTTTTTGAGTAAAGCCGCGGCCGAATTGAATACCGAATTAAAGGTGCTTAAGCCTGACGCCGAACAGTTCTTGAAGGCTCTGGATTGGCCGGGCAATGTTCGCCAGCTCGAGAATCTGTGTCGTTGGCTGACCGTAATGGCTTCGGGCCGGGAAATTCATAAGAACGAATTGCCGCCGGAATTGCTGCATAGTCGGGAGGAGTCGGGCGGGGCGGATGAGAATTGGCAAGGGGTGTTGAAGAAAAATATCGAGTACCAATTGCATAAGGGCGATCAGGAGATTGCCAAGCATACGATACCGGTAGTCGAAGCCATTTTGATTAAGTCCGCGTTAGACTATACCGGCGGAAAACGTCACGAAGCGGCTAAGCTTTTGGGTTACGGTAGAAATACGCTAACTCGTAAGATTAAGGAACTGGATATCGAGGAATGATCGTTAGCCCGGCACCGAATTTTGAACTGCGTTGGGTATACACATGGCCATCACGAAATCCTTATGGCTCGAGAAGAGGGCTTTCAACGAAGAAAGCCCTCTATCCGGTGTGATTGCCTATAAGGTTTTAGCCTTTGAGCAAATCCTTGACTTTAGCCATGATTCCGGCCGGATCGATGCCTTGGTGCGGGAATTGCTCCCACAAGCCGCCGCAACCTTCTTTGTGCGTGGCAATATGAGCGAATTTAGGCGTGTATCCGCGTTCCAGCAACCATGAACCATAGCGACTGCCCAGACCGGTTTTGCGGTTGAACGATTCGACGACCAACACCATCGGGGATTTTCCGACTTTAGTCAGCATCTCTTCGTCGATGACGTTCAATGTCGGTTTGTTGATCAAGCCGACATCGATGCCTTCTTTTTTCAAACGTTCAACCGCATCCAACGCGCGGTATAACGATTCGCCGAAGCTGACGACATAGCCTTGCGTCCCTTCGCGGATGACTTCGTCCTTACCGGATACGAATTTATAATTGCCGCCGAAGAAATCGTTCCCGTCGCTATCCAGGATCATGGGCACCTTGGAGCGGGTAGAGAAAACGAAACGCAGACCCGGGTTGAAGAAAATAGTTTCCAAGCAGGCTTTCATTTGATTCGGGTCGGCCGGGAAGTACAGATTGGTGTCGTAACCGTCGCTCAAACCGTTGTCGGCAAACATGTTGTTTAAACCGAAATGGCAAGTGTTGTCGGCCATGTCGTCGATACCGGAATGCGAGAAATGACACAACACGTTGGAATTGTTCAAACGCGCCATCGTGATTTCGGAAATACACATTTCCAGGAAAGCGCTGAATGTGCCGAAAATACCTTGTTTACCGGCTTCCATCCCGAAACCGGCCGCCGCAGAAAAGTTACCGCGTTCCATGATGCCGGAAGAAATAAAGATTTCAGGGTATGCATCATGAATTTTCTTTAAGCCGCAAGAGCCCTCGAGGTCGCTGTCGATCACGCGGACTTTATCCAAACGTTCCGCTTCGGACAATCGGCCCAAAATCGCGACAGACGCATCGCCGAAGACGTTGCGGTTGGCATCCCATTTATCGCTGGAGCCGAGGAAGGTGTAGTCTTGTTTCGGTGCTTGGATGGACTTCAGATGTTCGACCGCCGCTTGCTGACCGTTGGCTTCCAAGTATTCGAGCGCCAGTTTAACCGAGATGACATCGTGACCGTGGGTCGAGCCTTCCAGGCCTTTGATGCCAGGGCACATCGGGCGGTGGTTGATGACCGCGACAGGACCTTGCGTGTTGATCGCGGTGACGATGCGGCGGTACAAGTCGTCGAGGTCTTCGCCGTCGCCTTCCAGTACTTTAACGCCATGGCCTTCCAGCGTTTTTGCGGTGCTGCATCCGCCCAAATAATGGGAAGGGTGACCGGCGATCGTGACATCGTTGTCGTCGATGATCAGTTTGACATTCAATTGTTGAGCGACGGAAAGGCGCGCAGCCTCGGCATCGTTACCTTCTTGTTGCGAGCCGTCGGAGCCCAGGCAGAATAATGTCTTGCTAGGGTTAGCCATCGCCACGCCGTTGACATAAGGCCACATGTGACCTAAGCGACCGGAGCTGAATTTTACGCCGGGCGTAAAGCCCAATTCAGGATGGCCCGGAAGATGAGAATGCGCTTCGCGGTAATGCATCAGCTTTTCGGCCGGTAAATCGCCGTTTAACGTGGACATCAAGTATTGTGTGGCAACGCGGTGTCCTGCTTCATCGAAAAAGACAGGAACGAATTTGTCGTCGTTGCCGCGAAACAGTGCGTCCAGAATCATGACTTCCGGAACCGTATCGAACGGGCCGCCGGTGTGTCCGCCAACGCCTCTGGCGGCGCCGGTTGCCGTGAAAAATACGATCGCATCGCGGCATAATTGAATGTTGGCCTGCAGCGCCGATTTTTGTTCGGCGGTCAGTTTATCGCTGCTTGGATCGAGTGAAATGCGCTGATAAGCGCTAAGATCGATTGGAAATTTAGACATAGTTATTTTTCTTTTCGGTTGGGTTAATAAACGTGCTTTGAACCTAGGAAAAGCATTTTACCATAAAGGTCGCGGAGAATAAGTCACTAATTCAATGGCTTATTTTGCCTATGCAAATCGTTTTGTCCTAAAAGGTTATTGTAACTATTCAGCGCATGCGGTAGGTTGGTGTCAGGCATTGATTTCCAAGGACGCGTGAATACATCCCTGTAAGCTCTGACTGCAACGTCCTGTTGCAGACAGCCTTATAAATCAATGCCTGACACCTTCTCATACATGACTTATGCTGAATAATTACAGGTTATTTAAGATTTTATAGGGCAAACCGTTTAAAGACTTCATGTGCTTCATGGTCAAATTGCCGAGTTTAGGTTGAAAGCGCTCTCTTTATATATCCTTTGCTGGTCAAATTTCGGCGCAGGGGTGTCCGTCAAAGGACGCCGTGAATACGTCCATGTAGGCTCTATGCCAGCTCCATGCTGGCAAAGCCTTTATCGGACACCCCGGCGCCTCCTTAGGCAATGCAGAAATTTCAAGTGCGAAAGGTATATTTTTTGAGTATAAAGGGTGTGGCTTCGGTTTTGACATACCTCCGTCCGTGTCTTCGGCAGTCTTCAATCCGGGCTATTCTGAGCCTGATTTTTAACTGCCTAAAAATCACTTTCGAAAGTATAACTCGTAGGCAAGCTCAACAAAACATTTTCGCAAAAAATGTCGGCTCAATCGTTTCGAATCCAAGATTGATTTTCACGCTCGGTGTAGCGGTCTCTTGCCAGTAACAGATAAAACGAAGGGACGACGAACAGCGTAAATAGCGTTCCAACGCCGAGACCGCTAGCGATTACCAAGCCGATATCGAAACGGCTGGCAGCGCCCGGGCCGGAGGCGATCAGTAAAGGGACCATCGCGACGATCATCGATACGGTCGTCATTAAAATCGGCCGGAGCCGAATTTTCGCTGCTTGCTCTACCGCTTCGCGTTTGGTTAAGCCTTCGCGGATCTGCAGTTGATTGGCGAATTCGACGATCAAAATACCGTTCTTTGCAATTAAACCGATCAACGTGATCAAGCCGACTTGCGTATAAATATTGATCGAGGCAAAGCCGAGCATGATGAAAGCTAGGGCGCTGGCGATCGAGAGCGGTACCGAAATCAGAATAATCAAAGGGTCGCGCCAGCTTTCGAATTGTGCGGCCAGCATTAAATAAATGATCAACAACGACATGAAAAACGTCGCGACCAGAGCGCTGCCTTGTTGTGCGTATTGCCGGGAACTGCCCGTATAGTCGTAACTATAACCGCGCGGAAATAACTCATCGGCTTGCTGTTCCAAATAATCCATTGCATTGCCCAGTGTGATGCCTGGTGCCATCATGCCCGATACGGTCAGGCTGTTGAGCTGTTGAAATTGAGTTCGTTTGCTGGGCTCGACCGATTGTTCGAGATGCACCAGCGATGACAGCGGTATTTGTCCGCCCGATGCGGTTCGCAAATAATAATGATCGAACTTACTGGTATCGAGGCGCGATAAATCGTCGACTTGCGGTATCACTTTATAACTTCGCCCCTGCAGGCTAAAGTGGTTGACATATTGTCCGCCGAGTAAAGATGCCAGATTGCTGCCGATGTCTTGCATCGTCAATCCCAAATCCGCCGCTCTATCCCGGTCGATGACAAGGGTCGCTTTCGGCCGGTCGAAATTGACTTCCTTCATCAAAAAATTGAAGCGTCCGCTTTGTGTCGCACGATCGACCAGAAGGTCCGCTACTTGGTCAAGCGATGCGTAATCGGCATCGGTGACGATTACGAATTGTAGCGGTAGGCCGCCTCCCGAGCCGGGTAAGCTTGGCCGCGGAATGACCGCGGTTTGAAAGCCTGCAATGGCGTTAACCTTAGCCTGCAATTCCGGTTGTATCGCCATTTGCGAACGGTTGCGTAATGCCGTCGAAGGCATTTTAAAGCCCCCGAACACGGTATTGTTGCTGCCGCCGAAGCCCAGCAACATAAAGCTTTCGTTGTATTCCGGTATCGATTCGAATTGTTTAATCAACTCTTCGGCATAGGCTTCATTATAATTCAAAGTTGCAGTTTGCGGACCGCTCGCCATGACAAACAGTATGCTTTGGTCCTCGGTTGGGGCCAATTCTTTTTGCGACAGGCTGAACATGAAATAAATGCTGATCAAGACCATCAGCGCAAATGCCAGTACCAGAGATGGCGTTTCCAGAAGCGGGTGCAGCAATTTTCGGTAACGTTCGGACCAATCGTTAAAGATTGCTTCGACCGCATGTTCGAAACGACCGGCCTTGCCTTGATCCTTCAGGATTTTGGAGCTCAGCATCGGTGCGAGGGTGAGTGCGATAATGCTCGAAATGACGACCGCGCCGGCTAGGGTAAAGGCGAATTCGGTAAACAAGGTGCCTACCAGTCCGCCCATGAAACCGACCGGCAAATAGACCGCAACCAGCGCCACCGTTGTCGCGATTACCGGAAGAACCAATTCGCGCGTGCCATCGATCGCCGCTTCGAATTTGGATTTGCCCAGTTCGATATGGCGATGCACGTTTTCGACGACAATGATCGCGTCGTCGACGACTAGACCGATGCCTAGCACCATTGCCAGCATTGTGAGCAGGTTTACCGAAAACCCCATGAGTAGCATTAAAAAAGTGCCGCCGATCAACGATAGGGGGACTGTGATCGATGGAACCAGTGCGGCACGAATCGAACCCAGTGATAAATAAATGATCAATAAGACGATGATCAATGCTTCGGCCAGCGTGCGAAAGACTTCGTTGATCGAATCCTGGATAAAACGGCTCGCATCATAAGGCAGCAGGATATGCATGGCTTCGGGCAAGTCTTTTTCAATTTCGTCCAATATATCGCGGACGGCATAGGCAACCGTCAGCGGGTTGGCGCCGGGTGCCTGTTCGATACCCATGAAAATCGCGGTCTTGCCTTTATACCAGTTGACCATGTCGTAATCTTCGCTGCCCAATTCGGTATCGGCAACATCGGATAACCTGATTAGCGTACCGCCGCGATTGCCGACGACTAGATTACGAAATTCCTGTTCGCTGACGACATCGGTTGTCGCGCTCAAATCGACCGTAACGAAATTTCCCTTGGTTTGGCCGGCGCCCGACAGGTAATTGTTCGAGCGCAACACATTCGCGACATCCTCGGCAGTTACGCCGAGCGACGACATGCGCTTGGGGTCGAGCCAGATGCGCATCGCAAAGGTTTTATTACCGAGCACAGTGGCTTTGCCGACGCCCGGTATCGATTGAATTTTAGGTTTAACGACGCGCAGCATGTAATCGCTGATTTGCGAAGGTTTCATCGTATCGCTATATAAAGCGACATACATCAATGCGGTCGTGTCTCCGACTTGCGATGTAATGACCGGGTCTTCCGATTCGGCAGGTAAGATATTGCGTTGACTTGCTACTTTCGCTTGAATTTCGGCGACCGCGGCATTGGGGTCGTAGTTAAGACGCATGTGCGCTTCAATCGTCGAAACGCCTTGGCGGCTGTTCGAGGACAGATAATCGATGCCGTCGGCCTCGGCGATGGCCTGCTGTAGGGGCGTGGTAATGAAGCCTTGCACCAAATCGCTGCTGGCTCCGGGGTAGGACGTCCTTACCGTGACGACGGTATTTTCGGTTTCGGGGTATTGCCTGAGTTCTAGCACCGTGATGGCTCTTAAGCCGAGTACTAAAATCAATAAGCTGACAACACTGGCGAGGACCGGCCGTTCGATGAAAAGGTCGGTGAACTTCACTGTGAAATCTCCCGTTCGCCGGGGGCGGGTTTATCATCCAGCGTAACCGGCATGCCGTTTCGTAATTTGACTTGGCCTGCGCTGACGACACGTTCTCCAAGCTTCAAACCGTTAATGATTTCGACGCGTCCCGCTCGGGTTTGTCCCGTTTCGACTTGCCTGCTTTGAACGATCAGGCCTTGTTCGTTTGTTTCGATCACGAATACCGAATTGCCGTAAGGGTTATAGGTAATCGCAGTGTCGGGCAACGTCAGTACGTTGAGTTCTTGGTCCGATAAAATGCCGATCTGTGCGAATATGCCCGGATGCAGCAGTTTTTCGCTGTTGCTTAGCTTGGCGCGAACTTGTACGGATCGCGTGCCTTGGTCGATCAGCGGACTCACGGCGCTGATTTCGCCGTTGAATTCTCGCCCCGGGTAAGCTTGTACGGTCGCAATGACTTGGCGGCCTTTAACGAGTCGATTCAAATAGCGTTCAGGAACGGTAAAGTCCAAATAAATCGGGTCCAGCTGTTGTAGCGACACGATTGCCGAACCTTCCGTTAAGTATTGGCCGAGGTTGACTAGACGAATGCCGAGTTCGCCGGTGAAAGGCGCGCGAATTCGTTTTCTGTCGATCAGTGTACGTTTAGCATGAACGGCCGCGGCGGTTTCGTCGAGTAGGGCATGGTTCTGATCGTAATCGGATTGGGAAATGAAGTTTTTACCTATTAGTTTTTCGCTCCGCTCGAAGCGGACCTTGGCGAGCCGCATTTCGGCCTGGAGTCCTTGTAATTCCGCGCGATCGGTCGACGCATCCAGTTCCAACAGCAATTGTCCCTTTTTAACCGATTGACCGGAGTCGAAATGAATCGCTTCGACTTTGCCGGCCACTTCGTTGCTGACGTCGACACCGGCAATGGCGGTCAAGCTTCCCACCGCGGACAATGCGGAAGGCCAGATTTCCTGGGTGACTTCGGTGGCTGCAACGACGGCAGGCGGCGGTGGTTGAAATTGGCCGGCTTCTTGATGAAGTTGGTAAAACTTCAGTCCGAAAATGCCGCCAAAAATCAGCACGGAGAATAGTATTAGAATAAGAAAACGTTTGAGCATGTGAGGTTTAAAATACCGAGTCGATAAGTTAAGCCGTCCATGGTTCGACAAGCTCACCACGAACGGCTTAACTTAATGGCATTGACGGAGGTCGTGGTAGCCGGAAAGCCGCGACGGCTAGCGGGCATCAAGTTCTTTTATCATTTGTCGGATCCGATTTAGCAATTGTCGTTGTTGCGTTGTCGGCAATCGCTTTAGGTCGCGTTCGAATTCATTGAGGCCATAATCTTCTGTTTCATTGCTCAAATCGGATCGTTGTATACCGCAATCGGCGAGAACGCGAGTGATGGGTTCGCGTGCGTCATCGAGCGGCATCGCCCCCGACAATATGTTTTTGAGCATGGTATGTATGCGTACGAAAACCGATTTTCCGTTTAGTAATGCCTCGGCAAATGCTAGAGCATGCTCGTCGTTATAGGCTCTTCGTCTCGTATCCGAAAAGGTGCGCATTTCAATCGTAACGAGCGCTTGTTTATCGATTCGATAATCGAAGTCGAACGGCTGACTTTGAGAAGTAATCAGACTGTTGGAATCGACAACTAGTTGCAATTGATTCGCCTTGCAAACGATTTCAAGTCTGATTAAATCATATTTCCCCCGTTTCGGTAGCGGCGATCGCGCTAGGGTGTATTCGAGGTTAGCTAAGTGGTCCCGGTTACGATGGTAACTCCATGTGTGGAAGTCCTGAGCTACTGCGGTTTGTAAAGACAAGGCGACAATGCAAAGAATCTGTAAAAAATGCTTAAATAATCGAGTTTTAAGTTTCATTGAGCAATAGGCCGTAAAGCTTTGATAAAGAACCTTAGGATACACTAAAACACGAATCGAAAGCTAAACCGAGTAAAGCCAATTCAATGCTTGGCAGGACGGCAGTTGAAACCCCGTGAAACCCCGTTCTAAACATTTAGAACATGACCAAAGCAAGCTGAAATATTTACTGTGAAAGTTCGTAGATATAGACCCTTTATCTAATTTTTCGATATACGGCGCTCGACAGAGCAAATGCCGGTTCCGGAGAGGGTGCGGTTGCTCGACCGACAGGCGTTGGCGGCAGGGACAGCCGCCGTCGAGCCTACAGGGACGTATTCACGGCGTCCTGTCGGGCGAGTGACCGTACCCTCCCCACCAGAGAACTTTCATTTGCCGGGGCGATGGCCAGGCCTTCATGAACGTTACTGTGAAAGTTCGTGAGTTAAGGTTCTGGGTTTACGGCGTCCTTTCGCAGGAGAGCCCTGTCGAAGGGTGAACGGTAGTTTGAGGCTTCACCAGGCCGGTGAAAGTGTTGTAGACCCTTCATGCTTCGACTTGGCTCAGCACGAACGGTCTACAACAAATGCCAACTGCTCTTTTCAGGATTAATGCAGTGTATTGTCGGCTAATTCGCTTTCTCGCCGGAGTATCGATATCGATCGCTTTGTCGGATCAATTCATCCGCCGGCATGGGGTGCGCGAATAAATAGCCTTGAGCGATATTACAACCTTCGCGTTCAAGAAATTGAGCTTGCTCTTCGGACTCGACGCCTTCCGCGACGGCTTCCAGCCCTAGGTTTCGAGCCAGCGCGATGATAACCCGAACGATGGCTTCGCCGTGTTCATCGCGGCCGATGTCCTGCACGAAAGATTGATCGATTTTTAACCGATCCAGCGGGAGGTTTTTTAAATAAGCCAGACTGGAATAACCGGTGCCGAAATCGTCAATCGATAGCAAGATACCTTGTTGACGCAAATTATCCAAAATGCGCATGGCTTGATCCGGTTGGCGCATGATCATCGATTCAGTCACTTCCAATTCCAAATGCTTGGCAGGGATACTCATTCTCTCCAATGCTGCGGATACTTGTCCGGCGAGATCCTCCCGGTCGATTTGCTGCATCGATAAGTTGACCGAAACGCGAGGAACGTCAAAGCCCTCTGCTTGCCACTCGGCCATTTGTCTGACGGCTTCATTTAAAACCCATTCGCCGATTTCGGCAATGATACCCATATCCTCGGCTAACGGAATGAATTGCCCCGGCGATACTATGCCTAATTCTGCGTGTTGCCAACGCACTAATGCCTCGACTCCCGCAAGCGTACGGTCGATCAAATTAATTTGAGGTTGATAGTAAAGTAAAAGCTCGTTTCGGGCGACTGCGCCGCGCAGAGCGTTTTCCATAATCAAGCGCTCGAAAGCGCCGGTAGTTAGGCCTGATGAAAAGAACTGATACGTATTACGGCCTTGTTGTTTGGCTTGATACATGGCCAGGTCGGCATGTTTCAATAGCGTGTCGACGTCTTTGCCGTCTTGCGGAAACAGTGCGATGCCGATGCTGGCGGTCACGGTTAACGTGTGGTCCTCGATGAACATCGGCCGGTTAAAAATTTGCAATAATTTATGTGCGACGATAACCGCGTGATGCGCGGTGGAATCGTCTTCCAACAGCAGAACGAATTCGTCGCCGCCTAGTCGGGCCAGCGTATCGTCGGCTCGAATCGCTTGTTGCATACGATCGGCGGCTTGTTTCAATAAGTCGTCGCCTACCGGGTGACCCAGAGTGTCGTTAATTGTTTTGAACCGGTCCAGATCAAGAAATAATACGGCCAGATTCTTGTTTTCCCGTTGCGCATGGATCAAGGCATGCTCGAGACGGTCTCTGAATAAGGTGCGATTAGGTAGGCGTGTTAATGCATCGTGATGAGCCAGAAAGTCGAGTTGCGCTTGGGCTTCCTTGACCGAGCTGATATCGTTGAACACGCCGACAAAATGCGTGGTGGTGCCTTCGCTGTTTTTGACCGCACTGATAGTTAACCATTCCGGATAAACTTCGCCGTTTTTACGCCGATTCCAGACTTCGCCGCGCCAATGGCCTGTGCCTAATAAAGTATTCCACAACTCGAAAAAAAAAGACCTGTCTTGGTGGTTGGACTTCAGGATGCTGGGGTTTTTGCCTAACACCTCGATCTTGGTATAGCCGGTGATTTGCTCGAAGGCCGGATTAACGGCTACGATATTGGCGTCGATGTCGGTAACGATGATGCCTTCGCCGGTCGATTCAAAGACCTGGTCGGCGAGACGCAGCTTTTCGAGATAGCGTTTGCGTTCGTCGCGTAGTTCTTTTTCCTCCAGCGCATGCCGGATCGCGGCGCCCAAGCGAGCAGGGCGGTCTTTCAACACATAATCGAAAGCGCCTTTTTGCAAGGCATCGATCGCGATTTCCTCGCCGATACTGCCGGAAACAACGACGACAGGAATATCGTTATCGCGGTTATGAAGCAGTTCCAAGACTTTGAGGCCGCTAAATTGCGGCAGACACCAGTCGGTTAAAATCAAATCGGGTCGGGTATCGAGTGCTTGCAGAAAGTCCTCTTCGTTTTGAACCCGTTGCCAATCGAAAATTAATCCGTCATCCTTCAATTGTAATACCATCAGCTCGGCATCGACCGGGACGTCCTCGACGATCAGAATACGCAATACTTCGTTACGTTCCATAAATGATTTAGTCATTTTCAGCCTCAGGTTTAGAGGTAACTCCGAGCGGCGGCCCGATATTTAGACTTAACCAATAGTTTTCGATTTGCTTGATGACTTCGATAAAGCCGGAAAACGACACGGGTTTGACCAGATAGGAATTAGCGCCGATATCGTAAGATAAAGCCCGGTCGCCTTCTTCGCGCGATGAAGTCAAAATAACGACCGGTATGCGTTTGATCAATGGTGCGGTTTTGATTTGCTTGAGTACATCGAAGCCGTCTATGCCCGGCATTTTTAGATCAAGCAGTATCAGATCTGGTAACGGATAACGCTTCCGGTCGCCGTAGTCGCCGCGTCCGAATAAATAATCGAGTGCTTCTCGGCCGCTTGAAGCCGTTTCGATTCGGTTGATCAGCCGGGCTTCATGAAAGGCGTCCAGTGCTAATTCGATATCCATGCGATTATCGTCCACTAACAATATAAAGGCCTCATTATTCATAACGATTCTCATGCTTTAATTGGCGGCGGGAAGCCGAATACTAAACGTGCTGCCGTTGCCGGGGGTAGATTCGACTTCTACCGAACCGCCCATCATGCGTGCCGATTTGGCGACGATGGCGAGACCTATCCCCGTTCCCGGGTATTCGTCTTCATTGTGCAGGCGCTGAAAAACCTGAAAAATTTTATCATAATACTCGGGCTCGATACCTATGCCGTTATCGGTCACTTGAATAATGATTTGACCTTTATTAATGCGCGACGAGATTGCGATTATGGGCGGTATATCCGGTTTACGGTAAATTAACGCATTATCGAGTAAGTTGGATAATATTTGCCCAACTAAAGTGGCGTCGCCGATCGGTGACGCCAGCGGTTCGATGATTTCAAGCGTGGCTTGAGTGGCCGTTATGCGTTCGGCAAATGTTGCCGATAGCTGTTTCAGCAACGGCGATAGGGCTATCGGGCTCATTTGTACGGCGCGCCGCCCGGTGCGAGAATATTCCAGTAGGTCCTCAATCAATTGGCTCATACGGTTTCCGGCTTCGATGACATTATCGAGATAATGGCGGCCCTCGTCATTGAGCGTATCGCTATGTCTGCGTGCCAGAATTTGCGCAAAACCGTTAATGGCGCGAAGCGGTGCGCGTAGATCGTGCGAAACCGAATAGGAAAACGATTCGAGTTCTTTATTGGCTTGTTCCAACTCGGCCGTGCGCTCGCTAACTCGTCGTTCCAGATAGACATTCAGCCTGAGCACTTCCTGTTCCGCTTCGATTCGTTCGGTGATGTCCAAGCAGTAGCCCAGATAGCCGACAAAATCGCTCTTGTGATCGTAACGAGGCACGCCGTCGTCGATAAGCCAACGGTATTCCCCGTCGTGACGACGCAAGCGGTAAACGATAGAGAATTTCTCGCGCTTGTCGAAAGCCTCATTATAGACTTGCACGCAACGATCGTAATCATCGGGATGCACGCCTTCAGCCCAGCCGAACCCCCATTCTTGCTCCAGCGTCCGGCCGGTGAATTCAAGCCAGGGTTCGTTGAAATAGTCGCATAACTTATCGAGGCGCGCCGACCAAATCAGCATGCGCCCGTTATTAGCAAGTGAACGGTAACGCGTTTCGCTTTCTTTCAATGCTATTTCGGCCGATTTTTGATCTTCGATCAAGCTTAATAATACCAAGCGCTGTCGGTCCGATTCCTTTAACAATTGTTCGGTTTCGGTTCGTGCCGCATGAGTGGCTTGTTCGGCTTGTTTTCGTTTGGTGATATCGATCACGATCGCGACCGTCCCGTTCGGCGACTGGCCTTGTTCCCATAACGGCGAAACCGTTAAATTGACCCAAACGCAGCGCCCATTTTTATGGATATAACGTTTTTCCATTGAAAATTCGCGAATTTCTCCGGCCAGGAGTCGCTGCGTTTTTGCGTTGTCGGCTGCTAGATCTTCGGGATGCGTGATGCTTTGATAGGTCAGTTGTTCCATTTCATTGCGGGTATATCCGACGATATCGCAAAATCGTCGATTGATTCGCATGAAGCGGCCGGTGCGTATGTCGATCTGAGCAACGCCTGCCGCGGCTTGCTCGAATAAGGTGCGAAATCGCGTCTCGCTTTCGCGAAGCATCTCAGTGTCGCGGTCGCGGCGAAGCCTTATTATCATTAGCGATCCGAGCATGACAACCGCTAAAGGGTAGATCGTCAAAACCGGTAAGGCGATATCAGACAGAACCCGAACTGCGGTGGAATAAGGAAGGATCAGCATCAAGGCTAGCATCAAAACATGAACGAAAAGCCCGAATAGCCAAAGTTCGCGCCACGATATTTCGACGAGCGGCGATGGCCGAAAATGCCGCCAGAGTATGCCGGCGAGTCCCGATACGATAATGACCGAAACTCCGGTCCATGTCGCAATTCCGCCTTGATAGAGTCGTAGTGCCGCTGTGCCGGCCATGGCAACGGCTGTCGGGATGGTGCCGAAAAACAAGCCGGAAATACTTAACAGTACCGACCGAGTATCGAAGATGATGCCGGGTTGGTAATACCAAGGCGTTAGCATGATGACCATGCCGATCAAGGCAATACCCAGGCCGATTACAATTTGTCCGGCTAACTTAGGCTTGAATAAGAAACGCCCGGCCGTCATGTCGAAGGCTAGCGCGATCGTCAGCAGTAATGCGGCATTTTGGAGTATTGCTAGCGCTCCGGAAACAATCATGGCTTGAGTTCCTGTACTGAAACGGAGTAGCGCGTCGGTTCGCCGAGCCGGGTTAGTAGGGCGTTGACTTCTTGTTTCAAGTCGATGATCCTCGACTCTCTGTCTAAGGTGACCGTGTGCCAGCGGCGCAGTTCGTCTAATTGCCGGTTAAGTTTTTGAGTATCCTGTTCTCTTTCGATCGTAATCGCGGCTAAATGCGCAAAGGTATTGATTAACTGTCGCTCGCTTTCGGTTGCGTGGCGCGGCGTTCGGTAATAAGCCGCAAAAGTGCCGAGTACCTTGCCGGTCCCGGAAAAAATCGGTGTGGACCAGCAGGCGCGTAAACCATGATCGAGAGCGAGGCGATTAAAATTTTTCCATAGCGGGCTTTCGGCGATATCGTCGACGAATACCGGTTGCTTAGTAAAAGCCGCGGTGCCGCAGGAACCGACGGAAGGCCCAATTTCAATACCGTCCACAGATCGGTTGTAGCCATCGGGCAGGCTCGGTGCCGATCCGTGCCTAAGATGTAAGTCGTCCGCATCCATTAACAAGATCGAGCACAGCATGTCGGGGCTGAGCTGTTCTATGTTACGGGCGATATGTTTCAGTATTGTCGTTAGCGGCCGTCCTTCGGCGATTTGCTCCAAGGTATTGTTTGCTGCGGCGAGCAAAGCTTGCTGTTGTTTGAGTTCGCTGATGTCTCGGGCGATACCGAGAACGCCGATGAGTTTTCCTTTGGCGTCGTACATCGGCGTTTTTGTGGTTTGCACCCGAATGCTGCGCCCGTCTCCCGAAAAAGTCAGTGTTTCTTCGTTCGTGACCGGCTTTCCAGCGGCTGCCGCGGCGAGGTCGTTCGCGCGGAAAGCATCCGCTGTTTCCGAGTCGACAAAGTCGTAATCGGTTTTGCCGATAATTTCGGATACAGGGACTCCGAATAATTTTTCGATAGCCGGATTGCAGGCCAGGAAGGTACCGCTATGATCTTTTAGCCATACAAAATCGGGTATCGTCTCGAAGAGTGTTTTTAATCTATGTTCGGCTTGTTTACGCGCGGTTTCGCGTTCGAAATTATCCAATGCGAAAGAAATATCCTGAGCCATTTCTTCCAACAAAGTGCGCATTTGCCGGTCGAAAATATGCGTTTCGGCGGCATAAAGGTTGAATACCGCGACCAATCGGTTGCTGCACCGCAAGGGCAGCGCGACCGATGCGCCGATGCCGTATTGCCGGGCCAGGTCGTGCCATGGAGCGGTTGCCGGGTCGTTAAGAAAGTCCTCGCAATAATAAGGGCGTCCTTTGCGCATGACGTTAGCGGTCGGTCCTCGGCCTTTCGGTGAATCGGGGGCGATCTCGATTTCGGTTTGGCGGAGGTATTCATCGAGCGCGCCGTAGCTGGCTGCCGGTTCGATTCGGCCGGATATGTCGTCGATGCGGCCGATCCAAGCGCCAAGGTAACCTCCGTATTCGACCGCGATGCGGCAGAGGCGCTGAAAAAGCTTGTCCGGATCGCGAGTTCTTACGATTGCCTGATTGGTTTCGCTGAGTGTTGCATAGGCTTTGTTGAGGCGCTGTATTTGCTCTTCGGCGGCTTGTCGAGCGCTAATGTCACGAATAAAGCTTTGCCGGTAAAGATTGCCGTCGATCTCTAAAGGGCTGCAACTGATTTCGACCGGAAAGATATCGCCGTTTTTGCGTAATTGTAATATCTCGAACAACGCGCCGCCCTTCGTGTCGGCGGACGGCCAGATGTTTTGGATGGCGGACTGAAGATGCGACGGCGTTAAGTCGCGGATAGTCATCGAGCACAATTCGTCGATCTCGTAACCGTATGCCGATGAGGCGGCTTCGTTGGCTTCGACGATGCGTCCTTCGAGATCGGTTAGTAAAAAGATATCGCGCGCCAGTTTAACCAACCTGTCATAATGCCCGACAATTGCTGCTCGATCTTCCAGTTGCCGTTGTCGGAATAAGGCAAAACGCATTTGTTGACTGCGCCAGAGCAGCAAAACGGCAAGACCTCCGGCGCCAACCGCGAATATTACCACCAGAAAAATCAATTTTGCCCGTAGTTTCAACGGTTTCAACATTGCATCGGCATTACTTTCTAATAAGACATGCCAAGGCATGCCGGAGATCGGTTGAAATGCCGCCCATACTTCCATATCACGGTCATTGATGCATCTGCAAAAACCGGCTCCGTCGAGTACTGCTCGGGTAGCGGACAAGTTTACTCGGCTTAACGGTTTGCGGTGTGTGAGCGGAGAGTTGCTTATCCATTCGGTTCTGTTGAGATAGGCCACTTCATCGCCTTCTCGGCGCACTAAAAATAATTCCGAATCGGCGGAAATGGCCGACCATTCATTGAGGGATTTATAGAGTTCTATAGTCGGATCGGCGCTCAATACCACCATGACAAAGATTTTTTGCGGCTCGTTGATGATTATCGGTGCGATAAATTCAAGTCGATATTGGTCGGGCTCGGATTTGAGGCGATGTATGTCGTTGATCGCCAATTGCCGGGATCGTGACGAGTCGATAATGGCTTGCCGCACTGCTGCAGTGGCTTCGATGGCTTCGCCGGTAGTGAATAAAGGATGTCCTTGCTTGGTATAGAGCGTTACGCCGACCCATTCTTTGGTTTCGAGCAGGGCGTTGAAATAGCTTTGTAGTTTGGCTTTAAGTGTTTTGTCTAGTTGCCCGGAAACGGGTGCGTCGATTGCTGAAAGTATCGGATCGGATTGTATGAGTTTAATGTCCTGGCGGCGTTCGGTTAACCAGTTTTCTATATGGCGGGCTTTGAGCTTGACTATGGTTGACTGTACGGAAAATTGCCGCGCGGTGAACTCCAGGGCCTGCTGCCGATACACCAGGTAGCCGATACCGCCAATCGAGAGGGCTATTAAAATGTAAGTGGCGATCAGTAAACCGGCTCGAAAGTTGAAATACCCGGAGCCTGCTTCATTCTGGGTTGGAAGTTTTAATCTCAACAATGCATAAAGCACAAGCGCGGTCATTAGTACGAAGGCCGAGCCTTTCCAAGCTTGGATGCGAACTAATAGAGTTCTATCGGTGATGAGTAAGTCGACCAGCCAATCCGAAGTCAATATCCAAAAGCCTGCGAAAGCCAAATACAGGAGTGTGATAATCGCTGCTTTTGAAAGTCGTTGGCGCACTGTCATGTTCCTATAGTGAGCTCATAAAATCGGCGTTGATTAGGGTTGTTATTGACGCTGATGGTGGTTATGCGAGTTTGTTTTTATCAATTAGCGCTTAGGATACAGGTTAGTCGTAAAAAAACAAATTTTGGTTATAGGGCCTAGGAGTCACTGCCATTAAGTTAAGAGAATCCCTTCATTCCGCCATGGATGGCAGGCTTTTGAAGCGCATTCGGGCCTGAATGTCAGGATTACTTAATTTAAATGACTGCTTAATTTAACCTGATTAGCAAGATGCTTCAGCTTGCCGAGGCCAAGTGTCCGAGCAAGGACCAGTCGTAGTCGCAAAAACTAAAATATGCTGTTACCCAAGCTCTAGCTTGGGTAACCTGTTCAAGAAGCTCTAGCTTCCCGAAAATCAAGAAAGATTGAACGAGCGAGTCGGGTTTGATTCAGAATGTGTGGAGGTTGTGTCGGTCTCAGGAAGCTGGAGCTTCCGGGGTGTCTTTCCCAAGCTGGAGCTTGGGAAAGAGCGTGATGTGGGTTGGCCGTTTTTAGCTTGACGCGCATGGCTTGCGAACCCCGTCCTGCTAGGGATATGCTGGTTTTTGGGCTTTAGCTGAAGAAACTTGCTAATCAGGTAATTTAATGACGTTGGCGGGTAGGCGCGGCGCGAAAACCCTGGCAGGACGGGGTTTGCAACCCCGTTCTAAACGTTTTGACTTTGGCCGAAGTCAGCCGAAATGTTTAGGGCAAACCGAAACGTTGGGGACGGGTTAAATAACCCGTCCCGCAGAAGTCGCTGCGGTTACGACTAGCCCGCTCGGGCACTTGGCTCCGGCAAGCTGAAGCATCTTGCTAATCAGGTAACTTAATGACGTTGGCGGGTAGGCGCGGCTCGAAAATCTGATCGCTTCTGTGAATAATGCTGTTGAAAGTGCGGCTTTGGTGCGCAAATAAGAAACAATTGCACCTAGTTGGTACAAATAGTTGTCTTAATGCAACAGTGATGGTTGTTTGCCTAGCGGCAGCGGGTTTTATAAAAAAACCGGGAAACGTTTTTAATATGATGAAATCTAAAGATTAAATAGATTGTCGTTAATGGATGGGTTGAGCGTTTACCAAAATATATGGATTTTGGCAAGTGCTTTGCATCGAACAAAGTGACTATGAATTTCGTGATAAATAACGGGCTACTCACTTAACACGGGACAGTTTAAGGTTAATCCTTAGTACTTTTGTCCCGCCTTAAGTGGGAAGCCAAATAACGTTAAGAAACATGTTCGAACTAGGAATTACTGTTTTTAGCCGATTTTTTGTTACTTCTGTGAGGATAAGTCCATGACTCAAACAATGAATGCTTCCATGAATCTTTTTGAAGCGATAGCTAGTTGGCCGATGATCACTTCATTCGATTTGGCCGGGTTTACATTATTGATGTTTTTTATCATTTTGTCCGCCATCGAAGCGCATCGTCCTCGAAAGAAATTGCCGAAAAGTAATTTAAAAAACTCTTATCGGGTTAATATTACCTTATTATTATTCAACAGTTTGGTATTGTCGTTATTGTCGGTTTCATCGTTGCTGGTCGTGGCAGAGCATTTTTCCGGTGCGGGTATTTTGAGCGGGATGTCGGATTCATTGATCAAGGCTGCGTTGTCGTTAATTGTGCTGGATTTAGTGTTTTACCTTTGGCACAAGGCTTGTCATGACTTCGATGTTTTATGGCTATTTCATAAAGTCCACCACAGTGAGCCATATCTGAATGCCTCGACTGCATATCGTGTGCATATTTTGGAGATATTGGCTGCTACATTGATTAAAGCGCTCAGTATCGTCATTTTCGGTTTCGATAAGGCCAGCGTATTGGCTTATGAATTATTGATGATGCTGTTTGTTATGTTTCATCACGCAAATATTGCATTTTCTCGAGAAAAAGACCTAGGGTATTTATTCATTACTCCCTATCTGCATCGGGTTCATCACTCGACGGTTCGAGCCGAGCATGACAGGAATTACGGCGCGGTGTTTTCGATTTGGGACCGTCTGTTCGGAACCTTGATCGAGTTGGAGCCCAAACAAATTGGACTTAATAGCCAACCGCCGCTGACTTTTTTCAAATTATTAAAGTTTGGTGTGACGTCGGAGCCCAAGGCGAATCCTGTCGGTGATATTCCCGAGGCCATGCCGATGATTGCCGAGGCGGCTTATTTCAGAGCCGAAAAGCGCGGTTTTGAGCCGGGTAATGAAATGCTTGATTGGTTGGAGGCGGAACGCGAAGTCGTTCGGAATGCTTATGCCGGCAATGCCATCAAAAAACGCTTCCGGTTTGATATAGGGACCTTGTTGAAGCTAAGCCTCAAAAACAATGGTGCCATGCAGAGTTAATTGACTCAATAATGGAACGGGCATGATTCATGCCCGTTCTTTTCTCGTTCCCATGCTCCTGCGTGGTAATGCATGCCGATTTTTCTTCGGCAACCAAGGTACGGGTTCCCACGGAGGACCGTGGGAACCCGAATAATGCATAACTAAAGGTGCTGTTTGATCACTCTGTGTATATCGAACTTTAGTGGCTTCGATAGTCGCGACGAAGGCGTCGCTCCCACAGTACTTTCCGCGTTCCCACGTTCCTGCGTGGGAATGCATACCGATCTTCCTTCGGCAACCAAGATACGGGTTCCCACGGAGGACCGTGGGAACCAGAATAATCAATGATTAGGCATAGCTTCCGGTCATGTCCCGACCGATACTCCCTTCGGTACTTTTTTCTTTAACGCCATTGATTTTGTCGGTAATCAAGGTTTGCATGTCGTTGAATAATTGTTTTAGGTAGCGTGCGAACCGAGAGAGCAAAACTTGAGCCTCCATCTGTAATTTGTGAATTTCGATAAAAGTGGAACCGGTTCTTTGTTGGATTGGGCTGACAATTTTTCCTCGCCAAAAAAACTTGATTTCTCCAGGGGCTGCTTGCCACACCTCTTTGAAGTCGTCGCGAGCGTTTTTAATCGGCCACAATACTTTTTGGTCGAGCATATGAAGAATTTCGTCGGTCAAGTGGCGATAATTGCCGTTAAATTGGCCAAGCATATCGCGATGGCGGCTTGCCAGTGTGTTTAAAATGTTTTGATAATAATTCAACACATCGACTTTGGCGTCGTTCAACTTTCGTGTGCCGGTTTCCAGTATATTCATCGCAAAATAGTCTTTTGCGGTTACGGGCAATGAACGGGCAACTTCGATCAGGTCTTTGATTTGTGCGAGTTTCGCTACCGTCGATGCGCCAAGCGTGCCGCCTTGTAAAAGGCGACGGTATTCGGCGATTTTCATCCATATTAAACTGAGCAAGGAATGCTGAGCGATATTAAGAGCCGCTTCCAATTCGGCTAAGCGGCTTTGGCTTTCCGATAAGGATTTTTCCAGCGATTCCACTGTTTCGGATTTCGTTTGTAGAGCTTGTGTTAAAATTGAAACTTGCTGTTCAAGGTGTGCTAACTGGCCGAGCAATTCGCTATGCTCGTTATTCGGATTCAATGACATTGTTTTCCCCTCTTGGAATGGATGGCCTATTTTTATTAATTAAGTGGTTTTTTCGGCCAGCGGAACTTATTAACAGTTAAATGATATAAAGTCAATTATCGATATCTGCCGTTATCGGGGTTAATCGATTCGTTCCATGGACGT
This sequence comes from Methylotuvimicrobium alcaliphilum 20Z, assembly GCF_000968535.2. Classification (NCBI taxonomy): domain Bacteria; kingdom Pseudomonadati; phylum Pseudomonadota; class Gammaproteobacteria; order Methylococcales; family Methylococcaceae; genus Methylotuvimicrobium; species Methylotuvimicrobium alcaliphilum. The sequence continues at coordinate 969,934 of NC_016112.1, forward strand.
GAGTAGTCGCTGCTATTTGACAGCATTGATGGATTCAGCATATTTTTGTTAACCTTTTTCGTTGTGTGGGATGTTCGGCATTTAATGATCCGACTTGTAAATGCATTTCGAATTAAACTTAGGTATTAGCTGTATCATTCCCTATAAAATTAATCCTGATTAGCAAGTTTCTTCAGCTAAAGCCCAAAAACCGGCATATCCCTAGCAGGACGGGGTTTGCAACCCCGTCCCGCAGAAGTGGCTACGACTGGTCACTGCTCGGACAGTTGGCTTCGGCAAGCTGAAGCATCTTGCTAATCAGGAAATTAATTATGTTTAAGTCAGCAGATATGTGCCGAATGGTTACTAAATTTTAGAGCAACACAGTGAGTAATAACGATTGTAATGAACCGATACGACTAGGGCTCATGCCCCCGTTGACAGGATTAGTCGGGATCTACGGTGACGAAATCGTTCGTGCCGCAACGATTGCTTGCGGCGAAATCAACGAGCGGGGCGGAGTGCTTGGGCAGCCTTTGCAATTGATCGTCGAGGATGATGGCAGTTTGCCGGAAACAGCGGTGCAAGCAGCTATCAAGCTTGTCGACGAGCATCGTTGTTCGGCGATCATCGGTAACCTTCTGTCGAACTCCAGGATTCTGGTCGCGACTCAAGTCGCCGAACCGAGAAGAATACCTTATCTCAACTTCTCGTTTTACGAAGGCAGTATATCCGGTAGGTATTTTTTTCATTTTGCGGCTTTGCCTAATCAGCAAATCGATAAAATGATCGCTTGTATGGCCAAATATTACGGTCAGAAAATGTTTTTCGCGGGCAATAATTACGAATGGCCAAGGGGTTCTATCGATGCCGCGAAACTCGCTTTGACGGAGCTGGGCGGAGCGGTGGTCGGAGAGGAATATTTGTCGATCGGTGTTTCATACCGTGAAATCGACGATTTGTTAAAACAAGTTGCTCACTCGGGAGCTGATGTTTTTGCACCATTTTTTGCCGGCATCGATCAAGTCAAGTTATTAAACCGCTTTTCGGAATTGGGTTTAAAAAACCGTATGACGGTCGTTATGGGGCATTTCGACGAGATCATGGCTTCAAGGTTGTCGGCCTCGGTGCGCGATGGCTTTTATTCTTCGAACTCCTATTTCATGAGCGTGGATACGCCGGAAAACCGTAATTATTTGGCGAGGCTTGAGCAACTGCCTGGCATCGACGGTCTTTGGCCTTACGGTAACGGTATGTTGACTAATTTCGGCGAGGCGACCTATTTATGCGTGCAGGCCTTCGCCAAAGCTGCAGAGGTTGCCGGATCAGTGTATCCCGAAGCCTTGGTTGCGGCACTGGAAAGCGTGTCTATCAAAGGCCCGCAAGGACTCGTGCAAATGGATGCGAATACCCATCATGCCTATGTCAATACCTATCTATCACGGTGTACCGCTGAGGGTTCGTTTAGAATTATCGAAAGTTTCGGCCTCATACCTCCAGTAATTCCCGATCGTTATCGAATGCAAGCAAGACAATCGGCCGAAGCGGGTAAGGCCGATTCGGTCTCGCAATTAATTACCGACGATGCCAAGCAATTAATGCAAAAACTGAGTACCGCTTGGGATATCTTGTCGATCGCCGATATGGCGATTTTGGCGACCGACGAATTCGGTATTATCGTCGAAGCCAACACGAACGCTTGCCAGATCTTCGGGTATTCCAGCAAAGAATTAATTGGGCTTTCGGTTCATCTGTTGTTGCCGCCGCATTTGCGCGAACGGCATGTCGAGATGTTTCGCTTATTCGTCGAGGGCGAAGAAACCGAGAGGCGCATGAGCGGGCGTAGTCCGGTAACAGGCTATCGTAAAGACGGCACTTTTTTTCCTTTGGAAGCCTCGATCGCTAAATTTCGTCAGGACGGGCATTGGCTGTTAGTAGTCACGATGCGCGATATTACCGAAAACAAACGAGTTGAAGACGAAATTTTATGGTCTGCAACGCACGACGCCTTAACCGAATTGCCGAACCGAAGACTGCTTCGCGAAAGGCTGACGGATGCTTTACAACGATCGCGTAGGCAAGGCACCAATGTTGCGTTGTTATTTGTTGATCTCGATAATTTCAGTCTAATCAATAATATACATGATCATAAGATTGGCGATCAGGTGTTGCAAACGACGGCAAGACGTCTAATGGAGATTGTACGGCCCGGCGATAGTGTGGCGCATTTGTCTGCCGATGAATTTGTCGTGCTTTGCGAGCAATTAGAGAACCCGACAATGATTTCAACGCTCGCCGAACGGATCAATGAAGCCTTGAGGCAGCCAATAGACCTCAATGGCAATCAGTTATCGGTAACGGCCAGTGTCGGTATCGCGGTAGGACAAGGCAGCACGCATTCGGCCGATGACTTGTTGCGTTCCGCTGATACGGCGATGTCTGAAGTTAAAATGCTGGGTAAGGATAGCTGGTATTTTTTTAACGACAGCTTACAGGAAAAAGTGCGCTTGAGGTTGTCGATTACGCAAGGTTTGCGGATGGCGATCGAGCGCGATGAATTTTCCCCCCGATTTCAACCGATTGTCTGCACCGCAACCGGGCGCATCATAGCGGCTGAATTACTGCTGCGCTGGTTTCCATCGACCGGTGAAGTTTCTCCGGCTATTTTTATACCGATTGCCGAGATGAACGGCTCGATCCTCGCGATCGGCAACTGGGTGTTTCGGGAGGCTTGCCGGGCTGAAGCCGAATGGCGTCGACTATGGGGCGATAATGCGCCCGCTTATATTTCGGTTAATGTTTCGGCAAGGCAGTTGGATGAGGAATCGCTTTCCGATCAATTTGCCGACATCATTCGTGAAACCGGGGCCGATCCTTCGAGGATATTGCTCGAAATCACCGAAACGTCTTTGATGGCCGATGTCGAAACGAATCTACGCATGTTACGTCGTCTTGCCGATCAGGGCTTGCGAGTGGCGGTCGACGATTTCGGAACCGGTTATTCCTCGTTGGCGCAATTAATTAGGCTACCGGTTAGCGTACTTAAAATCGATAGAGCCTTCATCGACGGCTTGGAGAATCATCAAGAAAACCGTTTAGTGACACAGGCTATCATCGGTTTGGGGCGCGGTTTGGGTCTGAAAATGGTTGCCGAGGGCGTTGAGAATGAATTGCAGTTGAGAGAGCTGCGCGCACTCGGTTGCGATTATATTCAAGGCTATTATTTTTATCGGCCGCTGGATTGGAATACCTATGTCGAGACCGTCGAGCGCGAAATCGAAACCGAAACACCCGATGCGCCGTCGCCGTTATTTTTTGTGCTGTATGTCAGCCACGCTGTTCGACCGATGCCGGAAAATGAAATCGAAGCTTTATTGGAGCAGACCCGTCAATGTAACAAAATAAACGGTATTACCGGTTGCTTGCTGCATCGGGATGGTTGGTTCATGCAGCTCATAGAGGGCTCGCCTGAAAAGGTGATGGCTTTGACCGAAAAGATTAAACTGGATCCGAGGCACAAGGATATGCAGGTGGTTATTCAGGGGCCAGAGCGGAGACGTCTTTTTCCTGAATGGAGTATGGGCTATCGCGAAGTCGGTCAATTACCTGACGAGCTTGACTTCAGTCCTTGGCGCAAGCGGGTAATCGGTTTCGAAGAACTCGCCGAGGACGCCAAGATTTGTTACGAATTCATTACCTCGTTCAAAACGCGCACGGTTTAGGCTTCGGCCTGATGGTTAGGCGCTAAATTTGAGGATTATTGAAAATGCCGCAAGACATGCAAGCGATAGAAATTGTCGCACCGGGGAAGTTAGGCACGACGCACCGGCCACTGCCGATGCCATTAGCCGATGAAGTGCTGATACGCGTCGAGGCGGCCGGCGTTAATCGCCCCGATATTATGCAGCGCCAAGGTTTATATCCGCCCCCGCCAGGCGCATCAGATATTCCCGGGCTGGAAGTGGCCGGAACCATTGCAGTTTTGGGCGGTGATGTGCGGCATTTGCAATTAGGCGACCGTGTCTGCGCCTTGGTGACCGGCGGCGGTTATGCGCAGTATTGCACTGCCGCAGCCGAATTATGTTTGCCGATTCCGAAAGGGATAACGGTAATTCAGGCGGCCGGACTGCCGGAGACTTTTTTTACGGTTTGGAGTAATCTATTCGACCGCGCCGGACTCAAGCCCGGCGAAACCTTGTTGGTGCATGGCGGTAGCAGCGGTATCGGCGTCACGGCGATACAGATGGCCAAGGCCTTCGGCGTTCGTGTGTTCGTGACTGCAGGGTCGGCGCGTAAAAGCGCGTTTTGCCTTGAATTAGGCGCCGATGCCGCAATCAATTACCGCGAACAGGACTTCGTCGAAGAAGTATCGGCATTGACCTCCGGTAGAGGCGTCGATGTGATTCTGGATATGATCGGCGGCGATTATTTCCCGCGCAATCTCAAATGCATGGCATTCGATGCCAGGTTGGTGCAAATCGCGGTTCAAGGCGGACCGAAAGCCGAAATCAATCTATTGCAAGTATTTTTGAAAAGATTGACGATTACTGGTTCGACCTTGAGAGCCCGCGACAATGCCTTTAAGTCGGCGATCGCCGGAAAGTTGCGCGAGCATGTTTGGCCGCTCTTGGAGTCGGGCGACATTCATCCGGTTATCGATACGGTGCTACCTTTAGCCGAAGCGGCGGAGGCGCATGCATTAATGGAAAGTAGTCAACATATTGGAAAAATTATTCTTACGGTATAAACAACAATGGCTTATACAAATTTAATTCCCGTCGATCAATTAGCCGAGGATATCGGGACTCCCAGCTGGGTCGTTTTCGATTGTCGGTTTTCATTGGCCGATACCGAAGCCGGCGGTAAAGCTTACCGGCAAGGCCATATTCCAGGCGCCCGCTACGTTCATCTCGACCGGGATCTATCGTCCGGAATCACGGATTTAATCGGCCGCCATCCATTGCCGGACTTTAACTCGTTATGTAAAAAGCTGGGTGCCTGGGGCGTATCAAACGCCAGTCAGGTCGTGGTTTACGATGATGCCGGCGGCGCCTTTGCCGGCCGATTGTGGTGGTTGCTGCGTTGTTTAGGACACGATCGGGTCGCAGTACTCGATGGAGGGATTCAACAGTGGAGGAAAGGCGCTTATCCCATCACGACGGCATTGCCTTCGATTCAACCCGCATTGTTTAGGCCTTACCTAAACGATTCGAATTGGCTCAGTGCACAACAAGTGCAAAACGGATTGGCACGAAAATCGATTAAATTGATCGATGCCAGGACTCCGGAACGTTTTTCGGGGCGTCAAGAGCCTATCGATCCGGTTGCGGGGCATGTGCCCGGCGCGCTTAATCGGCCGTTTCAATTCAATCTGCAAGCGGACGGACGTTTCAAGGCGATGCAAGAGTTGCGCGATGAATGGTCTGCATTGATCGGTGTCACACCAGCCGAACACGTCGTACATATGTGCGGTTCCGGCGTGACTGCTTGTCATAATCTATTGGCGATGGACATCGCGGGTTTTGCCGGCTCCAAGCTTTATGCAGGATCTTGGAGCGAATGGATACGCAATAAAAATCGCCCGGTTGCGACAGAGTCTACTTAATACCAATCGCGAACTATTTTTCCGGTTCCTGTAAAATCATTCCGAATAATGACAGGACGTAAATATTCAGTCCCCCTTCTTTTTATGCTGTTTCCCAAGCTCCAGCTTGGGAAACCTGCTCAGGAAGCTCTAGCTCCTAGGCGATCAAGACAGATTGAACAGGCGATTCATCACGCGAGCGGCGGTTTACAAAAATGTTGATATAAGACGGCCTGGTAGCAATCGGTGCCTAGGCGAGCGGTGTTTGATTGGGGCCTAACGGCGGTGGTGTCGGTCTCGGGAAGCTGGAGCTTCCGAGGTTTGTTTCCCAAGCTGGAGCTTGGGAAACAGCGGAAACAGTGACCAGGACACTCGGTTGTCTTTTTGCCTTCGATCATGCCTAGCCGTGATACAGGAATTTTAGAGAGGAAAATTATTTTTTATGAGTGCTACGACTCTCAGGATAGCCATTGCACAAAGCAATTTTCGGGTTGGTGATATCAAAGCCAATACCGAAAAAATTATCGCCCAGGCACTAGACAGCCGCGACCGGCTAAAAGCCGATATTGTTATTTTTCCGGAACTCTCGGTAACCGGTTACCCGCCGGAGGATTTGTTGCTGAGACCGGATTTTATCGCCCGGGCCCAGCATGCCGCGACAATGATAGTCGAACAGGTGCAAGACATCGATGTGGTTTTCGGATACCCCGAACAGTCCGGCGGCAAGTTGTTTAACTCGGCGGTAGTGTGCAGGTCGGGAGAAATTATTGCGCGCTATCATAAGAATGTTTTGCCGAATTACGGTGTATTCGACGAACAGCGTTATTTCACTGCCGGTTCCGAGACTGCGTTATTCAACCTGAAAGGTTTGACTCTGGCATTGACGATTTGCGAGGATGTTTGGCAGTCGGGCTTGATCGCCAAAAACCGTCAGGCCGGCGCGGATATCGTTTTGACCTTAAATGCGTCGCCCTTCCATGCCGGTAAGATTCATCAGCGCGAGCAGGTCGTCTGCGATCAAGTTAAAGCTGCCGGCGTTCCTTTAGTTTATGTCAATTTAATCGGCGGACAAGACGAATTGGTTTTCGATGGTGCGTCATTTGTTGTCGATAGCGAAGGTTCAGTCGTGTTTCGTGCCGAGGAATTCCGGGAGCAGCTCAGTGTCGTCGAATTTGCCGGCAAACAACCGATTAAATCGATATGCGCCCCGATTTATCGGCCGGTGTCGAGCGAATATCAGGCTCTGGTCTTGGGGATTCGCGATTATGTCAGCAAAAACGGCTTTAACGGGGCCTTATTGGGTTTATCCGGAGGCATCGATTCGGCGCTGGTACTGGCATTGGCAGTCGATGCGCTCGGCGCCGATAAAGTCGAAGCGGTGTTGATGCCTTCGCGTTATACGCAAGCGATGAGCAACGAAGATGCCGAATCGGAAGCCAATGCGTTGGGTGTGAACTATCACATGATTCCAATCGAACCGGCTGTCACGGCATTTAACGAGATGTTGGCCCCGGTATTTGCCGGCAGCGCCAAGGATACGACCGAGGAAAATATTCAGGCTCGTTGTCGCGGCGTCTTGCTAATGGCCTTGTCGAATAAGCAAGGTAAATTGTTGCTAACCACCGGCAATAAAAGCGAGATGAGTGTCGGTTATGCGACGCTTTATGGCGACATGGCCGGCGGATTCGCGCCGATCAAAGATGTCCCGAAGCTATTGGTCTATGCATTGGCGCGTTACCGAAATTCGATTTCGAAAGTCATTCCGGATCGAGTGATAACGCGGCCGCCGTCGGCGGAATTGGCGCCGGATCAGGTCGATCAGGATTCATTGCCGCCTTATGAAGTTCTGGATCCGATCTTGGAGCGCTATGTCGAGTTCGATCAATCGGCGGACGAAATTATTGCAGCAGGATTTGCCGCAGAGCATGTCGTCAGGGCGATTACGCTGGTCGATCGCAACGAATACAAGCGTCGACAATCGCCGCCCGGTATTAGGATAACCCCTCGAGCCTTCGGCCGCGATCGGCGTTATCCGATTACGTCCGGTTACAAAGGTATTTGAGATAGCAAAGAAATCATGATGAAGAATAAAAAAAATGCGTTTCGTGTGGTCTGGTTTGTGTTGTTGATTTGGCGGACCTCATTTGCTTCAGCCGAAGATCGTTTTCAAGTCGAATTAATCGTATTCGCACAGGACATGGCGACGACCGAATTGTTCGATCAGACCCGTAGCGAGATTCAATGGCCGAGTCAGGTCGTCGAAGTGTCGGCATTGGCTCAGGCCGCCACGGAACAAAAATCGTTATCCCATGTCTACGCTACGCTTTCGCGTTCTTCAACGTATCAACCGATCGCCCACTATGCATGGATTCAAGTCATCAATGAAGACAGCGCCGGCGATGCGGTTCGAATTCAGGATGCCGCTAATGTGTTGGACGGTTTTTTTCAGCTCGAACGAGGCGATTTTTTGACCGTGACACTAGATCTTGAGTATCAGCCCGATCCCGAGCGATTTTTTAGAATGTCCGAAGCGAGGCGAATTAAGTTTAATGAAGAGCATTATTTCGATCATCCGAAATTCGGCGCTATTTTGAAGGTGAAAATGAAAGATGAAAGGTGAAAGGTGAAAGGTGAAAGGTGAAAGGTGAAAGGGGTAAGCAGTGAGCAGTGAGCGGTGAGCGGTGAGCGGAAATTAGGACTTGACAAGTGCTTTTAATGCCTCATCATTTTGCTAACTGCTAACTGCTAACTGCTAACTGCTAACTGCTAACTGCTAACTGCTAACTGCTAACTGCTAACTGCTAACTGCTAACTGCTAACTGCTAACTGCTAACTGCTAACTGCTAACTGCTAACTGCTAACTGCTAACTGCTCACCATCCACTTTCATTAGGGCTTTTTTTGTTTTCGATTTGGTGATTAAATAGCCGCCACTTTTCTCCGTTGTAATGACGGGGTGTTTTTTTTAGATGTACATACAATGACGCAAAAATTATATATTCAGACCAATGGTTGTCAGATGAACGAGTACGATTCCGACAAAATGCGGGATGTACTTAAAGCATCTCACGGTCTGGAGTTGACCGATAAACCCGACGAAGCCGATGTTTTATTACTCAACACTTGCTCGGTGCGCGAAAAAGCTCAAGAAAAAGTCTTTTCGGCTTTGGGCGTATGGCGGCCGTTCAAGGAGTTGAAGCCCGATGTCATCATCGGCGTCGGAGGTTGCGTGGCGAGTCAAGAAGGCGAGGCGATACAAAAGCGCGCGCCGTTCGTCGATATTGTCTTCGGTCCGCAAACCTTGCACCGATTGCCGCAATTGCTTGACGAAGCTCGCAATAAGCATAAGCGTGTCATCGACATCAGCTTTCCCGAAATCGAAAAATTCGACGCTTTGCCGGAACCGCGTGCCGAAGGTCCTAAAGCCTTCGTATCGGTGATGGAAGGCTGCAGCAAATATTGCACGTTTTGCGTCGTTCCTTATACACGAGGCGAGGAAATCAGTCGTCCGCTCGACGATGTGATCACCGAAATCACGATTTTGGCGAAGCAAGGCGTTCGTGAAGTCAATCTGCTCGGACAAAACGTCAATGCTTATCGGGGGCTGATGGCGGACGGCGATATCGCCGATTTCGCGCTTTTACTACATCATGTCGCTGCGATCGACGGTATCGACCGTATTCGTTTTACGACGTCGAATCCGGTTGAATTCAGCGATAGCCTGATTGAAGCCTATGCCGAAATTCCGCAATTAGTCGATCATCTGCATTTACCGGTGCAGAGCGGTAGCGATGCGATTTTGAAAAAAATGAAGCGAGGCCACGCGCGCGCCGAGTATTTCGAGATTATTCGCAAATTGCGTGAAGTCCGTCCCAATATTTCTCTGTCGTCCGATTTCATCATCGGTTTTCCGGGCGAAACCGATCGGGACTTCGACGATACGATGGATTTGATCGAGACGATCGGATTCGATCTTTCCTACAGTTTCATTTACAGTCAAAGGCCAGGTACGCCAGCTGCCGATTTGCCGGACGATGTTCCGGTCGAAGTCAAAAAGCAGCGTTTGCAACGTTTGCAAAACCGCATCAATGAAATGGCGGCCCAAATTTCGGCGAGCATGGTCGACACCGTGCAAACGGTCTTAGTTGAAGGCCCGTCGAAAAAGAATCCGTTACAAATGCAAGGTCGAACCGAAAATAATCGCGTCGTCAATTTCATCGGTCATCCTCGATTAGCAGGGCAATTCGTCGACGTGTACATAGCCGAGGCTTTGCCTAACTCTCTTCGCGGGCGTATGGTCGAATCTTCGACCGCAAAAATAACTGCGGTGGCTTAAGCAATTGATGTCAACTCAAGAAATTACGCTGTTGCCGGCCGATAACAGCAGACTCTCCAATTTTTGCGGCCAATTCGATTGCCATCTGCGTCAGATCGAGCAACGCATGATGGTGGAAATCGCTAATCGAGGTAATCATTTCAAAATCAGCGGTGAAGAGCAGGCAGTCAAAGCGGCTTGCGCGGTGATGCATAAGCTATTTGACAGCACCGAACTGGAATTATTGACTCCCGAGCAGGTGCATCTATCGATGCAGGATGCCAGCATCGACGAAGCCCTTGAGGCGGTCAAGGCCGAAACGGCGGCTCAACATCAGGTGACGGTCAAGACCAGGCGCGGCGTTATTAAAGGTAGGGGCGCCAATCAACAAAGTTATTTGAAAAAAATCACGACTCACGACATCAATTTCGGCGTAGGACCTGCAGGAACCGGGAAGACTTATCTTGCGGTCGCTTGCGCGGTTGAAGCCTTGCAAAACGAAAAAGTCCGCCGAATCATATTGGTCCGTCCAGCCGTGGAGGCGGGCGAGAAACTCGGTTTTTTGCCCGGCGATATGGCGCAAAAAGTCGATCCCTACTTACGTCCTCTGTACGACGCCTTGTACGAAATGCTCGGCTTCGAACGCGTCGAAAAATTGATCGACCGCGATGTCATTGAGGTAGCGCCGTTAGCCTTCATGCGCGGCAGAACCTTGAACGATTCCTTCATTATTCTCGATGAAGCGCAAAACACAACCGTCGAGCAAATCAAGATGTTTTTAACGCGGGTCGGTTTCGGTTCGACCGCCGTAATTACCGGCGACATCACGCAAATCGATTTGCCGTCCGAAAAAATGTCGGGATTGCGTCATGTGTTGAAGGTATTGGACAATGTCGAAGGCATCAGTTTTACGTTTTTCGGCGCGAAAGACGTCATCAGACACCCGTTGGTACAGCGAATTGTCCTTGCCTATGAGGCCTATGAGAAAAAACATTCGAACCCTTGATGAACAGTATTGAAATCCAACAGGAGATCGCTTCGGACGATGTGCCGGATAGCGGTCTATTGCAAACTTGGGTTGATGCCGCGCTAAAGGATTATCCGGACGATACCGAGCTGGTGATCCGTATCGTCGATAAACCCGAAATCAGTCAACTCAACGAACACTATAGAGCTAAACCGGGCCCGACCAATATTTTGAGTTTTCCTTTCGACGTGCCGGACTATATAGAAACCAACTTGCTTGGCGATTTGGTTGTATGCGCGCCGGTCTTGGCCGAGGAGGCGTTGGCGCAACACAAGACCTTAGAGCATCATTGGGCGCATATCATCGTGCATGGAGTCCTGCATTTGCTGGGCTACGATCATGTCGAAGATAACGAAGCCGAATTAATGGAAGCGAAAGAAATCGAAATATTGGCACAATTGAACATCGATAATCCGTATAACGAGGCAAACGAGGTATGAACGACGAACCCTATCCGAGTCAGACGCCGCAAAAAAGTTGGATCGGCAGACTAGGACAACTTTTGAGCGGCGAACCGCAAGATCAGGAAGACCTTCTTGAGATTTTACGGGAAGCTCGGGAAAAACATTTACTAGGCCCTGATGCGCTGGCAATGATTGAAGGCGTGCTTCAGGTTTCGGAAATGCGGGCACGGGATATCATGATTCCGAAAGTACAAATGGTCGTAGTGCCGCGGGATGCCGACTTGAAAACCATTTTTCCGTTGGTGCTCGAACACGGTCATTCGCGTTTTCCGGTGATCGAAGAGGACCGCAGTAAAGTGGTCGGCGTTTTGTTGGCAAAAGATTTGCTGCCTTATGCTCTGACCGAGACCAATCATGATATCAAAGTCGAGGAATTGATGCGTCCGGTCAGCATCGTGCCGGAAAGCAAGCGCTTGAATGTGTTGTTAAAGGAGTTTCGTACCAATCGCAATCACCTAGCCATCGTCGTCGACGAGTACGGAACCGCGGCAGGATTGGTGACGATAGAGGATATACTCGAAGAAATCGTCGGCGAAATCGAGGACGAACACGACCAGGAGCCCGATGAGGGCTACATCGTGCAGCGCAACGAAAACGAATATATGGTCAAGGCATTGACGCCGATGGAGGACTTCGACGAATATTTCTTTTGCGATCTATCCAGCGAGGAATACGATACGGTCGGCGGCTTTATCGTGACCAAGCTCGGACACCTGCCGCAAAAAGGCGAAAAAGTGATCGAAGGCAAGCTCAGGTTCGAAGTGGTCCGAGCGGACAGCCGCCGAATTCATTGGCTAAAATTGAAATTGCTCGAAGAAGAGGAAGAGTAGGCGGGTAATTTAATCCGCTCCGAACGTTATGGTTTGCTTTAGGCATGGTCGAAAGGTGCAGTGTAGTACCTGAGTACGGGCCGCCAATGTACCAAAGAGGCATTCGGATGGTCGCGTCGTGAGTGATAAGGACCGGTACGCCGCAGAAAAAGGGGGCTCGGAGTAAAGGTCCTTACGATCAATAGGCCGGTTACTAGTTTGAATCGTTTTTTAATGTATTGAGTAGTTCTATAGCTTTTGCTTTTTCAGGAATATTCTGCTTAAGACTAGCAATTTTCGACAGCAATTTAACGGCAGGGGGGTTGTTATTTGTGGCTAATAATGCTTCTGCCAGGTGGAACTGGATATCATATGCCATAGAGTCTAAAGAAAATGCTTTTTCAATAATATCTAAGGCTTCTTTAGCATGGCCAGTCTTAAGCAATATATAGCCATAAGTATCAGCGATTGCGGCTGAATTAGGTGCAATCTCATAAGCTTTTCTAGCCAAAATTATCGCCTTAGCATTATTCTGACTAAAATAAATCCATGCTAAGTTATTTAATGCTAAAGCATTATTTGGCTCGGTTGATAATACAAATTGGTAATGTTTTGCGGCCAAATTTTTTTCGCCTAAATCATCATAATTTAATGCAAGTTTAGAATGAATTGCAGTATTGTCAGGGTTTCTATCTAATTCTTGCTTAAGAAAGGATATGGCTTCATTTGGTTTTTTCAATAAATTCAATAGATCTGAAATTAAAAATAAAACCTTATTAGTTGGCTGAATCGTATAAGCAAGCTGATAAGCCGCTAGAGCTTTATCATACTGACTCATTGCAAAATAAATATCGCCTTGTAGTAGCTTACCAATTACTTGACTTGGTAATTCGGTATCAATTTTCTTCGCTAATTCCAATGCTTCTTTATTTCGGTTGCGCTTCATTAAGTAAGTTGTTTTATAAATTCTAGCCTGAAAATTATTTGGATCAATAGCGACTGCTTCATTTAGCAGATCAATTACTTCTTTGTCTTTTCTGATATCATCGCTAATTAATTTTGCCAATATAACTCGATGATTAACGTCGTTTATTTTCTGTTGTAGTAATGTACGTAACGTTTTTTCAGCTTCTTCAGGCTGATTGTTCAAGATTTGTGACTGCGCCAAAAGAGATAAAACATTAGGATTTTTCGGGTAGCGCTGAGATAGGCTTTGGCTGAGTTGAAGTATTTTATCGGTTTGATTTTGTGCTTGATAAAATCTGCCCAAATTATTCACCACTTCGACTTCTGCTAGAACATTGCCAGTCGCGCTTTTCAACGTATTTAATAATATTTGCTCTGCCTCCGAATAATTGCTTTGAACATAAGCAACATCAGCTAATAAAAATTGAGCGTTTATTATTTTGTTATTAACTTTCAAGACCCGATTCGCGAAATCTTGAGATTCTTTTAATTGTCCTTCTTCAAAAGCCAATTTTGCTAAGCCATATAAAGCGAAAACACCGTTGCTATCTATCTCGATCGAGTTTTTAAAACTTTGCTTAGACAATGCCTTGTCGTGGGTAACAATGCCTAGTAATGCTTGCAAGTTATGGAAGTTGGGCTGATTTGGATTTTGTTTTAATAATTCAGATATTTTTGCACGCGCGTCTTCAATCCTATGCCTTTTTAGCAGATCGATTACTTGGTCATATTCGACTTTGTTTGGGTTATTCTGAGGTTGCTGTAACTGCTCAAACATGTGAATACTGTTTTCAAGCTCATCTTGAGAAAGTATTGACTGAAAATCATCATTTATTGTTGCTTGGCTTGTTCGATTGAGGGCCAAAAGACCAATAAAGATGCTGATTATCAGATAATATTTATTATATTTTTTCATTTGACTCTTTCAGTGCACTTGCACCTGGAATGTAAATAAAAATTGCGAAATGGTAAGAATGAAGTCATCCTGTAATTACCAAAGCAGATAAGCTGAGCCACTAAGGATTTCGTGATAAATAACTTCCTGGAACTATGAGCTTTGTTGAGGGTTCGGTAACTCGCTTGACAGGACGCCGTGAACCCAGCACCTAAATTATCCAAGACAATTAATCATAACCAAAGGCTATGGAATTTAGGTGCTGGGTGAATACGTTCATGTAGGCTTGATGGTTTTCCCTGCCGCCGACAATTGCCAATCGAGCTACTGAGCCCTCTGTAAAATAGGGGGTTATTACTACGGCCAAAGCCTAACTCGAAAAACATCCTAAAGGACACTCATTTTGGTTCAATTTATAAAAACGGTAAATTCTTTTGTAAAAAAAGTTGACACTAGAATGGTGGTGACTGATTCAAGAATCGAAAGCAAGACAGCCGGGCTGCGGTTGCATCAGCCCAGCAGCACATAAACGATCAATTCAAAATTTTGCGACGTTTAGCGACGACAAATCCAAACAGTCCCAATGCCACTAACGCAAGCGTTTCGGGTTCAGGGACTTGGGTTGGGTCGACAACTTGACCGTTACGAACTTGGAAAACATAACGACCGTCAATATCTGAGTTAAGTCGATTGTTGATTAGACCGGTTTCTTGATTGCCATCAAGAAGGGCGCCATTAATCGCTGAGCCAGCAATTTCATAGGCAACATCCACACCATTAGAATATCCGGCTCTTGCCGAATTGCCGCCCAATCCGGAACTATTACCCCCACTGAATTCACCCGTTTCCCATAAGATTTGATCATAGTTGAATTCAAAATCAAAATCGCCCGCTGCAATATCGGAACGATCGGTCATGATCAATTGAAAGCTGTTTAAAGGGTCTGCCTGCTCGTTATAGAAGCCTACATCGATCCAATTCACGCCGAAAACCGATCGACCGTCTATCGTAGCTTGACCGTACCGCACGACATCGCTGGCCAAGTTACGCGTATCCACATCGGCAAAAAACGGCGCCAACATGGGCGTGCTCGTTGACAGCAAGCTGAACGGTGTATATACACTCAATGCTGAATCGAAGGTGACATTGCCATTATTGTTGACAAACAGGCTCGAAAAATTCTGTCCAAAAAAATTGATATCGAAACCGATAGCGACAGGTCCTGCCGAGTCGTCATCATTCCTCGCCAATTCAGTTGTAAACAAATCCGCATTACGAATGGCGGCAGCTTCAGCCGTTTCGATTTGCGGAAATATTAAACTTGCAGCCAATAAACTAGCAGAAATGCCTTTGTATGCTGTTTTTTTCATAAAATTATCTCCTAAGTGTTGAATAAACATTAACTTCATGTGAATAGCGTTTAAGCATAAGCTAGTTTAGTGCCATAATTATCTTTCATATTAAATACAAATTGTTATGAGATTTTTCTAAGTAATTCCCGGCAGCAGAGAACAAAGTTGTGTAAAAAAAACTGACAATTTGTACACTAAGTATGCAAAAGCCATGGGGTCACAAAAGCCACAAATTACAAAGCCATGGGGTCAGGTCTGGTGCGACAAGCGAAGCTTGTCATTTCTTGCAGGGTGAAAGTCCCTGTCTGGAAAATTCAAAGGACTGAGTTTGTAAGGCCTAACCAGCCACCAGAAACAGCTATGGTGTCAGGTCTTGAATTTTGCAAATATGTGCTTGCATAAACAAGACTTGATACCAAATTAAAAGACTTGACCTCATGCGCGCTGCTTCGCTCTGGGTTAGTTGGCGAGTGATGATCAACGTTAGTTGTGAAGCGTTATGGCGCTATAGCGCTAAAGTGCTATAATCGGCAAAAAAGAGGTGCCTTTTATGAGTGAGTTATCAAAAAGATCCACGGTTTACTTCGAGCCAGAGATTCACCATGCCCTTCGGGTTATGGCTGCAAACACGCATCAATCTGTCTCCGAATTCGTCAATGAGGCGGTTCGTATGGCCCTGCGCGAAGATCAAGAAGATCTGAGTGCGTTTGAAGAACGGGCGGCAGAGCCAACACTGAGCTATGAGGAATTGCTGGAAGATTTAAAGTTACATGGCAAATTATGAAATTCAGTTCAAGAAGTCAATTACCAAAGATCTTCGCGCTATTCCAAAAAAGGATGTCAAGAAAATACTGGAGCGAATAGATGCCTTGGCGGTAAACCCAAGGAGCGAAGGCTGTATCAAATTGTCCGGTCAGGAGCGTTACCGCACTCGGCAAGGCGTTTATCGGATAATTTATGAGGTCAAGGATGCCGAAATTGTCGTCGTTGTGGTCAAAATTGGGCGTCGTTCCCAAGTCTACAAAGACAGCTAACAAGGCAAACTCACTCGGACGGCAAAAAGGGGGCTGGGGTCAGGTCTTGAATTTTGCAAATACGTGCCTGCATAAACGAGGCGTGATGCAAATTAAAACCTGACCTCGTGCGGGCTAGAAGAGAGGCCATTCTGCGTTAATCAAGTGGGCAGAGTTGTTGTAGCCTGAATACCTTCGCCAATTAGGCTAAGTAATACATTAGCTCTATTAGTTAAAGCTGAAGAGGTAAAGATCGACAACTCTGAACTTTTGATTTCTTAACACTTGTTAAACCTCAAAAACCGTTCTTTATCCGGCTATACAGCTTTGCAATCGCTTAACAAAATTTGTTCTGTCGCGGTATGGTCGGCGGCAAGAAATTTCAGAATGCCGGAATCGCCTTTCGTATGCCAACGAAGGCTTTTTTGCTCGTCCAATGCAATATACAGCGCGCCGGAAGCCGCTTTCCGAATCTGCATTAAACTTAGCAAGCCCTGGTAATAAAGGGCGGCAAACGATTCGCCGGATTGTAGGTTTAAATAAGCGACCTGCAATTCGGTGTCGGGATGGCAATGATAAACGACTATTTTGCTTCGCCAACCGCTTCCTTCGATGATACTGGTTGTAACCGGTGTGCCGTCAAAATGTAAGGGATCTAAGGGATCTAAGGGATCTAAGGGATCGCGCTTAATTTGTTGTGCACAAGCCGTCAGTAATGCGGTTAAACTGATCACGAAAAGAATTCTACTCATAATTAATCTCTAGTCTTGAATAGCAGGAGCGGCAGTAGGCTGTCGAAAAAAGCCATTTTAGCTAATTGTTGTGTTCCAGCTTTTTAAACTGAAATATTTTTGAAATTGTTGGTGTTCATAGGCTATTAAGCGCTAAGTGTAGGGTGCGCATCGCGCACCTGGGTCGAGCACTTGTCGGTTTGGCACCGTGGAAAGGTGCGCGATGCGCACCCTACGGCGCTCAAAATACCTTGAAAATTGTTGATTATTATAGGCTATAAAGCGTCATTTATTTTCTCAAAATCTATAAAACAGTCATTTTATCTGACATTAAAATCAGTAAATCTCGACCCTCTAGGGCGGCCGTTATCCCGATAGAGATCAATATCCCGCAGCCTCTATACGTACATGCCGAAGTTTTAAGCACAAAAGGTATACTTATATTTTCATTGCTCGTCTAGCGGTTTTATATGCAAAATACCGGTTCAGATGGGTAAAGCCTTCAATAAATCCTAGCAAACTGGGGAGAAAAGTATGATGAAACGATGGATTATTTTTGCGTTATGCAGTGTGCTGATAGGGTGCGCAACTGATGCTAGCCGAGAGGAAAACGACGACGAGCAACAATTCAAGTGGGACAATATTGCTTGGCAACTCGAACATTTTGTCGAGCCTAACGGCAAAACGACAAGCGTTATAGATGATACGGTTATCGATGCCTTGTTTTCGAAAGGTCAATTATCCGGAAGCGGCGGTTGTAATCGTTATTTTGGAAAGTTTGAGGTCACAGAAGAGTCTAAACTAATGGTCAGCCCAGTCGGCTCAACGATGATGGCTTGTTCGGATATTATCAACGAACAAGAGCGCCGCTATTTCGATTGGCTCGCTAAAGTCGGCGGCTATCGCTACGATGAAGACGCTCGATTACTGACGCTTTCGGACCTAGAAGGAAATCCATTATTGGTGTTCAATACAAAAACCCAGCCGGCACTGGAACAAACCCAATGGCAGGCATCCGGCATCAACAACGGCAAGGGTGGCGTCGTGTCGGATAAAAATACCGTTTTAGCGAATGCATATTTTGCCGATGGCACTGTCCAAGGCAAAGCGGGTTGCAATCGATATTCGGCGGCTTATACAAAGCAAGATGAAGAACTCAGAATCGATTCTGCGCAGACGACTCGAATGTTTTGCGCCGAAGATGGCGTCATGGAGCTCGAAGCGAATTTTTTGAATGTTATGGCTCGGGTCGTCCGTTATGAAATCGATGGCGATCGACTAAAGCTACTCGATAAGGATGGGGCGTTATTGATTGGCTTTGTCAGAAAATAGAGTTTGAATATCCTTTTCCAGGAAGTTGTTTATACCATTTGCTAGCCCAAATTCGGCACCAGGGTGTCCTTTGACGGGCAGCCCTGTGTCGAATGGGGTTTTATAATAGATAAAGCTTTCGATTCCTAGAGTAACGTTCATGAAGGCCTGGCCACCACCCCGGGAAATGAAAGCTCTCTGGGGGGCGGAGGATGCGGTCACTCGCCCGACAGGACGCCGTGAACCCAGCACCTAAATTATCCAAGATAGTTAACCATAGCCAATGGGCTATGGAATTTAGGTGCTGGGTAAATACGTCCGTGTAGGCTCGACGGCGGCTATCCCTACCGCCGACGCCTGTCGATCGAGCAACCGCACCCTCTTCGGAACAGGAATTGCCGGAATGGAGATTTGTATATCGAAAAATTAGATAAAGAGTCTTAATCTACGAACTTTCACAGTAATGACCGGTTCGTTTCTCAAACCGCCTTTTTTATTCTCTCCAACGCATTTTCCAAGTTTTTCATGCTGGTCGCGATCGAGATTCTGACGTGGCCGGGGCAGCCGAAGGCAGAGCCAGGCACCAGCGCGACACCGGCATTTTCGATCAGGTATTCTGAAAAATCCAAGTCATCTTTGATGTTGTCCATTTTGGCGATTGCTTGTTCGACGTTCGGGAATACGTAGAATGTGCCGTCGGTTTCAAGGCAATCGATGCCGTCGATTTTGTTCAATTCCGAGACGACGAAATCATGGCGTTTCTTGAATTCGGTCATCATCATGTCGATGAAGCCTTGATCGCCGGTGAGTGCGGCTTCGGCGGCATATTGCGAAATCGAGGTCGGATTCGAGGTGCTTTGCGATTGAATTGTGCCCATCGCTTCGATTAGGTTGGCAGGCCCTGCCGCATAGCCAATGCGCCATCCGGTCATCGAATAGGCTTTAGAGACGCCGTTCATCACGAGGGTGCGGTCGTAAAGTTCCGGGCAAGCGTTCAGAATATTCACGAAGTTGCCTTTTTGCCAAAGGATATGTTCATACATATCGTCGGTCGCGATCATAATGTCCGGGAATTCTTTCAGTACAGTGCCGAGCGCTTTTAGCTCGTCGAGGGAATAGGCGACGCCGGTCGGATTCGACGGACTGTTGAGGAAAATTAGCCGGGTCTTGTCGTTAATCGCCGCACGCAGTTGATCCGGCGATATTTTAAAGTGCTGCGCCTGTGTCGTTTCGATGACGACCGGTACGCCGCCGGCTAACAGCACCATGTCGGGATAAGAGACCCAGTACGGCGCAGGAATGACCACCTCGTCGCCTTCGTTCAACAGTGCTTGCGTCAGGTTGTAAGAGCTCTGCTTGCCGCCGCACGAAACCAGAATTTGCTTGGCTTGGTAATCGAGGCCGTTGTCTTTTTTGAATTTGTCGATGATTGCTTGTTTCAGGCTTGGCGTGCCGCCGACCGGAGTGTATTTCGTAAAGCCTTTATTCATCGCTTCGATTGCGGCGGCTTTGATATGATCCGGTGTGTCGAAGTCCGGTTCGCCGGCGCCGAGGCCGATAATGTCCTTGCCGGCGGCGCGCATGGCGGCGGCTCTTGCTGTGATCGCCAGTGTCGGTGAGGGTTTAACGGATTGAACTCTGCCGGAAAGTTTTATGCTCATAAGTACCTGTCAAATCAATGTAAAAGTAGTCATGATTATACTCTATGTATAATGGCTGTTGAAATTCCATTAGAGAGTGAGTGTGTGAAAAAGGCATTTAATATTCAAGGCCGTTTTCAACCGGCGGGCGATCAGCCGGTGGCAATTAACCAATTGGTCGAAGGATTGAACGACGGCGAAGTGCATCAAACCTTGCTCGGCGTGACCGGCTCGGGCAAGACTTTTACGATTGCTAATGTTATTGACCAAGTGCAGCGTCCGGCGATGATTTTGGCGCCGAATAAGACATTGGCCGCGCAATTGTACGGCGAGATGAAGGAGTTTTTTCCGGAAAATAGCGTCGAGTATTTCGTGTCGTATTACGACTATTACCAGCCGGAAGCCTATGTACCGGCCTCGGATACCTTCATCGATAAAGATGCTTCGCTGAATGAACATATCGAACAAATGCGTTTATCGGCGACCAAGGCGCTGATCGAACGCGAGGATACGATCGTCGTCGCAACCGTGTCGGCGATTTACGGCTTGGGTGAGCCGGAGTCGTATTTTCAAATGGTCTTGCATTTGGTGCGCGGCGATTTGATCGATCAGCGCGCGATCGTCCGTCGTTTGGCTGAAATGCAATATACGCGTAATGAAACCGAATTGCGCCGCGCGACCTATCGCGTGCGCGGCGAAGTCATAGATATATTTCCGGCCGAATCCGAACAGGAGGCGCTTCGCATCGAGTTGTTCGACGATGAAATCGAGCGACTGTCGCTGTTCGATCCGTTGACCGGCGAAATTAAGCAGCGCATCGCGCGTTTCACGGTCTATCCGAAGAATCATTACGTCACGCCAAGGGATCAACTGTTGACTGCAGTTGACGCGATTAAAATCGAATTGAAAGCGCGTCTCGAGCATTTGTATTCGCTGAATAAATTGGTTGAAGCGCAACGCTTGGAGCAGCGAACATTGTTCGATCTCGAAATGATTTTGGAGGTTGGCTATTGTTCCGGCATCGAAAATTATTCACGTTATCTGTCCGGTCGCGGCCCGGGAGAGCCGCCCCCGACGATGTTCGATTACTTGCCGGATAATGCTTTGGTTATTGTCGATGAAAGTCATGTGACGATTCCGCAGATAGGCGCGATGTATAAAGGAGATCGCTCGCGTAAAGAAACCTTGGTCGAATACGGGTTCAGATTGCCTTCGGCGCTTGATAACCGTCCGTTGACCTTTGAAGAGTTCGAAGCAAAATCCAGGCAGCGAATCTATGTTTCGGCAACGCCCGGGCCTTATGAAAAAGCACATTCCGGGGTCTTTGTCGAGCAGGTTGTCAGGCCGACCGGTTTGCTCGATCCGGAAATCGAAGTTCGACCCGCAACGACTCAGGTCGATGATTTGTTGTCGGAGATCAACAAGCGTGTCAAGGTCAACGAGCGCGTCTTGGTCACAACGTTGACCAAGCGCATGTCCGAAGACTTGACCGAATATCTGGCCGACCATGACGTGCGAGTGCGTTATCTGCATTCGGATATCGATACGGTTGAGCGCGTCGAAATTATTCGCGATTTGCGGCTCGGCAAATTCGATGTGCTGGTCGGTATCAATTTACTGCGCGAAGGGTTGGACATTCCCGAGGTTTCGTTGATCGCGATTTTGGATGCCGACAAGGAAGGGTTCTTGCGTTCGACCGTGTCGTTGGTGCAAACGATAGGCCGCGCGGCGCGCAATGTGCATGGCAAGGCGATTTTGTACGGCGATAAGATCACGCGCTCGATGCAGCAGGCGATCGATGAGACCGTGAGGCGCCGCGAAAAACAGAGCCGTTTCAACGAAATGAACAATATTACGCCGGCAACCGTCTTCAAGTCGGTCAAGGATATTTTGGAAATCGCGATTCCGGGCGCCGGCTTTCAACCGGCGGCGAAGGCCTTGGCTGTGACCGAGCCCGATGCGGACTATAAAGCAATGACGCCGAAACAAAAAAGCAAGAAGCTCAAGCAGATGGAAGAGCAAATGTATAAGCATGCTCGGAATCTGGAGTTTGAAGAAGCGGCGCGGCTCAGGGATGAGATAAAATTATTGCAGGAGATTTATGTGATTGAATGATTCTAAAGGTGAAAGGTGAAAGGTGAAAGGTGAAAGGGGCAAGGGGCAAGAGGCAAGAGGCAAGAGGCAAGAGGCAAGAGGCAAGAGGCAAGAGGAAAGAGGAAAGAGTGTTGGTAGGTTTAGTGGGTACTGCCATTAAGTTACCTGATTAGCAAGTTTCTTCAGCTAAAGCCCAAAAACCGGCATATCCCTAGCAGGACGGGGTTTGCAACCCCGTCCTAAACGTTTTGACTTTGGCCGAAGTCAGCCGAAATGTTTAGGGCAAACCGAAACGTTGGGGACGGGTTAAATAACCCGTCCCGCAGAAGTGGCTACGACTGGCAACTGCTCGGACAGTTGGCTTCGGCAAGCTGAAGCATCTTGCTAATCAGGTTAAGTTAAGGGAAGCTCGTTATTCCGCCATGGACTGGCAGGCTTTTGAGGCGCATTCGATCCTGAATGCCAGCATTAATTATTCTGTGAAGGTGCTTAAAGGCATTGGGTTTAGTGGGTGATGGTTTATTTGTTGTGTTTTTGGGAGGGTAGGCAATGAGGTTTAAATTAGGTTGCGATCTCGATTATCAGGTTGACTCCTTTAGTACGTTTATCTTTAACTTTCGTATCGCGCAGATCGATTGCCAAAAGATTATTAGTGAACATCTGCAGCTTGATCCAGATGTTCATATTGATGAGTTTGCGGCGCCTGTTTTAGAAAATCGATATTTCAGAGTCAATGTATCGCCCGGAACGAATTTGCGTGTTTCGTATAGAGCAGAAGTTGAAATGTCGCATTTTTACGGGGATCCGAATCAGATTATGGAAATTCAGCCGGCGGAATTGCCGAAAGCGACCTGGCCTTACCTTTATCCCAGTCGCTTTTGTCAATCGGACCGATTAGTTAACCTAGCGCTTTCGGAGTTCGGTGGGGAGTTGATGGGCTATTCCAGAGTTACGGCTATCTGTAATTGGATTTTTGACAAGGTTTATTATCAATACGGAACCAGTAGCTCACATACTTCCGCATTCGATACCGCTACTGAGCGAATCGGGGTATGCCGGGATTTTGCGCATTTGGGCATCGCGTTTTGCAGGGCCTTGAATATTCCGGCGCGGTTTGTCTCCAGTTATGCTTATGGATTAGCGACACCCGATTTTCATGCCTGTTTCGAAGCCTATTTGGATAATCGATGGTATTTGTTCGACGCTACCCGTCTGGCGCCGCAGAACGGTATCGTGCGTATCGGCACGGGACGCGACGCGGCCGATGTTTCGATAGCCACAATCTTCGGAAATGTTTCAATGAACGATATGCGTATTTTTATCGAGCATGTTCCAGATCCGGATTGTCCCGGAATTCCGGAGCCGACGACGGAGGCCATTGCGATTTTATGAGGTTGAGAGATTTGAGATATGCATCCTGCAAAACTGGAATGGTGGAGTGACGACGCAGGTCGACAATTTGTTATCCGAGATTAACAAGCGAGTGCTTGTCGCGGCTGTCGCTCCGTGAACCGACTACACATAAGCGTCGCGATAGCGACACAAAGCCTTATTTAGGTTTCAAACTAAATCTTATAGTTAATTAGGAAAAAAGGAATATTTTAACTATTTGATTTTCTATAGTGGTTTAATGCGTTTGTCCTGTACCAGGGTGTCCGTCAAAGGACGCCGTGAATACGTCCATGTAGGCTCTAGCCAGCTCCATGCTGGAAAGCCTTTATCGGACACCCAGACGCCTCCTCTGGCACTGACGAAATTTCAAGTGCTAAAGGTATAATTGTCGAATTTCGGATAAAAGGTTTTCGTTATTATTGCGCTATGAGTTAACATTTCGGCTTTTCGATAATCATTTACCGACCGATAGTCAATTTAAACGATGATCTGATTTCTGTTTCAACGGAAGTCCGATATGACTCGCTGGGTTGACGATCGTATTGCACATTTCGAACATGTCAGGCTCATCCGTACTTTGCTGTCCAGAATCAGAGATTAGTTCCGCTCAATCCCATATCGTTGGTATTGGTGCTTCCGCAGGTGGTCTCGAGGCGTTGTCGGCGTTTGTCGGTAATATACCCGAGGGGCTTGGGTGCGTGTATATCATTGCGCAACACATGTCGCCGAATCATCGCAGCATGATGGTCGATATATTATCGAGAGAGTCCACACTGCCCGTTCAAACAGTGGTAGACGGCGGTTTACCTGAGCCCGAAAATATCTATGTCGTCCCTCCCGGTTTCAATCTGTCGATTCGAGAAGGCGTATTTCGATTGCAGCCGCCGTTGCCGGAAATTTCGCCGAAGCCTTCGGTTAATTTATTGTTTCAATCGATGGCCGAATATTACGACGAACGCGCGGTCGGCATTATTTTATCCGGAACCGGGTCAGACGGAACGAGCGGTTTGAGAGCAGTCAAGGCGGCCGGCGGCATCACCTTCGCACAACTGCCGGAGTCGGCCAAGTACGACGGCATGCCTCGCTCGGCGATCGAATCTGGCGTGGTCGACCGTATCATGATGCCCGATCAGATGGGCCGGGATTTGGAACGCTTGATTAAATTTCCGAACGTCGATTTACCGGATGACGATACGGATGAACAGACTTCGGAATTGGCGCGTCTTTTCGACGAGGTGCGGCAAAAAACCAAGATCGATTTTTCGAGTTACAAATTGTCGACGGTTCTGCGGCGATTACAACGACGTTTTTTAGCGACCGAAACTGAAAACCTGAGCGCTTATTTGGGTTATATCGAGCAGAATCCGAACGAGCTGGATAGTCTGGCGAAAGAAACGTTGATTTCGGTGACCGAATTTTTTCGCGACAAAGAGTCGCAAAAAACCTTGGAACGCTATATCAAAGAATTGATCGCGCGCAAAAAGCCCAACGAGGAAATCCGTGTGTGGGTTGTCGGTTGCGCGACCGGAGAAGAGGCTTATTCGCTCGCGATTTTATTCAGCGAACATATCCGTTCGCAAGATAGTAGGGCGAGGCTTCAGGTTTTCGCGACCGATATCGACAACGATGCGCTATCGTTTGCTCGACGCGGATTCTTCAATAGCGCGGCGATGGCTGAAGTACCCCAAGAATATCTCAACCGCTATTTTCGCCCCTCCGGTAACGGCTTTGAACCGATCAAGGAATTGCGCGACTGTATCGTGTTCGCGAGACAAGATATTGTCAGCGATCCGCCGTTTTTAAAAGTCGATTTGATCTCGTGTCGCAATGTATTGATTTATTTCAATGCCGATTTGCAGGCCAAAGTTTTGAATGTCTTGCATTTTGCCTTGAAAACCGACGGTCTGCTGTTTCTCGGCAAATCCGAAAGTGTCAGTCAAAAGGATACGTTGTTTGCCGTGCTGGATCGTCGCGCGCGTATCTTTCAGAGTCGCGGAGGAGGCAGTGCGCTGGATATTAAAATGAGTCGGCGCGGCCGACTGCCGTTGACGCTGCCGCCGAAAAAACAAGATCATACCCATGAGCGCCAATTTTTCGAAGCGGTGCGAAAGTTTTATGCGCCGTATGCGATGTTGATCGATTCGGCGTTCAATATCGTTTATTTGCAAGGCTCGATCAATAAATTCATCGATTTTCCAAGCGGCAGACCCGATATGAACCTGGCGCAAATCATCGTACCCGAATTTCGTAACGAACTGTTGACGACCTTGCATCGCGCTCGCCGGCATCAGGCGAGCGTGTATAGCCGTAAGCGGCGTATTGCATCGCTCGACTTCCAAACCTGGCGTCTGGCCGTGCATCCGCTCGAGGATTATCGGGACGAAATTTATTTGCTTGCATTCGAGGAAACCGGAAAATCGAGCGGCAATAAATCCGACTCGGTGAATTTGTTGGCATCGGCCAACGAAGCCGGTGACGACGATGAGCTGCAATCCGTACGCGAACACTTGCAAACCTTGCTCGAAGAGATGGCCTCTTCAAACGAGGAAATGCAAGCACTTAATGAGGAAGTGCAAGCATCCAACGAAGAGCTGCAGGCGACGAACGAAGAGTTGGAGGCTGCGAATGAAGAGTTGCAAGCGACCAATGAAGAATTGATCAGCGTCAATGAAGAAAGCTTGGTCAAATCGGCCGAATTAGCCGCGCTAAACAGCGAATTTGAAAGTCTTTATAATACGATGGATTTTCCGATCCTCGTCTTCGATTGCCACCTGATTCTCAAACGCTCCAATCTGAGCGCGATGCGGCAACTCGATATTTCGATGTCCGGTAACAACCGTCATGTGTCGCGTATCGACTTTCCTCCTTACTTGGTCGATATCGAAAAGCGCCTGCTGAATGCCGCCGACAAACAGCGCAAAGAAAATTACACGGTCTATCTAAACGATCGCTCGTATCAGGTTTATATCACGCCGACGATAAATACTACAGGCGTTACGCAAAGCATCGTGTTGTTCATTATCGACAATACCGAACTGGTTGCCGCGAATCGTTTGATCAAGGAAACGCAAGACAAACTGCTGTCGATTATGAATCACTCGCCTTACTTGGTGTCTTTGAAAGATACGGCGGGACGATACGAATTCGTCAATTATCGCTTCTGTGAACTGTTCGGCGTCAGTGGCGAGTCGATCTTGGGTAAAACCGATCGGCAGCTATTTTCGCAGGATATTGCTGATCCGTTGCGCCGCCGCGATTTGGAGGCGATGGAACATCAATCGTTGGTTCAGGCGAAACAGGAATTTAAAATCGGCTCCCGGTCCGTGTTTTTGGAGTCGACGCATTTTTCGATATTCGATCAAAGCGGCGTTGCCCGTTCGATTTGCATGCAAGCGATTGACGTGACGCAAAAACAAAAAGCCGAAGAGCAATTACGCCTGGCCGTCAAAGTGTTCGACCGGGCTGGCGAGGCAATCATGATTACCGACGCGTCCGGTCGCATCATCAAGGTCAACGATGCGTTTACGACGATTACCGGCTATCAGCCCGGCGACGTGATTGGACGCAAACCTTCGATCCTACAATCGGGTTTGCATGACGACGCGTTTTATCAAGCAATGTGGAATAGCATCAAGGGAAACGGCGGTTGGCAGGGCGAAATCAACAACCGGCGAGCCGACGGTACGGTTTACCCCGAGTGGTTGACGATCAGCGCGGTACATGACGTCAGCGGCGAGTTGGTCAATTATGTCGGCATCTTCAGCGATATTTCCGCGATGAAGGCTTCGCAGAATCGCATCGAGCATTTGGCGACGCATGATGAACTGACCGGTTTGCCGAATCGGACGCTATTGATGGATCGGCTGAGGCATAATTTATTTCAGGCTAAGCGCAAGAAAGAATCGCTCGCGGTTCTATTCATCGATTTGGACAACTTCAAGAATATCAACGACGCGTTGGGGCATGAAGCTGGCGATGTTTTATTGAAACAAGCGACTGACCGGTTATTGGCGTGCATGCGCGACGCCGATACGCTTGCCCGTTTGGGTGGAGATGAATTCGTCGCGATTTTGTACAATATCGACGGCGCCGATATCAATCGAATCGCGATACGAGTCGTCGATTCGCTTTCCGCATCGTTCCGTATTTACGATCGAGACTGTTTCGTTTCATGCAGTATGGGTATCAGTATTTACCCGCAGGACGGGGAGGACAGTACGACGTTGTTGAAAAATGCCGATACCGCGATGTATCGCGCGAAGGATCAAGGCAGAAATCAATTTCAATATTTCGCCGACGAAATGAAGCTGAAAGCTTTGCAGCGTTTGACGATCGAAACCGGCTTGCGGCTCGCGATGGATCACCAACGGCTTTTTTTGCATTATCAACCGAAAATTGATTTGCCGAGCGGTTTGATCGTCGGTGCCGAAGCGTTATTACGGTGGCACGATCCGAATTTGGGCAACGTATCGCCGGCGCAGTTTATTCCGGTCGCGGAAAGCTGCGGTTTGATCAATAAGCTCGGTGAACAGGTCATGACAATGGTGGCTGCCGATATTCATTTTTGGAAGCAAAAAGGGGTCGAGGTTCCGCCGATTGCGATTAATCTGTCGGTGCATCAGTTAAGGGATAAACGTTTCGGCGATATACTGATCTCACGTTTGAGTGAATTCGACGTCCCGGCGCAAGCGATTACGTTGGAGATTACCGAAAGTATGCTGATGGAGCGTATTGAAGAAACCGAGCGTTTGTTGGCGGATTTATCAGCTCAAGGCTTTAAAATTAGCGTCGACGATTTCGGCACCGGTTATTCATCTCTGTTATATCTTAAAAAGCTGCCGATCGACGAATTGAAAGTCGACCGGAGTTTCGTTGACGGGATCGACGAGCAGTCCGAAGATCGCTCGATTACGGATGCCATTATCAATATGGCGCACGCGTTACATTTGAAAGTCGTTGCCGAGGGCGTCGAAACTGAAGCGCAATTACGTGTTTTGCGCAGCCTCGATTGCGACGTTGTTCAAGGATACTATTATTACCGGCCGTTATCGGCAAACCAATTTTATGCTGTATTGGCACAATAGCGAATAGCCAAATTAATGAAGAACACAATAACCTAGCAATTTAGCCGATGAGTGAAATGAATATCGATGAATTGGCTCTGCAATGTGAACAAGAAGCGTTGCATCATTCCGGAGCGATACAACCTTTCGGTGCTTTATTGAGGCTCGATACCGACGAGAATTTGATCACGCATGCCAGTGAAAATTTGCTGTCGATCGCAGGTATCGAATTCGGCCGGATGATAGGGCAATCCATCGATAATTATGATTGGTTGCGGGAAGGGCTAAGCCGATTGAGCGACAAGTGCGGAAAACCATTGTTTTGGGAGCGTGCCGTCAAGACCCGGGATTGGCTCGACATTACGATGATTCGTACTGAAAACGGCGTATTGGTCGAAATCGAACGTAATGAACTTCCCGACGTTCATTATGATATTCAGTATTATCGACAACAATTGATTAAACCGATACGAGACTCCAATGAACTGGCTGCCTATCACCAGATGATTCTGGATGCTTTGAATGTCGTCACCGGTTTGAGCAGAATTATGGTTTACCGGTTTCATTCGGACTGGTCCGGAGAAGTCATCGCCGAGCTGGTTGCTTCCGGTTTGGGCAGTTATCTGGGCTTGCGATACCCGGCCAGCGATATCCCGGCGATTGCAAGAAATCTATATTTGCTCAATCCGATACGTTCGATTCCCGATGTCAAAGCAAAACCGGTAACGATCGTAGGCCTAGACGACCGGCCGGTCGATCTCAGTCGAACCGATTTGCGCAGTGTATCGCCGATGCACATTCAATATCTCGAGAACATGGGGGTCGCGGCTTCATTGTCGTTACCGATTAAACTCAACGGTCAATTGTGGGGGTTGATTGCCGGTCATCATCATGCACCGCTCAAATTGTCTCGTTATCAACGCCATTTATGTATCGAGCTGGTGGCATCCTGCAATTTGGGGTTGGCCAATTATTTCAACGGTAATCGTTTGAAAATTATCGACGGTTTGGAGCGTCAGGTTAATCTGTTACTCAATAAAATTTTCGCATCGGGCGATCCGTTGGATAATATCGATAACAATCAACAGTCAATTATGGCGTTTTTTCAAGCGGACGGTTTCGCGGCGATATTCGATCAAGACGTGATCAGTATCGGGGCCGCGCCCGAGATGGACGATATGGCCGATATCGATGCTTGGTTCGGGCGACAAACCAACGAAGTCGTCGCGTATGAAAAGCTTCATGATCTCTTTCCCGATAACCCGATGTTGTTAGCGATAGTAAGCGGGATGTTGGCGATAAAAATCGATTTGGGCCGGCGAGGCCATTTTCGTTTTTTTTGGTTTCGTAGAGAAGAAAAGCAGGAAATCCCTTGGGCGGGAAATCCGAACAAGCCGATTTTGGAAAAAGCCGATGCGATTGTTTTGTCGCCGCGTCGATCGTTCGAAAAGTGGGTCGAAGTGAGGTCGGGCTATAGCCTGCCATGGACTGATCAGGATAAATTGCTCGCGACAAAATTCAGAAAGATCATGTTGCATTGGTTATGAGCGAGAATTTTGCCGAATCGTTACACAGTTTTTTAAAAGAGCGAACCCGGGATTCGCACCGCCGGCTCGATCGAAACAGTATGCTGAGAAGCTTGCTGGATAACGGACTGACCGAATCCGTTTATGGGGATGTTTTACAGGCGATGTACGCATTTTATGCTGCGGTTGAACCGCAAATACTGGCTTATCTGGAGCGATCGGCGCTGCCGTTCGATTACCGTGAGCGAGTCAAATTGCCGTTGCTTGCGAACGATTTGTCGCGGCTTGATCGAAAGCCGGTTCCGCCCGTCGAGACGATGCCGGATTTAATACAAGACGCCGAATTGATTGCTGCGTTGTATGTGCTCGAAGGCGCGACGCTCGGCGGTCAGATGATCGTCAAATCGCTGACTTCGAAACATGCTGGCCTGCCGGTCGAATTTTATACCGGTTACGGCACGTTTACACAACAGCGCTGGCGCGAGTTTTGGTTGTTTGCCGAGGTGTATTGCCCGCAAAGCGACTGGTGTGTTGCCGGCGATTATGCCGTGTCACTCTTTGCGTTACTTGAAAGCCGTTTGTCCGGAGAGTGATTCTGTGCTCGTTGCCTAAGTTTGAAGTAGTCGATGAGGAGCCGATTAGGTTTTGCCTCGATAGATCTGTTCGAATAATTCCAGAAACCAGCGAGGACGGAAGATGACGGCGAATAATGCGATTAAACTGGCTGTCGGTATCGGGCCGATGTCGATCGCTATTAGCACGAGCATCGCCAAAAATAATAACAGGCGGGTTTTGAATGACGAAGCGTTGGTGTTTGTCGTTTCGCGGTGTTTTGGCTTAGGAGGGGGTGTATGAACATTCATTGCATTGCGCAATTTTGGATATTGCGAGTTGCTACCATATATATTATCGACCAGGGTCTTGAACCAGCGAGGGCGGAACAACGCGACGAATGCGCCTAGTGTCGAGGTAATCGGAATCGGGCCTATGCTGGCGATCGCGATCAAGATCAAGGTTAGTGCGCATTTTGCGCGTATCGATGTCGTCGTCATTTCTAATTCCCTGGTGCTATTGGGCTAGTCGAGTTTCGATGCTAAGGGCTTCTTGATCTACGACGGTATAATAACCGTCAAGCTAACGTTGCATGTGCTTGGTGTCAATGGTCCTTTCGTTGGTCTTGTCTTTTCGCTTAACAAAGTCAAATTAAAGGACATTCGAAAAAAAACATTTTAAATCGTTGCAAAAAATAAATGCTTCGATATAATAGCCGGCCTGAACACAAAGACCTTAGGCGCGTAGCTCAGTTGGTTAGAGCACCACCTTGACATGGTGGGGGTCGTTGGTTCGAATCCAATCGCGCCTACCAAATTTCAAAGCACCGTATATCGGTGCTTTTTTGTTAGTGAACCTTCAAAAGCTTAAATTAACATGCCGGTAATCACACTTCCCGATGGATCACAGCGTCAATTTGATCATGCCGTCACGGTTATGGATGTGGCTCGTTCTATCGGTTCCGGATTGGCAAAAGCTACATTGGCTGGTCGTGTCGACGATAAATTGGTCGATGCGGAAACAGTCATCGAACAAGATGCCCATTTACAGATTGTAACCGCTAAAGATGAAGAAGGCGTTGACGTAATTCGTCATTCGGCTGCGCATTTGCTGGCGCAAGCGGTTAAGCGCTTGTTTCCCGATGCGCAGGTAACGATCGGTCCGGTCGTCGAAAACGGATTTTATTACGACTTTTCCTATAAAAGGCCCTTTACGCCGGACGATCTTGCAGCGATCGAAAAAATGATGCAGCAAATCGTTGCCGAAGATATCGCGGTCAAACGCTTTCTTTTGTCACGCGACGATGCCGTCAAATTTTTTAAGGATCAAGGCGAAGCTTATAAGGCCGAGATCATCGAGTCGATTCCGGCCAATGAAGATTTGTCTTTATATGCCCAAGGCGAATTTACCGATTTATGCCGCGGACCTCATGTGCCGAGCACAGGTAAACTAAAGGCCTTCAAATTAATGAAGATTGCAGGCGCTTATTGGCGCGGCGATTCCAACAACGAAATGCTGCAGCGTATTTACGGTACTGCCTGGGCCGATGGCAAAGAGCTGAAGGCCTATCTGCATCGCCTGGAAGAAGCCGAGAAGCGCGATCACCGTAAGTTAGCCAAATCTCTCGATTTGTTTCATGCTCAAGAAGAAGCGCCGGGTATGGTTTTCTGGCATAGCAAGGGCTGGACGCTTTATCAGCAAGTCGAACAATACATCCGCAATAAACTGCGTCTGAACGGCTACCACGAAGTCAAAACGCCGCAAGTCGTCGATCGATCGTTATGGGAGAAATCCGGGCATTGGGATAAGTTCGGTGATATGATTTTCACGACACATTCGGAAAATCGCGATTATGCGATCAAGCCGATGAACTGTCCTTGCCATGTGCAAATTTACAATCACGGACTAAAAAGTTACCGCGATTTACCGATTCGCATGGCCGAATTCGGTTCCTGTCATCGTAACGAGCCTTCAGGAACCTTGCATGGCTTGATGCGGGTTAGAAACTTTGTGCAGGATGATGCGCATATTTTCTGTACCGAGGATCAAATTCAACAGGAAGTCTCGATATTTATCGACTTATTGTTTGAAGTTTACAAAGATTTCGGCTTCCGCGAAGTCATTATTAAATTATCGACTCGGCCGGAAAATAGGGTAGGTGACGATTCGGTCTGGGATAAGGCCGAGGAAGCGCTGGAAGTCGCATTGAACAATAAAGATTTGGATTGGCAGTTGCAGCCGGGTGAAGGCGCTTTCTACGGGCCTAAGATCGAGTTCTCGTTAAAGGATTGTATCGGCAGGGTCTGGCAATGCGGTACGATACAGGTCGATTTTTCAATGCCTGGTCGACTCGGTGCGAGTTATATCGCTGAAGACGGTTCTAAACAAGTGCCTGTCATGTTGCATAGAGCAATACTCGGTTCGCTCGAACGTTTCATCGGTATCCTGATCGAACAGCATGCCGGTACCTTCCCGCTCTGGCTCTCTCCGGTACAGATTGCCGTGCTGAATATTGCCGACAGACAAGCCGAATATGCCGAACAAGTCGTACGTAAGCTGGAAAAACAGGGCTTCAGAACGATAATTGACTTGAGAAATGAGAAGATAGGCTTTAAAATTCGCGAACACTCTATGCAACGGGTGCCGTATCTTCTGATTATCGGTGATAAAGAAATGGACAATCAGTTAGTTACGGTTAGGACGCAAAAGGGTGAAGATTTAGGCAGTCTTTCAATCGATCAATTGACCGAACGGCTAGGTAGCGAGATTGAAGACAAAAAATAATCATTGTTTGGAGGATTAGGGTATCTCAGCGAAAAAAGACGAAGTGCGCATAAATGACACGATCACCTCGAGAAGGGTGAGAGTCGTTGGCGCAGATGGCGAAGCGCTCGGCATTATATCGATCGATGAAGCAAAGCAGCTGGCTTATGATAACGACCTGGATCTGGTGGAGATTTCACCGAATGCGGATCCGCCGGTTTGCAAGGTCATGGATTACGGCAAGTTTCAGTTCGAGCAAAACAAGAAACAGCAGGCCGCCAAGAAAAAGCAAAAACAGATACAGGTTAAGGAAGTCAAGTTTCGTCCGGGCACCGAAGAAGGAGACTATCAGGTTAAATTGAAAAACCTGACTAAGTTCCTCGAAGAAGGCAATAAAACCAAAATTACACTCCGTTTTCGCGGTCGTGAAATGGCTCATAAAGAGTTAGGCATGGATTTATTGAAGCGTATCGAAAAGGATTTGGAAGAGCTGGCCTTAGTTGAACAGTTCCCTAAAATGGAAGGTCGTCAGATGGTTATGGTCATGGGGCCGAAAAAGAAAAAATAAAAAGGGCGTCGATTGTGAGGCGTCCTTGTTGTTAGGAAGGCAGCAGAAAGCATTGCCTAGGGTAATGCGACACAAATTCTTCAGGGCCTTGCATTTTGCCTTGTCGGGTTTAAATCTCAAGGAAACTTACTATTTTAATCGGAGCAAACAAATGCCAAAAATTAAAACTAATCGCGGTGCGGCAAAGCGTTTCAAAAAAACCGCAGGCGGATTTAAGTGCGGACAATCGCATCGCCGTCATATTTTGACAAAAAAGTCCACTAAAAGAAAAAGACAGTTACGTAAAGCAACTCATCTTCACCCGTCCGACGTGCGCATGGCGACACGTATGATGCCTTACAGTTAAAACGACAGGAGAAGAAAAGTGGCAAGAGTTAAACGTGGCGTAACAGCCAGAGCAAGACATAAAAAGATTTTAAAGCAAGCGAAAGGATACTACGGCGCGCGTAGCCGGGTTTATCGAGTTGCTAAGCAAGCAGTGATCAAGGCGGGCCAATATGCTTACCGTGACCGCAAACAGAAAAAACGTCAATTTCGCGCATTATGGATTGTTCGTATCAACGCCGCTGCGCGCCTGTGCGGAATCTCCTATAGCCGTTTCATCAATGGTTTGAACAAAGCCAATGTTGCGGTCGATCGTAAAGTGTTAGCCGATTTGGCCGTGCGTGACATGGACGCTTTTGCGGAATTGGCTAAAATTGCGCAAGCTAACTGCAGTAAGCCCTAAAAAACAGAAAAACCGGTCGGGTTGGTTCATTCTAGCTTTTCGCGATTTTTCGAAATGGCTATGATGCAGGGTGCGCATCGCGCGCCTTACTCAATGGCAACCGATCCCCAAGCGTTTTTCTTTATAGTGCGCGTTTCTTAGTACGGCCGCTTTAGTAATGAAGCGGCCGCACTTTTTCGATATTTCCCATTCATTTCTAATAGCGAGTTGAGCAGTGTCGGCTACTCTCGAAGATCTCCTGGCGCAAGCTTTACAAGAACTTGCGAATTCTCAAGACCTCAATCAGTTGGATCAGGTGCGCGTTCATTATCTAGGCAAAAAAGGCCTATTTACGCTGCAGATGAAAGAATTGGGCAGGCTCGATCCGCAGCAGCGACGAGAAGCCGGGCAGGTCATCAATCAAGCAAAAAACCAGTTTCAAGAAGCGCTTGAAGCGAAGAAGCAAGCGTTAGAAGCAGCAGCGCTGCAACAACGGTTAGCGAGCGAGTCTATCGATGTGACATTGCCGGGAAGAGGGCAACAGGTTGCAGGCTTGCACCCGGTTAGCCGAACCTTGCGCCGCATCGCCAAAATATTCGCCGGCGTCGGCTTCGATGTCGTCGAAGGTCCCGAAATCGAAGACGATTATCATAACTTCGGTGCCTTGAATATTCCCGATCATCATCCGGCTCGTGCAATGCACGATACCTTTTATTTCGATGCCCATACGGTGCTGCGCACGCATACGTCGCCGGTGCAGATTCGCGTGATGGAATCCGAACAGCCGCCGTTGAAAGTAATCGCGCCGGGCCGCGTGTATCGTTGCGATTCGGATTTGACGCATACGCCGATGTTTCATCAAGTCGAAGGCTTTTTGGTCGATAGCGGCGTGAGCTTTGCCGATTTAAAAGGCGTCGTTTATGAGTTTTTGCGCGCCTTCTTCGAAAAAGACATTCAAGTCCGCTTTCGTCCTTCTTATTTTCCGTTTACCGAACCGTCTGCGGAAGTTGATATCGAGTGCGTGATGTGTGGAGGAAAAGGCTGCCGCGTTTGCGGACATACCGGATGGCTCGAAGTGATGGGTTGCGGCATGATACATCCCGAAGTATTCAAATCGGTGGGTATTGACGGCGAGCTGTATTCGGGCTTCGCATTCGGCATGGGAGTCGAGCGCCTGGCGATGCTGCGCTATGGAATCAACGATTTAAGATTGTTTTTCGAAAACGATCTGAAATTTTTGCAGCAATTTAGGTAGGTTAAGGTCGGATCATGCAATTAAGTGAAGCTTGGTTAAGGGAACTGGTCAATCCGCCGATTTCGACGGCGGAACTGGTCGGGCAATTGACAATGGCCGGTCTCGAGGTCGATTCGGTGACGCCTGCGGCGGCCGAATTTAGCGGTGTCGTGGTTGGCGAAGTTTTGACGATGGAACCGCATCCGGATGCAGATCGACTGCGAGTCTGCAGGGTCGAGGTTGGTGAGCCCGAACCGCTGCAAATCGTTTGTGGGGCTGCAAATGTTCGCGTCGGTTTGAAAATTCCGGCCGCATTAATCGGTGCGGTATTGCCCGGCGATTTCAAAATCAAAAAGTCGAAACTGCGCGGTGTAGAATCGTTCGGTATGCTGTGTTCCGAAAAAGAGCTGGGTTTGGCAAAAGATGCCGAAGGCTTGATGGAATTGCCGGCCGACGCGCCTGTGGGTAACGATATTAGAGATTATTTGTCGCTAAACGATAATGTGATTGAGGTAGATTTGACGCCTAACCGGGCCGACTGCCTTAGCGTCGAAGGTATTGCCCGAGAAGTGGCGGTGTTGAATCGCTTGAATTTTAAACCGGAACATGTGATGCCGGTATCTGCGGTTCATCAGGATACGTTAGCAGTCGCGGTGTCGGCAGCCGAATATTGCCCTCGTTATAGCGGTCGATTGATTAAAAATGTCAATCCGGACGCTGAAACTCCGTTATGGATGCAGGAGCGTCTGCGAAGATCAGGGCTGCGTAGTCTCGGGCCTTTGGTCGATGTCACCAACTATATATTGTTGGAGATGGGGCAGCCTTTACATGCCTTCGATGCCGATAAATTGACCGGCGGAATTCGGGTGCGTTTAGCCGAGGCCGGTGAAAAACTGAATTTGTTGAACGATCAAGAAATCGTGCTCGATAACGAAACGCTGGTTATCGCCGATGATAGCCGTGCGTTGGCCTTGGCTGGCGTAATGGGCGGTAGCGAAAGCGCTGTCGGCGATAAAACAAGCAATATCTTTTTGGAATGCGCGTATTTCTCGCCGGATACCATCATGGGTAAAGCTCGGCGATACGGTTTGCATACCGATTCCTCGCATCGTTTCGAACGTGGTGTCGACCCGTATTTACAATCTCGAGCTCTGGAAAGGGCGACGCAACTGATTCTTTCGATTGTAGGCGGCAGCGTCGGTCCGGTTATGGAAGTCAAAAGCGAGGCGGCCTTGCCAAAACGTTTGCCGGTTTTATTACGCAAACAACAGATTTTGGACATTCTTTGCGTCGAGCTTGAAGATGAAGTGATTTCCGATATTTTCGAGCGCCTAGGCATGTCGGTCGAAACAGCGGAAGAGGGTTGGCAAGTTACCCCGCCCGGCTTCCGCTTTGATATCGCCATAGAGGCTGATTTAATCGAGGAAGTGGCCCGTATTGTCGGCTACAATAATCTTCCGCAAAGCGAATTATTTATGCGCTCGGAGTTGAGCAAGGCGCCGGAAGCGATGCTCGAACTCGACAGGGCTAAAGATTTTTTAGTCGATAGAGGCTACCAAGAAGCGATTACCTATAGTTTCGTCGATGAGGCGATACAAAAAATCATCGCGCCGGATGATGAGTTTATTCCATTGCAAAACCCGATTTCATCGGAATTGGCCGTAATGAGAACCACATTATGGTGCGGCTTGCTACGTGCTGCCTTGCATAATATCAATCGGCAGCATACTCGGGTCAGATTATTCGAAACCGGCTTGCGTTTCGTGCGTCGGGATGGCGCGATTCATCAGCAAAAAATGCTGGCAGGTCTCGCAATCGGCGATGTTTATGCCGAGCAATGGGGAGATAAAGGCCGCGCAATCGACTTTTTCGATGTTAAGGCCGATCTAGAGGCGCTGTTTGCCTTAACCGGTATCACAATGCGGTTTGAAGCGGCAATTCATCCTGCATTACACCCCGGCCAGTCGGCGCAAATTTTCTCTGCATCAGGGGAAATTATAGGCTGGATGGGTATGTTGCACCCGTCGCTGGAAAAACAATTAGATCTCGATTCGAGAGTTTTCTTGTTCGAATTGGATCAAGATTTATTATTGAACAAGGCCATTCCTGCGTTCAAGCCTTTATCGAAATTCCCTTCGGTACGCCGCGATATGGCCTTGATCGTCGATGAAAATGTAACGGCCGGTCAAATCGTCAATGTGATCAAAAGCTGCAACGAACCGATGATACAAGACATTATGATTTTCGACGTTTATCGTGGACCCGGTGTCGAAGCGGGCTGCAAAAGCATTGCCTTAGGCCTGGTTTTTCAAGATTTTTCACAAACTCTTACCGATTCGCAAATTGATGCTATATTTAGCAAACTGTTAGCGGCTTTAGCCGATAAGACCAATGCAAAACTGAGGGATTAAATTTATGGCATTAACGAAAGCTGATTTTGCCGAGAGGCTGTTTGACGAGCTTGGATTAAACAAGCGCGAAGCGAAAGACATGGTGGATTTGTTTTTCGAAGAAATCAAAGGATCTTTGGAAAACGGAGAACAGGTCAAATTATCGGGATTCGGCAAATTCGAACTTCGGGACAAAAACAGTCGGCCGGGTAGAAATCCGAAAACAGGTGAAGAGATACCGATTACCGCCCGTCGTGTGGTAACATTCAGGTCCGGTCAAAAACTAAAAGCCCGAGTAGAAGCTTATGCTGGAACCGAGTAATAATAATGAACTGCCGCCGATACCGGCGAAACGCTATTTTACGATAGGTGAAGTCAGCGAGTTATGTGCGGTCAAGCCGCACGTACTAAGGTATTGGGAGCAGGAGTTTTCAGAACTAGCCCCTGTAAAACGGCGGGGTAACCGTCGTTACTATCAACGGCACGATGTATTGATGATTCGTCAGATTCGATCGCTCCTTTATGAGCAAGGCTATACGATAGGCGGCGCAAGGGCGCACTTATCAAGCGACGATGCCAAAGAGGACTCAACTAGGACCAAGCAGTTGATTCATCAAATGATCGGCGAATTAGAGGATATACTGGAAATCCTTAAATAATTAGCAAGCTTTAATTATTCAATAGATAGGCCTGAATAGTTAAGTTTGTATTCACTTTTTAACGAATATCCAGTATTATTCCATTCTTTTCCAAAACGTCGGGGCGTAGCGCAGCTTGGTAGCGCACTTGCATGGGGTGCAAGGGGTCGAAGGTTCAAATCCTTTCGCCCCGACCAATTAAATCAAAGGCTTGTGATTTCCGATTAAATCATAATGCTATCATTTCGAGAAGCCAATTATAGGCGCTTCAATTTTTATGTTTTCCTCAGGTTATATCGATCGTCAGTTAATGACAACAGGTCCGGTCCAATTGAGTTCGTCGATCGCTCTTTGAGCCGACTCGATTGTTGGATAGGATGTGTTTAATACATGTCCGGCTTCGCTTCCGATGACGATGAATACCCGAATGCGATTTGAGTCGTTATTGATCCTAATAGAGCACACTATCCCCCGTCTAACGAGCCTACGCGCTTCGTTAGCTGTAATTTCAATCATAAAACAATCATTCATATTGATACCTGTGTTGGACAGTCTAGTTTAAGGCCCATTTTGGCACATTTTGGTTTCGTCTGTCTGTTTCCAGATCCATCATTCCTTCTGCAGTCCAAATTTCGGCAGTGATTAAGGAAGTGCTGGGATTGTTAGGTCGATTTTCCTGCCCTGCAACGCCTAACGCCTACTGTTGATGCCCCTAATACACGTCATTCGTGGCTCAATTTGTTGGCCATTGACACGCCATCCATCGTGATTACAAGGGCTTTGCCAGCATGGGGCTGGCATAGAGCCTACATGGGCGTATTTACCCAGCACCTAAATAAGCCATGATTTTGAATCATTGCCAAAGGCCTATGGAATTTTTAGGTGCTGGGTTTACGGCGTCCTTTGACGGACACCCCGGCGCCGAATTTTGATCTGCGATGGGAATAGCTTGTCATGAGTTGCTAAGGATTTTTTTATCAAAATAGGCTAATCTCTTATCGCATGCCGATTTTTTGACATCATGCAAAAAAATTTCAGTAGACGTATTTTCTAGTCAAAATTTTAGAGCGCGGGATATTCTCGCAAAGACAGACGGATATTTTAGGTAAGAACGAATTATGGCTTGGCCGTGTATTATATTGATCGATGATAATCAAACCAGAGCGCTTCAATTCAAAGCGGTACTAGAATTTATGGAGCATCGGGTGGAAATGACTCTCCCATCCACTATTACCGACGGTATCGAACGTTGCGGCGAAGAATTAATTGCCGTGTTTATTGGCGATTCGATCGATAAGCAAGCTTCGGTTATAAAATCCGTCTTGGAGAAGACCGAACGGGCTCCGGTTATTTTGTTGAAAGATAAGAATGTTGCCGGAGCGCTGCCTACGGCAGTCGAAGATATGCTGTTTCAACAATTGGTATGGCCGACGACTCATGCTGCATTGAAGAAATTATTGGATGAAATATTAGCTACGATCCATA
Organism: Methylotuvimicrobium alcaliphilum 20Z; assembly: GCF_000968535.2. NCBI lineage: Bacteria > Pseudomonadati > Pseudomonadota > Gammaproteobacteria > Methylococcales > Methylococcaceae > Methylotuvimicrobium > Methylotuvimicrobium alcaliphilum. Next base: position 1,010,430 of record NC_016112.1, read on the forward strand.
ACGGACAAATACCCCGCCATGCCCTTGATAGACGAGTTTACGAGCGGCGTTTATCGTCGGAGCAACGTCTTAAAGGCAACAGCAAGGCGATTGTCAATGTGTGTAAACTCATTGATCAAGTCGCCGAGTCCGATGCGACAGTAATAATTCTGGGCGAATCGGGTACCGGTAAAGAAGTCGTTGCTAAGACTGTACATGACTGGTCGTTACGCAGCAATCAGCCGTTCGTGCCGATTAATTGCGGTGCGATTCCGGGCGAATTGTTGGAGAGCGAGCTATTCGGGCATGAAAAAGGCGCTTTTACAGGCGCGTTGTCGACCCGGCAAGGCCGTTTTGAATTGGCCGAAGGCGGTACGTTGTTTCTCGACGAGATCGGGGATATGCCGATGGCGATGCAGGTCAAACTATTGCGAGTGCTGCAAGAACGGACATTCGAACGGGTCGGTAGTAATAAAACAATGCATTGTAACGTTCGCATTATCGCCGCGACGCATCGCAAATTAGAAGACGAAATCAAAGAAAATCGATTTCGGGAGGATTTGTTTTACCGGTTGAACGTTTTTCCGATCGAAATGCCGGCATTGAGAGATAGAGCCGAGGATATACCTTTATTGGCAAAGGATTTGATAGCGAGAATGGCGTCCGAAAATCGCGGTTCCGTGCGGTTGACCGATGCGGCGATTGCGCTATTAATGCAACATCAATGGCCGGGTAATGTAAGGGAGCTGGCTAATTTGATCGAAAGACTCGCGATTATCAAGCCGAACGGTTTGGTTGACGCAGAGGACTTGCCGGAAAAGTTTCAGCATTATGTCGTGCCGGAGAACATAAAAATCGTTACGGAAGAGGCATTCGAGCCGGAAGCTGTTCGCAAGACTAACGACTCGGCGGGAGGAACATCGGGAATCTTTCAATTACCGAAGCAAGGTATCGATTTGAAGGAGTATTTAAGCGACATGGAGAGTGACTTAATCCGTCAGGCTCTGGAAGAATGTAACGGCGTGGTTGCGCATGCCGCCAAGCGCTTGAAGATGCAGAGAACGACGCTAGTTGAAAAGCTTCGTAAATACGATTTGCAACGATAATGTCGACAGTTTTTTGACGAAGGGAATAAGAGTTTGACGGTAAGTCGTTGAGTGTACAGTTGAAATAAAGTGGTCCGTATTTTGCTTTAATCTGATTGAACCATCCGGAGCGATCAGCTTATGTCTTCATCAACGATTTCACAATCCCACAACAAAACCGAACAACTCGCCGATGCCTTTCGACTTTTCAACGAGTTGTCTCAAGATTTGACGATTTCCTATCAAAATTTGGAGCGGCAAGTCGCGAAGCTGAACGACGAGTTGGCCGCAGCACGTAGCGAAAGGCTTAAAACGCTATTGGAAAACGAAAAAATCGCGGCTCGTTTACGGCAAATACTCGCCGCTTTACCGGCCGGTATTTTGATTGTCGATCCTTCCGGCAAAGTCGCCGATTATAATCCCACGGCGCTCGAATATTTAGGTGAGCCATTATTGCAAAGGTCTTGGTCTGAAGTAGCCGATCGCAGTCTTAAAGCGGTTTCCGAGAACCCCCATGAGCGACAATTGCCGAGCGGTAAGCGTGTCGGCTTGAGTTATAACGCATTAACTGAGGGCGCGGGGCAGCTCGTCCTGTTGTCCGACGTAAGCGAAATGCGGGCCTTACAGGACATGGTCGATAGGCAAAATAATTTATCGGCGATGGGGGAAATGATCGCAAGCCTGGCTCATCAAGTCAGAACACCGTTATCGACCGCTATTTTGTATGCTTCGCAAATGTCAAGGCCCGGTATAGGCGAGAGCAAACGGCAACAATTTTCAAGCAAGATTCTCGAACGCCTGCATTATTTAGAAAGACAGGTGAACGATATGCTGATTTTCGCGAAGGAAGGGCGTTTGTCGATGGCGACTTTCGCACTGCATGACTTGCTCGGCAATGTTGAAGAAGCAATGGCGGACCGCTTAGCTGCCTGCAACTCTGTTGAATTTAACCTCAAAAACGAGGTGGGTTCCGAGATGTTGATAGGTAATGAGCCGGCATTACGCGGTGCGATTATGAATTTATTGAACAATGCCTTTGAGGCCTGTGCTGGAAAAGGTGTTGTTGCGTTGGCGGTGGTACGGTCTTCGCGGCAAAAAATTATCTTTACCGTTCGCGATACCGGGCCAGGCATTGAAAAAGCTTTGTTCCAGAGGGTCTTTGAACCTTTTTATACCACAAAAAGCAGCGGCACAGGTTTAGGGCTTGCCGTTGTCGACAGCGTCGTTAGAGCGCATCACGGCAAGGTGAGTTGCGACTCAATGCCGGGCATGGGGACTGTGTTTGAATTGGAATTGCCGATTGCCTGGGATACGAAACCGGCATTACCCGGCGGGTTTTCGGGAAGGCAAGCTAAGTTCGAGGAGTTATATGATGAAGCAATATGACGTCTTGATTGTCGAAGATGATCCCGATCTATGCGAGGCGCTTTCGGATACGCTAGAACTTGAAGGATACCGGGTATTGGCGGCGCATAATGGAACGGAAGCATTGGCAAAGCTCGGGCGTAATCGAGTAAAGTTGGTTGTTAGCGACGTGCAAATGCCGGTGATGGACGGCTTCGAGCTGTTGCGCAACATACACGCTCTGCATCCGGGGCTTCCGGTATTGTTGATGACGGCTTATGGAACTGTGCCTAAAGCGGTTAGGGCGATGCAGGAAGGAGCAGTCGATTATTTGGTTAAGCCTTTCGAGGCTTCGGCTTTAATCGATAAAGTTGCCGCATTTGCCGTTGTCGATGCGCCGGCTGCGGATTTTACGATAGGGCCGGATCCGGGGATGCAAAAACTTTATCGTTTGATCGAGCGCGTTGCGCAAACCCATGTCACGGTGCTGTTGCAGGGAGAAAGTGGTACCGGTAAGGAGGTTGTAGCACGCGCGATACACGAGCAATCGCCGTATCGTGGCGGACCTTTTGTCGCAGTCAATTGTGCCGCAATTCCGGACAATATGTTGGAAGCGATGTTGTTCGGCTACGAAAAAGGTGCTTTTACCGGCGCGGTGCAATCGATGCCGGGGAAGTTCGAGTTGGCTCAGGATGGAACATTGCTGCTGGATGAAATCGCCGAGATGGACTTGGGTTTACAAGCTAAACTACTGCGCGTCTTACAGGAAAAAGAAGTGGAGCGCATCGGCAGTCATAGAAAGATTGAATTGAACGTCAGAATTTTGGCGGCAACCAATCGCAAATTGAAGCAATCTGTCGAGCAGGGTTTATTTAGGGAAGACTTATATTATCGATTGAGTGTATTTCCACTGAGGATGCCGGCATTGCGAGAGCGCCCCGGCGATATTGTGCCGTTGGCTATCGAGTTGTTACGGCGTCATGGTTTCGACGCGGCGTGCGAGGCCGTTTTCGATCGTGAAGCATTAGATAAAATGCAGGCTTATTCATGGCCGGGTAATGTGAGAGAGCTGGAAAATGTGATGCAGCGAGCGTTGATTTTAAAAAGCGGTAAGCGAATCGCAGTAGAAGATTTAATTTTCGAGGAGAATGTAGACCCGCATGTGATGGCTGGAGCCGTCATTGAAAATGCTTGGGTCGATAACTCCGAAGACATGTCTTCTTTAGGCGATCAAGTGCGCTCGGCAGAGGAAAAAATGATCTTGCAGACGTTACTGACCGAAAACGGCAGCCGTAAAACCACGGCCGAAAAATTAGGCATTAGTCCTAGGACGCTACGCTATAAAATTGCCAGAATGAAAGAATCCGGCGTTGCTATTCCTTGTTCGGCTTGATGGCTCGAATTTTGCTTTTGACTTAGAAAGTCGTGTCGGAATAATTGAGAATAATCATGAGTGAAATGAATGTCAATCAAGTGCTGGCGCAAATGCGCCGGATGTCTATCGAGGCCGGGGCGGATGTAAAGCCGCAAGCGCTGGAAAGTAGCGATCAGGTTAACTTCGCTTCGTTGTTGAAACAATCGATCGACTCGGTGAATACGCAGCAAGCGACAGCGAGTGCGATGTCGACGGCATTCGAAACCGGAGAATCGGATGCCAACTTGGCCGAAGTGATGGTGGCGATGCAAAAAGCCAGCGTGTCTTTTCAGGCCATGGTTCAGGTTAGAAATAAACTGGTCGATGCCTATAAAGACGTCATGAATATGCCGATGTAGGCAGGCAGTGAATTAAGATGAGCGAGCAAGGTGCAAATGAATTAGTCGGAACGTCCACCCCCCAGGCAAAGGACGTTGACATCACTAATCCATTGTTGAAAGGTTTGGCTGGGCTGACAATGGCGCGTCAGATAGGGTTGATGCTCGGATTTGCTTTCAGCGTCGCGGTGGCAGTGGCGGTTGTGCTGTGGTCGCAAGAACCCTCCTACAATTTATTGTTTGCCGGCATTGCCGAAAAAGATGCGGCGGAAATTATCGAGGCATTGGATAAAGAAGGCATTAAGTACAAAGTCGAGTCCGGTTCGGGAGCAATCATGGTCCCGGGGTCCGATGTTCGCGAATTAAAACTGAAACTGGCTGCTCAAGGCTTACCGCGCAGTACCAGCTTAGGTTACGAACTACTCGATCAAGAGCAAGGCTTCGGAACCAGCAAAAATATTGAACAAATGCGTTTTCAGCGGGCATTGGAAGGCGAAATTGCGCGAACGATAATGACTATTCAAAGCGTCAAGGCGGCAAGGGTGATATTGGCGATGCCTAAGCAGTCGGTATTCGTTAGGCAGCAGAAAAAACCCAGCGCCTCGGTCATGGTCAATCTATATCCGGGCAGAACCTTGGATAAAGGGCAAATTGAATCGATAATTCATCTAGTCGCTTCTAGCGTTCCCTTAATGGAAGCAGGGCAAGTGACGGTCGTCGATCAAACCGGGCGTTTACTCAATGCTAAAGGAACCGATTCCGATATCTCACTGACTTCGAAGCAGTTTGAATACAAGAAAAATATCGAAGAACATTTAATGGCGCGCATCGAAAATATTTTGACGCCATTGGTCGGCGCCAACGGTTTACGCACGCAAATATCGGCCGATGTCGATTTTTCCGTGACCGAAAGAACCCAAGAAATGTTTAACCCTGACCTGCCGGCGCTACGTAGTGAGCAAACTCAAGAGGATCTCAGTTCCATGGGAGCCATTCAGGGTGTGCCGGGGGCGTTGACTAACCAGCCGCCACCCGCCGGCATAGCGCCTGAAGTGGCTGTCGGTGAAGGTGCCGAAACGCCGGCAGAATCGTCAGGATCTTCCAGCAAGAGTGCCACGCGGAATTACGAGCTCGATAAAACTATTACGCACACCCGTCTTGCTAGCGGTGTACTTAAGCGGTTGTCCGTGGCCGTGGTTGTCGATAACCGCTCTGTCGTTCGCGAAGATGGGAGTATCGCTAGCGAACCTTATCCGCAAGAGGACATCGTTCGCTTAAGTGATTTGGTCAGGCAAGCGGTCGGTTTCGATAGTAGTCGCGGCGATCAAGTGACCGTATCCAATGTTGCGTTCAGAGTGGTGGATGAACTTGAAGCATTGCCCGATGCGCCGCTTTGGGAACAGGCTTGGTTTATTGACGCCTTGAAACAGTTGGCGGCTGCGGCGGTTATTTTATTTTTGATTTTCGGCGTTCTCAAGCCAACCATGCAAGGTTTGATAGGCCGTACTGAAGAAGAACGCAAAGCCGCGGCATTGGCGTTGGCAAAAGCGGAAGCCGAAGCCATGGGCGGTGCGGTTGCATTCGACGAAAAAGGGGTGCCTTACGCGGTGCCTGCCGATGAGGCAGCGAAGCAACAGCTTGGGCTGTCTTCCGAGACCGAAGATCTGTTGCTGCTGGAAGCGCCGCAGAGTTACGAGAAACGGTTGGAGTATGTACAAAAATTAGTTGACGAAGATCCTCAATTAGTCGCACAGATCGTTAAGAATTGGGCCAAGCAAGATGTCTGAGAAAGAAATCGATTTGACTTATCCTCAGCGTGCAGCGCTGCTGCTTTTAGCGGTTGGGCAGGATCGTGCATCGGCGGTGCTCAAGCACATGGGACCTAAAGAAGTGCAGCTGATCGGGTCTACGATGGCAGGGCTTGGTGCTATTTCACCGGAAATGGTGGATGCCGTGCTTGAAGAATTCATTACTCGAATCAAGGATGAAACCGGCTTGGGTATTAATTCGGATGAGTTTATTCGCAACATGCTGACGGGAGCTTTAGGCGCAGATAAGGCGGGAAGCATCATCGATAGGATTCTACTCGGTGCCAACAGCAAAGGGATTGAGCAATTGAAATGGTTGGATACACGGTCGATTGCCGATCTAATACGTTTGGAGCATCCTCAGATTGTCGCGATCATTTTATCGCTATTGGATAGTGACCAAGCTGCCGATGTTTTAGCCTTATTACCGGAAAACATGCGTTCGGATATTCTGATGCGCATAGCGACGATGGAAGGTATTCAGCCGGCGGCATTAAAGGAATTGGACGAAATTATGGAAAAACAATTGACGGGCAGCGATGGCATGAAATCGTCATCGGTCGGCGGCGTCGATACCGTGGCAAATATTTTAAACTTCATGGAAGGCTCGGTCAGCGAGCATATCATGGAAGATATCAATGATAATAACGCCGTGTTGGGGCAAGAAATCATGGATAAAATGTTTGTCTTCGAGGATCTATCGACTGTTGACGACAGAGGTATTCAAACGCTATTGCGAGAAATATCGACCGATCGTTTGCTGCTGGCATTACGCGGTGTCGATGACAGCTTGAAAGACAAAATATTCGGCAATATGTCGCGTCGAGCCGCCGAAATGCTGAAAGACGATCTAGAGGCAGCGCCGCCGGCGAGACTCAGCGAGGTTGAATCGGCACAGAAAGAAATACTCGGAATCGCGAAGAAGTTGGCCGATGCCGGAGAAATCATGTTAGGTAGCGGCAGTGGCGATGAGCTCGTCTAAACAGCCGGGTTTCACCGATGACGAACTGGATGCATTGCGCCTTTGGGATATGCCTGATGTGTCGGGACGCGAACCCGCGAAATCAAGCGAAGAGGATAAAGCGCGCAGTCCGCTGTTGACCGTTCAAGATATTGAAGCGATGCAACAGCAAGCCTATGAGGAAGCCTTCGCCAAAGGCAAAGAAGAGGGTTTTACGCAAGGTTACGAAGAAGGGCGGTCGCAAGGTTACGAGGAAGGTTTGGAAAAGGGGTATGACGAAAACGTGGATCGATTGCGCGAACAAGGTTTGCAATTAGCCGAAATATTGGAGACGCTCAGCGAGCCTTTGAATGCATTGGATGAAGAAGTCGAAAAAGAGTTGGTGGATTTATCGATAGCGATAGCTAAACAGCTGGTTCGCCGAGAAATTAAATCGGATCCGGGGCAAATTGTGGCCACGGTTAGAGAAGCCGTCAATGTATTACCTATCGCAACGCGGGAAATAACGCTAACTTTACATCCTGAAGATGCGGAATTGGTGCGCTCGGTGTTGCAGCTAGACGAGCACCCCATCCCTTGGAAAATCAAGGAAGACCCCTTGCTCAGTAGGGGCGGTTGTTTAGTGGATGCCGAACAATCGCATGTCGATGCTTCGGTCGAAAGGCGTCTAGAGGCTGTTATCGCTCAAGTGCTTGGCGATGAACGGATTAGGGACGAAACCTCATGAAGTCTTCGCTAGATCGAAACGAGATTTGGCTCGGTAAGTTAAAACCTTACGCCAAACGGTTGGTTCAGCCCCCGGAACTGATCGTGGAAGGCAAGTTATCCAGAATGGTCGGATTGACACTCGAGGCTGTCGGTTGTAGAGCGCCTATCGGTTCTCGTTGTCAAGTACAAACTAAAGCGGGCAGGGTTATCGAAGCCGAAGTCGTCGGTTTTTCCGGCGATCGCTTATTTCTAATGCCCACCGGTGATCCTTATGGCTTGGAGCCGGACTGTCGCGTCATTCCGATGAGTAAGGAGTATTTAGCTAGAGTCGGTTTTAGCTTGCTGGGTCGAGTATTGGACGGGGCGGGTAATGCTTTGGACGGCAAGGGACCTTTGAAGACCGATGCGCAAGTGTCGTTAACCGGTGTTCCTGTCAATCCGCTTAGCCGAAAGCCGATTCGCGAAGTGCTCGATGTCGGTGTCAGAGCGATCAATGCCTTGTTGTGTGTAGGGCGAGGGCAAAGGATGGGCTTATTTGCCGGAACCGGCGTCGGCAAGAGCGTTTTGCTGGGGATGATGACTAAGTTTACCAATGCCGACGTCGTCGTGGTGGGGCTTATCGGTGAACGGGGGCGTGAGGTTAACGAATTCGTACAAAAAATTCTGGGTACCGAAGGGCTTAGTCGCTCTGTCGTTGTTGCGACGCCGGCCGACTACCCGCCATTGATGCGGGCGAATGGAGCATTGCTTGCGACCAGTATTGCTGAGTATTTCCGCGATCAGGGCTTGGATGTTTTACTGCTGATGGACTCGCTGACTCGTTATGCTCAAGCCCATCGAGAAATCGCGCTCGCAATCGATGAACCGCCTGCCACTAAAGGTTACCCGCCTTCGGTATTTGCTAAGTTGCCTCGGTTAGTTGAGCGTGCCGGGAACGGCGACGAAGGCGGCGGCTCGATTACGGCTTTTTATACCGTACTGACCGAAGGCGACGATCCCAACGATCCTGTAGCCGACTCGGCTCGCGGCGTATTGGATGGGCATATCGTGCTAACTCGAGAGCTTGCGGAGTCCGGACATTTTCCCGCGATCGATATCGAGGCGTCGGTCAGTAGGGTTTTGCCGGATATTGTCGATGACGATCATTTACGAATGGTGCGCAAATTGAGAGGCCTGTATTCTCTGTATCAGCAAAATAGAGACCTCATCAGCGTCGGCGCCTACAAACCGGGTTCGAATCCGAATATCGATTTGGCGATTGAGAAAATAGCAGCGATTAGGAATTTTTTGCAACAAGATATGAATGAGCCTGTGGATTTGAGTCGAAGTATCTTGGAATTGTCCGACTTGCTTGGGAATGAGGTGAAAGGTGAAAGGTGAAAGGTGAAAGGTGAAAGGTGAAAGGTGAAAGGTGAAAGGTGAAAGGTGAAAGGTGAAAGGTGAAAGGTGAAAGGTGAAAGGTGAAAGGTGAAAGGTGAAAGGTGAAAGGTGAAAGGTGAAAGGTGAAAGGTGAAATCGGCGCTTGACAAGCGAATTAAATGCTGCATCATTTTACCGCTTACCGCTTACCGCTTACCGCTTACCGCTTACCGCTTACCGCTTACCGCTTACCGCTTACCGCTTACCGCTTACCGCTTACCGCTTACCGCTTACCGCTTACCGCTTACCGCTTACCGCTTACCGCTTACCGCCCCTGCGTCAGGATAGTTATTCAAGTTATTTCATGCGCGATTCTTCTCTACGGTAGTTATCAATAAAATGAAAAAATCCGAACGCCTGAAAACGATTGTCGAGTTGAATGTTGCCCAGGAAAAAAAAGCCTTGGAAACATTCGGGCAAGTGCAAAAAAAACAAGTGCAATTGCAAATGCAGCTCGACCATTTGATTAATTATCGTCAGGAATATCAGGAAAAATTCGACGCTTTCTGTAAAACCGGGGCTAGGGTCGGACAACTGCTGGAGTTTAAGTCTTTTTTAGATAAACTCGATCTAGCGATTAATGGACAGGAGCAAGCGCTGCAGTCACTGGAAACGGAACTAAGTCGGGTGCGAGGAAATTGGATAGGACTTCATAATCGAACGAAGAGCTTGTCGAAATTATTTGACGCGGCGCAAGCCGATGAAGTTAAACAACTAGATAGGCGAGAACAAATCGAACAGGATGATAGAGTTGCTTCAGGGCGGCGCGGCGGCACGAAAAATGCTGGATAAATCCGTAATAGTTAAGAGGAAAAGTATATGAACGCTTTAAATTTATTGACGATGTTATCCGGTTCGATCGGCAAAGAAAATTTAAGCCCGCTTTTTCAGGGAGAAAATAAGGCATCCGGTGACTTTGCCGAAACCTTGATGGCTCAGATCGGTTTACTTTCGCAACCCCAAGCGCAGGAAAATTTAACATTGCCAATGGCTGATTTAGCGGAATTAACCGAACAATTAACGCAGTTGACAAGTTTTGATTCCGAACGAATGAGTTCGGCCATGCAAGAAATTGCCGGTTTGTTGGGCAATAAATTGCCGTCCTCGGAGCATTTCGATCAAGAAATCGATCTTGAGAAAACCATGCGGAAGTTAAGCGAAGTACTCGCTCATATTGAGGCCGCGACCGAGTCGTTGACTCATTCGACTGGGATGTCCGGCAATGTTGAGCGCGCCGAAACGGATGAAGCGAGGTTGCTCGATCATTCTGCTGAGGAAACCCCGGCTGCCATTCCGGTAACGACGATGCCTTTGAACATTATTAAAAGTCCGGATGAGACGATACTGGCGGTCGATGCAAATACTAAGTTGCCGCTTGAGAACCAGAGCGACGACACCGGAATTACCGATGGTGAAGGAAATATTCCTAAATTAATCAAAAATATATTGCAGACAACGAAGAGGCTTGAGCGCACCGTTCTGAAAGATGCGCAAGCCATGCCGGCGACGATGAGGTCCGATCACAACGTCTTAGACAATACGCAGGCCATTCCGGTATCGACGATGCCTTTGAATATTATTAAAAGTCCGGATGAGACGATACTGGCGGTCGATGCAAATACTAAATTGCCGCTTGAGAACCAGAGCGACGATACCGGGATTACCGATAGTGATGGAAATATTCCTAAATTAATCAAAAATATATTACAAAACGGAGAGGAGCTGAGCAATGGCAAGTCGCTGATCGAAGAGCAGCGTCTTGCTGGGGAAAGCAAAGTATCGACTGACGGAAAGGCTGTTGACCTGCATGCCAAGACCGATTCCGAAACCGCAAGTATTGAAAAAAAATTAGCGCCTTCTACGGCTGTTGAGAAACCGGTTTCGAAAATGGCGTTGGATATGGCTCAATTACACCGACAAATTGCCGGTCAAACAAAAATCGAGGCACCGGCAATGAGCAAGCCGATGGCGCATCCCGAATGGGACCAGGAGCTAGGCGAACGGATTGTTTGGATGAATAATCGGGCCATGCCGTTTGCCGAACTTAAGCTAAATCCTCAGCATCTCGGGCCTATTTCAATTCGTATCGATATGAATCAGGATCAAACTACAATCGCATTTTCCGCTCAACAAGCTGCGGTCAAAGAAGCCATAGAAGCCGCGATCCCGAAGTTACGTGAAATGATGGGAGCTCAACAGTTGAATGTAGCTGAGATTAGCGTGACTCAAGCTTCGCTTGGCGAACAAGCTAAGTTACCCGGATTTGGTCAAGCCGCTCAACAGCAAAACGAAGGCGGACAGAAAAATAGCCGTGGAACCAGGCCTTTTGAAAACTCGGATAGTGCGGCTAATGCTAGCGAAGATGCCGATAACGCAAATGCGATAGTTAGTTCAGGAATTTTGAATATTTTTGCATGATCCTAAATTCGGTAGTCAGTCCACGAAAATTACGAAATACACAAAAGTAAACATACGGTTACATAAACCTCTAGAGTCACCCATTCGGTAAGTCGCTTGAAAAGCGTAGCTAATTGAATATTTTCGTGTGCTTTCATAAGGATGATTTATCAGCCGTGTTAAGGAATGAATAAATTTTCAATTTTTGCAGTCGATTGCTCGGAAATTATTCAAGAAATCGGGTAATGTCGTTCTCGGAGATAAAAAATATTTATTCAATTTCAAGGGGGTATTAATATGGATTCTCAACTTCTAACACAACAGCGCGCACAATTTATTGACCGAGTGCATCAGGAATTTTTAGTCATGACGGGCTACGGTGCGCATGTTCATATCAATACACACGGTATTTTGATGTTATTCAATCAATTTTTAAACCAACAAAGACCGGAGAGAGAATTTATTAGAGCAGCGATTAGTTCTCTTAAGCGGACATAACTTTTCCGGTCTTTAACTCCGCGCGGTCAGGGCTACTATTCGACGTTTACAGCGTAACCGGAGGGAGGGGTATGATTAAGCGAACTCACGTTTTATCCGCTACGCCAAATAGAAAAGAGTAGCCAAATCCCGCCGAATAGTGCGCCGACGAAAGCGGTCAAGCCGATCAATGATGATGCGCCGCCTTCAACGGTCGAGACAATCGAGCTGCCAATAATCATTGCCGCAGTAACTAAGCTGACGGAAATTCGATTGACCACACGGTCGAGTTCTTTGCCTAGCCATTCCGGTCGCGTGATGTCCAATCGAACGCTCAACGCACCTCGTCGCAAATCCTCCATAATTCGGTGCATATCTTCCGGTAACTCGCTTAGCATTTCAACGAGTCCTGCTGCCGATTTAAAACTGCGTCGCGCCATGGCTTCCGGGTTGTACCGGAGTAGAAACGCCCTTTTGAGTAGCGGTGTTGCCGTCACGACCAAATTAAATGATGGATCGAGTTGTCGCCCCAATCCTTCCAGTGTAATGAATGTTTTAATTAATAATGTCAGATCGGCCGGCAAATTGAGCTGATGGTCGCGTAGTAAATTCGTTAAATTAAATAGCAACTCTCCTATGTGCAGGTCTTTCAACGGGATATCGTGGTATTGGTCGATAAAATTGTCGATTTCCAGCGTTAATGCGTCTTTATTCGCCATCGACTTGTCGGCCCATTTTAAAAGAATCTTGACGACGATATCCGGATCGCGCTCCACTAAGCCGTGCAAGAGATTGACGACTTGATTCCTCCGCTCGTCGGTGAGTCTGCCGACCATGCCAAAATCGATAAACGCGATGCGATTGCCGGAAAGAAAGAAACAATTGCCGGGGTGAGGATCGGCATGAAAAAAACCGTCTTCTAGAATCATTTTAAGCACCGCATCGGCACCGGTTTTAGCCAATTTTTTCCGGTCTAAATTCGAGTAATCGATGCGATCGATATCATGACCCGAAATGCCGTCGATGTATTCCTGAACATTCACGCGCTCACAAGTCCATTGCCAATATACTTTGGGAATGATGATAGAGCGGCTTTTTTTAAAGTTGACGCGCATGCGTTCGCTATTGCGCCCTTCGATGGCCAAGTCCAATTCTCGACGCATCGATAATGTGAATTGGCGTACGATTTCCTGTGGATTATAACGACGTAGATCTTTGATTTCCCGGGCTGCAACCTCGGTCATCTGGTTGAGTAGGCGCAAATCTGCTTCGACGGTAGGTCGTATGCCGGGACGGCGAATTTTTACAATAACCTGAGTGCCATCCTCCAGCGAAGCTTTATGTACTTGGCCAATCGAAGCTGCTGCTATCGGCGTTTTGTCGAAAGTTGCGAAGACTTCGTGCGGCGGGGCGCCCAGATCTTCCTCTAGCTGTGCCAAGATTTTATCGATCGGCGCCGGACGGGCTTGATCCTGCAGTTTTTCGAACTCAGCAATCCAGGCAGGGCTGAATAAGTCGGGGCGAGTAGCGAAAATCTGGCCCAGTTTCACGAAAGTAGGCCCCATTTCTTCCAGAACTCGACGAATGCGTTCCGGTGGTTCCATGCTGGTCAATTCGTCAATTTCATGCCAGTGCAAAACATGCCCGGCGCGCTCAACAAGACCAACAATGCCGAGTCGGCGGACAATATCGCCGAAACCATAGCGGATCAAAATCGAAGTGATTTCATGAACGCGTCCGAAATCTCTAGCGACGGAAAAGGTTTCCAATATCATTATGTTGGTATGTTGACGGTTAGGTGGCGGAAGTGAATGTCAATATGGGAGAGGAATATCTCTGTAAGTTTAAGTTAATGGTTCATAATTTATAGTTAGCAGTTAGCAGTTAGCAGTTAGCAGTTAGCAGTTAGCAGTTAGCAGTTAGCAGTTAGCAGTTAGCAGTTAGCAGATCGTTAACTTTGGCTTGATCTTCATGACTGAGCTAAGTTCATTAACAAAGAAAATGAATAACCGGGAGATTCATAATTTTTGCAAAAGTTTCATAAGTCACCGGACGTTACTTTATCGGTCATATGAATAGCAAGCCAAATCGTATCGCTATTTCGATCGGTCCATTCTACCCGATGTAAAGCATGTGCCGGGATTAATAAATAATCTCCGGGATTTAAAACAATATCTTCGAGACGGTTTTTATAACGTAGTTTCGCTTGCCCTTGAAGCAGCAATACCCATTCGTCCCAGTCTTGGTCGTACCAATGCCCGGCTTTTGTCGAGTGATTCCTAGAGACGATCCGCTCGATGTGGACATGATCGGTTTTTAACACGGTTTCGAAGAGTTCTTCGGGTAATCGACTTGGAATGTTTGCGAAAATATTGGAATAGCTTATGGACATCGTTAATATGACTCGAGTCAAAAAGCGATAAATATAGCAAAGATGAAAGGTGAAAGGTGAAAGGTGAAAGGTGAAAGGTGAAAGATGAAAGATGAAAGGTGAAAGATGAAAGATGAAAGATGAAAGATGAAAGATGAAAGATGAAAGATGAAAGATGAAAGATTCGCTGTTTCCCAAGCTCCAGCTTGGGATATGCTTGCGTGAAGCTCTAGCTTCGCGGTGCAAACGTTATTGCGGGTCGGGTAAGCAACTCCGGTTTAAACTATCAAGTTTATGCCTTTTGCCGAACACCTCGACGCCGAATTTTGGATTACGACTACCAGTCGATACATTTTAGGTGGAAGACTGAGCGCTAATTATTGTCGCTGATTTGAAGTTACGAGGATCGTCAACCAACACAGAGAGGTAGTATCATGAATTTAAAAGATATTGATTGGCAAGCGGGATTTGATAAGAGTGTTGTCGGAATGCGATGGGCTTTAAGGGGCCTGGATAAGCTTAAGTGTATCGACTTTATCGCGCCTTTGTTGTTACGGCTTTATCTCGTTCCGGTACTGTGGATGGCCGGGTCGAAAAAATTCGCCAATTTTTCCGATACGGCGGCGTGGTTTGGTGACGAACAGTGGGGATTGGGCTTGCCATTACCTTATTTGCTGGTATTCCTAGTAGCATTGATCGAAGTATTGGGAGCGGTTTTTTTGTTGATCGGGTTCGGAGTCAGGCTGATTTCATTACCGTTGATGATCGTAATGGCGGTGGCGGGAGTTTTAGTGCATCTCAAGAACGGCTGGCTCGCGATTGCGACCGGTTCCGGATTATTGGCAACCGACCGTACGATCGGTGCGGTAGAGCGACTGGAACAGGCCAAATCGATCTTGCAGCAATACGGCAATTACGACTGGCTGACTGAAAACGGGGCCTTCGTCGTATTGAATAACGGAGTCGAATTTGCCGCAACTTACTTTATTATGTTGTTGGTATTGTTTTTTATCGGTGCCGGACGTTATGTCAGCATCGATTATTGGCTGGCGGCAAAATACTCAGAGGAATAGCTATATGTTGATTAAATCCAAAGCGGTCGTTTCGGAAAACGACGTGACCGACCGGACGGTTTTCGAAGCCCGCAGAAGCATTATTAAAGCCGCGCTGACGTTACCTTTGGCGGGAGCATTACCAGGTGTTTCGGAGGCTAAAAACAAAATATACACCGAGGTTCCGGTCGGCCCCTATTCGGCGGATCTTGAGCCGAACAAATTTGAAGATGTCGCTAACTACACTAATTATTATGAATTCTCGACCAATAAGACAGACTCGACAGTCTTGGCGCGGCGCTTGGTAACAAGGCCTTGGTCGGTCGCTGTCGAAGGCGAAGTCGAAGCGCCCGGCGTCTACGATTTGGAGGATATTCTCAAAACCAATCCTTTGGAGCAGCGTATTTACCGATTTAGATGTGTCGAGGCTTGGTCCATGGTTGTGCCGTGGATCGGCTTTCCTTTGGGGGAAATGCTGAAGCAGTTTAAGCCGACTTCGAAAGCTAAATATGTAGAATTTACGACATTATATAAACCGTCGATCATGGTCGGTCAGAAAAGTAATGTATTGGAATGGCCTTATGTCGAAGGTTTGCGTATCGATGAAGCAATGCACCCCCTAGCCTTCATTGCAACCGGAATGTACGACGATGTTTTGCCTAATCAAAACGGCGCCCCGTTACGTCTGGTCGTTCCTTGGAAATACGGATTTAAGAGCATCAAGGCGATCGTCAAGATTCGCTTTCAAGAGGACATGCCACAAACGGCCTGGAATAAAAGCGCACCGCATGAATACGGTTTTTTTGCCAACGTTAATCCGGACGTGTCGCACCCGCGCTGGAGCCAAAGCCGCGAACGCATACTTGGCGCAAGTATTTTCACACCTAAACGCAAAACCGAGTTATTCAACGGGTATGGCGAAGCTGTCGCGTCTTTATATGCGGGTATGGATTTGACGAAGAATTTTTAATCGAGTGATTCAGAACGCCGATCAAAACACGGGGCCCGATATACCTGCTCCTTTGATACAGAACAACCGTATTCTCTAGCGCGCAGTGCATTAGAAAGTAATTATTGACTTTCTTCTAAATGGTTTATTTAGGATTTCGTGATAAATAACGTCCTGGAACTATGGGCCTTGTTGAGGGTTCGGTCAGGGCAAACGCATTAAAATAATCAACATATCAATATGTTATCCTGTTGCTTAGAACGCTTGGTCAATTCAGTTTAACTTATGGTACCCCTCCCTGGGCCCCGTTAGGCCGCGCCGAGCACTGGCGATTTTGCCGAGAATAGCCCGTTAGGGGAGCGGCAGGGATGCCGCTCGTTTTCGGAGGGCTAAGGATCACTGCCATTAAGTTAAGGATTTTTCCGTTCGCCCTGAGCCTGTCGAAGGGTGAATGGAAAAATCCTGGGTCGATAAGTTAAGCCGTCCATGGTTCGACAGGCTCACCACGAACGGCTTAACTTAATGGCAGTGAGCGTTAGGTGAGGGATCGAGCATCCTTAGTCACCTGCCGAATTTTGAAGTACGAAGGTATATTTACGGCCAAATCCTTAGTAGGAAAGAGAACCGTTTCAACTGCAAACGCGAACATAGTCTTATTTAAGGCATCTCGGCCGGGCGGGTAAACACATAATCGGTTTTTTCGGCCTTGGCGTGGCATCCGGCGCATTCCTGCGCGAAATCGGCGTTATCACCGTAAGGTTTCAGTTCCTTGCCGACCCAGCGGGCGTAGCCCCAGCCTTGGGTCGCTTGGAATTTTTTGGCGTCCTTGATCATGAATTCGAAATGTTGCACATCGCCTGGAACCGTCGCGGCTTCCCACAAAGGGTGCTGTCTGTCTTTCCAGACCAGTTTGGCCAGAATCGTGCCGTCCGGCCAAGGGTTGGTATTGCCGCTGCGAGCGGCCTTGACTGCGATGCTGTTACCGAGGATTCCGCGTAGCGAATTGTTGTCGGTTCGGTGCGCGACGCCGATGAATTGCCAGTTTTGATAATTTTTCGGTATTTCGATGCCGTTCGGTGCGGGCGCCGGTTGTTTGGTTTCGGCATAAACGCCGAAAGATATCGACAGGCTGATGGCGATCGTTGAACACAGTCGTAATGGTAATGTGTATTTCATGGATTATTTCCTCTTCACGTTAACTTAAGCGTAACTATTCAGTCCCCCGTCAATTACCCTAGCAGGACGGGGTTTGCAACCCCGTCCTAAACGTTTTGACTTTGGCCGAAGTTAGCCGAAATGTTTAGGGCAAACCGAAACGTTGGGGACGGGTTAAATAACCCGTCCCGCAGAAGTGGCTACGACTGGCCACTGCTCGGACAATTGGCTTCAGCAAGCTGAAGCATCTTGCTAATCAGGTAACTTAATGGCAGTGACGCTCTGCGTGGGAACGCCTGAGTACCGCTCCAGCGGTACGAGACGCTAGAGCGTCTCGGTCTTCATTCACACGCCGGAGCGTGGGAACGATAGGGGTGTGAATAATTACACTTAAACTGATGGCTTCCTGTCGGTTGATATTTGATGATCCTAAAATGTATTTCACCATGAAGATCATAATTAATAATAAGTTAATTCGATAGCTTGCTATTCATTGGTAGGGGCTGATTCCAAAAAATGCCATTTATTATTTACCATGAAGAGCATGAAGGACTTGAAGACGCAGTGTTTTCAATTTAAATGCGTTACTAATCATTAACAGCCTATGTCATCATTATTGCCGCTGGAGTACTGGCTTTGCCTGCACTCAGTCCCGCCATTGTTTTGATGTTTTTTAGTCATTAACTGGATCTGAAAACTCAGTATTTTTGCATTGAGTTTATCCATGTAAGTGCATCTGTGCCATTGGGACAGTTCATAAAGCACTCAATTCTCTTCCCTTCATTATCTTCATGCTCTTCATGGTAATAAACAAGTTATAAACATTGTACTGCATTAGCACCCATTGGTGGTAAGCGGTAAGCTTATTCTGAATGTGCTGCCTTTGCCGATATTGGATTCTACCTCAATCTTACCGTTGTGGTTTTGGATGATTTTATAGGATAGCGATAAACCCAATCCGGTTCCTTGGCCAACCGGTTTCGTCGTGAAAAACGGGTCGAAAAGTTTAGAGCGGATTTCTTCAGGAATACCTTTTCCGGTGTCTTCGATTTCAATCCAAATATGGTCTTTTTCGGTTCCGGTTCTGATATAAATAGTACCGAACGTTTCGATGGCGTGAGCGGCGTTGACCAATAAGTTCATGAATATCTGATTCATCTGTGCGCCGATGCATCGATATGGTTTTAATCCGCTATATTCCTTGACGATTTTCGCTTTGTATTTGAGTTCGTTTTGGATGATATTCAAGGTGGCGTCGATACCGGCCTCGATGTCGAATAGTTCCATTTCCTGCTTGTCGATTCGAGAGAAATCTCTAAGATCTTGTACGATCTTACGCGCGCGCGTTGCTCCTTCGATCGATTCCTCGACCAGATCCGACAAGTCGGTTTTTAGATAATCGATATCGATGTTTTCCTTGAGCTGATGATAAGCAAGAACTTCGCGGTTATCGGCGGGCAGTTCTTGGGCAAGCTTTTCGGCGGTCTCCGAAAACAGCAGGATATCGTTCAGGTATTGTTTTAAGCTATTCAGGTTGGAAAAAACATAACCTAACGGATTGTTGATTTCATGAGCGACACCGGCTGCTAGTTGCCCGATCGATGCCATTTTTTCGGATTGAATCAAATGGGCTTGGGTTTCTTTTAGGCGTGCATTCAGTCGGACTTGTTCGTTTTTTTCCGCTTCCAAGGTTTTGTTGGCATCGAGCAACTGCTGCGTCCGTTCCTCAACTTGTTCCATCAATAACTGATTGATGCGGGCGATTGTGATTTCGGCATTCTTTTGATTGGTAATATCCATGCCGCAGCCCAGGAGTCCGGCAAAACTGCCGTTTCTTCTGATTCGCGGGACGCCGGTTTCCAGAATCCAGACAATACTTTCATCTTCTCGACGCAAGCGGTATTGGATTTTGAATTTTTTTAAGTCGGATGCGGCATGGGTATAGGTATCCGCAACTTTATCCCGATCGTCGGGATGTATCATATCCAACCATTGCGAATGATTGCCGGAGCCTAAGGGGATATTGAATTTTTTATGCCGGTAACGATTGCAGAAGACCGGAATGTTTTTGGCATTGGAAATCCATATCAATGCCGGTAAATTATCGGCCATTTCCTTGAATCGGTCTTCGCTTTCCCGTAAGGCCGAATAGAGATTGCTTTGCATGATAATGCCGGCTTGGTCGATTTTAGCCGCATCTGAAATCGGCTTGCCGAGAATGCGGTCGGCCATTTTTTTATCGGTGCCGAGTATGTGCCGGTATAGCCAGTCGAAAAGAAAATCCAGTAAGTGATGCAGTAAAAAAGATGCGTTGTCCGGTTTCTGGTTGCGCGCTTCGACGATTGTTTCGACAAATTGTCGATGTTCGTTCTTGTGCGATGTGAACAATGCTTCCTCGAAGTCCGATTGTTGCATCAATTTCTCTTCTTCGTCGAAATGATAGCGCGTGTAATCGATCAAATCGTCGAGAAGCTCGGTAATTGTATCGGGGGCATGGCCTAAGGCTACGGCTTCGTCGAGACGGTTGATCAGCTCTAAAAGTCGACGGTGCTGATCGTCGACGCTGCTTATGCCTAATTTAAGACTATCGTTCCAAGTTAAAATAGAATCCATATTATTCGAGTCGGTTAAGGATTTCGTGAAAAATAACTTCCTGGAGCTATGAGTTTTGTAGCGAGTTACCGAACCTGCTTGCCTTGCATTAAAAATAGGGGAGTTATTTATGACCAAATCCTAAGTTTAACAGCGCTAAACGTATAATTTTCGTAGTATAGCCTAAAGTTGAATTGTTTCGTTCGTTTGGCGTAGACTGGCGTAAGTGTATGGGCAGCAATTCGTTTTGCGAATGGCGGCTATACTGGATGTTTTATTCATCGGTCGATTTTTTCCTAAGGTCATGGCTCAATACGACGAAAGCAGTCAAAAACTGACGATCAAGCTGGTTTATTACGGCCCGGCGCTCAGCGGTAAGACGACTAATTTAATGCGTCTGCACGATATTTTGACGCCCGATATGAAAGGCGAGTTGATGATCATGGAAACCGCCGACGATCGGACCTTGTTTTTCGATTTATTGCCGTTGGGATTTCGCGCGCCGTCCGGTTTGCTGATCAAATTCAAGGTTTACACGGTGCCGGGACAGGTGATACACGACAGTACGCGCAAGGCCGTGTTGTCCCGGGCCGATGGTGTTGTTTTCGTTGCCGATTCGCAGCGGACGCAAAGTGTCAATAACGGCGAGTCGTTTGAAAATTTAGTCGCAAACGCCGCGCGCGTCGGGCTCGATTTTCAGCAATTGCCGTTGGTCGTGCAGTTCAACAAGCGCGATTTGCCGGCAATTCTGAGCGAACAGGAAATAATGGCGCGGTGGGAAAAGGCGCCGTGGCCGGTCTTGTTTAGTTCTGCATTGACCGGCGAGGGCATTATTGAGACCTTCAAGACTTTGTTGGCGGCTGTTTATCTAACCTGCGATCGGCTGTACCGCTTGCAATCGGATCATGGTCTCGATTGCGATAGCTTTATCGCGCAAACGTTGGGCGGTTCATTATCATCGGCAAAAGGTTGAGACGATGTACGATTTTCAATCGGGGGGCGATTTCGAACGCGATTTGAATCTTGACGAGCTCTTAAAAGGTATAGACAAGAGCCGCTTGATTTCGGCATTGAATGTCTTATTGGACACTACGGTCGGCGTCGTGGACGATTCAGGCGCAAGCGTAATCGGCGACAACAGCTCGAAGACGGTTGATCGGGTGCCGTTGCATGGCGAGCTGGAGCCTGTCGGCTTTTTGCAGACACGAACGGCCGTTCCATCCGAACGCTTGAGTGCCGCGGCCGATTTGATGCAGTTGATTTTGCGCTGCAATGCTCGCTATTTGTTGGCATCCGATATTCATCTACAAACCCAGCGCGACGATTTCGAGGAATTACAGCGCAGAAACGTGGCTTTGCAAGCGTCCGAAGCGCGCTACAAAAAACTGTCCGAAAGTTTGGAAATACGCGTCAAGGAGCAGGTTAAAACGATCGAAAAGGCGCATTTGAAGCTTTATAGAAATGAAAAGCAGGCTTCGGTAGGTCGGTTGGCGGCCGGTGTGGCGCATGAGATCAACAATCCGTTAGGCTTCATTCGCAGCAATGTCGCTACCGCCGCATCCTATCTGGAATCGTTTTACGAATTTAATGCTTTGATCGATAACGGGGCTTCATCGAAGGATTTACGCAAAGTCTGGGAAGAGCGGGAATTGTCGTTATTGCTCGACGATTTCAAGGATTTGATGAAAGAAAGCCTCGAAGGACTCGATCGTATCGCGAAGATCGTTATTGCATTGAAGGGTTTTTCGCGTATCGATCAAACCGAAACCGAACGAGCCGATATCGATACGATCGTTCGGCAAATCTGCCAGGTTGCCGAATCGCAATGGCAACAAAAAGCGAAACTCGTTTTGGAACTGTCTTCGGAAACGCCGATTCAATGTCAATCCGCGCAATTAGGCCAAGTCGTATACGGGCTGCTGGGTAATGCGGTAGATGCGATCGAAACAAACGGCATTATTCGTATCCGCACCGCTGTTCGAAACGGGGCTGTCGTGCTCGAAGTTCAAGATAACGGACGAGGCATTCCGGAGACGGTTTTACCGCATGTGTTCGAACCGTTTTTCACGACTAAAGAGGTCGGGCAGGGGACGGGGCTGGGCTTGACCGTTTGTCACGATATAGTCAAAGAGCACTGCGGCTCGATCGATATCGTGAGCCAGATAGGTAAGGGAACTCGGGTAACGGTTAATTTACCTGTGCAAAACGCTATTCAGAACCCTAAAGAGTCTTAACAATGTCGTTTTATGCCTCATTGTTTACCGGCGGCCAAAATACCGACGCCGCGGACGAGCAAGACGATACGCAGCAAGCATCCAAGGCGTACGGCATATTACTGGTTGACGACGAACCCAACGTACTCAGCGCGTTGCGGCGCGTGTTCCGTCAGGAAAACTACCGCGTCGAAGTCGCTATGTCCGGCGACGAAGCTTTGCACACGCTCGCGAACGGTCAATTTCAGCTGATCATTTCCGACTATAAAATGCCGGGCATGAACGGAGCCGAATTGCTGCGGCGCGTCAAAATGCTTCATCCCGACATTATTCGGATCATGTTAACCGGCGAGGCCGATACCGGCGCGGTACTCGGTGCGATCAACGAAGGCGCGGTCTATAAGTTCATTCTCAAACCCTGGAATAACGACGATTTGCGTATCACGGTCGGCTTGGCGCTGGAACAGTACGACCTGATCGAAAAAAATAAAAAGCTCCAGCACGATAATGTCAATAAAACCAAGGAGATTAAGCGGCTCAGCAAGCTGGCCGTGTCCGATAGCGCACGAATCGCGGTCATGCTGCATAAAAAACAATTGCTCAGCGACCGGCAGCTTCAAGAGTTATATAAAATCAAGCAGACACGAAAGGATTCGATGCTCAAATTGATATTGGAGCGCGAATGGGTGGCCGAGAAAACGATTCGCAGCATTTTACGTAAGGAACTGCTCATCGAAGAAGTCTCGCTGCCGGAGTTTCAGGTCAATCCCGAAGCGGTCGAGCTGTTGCCGCGTTCGGTGTGCGAACAACATTGCGTATTGCCGTTGAAAGTCGATCAACGCCAATTGTTACTGGTCATGGCCGACCCGCTCGATATGGGCTTGCAGGCGGAATTACGGTTCATGACCGGCTTGACGATTGAAACCGTGATGGCCGATATCGCCGCGATCAAGAAAAAAATCAATGCCGTTTACGGCGACGAGCCGAGCTTCGGAGAAATCGAAACCATAGTTTCCGCTCTCGACCCGTTCGAGACGATCGAAGTCGTCATCGATCACGAAGACGATATTTCGCTCGAACAATTGCTGCAGGAAACGTCCGAACCGCCGGCAATACGATTGGTCAATTCGATCATCATCGAAGCGATACGCCTGAGAGCCAGCGATATTCATATTCAACCGCGAACGAAAAGCATCGTCGTTCGTTACCGGATCGACGGTATTTTGTTCGACAAGATATACATTCCGAACCAACTGCACAATCAACTCGTTTCGCGCATCAAGGTCATGGCCGAAATGGACATCACCGAGCGGCGCAGGCCTCAGGACGGACGGATTACCGTCAAAACGCCGATGCGTATCGTCGACCTTAGAATTTCGACCTTGCCGGTCATCAACGGGGAAAAGGTCGTGATGCGAATTCTGGACAGGAACGCGCAGATTCAAAGTATCGATAACCTTGACGTTGCGGAATCGGAACGGGAGAAATTGTTGCATCTGATCAACAAACCGCAGGGTATCGTACTCGCGACCGGACCGACCGGCAGCGGCAAGACGACTACGCTTTATGCCTTACTGCAGCACGGCGTGACACCGACAAAAAACTATCTCACGATCGAAGAGCCGGTCGAATATTTTCTCGATTCGGCCGGCCAGGTCAGTGTGCGCGAAAAGATCGGATTGACTTTTCCGATGATATTGCGCGCCATTTTACGGCAAGACCCCGATGTGATTCTGTTAGGTGAAATTCGCGATTTCGAAACCGCCGAAGTGGCCTTTCAGGCGGCTCTAACCGGCCACTTGGTGTTTTCGACGCTACATACCAATTCCGCATTGGCGACGGTGGCAAGATTGATCGATTTGGGCTTGAAACCGTTCATCGTCGCCAGCGGGCTCGAAGGTGTGATCTCTCAGCGGTTGGTGCGCAAGATTTGTACGCATTGCCGGGAAGCCTGCGCACCCGATCCCGAAACGATGCGCATGCTCGGTCCGTTATTCAATACAAACGCGATCGAAGTATACCGGGGCAAAGGGTGCGAAAACTGCGGCAATACCGGCTATCTGGGCCGAGTTTGCTTGATGGAGATATTGGTGCTCAACGAAGCCATGCGCGATTCGATAACCGCACAGGTCAGTTTCAGCGACCTGAGAGCCATGGCGGTTGAAAACGGCTATCGAACACTGCTCGACGATGCGTTCGATAAGGTAGTCGCGGGTACGACGACTTGTGAGGAAATATTACGTGTTCTGGGGCCGCAGAGTTTATTCTGAGTCGTGCGTCGAAATAAAGGGCTACGATTACAATATTCATCAATCTAGAAAAAGCATTTCACCATGAAGATCATGAAGAATAACAAGTCAATTCAATAGTCCGCCATGCTTTTGCAAAACAATTTTGCACTCATGAAAGGTTGCTAAAAGATTACCTGATTAGCAAGCTGCTTCAGCTTACCGAAGCCAAGTGTCCGAGCAGGGGCCAGTCGAAGTCGCAAAAACTAAAATATGCTGTTACCCAAGCTCCAGCTTGGGTAACCTGTTCAGGAAGCTCTAGCTTCCCGACAATCAAGAAAGATTGAACGAGCGAGTCGGGTTTGATTCAGAATGTGCGGAGGTTGTGTCGGTCTCAGGAAGCTGGAGCTTCCGGGGTGTCTTTCCCAAGCTGGAGAGACTGTGAAAGTATTCCAAATCTAAGCGGCTCTCAGGTTGCCCAGCGCGGCATTTTTTTGAAAATTCAGGTTTTGCTGCCTATGGCATCGTTTTTATTTAAGCTAACCAGCCAAAATCCGTCATTTTTTATGCATATTCCATGTTTTTTAGCGTATTTCCTGGTCTCCGGACGCAATAATCCCTCAGCGCGTCAGCACCGAGAATCGTGAGTAGGCGCGTGAAGTTGTAGGCTAAAACCATCAGGCTAAATTCGCCTCGACACTTTTCCAAGCCTCGCATCAAGAAGTGGTTCATGCCCGCGCGATGCTTGAGCGTACCAAAGGGGTGCTCAACCAAGGCCGCGCGTTTCTTCATGATGCCCGGTTGTTGTTCCATCCGCTGGCGGTGGCGTTCGATGACGTCTTCATGCTCCCAGCGCTGAATTTGTTTGATCGTGGCTTTTTCGGTTAAACAGTGTTCGCGTAGGGGACACTGGCTGCAGTCGGCGGGCTTGCTTTTGTAGCCGGTCATCCATTTGCCGTTTTTTTGATGGGCTTTGCCGCTGACAGTCAATAGCTTGCCTTGTGGGCAACAATAGGCATTTTGTTCCGGGTCGTAGCTGAACTGCTCGCGCGTCAAGCGTCCCTTCGCGGCGATGGCTTTCGACTTATCGGGTATGGCCACATATACGGGAGTGTTTTGGTCTTCGCAAGATTTCAGTTGGTTGCCTTCGAAATAACCACTGTCGGCAAGCCCGGTCAGGCTTTCGGACTGCAAGGTCTCTTGCGCCTTTGCCATCATCGGCGCCAGCTGATGAACGTCATTACCGGCTTGTGTGACCTCGTCGACCACGATCAGTTTGTGCCGGTCGTCCACGGCAATTTGAACATTGTAGCCGGAAACGGTTTGTCCGCGTTTGGTCAGCAAGCGGGCATCGGGGTCGACGGTGGAGACTTGTTTGTCGCCGCTGGTTTTGAGCTGTTGCAGCAAGGCTTTTTTCTCGGCTTGTTTAGTTTGCAATTGCTCAAGCTTTGCTGGCAGCTGTTCATCCTCAACCAGGCTGCCTAGGCTGGCTCGGTCATCGGCGGAATCCTGCTCGGCGAGGGCTTGTTGGTAGTCGGCGATTTTCCGGCTTAACTTTTCAAGCTGTTTGTTGAGTTTATCTTCGGTGTAAATCCCCGCTTTACTGGCGTTGGCATTGAAAAAGCTGCCATCGACGGCGACTTGTTCGCCACCGAACAGCGTGAGTTCTTTGCACAGCAATAGGAAATCGCGGTTCGCCGCCTTTAAGGCATCGCTATTGCCTTGGCGAAAGTCGGCGATGGTTTTGTAGGTAGGCTGTAAGCCTGCGATCAGCCACATCACTTCCAGATTGCGGGTGGTCTCTCGTTCCAATTTACGGCTACTGCGAATACCTTGCAAATAGCCATACAAATACAGCTTCAATAACGCCGCCGGATCATAAGCCGGCTGCCCGGCACCAATGACCGGCTCGGTGTTTTTGAAACCTAAGACATACAAGTCCAACGTATCGACATAGGCATCAATGGCTCGCACTGGATTATTCTGACTAACATAGTCATCAATACAAAGCGGCAACAGCATGTCTTGCTGGCGGTTTAATGCGCGATGATAGCGGCGGGATGACATGGCGGTTTGTTAACGGGTAGTGGTTAAGTAATATATATTATAGTGTATGGACTGCAATAATACTTTCACAGTCTCTGGAGCTTGGGAAATAGCGTGATGTGGGTTGGCCGTTTTTAGCTTGACGCGCATGGCTTGCGAACCCCGTCCTGCTAAGGATATGCTGATCTTTGGGCTTTAGCTGAAGAAACTTGCTAATCAGGAAAGATTATGAGTATCTTCTTAAAATACTTCACGAACTTCATGTGCTTCATGGTTAAATTGCCGAATTTAGGCCTCCTAGGAGTTTATTTATGACTGACCCCGAATCGCCATCGGAGCGTGTGCTCTTACTCGTCGACGACGAAATCAATATCGTCAAAGCTTTGAAACGGTCCTTGCGTAGAGATGGTTATCAAATTTTGACGGCCAATAGCGGTGCCGAAGGATTGGAACTATTGGGTCGACAACGCGTAGGAGTTATCGTTTCCGACCAACGCATGCCGCACATGACCGGTGCCGAGTTTTTAAGCGAAGTTAAAGTTCTTTACCCCGACACGATGCGTATCATGTTGTCCGGGTACACCGACTTGGAATCGGTCACCAATGCGATCAATGAAGGAGCGATTTATAAATTTTTGACCAAGCCGTGGGAAGACGATTTGTTGCGGGATAATATCCGCATAGCGTTTGAGCATTATGAGATGGCTTTCGACAATCGGCGATTGACCGCCGAGTTGCAAAGCGCTAACGAGGAACTCCAGCAATTCAACCGGGAGTTGGAGCGCCAGGTCAAAGAAAAAACGCGGGAAATTATTCGCAATGTCAATTTGCTGCAGGTATCGCAAGAAATACTCGAGCATTTGCCGGTAGCGGTGGTGGGTATCGATGAGCAAGGCATGATAGCCGTCTCGAACCATGAATCGGACAAAATGCTACTCGGTCCGTCCGTCGGCGGACTGGTCGGATTGCAAGCCAGCAAGGTAATGCCGTCGGAAGTCATGAACTGGGTAGAGCAATGTTTCGGCGGCGTTTTACCGGATAATAATACCGCTCGGATTTTAACTCTAGGAGGCGTCGAGACGACGGTTTCGGTGCGGGCGATGGGCTATTCCAGCGGCGCCAGAGGTGTTATTGTTGTGTTAATCCAGGTTTAAGTCATGATCTCCAATGATTTCGGTTACCGATTCAGAGATTGAGCCGATATCGCCGGAAGAGCAGCGCTACAAACCATGCTTGGTATGAAAACGCCTGCAAATTACAAGACCGTAGGGTACGCTGCGCGTACCAAAACCGTGCCCGGGCGGTTCGAATAAACATTGTAGCTTGAGGCTTCACCAGGCCGGTGAAAGTGTTGTAGACCCTTCATGCTTCGACTTGGCTCAGTACGAACGGTCTACAACACATGCCAACTGCTCTTTCTAGGATTAAAGACATGAATGCTTGTCAAAAAATGTAAAAAATTGAGGTATAAGAAGCTAAAGCAAGTTTTGGAGACGCTATGCTGTTCAATGAAAAAAAGCAATTGCAATGGATCAGCGAATTGTATCAACTGGGTCAATCCGATTCATTGCAAGAAAATCCCGGTCAATTTTACCGAGATATCCTTCGTTTTATTTTGGAAGGGTTCGATGCCGATACCGGTTCGTTGACCATGCTGGATAATGAACGCTATGTCATTAAATCCGGAGTCGGATTGCCCGAAGAATATATCGGACGGCCGATATCGGATCAAAGCGCCGTTATTCGTTGGGTGTTGGAGAACCGGCGTGCATTATTGCTCAAAGGTAACATCGATGAAGACCTCCGCTTCAAGAATCACGGTCCGAGGTCCGATTCGCGTATTCCGGCGGCGGCCCTCTGTTGGCCTCTGATTTCGGGACAACGCTCGATCGGTACGATTTGCGTCAATAAATTGGACAGCGGTTTGGAATATACCGAGGCGGATCTGGAAAGCGGCCAATTAATGGCCAATGCGATCGCGCTGGCGATCGACAATATCCTGCTGAACATCGATCGATGCAAGCATATACAAGAACTGGCCGATGCTAACCGCCAGCTGCAGATTATCCGGCGATGCTATGAAGAGTCGGAAAAACGTTTGCATGACATCCTAAATTCATTGGACAGCGTGGTCTGGTCGATGGAGCCCGGAACCTTGAAACTCCTCTACTTGAACCATGCTGCCGAGGAAATTTCCGGCAGACCGGTCCGGGATTTTTTCGAACGGCCAGGTTTATGGTTGTCCATCGTTGATCCTAAGGACAGACAAGACGTTGAAAACCGGTTAGCCGATTTACCTGCGGCCGGTACCCAGAAGCTCGCCTACCGCATCGTACGTCCCGACGGCGAACAGCGCTGGCTATATCAATCGATGCGTTATGTTCGCGATGAAAACGAAGCGCCGCTACGAATCGACGGTATCACGGCCGATATTACCGAGCATAAAAAAGCCGAGGATTTGCTAAAACAGCGTAATACGGAATTACAGCAAGCGTTGACACAACTTCAGGAGCTGCAACAGCAATTGATGCAATCGGAAAAAATGTCGTCGATCGGCCAGCTGGCGGCCGGCGTCGCGCATGAAATCAACAACCCGATCGGCTACATCAATTCCAATCTGACATCGTTGAAAAACTATATAGAGGACTTACTTGAGCTTGTAGAAATGTATGAAAATATCGATGCGGTTTGCAACGATGCGGAACGGATCGATCCGGTACAGGCATTTAAACGGCAGATCGACTTGCCTTTTTTGAAAGAAGACGTGCTCGACTTGTTAAGCGAATCGCGAGAAGGAGCTGAGCGAGTCAAAAAAATCGTGCAGGATCTCAAGGATTTTTCTCATGTCGGCGGAGACGATGACTGGCAATGGGCGGATTTACAGGCTTGTTTGGATAGTACGTTGAATATCGTGCATAACGAGACCAAATACAAAGCGGATATCATTAAAGAATACGGCGATCTTCCACGGGTCTGGTGTTTGCCGCATCAACTGAATCAGGTGTTCATGAATTTATTGGTTAACGCCGCGCATGCCATTGATGACAAAGGTACGATCACGATTCGTAGCGGAACCGAAGACGGCGGCCGGATATGGATCGAGATTGCGGATACCGGAAAAGGCATCGATCCTAAGCACCTCAATAAGATTTTCGATCCGTTTTTTACGACCAAACCGGTCGGTAAAGGAACCGGTTTAGGGCTTTCGGTTTCGTACAGCATCATCAAAAAACATGACGGCGAAATTCAATTGGACAGCCGCGTCGGCGAAGGCACCAAGTTTCGGATCGTGTTGCCGGTAGAATATAACGCGCCGGGTAAATGAATACCGATCTAATTTGTTGGGGCTAACGTATTTCGATTGATCCTGTAATCCTAAATTCGGCAATTTAACCATGAAGCACATGAAAAAATCCTTGAAGTATTTCAGGAGAGCGAAACTGTTTTGCAAAAGCATGGCAAGCTGTTGAATTAGCCTTTTATTCTTAATGGTGAAATCCTTTCCTAGGATAATAAGCATTGACTGTAAAGTAGCGGAACGACGAAATCTGAGAAAAAGGTCATCGAGCCGCATTAAAAAAATTCCACATCGCCCGACTCCGGACTTTGCGGCGCTTTTTCAATCAATCCTTGCTCGAGCAGTTCTTCATAGACGCGGATTTGGTTTCTGCCGTGCTCCTTGGCATAGTACATGGCTTGGTCGGCGCAGGCGATTACTTCGGCGGGACTGTCTTGATTCGTGACTTGCATGATACCGATGCTCACCGTCACATGACCGAGTTGCGGAAACTCATGAGTCTCGATGTTTTTTCGCAAACGTTCGAATACCGATTTTGCCTCCTTCATTTCATAAGCTTGTAACAAAATCACGAATTCTTCACCGCCGAAGCGGAAAATCAGATCTTCGTCGCCGCGAATGTCGCTTTTCATTTGCCTGGCTACTAAGATCAACACTTCATCGCCGAATAGGTGCCCGAAGCGGTCGTTTACGGCTTTAAAATGATCGATGTCGACAACACCCAGCCAAAAGCCAAGCGGGTTTTTTTCGCGTTTGATCAAGCGCCTACGGTTTTTTTCATTGTTTCGGATCAGGATGCCGATGAGTTCTTTGTCGAGAGTTTCCCGGTTGAGCAACTGAGTCAATTTGTCCCGTTCATTGTGGTCGATCAGTTCCAGATAATTGGCATACACCTTGAGCAGACCATGAGCATAACGCAGAATATCCAAGTCGGGCGTTTCCTTGCATTCTTGGATCAAGATGGCGAAAACTTCGTTGTCATGATCGATTGCCGGGTAAATGTAATGCGTTACCTTTCCGGCTTTGTTTTGGATTTGCTCCAAACTGCCTAGTAAAACGGCGGCTTCGATACCCGCCTTCAGATGTTCGAAAATGCAATGTGTTTTAGTATGTTTGCCACCGGTTTCGATCACGCCATTGACCGAATAGGCGAGTAGAGCAAGCGAGATTTTGGGTTTTGCTTCGACCACTCTGTACAGCTTGAATTCCTGCCCCGTCGTCAGCTCATCCAAGGTCTTCAATAAGCTTTTTTCGAGGATTTCCCGGTCGTGATGCCGAGTCATTTCGGCTAGACTATCGATAATCTGAATAGTGCTGATTTTATTCATTATTGGGCTCCTCGATTGATTTTCGGGCATTATACCCGTCGTAGATCAAAATAAATTATCCGCCCCGCGTGGGGCTATAGTGCGAAAATATCAAACAGATGAAAAAATCCCCCCAAAACGTTATAATCCGCTGCTTTTTTCATCGTTCCGGCTTATCATGAATATTACCGCAATCTATCCGGGCACTTTCGACCCCGTGACCGCCGGGCATTTGGACTTGATTGCTCGGGCCGCTAAACTTTACGACAACATTATCGTCGCAATCGCGGTCGGTACGACAAAAACGCCCTTATTTACGATCGACGAGCGTGTCGCGCTGGCTAAATCGGTGACCGAAGCGTTCGAAAACGTATCTGTTATCGGGTTTAGCAACCTATTGGTCGATTGCGCCAAAGAACAGGGCGCCCATGTCATCATTAGGGGGCTGAGAGCGGTTTCCGATTTTGAATACGAATTTCAATTGGCCGGCATGAACCGGCGGCTTTCACCCGATCTTGAAACGGTCTTTTTAACGCCTGCCGAACAATACGAATTCATATCGTCGAGCATGATCAAGGAAATCGCACGTCTCAATGGCGACGTATCTAGCTTTGTGCCCGATATCGTTAAACAAAGTTTGATCCAAAAATTTAGTCAGGAGTAACCATGGCCCTTATTATCAATGACGAATGCATCAATTGCGACGTGTGCGAACCGGAGTGTCCGAACGGCGCGATTTCCCAAGGCGAGGAAATTTATGTCATCGACCCGGCTTTGTGTACCGAGTGCGTGGGGCATCATGATCTGCCGCAATGCATCGAAGTGTGCCCGGTCGATTGTATCGACAAAGACCCGGAGCATGCCGAAAGCAAAGACACGCTCTATCAAAAATACCTCAAATTGACAGCGTAGAGTACGCGCCGCGTAAACCTTTCGGGTTAAGCATGCCGCAAATACGACTGACCACGCTTAACGCCCGGTACATCCATAGCGCATTCGGGCTGCGCTATCTCTACGCCAATTTGGGAGAGCTGCAAAACGAAGCCGAAATACTCGAATTCGGCATACAAGACCGGCCGATCGACATCGTCGAAAAGCTTTTGCAGCATCGTCCGAAGATCATCGGTTTCGGCGTCTATATTTGGAATGTCGCCGAAGTCGGCTCGACCGTGGCATTGCTCAAACAAGTCGCGCCGGAAATTGTGGTGATTCTGGGCGGACCTGAGGTCAGTCATCCGCCCGATTTGCCTCTTGTCGCCGAGTTGGCCGACTACATCGTCACCGGCGTTGGCGAAATCAGTTTTCGCGGATTATGCGAACAAATCCTTAACGGCGAAGCGCCCGACGAAAAAATCATAACCGGCGCCGAATCGCCGCTGGAAAATTTGGCATCGCCTTATCCCTATTACAACGACGAAGACGTTCGCAACCGTATCGTCTATGTCGAAGCCTCGCGCGGCTGTCCGTTCAAATGCGAGTTTTGTCTTTCGGCGCTCGATGTCACGGCCAAGCCGTTTGCATTGGATCGCTTCTTGGGCGAAATGGAAGTGTTGTATCGGCGGGGCGTTCGGCATTTCAAATTCATCGACCGGACCTTCAATTTAAAAATCGCCGTCAGCATTGCGATACTGGAATTTTTTCTCGAACGCATGAGCGACGGCTTGTTTTTGCATTTCGAAGTGATACCGGATCATTTACCCGATCGACTCAAACAAACGCTCGAGAAATTCCCGTCCGCAACGCTACAATTCGAAGTCGGCGTGCAGACCTTCGACCCGGCCATTCAACGGCTGATTAGTCGCCGTCAGGATAACGAGAAAACCAAAGAAAACCTGCGATGGCTCAAGGCAAGTACCCATGCGCACATTCATGCCGACCTGATCTTCGGTCTGCCCGGCGATACGCTGAACAACTTCGCGGCTAGTTTCGACCAATTAGTGGCTTTACAACCGCATGAAATTCAACTGGGTATCTTAAAACGCTTGCGCGGTGCGCCGCTCAACCGGCATAACGAAACCTATCGGATGCGTTACAATCCCGAACCGCCTTACAACATCCTCAGCACTCGCGATATTGGCTTTGACGAAATGCAACGCATCAACCGCTTCGCGCGCTATTGGGACATGATCGCAAATTCCGGCCGCTTTGCCGAAACCTTGCCTTTGATACTGGCCGATGCGCCCTTCGAACGCTTTTTGCGGCTAAGCGATGCTCTTTACGAACTCAGCGGCAGCACCTGGAAGATAGCGCTACGGCGTCTGTTCGATCTGTTATATCGAGCGATGACGGAATCGTTGGCGATTTCTAAGGTGGATGCGAAAAATGTTCTCGAAGCGGATTACCGAAAAACCGGCGAGAAAGGCCTAGCGTCGTTCATGAAAACCGAAGGTTATGAAAAAGGTAAATCCTCTCGCCAAAATCGAGCTAATAAGCGCCAGCGGTCATTTGAATAAGGATTTCGTGTGTAATTCTCTTTAATTCCAATAAATAACTTGCCAAATCTAAAAATATGTTTATAATAGCTCAAATCAATCGCGGGGTGGAGCAGCTTGGTAGCTCGTCGGGCTCATAACCCGAAGGTCGTAGGTTCAAATCCTGCCCCCGCTACCAAATTAAAAAAGGCCCCTTTTGGGGCTTTTTGTTTTTTGGGCGTTTGGATCGTTGGTTGTTTAACGAATATAGACTTTAAGGAAGAGCCATTGGCTCTTTTTTTATGTGCGTAAATAAGTGAGGAAAGATGAAGCAGGCACCTGAGCATTTGGTTAATTTGATTCAGCCGATTGTTGAAGGCTTGGGTTATGAGTGCGTCGGGATTGAATACAATCCGCATCCTCGTAACGGCTTATTACGAATTTATATCGACAACGAGCAAGGGATTTTAGTGGAAGATTGCTCGAAAGTCAGTCATCAGGTCAGCGGGATGCTCGATGTCGAGGATCCAATCCAGGGTAATTATCAACTGGAAATATCGTCTCCGGGAGACGATCGTCCGCTATTTTCTATCCAACAATTCGAGCGCTTCATTGGGCATATGGTCTCGGTTAACTTATTCAAACCGATTGAAAAGCGCCGCAAAATTTCAGGCGTAATCCAATCAGTCGACAATGACACCGTGTTTCTCCAGGAAGGCGATCGGGTTTACGAGATTCCATTTCAAGCGATGAGTAAGGCGCGGCTGGTGCCTGAGTATTTAATTAATAAAGGAGTGCACAGTGGCAAATAAAGAAATTTTATTGGTAGTGGATGTTTTTTCGAATGAAAAAGACATCGATAAGGAAATCGTTTTCCAGGCAGTCGAGTCTGCGCTTGAAGCGGCAACGATAAAACGCTATGGTAACCAAATAAAAGCGCGTGTTTCGATCGATAAAAAAACGGGCGATTATACGACGTTTCGCAGATGGGAAGTTGTCGAACCGGATGATGATTTCGAAAACGGTCTCGAATTTCCCGATGCCCAGATTTTGTTGGACGATGCGCGGCAAAAAAATCCCGACATCAATGTTGGAGATTTTTTCGAGGAAGAAGTCGAGTCGGTCGAATTCGGACGAATTGCCGCACAGACCGCCAAGCAAGTGATGATTCACAAAGTTCGCGAAGCCGAGCGCAGTAAAATTGTCGAAGCTTATACCGATAGAGTCGGCGAATTGATTACCGGCATCGTCAAGCGTATTGAGAAAGGCAGCGTTTACTTGGATCTTGGCGGTCATGTCGAAGCCTACATCGCCAAAGAAGATATGATCCCGCGCGAGTCGTTTAGAATCGGGGATCGGGTTAGAGGTTATCTTAAAGCGGTTCGCTCGGAACCGCGCGGACCGCAATTATTTGTCACCCGCGCCGCACCTGAGTTGTTGGTTGCGTTGTTCCGTTTGGAAGTTCCCGAAGTCGGCGAGGGTATGATCGAAATCAAGGGCGCGGCTCGAGACCCGGGGGCGAGAGCCAAAATCGCGGTCAAGGCAAACGATCCGAGACTCGATCCGGTTGGTGCTTGCGTCGGAATGAGAGGGTCGCGTGTTCAAGCGGTATCGAACGAGCTTGCCGGCGAGCGCGTCGACATCATTTTGTGGCATGAAAGCGAGGCGCAATTTGTTATCAATGCAATGGCGCCTGCCGAAATCGAATCGATCGTAATCGATGAAGATAAACACAGTATGGACTTGGCGGTTAGTTCGGATAATTTGTCTCAGGCGATAGGCCGAGGCGGTCAGAATGTTCGCTTGGCAACTGAATTGACAGGGTGGGAGCTGAACGTGATGGATGCATCGAAAGCGCAAGAAACCAGCGGTGCTCAAGCCAATAAAACCAAACAATTATTTATCGATCAATTAGGTGTCGACGAAGAAATCGCTACGATTTTGGTTGAAGTCGGATTCGATTCGATTGAAGAGATTGCTTATGTTCCGGTTAATGAAATGCTGGAAATTGAAGAGTTTGATAAAGAACTGGTCGACGAATTAAAAGGTCGGGCAAAAGACGCGCTGTTAATTAGTGCAATTGCATCGGAAGAAAAAATCGAGACAGCGGAGCCTTCGCAAGAACTGCTGGAAATGGAAGGCATGGATGAGGCCTTGGCTTATGAGTTAGCAGGCCAGGGCATCGTAACGTTGGACGATCTCGCGGATCAGGCGGTTGATGATTTACTGGATGTAACCGGTGTGGATGAAGAAAGAGCGGCAAAATTAATCATGAAAGCGCGTGAGCGATGGTTTGCCGAGGACCAGGGCGAATTAGGATAGGGGGCAAAATATGAGTGATAAAACAGTAAGGCAGTTAGCGGAGGTAGTGGGTATACCTCTAGAGCGATTATTAGAGCAACTGAAAGAAGCCGGGTTATCCGCGCATGCCCCTGATGACGTAATTAGTGAAGATGAAAAAGTTAAGTTGCTGGCTCATTTACGTAAGCGGCATGGTAAATCGACAGGGGAGACGGATGCCGCTCCGAAACGCGTAACGTTAAAGCGTAGAACGGTCAGCGAGCTGAAGCAAAGCAACGCCCCGGGCAGTTCTGCAAAAACTATCAGTATCGAAGTCCGCAAAAAGAAGACCTACGTTAAACGCGCTGAAGTCGCGCCCGTAGGTGATGAGCCGAAGGAGTCGGAAGAAATCAAAAAAACAGAGGAACGGATTCAGGCAGAACCGACGCCGGTAAGCACCGAGCAACCGCCGGTTAGCGCGGTAACGGAAGAAAAGGCAACCAAAGGCGAAGAAGAATTATTCGAGCGGGAGCAGCCGGTTGACGAAGTCGCTACTACAGCAGAGGCTCCTCAGGATAAAATAAGCGTAGACGATTCCGAACCGGTCGATAAAGAAGCGTTAACCGAAGCTCAAGCCATTGAGATTCGCAAGGAAACCGAGCGAAAAGCCAGACTTTCAGAAACCGAAAGAAAAAAAGAGGAAGAGAAAAAACGTCGTCTCGAAGCTGCGGTAGAAAAAAATGCCGAAAAAGTACGGCAATTAGCGGCAGCCAGAATGGAGAGTCAAAAGAAAAAAAGACAAGGAGGACAAGCTGCCGGGAAAGGTAAGAAAAAAGGCAAACAAAAGGACAGGAGCGGTGCTCAGGCCGATTTGAAGCATCAATTCGAGAAACCGGTTGCGCCGGTCATTAGGGATGTCACTATTCCTGAACATATTATCGTTTCCGATTTGGCGCAAAAAATGAGCGTCAAGGCCGCCGAAGTCATCAAGCAATTGATGAAAATGGGTATGATGGCAACGATTAACCAGAGTATCGATCAGGAAACGGCGGTGCTGTTAGTCGAGGAAATGGGCCATAAAGCCATCATGCAAAGCGATGACGATTTGGAAGCCGAAATTTTGGCGGCTCTGAAGGAAGAAAGTAGTCAGGAAATGTCTCGCGCACCGATCGTTACCATCATGGGGCATGTCGATCACGGTAAAACTTCCTTGCTGGACTACATCCGTGAGACTCGCGTGGCCGCCGGTGAAGCGGGCGGTATTACTCAGCATATCGGTGCTTATCAGGTGGTTACCGATCACGGTTCGGTAACCTTTTTAGATACGCCGGGGCATGCCGCGTTTACTGCGATGCGTGCTAGAGGCGCGGAATTGACCGATGTGGTTATTGTCGTAGTCGCGGCGGATGACGGTGTCATGCCGCAGACTAAGGAAGCTGTCGAACATGCGCGTGCGGCCAATGTGCCGATCATCGTCGCGATCAATAAAATCGATAAGCCGCAAGCCAATCCGGAAAAGGTTATGCAGGAAATGTCCACCATCAATGTGGTGCCCGAGGAATGGGGCGGCGATGTGCAGTTCATCAAGGTTTCGGCTAAAACCGGCGAAGGCATCGATGACTTGATCGAAGCGTTGATTTTGCAGGCGGAGATTTTAGAATTGAAAGCGCCTGCGGAAGGATCGGCTTCGGGTATTGTTGTCGAGTCCAGGCTGGATAAAGGCCGAGGGGCGGTTGCAACGATTCTGGTGCAGCGCGGCATGTTGGAAAAAGGACAATTCGTTTTGTGCGGCCATGAATACGGTCGTGTCAGGGCAATGTTTAACGAGAACGGTAAAGCCGTTAAAGAAGCCGGTCCGAGTACGCCGGTTGAGATTCTAGGCCTGTCGGGTACCCCGAATGCCGGCGATGAATTTTTGGTCGTGCAAAACGAGCGTGCGGCGCGGGAATTGGCCGAGCATCGTGAAGATAAGAGCAAAATCAGCCGCATGGCCGCGCAGCAAGCCGCTAAATTGGATCAAGTATTCTCAAAAATGGCGACCGGCGAAACGGCTAGTTTGAACTTGGTGATTAAAACCGATGTTCAAGGTAGTTTGGAAGCCTTGCGCGAATCTTTGATCAAGCTGTCCTCGGATGAAGTCGAGGTTAAGGTCGTTTATGGCGGTGTCGGCGGCATCAACGAAGGCGATGTCAATTTGGCTCTGGCTTCCGGCGCGATTTTGATCGGCTTTAATGTTCGTGCGGATACCGCCGCGCGTAAATTGATCGAAGAAAAAGACGTCGACTTGCATTACTACAGTGTGATTTATCAGGCGATCGATGAGGTGAAAAGTTCGATCAGCGGCATGCTGGCGCCCGAGATCAAAGAGACTATTGTCGGTTTGGCCGAAGTCCGGGATGTGTTCCGTTCGCCGAAATTCGGTGCGGTGGCAGGTTGTATGGTCGTCGAAGGTTTTGTCAAGCGTAACCTGCCGATTCGCGTATTGCGTGAAAACGTCGTTATTTACGAGGGGCAACTGGAATCGTTACGCCGCTTCAAAGACGATGTTGCCGAAGTCAAAATGGGCATGGAATGCGGTATCGGCGTTAAAAATTATAACGATGTCAAAGTCGGAGACCATATCGAGGTTTTCGAGCGTGTTGAAGTGAAACGGGAGTTATAAACGTCATGGCCAGAGAATTTAGCCGTAGCGCACGGGTTTCGTCCCAGATCCAAAAGGAGCTGGCGCTGATTCTACAGCGAGAGCTTGACGTGAAGCGGGTAGGATTCGTTACGGTTAACGAGGTCGTTATCAGCAAGGATTTGGCCGTTGCCAAAATCTATGTCACGGTGCTTAATGCCGACGATCAGGGAAAAAAAGACAGTATTAAGTCTCTGAACGATGCGACGCCCTTTATTAGAAGCGAATTGTGCAAGCGCATGCGCTTGCGCAATATACCGGAGTTACGCTTTTATTATGACGATAGCTTTGAGACCGGTATGCGCGTGGCCGAATTATTGAGCGAATCGAAGGATAAAAAAGAGGATTGAGCGGAATGGCAAAGCGTAAAAACGGGCGCGATATTCACGGAGTATTGCTGCTCGATAAACGCCTCGGTGTTTCGTCGAACAGAGCCTTGCAGGAAGTCAAGCACTTGTTCAATGCGAACAAGGCCGGGCACACAGGCAGTCTCGATCCTTTGGCATCGGGATTATTGCCGATTTGTTTCGGCGAAGCGACCAAGGTTTCCGGATTCATGCTCGATGACGACAAACGTTACCAGGTAGTTGTTCGTTTGGGCGTGGTTACCGATACCGGCGATGCGGAAGGTCAGGTGCTAAAAACACGCCCGGTTCCGCCTCTGTCTGAGGATGAAATTCTGGCTTGTCTGAAAAGGTTCACAGGGGATATCGAACAAGTGCCGCCGATGTATTCGGCGCTTAAGCTTAACGGCAAAAAGCTTTATGAATTGGCCAGGCAAGGCAAGTCCGTCGAACGTAAGGCTCGTCCGATTACGATATACAAAATCAATTTATTGAAATTTCAAGAGCCGCTTCTGACCTTGGATGTTTGGTGTTCGAAAGGCACTTATATCAGAACCCTGGCGGAAGATGTCGGCGAGCATCTCGGTTGCGGGGGGACGGTTATCGAGCTTCGCAGGCTGGCATCCGGCCGCTTTGTCATCGACGAGGCCAAATCGATCGAGCAATTGCAGGCAATGAGCGAAAGCGAATTGATGAATTGTTTGATTCCGGTTGATAAGCCAATTGACTCGATACCTGCCGTCGATTTGTCCGAAGAACAGGCAAATTCAATCAAGCAAGGACAAAGTTTGACGCTTAAAAATTCGTTGGAGGGGCCCGTGCGAATGTATACGGGGCGGCAATTTTTAGGTTTGGGCGAAATGTTTTTGGATGGTAAACTAGCGCCGAAAAAATTATTCAATATGAGTCCTTCTTAATATACTTCGCGCGGCCACATTTTGCTGTTACCCAAGCTCCAGCTTGGGTAACCTGTTCAGGAAGCTCTAGCTCCCGATAATCAAGGAAGATTGAACGAGCGAGTCGGGGTTAATTGAGAATGTGCGGAGGTTGTGTCGGTCTCAGGAAGCTGGAGCTTCCGGGGTGTGTTTCCCAAGCTGGAGCTTGGGAAAGAGCGTACATGAGTCCTTCTTACATATACTTTTCGCACTTCAAATTTCGGCAGTGCCAGAGGAGGCGCCGAATTTTGATCTACGACGGGTATACTAATTTCCGAATAGTTTTGTTTCTGCACCCTATTGCGGAAACACATTATCCTGGCACCGAACTCGGTGCTTTGTATTTTTTATAAACAATATTAATCTTATAGGGGTTAAATAGAAATGCCATTTACCGCGGAACAAAAAAAAGCAGTCGTTGAAGAATATCGTTTGAACGAAACCGATACCGGATCTCCGGAAGTGCAAGTCGCATTACTGACGGCGCACATTCTTCACTTGACGCCGCATTTTGCCGAACATAAAAAAGATAATCATTCTCGTCGCGGTTTACTGCGGATGGTTAATCAGCGCCGCAAGTTGTTGGATTATTTGAAAAATAAAGACATCAACCGTTATCGCTCATTGATCGAGCGCTTAGGATTGCGTAAATAAGAATAAAAGAAGAACGGCCTGAAATTACTATTCTGTGCCGTTCTTTCATTTGTAAGGAAAGCAATAAACCGATTTTGATAACAACCCTTAACCTATAGGAACTGTATAGTGAATCCGATTCGGAAAGAATTTCAGTATGGCGATCAGCTCGTTACGCTGGAAACCGGTGAGATAGCTCGTCAGGCGGACGGCGCTGTAATGATCGACATGGAGGGGACCACCCTTCTAGTGACAGTCGTTGGAAAAAAAGAAGCAAACAGCGGCGGAGATTTTTTTCCATTGACTGTCAATTATCAGGAAAAATCTTTTGCCGCGGGTAAGATTCCCGGCGGTTTCTTTAAGCGAGAAGGCCGACCAAGCGAAAAAGAAACGTTAACCTCCCGTCTCATCGATCGTCCAATCCGCCCCTTATTTCCGGATGGCTTTACCAACGAAGTTCAAATCATAGCCACCGTTCTTTCACTGAATCCCGAAGTCGATCCCGAAATTCCTGCCTTGATCGGAGCTTCTGCAGCGTTATCGATTTCAGGGTTACCCTTCAACGGTCCTGTCGGCGCGGCGCGAGTGGGTTATAAAGCCGGACAGTATTTATTGAATCCGACGCCCTCTTCATTAGCTGAGTCGCAATTGGAATTGGTTGTTGCCGGTACCGAACATGCGGTACTCATGGTCGAATCCGAAGCGCAATGTTTGTCCGAGGAAGTGATGCTTGGTGCCGTATTGTTCGGTCATGAGCAAATGCAAACTGCTATCGTTGCAATTAAAGAACTTGCCGCTATGGTTAACAAGGCGCCGATGGCCTGGCAACCGGTGGCTGCTAACACCGAGCTGGAATCTTTGGTGGTAGCTGAAGTGGAAGCCGGAATTAAGGCGGCATATCAAGTCCCTGAAAAACTGGTCAGACAAGAGCAACTGAAAGAAATCAGAAATGCTGCAGTCGATAAGTTGACGGCTGATGAGCAATATAGCGAATCCGACATTCGCGGTATCATCGAAAATCTCGAAAAGAAAATCGTACGCGGCTCGATTCTTGAAGAAGGTAAGCGTATCGACGGCCGCGACTTGAAAACGGTCAGACCTATTTCAATTCGTACCGGCGTGTTGCCGAGAACTCACGGTTCGGCGTTGTTTACTCGCGGCGAAACGCAGGCCTTGGTTGTCGCGACCTTGGGTACCGAACGTGATTCGCAGGTCATCGATGCTCTGGAAGGCGAATACCGTGAAAGTTTCATGCTGCATTACAATTTCCCGCCTTATTGTGTCGGTGAAACCGGTTTTGTCGGTTCTCCGAAACGCCGGGAAATCGGCCACGGCCGCTTGGCAAAACGCGGCGTTCAAGCCGTATTGCCGAACATGGATGAATTCCCCTATGTCGTGCGCGTCGTTTCCGAAGTTACCGAGTCGAACGGTTCTAGCTCGATGGCGTCGGTGTGCGGGAGTAGCTTGGCGCTGATGGACGCAGGCGTGCCGATTAAATCGCCGGTTGCGGGTATCGCGATGGGTTTGATTAAGGAAGGCGATCAATTCGCCGTGTTGTCCGATATCATGGGCGATGAAGATCATTTAGGCGACATGGACTTCAAAGTTGCCGGTTCCGAAGAGGGCGTTACCGCGCTGCAGATGGATATCAAGATTGACGGAATTACCGCCGAGATCATGAAAACCGCACTCGAGCAAGCCAAGCAGGGCCGCTTGCATATTTTGGGCGAAATGAACAAATCGTTGTCCGAGACGCGCGGGCAAATGTCCGATTATGCGCCGCGCATTATTTCGTTCAAAATCGATCCAAGTAAAATCCGCGAAGTCATCGGTAAAGGCGGTGCAACAATCCGCAGTATCACCGAACAAACCGGTGCAAGCATCGATTTGACCGATGACGGCATCGTTAAAGTCGCTTCCGTCGATAAACAAGCCGGAGAAGAAGCGCGTCGTTTGATCGAGGAAATTACAGCGGAAGTCGAAGTCGGAAAAACCTATGAGGGTAAAGTTGCCCGATTGATGGACTTCGGCGCATTCGTGACGATTCTGCCGGGTAAAGACGGTTTAGTGCATATTTCTCAGATTTCGGACGAGCATGTCGACAAGGTTAGCGATAAGCTATCCGAAGGCGATGTCGTCAAAGTCAAAGTACTGGAAATCGATAGACAAGGTCGTGTCAGATTGAGCATGAAAGCTGTTGATATCGAAGAGTAATTCGTAAGAAAAACTGACGAATTGAAAAGGGCCCGAACGGGCCCTTTTTTATTCCGGAAATTAATTCAAGAAAATGTATTTCACCATGAAGATCATGAAAAATAAGAAGCTAATTCAATAACTTCATGTGCTTCATGGTGGGTGCTGATGCCGCATAATGTTTATAGTTTGTTTTTATTACCATGAAGGGCATGAAGATAATGAAGGAAAGAGTATTGAGCGCATTATGAACCGTTCAGATATCACGGATGAACTCATTAAATAAATTCAATGTAGTCACATAGCGTTTTCAAAACCAGTTAATGACTAAAAATATCAAAACGATGGCGGGACTGGAGTGCAGGCTTCGCCTGCACTCCAGTGGTGTAATTATTTACACCCCTTATCGTTCCCACGCTCCGGCGTGGGAATGAAGACCGAGACGCTCTAGCGTCTCGTACCGCTGGAGCGGTACTCAGGCGTTCCCACGCAGAGCGTGGGAACGATAATTTCCGGGGGACTGAATAGTTACCCAGTGGTAATATTGATGACACAGGCTGTTAATGGTTGG
Source organism: Methylotuvimicrobium alcaliphilum 20Z (assembly GCF_000968535.2). Taxonomy (NCBI): domain Bacteria; kingdom Pseudomonadati; phylum Pseudomonadota; class Gammaproteobacteria; order Methylococcales; family Methylococcaceae; genus Methylotuvimicrobium; species Methylotuvimicrobium alcaliphilum. The sequence goes on from NC_016112.1 coordinate 1,053,618, forward strand.
TCACTCAATTAAATTAAAAAAATTGTATCTTCAAGTCCTTCATGCTCTTCATGGTAAAAAATAAGTGACATTTTTTGGAATCAGCACTCTTCATGGTTGAACTGCCGAATTTATACCCGTGGTAGATCAAAATTCGGCGCCTGGGTGTCCGCTAAAGGACGCCGTGAACCCAGCACCTAAATTATCCCAGATGGTTAAGCATAGCCAATGGGCTATGGAATTTAGGTGCTGGGTGAATACCTCCATGTAGGCTCTATGCCAGCTCCATGCTGGCAAAGCCTTTATGAGCGACATGGAAGGCGTGAATGTCGATTTTGCAGGAGCGAAAATCGTCCGGACACCCAGGCGCCTCCTCTGGCACTGCCGAAATTTGAAGTGTGAAAGGTATAAGTTAATGGGTTGGTATTTAAAAAACGGCTTGTGTGATGCCGATCGATAAAACCGGTTTATTCAGGGAATTGCTATTTCCTTGAAAATGGCGTAAAAACAAAGCTCCATCGTTGATGGTTACTAGGCGGGGACAACTTTGTCCTTTTTATTGTCGGGGTTAAAAAACTCAGTAGGGGTGTTAATAATAACTCAAGATTTCCGCTACTGATTCCTGACAAGAATAATTTGTATATTTAGGAGAGTCACATGAGTAAATCTTTAAAAATCGCTTTATTTTCTGCGCTGTCGTTAACTGCGGTAGGCGTTGCTCAGGCCAATGATGTTTTTAATAAAAATTGCGTCGCTTGTCATGCCGGCGGTAAAAACGTTATGAATCCGGATAAAACTCTCTCTTCAGAGAGTTTGGAAAAAAACGGCGTGAATTCTTTGGATGCAATCAAAAAACTGGTTTCTGAAGGCAAGTCCCCAATGCCGGGATTTGCATCGACTTTGAGTAAAGAAGAAATCGAAAGCGTTTCGGCCTATGTCCTGGAACAGGCAAAAAAAGGCTGGTAATTGTCCTGAAGACCGGGGAGAGCTTTCACGCGCCCCGGTCTGCACCCCGGCACCCTTGTCAAAATCGTTCAAAGAAACAGTTTCTGAGCCAGCGACGCCACGTTTCCACCTATCAAACCGATTGTTTAAGTGATTCATATATTCAGGATACGAATCGGGTAAAGTTTCGCAAGTATTCCTGAGTTATACCTTTCGCACTTCAAATTTTGGCAATGCCAGAGGCGCCGGGCCAGCATGGATCTGGCATAGAGCCTACCGGGAGGTCTTTACCCAGCACCTAAATTCCATAGCCTGTTGGCTATGGTTAACTAACTTGGATAATTCATCCAGCACCTAAATAAGCCATGATTTTGAATCATTGCCAAAGACCTATGGAATTTAGGTGCTGGGTTCACGGCCTCCTTTGACGGCGCCCTCGGCGCCGAATTTTGATCTGCGATGGGTATATCAAGCCTAGAAATGGTATGCGATGCGTATCCTGCGGCTCGCTTTAAGTTTTCTGATTAGCAAGATGCTTCAGCTTGCTGAAGCCAATTGTCCGAGCAGTGGCCAGTCGTAGCCACTTCTGCGGGACGGGTTATTTAACCCGTCCCCAACGTCTCGGTTTGCCCTAAACATTTCGGCTGACTTCGGCCAAAGTCAAAACGTTTAGGACGGGGTTGCAAACCCCGTCCTGCTAGGGATATGCTGGTTTTTGGGCTTTAGCTGAAGAAACTTGCTAATCAGGTTAAGTTTTTACCCCAGTTTTATTTTGTAAAAGCTGGATAAGGGCATAAGTTGAATCTTGCGTAAATATTCTTAATGCTTTAGATTGCCGTCTTTCTGGACTTCCTTTATTTTGTATGGACCCGCGGTTCAGAGAAAAGCTGTTTTCGTAATTGGACGGAATTAGTATTTCCAGACCTCTACTTCATTACCCAGGCGGAGCCCGTGCATTCTTTATATATCGTTGTCGATCGCCTGGAAGACTGGGCGCCTTATTATCCGAGTAGCGACCTTGTTACGGTCGAGGCTTATCTGACATTGCCGGAAAGTAAAAAAGCCGGTAAGACACAGGTAATCAATCTATGCCGAGATTATGATTACCTCGGCACCGGTTATTATTGTTCGCTGTTGGCCGAAGCGCGGGGCCAACGGGTAATTCCGTCGATTCGCAGCATCAACGATTTGGCCAATCATCATTATTACCGGCTTTACGATAACAACCTCGATAAATACCTGGGTAAATATCCGGCAGGTTACGGGCAACCCGATACGGAATATTTCGGAATAAAAATTTTCTTCGGTAGGGTGTCTTATCCGCCGCTTGAAAAATTGGCCAGGCGTTTGTTTGAGCTCTATCCCAGCCCGATTCTAAATGTCGAATTCAAACGGGGCGAACGTTGGGAAATCGTTGGGATTACGCCGGGAAATCTAGCCGAATTGAATGAAAACGAACAAAATCAATTTGCGGAAGCGATCGATGCCTACAGTCGTAAGATTTGGCGCAAACCTCGTTCGCGTAAACGGTTTCGCTTCGAAATGGCGATTCTCTACAATCCGCAAGAGGAATTTCCGCCGAGCGATACGAAAGCCCTGAAAAACTTCATCAAAGCGGGTAATGACCTGGGTCTGGATGTCGATCTGATCGATAAAAACGATTTTGCGCGGCTTTTGGAGTACGATGCCTTGTTCATCCGCGAAACTACAGCGATCGATCATCATACCTACCGTTTTGCCAAACGGGCGGAGAGTGAAGGTTTGGTGGTGTTGGACGATCCCGATTCGATTCTGAAATGTGCGAATAAGGTATTTTTGGCCGATTTATTGAGTGCGCATGGTGTTCCGACGCCGAAAACGCAGTTGATCATACGCGACAAGCCGTTGGATTTCGACGAGTTGGAACAGAGCTTCGGTTATCCTCTCGTACTCAAGATTCCTCACGGTTCATTTTCGCGCGGCGTGGTCAAGGCGCATGGCCGTGAAGAGTTGGAAAACCAATGCCGCGAATTATTCAAAGAGTCCGCAATATTATTGGTACAGGAATATGTGTTGACCGACTACGACTGGCGGATCGGTTTTTTGAACAACCGGCCGATTTATGCCTGTAAATATTTTATGGCGCGCGGGCATTGGCAGATCTACAACCATAGCAGCGATAAAGCCAAGGGCAAAAGCGGCGGCTTTGAAACGCTCGCTGTTCACGAAGTTCCGAAGGATGTCGTGAAAACCGCAGCGAAAGCGGTTAAGCTGATCGGTGACGGGTTTTACGGTGTCGATATGAAACAAATCGCAGGCCGTAACGTGATTATCGAGATCAACGATAATCCGAGTATCGATAGCGGTGTCGAGGACGATTATTTGGGCGAGGATTTGTATCGCATCATCATGGAGGAGTTCGTACGCCGATTGGAGCGCAAACATAGTGCTTATGCTTGAGACAGGAAATTTCAAGGCGGTTTAGGAAAAAGCATAAAATAACTTCCCTAATGATTCCTTCGTTCCGATTGAGAGCCCGGATGCCCTAACCGCAGCGTACCTTCGAGTTCCCTATTATTTTCAGCAAACCGGATGAGTACATTATGCCGAGCCATTACGACCTAGAAAGCTTTTCCACAGACTATTTCGACGCACGCGATAAGTTTCTGTCCGCCTGTTCCAGTCAGCCAGGTCATCTGAGGCGTTTTCAGCATTCATTGTTAGCCGGCGACAATCAACCGTTGTCGACCGAGGCGTTTTGGCTCGGTGAAGAACAGGTTAGTAAGGTGTTGGTCATTATCAGCGCGACCCATGGCGTCGAAGGTTTTTGCGGTTCCGCAGCGCAAATCAATTGGCTCAGACACGCACCGATGCCCGCAGGCGATACCGCAGTGTTGTTCGTTCATGCCTTGAATCCATTCGGCTTTGCTCATTTGCGCCGGGTCAACGAAGATAATGTCGATTTGAATCGTAACTTCATCGACTTTTCCGATAGGCCTGTCAATCTAGGTTATCGAGAATTGGCCGATGTCTTGCTGCCGGAGCATTGGTCCGACGCGAACGAAAAAAGCGCAATGCAAACAATCAACGATTACCGGAAACTTTACGGTCAACGCAAGACCGAAGAAGCAATCAGCAGCGGTCAATACGAGTATCCGCAAGGTTTGTTTTATGGCGGCGCTACTGCCACTTGGTCGAGACAAGTGGTCGAAACCGTGATGCGCGAATTCGACTTGGCGAATCGGCAACGAGTCGCGGTGGTCGATATCCATTCCGGGCTCGGACCCTATGGTTATGGTGAAGTTATTTCGGATCATCCGCCTGGCTCCACGGCTGCGACATTGGCGAAACGCTGGTTCGGCGACAGCGTCACCGAGCCGGCGCTAGGGACATCGACTTCGGTGCCTAAGCTGGGCTTGCTCGATTATGCCTGGCACAAGGTTCTGGGCGATCGCGGCTGTTATATCACGTTAGAATTCGGCACCTATTCGCTCGATACGCTGTTTCAGGTATTGCGTAAAGAAAATTATTTTTGGCACAGAGATCCGGAAACAAGGCAGCTCAGTCATCCGATACGGCAACAAATTCGGGATTATTTTTATCCGGATAAGAGAGACTGGCAGGAAATGGTGCTGTTTCGTAGTGAGCAAGTGTTAACGCAGGCGCTTGATGGATTGGCGGATATGGATTGACGGATGATGACTGATTCTGCGAACGCCGAAGAAACACCGAAAATCGTGTTTCGTAGCGCGGTCAAAAATGACGTTCGGCAATTATTAGCGATTGAAAATGCTTGTTTTACGCAGGATAAATTAACCTCGCGCAATTTTCACTGGATGCTGGAAAGAGCCAATGCCGATATCATCCTTGCCGAAATCGAAGATAAAGCGGCAGGATATGCGCTGTTGTTGTACCGCAGAGGCGCATCGCTGGCACGGCTTTATTCGTTCGCGGTGTTACCCGAATACCGCGGACTCGGTATTGGCGTGGGCCTGCTTAATCACTCGGAAGCACGCGCTCGAGAGCGCGACTGCGTATATTTGAGGCTTGAAGTTCGTCCCGATAATCAACAAGCGATCGCGTTGTACCGAAAACAAGGTTATCGGCAATTCGATACTAAAGAAGATTATTATGAAGATCACAGCGAGGCGCTGTGCTTCGAGAAACGAATTATCTATCCGCATCCGGAAACCCGCCTGACCGTGCCGTTCTATCGGCAAACGACCGACTTCAGTTGCGGCCCTTCGGGGCTGTTGATGGCGATGGCCGGACTCAAGCCGGACATCGAATTGTCGCAGGCGCATGAATTGCAAATTTGGCGCGAATCGACGACGATTTTTATGACCTCCGGGCACGGCGGATGCGGACCTCACGGTTTGGCGCTGGCGGCTTGGCGGCGAGGGTTCGCTGTCGATGTGTATTTGAGTCAACAAGACGTGTTGTTTATCGACAGCGTGCGCAATCCGGAAAAACGCGAAGTCATCAGTCTAGTGCAAGAGGATTTTCTGCGCCAGCTCAAGCAAACCGACGTGCGCATGCATTTCGATAAAATCACGCTCGAAGCATTGACCGGGCATCTGGATGCCGGTCATATTCCGTTGATTTTGATCAGCACTTACCGGATCAATCGCAACAAAGCGCCGCATTGGGTAGTCGTGACCGCGCACGATCCGCACTTTATTTATCTGCACGATCCCGATGTCGATACCGAGCAGCATGCCAGCGAAGCGGATAATTTTTATGTGCCGGTGCCGAAAGCCGAATTTTTGGCGATGTCCCGCTTCGGGCGCAGCCAGCTCAGAGCCGTCGTAATCATCGCGCGGCGCGAATGACTAGAGGACTAGAGGACTAGAGGAAAGTTATGACCAGCGATCGTCCGATTAGACACTGCTTAACGGTTTGCCTTGCGCAATCCTTCGATTTTCCGGCATTGCGCGAGAAAATGTTAATGTCGGGACGCGTCAAGGCGTTTAGAAATGCCTTGGTCGTCGACTATAAAAGCGGCTGCTCGATCGTATTCGCTTACGGCGTCGCCGTGCATTGGAACGTGAGTTTGGACGAGCGGCGCAATCTTCATGATTTGTTACTAGACTTCGCGATCAAGCCCGATGCCGAGCCGCAGGAAGACAATTTCAGCTACGAAACGAACTCCGAAAAATACCGGATACAAAGCGATCATATCGAATTGATCGACGCCGATCAGATGGTGCTCCTGGCAGTGTCCCATGCAATGGCTCAGTCGATCAAACTGGCCGCATTCGAAAGCCATGCGATCAATACGATCCGCGAAACCAGTCATTTGCCCGAATCCTTGGCCAGGGAAGGGAAGATACAACTCGGCAGAAAAGCCACCGCGATGATCCGGGGGCAATTGTTTCTGACCAAGAGCGATATTATTTTGAATTACGATCTGCTCGATACGCCCGAGTTTTTCTGGGAGCATCCGGAGTACCAGAGCATTTATTCGATGGCGGCCAATTATCTCGAAATTCAGCCGCGCACCGAAGTATTGTCGAAAAAACTCGAAACGATACACGAATTGTTGGAAATGCTGGCCGACGAACAAAAACATCAGCATTCGTCGTTTCTCGAGTGGATCATTATTTATTTGATCGCGGTCGAGATCGTGATGTCTTTGATAGATAGGGTTTTTTGATGCGTCGGCAAGAGGCTCTAAACGGCTGTCCGAATGACATATACTTCGCGGTAGTTGGTTCGCGAGCGCAGTAGGGTAGGTAGGAGCGAAGCGGAAAATGCAAACGGTAGGAAAATATTGCGGCCGTAATTTATAAACCCCGTCCGGCGAGAGGTCCGCGGTGGCGGGGTTGAAACGATGGGTTTTGGCTTCCGCCTCTACCCATCCTACGCAAGAGGGGGGCATGCGGAATGGACTGCGCAGTAGGATGGGTAGGAGCGAAGCGGAAACCCATCATGGGGATCCCGCAAGCCCTTAAAAGACTTCATGAACTTCATGGTTAAACTGCCGAATTTAGGATTATGTGGGAGCGATCCCCAGGCCGAAATTCGGCTAGCAAAGGGTATAGAGTCAAGCCCCTTTATGATCTTCACTGAAAATCGGCAAGGATTTCAGCAATGCAACTACGCCGAAAATCGCGGTCGCATAGATTAACGTCGATTTGATATAAGCCGGGTAGAAATTCGCCATTTTGCTCAGTTTTTCAGACCAGTCCAATGCATCGTGACGGCCCGACAACAAATAGAAGCTGAATTCGGAAATCAGAAACGCAAGCGTCGTTGCCGCGAGTAGGATTGCGAATTGTTTTAATAACACCGAAGGGTTCGACTCTTTGAATTGGGCGCACATTTTGCCGCCGAACCAGACTGCGGCATAAGTCGGAATCAAAAAGGCATAGGCCGGCGAAACGCAAAAACTGCTGACGCCGAAGAATTGAATCACGACAAAATCGATCAATGCCGCTTCGGCCAATAAAACGGCAAAAAACCGGTTGCCGCCGAACCAAAGCCCGGCCAGAAAAAATACCGCCAAAGAGGCGTCGGGGAGTTGAAAAGGCGTGCCGATATGGCTCGAGCGCGTTGCCGCCATCAACAGCATCAGTGCGATCGCGCCAGGCTGAATAGGTAGGTTTTGGACAGGTAAACGTTGTGCGATATTCATCGTCATTTCTCCGATAAGGTTAAGTTTTTAGATGTTGTAGCGAATCGAAACGAAAAAGTTGCGATCGGCCGTGTTGTAGGTATCGACCAATTGGTATTGTTTATCCAGCAGATTATTCAATTGAGCGCTAATGGTCCAGTTTTTATTGATGTGATAGGCCGAGCGTAAATCGACGGTCGCATAACCGCTGACTTTGGTCGTATTAGCGGCATCGTCGTAGCGATAGCCCTCGGCTAATAGGAAAGCACCGACGTCGACGGGACCGAACGATCTCGATAGATCGAATGATAACATTCTATCGGTGCGGCGTGGCAGACGATTATTCGTTTCCCGGTCGACCGGGCGGAGCAAATTCATGCCCAGTTTGGCGTTCCAACCGAAAATTTGTGTGCCGATTTCGGCTTCGATCCCGTTGATTTGAGCTTTACCGATGTTTTCGGCGGATAAGTTAAACGTTGCCGGATCAAAGACATAGACGATTAGGTTATCTAGGTCGGTATGATAAGCGCGAATCTCCCACTGTAGCCAGTCATGATTACCCGCGAGTCCGACCTCGACCGATTTCGACTCCTCGGCCATTAAGTTGGGGTTGCCGAAACCGGGCCAATAGAGTTGGTTGAAGGATGGGGCCTTGAAGCCGTTGCCGAAATTCGCGAATGTACTGATGCCGTAATCCCAATTGGAACGCCAGCCGATGCTGCCGGTGACGAAATCGCCGAAGGCTTCGTTTTCATCCCAACGAATCGAACCGTTGAGATGATGGTTATCGAAGAATCGTCCGTGCCATTCGCCGAACACGCCGACATCGTAACGCGATAGCTCGGTATAGTCGGTGGTGCTATCCGCTTCATCCAAACGGTAATCGGCCCCGAGTGTCAATTGATGATCGTCCGACAATTGGATCGCATTCAACCAACTGGCATTCCAGCGCGTGCTGTCGAAACGGCTGAAAAACGTGCCGTCCGGACTGAAATTGTCGGCGTCGTCTCGGCTTTGCCCTAACCGTAAGGTCGAGCGCCAATTGTCGATGACATCGATGGCGCCGCTCAGGCCGATGACCTGATTGACGAATTCCATTCTATTCGGCGTGCCGTCGAAGTCGTTGCGACCTTCCGAGCGCATGTAGGTGGCTTCCATCTCGGCATTGTTATCGAAGCGATGGCCCAAGCGTGCATTGAGGCCGGTATTATAGAAACCGTCTTTATCGGGCTCATCCACCCCGAAAAAACCGGTAGTCGGTTGCCGTGCGTCGAAGCCTTGCGAATTGAAATGCGACGCGCCGAGGGTATACCAACTATTTTGATAACGCCCGCTGATCGTGCCCGAAGCCTTCGCGGTATTAAACGAGCCGCCGCCGGCATCGATCGTGATCGTCGGTTTTTCTTTTTGTGCGCCTTTGCGGGTAAAAATTTGAATGACGCCGCCCAAGGCTTCGGCGCCCCAAAGACTGGATTGCGGACCGCGAATGATCTCGACGCGTTCGATTTGATCGATCGGCAGCAGTTCGAACGGCGAAGTACCGGAGGTGACAGAACCGAAGCGGATGCCGTCGACCAAGACCAAGACATGGCCGGAATTGGTGCCGCGTATGAAGACGCTGGAGTTTTTTCCGTATCCGCCTTGTTGTGTGATATCGAGTCCGGTCGAACCTCGGAGCAATTCCGGCAAGGTGTTGACCTGAAGTCGTTCGATGTCTTCGCGAGTATAGACGGTGCTGGCGGTTGCCAGATGTTCTTTGGGGCTGTCGGACCGAGTTGCCGTGATCAACATCTCGGGTAAATGTAACGGTGTTTCGTCCGGGGCCGAGTCGGCCAAGGCCGGAAGATGGAAGCCGGTGAATAACAGTGGGCTTAAAAAGAATGTTCGCATGATGTCCTCTGCGCCGCCCGCGCATGAAAGGTTGTAGTATTACAACGCAAGGGCGCGCGGCGAAAAGGCAGAGTATGGCTCGACCGTTTCGTTAACAGCCCTCCGCTGTGTCGAATCGCTATCGGGCCGGTCTCCGGGCTTATAAGTGGCCATAGGCCTGAATCATCGCCTTCCCATGTCATTGCACACAGTGGCAAATTGATGATTCTTTACTTATCTACCGTTGCGGGGGCAGCGCCGGCTTTGGCTTGATGACCTGACCGGCTTCCCGTTTAACCCCGCCCTAGAATCGACAGGTCGATTCTAGGGCGGGGCACCTGAAAGCAAGGAGGGCATTATAGGGATTTACCGGCTGAATGCAAGTGGAAGAAAAATAGAGAGGATTCAATCGAAAAAAGCATTTTTGGGGCGGACTTGGGCGGGACGGAGTTTGCAACTCCGTCCCTAACCGTTTCGACTGTGGCCGAAGCAAATCAAAACGTTTGGGCCGGGTTACATAACCCGCCCCGAGCGAGGCATGCGGAACCATTTAGGGAAGTTATTCCTAGCCAGGCCCTTATTTCATCTGCAATTTCAACCCGGCGCTGCAAAAAAAGACTCGCTCGCAATGCCGCCCCATCAATTGCGCGGCCTTGCCCGATAAATCGATGAATTGCCGGGCTAAGCGATTGTCGGGAATGACGCCGAGGCCTACCTCGTTATGAATCAAGACCAATTCGACGGGAAGCTGCAACACGGCGTCTAATTCCTGCAGAATGTCGGATTCGGGAATTTGATGATACAAGGCGTTGTTCAGCCACATCGACACGCACTCGACCAATACCGGACGGTCTAAGCCTTGTAGTGCGGCGAGCAGCTTGACCGGTTCCTCGATCGTGACGAACGAATCCTGCCGGCGCTGTTGGTGAACGGCCACTCGGGTCTTCATTTCGTCGTCGAAAAATTCGGTCGTCGCCAGATAATAGGGTTTTTCATTCCCGCATCGCTGTAAAACATAGTCTTCCGCCAAACGCGATTTACCGCTTTTGACGCCGCCGATGAATAAGGTCTTCATGCCTGTTCCTGTAATGCTTGTAGGATTAACGATAAATCCAAATTGGCCGCGACCCGGTCGGCGAAACCCTGAATTTGAGCATCTCGGTAGACGGCGTAGGCATAACCCCGATAATCGGGGGTCAGGGCTTTGAAATAAGCGGTTCGAAATACGTCGTTGTCGAAAATGCCGTGTACATGCGTGCCGGCGACCGCGCCTTGCCGATAAAAAAGCGGGAATTGAGTCATGCGCCCGCAATGAATTTCATAGCCGCTCAAACCCGGATAGTCGAACAGGTCATAGCTGCCGCGCCGGACGATCTTGGGTAGCCGGTAAAACACCTCGTCATCGATAAAACCGAATCCGGATTCGCTGCCGGGCCGGTCGTGTTCGATAGCGTCAGGGTCGTGCAACGTTCGGCACAGCATCTGGTAACCGCCGCAAATACCGAACACCGCTTTGTCGAAACGCTCGATTTCGTCGAACAAGCCTTGTTGCTTCAGCCATCTCAAATCGCGCAGCACGGTTTTACTGCCCGGCAACAGCACCATGTCGAAACCGCTCAAGGGGCGGTAGGCTTGAATCAATTCGACATGCAGCTCTTCATCCGCCATCAATACGTCCAGATCGTTATAATTGCTCAAGCCGGGGTAGGCGATCGCGGCAATACGAATCTTGACGCCGTTCAGGCGTTGCCGGTAATTATTGAGCGATTGCGAATCTTCCATGTCGATATTGAGCGGCTCGAACGGCAATACGCCGAGCACCGGCACGCCGAAGCGCTCTTTGATGATGGTTTCGCCTTCATCGAAAAAACGCCGATCGCCCCGGAATTTATTGATAACGACGCCGATCAAATTTTTGCGCATGACAGGATGCATCAATTCCAGCGTGCCGTAAATCGACGCGAAGACGCCGCCCCGTTCGATGTCGGCGACCAGAATGTTTTTGGTGCCGAAGGTATTGGCGACAAAACTGTTCGATAAGTCTTTATGCAGTAGATTGAGTTCGACCGGAGAGCCGGCGCCTTCGGCGATGACCAAGTCATGAGACTGCCGGAGCGTCGTAAAGGCTTGTTCAACCTGTAATTTAAGGTCGCCTATCGAATCGTAATAGTCCGCAATCGATTGATTTCGATCAACCAAGCCGTTGACGATCACTTGCACCGAACCGTTGCCGTGCGATTTCAGCAGCACCGGATTGAACAAATGATTCGGTTCGACCCGCGCGGCCTCGGCTTGCAGGCATTGCGCGCGGGAGATTTCGCGGCCGTCCGGGGTCACCGCCGAATTATTCGAGACGTTTTGCGCCTTAAACGGCGCAACGCTGAGTCCCTGGTCTGCAAAAATCCGGCACAAGGCCATCGCTATCGTGGTTTTGCCGGCGTCCGAGCTGGTGCCGAAGATTGCTAAAGGTTTCATAGATTGAGATAGTGAATATAGGTGTATTGATGGCTATATTGAAATTTATGCAAAGAGCCATGATCGACGCGGAATTGAAAGGCGGCAGCGGGCGACAGCTTCAAGATATGGGTCAGAAGGGCGCGAATCACGCCGGCATGAGTCACGACGACGGCTTGCGAAAGCTCGGTCTTGATGAGCTCTTGCCAAAAACTGCCGGCACGGCGGCATAAATCGGTAAAACTTTCGCCGTTCGGCGGCGGGACGTCGACGAAATTTTGTGTCCAATGGTTTAGGGCTTTTGCGTCGATTTCATCGAAAAACACGCCTTCCCAATCGCCGAAATCCAGCTCCAAAATCCGTTCGTCGGTGACGACCTCATCGGATAGGGAATCAGCCAAACGTTTGCAACGGCTGAGTGCGCTGCTATAAAACCGGCAGTCTTCGGCTAGTTCAGGCAATTTTTGCCGTAGGGCTTCCATCTCCCGGGCAAAGCTGTCCGCCAGGGGAATGTCAGACCGCCCGTAACATAAGCCTTTAGCGGCTGCGGTTTGGGTATGGCGAATCAAATAAATGTCCATAGAGCGTTTAGGAAAAGATAAAAAACGACTTCGGCGACTTGCTGGCCGGCCCCCAAGCAGTCTCCGGTATAGCCGCCGATATGACGATGAAAATAGCGGCCGAGCACTAGCGTGACCAGCGCCATCGGTATCAGCGCGGTCAGGGCTAAAGGGGGCAGCAATACAAAAGGCAGCAACGCCGGAATGCCTGCCAAGAGTAAAGTTTTCGCATCGGGCTTGAATACCGCGCCGGACGACTTGCTAGGCTGCGTGCGGGCGTAGTCGTAGCGGTACATCAAATACAACGGAAACCAACGGCTGATACTATGTCCCGCCAGTAAAGCCAGCGGCGGCAGATGCGCCGGTAAACCGGTCAAAAGCCTGAATTTCAACAGAAGCAGCAATAACAAGCCGAGCGCGCCATAGGCGCCGATCTGCGAGTCTTTCATGATGTCCAGAATGCGCTGTTTATCGTAGCCGCCGCCGAAACCGTCGCAGACATCGGCAAAACCGTCCTCATGAAAAGCCCCGGTAACCAGAATCCCGGCGATCAAGGCGATAACGACCGCAATGTCTTGCGGCCAGATTTGCAAAGCGATCCAGAACACCGATGCCGAAATACCGCCGACCAACCAACCGACCAGCGGCAGGTAAACGCAGGACTTCGGAAGCCGTCGATAATCGAGGCCAGCCGGGCAGGGCAGCCGGGTATAAAAGCCGACGGCCAGTAGGAAATCGTGAAATGAAGGCATGGGGAGTTTTGCTTGAATTAGGCGGGATATGTTCTTGGCATGTCTAATTCTACTTTGTCTTGCGACAATTTATAAAATCGATCGCTTGAGAACATGACAAACCGGGCGGCTAATTATGAACACAAGCAACACGGTGTAAGCCTTGCGGCGTATGGCAAATGCCGGAAAAAGGCAGGTGGTTGAATTATAAAATAAACCCGATACCCTTTTTTTGCAGTTTTGTTTCGACCTGTCTAGTTTGGAGCTAACGCAAAGCTCAGCGGCGGAGCGTTAGCGGAGTCCGCTGGAGTACCAGGTTAGGCGTAGACAGCTTCATATCCCCAATTGCCCTTTGATAAGCCGACAAAGACTCTCTTTTATTTCGGAATGTCTTGGAACTGGAGTTTGTTTACCATTGGCAGGATTTGCATAAATATCGTGCTTATTGCCATGACGTTTAAGGTAACAGCCTGCTTCAACCAATTCTCTAATAAAGTTTCCTCGTTTCACGCTACTTCGACGAAGACTTCTTTTATTTGTGATGCTGGGTGGTTGGTTTGCACCTCCTCTGCCATTAAAAGTTTATAAGCATCTTCAATATTTTCTTCCAACTCCTCTAGTGTCTCACCCTGGCTAAAAACCCCAGGGATTTCCTTAAGTTTGCCAATATACCATCCATCATCCAACCAATACTCGAGAGTAAATGCACGTTTCATATTTATATCCCACTAAAAATTGACCTGAATTCTGTTGTTCAACACAAAGTTCTTTAGCGCTCGCTTTCCGGTTGAGCACTGGGTTAAGCTTGATTCTCGGAGAGCCAAGCCATCACCTCAATAACATTTTTATCTGGTGGAAAGACAGGATAAAAACATTTTTTAATCATTCCACTTTGTGTAATGAGCGTCAATCTTTTGAGCAATTTTAACCCTTCGACTTCAAGTAGGGGCAATTTCAAAGTTGAGGAAAAATAATGATTGACATCGCTCAAAAGCGGATAAGGCAACCCTAATCGACTAGCAGCTTCTTTTTGTGTCTCTGATGTTTGAGTACTTATGCCGTAAATGCCTATCCCATTACGATTGAATTCAGTATAGTTTTCACGATATGAACATACCTGTGGCGTACACCCAGCGGCACCGGGAATTTGAACCCAGCCTTCTGGAATGGCAAATCCTGGGCGACCTGTCATTGGATAGCAGAAAATCACATTCCAGCCAGACAAGCGGGATAGATTGATTTCTTGGTCATTGATAGACCATAGAGAAACATCCGGCAACAGCATGTTTTCCAGATGTTCACATGCCCTATCATTCAAAGGAATTGGCAAATCCTTTGGAATAGATAGAAGTACATCGGGTGGAAGTTGAAAATTTGGCACAGTAATTTTCCAAGAAGCCTAACTACAATTAGACATCCTAAATGATGCAAAATATTGCGTCATAGAGCTGCCTAATTTATTTGATAAAATTAAAATAATATAGTTTACAGCGAGTTGTAAAAAACAACTTTTCCTACTAAAAATGCGAAATACGTCAGTGCCGACTTCGGGGAATTCAACGATATTATGGGATCAAGTATGGGCTAAGATTCGTTTGAGGCACTGTAGCAATCGTACCGAACAGGCCTATACGGACTGGATTAAACGCTATATTCTGCATTTTGGCAAGCGTCATCCGCGTGACTTGGGCGCTAGTGAAGCGGTGCAGTTTTTGACGCATTTGGCGGTCAGCGGCAAAGTGGCGGCCTCCACGTAAAATCAAGAGAAAGCCTCGTTGTTGTTTTGTGAAAAAAGATGGGCAGATCGGATTAAAATGAATCCTTTTTTATTCAGGCCAAAACTCAGAATTCATAACCTGCTCAATGCTCCATGGACAGGACTCGGGGAAGCAATCGAGTCCTGTTTCCTTTACCGCAAGACTGACGGCATCGGACCACACCCATTCCCGCCAATCGGGTTGAGTCAAATCGGTTTTAAGACTGGGGGTTTCTTTCAAGGAACCTGCAATCCCTCGACGTTGCTCCTTGATTGCCCGCTGCCAGCTTTTACTGCGAAAGCCTGCCTGATATTGCCATTTCAGTAGATGGGCCAGCAAAACAGCCATTCTACTTTTCAATTCTCTTCGTTCGCTTTTGCCCACGTCTTCAATCTCATCCGCAATATGTTCAAGGTCGAGCATGTTGAACTGGCCCGCACGGAGCAGCGCGGCCTGCTCGTTCGCCCATGCAACAATGTCTGATTCGTAGCTATGCATCGAAAAGCCCTCAATATTTCTCAATAGGGTTTTAAACCGTGAAAAAAGTAACCCCGCGTCTCATCAAAAACAAACCTCGGCAATTTCAACCCCCATCCACGCCAGCCTCGGCAAAGCTGGCCATTTCGTTCAGCATCGCAACCGCCGAGATAATTAAAGGATAAGCTAGCGCCGCGCCCGAGCCTTCGCCGAGGCGCAGTTCAAGATCGAGCAAGGCTTGTGCGCCGAAGTGATCGAGCAGTGCTCGATGTCCTTGTTCGTCCGAGACATGGCTAAACACGCAATAATCCAAAACCTCAGGATGGCATTTCGCCGCAACCAACAATGCGCTGCCGGCGATAAAGCCGTCGACGATGATTAACATGCCCAGTTCGGCGGCTTTCAAATAAGCGCCTGCCATCATCGCGATTTCAAAGCCGCCGAAGATGCTCAATGCCGCCAATGGATCGCGTTGGCCGGGGTGCCGTGCCAAGGCTTGATTCAATATCGACAACTTATGGCTCAGTTGCGCATCGCTTAGTCCGGTGCCGCGTCCGACGCATTGCGCCAGCGGTATACCGGTCAAGCAATGCATCAACAGCGAGGCGGAAGAGGTATTGCCGATGCCCATTTCGCCGAAGCCGATACAATTGCATTCTGCCCGGTGGCGTTCCTGTACGATATCGGCGCCGGCTTGCATGGCTTGGGCGCATTCGCTCTCGGTCATTGCCGGCGCATCTAAAAAATTACGCGTGCCTTTGCCGATTTTAGCTTCGATCAATTTAGGGTGCCGGTTTAGATCGGCATTGACGCCGGCATCGACGATCCACAGGTCGAGGCGGTTGTGCTTGGCAATAACGCTGATGGCGGCCCCGCCCGCCAAAAAATTGGCGACCATTTGCGCGGTGACGCTTTGCGGATAGGCGCTGACGCCGTTTGCTGCGATGCCGTGATCGCCGGCAAAAATCACGATAGCCGGGTTTGTCAGCGTCGGCGATAATGTGTTTTGTATTAGCCCGATGCGCAGCGCCAGTGCTTCCAATCGGCCTAGCGAACCCAAAGGCTTGGTCTTTTGGTCGATTTTGTCTTGTAGCGCGGCGGTAAGGGGGTGGTCTAGCGGATTGATCAAAAAGTGAGTTTGCATGGGTTGTTCCAGGCGTTTTCAAATAAACAATCGTTCAATTCCAAGCGCGATGCCCACCGTTCTTGTTGCAAGAGCGGCTCGTCATAAAAGCGCTCGACATGGCCCAGACATAAAATCGCGAACGGTTGGCTGTCGTCGGGCATCGCCAATAATCGTTTCAGCGCTTCCGGCTCGAACATCGAAACCCAGCCCAAACCCAGACCTTCGGCCCGGGCGGCCAGCCACATATTCTGGATCGCGCAGGATAACGAGGCCAGATCCATTTCCGGCAGGGTGCGCCGGCCGAAGATATGCTCGTCTCGGCGGTCGCTTAATGAGGCGATGATGATTTCGGCGCATTCCATGATGCCTTCGACCTTGATGCGCATGAATTCGTCTTCGCGCTCCTGTAAGGCGCGGGCGGTTTGCAGGCGTTCCTGCTCGACCTGGCCGTGTATGGCTTGGCGTAAATCCGGACGGGTGATGCGTATGAAACGCCAGGGCTGCATGAAACCGACGCTTGGGGCGTGGTGCGCCGCCGCGATGATGCGTGCTAATCTGTCGGGTTCGACCGGGTCGGGCAAAAAATGCCGCATATCGCGGCGCTCGTAGATAGCGCGGTAAATGGCGGCGCGTTCGGCGTCGGAATAGCGATGATCAGGCATGGGCGGCGTGTCGGTGTTGTACGAGCAGATCTTTAAAAACGAACGGGTCTTTGGGTTGGCTCAGGGCGGCTGGGCGATTGCTGTAACGGTGCACGAGGCGCGATAGCCAAAAACGTAGCGAGGCGGCTCTGAGCATGCGGTTGCAATGCTGATGTTCGATTGCCGATAAGGGTCTTAGGGTTTCATAGCCCGAAAGCAGTGCGGTTAATTTTTGTGTGTTGAAAATACCGTCGTCTCGGCACCAGTCGTTCGCGCAGACGGCGATATCGCGTAGCCAGTGGTCGCTGCAGGCACTATAGAAATCGAGTATGCCGCTGATTTGTCCGTCGGCGAATAAGGCATTATCCCGGAATAAGTCGCCGTGAATCACGCCGCCGGGCAGCGTTTGTTGTTCGTGTTCGGACTGAAATTGCAGTTCGCCGAGAATCAATTCGCGGTCCGCGTCGGACAGTTGACTCTCGACTTGCTCGAACAAGGCTTTGATCGACAAAACGTCATGATGGCTTGCGATCGGAAAGGTGCAGTCCCGCGTGTCGAGATGCAGCCTAGCCAGTTGCGCGCCGATTTGCCGGCATTGATCTAGCGTAGGCGAAACGAGGGATCGGCCGGCCAAGCGTTTACAGACCAGTGCCGGCTTGCCGTTGAGGTTGAGCAAGAGCCGGTTTTGTTTGTCGGCCTGCGGATTCGGATACAGCGGGTTGCGAGTACCTAAGCGTTGCATCAGTCCGATCACCGGGATCAGTTCTTCGCTGTTTTGTGCCTCGAACAAGGTCAAGACATAGTCGCCTTGCGTGGTCGCGACCGCATAATGGCTATTCGCGATGCCGTCGGGAATACCGGCTGCATCGACTACTTGGCCGAGATCGTAAGCGCCGAAAAAGGCGTCCAGTTGTGCGGGTGTGACGGAGGTATAAACGGACATTGCTTGATCAAGACAGCAAGAAACCAACGGCCAATAGGCCGAGGATCGTAAAATCAATGGGTGTTTTCATGGACAAGGCTTTCGATAGCGTGGTTTTAGTGACCGGCACGATGGCATCGCCCAGAGCCGGTTTGGTTTTCAGCCGGCCATGGTACATCGCATCGCCGCCCAATGCCACGCCCAAGGCGCCCGCCATCGCGGCGATCGGCCGGCCGGCATTGGGGCTTTCCAGTTTATCGGCGTCCCGCCATAAGCATTGCCAAGCCCGTTTTTTATCGGACGACACTAAAATGATCAACAAGGCCGTCAAACGGGCCGGGATGAAGTTGGCGAGATCGTCAAGTTTGGCGGCGACTCGGCCGAAATGAAGATAGCGGTCGGTTTTATAGGCGATCATCGAATCCAAGGTATTGACGGCTTTGTAAACGGCCAAGCCCGGTAGGCCGAATAAGACCAAATAAAACAGAGGCGCGATGACGCCGTCGCTGAGGTTTTCGGCCCAAGTTTCAATCGCCGCCTTATAGACCTCGCTATCGCTCATCGTTTCGGTATCGCGGCTCACCAGGTAACGCAAGGCTTGCCGGGGCTGCTTTGAGGTCAACAGTTCCGATACGCTGGCATGGAGCATGTGCATCGCAAGCCCCATTGATGCGATGACGGCCAAAACGGGTAGGGCGAGCCAATACGGTAATTGTTGGCAGGCGTAAACGATCGAGAGGCTTACGATCAGGGTCAAGGTCAATAGACTGGCGATCAATATCGCGCCTGATCGAATATTGTCGCGGTAATAACGCCCTTCGTACCCTTCGATAAAGCGGCCCATCAGCACGACCGGGTGGGTCGTGCGGAATTCGCCGAAACGCAGGTCGATCAAATAGGCCAGCGCCGCCAATTCAAACATGTTGCAAACACTCGGCAAGCCGGGCGATCGATTCGGCATCCTTAACCGCGAAGCGCACATACCGCTTATCCAGGCCTTCAAAATTGTCGCACACGCGAATCAAGATTCGCGCCTTTTCCAGGTGACGCTGCAAGGCATGGCCGTCGATTTTCGCCAAACGGACGAGGATAAAATTGGCTTGGCTCGGATATACCCGGTCGAACAGTTTGGAATCCTCCAGCATTTGCCTCAATGATTCGCGAAGCTGTGTTGTTTGCCTGCGCGTGTTGTCGGCGAAGGCATCGTTATAAAGGGCTTGATGCATGTAGGCGATATCGAAACTCGACAGTTTCCACGCCGGCTCAAGTCGTTGCAATTTTGTGATTGCGGTTTTCTCGGCGGCGACGAAACCGATGCGGACGCCGGCGCTGCCGTAAAACTTACTCAAGGACTTGATCAGGTAAAGGTTCGGGATTTGGCCTATTCTGTCGGCGATACTGGTCGTGGCGGCGGCAGGGCAGAAGTCCAGAAAAGACTCGTCGATCAGGATCGTGCATCGAGCGGCCTGCCATTGGGCCAGTAGCTCGTGCAGGTCGTAAAGCGCGCCGTCGGGCGTGGCCGGATTGACGAAAATGACGGTGCTGTGCGGCGGAATTTCCGTTTGTTCAAAACGTCCGAAACGGTCGATGCAACGGATGCGGCAATCTAATTGCCGCGCGATGCGCGCATATTCGACATACATCGGCGTATAAAGTACGACCTCTTCGGGATGGAGTCGGCGCAATAACGCAAAAATCGCGGCACTCGCGCCGTTGAAGGGTTCCAGGTCGGTGTCGTTCGGCAACGGGTAGCGATAGCGAAGCGCTTCTTTTAAGGCACTGTAATCGGGATCGGCATAAGGCGACGGGTCGAATTGCAACGTGCGCCAGTCGATGGCCTGGACGGGATTGATGTTGGCTGAAAAGTCCAATACCTGATCCGACCGGCAACCGATGCGTTCGGCAAAACCGTAAATATTACCGCCGTGTTTCATTCAGCAATGCGTATCGTGCGAAGTCAAAAACCGGTTATTTTAAACCAAACGGGGCGTCGGGGGGAGAATATCGGCGGATTCCCTCCGCGGTAGCCCAATCAACTGCGATCTTTCAAGAAGGTGCGCCGGGCGATAAAAATCGCCGACAACGGCATCGCCAGTCCCAAAAACATCACGATGAAAAATAAGCTGCCTAATTGGCTGTAATCGGCGGCGGTGACGATTAAACCAGTTGTCGGGTCTTTGATTTCGCGGCTGATCACGAACACTTGATTGAGCGCCTTGGTCAGTAATTGAGACAGCGATAGCGCCAAGTTGACGAATGCGGCCATGACTGCGAAATAGGTCGCCTTGAGTCTAGGCGGTGCGGAGTTGGCGATCCAGGCCAGCATCGGAATCATCGCGATCTGTCCGAGGGGAGATTCCAGCGCGGTATCGATCAAGGCAATGAAGCGCGCATCGACCACGCCGCCGGTATGGGCCTGGGTCCATTCATGAAAGCCGTAAAACAGCGCGATATTCGGTAAATACAGCGCACTCAACGCTATCGTCAAGACCGCAATCACATGGGTAATCGGGCGTTCGGCCATGAAGCGCCGGAATAGAAACATGCCGAACAGAGTCAGTCCGCTCGTGAGTAACGATAGTTGCGCAAGAAAGTGTTGATCGAAGGCGAGCACATCGATCATCCACCACGTTTCGCCTGCGCCGGTCGTCGGCACGGCCCGAAAGGCGAATATCACGAAAGCGATGCCGTACAACTGATTGCGCTGGGTGGGTTCCAAGTCCAGCGTCAGGCGCCAAATCAAAAAAATGACGATAGCCAGCGAACCGATGAAGACGATCGCATCGCTATTCGGAATATCGCTCAAGCCCATCAAGACCGCGAACAACACGAAACCGAGTCCGCCGCCGAGAATCCACCAGTTGATTTCGGGCAATTCATCGTCGGGTCGGGCCAGCAAGCGGTCAATGTCTTCGAGTTCATAACCTTGCGCCGCCAAGCGCCATTCCTGTTGAGATCGGAGATAGGCGGACAGCAAAACCCCGGCTATCGAAATCAAGGGTATGACCAAGGCCCAACGATAAACCGTCAAATACACCGCCGCTTTTTCGGCGTCGTCCATCAAGTGTACGTCATCGAACAGAATGACATTGGTGGCCGCAACCAGCATCGACCCGCCGATAATGGCGACTCGGCCCAAGGTCTGCATCGTCGTGTGCGCCAATTTGATTTGCGCTTCGGGTAGCTGCCTGCCTTGTTCGTCGAAACGCGGCACCGCTTCGACCGTCATCGCATCGGCCACGGTATCCTGAACGACATAACCGATCGGCGCCAGTAATACCGATAAGACAAACCAGGTTTCGGCGGGCAGGATATGCGTCATGAATTCCCGGTCAGCCAAGAGATTGATCATGATCAGCAAGCTAGCCGCGATCAGCGCCGCGCCGAGATAGATCAACTTGGCTTTATGCCGCCACAGCAAATCGACCAGATGCCCGACCGGCATTTTTAGCGCCCACGGCAGCATTATCCAGAAGCCCAGCATGGCCAAAAACTCGGCCGACAAGCCGAGATAGTCTTTGACGAAAAAGGTTCCGACGATGCCGGTCAAGCCGGATACGCCGGCTGCCAGATAGACCATTAACGGCGGAACATAGCTAAGGCGCATTTGTCGAGCCAGATCGTAAACATTGCGGTCCAGCCAGTTTTGCCATTGGCGGTTCGGTTTTGTATTCATAAGTTCATTGTCGATGAGTGAGACGTTATGCAATGCTTAATCCTAACCCGGACTAGCCCGAAGCCAAAGCGGAAATCGTTTTCGCCATAAAAGTAAAAACAATAGAGACTTAGATCCTTGTGGGAGCGACGCCTTCGTCGCGATATCGAAGCCGAGGTCGTTTACGTGATCCATATCTTTTTCGAAGCCTGCAACGTTTAGCCGCCTTTTTTCGGAGCTTGGCGTTGCGGCTTCGATTCCGTTGTTCGTTTTTTAGCATTGTCGTCTTCGACGATCGCGATCTGGGGATCGCTCCCACAGCACTAATCATCCTTGTTACTTGTTTCAACTCAAGCGGGATATCCGGTTTCGCAACGCTGGAGCGTTGCGGGCTGCATTCCAACGCAGAGCGTTGGAACGATAAGGTGAAAAGACAATGCGGAGCGCCGAAAGCCTAGTAATACCTGTTATTTGAAACCGCTTCGCGTCCAGCCTGGTTTTTATGGTTAAATGCCGTTTTCCTTATGTTATTGGGGCATTGTTTATGAAATTCCGAATCTTGACTAAGAAAACATTGTTATTTTCGATCATGGTTATTGCTATCGTCGCCGGTTGCGCCTTTCAAAAACCTGATTATTTGACCATGATCAGTGCTGATGAACTCAATCGAATCATGCAAAATGAGTCTATTGTTTTAATCGATGTTCACATTCCCGAGCAGCAGCATATCAAGGGGACTAATCTTTTCATTCCTTACAACGAGGTTGAGCGATACCAAGATAAATTGCCTGCCGATAAAAATACCGCTCTTTATTTGTATTGCGAAGGCGGACCTATGGGCAATGCGGCCGCGCGGTCTCTCTATGAACTAGGCTATCGTAATTTGTACAATCTTGAGGGCGGAGCTAAAGCTTGGCGGCAAGCGGGGTTGGCGTTTGAATGAGGGGGTGTTAGTTAGCGGTGAGCAGTAAGCAGTTAGCGGAAAGAGGAAAGAGGAAAGAGGAAAGAGGAAAGAGGAAAGAGGAAAGAGGAAAGAGGAAAGAGGAAAGAGGAAAGAGGAAAGAGGAAAGAGGAAAGAGGAAAGAGGAAAGAGGAAAGAGGAAAGAGGAAAGAGGAAAGAGGAAAGAGGAAAGAGGAAAGAGGAAAGAGGAAAGAGGAAAGAGGAAAGAGGAAAGAGGAAAGAGGAAAGAGGAAAGAGGAAATTAGCGCTTGACAAATGGATTAAATGCCGCATCATTTCACCGCTCACCGCTCACCGCTCACCGCTCACCGCTCACCGCTCACCGCTCACCGCTCACCGCTCACCGCTCACCGCTCACCGCTCACCGCTCACCGCTCACCGCTCACCGCTCACCGCTCACCGCTCACCGCTCACCGCTCACCGCTCACCTCCAACTCCCCAGCGCTTTTTTAAGCTCGGCTTCGGCGCGTAGCGCGTCGAAACGTGCCGCGATATCGCGTGAATGCGCTTTGTCGCGTGCGACTTCGGCTTCGATATAGCGCGTGACCGTGGCCGCGCCGGCTTGGCGTTGTTGGTTGACCAAGCGCAAGGCTTCCTCGGCCGACGCGATGGCCACTCGCGTCACATTGAGACGCGCCAGCGCTTCCCTGAATTTTAAATGCGCGGTTTTGACTTCGTTTTCGATAGCGAGCTTGGTCTGGGTATGCGCTTTTTGCGCTTCGTTCAATTGATGTTCGGCTTTTTTAACGGCTTCGCTGGTACCGAAACCGTTGAACAAATCCATTTCGACCATGACGCCGGCCGTGACATTGTCGCGGTTAGTGGAAAAATCGATATTCTTGCTGTCCGAGCCGTAGCTGACATACGCATTCGCGCGCGGCAGATGCGCGCCTTTGGCCGCGCTCAATTTGCGTTCGGCGATTTCGATTCGTTTGTAAGCCGCGGCGATTTCCGGACGCTCCTTGATGGCGCGGTTGAGTATATCGTCGAACGCTTCATGATTTTCCGGAATTTGTAGCGCCGCCGAGACTTGCTCGAATTCGAATGATTCGTCGGCATTAAGGCCCAGCAGCGTTTTGAGTCCGGTCCGAGTCAGTTCGATCGCATTCGCGGCTTGAATCTCGGCGTCTTGGGTTTCGGCCAATTGCACTTCCAACGATAAGACATCGGATTTCAATAGCGCGCCGGCTTCGTATTGGTTTTTGCTTTGCCGCAGTTCGCTGTCGACCGCCTTGATAGAATTCAAAGCGACTTTATGCGCCTCGGAGCTTGCCAACAGGCCGTAATAGGTCGAGGTCACCGCTTCGATCAATCGATTGCGGACCGCCGACTCTTGCAATTCTGCCGCTTCGACGCCGAGCTCGGCGGCCTTGGCCGCTTGATAGTCTTGGCCGCCGCGAAACAGCGAATAAGTAGCGACGACTTCGGGACGGTAATTATCGGTTCCGCCCGGTTGATTGAAATTGGTAGTACCGTCGAGATTCAGCCGCCGCTGAGATATGATCATGCCGAACGCGCGCGAGGGATTGTCGGTATGTTCGTAAGACATGCGTATTTGAGCTTGCGGGTAAAACGCGGCAAATGCTTCGCCCAATTGCGCTTGAGCCTGTCCGATACGCTCATGAGCGATTTGCAAATCCGGATTGTTTTGCAATGCAAGCGATATGGCGTCTTCCAAGGTATAAGTCGGCCGGCGTTCGAGTTCCGAGGATTGCGCGTAAGCATGCGCTTGCGGCAGTATCAATAAGCAAGCCAGAACGGCAGTTTTGGTCAATTCAAGCATAATGGCTTTCCGTTAAGGTAATGTGAATCATGCCGGCTAGTATATAAGAAAATACTAATATTAAATAGGTTTTAGAATCGAGTCGATAATACCGCATCATAAGCGTAATTATTTACATCCACCTATCGTTTCCACGCAGAGCGCTCACCTTTATAAATAAGTCAAAAATTACCCTTTTGCAACCTTAACCAATGAGACCTCGATACCATTTATTGTCACTTAACACACCACCTAACGCTAGGCGATTCGCGTAGGGTACGCTGTGCGTACCATGGTAACCCTGCGATGTTCATGTGCCAGCCGAACCGTCAGTGCACAGCTTTGGTACGCGCAGCGTACCCTACAATTTATCTATAATGATGAGTGCAGAGCGTGGGAACGATAATTGCCAGGGGACTGAATAGCTATTCATAAACTGCTGATGCCGAGGATATCACTCGGCTTCTATTCTCGTCTGCAATACTAGGATATTATTAATTTCAATGGCTATTTTTTCCGGAGAGTCGCTAAAATCATCGCGTAGTCCGCAAAACGCCTTTTCGAGTAGAAACAGGTCGATCAGACCGCGCGGAGCTGCATTTTTTGCAAACAAGTCGCTATTGCTTACCGCTTCATCATAAGCGGCGAGGAAGACATATTTAACCTCGGTTTCCCAGTCCCGCATCATGGGTTCTAGTTTGGCGATATCATTGGGCCGTTCAACGCTGGCGAGCGTCATGGCTTTATGGGCCGCATGATTCAAGGATCTTAGCACATCCGCCACATCTCTTAACGGCGAATGTTTTTGGTGCCGGTCGACGCGTAATTGCGCCGGATCGCTCTCAAAGTCGGTAAATAAAAAATCGTTTTCGGTCAGTAGCACATGCCCCAAATGAAGATTTCCATGATAGCGGATTTTAATTCCTCTTACCGGTTCGGAAAGACAAGCTTTCATTCGCTCAATCAGCGCCTCGCGTTGTTCGAGTACAGGGCGTAGCGCCGTTTGAACCGCTTCATCAAGCTCGTTCAGGCGATGTTCGAGTGAATCCAGCGTTGATGCCGCTTCGGTTTGCGCTTGACACACCCAGTCCGATAGGTCGTCATCGCTGACCGGTTCGGGGTCGAAAGCGGGATTGTCAGTTACCGTGCCCAATGCCTGATGCAGTTCGCCTGTGCGTCGACCGAGCGTTTGAATGAGCATGAGATAGGCGCTATGCTTCTCTGCGGCAAGACAAGGCACAGGTTCCGTCGTGAGACATTCTTCCAGGAATCTTTCCAAATAATCGAGCGTGTAGCTCCAGCCGTCGCCCTGGTTTTTGACATAGCCTTGCAGCACGGCAAGGGTCATGGCATCGCCATTCTCGGCCTGATACTCTATGCCACCGGCGATGGGCGGCGTATTACGGAATTTTGCCGTATTGTTCAAAAAGCAACCTATTTCAATTTCCGGATGGCGTCCGATTTGAAGGCGTCTATAGCCTTTTAAAAATAACCGATTGTTCAGGGCGACGGTCGTTTTATTATCTTTCGTATGCGGTGGTTGTGCGGCTAGCTGGTCCATCTCTTTCTCTGCAACACATTCGTCAAACGCCTCGGTCGGCGAACAGCGGATGATTCCTTGCTCGCATGCGAATGTTCGGCCGGCGCCTATAGCCTGAACCAGTGCTTGGCAAAAAGTCTCGTCGGCAAATGCATCGCCTAAAATGCCCACTTGAGATTGCTGGCGCACCTTAGCCACTGTGAAAGGCGTCAAATCATGTAAGCGTTTCAGATCGTGATTTTCCCATGCCAGCGCGAGCGGTAAAAAACAATGAAAAGGTTCGCCGGACTTTTGTTCGACACGGGCTAGGGTGAGTAACCATGTATTGTTTTTCGGTCCCCATTCGGCATAATCGCTAATATGCACACGGTCAAGCGATTCGCTGCTGATTTCACGATGCCAGTTTTGTGCGGCGACAAAGCCCGGTAACGCGTTTTCTTCGAGTTGAGTGCGCGCTTTTTTCGACATGGCAATACGCCAGGATTCGTCTTGGTTTCGAAAAAAACTGTGCCAGCCGTCGAATAGCACTAGCGTCGGTAACTCCTCGGGTAATAAGTGCTCTTCGTGCCAGGCCGGCACATCTTCGCTACGGGCCAGCCGGAACCAATAATAATTATAGCCGGGCAGGGTAAGTAGGTAAGGTAATTCGCCGATAGGCGGAAAAGTCGTATGTCCGAGCATTTCCACCGGCACGCATCCTTTATAGGCCGAAAGGTCAAGTTCGACCGCTTGCGCGGCCCGCGACAAGTTGCTTACGCATAGGATGATGTCGTCTTCGTATAACCTCAGGTAGGCGAGGATTTTGCGATTGCCGGGATGTAAAAAAACCAGTTCGCCGCGTCCGAATGCCTGGTGATTTTTTCGCAAAGTCAAAACATGCTTCATCCAATTGAGTAACGAGGAACGGTCGCGCGACTGCGCCTCGACATTGACCGCCCCATAGCCATAGATCGGGTCCATGATCGGGGGCAAATATAGGCGCTGCGGGTCGGCGCGGGAGAAACCGCCGTTACGATCGGGACTCCATTGCATTGGGGTCCTGACGCCGTTGCGGTCGCCAAGGAAAATGTTGTCGCCCATGCCGATTTCGTCTCCGTAATAAATGATGGGCGAGCCCGGCATGGATAGCAGCAAGCTGTTCATCAGTTTGATTTTATCAAGCTCGTTATCCATCAGCGGGGCTAGTCGGCGCCGAATTCCGACGTTAAGTCGCGCGCGAGGGTCGCTGACATACATCTGATACATATAATCGCGTTCTTTGTCGGTGACCATCTCCAGGGTCAATTCGTCATGATTGCGCAGGAATATGGCCCATTGACAGTTTTCGGGAATCGTCGGAGTCTGCCGCATGATATCGACGAGAGGATGGCGGTCTTCTTGCGCGATAGCCATGTAAATTCGAGGCATGAGCGGGAAATGATAGGCCATGTGGCACTCGTCGCCGTCACTGAAATAATCCCGGACATTTTCCGGCCATTGATTGACTTCGGCGAGAAACACGCAATGCGGATAGTGTTCATCGACGATCGCACGCATTTGTTTGATCACGTCATGCGTTTCCGGTAAGTTTTCGTTGTTGGTTCCCTCTCGGACGCATAGATAGGGAATGGCGTCCAGGCGCATGCCGTCAACGCCTTGATCCAACCAGAAACGCATCAATTTGATGACTGCTTTGACGACCTGCGGGTTATTGAAATTGAGATCCGGCTGGTGAGAAAAAAAGCGATGCCAGTAATAGGCATGAGCCTCATCGTCCCAAGTCCAATTCGATTTTTCGGTATCCTCGAAAATAATTCGCGTTTCGGGGAATTTTTGGTTGGTTTCGCTCCAAATATAAAAGTCGCGCTTGCCGGAACCCGGCGGCGCTTTTTTCGCAGCTTGAAACCACGCATGTTGGTCCGATGTGTGATTGATCACCAGTTCCGTGATGACCTTGAAACCGCGGCGGTGGGCTTCTTTCATGAAACGCTTGAAATCGTCCATACAGCCGTAATCGGGATGAATGTTGCGATAGTCGGCTATGTCGTATCCGTCGTCGCGCAGCGGCGAAGGGTAAAAAGGCAGTAACCAGAGCGTGTTTACCCCGAGATCTTGCAGGTAATCGAGCTTCTGTATCAATCCTTCGAAATCGCCCATGCCGTTATTGTCGCTGTCGAAAAAAGCCTTGATGTGCAGTTCGTAAATGACGGCATCTTTGAACCACAACGGGTCGTTTTCCCAGTCCGGTTTATCGCTGTTTAACGGTTGTTCAAATTCACTGTCTTCTGTTTTAGTCATGGCCTTTTCCTGCAATAGTAAAAGGGAGTCAAAACCAACGCCCCGACGCTTACCGGTAAATATAAAACAGCCGGCGATTCGGCTCAATGCGGTTAATGACAGTTTAGCACGCGCGTGTTTATCCTAACGCGCCCGGTTGCCCTTTGCCTAGCCATAGGTGAGGGAGCGGCATCGCTATCGCAAAGGGTGATTAATGCTGTGGGAGCGATCCCTAGATCGCGATCGTCGAAGCCGATGATGCCGAAAAACGAACAACGGAATCGAAGTCGCAACGCCAAGCTCCGAAAAAATGCTGGCTAAACATTACCTGATTAGCAAGTTTCTTCAGCTAAAGCCCAAAGATCAGCATATCCTTAGCAGGACGGGGTTCGCAAGCCATGCGCGTCAAGCTAAAAACGGCCAATCCACATCACGCTCTTTCCCAAGCTCCAGCTTGGGAAAGACACACCGGAAGCTCCAGCTTCCTGAGACCGACACAACCTCCGCGCATTCTCAATCACCCCCGACCCGCTCGCTCGTTCAATCTTTCTTGATTATCGGGAAGCTAGAGCTTCCTGAACAGGTTACCCAAGCTGGAGCTTGGGTAACAGCATATTTTAGTTTTTGCGACTACGACTAACCCCAGCTCGGACACTTGGCTTCGGCAAGCTGAAGCATCTTGCTAATCAGGAAACATTATAGGCTTCGAAAAAGATATGGATAACTTAAACGCTCCCGACTTTCCCTCACCTAGCGTTAGGAGAGGGACGACGAAGGCGTAGCTCCCACAAAAGATTACAACAAAAGGTTGCTATGCGGTCATAAATAAAAGCCATGCGGATTTTGAGTTTTTAGACCCTGCCCGCCAGTGCTACAATACAACTTTCCAACCACGCCATTACCTTAGGATGTCAGTGGATTCCGAACTCTCCCCCTTTGTTGCCGATGCGCCGTCCGAAAGGCTGCGCGAAATTCCCTATAACTATACCTCTTTTTCCGACCGAGAAATCGTCATTCGATTGCTCGGCGAAGAGAACTGGCAGATCATCGAGTCGCTACGCGGAGAACGCATGACCGGCCGTTCCGCGCGGATGCTGTTTGAAGTGCTCGGCGATATTTGGGCGGTTCAGCGTAATCCTTATCTCGAGGACGATTTGCTGAACAACCGCAAACGCCGCAAGGCTCTGCTCGACGCCTTGCGCCACCGTCTGCGGCAAATGGAAAAGCGCCATGCCGAATACGAAAACGAATATCCGGATCGAGCCCGGCGCGTGGCCTTGCTGATCGAAGCGACGCATCAGGCCGTGAACGAATTCGAGGCGCATTTCGACCGTACCCGAGAAATGCGCCGCAAGGCGCTTGCCTTGTTTTCGAAGCATACGCACAAAGACAACATCGGTTTCGACGGCTTTGCCCGCGTGTCTCATGTGACCGATGCGACCGACTGGCGGGTCGAATATCCGTTCGTCGTGTTATATCCGACCAGCGAAAAAGAAGTCGGCCAATTGGTGCGCGATTGCATCAAACTCGGCCTGACCATCATTCCGCGCGGCGGCGGCACCGGCTACACCGGCGGCGCGGTGCCGCTGACGCCTTACTCGGCCGTGATCAACACCGAAAAATTGTTGGACATGGGCCCGATCGAACCGCAATCCCAATTACCGGGCGTCGAGCAGACTTATGCGACGATACATACTGGCGCGGGCGTCGTAACGCGGCGCGTAATGGACATGGCCGAAAACGCCGGTTTGGTGTTCGCCTGCGACCCGACTTCGGCCGATGCTTCGTGCATCGGCGGCAATGTAGCGATGAACGCCGGTGGTAAAAAGGCCGTGCTGTGGGGAACCGCGCTGGATAACTTGGTATCCTGGCGCATGGTGACGCCGGACGGCAATTGGCTCGAAGTCGAGCGTATCCATCACAATTTCGGCAAGATTCACGACCAGGAACTTGTTACCTTTGCCTTGAAGCGTTTCGATGCCAAAGCCAAGGAATTGTTGTCCGAAGAGCGGCTCGAGATTCCCGGTGCGAAATTTCGCCGGGACGGCTTGGGCAAGGATGTGACCGATAAGTTTCTCGGCGGCCTGCCGGGCATACAAAAAGAAGGCTGCGACGGCATCATCACGTCGGCGCGCTGGATATTGCATAAAATGCCGGCCTATACGCGCACGTTTTGCCTGGAGTTTTTCGGTCAGGTCCGCGATTCGGTACCGGCCATCGTCGAGATTCGTGATTTTCTGGAGGCCTTGCCGAAAAGCGGTAACGACCGGGTGATGCTGGCCGGGCTCGAGCATTTGGATGAACGTTATGTCAAGGCGGTCGGCTATGCCGGCAAAGCCAAACATCGCGGTCGGCCGAAAATGGTGTTGATCGGCGACATCGTCGGCGACGACGATCATCAAGTCGCCTTGGCGGCTTCGGAAGTCGTCAGATTGTGCAATGCGCGCGGTGCCGAAGGCTTCGTTGCGGTTAGTCCCGAATCGCGCAGGACCTTCTGGCTCGACCGGGCGCGTACTGCTGCGATCGCAAAACATACCAACGCCTTTAAAATCAATGAAGACGTCGTGATACCGCTGCCGCGCATGGGCGATTATTGCGACGGCATCGAACGCATCAACATCGAATTGTCGTTGCGCAACAAACTGCGTTTGTGCGATGCCTTGATCGATTTGTTCGAAGGCGATCTACCCTTGCGTTCCTATGAGGACGGCGTCGATAAAACCGATTTGATCGGCGAACGGCGCGGTCATGCCTTGATGGTGGTCGCCGAAGTTCGCGAGCGTTGGCAATGGCTCTATGATAATTTGGACTTGCCGTTGCCGCAGGCCGAGGCCCTGTTTTCCCAATACGGCATCGTTGCCGGCGAATTGACCAACCTGACCGAGCAGCCGACCTTGTTTCACCGACTGCAGGATTATTCGCTGATGGTATCCTGGAAACAGGAATTGCTGCCGCGCCTGAAAGAGATATTCGTCGGCGACAATTTCCGGCCGGTCGTCGAGCGCATCGAGGCGACGCATAAAGATGTGCTGCGAGGACGGGTATTCGTGGCGTTGCACATGCATGCCGGCGACGGCAACGTGCATACCAATCTGCCGGTCAACTCCGATAATTATGAGATGCTGCAAGAAGCCAACGCGGCAGTGGCGCGCATCATGGCCTTGGCGCGCTCTTTGGGCGGCGTGATTTCCGGCGAGCACGGCATCGGTATCACCAAATATGAATTCCTGACTGACGAAGAATTGGCCGGTTTCCACGATTACAAACAGCGCATCGACCCGGAAGGCCGCTTCAATCGCGGTAAATTGATGCCCGGTTCCGATCTGAGTTCGGCTTATACGACCTCGTTCAATCTGATGGGCTTCGAGTCGCTGATCATGCAACAAAGCGACATCGGCGCGATTTCCGATTCGGTCAAGGATTGTTTGCGTTGCGGTAAATGCAAGCCGGTATGTTCGACGCATGTGCCGCGCGCGAATCTATTGTATTCGCCGCGTAATAAAATTCTGGCGACGTCGCTGTTGATCGAGGCCTTTCTGTACGAAGAACAGACCCGGCGAGGCATTTCGATCACGCACTGGAAGGAATTCGAAGACGTCTCCGATCATTGCACGGTGTGCCATAAATGTTTCAATCCATGCCCGGTTGATATCGATTTCGGCGATGTGTCGATGAACATGCGCAATCTATTGCGCAAAATGGGCAAGCAAAGCTTCAACCCGGTCAAGACCGCGGCGATCGCGTTTCTGTCGACCGGCCGGCCGAGTAGCGTCAAGCTGATGCGCAAACTATTGATCGAATGGTCTTATAAAGCGCAGCGCTTGGGTAACTTTTTTCTCAGGCCATGGGGTAGGGCGCAGCTCAAGCGGCCGCCGTCGTCGACCGGCAAGCCGGCGATGAAAGAGTATGTGATTCATTTCACGAACCGGAAAATGCCCGGCAAGTTGCCGTCGAAAACGTCCAGAGCCCTGCTTGGCATCGAAAGCGATCAAATCGTGCCGATCATCCGCGACCCGAACAAGACCCGAACCGATTCCGAGGCGGTGTTTTATTTTCCCGGTTGCGGTTCCGAGCGCTTGTTTTCCCAAGTCGGTCTTGCGACGCAGGCGATGCTCTATGAAATCGGCGTGCAGACCGTGCTGCCGCCGGGTTATTTATGCTGCGGTTTTCCGCAGCGCGCGGCCGGCCAGTTCGACAAGGCGCAGCAAATCACGACCGACAACCGCGTGTTGTTTCACCGGGTTGCGACTACGCTCAATTATCTCGATATCAAGACCGTCGTGGTCAGTTGCGGCACCTGCCTGGATCAATTGGTCGATTACGAATTCGACAAGATTTTTCCCGGTTGCCGCATGATCGACATTCACGAATATCTGCTCGAGAAAGGCGTGAAACTGGAGGGCGTCAACGGCCGTCGTTATTTATACCACGACCCTTGCCACAGTCCGATGCAACAACAGGATGCGATGAAGACCGTCAACGGTCTGCTCGGCGCGCCGGTCAATAAATCCGAACGTTGCTGCGGCGAATCCGGAACCTTAGCGGTCGCGCGCCCCGATATTTCGACACAGGTGCGTTACCGTAAATCGGTCGAACTGCACCGCGACACCGCGAAACTCCGCGCCGACGATTATGACGGGCCGGTCAAGATGTTGACCTCGTGCCCATCCTGTCTGCAAGGCTTGCAGCGTTACAAGGGCGACGTCGATCAGCTCGAAGTCGATTACATCGTCGTCGAAATCGCCCGGCATGTTCTCGGCGAAGATTGGATGAAAAGCTATATCAAGCAAGCGGCCAAGGGCGGGATCGAGCGGGTGTTGGTTTGATTTTGGTTAGCGGTTAGCAGTTAGCAGTTAGCAGTTAGCAGTTAGCAGTTAGCAGGGAGCGGATGGCAGTCGCTTCTACGGGATGGGTTATTTAACTTGTCGCCAACGTTTCGGCTTGCCCTAAGCATTAAAGGGTGATGAGTACTGTGGGATCGATCCCCAGATCGCGATCGTCGAAGACGGCAAGGCCGAAAAAAGCACAACGGAATCGAAGTCGTAATGCCAAAGCTCCGAAAAAAGGCGGCTAAACGTTGCAGGCTTCGAAAAAGATATGGATCACGTAAACGTCCTCGGCTTCGACATCGCGACGAAGGCGTCGCTCCCAGTGCGCCCAGGAGGGCACAAAATCAGCAGGGTGTAAGTCCCTGTCGGCGTAAGCCATAACGTCGTAGCTGAAAGTAACTGCGTCACCGCGAGGTGGGGTGGAGAGCAACTGGAGGCAAAAGAGCAGTCCGCAGTAAAGCGAATCCGATTCGGCGGGGTAAGGCGGCGAGTCCCCTGGGAGTCGACGAAGCCTGAAAACCATCATTTACGTTGTTGTGGCAGATAAAACGATAAA
This sequence comes from Methylotuvimicrobium alcaliphilum 20Z, assembly GCF_000968535.2. Taxonomy (NCBI): domain Bacteria; kingdom Pseudomonadati; phylum Pseudomonadota; class Gammaproteobacteria; order Methylococcales; family Methylococcaceae; genus Methylotuvimicrobium; species Methylotuvimicrobium alcaliphilum. The sequence continues at coordinate 1,087,233 of NC_016112.1, forward strand.
TGGGCCTACCTTGTGGTTGGGAGTGGAATGTTCAGAAGGTATTGTGAAGAAACTGGGGAGACCTGTTACGGAGGTGACCGTGGCAGGAGTCAGAACCCTTATATTACCGTAAGTCGAGGAAGCTCAAGGCAAGGCGAGGACAGTGTGGCACCGCTGGGAAACCAGGCGCAAACAGAGAAAACAAACACGAGCCTAAACCGAGAGGGGAAAAGATGGTAAAAGCCGGCTAGCAAAACCGGCCATAGGAAAGAAGGGTAGGAAGGTGGAAACGAGGTAGCGTTCGGTGTCACGGCCATTAAGCCAACCTCAGGTAAAAGGCTTAAAGAGGCTCAGCCGTTGAAGGGAGCCGAAGGTAACGAATCAAACCGAGTTTGCGGGCTGACGTGGTAACGCGGAGTAATGGGGTTCACCAATTAATAACACCATTGCTCACCAGCTTGTCCCGATGAGGAAACCACCGACTGGAGAGCCGTGTGCGGGAGAACCGCATGCACGGTTCGGAGGGAGGGGAGAGAAATCTTCCCTACCCCTATCAAAAGTTTATGCTGTTACCCAAGCTCCAGCTTGGGTAACCTGTCTTAGCAGGACGGGGTTTGCAACCCCGTTCTAAACGTTTTGACTTTGGCCGAAGTCAGCCGAAATGTTTAGGGCAAACCGAAACGTTGGGGACGGGTTAAATAACCCGTCCCGCAGAAGTGGCTACGACTGGCCACTGCTCGGACAGTTGGCTTCAGCAAGCTGAAGCATCTTGCTAATCAGGAAAGTTTATGCTGTTACCCAAGCTCCAGCTTGGGTAACCTGTTCAGGAAGCTCTAGCTTCCCGAAAATCAAGAAAGATTGAACGAGTGAGTCGGGTTTGATTCAGAATGTGCGGAGGTTGTGTCGGTCTCAGGAAGCTCTTGCCCTGAGCATGTCGAAGGGGGAGCTTCCGGGGTGTATTTCCTAAGCTGGAGTTTGGGAAATAGCGTGATGTGGGTTGGCCGTTTTTAGCTTGACGCGCATGGCTTGCAAACCCCGTCCTGCTAGGGGATATGCTGATCTTTGGGCTTTAGCTGAAGAAACTTGCTAATCAGGATCTATTATGGGCAAGAGAACGGTTGTGGGTCGGTAATCGGCAACGATCGGCGCGGTATGATTAACGGTTCTCGTTTGATCCGATGCGTTAGGGTGATGCTCCGGAAAGCCGCAGGGGCTCGAGTCGCACGCGCGGGGCAATAAAGGCGTTGCAAATAACGGTAACGAAGGTCCGTAGTAGCTCATGACAGTACCGAATCTCCGATCAATCCCCCAAGCATAGGAGTAAGGGAATTTGCCTGCCACGTTGGAGAACTCTCTGTCATGAACCAAGCCGAAACTGTGGCCGACTTCATGTGGGAAGGTTTCGGTACCGCAATAACTTCTCGTATTTGCGTCTTTGGACTGGCCGTCGCTAACTGTCGCGAAGGCAAAATTCGGAATGCCGCCGCCGCCATTTGCAAAACCGATATAGGCTTCGCCGCAACTACCGGACGTTTGACCATATAAGGGCCTAAACAGCAAGACCACATCGGCGCCGTATTGATTGCGTAACGCGGCAGTTCCGCTAAATGCGCCTCGATCAAAGGCTAAATCCGTTAACGCCCTGGAATTGCTGTTGCTTTCAATATAAGAGGTCGCCCGGGTATGCACTAATCTCAATTCCATCTTGATGCCCGAGTCCAGGAGGGCCTGGTTAGAAAGGTCGACCAGAAATTGAATGCGTTGCCTTGCGTATTCGGCGGTTTGTTTGCCGGTCGTGTACAAGACCATTAAATCGACAACGGTATTAGAGGTCTCATTCGGCGGATCTATGGGCTTGTCTAATGGCGTGTCGTTGGGGGAGTCTAATGCCGCCAAATATTCGGCATAGGCGGCTTCGGCGTTTTTTGCATCGGCTTCCGCGTTATCGGCAAGAGATTGTTTTCTTAGGTAAATTCTATGCAGCCGATTCGCGATTCTGGTTGCCTTTCTATGCTCGGCAAGCGTTTTTCTCAATTCGCGCCGAGCGGCTCTAAGTTCTACTCTGGCCGCCCTAAGCGTCAACCTTGCCAGTCTTATCTCTTCTCTCGATGCGTTATTCGCACGAGACTGATTCAGCGTCAATCTGGCTGCTAGACGGTTTTCCTTCGCTTGATTAAAGCTGTCACGCAAGACCTCAACTTGTCGAGTCGTTTGTTCAACATAATCTCTCTGTTGCTCATACTCCGCCAGAGCGCTTTCTGCCTCGGACGCCAATTGGTCGGCTCTTGCCCGGGCCAGTTCGGCCGACTCTTTTAATCCCTCAACGCGCAGTAACGGCTGATTGTTCATGACGGGTATCAAAGACTCGGGCGGCGGCAACATAGTATCGTGCTCATGCTGCCTGGCTTTTTGCAAGCCGGATCGCTCGAGGTCAACAAGCACCGTAAGGCCTTCGACGCTGTCGATGAGATATTCGCCGTCCGGGGTATAAACATTGCCGATAATCCCCGCCTCGCCTTGCGAAACAAAAAATCGGTAGCCTTTACCTTCCTCGGCTAGATGGCCTATCCAGGTAAGGGGGCCGTTTTGATGTTCGATTTTATTATCGTGCTCAATGTCATATTGCCCGATGGGCAAATCGAGCGTCAATCGCCCTCCAATGCTCATGGCGTTCAATTTTGCCATCGGCAAATCGATCGGCATGACCGAGCCGGGATTATAGTGCCGGTATTTGTTCGGCAGTTTTTCGGCAAAAACAGGCTCAATGACCAGCGGTTCGGAAAACGTTACATCGTCGTCGGCAACTTCGCTCCCGTTCCTGCCGGAGATGATGACTGTTTTAACATTACCTTGATCGAATTCAATAACATAATTGTAATTCTGCAGCAATTGCTCGACGGCGATTTGCCAATGATCGGCAGCCAATTTTTTCGTGATGATGTCGTCTTTGATCGCATCGTCGATTTTAAATACTATGCCGGATCGGTTCGCTATAGCCGATGCTGACTCGTGCAGGGTCTTATGTTTAATAACATGATAAATTTCGTGCGGCTCTTCCTTGATTACCGGGTCGGTCATGCCGGCGATTCCGTTAAGCGAGAAAAACAAACAGAAAAAAGCCAAACAGTTTTTTAAGGAACGAGCATGAAATAACTTAGACAACTGTCGGAAGGGGGGTTGGTGGCTCGATTGACAGGTGTCGGCGGCAGGGCAGATTTTTGCTCCTCGGCAATTGCTCCTGCATTGCCCTAATACACGCCATCCATGGCGTAATGCAAAATCTGCATTCATGCCATCCATGGCAATCTGATAGCGGCCGTCAAGCCTACATGGACGTATTCACGGCGTCCTGTCAAGCGAGTCACCAAACCGCCACAAAGCCTACTACTTGTATAAGTTATTTTGTGCATATTCCTAAGTGAATTTTCATTTCGTTCAATTTCGGCTATTTACAACAATAAACGCTCGGCAAGGCCAAGGTCGGTCGAAAACCATCAACCCCTCGTAGGTCCAGTGGCCATCTCAGCGCCAAACAAAAACATTCATTGTAATTATTCAGCATAAGTCATGTATAAGAAGGTGTCAGGCATTGATTTACCTGATTAGCAAGTTTCTTCAGCTAAAGCCCAAAGATCAGCATATCCTTAGCAGGACGGAGTTCGCAAACCATGCGCGTCAAGCTAAAAACGGCCAACCCACATCACGCTCTTTCCCAAGCTCCAGCTTGGGAAAGACACCCCGGAAGCTCCAGCTTCCTGAGACCGACACAACCTCCGCTCACTCTCAATAAGCCCCGCGACTCGCTCGTTCAATTTTTCTTGATTGTCGGGAAGCTAGAGCTTCCTGAACAGGTTACCCAAGCTGGAGCTTGGGTAACAGCATACGCTCGGCAAGGCCAAAGCCGGTCGAAAACCCTCAATCTCTTCGTAGGTCCAGTGGCCATCCCTGCGCCAAACAAAAACATTCATTCAGACAACGCAGAACACCAAAAAGCTCCATATTTTTTCAAGCATAATCGTTCTAGGCACTATGCAGCAACTAAAGTCAATTCATGCAAATAGCCTAGTATTAATCCTAAGCAAAATATGTAAAAATAGCGGATTAATATAAGGAGTCGTTAAACACAACATGAAAGTAACAGAAAAATCCGACTTAGAAGATGCGCTGAAGCTATGTAAGAGCGCTTTTCTATCCGCAGCCGGTTTCAGCATGCTCATCAATTTTCTAATGATTACCCCGTCGATATACATGCTGCAGGTTTACGACAGAGTGGTTTCAACCGGAAATAAATCGACATTAGTGATGCTCACGCTAATCGTCTTGGGTCTTTATGTTACGCTAGCGGCCCTGGAATGGGTCAGGTCGCAAATATTGGTTCGGGTCAGTACGCGCCTGGAAACCCTGCTCAACCAGCGATTGTTTCAGGTGGCATTCAAGCAAGCGCTCTTGTCCGGCGGACAAAGAGCCACGACTCAACCCTTGGACGATTTGACCGGTTTGCGCCAGTTTTTAACCGGCAACGGTTTATTCGCATTTTTCGATGCGCCGTGGATGCCGTTTTATCTCGGTTTACTCTTTTTGTTTCACCCCTTATACGGATGGTTTTCGGTGGTCACGGCGATTTTGTTATGCTTGGTCGCCCTAGCTAACGAAAAAGTCACGTCAAAAACCTTGAGCGAAGCCAATACTACAAACATCGCCACTCGCGGCATGCTCCAGAAAAATCTACGCAACGCCGAAGTTATCGAATCGATGGGCATGCTGGGTAACATTCGTCGACGCTGGATGAGTGGCGCTGTCAAAATGTTAGACCTGCAAGCCGTCGCCAGTTCGCGCGCGGGTATACTGACCTCGTTATCAAAGTTTATTCGCATATCGTCCCAATCATTGATCTTGGGTTTAGGGGCTTACCTTGTCATCGAGCGCGAAATTTCCCCTGGCTTGATGATTGCAGGTTCCATTCTGATGGGGCGGGCACTAGCGCCTATCGATTTGATGATCGGCACCTGGAAAGGATTTATCAATGCCCGAGACCAATATGGCCGTTTGAACGCCATCTTGTTGCAAATTCCCGCCGATAGCGAACGCATGCAACTGCCCGACCCTAAAGGCAATATTCAACTGGAAAATGCGGTTGTCGTACCGCCGGGCTCCAAAACACCCGCTCTTAAGGGCATCAATGTCACCATTGATTCCGGCGATATCGTTGGTATCATAGGCCCGAGCGGCGCCGGAAAATCGACCATGGCTCGTGCCGTGTTGGGTATCTGGCCTACAGCGAATGGCGCGATACGGCTGGATGGCGCCGAGGTCTTTCAATGGGATCGCGAACATCTTGGCGGATTTATCGGCTACCTGCCGCAAGACATCGAATTATTTGAAGGCACCATCAGCGAAAACATCGCCCGTTTCGGAGAGATCGATTCGCAAAAAGTGGTCGAGGCCGCGAAAATGGCCGATGTCCACGAACTGATACTCCAACTCCCGGAAGGATACGACACCGTGATTGGCGCCGGCGGCGGCACGCTTTCCGGAGGCCAGCGCCAAAGGATCGGCTTGGCGCGCGCGATATACGGCAATCCGGTTTTAGTCGTTCTCGACGAACCCAATTCCAATCTCGACGATCAAGGCGAAAGCGCCTTGGAAAAGGCATTGATGCAGCTGAAACAGAAAAATACCACTGTCCTGATTATTACCCACCGTAAGAACGTGCTGGATAAAGCCGATAAGTTATTGATCCTGAAAGACGGCGTCTTAGCGGCCTATGGCCCTAAAAATCAGGTGCTCGCCCATTTGCAACAACAGGCAAGTTCTGCCGCTGCAAAATCATAAAGAATGACACACCCTATGAGCGAAAATTCCGCATTAATTAACGCCGAACCCACGGCCTTACATACCGACGACAAACCGATTCGCCTGATTGGCGCTATTATCGTCCTGGCGACATTCGGGGTATTCGGCGGCTGGGCGTTTTTAGCGCCTTTAGACAGCTCCGCCCTCGCGACCGGAGTCGTCGTGGTCAAATCCTACAAAAAGACCGTGCAACATCTCGACGGCGGCATTGTAGACCGAATTCTGGCCCAAGACGGCGACCTGGTCCAAGCGGGGCAGTTGCTGGTAATCCTGGACGATACTCAAATCAAGGCTCAACTTGGCATCGCCTACAGCCAAAAAATCGCCTTGGCCGCACAAGTCGCAAGGCTTGAGGCAGAGCGAGACCTGCTTCCCGAAATCGTCTTTCCCGACTTTCTCGAAACGCCGGTCGACCCTAGAGCAATAGAAGCGACCCAAGCCGAGCGCAACGTCTTTCGTGCCCGAAAAAATGCCTACCAAGGCGAAATTGCCGTGCTGGAACAGCGAATCGGACAAATCAAAAGCAAGATCAACGGCTTAAGAAGTCAGATTGCCAGCAAACAGATTTTAGTCAAATCCTATGCCGAAGAGATCAAAGACTTACAGGAATTGCTGGCGGAAGGCTTTGCCGATCGGCAACGCCTGCGCGACCTTGAGCGCAGCCATGCTCAGCAAACCGGCGAAATTGCTCAATTACAGTCTGAAGTGGCAACCAATGAAATACAGATTAGCGAAACCCGTTTACAAATACTGCAAACCCAAAAACAATTTCAACAAGATGTCGTCACCAAACTGAGCGAAGCCAAGGCCGCATTAAACGACGCCGAAGAAAGAGTCACCGCCAACCGGGACAAACTCGATCGGATTGCGATCAAAGCGCCGGCGACCGGCATGGTTTTAGGGCTATCGGTGCATACCGAGGGCGGCGTCATCGTCCCCGGAGATCCGATCCTGGACATCGTTCCGAAAGACGTCGAACTGATTATCGAAGCCAGAGTATCGCCGCTCGATATCGACAGAGTCAGCGTCGGCTTACAGTCGGAAGTGCGTTTTAGCGCATTCAAGCAAGCGACGACGCCAAAAATGGAAGGCAAGGTTATCCATCTGTCCGCCGACAGTTTTATCGATGAAAGAACCGGAGAATCCTATTATCAGGCGCATATCGAGCTGACTCCGGAAAGTCAAATAGATCTGGGCGAGCTGCAATTGTTGCCGGGCATGCCGGTAGAAGTGCTCATCAACACGGGTGAGCGAACCTTGGTTGAATATCTGTCGCAACCGATCACCAATGCCATTGCGCGCTCATTCATTGAAGATTAACCCGATGAATAAACTGAAACACGGCTTACTGTGCTTGCTTACTGCAAGCACATATAACGCTGGCGCCGAAGACTTACTGACCATCTACCGCCAAGCGCTCGAGGCCGACCCGCAACTGCGTTCGGCGCGTCTGCAGGCCGAAATCGGCTCGGCGCAAAAAGGCCAAGCGTTAGGCCAAATGCTGCCGCAGATCAACGGCACAGCTAACTGGTCGAAAAACGAACAAAAAATATTTGCTCAAGGCGGGGCTATCAACAACAGCTACCCGGGTACGCGCTATTTTTTATCGCTCAACCAAACGCTGGTAGATTTCGCCAAATTTTGGGATTGGCGCAGGGCGTCTAAGGTGGAAGATCAATACGCGGCGGAAGCGATCGAAGCGCAAAACGAATTGATGTATAAAGTCGTGGAGCGCTATTTCGATTGGTTGCAGGCGAATGACGAACTCAACTTTACCCGCAGTGAAAAACAATCCACAAAAAAACAGCTGGAGCAAGTGCGCAAGCAATACGCCAAACAAATGCTCAAGATAACCGACGTATATGCGCTAGAAGCCAGGCTCGACCAACTGGCGGCCGAAGAAATCATGGCTGAATCTGAACTCGTCAAGGCCGAAGAAAGTCTCCGCGAATTGACCGGCGTAAGACCGGACCAACCCTATGGCTTGCAAGACGATGTCGAGTTCAAAAAGATAGAAGGCGACCTAAAAGATTGGATAGCCATGGCCCAAAGCCAAAATCCGGCAATGATGGCCAAAACCATCGCGATTGAAGCGGCCGAAAACAATGTCGCCGTGCAGAAATCGAAATACATGCCGGTCGTCGATCTGCAACTAAACTATTTTGATACCGACACCGGTTTCCAAAGTACCCAGACACCGCAGATTCAAACGCAAGTGGCTGCGATCAATATTAATGTTCCGATATTCTCCGGCGGCACCACCACGCATCAACTGTTTGAGGCGCAACACAGATTAGAGCAAAGCAAAAACGACAACGAAGCGACTTTGCGCGCTTTGGTCAAAGAAACTAGCGATGCTTTTCTCAGCTCAAACGCCAGCGTTAGACATATCAAGGCCGCCCAAAAAGCCCTGGAATCGTCGGTTAAGTCCCGGGAGTCCATGGAACGGGGTCTTTTTTACGGTGTCGTCACCGTAAGCGACCTGATCCAAGCGCAGCAAAGCGAATATATGTCCAAGCGGGATTTATCGATTGCGCGCTATACCTACATCAAAAACCGAATCCGTTTTTTACGATCGATAGGATCGGTCAACGAAAACAATATATTCGAAATCAACGAATGGCTGGATGTGACCGAGCAAGAAGTTAATGCCCAGCCGATGTCGACCGTCGCCCTTCCGCATGCGAACGGCGAGAAGCTGAACGCGACCCAGCCAAGCCGACACGACGCACCGCCGCAAGAAATGGCGCAAATTCCGCAAGACGAGCAGCAAATGGAGTGGGACGACGAAACCATGGAAAAAGTCTTACGCGAAATCAAAAATTCGCGGAACATGCAAGGCACCGAATAAAAAGCTAAATTCGAGCATGTATTCATGATGGGTTTCGCTCCGCTCTACCCATCCTACATTAACTGCCTATCAAATTTACGATGCCGTAGGATGGGTAGCAGCGAAGCGGAAACCCATCGCTTTGTTTGAGGGTATTTACGCTTATAATAACGCCGCCCATGACCAAATCCGCGATTTGTTAAAATGACTTTCGTGGCATTCCATGGTGGGTTTCGCTTTGCTTCGTAGCCCCCACATGGGGCGTGGCGCAATCCGGGAAGCTCAGAGCCACGGGTTACGCCCTTTAAGCAACTTGTGAAAGAGCGGACCCGGGTTGGCCGTTTTTAGCTTGAAACTTATGCTCCGGGCCTCCTTAAGCATCGCCGAAACGTGAAGAGCGAAAGATATAGGATAAAGCGAGTATGCTTGTTCCTAAGAGTCCAATCGGAAAGTCATTCTTCAAAAATCTCAAAAAAACTCAAAGTCGGCAACAGTCAAATTAGCCGCGGTAAAGGTACCCTCATCAACAATCCCCACCTTGACGATAGGCTCCGCTCTGGTGCTGTTTTCGGCATCGTAATAAAGAATACCGGTTTTAGTGTTGTAAACGAGAAACGAAGCCGTATTCGTGTGAGCCCTGTTTAAACCGGGGGCGCTAATAAAATTGATATTGCCGTCTTCATTTGGATCTAGGCCTGAATAAATCGCCGAACTAAATTTAAGGATATCGTTCGAAAAATCAATGATAAAGTCTCGGTTTTGCCGGCCCGGCTGCGTATCGAAAACAAACGTATCCGTTCCCGGCCCGCCGCTTAGTCTGTTACGGCCTAAGCCGCCGTAGATAATGTCGTCGCCGCCTCCGCCAAAAATCCTATTATTGCCGTCGTTGCCTTTCAAGATATTATTGTCGTCATTGCCGACTAGCTTTAAATTACGATTTCCGGTCAGCGTCACGTTGTCAATATACTCCAGTCCCTTGATCGGGCCTCTGTGTGGTTGGCTCAAATCAATACCGGACGCGACCTCTAAAGTATTATTGCCTCCGGTATCGAATATAACGAGCCGGTTTCCTAGCGCGATATACAAATCGTTGCCCAGGCCGCCTTGTAGAATATCAGGTTCGCCTCTAATATTGCCGCCGATCAAAATATCGTCGAAATCGGTGCCGGTCAGAACATTCGCGGTAGTCGTGTCTCTATCTTCTACAGTAATGCCGATTCCCGGGCTGCCTCCTTGGTCAACATCGCCGACAAGAGGAATAATTTCGCCGCTACTGAATTCCAGCAAGCCGACGCCTCGAATCGTATAAGTTTGGTTTTCGCCAAGTAACGTGTAGTTGCCCGGCGCACCGCTTAACTCATAGTCGTTGACCGATCCCTCCAATTTCAAGATATTGGAGCCTCCACCGCCGATAATCGTGTTATTGCCGGGACTGCCGATAAAAATGTCGTTGCCGGGCCCACCGATTAAAATATCGTCCCCGGCTCCGCCGTTCAAAATATTATTGCCGCGACCTCCGCGAATGACATCGTTGCCATCGCCCCCGATCAATTCATCGTTCCCGGCTGCGCCGCTTAGGTCGACGCCGATTGCACCGTTGACGATGATCGTATCGTCCCCGCTACCGCCGGACAGTGAACGGCCTAGCGGAATACCTTGTGCATTGTAGCGTTGCATGACGATTTCGGTGGCGGCATCGCCGTCTTGAAATACGCCTTGTTGATGGCCGTCTTGGTATTCGGCTTCCCAAGATACGACAAAGCCGCCGTCGCTCAAACCGATGACGGTCGGTTGTTGTTGCGAATCGTGCGCGGTAGTGTTGACTTGAAACTCCCCGCTCACTTTAGTGCCGTTGGCGTTAAATCGTTGACCGTAGACGCCCCAATAACTTTCGTCTTGTAGCATGGATTGCCAGACCACGACGAATCCTCCGCCGGTCAGCGCCGCGACCGTCGGGTGGGTTTGGTCGTAGGTTGTGAAGGTGTTGACCTCGATTTCATCGGTCAAAACCTGACCGTTTGCGTTGTAGATGCGTGCAACAATACTGAAATCATGCGCATCGAGAGGATCATCCAGAATGGGATAAACATCGCGAGGCGCTTGCCAGACCACGACAATGTTACCGTTGTTTAGCTGTGCGGCGGTCGGAAACTTCTGCGCGCTTGCCAGTTCGTTAAAATCCGGGTTACCCACCAGAGGATCTGTAGTTTCAAAGGTCGCGTTGATGGCGATACCGCTGTCATCGGCAGTCAAAAAGTTTTTAAATTGCCCGTCGTTATCGAAGCGTTTGGCAAAAATCAGCATTTGCTCGCTTATGGCGCTGATCGCTTCGTAGCCAATGACGTAGCCTCCGTCAGCAAGCGCCGTGACAAAGGCATCCGATCCGCCCGAGTCGCTGATTTTGGTTTCCCAGCCTAACGGGTTGCCGAATTTATCGAAAAGTTGACTGAATACGCCGGTTTGATTAGGCGTGCTACCCATTGAAACGCCGTTTTGTAAAGAATCGCCTTGATTGCTAGAGCTCCAGGCTACGACGAAACGGTCGTTTTGCAACACCGCTATGGCAGGTAAGTCTTGGTCGTCGGTTATAGTATCGTTGGCACGAAATATGTTAGAAGGCGATTTGCCGTCGGCATCGAACAATTGCACGTAAACCCCGCTGCCGTCGGCATCCGGTGCCGACCAGGCCAGGACGATACTGCCGTCGGAAAATAATGCCGGGCTAACATTGGCACCTTCGCCGATTCCCGAAAGGATTCTTTGCTCGATCCCAATTCCTCTGCCATTCGTGTCGAACTTTCGAAAGTAATAGCCGTCTGGCCCTTGCCAAAAGTTAATGAAGCCGCCGTCGGGATACGCCAGCACGGTAGACGCCTGCTGAGTGCCGGCCGTTAGTGTGTTGACTAGGGTTTCTTGCGATAGCAGTATTTGTTTGTTATCGCCATAAAAATGAATTTTTTCGATATTGATTAACCGGTTCGATCCGTCGTTCCCATTGATATGCGTGACAATCACCTCTTTTTCATTAACTTCAATAGTATAGTCAGTGGAGCTGCCATTGAAGAAAACGACATCGAGGCCGGCTTTACCATCGATGGTTTGATTGCCGGGGGTCACATAAAAAATATCTCTGCCGTCGGTTGGAATTGTTGACATTCAATTAGCCTCTTTAATTTAGATGAAGAAATTTCTTTACCCTTCGCTAGTCAAACATAGAAATCATAGGTTCTCACCCAGCATGCTAGGAGGGCTGGGGATAGGGGTAAAAAACCGAAGAATTCGAGTGCGAGTGCAATGCGTAGATTTAGAATAGTTTAGCCGTCTTTAAATGGCTATAAAAAATGGAATTTTTTTATACGTTTCCAACGCGGGGAGACAGCGGACCGAGTTTCAATAAAGGAATGTAGGGTGGGTAGAGCAAAGCGAAACCCACCATAGAACGCCACGAAAGTTATTTTAACAAATCGCGGGCAGGGCCATGGGCGGCGTTATCATAACCGTACCCGCCCTCAAACAAAGCGATGGGTTTCCGCTTCGCTGCTACCCATCCTACGGCGCCGGAAGTTGGGTAGACGGCTAATGTAGGGTGGGTAGAGCAAAGCGAAACCCACCATAGAACGCCACGAAAGTTATTTTAACAAATCGCGGGCAGGACCATGGGCGGCGTTATCTTAACCGTAACCGCCTTCAAACAAAGCGATGGGTTTCCGCTTCGCTGCTACCCATCCTACGGCGCCGGAAGTTGGGTAGACGGCTAATGTAGGGTGGGTAGAGCAAAGCGAAACCCACCATAGAACGCCACGAAAGTCATTTTAACAAATCGCGGGAAGGACCATGGGCGGCGTTATCTTAACCGTAACTGCCCTCAAACAAAGCGATGGGTTTCCGCTTCGCTGCTACCCATCCTACGGCGCCGGAAGTTGGGTAGACGGCTAATGTAGGGTGGGTAGAGCAAAGCGAAACCCACCATAGAACGCCACGAAAGTCATTTTAACAAATCGCGGGCAGGGCCATGGGCGGCGTTATCTTAACCGTAACTGCCCTCAAACAAAGCGATGGGTTTCCGCTTCGCTGCTACCCATCCTACGGCGCCGGAAGTACGCAGCATAACCTGGCTTAAAATTGACCTAATTCGCCATGCCGGATGCAGGGTAGATCTCTTTACCGTCTTTAGCCAGTTCGTCATTCAAAACCCGAGCATAGGCCGCTCTAGCCGTTTGTGCAATGCCCAGCAAAGTATTCAGGCGTTGAATTTCAGCGTCAGTTACCCGCAGATTATTAATCTGATTTTTGGCATTCTCAGACAGATCGTTCAAATCGTATTCAATGCCGTTGATAGTGACGATTTGTTTGTTTGCTTCACTCATGAATTTAAGTCTCCTTAGTTAAGTTGTAAATGCGTGATAGTGGAATCATGGTCGCATGATTATGTTTTCTGCCTGGAGTGAATTATTCAACCCGCTCCCCAACATATCAGCCTGTCTAGGTCATAGTCGAAACGTTCCGGCCGAGATTATAAAACCCGCCCGGCAAAGGCATTGGTCCGGTTTCAAGATCAATAAAAAGCCTGCGACAGAGTGCGCGGGTCAGGGTTAAAAATTAAACTTCAAAGTATCGTCCTTAGTACCGAACAGCGCATCGAAATCCAGAGAAGGGGTCGGTTGCGCATCGCTAAGCGCCTTGTGTTCACGATAACGTAAATCCTGCAGTCGGGCCTGACTGAAAAGCTGAGCATAAGCCAGGCCTAGTGCGCTGTTTTTGGCAAGACTTTGATACGTTTCCGGGCTTAATGAGCGCAAACGTTCCTCGTCGATCTGATAAAAGCCGCCTAAATTTTGCTGTTTCTTGGCTTTTTCCGGATCGGCGTCATTAGAATTGGGCTGCCAACTGATAGTCCAAGGCTGAATCAACTCGGCTTGCTGCAGGGCATCGGTCAAAACTTGCGTCACTTGCTGGTTTTGCAAGCGTTGCGTCAAAAAATTAAGAATTTGCCCTGCTGCCTCGGTTAATTCGCCACTCTCCTGATAAAGTAAGGTGTCTTCTGGCTGGGCCGGGTTATGCAACAAGGGGCTGGTGATATCGACGGCTAGAGCCGCTTTGCCGTGTTCATCCGGCAACAGGCTGAACGGGTAGCCGCGGAAATAACTCGGAACATAGGGCGCTAACCATTTGCCGTGTTTGTCCAGATAGACATTACGGTTCGGACGTAGGCCCAATAAAGCGACCAATTGAAACTTAACCGGTTCGGTAGACGATACCGGAAGAAAAGCTAAAGAATAATAAGGTAAGGTTTGAGTCAGCTCAGCCATTAAAATCGGACAATAAACGTCCTGGCTAGCAAAAGCGTAATGAGTAAATTTTTGCCAGCCGGCTTGGCTGTGGGCTTTAGTGTCTAATAATTGCCAGCGGTTCATCGTTACTCCATTTGACGTTGTTCAAGAAACGAATTATACATGCTTTAACATTCTAAATGGGCGCAAGTCCGTATAAATTTACCACGAATCGGGTTTAATCGCAGAGCGGCGAGGCATCGTTTTACAACCCGCCCGGCAAAGAAAGTGTTGTGGGGGCGACGCCTACGTCGCGATAAATCGAAGTCGTGTCGCTAATCGACAAAACAAACGTACTCGAAGCCCCTACGGCACGAAGCCCGGCAGCGTAGCGGAATTCGGGAATGGCCTGGCTCCGAACTCCCCGGATTGCGCCATGCTCCATCCGGGCTGCGCTGTTTAGACTCGCCGAAAGCGGTCGGTAGCGATTTATCAGCGAGAAACCTTGTTAACTTTATGCGTATGGGCGACAACCCCCGTCCGGCATAAGGGCGGCAAAGAAAGTGTTGTGGGAGCGACGCCTACGTCGCGATAAATCGAAGTCGTGTCGCTAATCGACAAAACAAACGGACTCGAAGCCCCTACGGCACGAAGCCCGGCAGCGTAGCGGAATTCGGGAATGGCCTGGCTCCGAACTCCCCGGATTGCGCCATGCTCCATCCGGGCTACGTTGTTTAGACTCGCCGAAAGCGGTCGCTAGCGATTTATCAGCGAGAATCTTTGTTAGCTTTATGCGTATGGGCGACAACCCCCGTCCGGCATAAGGGCAACAAAAAGTTCAGCTATGGAATCGATATATCGATAAATAAACAATGAAAAAACATTTTAATTAAATCAAATATATAAAACTTAAATTACACTAAAATACTTCAATCATAGTAATAGAAAGCCAAATTTTAAGCATTATTTCACCCAAAATAAGGGCGGTCCCTAGAAAAATTATTAAAAACTCTCTATACTCAAGCACCGTAAGCTATCAACTCAGTCCAGCTCTTTACTTAGAAAGGCTGATCAAGGTATAGTGCATACAAAATTCAGTGCGTATCAAAACGTGTCTAGAGTTCTTTCTAACAAAAAGCGAAAACCTCAATTGGAGATTTAACATGGCAACACTCTCAGTGGATATCGCTCAATCCTATATGGAGACCTTACGGTCCTATGGGCTTGAGTTTAACATAAGACAAACCAACAACCTGACCAATCGGATAATTAACCGCTTGGAAAATCGCGGCCACACACCTGAGCAAGTAGCAGACTGGCTTATGAGCAGGGTTGCGGTTAAACAGCAATTGAGAAAACTGGTTAAACAAGGCGAATTGGCCGAGTTTGATCTGGATGGCAATGGCCGCCTCAATCGATCTGAATTGCTAAATGCAATGTCTGCTCTGTCCGAGACAGCGGTCGAAGAAGCGCCGGTCGAAGATCCCACGACTCCCAAGCCTCCGGCCGATCCTAGCATCACGACCTTAACGCTTACTGAGATTCCGACTCAGCGTACGGCTACGTTAAAATGGAACAATGTCGATGCCGATTTGGCCATCGATTTCATGCAAGACGTACTGAAACTAGATCTAAATCGACTAGGCTGGATGGAAGACGGTCAATTGACCGTCAACATCGACAATATCGCGATCAGCGATTCGGACAGTAATTCTGATATCAACATCGGTATGGTCGATGGCGAAGAATTTTTGTTCAGCGTAAATACGCCAGTGGCGCTGTATACCAATATTATATTTGATTTGAAGCAAAACGATGATGTCATTCAAACCGGCATCGTGCTAACGCCGACCGAAAACAACGGCGGTTCGTTTGAAAACGGCATTACCTCCGATGCCGACAACCACATCATCGCCGGTCGTCCTGAATTGCTGCACGGCGCCTACATCGACGGCGGCGGGGGCTACAACACGTTGGAAGTCGACATGAAAGGCTTCTTTGCGCAGCCGTTCCAACTGTTGAACATCCAAGAGATCCACGTACAAAACCTCCCGAATGTCTACAGTTTCGATCAAACAATTTTCAGCGACACCGAAGGCGACTATTTTGCTAATTTTCCAATTCCTACGAATTTGGATGGCGATGATAGCATTCTTGACTTGAGCCGGGCCACTAGCCTAGAAAGACTGGTCATTAACGAAGCACGCTTTCCCGGTAGCGCAAATGCCTTAGGCGACCTCTACCTGGTCGGTATCAAAGCCGATGCGGTCGCCCGTCTAGAAGGCAACTTCACCGAAGACGTAAACTTGTTCTATGGTCGCGGCTTGGGTAATGCGATCAACCTGGAATTTGCCAATGTCACGATGAGTGATAGTGAGGGGGGGGGTGAATTGGTGCTGGGTCATAATGCCGGTACCGTGAATCTGCTTTCCGAAGGTCGTCTGAACGTCTTGGAATCTGTTGATTTCGGTAGTTTCCTGCGCGAACTCACCATCACCGGTACCGGAGAGTTGGTTATTGATGACGCCCTCGCATTCGCCTTTGGCGAAGTACATATCGATGCCTCTGCTAATACCGGTGGTATTCGCCTCAAGGTCGACAGCGTTGCAGACGGTAGCAGCCTATCCAATGAAATCGGCTTTTCTGCGGTTCTTGACGAAGTCACCATCAAAGGCTCACAAGGTCGTGACGTTATCGAGATCTCCGGCACTGCTGCAGGCGTATTGCTTGACATCGACACCGGTGCTGGCCGCGACACCGTTTTCTTGACCGACGATACTTTGAGTGCTGGCGCTGGCTCAGTGATCACCGGTGATAATTTGACAGTTGTGGTGACAGCCACCGCCGATCTGCGTAAGGCCGATGTTGTTGGCGTTGACCGCTTTGTACTGAATGCAGGTCCCGCAGCCGCTGGCAACCTGGTTTTGACTCAGACCCAAGTAGAAGCCATGGATGCCGGTGTGTTCACCGCAGCCCATAATACTATCGCAGTTCTGTCAGTCGAAATCACCGAAGCGGGTACGGTTCTGTCAGATCTGATCGATCTTTCGGCACTGAGCAGTGATGTTAAGCTGGCCTTCAATGTTGTTAAAGGTGCAAGCCTTGAAATGACCGCTGAAGAACTGCATAAGTATGTAGCTTTTGAAGGCATCGATGCAACTATGGCTGGTCACCTGGTGATCACCGGTGCGGGTCTGGGCTTTGATCCTGAAGATCAATCTGACTACGATACTGGTGGTACGATTGCCAATTACGGTCTTACACCAGACCAAAATATCTCCATTATTCGTGATCCAAACGGTTTTGAGCGCCCGGCGCCCGATACCAACACTGACATCCTGACCATTGATACCACAGGTGGAATCACCATCGGTGCCAATGCACTGTCAGATGACGATGCCTTCTCAACCAATGCAACCACCTTGATCATCGAAGGTGCAGGTGATATTACCTTTAATGCACCGTTGGAAATGTTATTAGATAACTACACCATCGATTTTTCCGGCCTGACCGGCAATCTCAATGGCCTGACCATTCTCGATTTCCAGAACATCACGGATGGAAACGATCCGAGCGACTGGGGCCAGATTATCGGTAACCCCGATGTTAATACCCGTATCAACGTGGTCATTGAGGACGGTAAGGAAGTTGGTGATGACAGTTTAGGCAATGCCAATGGCGGCCTCAAGTCTTCCGGTGTCGAAACCTACGTAGTTCTGGGAACTGTCGGCGAAACCTACACCTTCAATGTTTGTGATACCACGCAAGGCCTTGAAGTCCTCGGTTTCCGTGGTCTGGGTGATGTCACGTTCAACCAGATCAACTGGGGCACCAACCTGCTGCTGGAAGGCGATGGCTTTGAAAACTTTGGTGATATTCCGAAGGCTTTTGCCAACCCGAACCAATCCAACATCGGCAGCATCGAAGCCAACTACTTCTTCGATGGTGCTACTGTAGATGTTGCCATCAACAACCAGGGTCAAGCTCTGGGCACCACCTCTACAGGGGCAGCGCGTCCCTTAGTGGTAGAAAGCATCGTGGTAAACGGTGCTGAGACCGTAAACCTGGCAATCGAAGACGGCAGCGCCTGGATCAAATCTGTTGATGGCTCTGTTCTCGAAGATCTGACCGTCACCAGTGATTTCCACGTTACACTCTCGCTGATCGCTGCCAACAGCGACCTCGAATCTATCGATGGATCTGGTGTCGTAGGTGTCATGGCTCTGGAGATTAGTGATGTTGATGGCGCCGGGGATCCTACTGCCCTGACCGTAGACCTCTCTTCTACAGAACTGAGCGGCATCGACCAGATCGATCTGGGCCCATTGGCTGATCTCACTCTGAACATTGATCAGATTGAGGACATCGGCACAGCAAACATCGCCTTTACCGGTACGGCTGCACAAGCTCAAAATGATCCAGCGACGCTGAACATTGGTCAGTTTGCTGAACAAGAGTTTGATATTACGACAGTCGGTCTGGAAGCCGGTGTTGAACTGGGTACTGTTACCTTTGTTGCGAATGCAGGTGAAATCACTATGCATCCAGACACCAACCTGTCCGGTGCAACTGCAATCGTGATTCCAGAAGGCACAACCGTGAATATGACGGCTGCGCAGTATGAGCAGATCGTAGATGGTGGAAACGGTAGCAGCTTCTCAGGCCTCGGTGTGTTGAACATCACCGACCTGCTGGGTGAGCCTGAACTGGATACAAATGGTGATCCGATCCCAGGAGCCTTTGCTTCCGACATCAATCTGTCCGGTGTACCTGTCGAAATGATGGGCAGCATCAGCCTGGCAGCGGGTGTCGATAGCATGCGCCTGACGGGTAATATCGGTATCGCTCAGTTTGAAGAAAGGGAAATTGCTGATCCTGATAATACAGACTTCGTATCGGTTCAGACTTCGCATAATTTTCATGAACTGACCGGCGAAACGCAGGGCTTCAGCTTTGTGCTGGCCGAAGATCAGAACCTGATCTTCACCACAGAAGCGCAGGCCCATAACCGTGTGGTTGAAGGCGATGGCTCTAAAGTCACGCTGGCGTTTGCTGTGCTGCTGGACTCTCAGGTCAACTTCAATACGCTGGGCGGCACTCTTGCTGTTGATGGTCTGAACCTGGCCTACTACAGCGATTTGACCGATCTTGAAGTGCTTCAGGCCTTGGTAGCTGGTACTAACGTTGAGCAGATCCTGGGTAATCTGGATGAAAATACAGTTGTTCAGATTTCTGAGTTTATTGCTGGCGCTAACTTTGCTAATCCGACTTTCCGCGATGTGGAAGTGTTGGAAGGTGTAACTGTTGCCGGCGGTCTGGTCTTCGAGAACCTGAACGATGAGTTACCGGATAGCCTCAAGCTGACTGAACTGAGTCTCAGCCTGTTGGGTGATGCGACTATCACAGGTACGGTTGATATTAGTGGTGCACCACTGCTGGATCAGGGCTTCGAAACCCTGACCATCAACTCGCTGGGTGATGATCCCAACACCATCAATAATGTCGTAGCGACAGGCAACGATCTGATCGATGTCGTGATCAATGCTGAACAGGATCTGTCAGTTCAAACCATCACCTTGAGCTTTGTTCCAAAAACACCTGGTCAAACATCAGACGCAACCTTGACAGTCAATGGTGATGCAGATGTAACCATCAAGACACTGGATAGCACTGATCCTGATATCAACGTAGTTAACATTGATAACAACCTGACTGGCGGTGCCACACTCACCTTCACAGGTGGTTCAGCTGCATTCGAGGGTGATGATACAGATAGCCTGATCCTTACCGGTGCAGGTAACACTGTATTTGATACTGAAGGTGCAAGTACGGGTGGTATCGACTCCGATAGCCTGTCACTGATCGATGCTTCTGAGCACACCGGTGATCTGGACCTGGGTCGTATCATCAGTGTTGACGAAGCTAACTTCAGCCTGCTGACCTCCGCCGGTAATGCCTCAGCTACGCTGCAAGCCACTATGAATGATCAAGGCTTTAATGCCGCGGTCCTGGCTTACAACGCCGCTCTGGCAGCGGATCCTGTTGTTCCGGGAAACGTTACTGCAGCGCTAACTGCTCTAACTACTGCTGCAGGTCTTCTTGGCTTTGTAGATGCAAATGAAGATCCGCTGGCCTTCACTCAGGCTAACGCGGCTGATCTGATCGCAGAGTTCCGTCCTGAATGGAACTTTGAGCTGGGTGCTAACACCGAGCTAACCATCGATGGAGATGACATCGTTGGAGCTGACTTTGTTGCCGGTGCCCTGGTGATATCCGGTGGCAAGTTGATCATCGAAGGTGAAGTCGATCTGCGTGATCTGGCTGTACTGGACATCTCTGATGTCGAGATTGAGCTGGCCGCAGGTGCACGTATCCTGATGACTGACGAGCAGTTCGACGCGCTGGACAACGTCACCTTCTCTGGCCCAGGTCAGACGCTGGAAGTTGATGATGCGCTGCTGGCTGAGCTTTCTATCGTCAACGATATCACTGATATTCGCGGTGTCACTGAGATTCAGTTGGAAGAAGGCCTGGTTGAAGACATCACCATGACAGCTGAGCAGGCGCGTATCGCGACTGTAGTCGATGCCGACGGTAACCCTGTCCTGGTTGACTTCGATGTTGATCCAACTGTGATCGATGCTGCGGGTGACCCTGTTGAAGCCGGAGACTTCCGTACCCTTACAGGTTCTGTTGTTACCGTCGAAGTAACAGGTAACGACGATCTGACCGATCTGGCTGGCCTGAATCGCATTGAAATCGTCAGTGATGATCTGGTTGATCTGAAAGTGGCACTGGATCTTGATGGTGCTAACAACCAGGTTGCCGCGTTGCAAACTGCAGCGGGTGGAGCGTTTGACGGCACATTCTTCGATGTGTTGAGCAACTTCACTGTTGAAGCAAGCTTTGAGGTGCTGAGCCAGTTTGACCCTGAAACCACGTTGTTCGTTGCCAATCCGATCGTGGAGGATGTCAACTTCGACATCGTACGTGATGTGAATGGTGATGTGACTTCAGTCAGCGTCAGCGGTGGCTCTTCCCTTGGTTTCGCCCAGAGCGATGCCGGCTTCCAGGAGTTGTTGGAAGCCGGTCAGGTAACTGAGGTGGTGTTCGAGAATGTTGGTTCACTCAACAGCATCCTTGTTAGTGGCAACTTCGTCGGTAGCTACGATGCCGGTGGTATTTTCTACGAGAGCACCTTTGAGTTCGGCGCAAATGCTGGTTCGGTTGCTGAAGGGGTGGGTACAGATGGCAACATCTTCACCATTGCTGAATTCACAGCCGGTGCAGCAGCCAGTGATATCCTTGATTTCACTGCCATGCCTGTTGATAACACGAACACTGCTCCAGCCACTGGGCATGAGTTCATCGCGGTAGGCACTGAAGCTAGCATTGGTGACGATGCCACCATCATTGTCTTCACGGCGGGTGTTGCGGCCGACGCAGCAACCATCGTGACACAGTTTGCTGATGGTGCGGGAGATTTCCGTTCAGCAGATGCTACTGCACGTAACGCTGACTTTGCTATTGATAGCCAGTTGATCTTCCTGATTGACGATGGCGCTGGTAATACCGGTGTCTGGTATTGGGATGATACAGTTGGTGCTGTTGGCGATGGTATTGTCGATGCTGATGAGCTTTCGCAGATTGCCCAGTTGACTGGAGTCGTCACTGCCGAGCTGACGGTTGATAACTTCGTCCTCGCTTAATCCCACTTTTAAAGTGAGATGCCTCGAAGGTACCCGGCTTTACGCCGGGTACCTGAAGGGTTAAAGCCTGTTCCATTAAATTAGAGCCCCGTCCCATCCAAAGGGCGGGGCTTTTGTTATTGACACATAAATCTGAAGGAGTGACACATGGCCTTTTTTGGAAATAGCCCGACAATAGCCAGTAGTTCAAACTTTGGCTCAGCTCCGCAAAAAGCAGCCCCCAGCTTTGGCCCAGCACCGGAAAAAGCAGTCCCCAGCTTTGGCCCAGCACCGGAAAAAGCAGCTCCCAGTTTCGGGCCGCCACCGGTTAAAAGCGATGCCCCCAGCTTTGGCCCGCCCCCGGAAAAAGCAGCCCCCAGCTTTGGCCCAGCACCGCAAGTTGGCGACTCGTATATGGCAGATGATCCGGTTAAAGGGGGTTCATACTGGCAGACCCAAACCCAGACCCATTATATCTTTGATTTTACTTCAATCCCTGCTGAACTTGAATCGTTAGGTCAATTCAGCCTTATTGCCGAGGGTGCTGATGTCGATATTCCCCTTGACACTCAGGGGCGCAGCTTTGGCCTGCTTCAATCAAGGAATGTCCAAGCCGCAGAGATTGATATCTTTCTCGGACTGGATGCTGGTACATTAAACAGCCTGACTCCATCGACAGCTACCAATGGCGCTGTCATAAAGTTTACTGTTCCCTCTGCTAAAGACCTTGAAATGATTCGTTTTGACTGGAATTTTGTGAACAATGAATCAGGTACTTACGATGATTTCGCTTTCTATTACATCAGTGACGGCCAGATTGGGGTACTAAGTAGCTCTTCGCAAATCAATTTTGCCAGCTCAACAGGATGGCAACAGATGCTCGTGGATGATCTGGAAATCGATGGTCCAGTGTCTGTAGCTTTTGGCGTTCTAAATGTTTTGGATACAGCGGTAGATGCTTATCTGGGAGTGGATCAAGTTGAGTTAATTGGGGTATCTTTTGCGCCTGACATCTCTGTAGGGACCTCCTTCTGGGGGTGATGCATAGGGAGTAATGCGCTAAAGAATAGGTCTTGAAGTGCAATCATAATATGCATACCTGACTAGCTTTTCCCCTGCTCCATTTAAGCAGGGACAGATTCCTCGTTCCCAAGCTCCGGCTTGAGAACGCCTACAGGAAAAAGGGGTCAGGTCTAGAATGAATGCGTTTTCCTCGTTCCCAAGCTCTGGCTTGGGAACGCCTACCGTCAAGCTCAGCTTGACGAAGCCACGCCGGAACCCACACCCACCGTGGGAACCCATGCCGGAGCAACGTAACACAAAGGCTGCCCAAACCCACTCACCCGCAAGGAAACCCGCCAAGCAGAGCTTGGAGGTAGGCATTCCCAAGCTGGAGCTTGGGAACGAGGGCCAAAAAACCGCCCCGGGCAACCGGCGGCGGTTTTTTTATGCGCGAAACCGTGACTTCGAATGTTAATGGTCAATTAAACTGAGCCAGAAATGGCCAACAATTTTGAGCCACTTTTTCAGACTTTATTTATACCAATAAATCTGACAGAGTCCCTGAATTTTTTCCAGGGAGCGTCATGAAGGAGTGGATTGTGATCCATCAGATTAAAGCGTTATACAACGATGGCAACGGCTTATCCGAGCGTCAGATTGCCAGTCAATTGGGTATTTCCCGTAACACCGTGAGCAAATACCTGAAGCTGTCGGCTGCGGACATTAGTGCCCTGCAGGAAGAGATATCCCGTGGTAAGAAGCTGGACGATTACCGCGACTACATTATTCAGTTGCTGCAAACCTATCCGGGCTTGTCAGCGGTCAAAGTGCTGCGCAAACTGAAGGCCAAAGTGGACGATTTGGCCGTTTCCGACCGTTCGGTACGGCGTTATATACAGGCTCTCAAGCAAGAGATTAGCTTTAAGCAGGCGCGTTATTATGAGCCGGTATTGGACATGGTGCCGGGCGAACAATGCCAGGTCGATGGCGGCGAACTCCGCGATGTGATGATTGGCGGCGTGGCGACGACGGTATATTTCATGGTGTTTGTGCTATCGTATTCGCGTCTGATGCATGTTTCGATCTGTGCCAAGCCGATTGATACCGAGATGCTGATTCGCCAGCACGATGCGGCATTTCGCTATTTCGGCGGCATGCCGCAAGAGTGCGTGTACGATCAGACCAAGCTGGTGGTCATTAGCGAAGTGTTTCGCGAGTTGCGCTTGAACCAGCGCTTCCATCAGTACGCCACGGCAGCGGGCTTCACGATTCGGGCTTGTGAAGGTTATGATCCGGAAAGCAAAGGCAAGGTCGAGGCCGGGGTCAAATACGTCAAACAAAATGCCTTGTATGGCGAGACTTTTACCGACTGGGATGCTTTGAAGGCCCATATGACCGACTGGCTCGACGGGATAGCCAATCAACGGCGACACGGCACCACCGGCCAACAACCGGCGATACATTACGCGGCCAACGAGCAAGGCCATATGCGGGCTTACCTGACGCCGTCTTGTGTTGACGCTACCGCCAGCCAGGCCCGCATCACCCGCAAGGCGGATAAAACCGGCTTGATCGCCTGGCAATCCAATAAATACTCGGTACCGATGGCGTATCAATGCGCCCGTGTCGCCGTGCATGAAGCTAACGGCGTCATCCAGATCAGCGATCTCAGTACTCACAAAGTGATCGCCGAACATGCTGTGTGTCTGGAAAAGGGGCAAATTATCAAGAACCGGCATCATTACCGAGATATGTCGCTACGCATCGAAACGCTTGAAAAGGACTTGCATGAACTGCTGC
This sequence comes from Methylotuvimicrobium alcaliphilum 20Z, assembly GCF_000968535.2. Classification (NCBI taxonomy): domain Bacteria; kingdom Pseudomonadati; phylum Pseudomonadota; class Gammaproteobacteria; order Methylococcales; family Methylococcaceae; genus Methylotuvimicrobium; species Methylotuvimicrobium alcaliphilum. Next base: position 1,111,655 of record NC_016112.1, read on the forward strand.
CGTCTCCGGCGGTCGTGACTCAGCTATGTGCCTTGTTGAAAGCCAGCTCGCCGAAAATCTACAAAGACCAGCTGGCCGGTGCCAAGCAGGTGCTGACCGAGCAGATCAAACAGCAGGGTGCGATTCCCGAAGCGGTGCTGACGCGACTGATCGACACGCCTCGGTTAACGGCCAGCGGCCTGAAAGAACGACTGGAGGCCTGGCGGCAGTCTGTGGGACGCTCGGACGACAGCGATGCCCTATCGATGCCGCCATCAGAGCAGGCCACTGCCGCCATCAAGCAAGAATGTCCGCTGGCCCGTTATCGTGCCCTGAATGGCCACTCGGCTGGCCAAGGAGAGAGCCATGCCATCCATTGATCAGATTGCCAGGCAATACCGCAGCTTGTGCCTGACGGCCATTGCCGAGCACTTGCCGACCTTGCTTGGCCAAGCCGAGACCCATGAAAGTTCCTACCTGCAGTTTGCCGAAAGCTTGGTTGAACATGAACAGCGCCAGCGCAACGCCAAGCGCATCGAGCAAAACCGCAAACGCGCTGGCTTTCCTTTGCTCAAAAGCCTGGAAGAGTTCGATTATCGCTTTCAGACCACCATCAGTAAACGGGAAGTCAACAGTCTGCTCGACTTCGGCTTTATCGACAATCGGGACAATGTGGTCTTCATCGGACCGCCCGGGGTCGGCAAGACCCACCTGGCCATCGGCATCGGCCTGAAAGCCATTGATGCCGGTTATAAGGTCAGCTTCAACACCGCACTAGGCTTGATGGAGGTATTGGAACTGGCCGAACTCAAAGGCGAGTTGAAAAAGAAAATCAACCAACTGCTCAAATTCGATGTGCTGATCATCGACGAACTAGGATACCTGCCGATGAACAAACAAGGCATGCACAACCTGTTTCAGCTCATCAATGCGCTGTACGAATACCGCTCGGTGATCCTGACCACCAACAAGGAATTCACCAACTGGGGCGAGTTTTTTATCGATGACAACGTCGCCGTACCCATCGTCGACCGCATCATCCATCATTCACACATTTTTATGCTGGGAGGGGAAAGTTATCGACTCAAATCAAAGCTAAATCAAGCATCGTAACCCTGGAAAAGTGGCTCAATTTAAATGGCCAAAACTGGCTCAATTCTGTTGGCCATTGACATCGAACTTCCCAGATGCCTCGATCCCCAGCCGGAACTTTCCTCGTTCCCGAGCTCCGGCTTGAGAACGCCTACCGTTCCTCGTTCCCAAGCTCTGGCTTGGGAACGCCTACCGTCAAGCTCTGCTTGACGAAGCCATGCCGGAACCCACGCCCACCGTGGGAACCCATACCGGGGCAACGTAACACAAAGCCCTCTGTGTCAATATACCTGAGACACCGCCCCATGCATTAATTAGGGAACATTTTCGGAGAAAATCTCATGACTGACACAACCGTACAAGCTATTCCTCATGCCGCGGCGAACGGTATGGACACGCAAGACGCCCGGCAGTTCGAGAGTGTCTCGGTTCGCGAACACTTCCCGCATCACCAGCGAAGTGCTTGAAAAGGCCGCCCGCCGCACGTTTACCGCCGAATACAAAGAGCGCATCTTGACCCAGGCTGATGCGTGTAGCGAACCGGGCTGCATCGGCAAGTTGCTGCGCACAGAGGGATTATATTCCTCACATCTCAGCAAATGGCGCAGGGACGTGAGCAGGCCATCCGCGCCGGTCTATCCAAGCCGCGTGGCCGCAAACCTTCGGACAAGAATCCGTTAGCCGCTGAAAATGCTCGTCTGCAAGCCGAAATTCAGCGTTTGCAGGCATGCCTAACACAGGCGGAGCGTATCATCGATGTCCAAAAAAAACTTTCGCAACTGCTGGGCTTGTGCGAGATTCCAGCCCACACCGGGAGAGCATCATGAAGGCCACGCTTGAACTCAGCCGTGAGTTGGCGTTAAGGCCGCCTGCGAGGCGCTCAACTTCAACCGTGCCTCGTTTTATCGCGCACAACAAGATCGCTCTTCGTGGCCGGTCGAACGTCCGCGCCCGCCGCTGGCACTGAGTACGGACGAAGAGCTACACGTCCTGGCGCATCTGCACAGCGAGCGTTTCATGGATTGCTCGCCTTATCAGGTCTATGCGGCGCTGCTCGACGAGGGCGTTTACCTGTGCTCCATCAGCACCCTCTATCGCATCCTGGTGCGCCACCAGGAAGTGCGCGAGCGCCGCAACCAGCTTCGTCGTCCCAACTACACCAAGCCCGAGTTACTCGCCACTGCGCCCAACCAAGTATGGTCATGGGATATCACCAAACTCAAAGGCCCGGCCAAATGGACGTATTTCTACCTCTACGTCATTATCGACATTTTCAGCCGCTGCGTGGTCGGCTGGATGGTAGCGCACCGCGAATCCACCGAGCTGGCTAAGCGACTGATTGGCGAAAGCTGTACTCGGCAAACTATCCGTGAAGGCCAATTGACTATTCACGCCGACCGCGGCAGCAGTATGACCTCCAAAGGCGTCGAGCAACTGCTGGCTGACCTGGGCGTGACCAAAACCCATTCACGGCCCCATGTCTCCAACGACAACCCGTATTCCGAGGCGCAGTTCAAGACCTTGAAATACCGACCGGGCTTTCCGGCTCAATTCGGCGCTATCGAAGATGCCAGAAGCTTTTGCGGAACGTTCTTCGACTGGTACAACCATGACCACTATCACTCCGGCATTGCACTGTTAACCCCGGCCAGCGTTCACAGCGGCCAAGCCGTCGAGATAGTTACGCAGCGCACGCAAGTCCTGCATGCCGCATTCGAGCGCAATCCGGAACGCTTCAAAAACCGCCAACCCCATGCCCAAGCCGTACCTGAAGCCGCTTGGATTAACCCGCCCCCTTCACGGACGGCAAATGAGGCTCTCGACCAGGAAAACTAAACTCACAATCTACACTAATTTTTTATTATGGGTGTCTCAAAATCATTGACATATACCGAAGTCTTAATCGGTTTGTGTATTACGTGACTCAACTCCTATTTGGGACGCTCAATCGGCGTAGTCAACGCAAGAGCTACAACTGGATAGGATTTAAGGAACTGATCACGTATTTTGGACTTGCCAAACCGCGCATATGCCATGCTCTCTAGGAATCAAGGAAACATCGCGTCAGTGCAAAGCGAGCAATTTTGAAAAGCCCGGTGCGGTAATTCCGCACGCCGGGATTTGTGAGGGGGCAGTCGGGTAACTGGCTGTTCTACCTTGATGAAAGAATGCATTTTGTTGTTTTCGCCCAATGCCGGGTTATGTTAGATCGTTTCTCAATACAGAGCAGTGGCCAACCGAAGTAAGGATTTGGTCGAAAATAACTTCCTTATTTTATGGAGGGTTCGGTAGCTCGATTGGCAGGTGTCGGCGGCAGGGAAAGCCGCCGTCAAGCCTACAAGGACGTATTCACGGCGTCCTGTCAAGCGAGTTACCGAACCCTCAACAAAGCTCATAGTTCCAGGATGTTATTTATCACGAAATCCTAAATGATTTAAAGTGGAAAAAGTTAGCTCTTAATTCGCATTTGAGGAATGGTATAATCCGAACTATTAAGATATACCAAGGGGAAACTATTATGGCTTTGGCGGCGCAAGATATTGAACAAATCGAAGCGATCGTCCTCCGGGTGTTGGCGGAACGAACGGAAAGCAAGAGCGGAACGGTGCGCTATGACTTGGAACTTCGGGAGCGCTTTGTTCGTGTGGAAGAAGAATTGAAGCATCAGCGGGAATTGATGCTGGAAGGCTTCAAGCAAATGGAGAAACGTTTTGAGCAAGTGGATAAGCGTTTTGAGCAAGTGGATAAGCGTTTTGAGCAAGTGGATAAACGTTTTGAGCAAGTGGATAAGCGTTTTGAGCAAGTGGATAAACGTTTTGAGCAATTGGATAAGCGCTTTGAAGTCATGCAATTAGAGATGAATAAGCGGTTTGAACAAGTTGATAAACGATTTGAACAACAACATCACGAAATCATGGTGTTGCATCAAGAGATCAAGGTATTGATGCGCTGGGGTTTTGGCGCCTTGATTGGTTTGAGCGGGTTGATTGTCGGTCTATTCCGGTTGATGGTTTAGCAGGTAGCACAAACAAAAGGACAGGCACTTTGTTGACGCCCTTTGTAACCGTCTGAACATTGATCCCGAGCAGTTCATCGACTGTAATAACTGGGGTCAGGTACGAATTATTTGTCAGGAAATTAGACTCAGGTCTTGAAATGTTGCATTATCTTGGGAGACTGAAGATTGAAGGAGGCAGGTCTTCTAGCAATCGGATTTTTGCTATAAAAATACAGACTTCATGTTTTGATCGGTTATGTTTTAGTTTCAGGCGTTTGTAAACCGATAGCAAAGGTTATTGAAAATGGCTTTAGCACAAGATGATATTGATCACATTCAGTGGTTAATAAAAAAAGCGATATCCGAAGCGTCGGAGATCAGCAACGCTAATGTGCGCTATGAGTTGGATTTGCGGGAAAGGACTATCCGAGTCGAAGAGGAGTTGAAGCATCAGCGGGAATTAATGATTGAAAGCTTTAAGCAGGTGGAAAAGCGTTTTGAGCAAGTAGACAAGCGTTTTGAGCAAGTACATAAACGTTTTGAAGCGATACAGACCAGCATGGACAAACGCTTTGACGAACTACTCAAGCGTCACGATCAGCAATTTTTTTGGTTGCTCGGCTTTATTGCCACCGGCGTTGGGTTGGTGATTGCCTCCCTGCGCTATCTCAAATAAAAGGAATCGCAAAGAAATCGGGGTCAAAAGGAATCGGGGTCAGGTCTTACATTTGATATCTTCCTTGTTCTCATCGTCCGGCGCTCATTGGCTAATAAACCAGGTCCTGGTATGACACGTTTTATTCGTTCTCAAGCTTGAGAGACTGTGAAAGTATTTCAAACCCAAGCGGTTTGGCTCTATGTGAAATACAGTGGGTAATCAAATTTCAACTTTCCACATAGGAAGTAAATCATATTAATGAAATTGTTGATGTTGCGATACGCTCTGGCTCGCCGTTTAGCCAGCTGAATCTTACTATTGATGCCTTCAAGAATGCCGTTACTAATGAGTGATTCCACGAAATGCACAATTCCCGACCAATGTCCTCGAACTGTGTTGGCGAACTTGATAAACGCTGGAATTTTGGCTGCGTCCACCGCATCGCACCATTGCCTCAAAAAAGCCTCCGCTGTCGGTTTGTCGGGCATTTCCCAGAGATCATTGAATAGCACTTTTAAGCGGTTAACTTCGCCCAGCGTGGGGTACAGTTGTATCAGTTCATCCAGCTCTTTTTCTTTTTTGTCGGATAGGTTTTCCCGGTTCTTTAGAAAAGTGTATTTGTGGCCTTTCAGAGCATCATGCTCTTTGCGTTCGGCAATGCGCACCTGATTCATGGCCTCGTTCAATAATTTCACAACATGGAATCGGTCAAAGGTAATTTGTGCAGACGGGAATGATTCGGCAGCACCGGCAATAAATGACGGTGACAAATCCATGCTGATTTGCTCCACCTGTTCTTTATCAACACCTTTATCTTCAAGGTGTTGCTGAATACTTTGCAGCGTTGCCTTACCCTTACCTTCGGTGACATGAATTACGCGGGCTTCATCCAAATCAACGCCCAGCGTAACGTAATGATGGCCTTTTTTGGTCGAGGTTTCATCGACGCCCAGCTTGGTTATCGTGCTCGGATCATCGGCTGCTTTTGCCTTGCTAATCCAGTGATTAAAGATAGTCCAGATGCGCTGTGGATTGACCTTCAGTATCTCGGCGACTCGGTTGACCGGCATTTCCCGCTCAATCAAGCTAGCGCTAAGGCTACGAATAACAGGGTAAAACCACTGCCTGCCGTGCCAAGGAACGTCAACAGTACGGACTTTGCCATCGGTCGTGGTAATGCGCGGCACCGCACAATGGAGGTAACAGGTGTGTTCAAAAAAGCTCAAATGTTGCCATTGCCGCTCTACGGTATCATGCACTGGACAGAGGTTATTCGCGTCGTCTAAGAAGCGCGAGCCAGTCACGAAATCGATATGCAGATGAAGTTCGCTACGGGCCAATTCATCTGTAGAAAAGGTCACAGCTTTGACCTGCCAAGGAGGTTGCAGGCCTAAAGCCATGCTGAATAAAGTTTCACTGTTCATGGCTATATTATTGCATTACCCACTACGAATCACATAGAGCCAGCGGTTTCCAGGGGCCCGGCGCGGCATTTTTTGAAAATTCAGGTTTTGCTGCCTATGGCATCGTTTTTATTTAAGCTAACCAGCAAAAATCCGTCATCTTTTATCCATATTTCCACATTTTTTAGTATATTTCCTGGTATCTGGGCATAATAATCCCTCAGCGTGTCAGCTCCGGGAATCGTGAGTAGGCGCGTGAGGTTGTAGGTCAACATCATCAGGCTAAATTCGCCTCTTACTGGCGTTATTGCGGGTGGTCTCTCGTCCAATTTACGGCTACTGCTAATACCTTGCAAATAGTCATACAAATACAGCTTCAATAACGCCGCCGGGCCATAAGCCGGCTGTCCGGCACCGATGACCGGTTCGGTGTTTTTGAAGCCTAAGGCATACAATTCCAACGTATCGACATAGGCATCAATGGCTCGCACTGGATTATTCTGACTAACATAGTCATCGATACAAAGCGGCAACAACATGTCTTGCTGGCCGTTTAATGCGCGATGATAGCGGCGGAATGACGCGTTCCTTCCTTAAGTTGGCGCTTTAAAGCCTATGGTTGTCCTATTCATCCCACATCCTGCGTAAATTCATACTGGTTTTTAACATTATATCAACCGTGCGGTCATGGCCGACTTTTTCGAGATATTGTTTACGAGCGCTGTCGAGGTCCAGCAGGATCTGGCGTTTGCGGGAATCGCGTATGCGCGACTGTATCCATCCCACAATGACAATACGCTCGCCTCGTGTAACAGGGCTAACGCGATGTAATTCACCGGTCGGATAAAGAATCAGCGAGCCCGCATTTAGCCTTATGCGTTGCTCGCCTAAAGCGGTTTCTAGTACCAAATCACCGCCCTCGTAGGCATCGGGACTGGATAAAAATAAAGTAAACGAAATATCGGCTCGATTGCCTCCGGGCATAATGGCGGAGTCGGTATGAGTCCCATATTCCATACCGGGCTGATAGCGGCTTAGCATGACATTGACGATGGCGCGGGGCATGGTCACAGCATTGAATAACGGATTAGCCATAATGACTTTGGACAACAAAGGCATCAAATCTGGGACTTTATCCACCATTACTTGCTGATTATTTTTAACTGCTTTAGCCATGCCGGCGGCAGTGACTTTACCATCATCAAATTCAACTTGCTTAAGATTGTTGCATATTGATGCCACTTGCTCGGTGGTAAGTATATCTTTAATTACAAATACTGAATCCATGAGAATTTCAACTTTTTGGTTATTTAAACAGGAAAGGAGGCCCTAATCCCTTTTGATCGAAAAACCGTCTAAGAATAAAAGGAATGGGATGTGTCTATCGAGGATCTCCGCAAACCCATCCATGGGGGCTTGACGGCAGCGATCCCTATGACCGACAAGCTCGCTAGCTACACCTCATACCTTTATATAATTGTTGAGTATAAAGGGAGTAGCCCAATTAGGCGGCTCAAACGAGAGCTGATCATGGCTAATTATCGCAACAAAGTTAGTTGTTGAGAACCCCAGCAGTAATTCCCCAGCAATTCCCAATTTGGGGATCAAAAAGGGTGTGGGGTGTGCTTGGCGAGGATGTTGGCAGCAGGGAGCTGCCGCCAAGCCCCCATGGATGGGTTTACGGCGTTCCTAGATAGGCATACACAACATACTAAACTCTGTGAGAATCTTCAAACTGGGAGTAGATAGCTTTTCGATCAATAAGGAGTTGGTTATACTTTTCGCAATTCAAATTTCGGCAGTGCCTGAGGAGGCGTCAGGGTGTGCGGCCCCTCACCTAACGCTAGGTGAGGGACCAGCATGGAACTGGCATAGAGCCTACATGGACGTATTCACCCAGCACCTAAATTCCATAGCCCATTGGCTATGGTTAACTATCTTGGATAATTTAGGTGCTGGGTTCACGGCGTCCTTTGACGGACACCCTGGTGCCGAATCAGGGCAAACGCATTAAAATAATCAATATATCAATATGTTATCCTGTTACTTAGAACGCTTAGTCAATTCGGCTTAACTTATGGTACCCCTCCCTGGGCCCCGTTAGGCCGCGCCGAGCACTGGCGATTTTGCCGGGGAGCGGTAGGGATGCCGCTCGTTTTCGGAGGGCAAGGGATCACTGCCATTAAGTTAAGCCGTTCGTGGTGAGCCTGTCGAACCATGGACGGCTTAACTTATCGACCCAGGATTTTTCCATTCACCCTTCGACAGGCTCAGGGCGAACGGAAAAATCCTTAACTTAATGGCAGTGAGGGCTAGGGATAGCCCTTCCGAAAACCCTCGGCAAAATCGTCAGCGCGCAGGATGCAGCGGCCTCCGGGTGTCTTTACTTTTGGATACTTTTCTTTGGACAAGCAAAGAAAAGTATCGCGGTTGTCGGTCCGCGAACCGACTACACATAAGCGTCGCGATAGCGACACAAAGCCTTATTTAGGTTTCAAACTAAATCTTATGGTTAACCAGGAAAAAAGGAATATTTTAACTATTTGATTTTCTATAGTGTTTTAATGCGTTTGCCCTGGGTGCCGAATTTTGATCTGCGATGGGTATAAGTCCTATCTGTTATAATTTGAATCCTAATTGGAGCATACTCCCTTTATACTCAAAAAATGGGTTAACTTTATGAAGGTATGGGGTGTGGCTAGCCAGGATGTCGGCAGCAGGGCAGATTTTTGCTCCATGCAAAACCCGCATTCACGCCATCCCTGGCGTTCGATCGCTGCCGTCAAATCCCCATGGATGGGGTCGCGGCGGTCCTCGATAGACACACAGCATACCTTTTATTCTTAGACGGTTTTTCAATCAAAAGGGAGTAAAATCGATGAATACAGACTCAAACGTAGAGGCTAATCAGGGCCGGGGAGGTCCGTCCAGCCATTGTTCGGTGCTGAGGCTAGATGAAGAGTTCCTGGCGAGTTGCTTGCCTAGCGTTAGTCTGACTAGTCGGGTCACGAGTGGTCAGGTAACTCCTATTCGGTTCCGGCTTTTGGGTCAGGGATGCAGTCGGATTTTGCAATTGGATATGGCTGTTGATCTTTTACCCGATGATGCTATAAGTCCGCTTGGATTGCATCTTACCCTCGTTAGCAATTCCTGGGCTACTATAGGGGATTGGCCGCCAAGTCTGCCGTTGGCCGAATCTGACGGTTTGTTCGATGAGAGGGCGGTTGAATGTTCTACGATGGTCTTTTCAGGGTCTATGGCTCCCGATGACGCCGCGTCCGGTGCAACCGGTCAGGAGGCTGTAACCTATACGCTTCACAAGATCGATCATGTCATGCTTTCATCAGATATGCCATGGTTGCGTCTTCTGCATTCTGCCGGTAAAAGTCAGTCGCCTGCTTGCGCTAAGTTAACATCGTTGCCTTCGGGCGAAGCCTCCTTGCCCTTGGCTGATGCTTTGCGGCAAACCCTCCTCGATTGGTTGTACAGTCAACAGCTTACATATCGCGAAGGATTGGTTAACTGGATCGCAACCGGCCCCATCGGCCATTTTGGGTCTGTTGAAACCCGTGTTCTGGAACGAACCGGTCAGGCTGATCTTCAGGTTGATGTGACTTGTTTAGCTCAAGTACGCCAAGCCAACAATCCCGATATCCCTGAAACCTGTTTGACGCTTTATGGCGAACGTCTTGGAACTTGGTTGTTACACCGCAATCAACCCAAAGTAACCAAAGTTGTTAACAAGGAGAGTCAGCAACTGTTGGTTAATGAACATCAAGAGGTTTTGATAGCCGATCGGCTGGAAGATCTTATTCAACAGACCGGCTTAGGTCCGTTGGAGAAACGTCTATTTAAGCAAGCCAAGTTGTTGCCGCCGGAACGCTTGTGGCACACTCCGTCGCTTGAAACCAACCAAACACCAGAACATACTTGCGTTAAGCGTCAACCTGAAGAAGCGACATTGAACCTTAGCGGTTTAGACGCCCGAAGTCGTAGTAGCCTGACTCAGTTGTTTAAATGGGCTCAACAAGGACAGCTGACATACCTTAATTTAGATTTACTTTATAAGGTTGCCCGGCAATTGAGTAAAGCTAACCGGTCGTCGTTTTAACAGAAACTCTCAGTTTCAACATGTTCTCGGAGTTTAGAAAAAGTGCCTGTCGAGGACCGACGTGAAACCAGCAACTACCCCCATCTTATACTCAAAAAATGGTTAACTTTATGAAGGTATGGGGTGTGGCTAGCGAGGATGTCGGCAGCAGGGCAGGTTTTTGTTCCTCGGCAATTGCTCCTGCATTGCCCTAATGCACGCCATCCTTGGCGTTCGAGCACTGCCGTCAAGCCCCCATGGCAGGGTTTACCCCGCACCTAAATTCCATGGTCCATTGGTTTTGTTAACTATCTGGGATAATTTAGGTGCTGGGTGAACGGCGATCCTCGATAGACGCATTCCATGCCTTTTATTCTTAGACGGTTTTTCAATCAAAAGGGAGTAAGAATAAAAAGTAATGCTGGTTATTCACCTAGTGTTAGGTGAGAGACCGTGTCCTCGGTGCCTTTAGGCTCTGCCGAAATTTGAAGTGCGCAAGGTGTACGTTTCGCTAGATAAAGCGAGGAGTGTATAGTCGGACACGTTAAGATTAACCATGAGGAATGGGATTATGGCTTTGGCGGAACAAGATGTTGAACAAATCGAAGCGATCGTCCAGCGAGTATTGACGGAACGGATGGAAAGCAAGAGCGGAATGGTGCGTTATGATTTGGAATTGCGGGAGCGCTTTGTTCGCGTCGAAGAAGAGTTGAAGCATCAGCGGGAATTGATGCTGGAAGGTTTCAAGCAAATGGAGAAACGTTTTGAGCAAGTGGATAAGCGTTTTGAGCTACAACATCAGGAAATCATGGCGTTGCACCAAGAAATCAAAGTGTTGATGCGCTGGGGCTTTGTTGGGCTTGGGTGGGTTGATTGTGGGAGTGTTCAGGTTGGTGGCTTAGTCTGCTAGGCTAGACAGTCGCTATAACCATCGCAAAGCAATATTTTGCGCCGAGGTGTTTGTTAAAAGACGTCGTGAATCTCTGTTTAAATTATCCAGAGCAGTTGAGCAAAGCTAATGGGCTAAGGGATTTATGTGCAGGGTGGGGCTGTCATTCTCTTTAGCTACGCCCCGTTGCTTCATAAAGGTAGTCGTTTTTGAGTATAAAGGGAGTAGGGCGCATTCAGGTTTTTGATTTAATTGGCGCCCCGAGCAAGATTCGAACTTGCGGCCTTCCCCTTAGGAGGGGGACGCTCTATCCAGCTGAGCTACCGGGGCTTCGATACCGAATTTTATCATAACTTTCTAATTATACCCATCGTATATCAAAATTCGGCGCCGGGGTGTCCGTCAAAGGACGCCGTGAATACGTCCCTGTAGGCTCTGTGCCAGCTCCATGCTGGCAAAGCCTTTGTCGAACACCCCGGCGCCTCCTCGGGCATTGCCGAAATTTGAAGTGTGAAAGGTATAAGTTTCGTTGATTTCTAATGATTTCCCGTTCGACTCTACGGGGAGTAAATCCGCTTCGGATCGGTTAGAAAATTGGGACTATCGTCGTTTTTGATATTCCCGATTTCTTGGGGGGGCGTGTTGTACTAAAGAGTTGATGTAACGTATCCGGCATGGCACGGTTCGGTTGAATCGAAACACCGGATTATACTGAAAATAAGGTGCCGGAAAATAAGTCCGACTTGGTGTTGCCGTCAGGTCCGTAGGTATTGGTCGTTTGCGGCTTTCCTTTAAGGATGTTCAGCGATTGTCGAGTATGACGTAGTAATATTTCAACAGATGCTCCGTTTTGTTCGTTGAGTAATTGGCATTTTTCGGTCGTTTTAATGAGCGTTGTCCAGTTTTCGGCTGTTTTGGACGTATCGAATCCTGCCTGTATGGCGCGCTCTAAATAATCGCTTAGGCCTGCTGGGGTGTTGGGTAATTTTTCCGTTTCGAGTATTTGCGCAAGCTGTTTGGCAAACAGGTTGAGTTCTTGAGCGAGGGGTTGTTTTTGGCGGGTTATTTCATCGAGCGTTTCGGTAAGCGCAGACTGCTTTAGCGTAGTCGACTCCTGTTGCAGTGCTTGATAAAGTTGTTCCGTTAATGATAAGCCATTCGCAATGAGTTTTTCAGCGATGGGAAATGTTTGGCTAATAAGGCTCATGGACTGTCCTCGGTGCTCAATAATTCGAATTGACTAATTTTTTGCGCGATACGTTCCGGGTCGATGGCATAGGTTCCTTCAGCCAGTGCTTGTTTTATTGATGCAACGCGTTCGTTATCGACTACCGGAAGACTTGCTGCTGTGTCTAATGCTCTTTTTATTTGACCGGAATTGGCGGTAATTTCAATGCGGTCGTTGTTTGGTTTCGCTTGAACTTTTGCGGCGCCGGTTTCAATGCCGGGCTTTGCCGGGCTTTTGGTTGTTGTTGCGCTCGGTATACGGCTTGCAATGGGGTCGATAGCCATGACAAATTCCTCAAATAATTGGTTTCAGTATTATTATCGGCAATGTTACCAATTTATTTAGCGTCATGACTTTAAATTATTGAATAATGGAAACTAAGCCGGGCTTGATCACTGTGGCGGTAATCGTGCGACCGGATGAAACGTTTTTTACGCGAATCGATTGACCTTTTGTGCCATCCATCATGGCTTTACCTTGCATGCGTACATTATAGCCGGGCGACGAGGCGCTAATGGTTATTCTTTCTCCGCGTTTTATCAAGACCGCATCTGTAATATTGTTAAAAGTAATGACGGATCCTGCCGGCAGATTGCGTAACGATTGTTTGTTTTCGACGGACTCGATTCGACTGAAATAGCCGCCTCTAAGACGGGCTTGGTCGCGTTTTTCGATGGCGAGCATTTGACGTGTCAAAATCTGACCGCGGCTGACCGGCCGAGTCAGGATTAATACGTCTTGCATGATTTTTAATGAGCCGGTGGTGTAAATCGACCAGGGTTTCGGTCCCTCGCTACAGCGTACGCCGACCGAGAATCGTCCGGCTTGAAGCCGTTCGTTATGTGCGGTGAAGGCGGTTAATTGGTCGGCGCATTTTGGTAATTTCAAACGCTTATCCAGCGGCGAAATCTGAATGTCGTAGTCGGCGGATTCCCCGAGTTGACCGGTAATAAAATGGGTCACAGTTTGATAGATCGATGCATGCGTTTGATAACGCGGTGCGGCGAAACCGCTATGGCTCGCCGCGAGCAGTGCGATTAGAACAACGAGTAGTTTGATGATCATGGTGTTCTGTCGGTTTTATGGCGTTGTTATGGAGCAAGCAGGAATAGTGCCAATTATTTATCAAAGAAGTTTGATCGAAATTGATTATAATTCTAAAAAGAGCAGTTGAGAGCCTCAAACTACCGTTCGCCCTGAGCCCCTTCGGCTACGCTCAGGAGAGCCCTGTCGAAGGGTGAACGGTAGTTTGAGGCTTCACCAGGCCGGTGAAAGTGTTGTAGACCCTTCATACTTCGACTTTACTCAGCGCGAACGGTCTACAACACATGCCAACTGCTCTTTTTAGGATAATTCTTCTCTATGGTCAGGAGGCGGTGATTGTTGAATGAGGTTATACTTCTCGCTTAGGAACGAGCATGAAATAACTTAGACAACTGTCGGAAGGGGGTTTGGTGGCTCGATTGACAGGTGTCGGCGGTAGGGATAGCCGCCGTCAAGCCTACATGGATGTATTCACGGCATCCTGTCAAGCGAGTCACCAAACCGCCACAAAGCCTACTACTTGTATAAGTTATTTTGTGCATATTCCTTATCTTTATTTAGGCATGTGTTGTGGGGTTGTGGGGCATTGACGATTGGTGATTATTCGCATCCCCCCTATCGTTTCCACGAAGAGCGCTCATCGTTATACATAAATTGTAGGGTACGCTGCGCGTACCAAAGCGGTGCCCTGGCGGTTCGGTTGGCATATGAATATCGCGGGTTTACCATGGTACGTACAGCGTACCCTACGCGGATCGCCTAGCGCGAGGGAACAATAATTGCCGGGGGACTGAATAGTTACAACGATTATGTCTGTTTTTCGCCGCTCAACTGGCATTTTTAATGTTTTTGCAGCGTGAAGTCTAATTATGCGTGCAATTTGGTCTTGGTTTGCGTTTCAATACAAACTGTTTTGGATTAGAAATTAATTATTATCGGAGTTGATGTCAATGGCTGGAATTTTAGATGGGGTCGATCAGCGTACTCAGCTGGCAGGGCATAATCGCTTTGAGTTATTGCTGTTTAAGCTTGGCGGGCGCCAGCGATTTGGCATCAATGTGTTTAAAGTTCAAGAGGTGATTCAATGCCCGTCTCTGACGCAAATTCCGAAATCGCATTCGGTGATTTGCGGCGTCGCGCATTTGCGAGGAAAGACGATTCCTGTTTTGGACTTGTCAATGGCGATCGGTTTGAGGCCGATTGACCGCGACGAGAAGTCTTATGTCATTGTCACTGAGTACAACAGAACCATACAAGGCTTTTTAGTGGGGTCGGTGGATAGAATCATTAATATCGGTTGGGGTTCGGTGAAAGCACCGCCTTCGGGTTTAGGCCGGGAAGGTTATTTAACGGCGGTTACCGAGGTCGAGGGCGACTTGATAGAGGTAATTGATGTTGAAAAGGTTATGAAGGAGGTCATTGGTTTACGCGAACAAGCCAGTGATGAGGCGATCGATAAAGATGTGTCGGGTGCCGGCGATCGAGTATTGATCGTTGACGATTCAATGGTTGCCAGAAATCAAATCAAAAAAGTTTGCGATCAGCTCAATCTTCAATACGATGTGTTGAAAGACGGCTTGGAAGCTTGGGAGCATTTGTCGGAGTTGGTTCAGAATGATGTTGATTTGGAGGACTATTATGCGATGATTATTTCCGACGTGGAAATGCCGCGCATGGACGGTTATACGTTGGCTACTAAGATCAAAAAAGACCCTAAATTGAAGCATATCTACTTGGTATTGCATACTTCGCTGAGCGGAGTGTTTAATTCGTCGATGGTGCAGAAGGTTGGTGCCGACGAATTTTTGGCGAAATTCGAGCCGGACGAACTGGTCAAAACCATTCAAAAACGTTTGCAGGTTTTTCATGTCTCAAAAGATCAGTAACTAAGTGGTCGGGTCGATTAGCGCATTTTAATCGTTATGCTTGATTCGCCAAATTTGGGTGTAAGCGTTCAAATTCCACCTAGAAAAGCGTCTGCCGGCGACTGGGGAAATAAGGATGTTAAGGATTTTTGATTTTATAAGGCCCTTTTCTAATGAGGGATGAGTGCTTATTCGGAAAGTAACCCATGGAAATGACGCAACAGGAATTTAAATATTTTCAGCAGTTTCTCGTGCAAGCATGTGGCATTGTTTTGTCCGATAGTAAGCAATATTTAGTGAGAAATCGTTTGTTCGGACTGCTGCCGCGATTCGGATTGAGTTCGTTTGCCGATCTGATTGTCGTACTGCAAAGCGAGTCTCATGCATCTTCAAAAATCAAGGTAGCAGTCATTGAGGCGATGACGACCAACGAAACGTTTTGGTTTCGTGATGAAAGTCATTTTGCCGAATTGGCTGGAGCCGTTTTGCCGTCCCTAGCGGTCAAACGGAGCACGATTAAAATTTGGTCGGCGGCTTGTTCTTCTGGGCAGGAGCCTTATTCAATCAGCATGTGCGTCGATGATATGATCAAAAACCAAGGCAAATCATTGTCGGTGAGTATTGTAGGAACCGATATTTCGGAAACCGTGCTTAGGCAAGCTAGACAGGGTGTGTATTCCGCGGCGGCGTTGTCTAGGGGAATCGATGTTATGCGGCAAAAGCGTTTTTTTGTACCGATTGATGAGGGGTTTCGCGTTAAGCCTGAAATTAGCGCCCGAGTAAGATTTCAGCAATTTAATCTGCTTAAGCCTTTTTCGGTATTAGGGCGCTTCGATGTGATTTTTTGCAGGAATGTATTAATTTATTTTTCCGATGCCATGAAGCAAGATATTTTAACGCGCATGTCGCAAGCTATCGAACCGGGCGGATTTCTTTTTTTGAGCAGCAGCGAAGTGTTGCCTGCCTCGGTATCCGGATTTGAAACGGTGCGCGGCGAACGCGGCCGGTATTATCGAAAAATCGGCTGATGCGCCGGTGAAAAATTGGCAGTCGCATATTTTATTACTTACTTGCGTTTAGTTTTGGCTATGTTCGCGTTAGCAGTTGAAGCGGTTCTCTTTCCTACTAAATAAACCATTTAGGAAATAGTCAGTGATTGCTTTCTAATACACTGAGCGTGGAAGAGGGTACGATTACTCGCCTGACAGGACGCCGTAAATACGTCCATGTAGGCTTGACGGCGGCTTTCCCTGCCGCCGACACCTGTCAATCGAGCAACCGTACCCTCCTTTCAACAATCCACTCAATATTGAAAAAAGCAAGTTATTTATAGCTATATCCTTTGGTTTCTGCTGACTTTGAGTTCAAATGGGTGTCAACTATTAACGCGAACATAGCCTTAGTTTTCTGCTTTGTCAGGTTTAAGGTTAATGGCAAGGCTCGTCTAATTGAAAAATAGCTTGACAATACATTCAAGGGGTTGGCAACCTTTCACCTTTCACCTTTCACCTTTCACCTTTCACCTTTCACCTTTCACCTTTCACCTTTCACCTTTCACCTTTCACCTTTCACCTTTCACCTTTCACCTTTCACCTTTCACCTTTCACCTTTCACCTTTCACCTTTCACCTTTCACCTTTCACCTTTCACCTTTCACCTTTCACCTATAAGACCGGCGGTTAGATATTGCCGCTCGGATTTGCCGGCGGCGTGAAAAAATTGACGTCCTTATTTGTAAGTCAAAGATAAGTCAGTAGAAATAGCCTATGGCATACGATGTGCTTATTTCATAAGCAACAAGTGTGAGAGGCTACTATCATGACAATTAATTTCGATAAAGCATTAGGCGTTCATCCCCAAGCATTGGCATTGCGCGAAAAACGGGGGGAGGTACTTGCCTCCAATTTAGCCAATGCCGATACTCCAGGCTATAAGGCGCGAGACCTTAATTTTCAATCGGTTTTAAAAACCGCGATACCGGATGCGTTGCCGATGGAGCGTACACAGACCGGACATATCTCGGCAAACAATACGCTCTTGGGCGCTTCCATGATGTATCGCATTCCGAATCAGGCTTCGTTGGACGGCAATACTGTAGAAGGTCATGTCGAGCAGGCCAAGTATGCCGAGAATGCTGTGCAATACCAAGCCAGTTTGCGTTTTCTAAACGGTAAATTTTCGGGTTTAACGTCGGCCATTAAAGGAGAGTAATCATGAGTTCATTCAGTATTTTCGATATTTCCGGTAGCGGCATGAATGCCCAATCGCTGAGATTGAATCTAGTCGCTAGTAATATTTCCAACGCCAATAGCGTTAGCAGCAGCATCGATCAAACCTATAAGTCGCGGCAACCGGTATTTGCGGCGGAATTGAAAAATATCATGGATAAGCAAAATGCCGCGAGCAAGGTCAATGTGTTGGGCGTGGTCGAAAGTCAGGCGCCAACGGTCATGGAGTATGCGCCGAATCATCCGATGGCCGATCAATCCGGCTATATCTATAAGCCCAATGTCAATATCGTCGAAGAGATGGCCAATATGATGTCGGCTTCACGCTCTTATCAAAATAATGTCGAAGTGCTTAATACCGCGAAGGAACTGGTATTGCAGACTTTACGAATAGGCCAATAAAAGGAGAAGCCAATGTCCATCAACTTTGACGCATTAAAAAATCTGGGTGTTAGAACGGTTGAAGATACTCCTGTAAAAAAGCAATCGTTAGAGCAGGAACAATTCTTGAAATTGATGACCACCCAATTGACTCATCAGGATCCCACCAAACCGATGGAAAACGGCGATTTTTTGGGGCAAATGGCGCAGTTCAGCACCGTCAGCGGGATTCAAGATTTGCAAAAATCGTTCGCCGAATTTGCCGGTTCGATCAGTTCGAATCAAGCACTACAGGCAGCCAGCTTAGTCGGTCGGTCGGTGCTGATACCCGGTTCGGAAGGCGTATTTTCACTCAATGACAACATGAAAGGGGAGGTCGCATTGACCGGACCTACCGATAATCTCATCGTCGAATTTCAAAATCGTAACGGTGTCACGGTCAAGCAGCTCAATCTGGGGCGGCAATCGGCCGGTAATGTCGAGTTTGAATGGGATGGTCAATTGGATGACGGGACTTTTGCCAATCCCGGTGTCTATCGAATCAAAGCCAGCGCGAGTATCGATAATAAAAACACTGCGCTAGAAACCTATGTCAACGCAGGCGTCAACAGCGTCACATTGGGTAATGGCAGTAACGGCATTCAATTAAGTTTAAACGGTCTTGACTCGGTGAGATTCAACGATGTCAGACGGATTTTTTAGCGTTATTTCATCAGGAGAGCGATCATGAGTTTTGCGACAGGATTAAGCGGCTTGAGAGCCGCGTCGAGCGATTTACAAACTACCGGTAATAACATTGCCAATGCCAATACGACGGGTTTTAAAAAATCGCGAGCCGAGTTTGCGGATGTGTATGCAACGAGCTTGGGTGGCGTGGCGAAGACTCAGCCTGGGTCTGGCGTCAAAGTGACCGAGGTTGCTCAGCAATTTACTCAAGGTAATATTGATTTTACTGAAAATAGCCTGGATATTGCGATTAGCGGCAATGGCTTTTTTACATTGGCAAATAATGTAAATGATCCGCAGCCGACTAATTTTACTAGAAATGGAGCCTTTCAGCTAAATAAAGAGGGTTTTGTTGTCGATGATCGAGGGCGTTATTTGATGGCATTCAAGCCCAATGGCGAAACCATTGAAGAAGGCTTTAGCCAAGGCGTGTTTCAAGCTTTGCAGGTTGATACCAGTCAAGGTTTACCGCGTGCTACGGAATCCGTC
This sequence comes from Methylotuvimicrobium alcaliphilum 20Z, assembly GCF_000968535.2. Taxonomy (NCBI): domain Bacteria; kingdom Pseudomonadati; phylum Pseudomonadota; class Gammaproteobacteria; order Methylococcales; family Methylococcaceae; genus Methylotuvimicrobium; species Methylotuvimicrobium alcaliphilum. The sequence continues at coordinate 1,130,724 of NC_016112.1, forward strand.
GATATGAAAATCAATCTCAATGCCGGAGATTTAGCGCCAACTGCGGCGTTCGACCCAAGCAATCCGGATTCATTCAATAATGTTACTTCGGCGACAATTTACGATTCGCAAGGTAATCCTCATACATTAAGCACCTATTATCGAAAAACTGGTGCTAATCAGTGGGATAGCTATGTTTATCTAAATGATAGAGGGGTGACTCTTGGTGCCAATCCAGTCTATGACGCAAACGATGCCATTATTACGCCAGCAGGCGATGCGACCTATGAGCCGGCTGGAACGACTCCGGCTCCAGTGCCCGTTACTTTTAGCGCATCCGGATTGTTATTGAATGTGAATGGTCAGGATCCTTTATCCACCGGCTCCTTTCCGAGTAATATTTTCTTGAATGGCATTGATTTAGCGCCGGAGTTTGTTGTTGAAGATTTGAGTTTTGAGCTTGATTTTGCTGGAGGTACTCAATTCAATTCGGCATTCAGTGTTAATGATTTAGTTCAGGACGGTTTACCGTCCGGAAATTTGACTGGCATTGAAATTAGTAGCGAAGGAGTCATGTTCGCTCGATTTAGTAACGGCGCTTCGAAGCCAATCGGTCAGGTTGCTTTGGCTAGATTTCCGAATGATCAAGGGTTGGCGAAATTGGGGGATACGAGTTGGGGCGAGAGTGCGGATTCCGGGCAGCCGATATTCGGCTCGGCGGGATCCAATAACTTTGGAGTCATGCAGTCCGCGGCGTTGGAAAGTTCGAATGTCGATTTATCCGAGCAACTGGTGCGGCTGATTATCGCCCAGCAGGCTTATCAAGCCAATGCCCAGACCATTAGTACTCAAAATACGATAACGCAAACTATTTTGAATATTCGTTAATCAATTAGCAGGAGCCCGTCATGGACCGCAGCCTTTATATCGCAATGAGCGGCGCCAAGCAAACCTTGCTGGCGCAATCGGCTAACGCCAATAATTTGGCGAATTCGCAGACCACCGGATTTAAATCCGATTTCGAGCAGTTTCGCAGCATGCCGGTATTCGGCCCCGGTTTTCCGACGCGTGTTTATGCGATGTCTGAGAGGCCGGGTATCGACTTGACTGCCGGTCCGATGCAAATTACCGGTCGGGATCTGGATGTCGCGATCAACGGCGAAGGATGGCTTGCGGTTCAAGGCCAGGACGGCAAGGAGGCCTATACGCGGGCCGGCGATTTGCGCTTGACACCGGAAGGCTTGCTACAAACCGGCACTGGTTTGCCCGTGTTCGGTAATGACGGCCCGATTGCAGTGCCTCCCGCTTCCAAGGTGTCGATCATGCCGGACGGTACGATTAACATCATTCCGCTAGGTGAAACGAACGCGGCGAATCAGGTTATCGTTGAACGCATCAAGATGGTTAATCCACCGCTCGACGATCTTGAAAAACAGAACGACGGTTTGCTTTATTTAAAGAATGGTGGCGTCGCGCAAGCCAGTGCCGATGTGAGGTTAGCACAAGGTGCCTTGGAAGGAAGCAATGTCAGTACGATCGGTGCGATGGTTGCGATGATCGAACTGGCCAGGAATTTTGAATTGCAAACCAAGGTGATGAAGCAAGTCGATGACAATTCGGGCGTTAGCGCCAAGTTGATGCAAATGGCATAAGCCGTGCATATATCAGTTAAAAGAGCCGGTAAAGACGGTAATTCGTCATCATAGGAGGTTATCATGACAGAAAGAGCATTATGGGTGGCTAAATCGGGTCTCGATGCCCAGCAAACACGGATGGCGGTAATCGCCAACAACTTGGCCAACGTTAATACGATCGGTTTCAAGAAGTCCAGAGCGATTTTCGAAGACTTGATCTATCAAAATATTCGCCAAGCCGGGTCGCAAACCAATCAAGGTAACGAGCTACCAACCGGTTTGCAACTAGGCGCCGGGGTTAGAACCGTTGCCACCGAGAAATTGCATACTCAGGGAAATATGATACAAACTGAAAATTCCTTGGATGTTGCAATCAGCGGGAGAGGTTTTTTTCAGATTTTGATGCCCAACGGTGACATTACTTATACTCGAGACGGTTCGTTCAAATTGGATTCTTTGGGCCAAATTGTCACGGCCGGCGGTTTGTTACTGGAGCCGGCGATTACCGTGCCGAACGATGCGATCAGTTTGTCGATTACACGGGACGGTACTGTTTCCGTTGTGCAGCCGGGAAGCCCGGCGGCGGTTCAATTAGGTCAAATTCAAACGGCTGATTTTATCAATTATGCGGGTCTTGAACCGGTGGGCGAGAATTTGTATCGTGAAACTGTTGCGAGCGGCCCTCCGGTGCTGGGTATCCCTGGCGAAAACGAATTCGGTGCGGTATTCCAAGGGTCTTTGGAAACCTCGAATGTCAATGTCGTCGAAGAACTAGTCAACATGATCGAGACGCAACGCGCTTACGAAATGAATTCCAAGGCGATTTCGACGACCGATCAAATGTTGTCCTACGTGACGCAACAACTTTAGGTGACCGTCATGGCGCATTTTAAATGGATAATATTCATATCCTTGTTTGCGGTAGCTTGTACGCCTTTACCGACTCGCGACCCGGCGTTCGCGCCGGTCGAACCTGCCGATTTGCGGGCGCCGGCCCAAAATAGCGGTTCGATTTATCAAGCCAATTACGATATGCGCCTATTCGAGGATCATACCGCCAAGCGGGTCGGCGATGTGTTGACGATTCGCTTGGTCGAAAGAACGCAAGCTAGGAAATTGTCGGATATGGAAGCTAGAAAAAATACTTCTTTGTCGGTAAAGGCGCCGATGATCTTCGGCATGGAAGCGGCTCAATTACTAGGGCATGATGTCGAAACCGAAGTGGCGACAAATCATCAATTTACCGGCGAAGGCGAGGCCAATCAAAGTAACAGCCTAACCGGCGATTTATCGGTAACTGTCGTCGAGGTATTGCCGAACGGTAATTTGAGAGTACGCGGCGAAAAACGTGTCGCGCTCAATCAGGGCAGCGAGTATGTCCGCTTGTCCGGCATTGTTCGACCGGTCGATATCGATGTCGCGAATAGCGTGCTTTCTAGTCGAGTGGCGGATGCGACAATCATGTATACCGGAGATGGCGCCGTTGCCGACGCCAGCAAAATGGGTTGGTTGGCGCGTTTTTTAATGAGTCCGTGGTTTCCGTTTTAATTCAGTAGTTTACCGGTTGTGAGGACTGGCAATGAAACAAATAAAGACTGTAATAGTCACTGCGTTGCTCTGGTTTGGCTTAATGACGACGGTCCATGCCGAGCGGATTAAAGATTTGGCCTCGGTAGCCGGCGTTAGAGCCAACCAGTTGGTTGGCTACGGCTTGGTTGTCGGTCTCGATAAGTCCGGAGACAGAACCTTATTCACCGGTCAGGCACTTCGCAGTATGTTGGCACGATTGGGTATGACTCTGCCGCCGAATATCGATCCCAGGGCGCGTAATGTCGCCGCGGTTTCGATTCACGCCGAATTACCGCCTTTTTCGAAACCGGGGCAAACCATTGATGTGACAGTATCATCGATCGGCGATGCGAAAAGTTTGCGTGGCGGTTCGTTACTGATGAGCCCGCTGAAAGGCGCGGACGGTCAGGTTTATGCTGTCGCTCAGGGCAATCTAGTCGTGGGCGGTTTGAGCGCCGGCGGTCTAGACGGATCTAAAATTACCATCAACAACCCGGCTGTCGGTCGGATTCCCAATGGGGCAACGGTCGAGAGGGAGGTGGCGACGCCATTTGCAGACGGTCAGTATCTGGTGTTCAATTTGCATAATGCCGATTTTACCAATGCCAATCGCATGGCCGCGGAAATTAATCGAACTTTCGGGAAAAATACTGCGACAGCGATTGACGCGACTTCCGTCAAAGTCAGCGCACCGTCCGATACGTCTCAGCGGGTCATGTTTACCTCGATGGTCGAAAATTTGACGCTAGCGGCAGACGATGCGCCGGCTCGCGTTATTATCAATTCCAGAACCGGCACGGTCGTGATCAACGGAAAAGTGACGGTACAACCGGCCGCCGTGACGCACGGTAGCTTGACCGTAACGGTTAGTGAAAGCCCGCAAGTGGTTCAACCGGAGCCTTTCGGGGGAGGCGAAACGGCGGTGGTGCCGCAAACCGATATTATCGTCGAAGAAGAAAATAATCGAATGTTTGTGTTTAATCCCGGCGTATCGCTCGATGAAATCGTCGCCGCAGTCAATAATATCGGTGCGGCGCCGAGCGATTTGGTCGCCATATTAGAAGCGCTCAAGTCTGCAGGTTCCTTACGTGCGGAATTAATTGTCATTTAGCGGAGGTAAGCCGTGTTGAATCCAGGCAATGCCGATGTCTATACCGATTTTTCAGGTTTGTCCCGGTTACGAAATCAGGCTAAACAAGAAACGCCCGGGGCAATCAACGAGGTCGCCAAGCAATTCGAATCGTTATTTTTGAACATGGTGTTGAAAAGTATGCGCGAGGCTAAATTGGCCGACAGCATGCTCGATAACGACCAGAGCAAATTTTACCGCGAAATGTACGATCAACAATTGGCCGTACATTTATCAGGCAAACCGGGCGTCGGTCTAGCCGATTTAATCGTTAAGCAATTAGGCGGCGAAAAAACCGGCGAAACCGAACGAATGACGCTTGACGATTATTTGAACAATCCGTTACAGCGATTTCCACCCGCAAATAACGCTAAGAAAGATGCGTCGAATTTCAATCCGATTTCGTCCGAAGTCAAATCAAGGCTAATAAAAAACAGCGATCGGCCGATACAATCAATAGAGTCGAAATCCATCGGCAGCGAAGAGATAAAATCGCAGGAGCCCATTCGAACAGCAAGGCAATTTGTGAAACGCTTGCATGGTTACGCCGAGAAAGCGGCTGCAGAGTTGGGGGTCGAACCGAAGGTGTTGTTGGCCCAAGCGGCTCTGGAAACCGGTTGGGGACGGTCGGTGATCAAACATAAGGACGGCAGCAGCAGTTTCAATTTGTTTAATATTAAAGCGGGATCTTCATGGACGGGCAAGCGGACGAATGTTGCCACATTGGAATACGAAAAAGGTATTCCTCAAAAACAAATGGCCGGGTTTAGATCTTATGATTCTTATCAGGAAAGTTTCGACGACTATGTCCGGTTAGTGAAAAATAGCTCCCGTTACAGTCAAGCATTGAAACATGCAAACAATCCGGGACGCTACATGCAGGAGTTGCAAAAAGCCGGTTATGCGACCGACCCGCATTATGCGGATAAGGTGATGAGAATTTATCACAGCGACGATGTGGCGAGTTATCAACCGAATGTCGTTGTGGCGATGCAATAGTCGAGAATAATTTAGCAGGGCAATAAGATGAGTGGAATATTAGGCACGGCAATTTCAGGGCTTATGGCTTTTCAACGCTCGCTAGACACGACTAGTCACAATATTGCCAATGTCAATACCGAAGGCTACAGTCGGCAGCGTGTCGAATTGGCAGCAAAGCCCGCGCAATTTATTGGCTCCGGCTATGTGGGCGCAGGCGTACAGGTTACCGATATTACCCGGAGTTATGATCAGTTCATTAGCGGGCAATTACGCTCCAGTGCTTCAGGATTCGGCGAGGCGGATAAATTACAATCGATGGCTAGGCAAGTCGATTTTATTGTTGCGAACGATGAAACAGGTCTTGCGTTTTCATTAAGCGGGTTTTTTAAATCCGTGAACGATGTTGCAGGCGATCCGACATCGATTCCGGCCCGGCAAGTCATGCTTGGGGAAGCGGATTCTCTAGCGAACCACTTCAATATGATGGCGGGGCAATTGGATTCGTTGCGTAATCAAGTCAATGTCGATATGCAATCGATGGTCAATGAGATTAACTTGTTGGCCTCGGGTATTGCCGATTTAAACAAACGCATCGCTTCCGATATAGGTCAGGGTTCCGGAAGTAAAATGCCGAACGATTTGCTCGATGGCCGAGATCTAATGTTGCAAAAATTGGCAAAATTAACCAATGTTTCGGTGCTCGATCAGCAAGACGGTTCGGTTAGCGTATTCATCGGGCAGGGGCAATCGCTTGTATTGGGAATGAATGCATCGACCGTAAGTTTGAAGCCTTCCAATAGCGAGCCTGAGCGCCAGCAAGTACTCATTGGCGATCAAAATGTCTCGAAGTTCATTACCGGCGGACAATTGGCCGGAGTGATGCGTTTTCGCGATGAAGTACTCAATCCCGCTCAACAGCAATTAGGCTTGGTTGCGGCTGGATTGAGCGTACGATTCAATGATCTGCATAAAGAAGGCTCCGATTTGAATGGCGATGACGGGCTGGATCTATTTTCGATGGGCAACCCGGAAATTGCTGTGATAGGAGATGATACTTTTCCCGGAGGCGGTGCCGTCAGCGCGGTTTTCGATCCCGCAACGATTAATCAATTGCAAGCCAGCGATTATCGTCTCGACTATATCGGCGGGAGCTATAGTTTGACGCGCTTGAGCGATAACGTGAATATTCCGATTTCGGGTACTTTTCCCGAGACGGTCGGCGGTATCGACATTGATGTGACGACAGCCCCAACCGGCGATGCCAGCTTTTTGATCCGGCCGACGTATAATGCGGCTAAAAATATCAAAACTGAAATAAAAGATCCCGCTTTGATCGCGGCGGCCGAGCAAGTGCCTCCAGGTGGAACGGCGTTGCCGGGCGACAATCGCAATGCATTGAAATTGGCGGATTTGGAGTCGGGGGCGTTCATGACCGGCGGCCGGTCGTTGACTCAGACTTACGGTCAACTGGTATCGCAAATCGGTGTTGCGGCGCATTCGGCTAACGTGAGCCGGTCGGCTCAGGAAATATTATTCAACAGAGCCAGTCAAGCGAGAGAAAACCTTGCCGGTGTCAATCTCGATGAAGAAGCGGCTAATCTCATCAAGTATCAAAATTCTTATCAAGCTGCGGCGCAAGCCGTTAATGTTGCGCGCACGGTATTCGACACGATGCTGAACGCGTTCAGGTAGCAGAGGATTAGTCATGCGAGTTTCAACAGCGTTTTCCCATCAGTTAAGTCTTAACTCAATGCTTAAACAGAGCGAGCAGCTCAATCAGACTCAGTTAAAGCTGTCGTCGGGCAAGAAGATTCTGACGCCATCGGAAGACCCCGTTGCGGCGGTCAGAATTTTGGATTTTAAACAACGTATCGAACAAACCGAGCAATATCAACGTAATATCGATACGGCACGGCAAAGGCTTTCGCTGGAAGAAGTGACGCTGCAAACCGTTACCGATGTGGTTTTTTCGATTCGAGACCTCGTCTTGCAAGGCTTGAATGCTATCAACAGTCCGGAAGAACGGCTTGCTATAGCGGACGAATTGGATAGATTGAACGAACAGTTAACAGGCCTGGCGAATACCAAAAATTCCAATGGCGAATATTTATTCGCAGGATTGGCCTCGCTTGAGGCACCGTTTAAGGATATCGATGCCGCGACTGATCCGCCTTTTTATGAATATGTCGGCGACAATAATCGGCGTTTGGTGAAGATCGGCGATGCAAGGCAAATTAGCGACGGCGATGACGGTGCGAGCGTGTTCGGCCCCTCTACGCCTGGCGGAGTCGATAATATGCTCGATATCGTGCGAAAGCTTTCGGATGAGTTTAAAGATAATAATCCGCAATCGGCGACTCTGGGTGAACTGGATGTTGCAATGGATAGAGTTGCATCGATTCGCTCTTCGGTCGGTACTCGGTTAAACGCGCTAGATCGTCAAGAAATATACAATGAAGATATTTTATTGAACATGAAAACGGTATTGTCGGAAACGGAAGACCTCGATTATGCCGAAGCCATCAGCCGGTTCAATTTACAGACAATATCGTTACAAGCGGCTCAACAAACGTTTACCACAGTACAGCGACTCTCTCTATTCAATTACTTATAGCTTACAGACGAAGTCCAAACTCAGTTATTCTAAAAAGAGCCCTTGAGAGCCTCAAACTACCGTTCGCCCTGAGCCCTTCGGCTGCGCTCAGGAGAGCCCCGTCGACGGGTGAATGGTAGTTTGAGGCTCCACCAAGACGGTGAAAGTGTTGTAGACCCTCCATGCTTCGACTTAGCTCAGCACGAACGGTCTACAACACATGTCAACTGCTCTTTGTTAGGGTTATACATATCGCTTTAATGCGTTTGCCCTGTATCTTGAGCCTCCAAAAGAGACAGTGATCTGCGCGTATGGGATAATCCGCTTGTTTATTTAGCATAGTAAGGATTTCATGCGGCGATTTATTCAACGTATGCCAGGGCGAAATACCTGGTTGATTCTGCACCTTTACTTGGCGCTGGGCTTAGGTTTTTTATTTGTACTGATCGGCCTGACCGGCAGTCTTAGCGTTTATCGCGAGGAATTGGATGGTTTGTTGAATCCAAGTCTCAAGGTAGACAACCAATCCGGCAATTATTTGCCGCTCGATCGCATCATGGCTTCGGTCAAGGCGGTCCATCCGGCAAGGCATGGTCCATGGACATTGGAAATGCCGCAAACGCCGAGCGGCATGGTAACCGCTTGGTATGAAAAACCGCATGAGACGACCGGCGAGCTCTACGCGCCGTTGATGGTCTCGGTCAATCCTTATACCGGGGAGGTCGTTGCCAGTCGGTTTTGGGGGAGTACGCTAACGACTTGGCTGCTTGATCTACACACGCAACTTCGGCTGGATCGAAGCGGTTGGCGAATGGTCGGTTATCTCGGCTTGTTGTTCGGCGTTTCGATTCTAACCGGAATCTATTTATGGTGGCCGGGCAAAGGGCGATTTTTGCAAGCCTTCAAGATTCGTTATCATTCCGGTATCGTTCGTTTGGCATTCGATCTGCACCGGATGATTGGCTTGGTCGGAGCGTTATTGTTGCCGGCGTTGATCGTCACCGGACTCCATTTGAGTTTTCCTTCCGTATTGGAAAGTTTGACCGGTGCGGATAATTTGGGACACGGCGATCAAGGTCCGCCGATACGAAGCACCGCCGTTCCGAATGACAGGCCGGTTACGATGGAAGAGGCTGTGTTATTGGCCCGCGGTCCGTTTCCGAAAGCTAAACTCAGACGCATCACGACCCCGGCAGGTGCGTCCGGCATCTATCGTGTCGATTTGCGCCAAAACGAGGAAATCAATCGAAAGCATCCTTACACGACGGTATGGGTGGACCGCTGGAGCGGCCATATCAAAGCGGCGCGCGATCCCTATAGTTTTACGTCCGGTCAAGCGTTGACTATTGCTATCTGGCCGATTCATACCGGCGAAGCGTTGGGTCCTTGGGGCAGGTTTTTATGGTTTATAGTCGGGTGGCTTCCGCTGATACTTTATGCCAGCGGGTTGATGGTGTGGTTGCGAAGGAAGGGCTGGCTTAAAGACAGGCCGGTGAACGTGCCGAATTTTCGCCCTTTGCGGTCTTATGCGCTAACAATAGGGCAACGCATCGGCTTAGAGGGGAGGCGTTGGGCCGGTTTATTGGAACGTTATATCGAGCGAAACGAACCTCATTTTAGAGTAAAGGCACAAAAGTTATGGCGGCGCTGCCTTGAGTTTGCATCCGGGTTATCGAAATAAATAATCTTAGCCCGGAATAAAAGAATCATTCTATACCCTTTGCTGGTCAAATTTCGGCGCCGGGGTGTCCGTCAAAGGACGCCGTGAATACGTCCATGTAGGCTCTGTGACAGCATCCCTGCTGTCAAAGCCTTTGCCGAAAACCCCGGCACCTCCATGCGTCAATGCCGAAATTTAAAGTGCGATGGGTATAATGTTCATGAAGGCCCGGCAAATGAAATTGTGCGGCGTGGGGAGGGTGCGGTCACTCGCTCGACAGGACGCCGTGAATACGTCCATGTAGGCTCGACGGCGGCTGTCCCTGCCGCCGACGCCTGTCGATCGAGCAACCGCACCCTCTCCGGAACCGGCATTGCCAGAACGGAGTTTTGCATATCGAAAAATTAGATAATGAATCCAAATTTACGATCTTTCACAGTAAAATCGGTAGTTTAGCCATGTAGCCCGGATTGCGCTACGCTCCATCCGGGCTACGCGGCTTCATATTCTTCATGGTGAAATGCTTTTTCTAAGATCAATGGAAAAACCTTCGTTTAATAATCACTTTTTAGCAGAACATGCCGCCTTATTGGGCGACAGTTATAATCGCTTGCTCGGTAAACCGCTGATTAACGGCATTTGCGGGAGTCGGGAATTTGCCGAAGCTTTGTTTCATGCGCCATTCGCCGTGGTTTCGCACGACACCGCCGACGACCCCGTGTTTAATTATGCGAATGCTCAGGCATTGACCTTATTCGAAATGAATTGGGATGAATTTACTCGGACGCCGTCCAGGCTATCCGCGGAACCGGTCAATCGGCAAGAACGAAGTCGTTTGTTGAAGAAGGTTACTGAACAGGGCTATATCGATCATTATCAAGGCGTGCGTATTTCGAGTACCGGAACCCGTTTCATGATCGAAAATGCCGTGGTTTGGAATCTGATCGATCGACACGGAAACTATAAAGGCCAGGCCGCCTGCTTCGGTGATTGGCGCTTTTTATAAAGTATACTTTTCACCGAATCTCAAAGCCGGCCGGAATATCGATGCCTGTCAGTTCTTCGGTTTCGATATGATCGACCCGGGCCGTGATCGGTCCTTTATGACACCATCGTATCAACTTTTCCACCGCTTCCTTGGGGCCGGCCGCGATCACTTCGACCCGGCCGTCCGGCAGGTTTTTCGCGAATCCGGAGAGTTTGTGTTTCTTCGCTTCCTTCTGTGTGAAGGCGCGGAAATAAACGCCTTGCACCCGTCCCGACACGAGTATTCTGACTTGTTTGGTCATTCGCTAATTCTCCAGCAATAATGAATCTTGGGATTTCTGGCAAAATCTTCCGGAATCGTCGCCGCCGTGATGTCTTCGATCACTAACTCCGATAGGGCCTCGGTGTCGAGTTTAAAGCGCCTGAAATTGGTCGAGAAATACAGCACGCCGCCGGGCGCCAGCAAGGCCGCCGCGTTTTCGATCAATTCGACATGATCGTTTTGAATATCGAATACGTCGTCCATGCGCTTGGAGTTGGAAAACGTCGGCGGGTCCAAAAAGATCAGGTCGTATTGACGGGTATAAGGCTGTTTGGCTTCATTGGCCAGCCATTCCAAACAATCGGCACGGATGAATTCGTGATCGCCGCCGGCCGCATTCAAGGCTAGATTCTGCTCTGCCCAGTCCAGATAAGTTTTCGACATATCGACCGTGGTGGTCGATTTTGCTCCGCCGACAGCAGCATGCACGGTTGCGCTTCCGGTATAGGCGAACAGATTCAAAAAACGCTTACCTTTGGCTTCTCGTTGAATACGCAGCCGCATCGGGCGATGATCGAGAAACAAGCCGGTATCGAGATAATCGGCAAAATTGACGCGCAATTTGCAGCCGCCTTCTTCGATGACATGGAATTCGTTGTTGTGGCCTTGTTTTTCGTATTGATCGGAGCTTTTTTGTTTGCGCCGTATTTTTAGGAAGGCCTGTTCTTTCGGAATGCCGAATAAGTCCGGAATTTCTGCCAAGACCCCGGCTAAGCGTTGGTCGGCTTTGTCCGGGTCTATCGATTTCGGCGGTTCGTATTCCTGCACGACGATCCAGGTTTTATCGCCCCGGTACAGATCGACCGCGACCGCATATTCGGGCAGGTCGGCATCGTAAACCCGGTAACAATCGATTTGGTTTTGCTTGGCCCACTTGCTCAGTTTTTTCAGATTCTTCCTGACGCGGTTGGCGAACATTTCAGCACCGGTATCGCCGCTGCCGGTCACGCTTTCCGCAATTTGCGCGAGGCGTTCGTCGCGGTTCTTAGGCTTCGGAATAAAAAAGGCCGCATCGGCTATCGTCATGCGCAGCAATTTGCATTCGAGAGCGCCATTATAAAGCGTGATCGGTTTTTGGGAACGAATCCCGAGGCGGAATCCGAGTTCTGGATCGCTGACGATCAGCGAGGCTTGCCAGCCAACAAATCCGGCTTTCAGTGTGTCGCCGAATTTTTGATAAAGCTCGGCGGTTTCTTCCGCGTCGCCTAGGCGTTCTCCGTAAGGAGGATTACAGACCAAAAGGCCTTTCGGCCAGCCGGCGGCAGGCCGCGCATCGGCGATATCGCGCCGTTCCAGATGAATCTTGCCGTTGAATCCGGCTCGCTCGATGTGTAGCGCCGCCGCATTCAGGCTATGTCGGCTTTGGTCGAAGCCGACGATCATCGGCAATGTTTTCAGTCCGTCGGATTTACGTCGTTCGGCTTCGTCGATCAGATTTTGCCAAAGTTCGGGGTCATGCTTTTTCCAGCCGCTGAAACCGTAATGTTTGCGCAATAATCCCGGTGCGATATCGGCGGCGATCATCGCGCCTTCGACCAAAAGCGTGCCGGAACCGCACATCGGATCGAGCAGAGAGCCGTTTTGTTTGGCGATCGCGGGCCATCCCGAGCGGATCAGAATCGCCGCAGCCAAATTTTCTTTGATCGGCGCCTTTATGTTGATATCGCGATAACCGCGTTTATGCAAGCTTTCGCCGGACAGATCGATGCTTAATTGCGCCTTTTCGCCGTGCAGATAAACATTGACGCGTAGCGACGGTTGTTCGGTGTCGATCGAAGGACGTTTGTTGAATTTCGCGCGCATTTGATCGACGATCGCGTCCTTGACCTTGAGCGCGCCGAAATGAGTATTGTTGATCGCTTTTGAGTTTTTCGCGCTGAACGTGACCGCGATCGAATCGTCCGGCTTTAGGTGTTCGAACCAGTTGATTTTCTTGACGCCGCGATACAGGTCGTCCTGGCTGCCGACATCGAATGTATCGAGTACCAGCAAGACCCGGTTGGCGATGCGGGACCACAGGCAGACCCGGTAAGCGGTTTCAAGCGTGCCTTCGAACGCGACGCCGGCAACGGTTTGTTTGATGTTTTGCGCGCCCAGCGCGGACAGTTCGTCGGCAAGCAGTTGTTCCAGGGCTTTCGGCGATGTCGCGAACAGTGAGAATGAGGTCATTATGAAGTAAGTTCCGTATGGGTTCGCACGCGAAAAGTGAGAACTGGATAATAAAAAACATAGTTTGAGCGAGTGCGCCAAGTATTTCAATTACAAATGATGGGTTAAGACGACTAGAATAGCTTGAATAAACGTAAATGATGCATGAATGTAAGTGGGTTTTTCCTCGTTCCCATCGCTCCAGCGGGGGAATGCATAAAGTATGCGGCACTCAAGATCGAAAAATAACAATAAACTGAAGCGGGTTGATAAAACATGAAATCGGATAACCATTATAAACAACTAGGCTGCGCGGAATGTGCGGGCGGGGCCGGATTAGGTTTCGATTTCACGATGGCGTTTCAGCCCATCGTGAATACGACGACGCAGTCGATTTATGCTCATGAAGCCTTGGCGAGAGGTTTAAATAACGAGCCGGCAGGTAAGGTGTTCGAGCTGGTCAACGATGCAAATTGCTATCGATTCGACCAAAGTTGCCGCACAAAGGCGATTAAGTTGGCCTCGGAGTTGAATATGGATACTTTTTTGAGTATTAATTTTATGCCGAATGCGGTTTATCGCCCCGAGTTGTGCATAAGAACAACATTGGAAGCAGCCAAAGTCTATGGATTTCCGGTCGAGCGCATTATTTTTGAAATTACAGAAGGTGAGCAAGTTAAGGATCATGCGCATTTACTCGAAATCGTTCAGTATTATAAAGCGCAAGGTTTTAAAACCGCGATAGACGATTTCGGAGCCGGGTATTCCGGACTCAATTTATTAGCCGAAATCCAAACCGATATTATTAAACTGGATATGGCTTTGATTCGACATATCGATCAAGACCGTAATCGGCAAGCCATAGTCAAAGCGATCTTGCAGCTATGCGGCGAGCTATCGATTATACCTCTTGCCGAAGGCATCGAAACTTATGAAGAGCTGAGTGTGCTGCAATCTTTTGGTTTGGAATTGTTTCAAGGCTATTATTTCGCTAAGCCGGCCTTTCAATCGTTGGCGGCTTTGCCGCCGAATGCGTTTGCCGGCCGTTGAACGCCAGGGAGAGCGAGTCATACCGTTTTTATCGGAAAAATTTGCCAAATACTCTTCCGTCGAAATGTAGCGAGTAAAGGCTGGACTAAATTCGAGTCGCAAAATTAACTTAACTAAGTGATAATCGCATATTTTTCGCGCCGTGCTTGGATTTTTGTCGTTTGAGAGATTAAGCCCGCCGTGTTGCATTCATTTAGTTAACGTGACGAACCATGACCGCCATTCAATATATCGATACTCCGCAAAAGCTTGACGAATTGTGCCGACAAATCGCCAAGGAATCTTGGCTAGCGCTCGATACCGAGTTTCTCAGGGAAAAAACTTATTATCCCAAATTTTGTTTGCTGCAAATCGCGACGCCCGAGTGGGTGGCGTGTGTCGATCCGATTGCGTTGGACGATTTGGGCGCGCTGTTTGAGGTTATCTATAATCCGAAAATAATCAAAGTGTTCCATTCTTGCCGGCAGGATCTGGAAATTTTTTATCAATTGACCGGCAAAATTCCGCAGCCGATTTTCGATACGCAAATTGCCGCGCCCTTGTTGGGATATCAGGAAAATCCCGGCTATGCGATGTTGGTATCGAGTTTTTTGAATATCAATCTCAGCAAAGCCCATACCCGCACCGACTGGACCGTTAGGCCGCTTAGTCAGGCGCAATTACAGTATGCAGCCGACGACGTGATTTATTTATGTCAAATTTATCAAACCATGCTCAAGAAACTGGCCGAGCTCAATCGTTTGGATTGGCTGGAAAGCGATTTCGCGATGTTGAACGATCCCGAGCTTTACGAAATTTCACCGAAAAATGCTTGGCTTAAAATTCGCGGCAAAAATAAATTGACCGGTAAGCAATTATCGATCGTACAAACCTTGGCCGAGTGGCGCGAACAAACCGCGCAAAAAGAGGATAGACCTCGAAATTGGTTGCTTCGCGACGATATGATGTTTGAGTTGGCAAAGCAGCAGCCCGGTACTGTCGAAGAAATGTTGAAAGTTCATAATATCAACGAGCGTATGGTCAGCAAGCACGGTAAGATCTTATGCCAATTGATTAATGAAGCCAAGCAAAGGCCGCCGATACCACTGCATGAAAATGGCCGGTCTCCCAAAAAGACCCAGCAGCAAGAAGCTATTTTGGATATTTTGACGGCATTGGTACGCATTAGAGCGGACGAGAACTCACTGAATCCGGCTATATTGGCTGATCGTAAGGCATTAGAATTGTTATTGTTTGAAGACCCCGAATCATTATTGTTGAAAGGTTGGCGCTATGCAATGGCCGGCCGTGAGTTGCTGGGATTATTGAAAGGCGAACAAGTGCTCGGTATTGACGGAGAAAAAGTCTATACCATCGATAATCCTTCAAGTTGATATATGCTCCTCGTAGATCAAAATTCGGCACCGAGGCGCCCGTCAAAGGACGCCGTAAACCTAGCACCTAAATTCCATAGTCCATAGTCCATTGGCTATGGTTAACTATCTTGGATAATTCATCCAGCACCTAAATAAGCCATGATTTTGAATCATTGCCAAAGACCTATGGAATTTAGGTGCTGGATTTAAGTGCTGGGTGAATACGTCCCTGTAGGCTCCATGCTGGCAAAGCCTTAGCCGAGCATCCCGGCGCCTCCTAAGGCACGGCCGAAATTTGAAGTGCGAAAGGTATACACAATGCTCTTCAGATTCCGGTGATGTTTAAGGATGTGCCGGGGAGTTCAGTTGTCATGGATGACAGGTTTTTTCGGATTATCCGATGTTGGGAGCGGTACTCGATGCATAAAATAGTGACTATTTTGCTACGGATTAGCGTTGTCGCGATATTGATCGCATTGTTAACTATTCGGTCGACATCGCCAGGACCTGAGCCGATTCGTATTGGCGTGATTTACTCGCTGACCGGTACGATGTCGGTCAGCGAGGCGCCATTGATCGATGCGATTAGCTTGGCGGTCGACGAAATCAATAACGAAGGCGGGTTGCTGGGACGTCCCGTCGCAATGACAGTCGTCGACGGACAATCCGATTGGCAAGTGTTTGCTCATGAGGCAGAGCGACTGATCGCACAAGAGAAAGTCGGTGCATTGTTTGCTTGTTGGACATCTGCTTGTCGTAAGGCAGTCAAACCGGTCGTTGAGCGCCTTGACCATCTTCTTTTTTATCCGGTTCAATATGAGGGGCTCGAGCAGTCGCCCAATATCGTTTATACCGGCTCCGCGCCGAATCAACAAATTGTTCCCGGGACCTATTGGGCGCTCGAGAATTTCGGAAGCCGCGTCTATCTTATCGGTTCGGATTATATTTTTCCCCATACGGCAAATATCATTATTCGTGATTTGATAATCGCGATTGACGGACAAGTGTTAGCCGAACATTATGTACCTTTAGGTCAACAAGATGTTTCCTTAGTCGTTCGAGACATCCTGGAGCAAAGGCCCGATGCCGTACTGAGTACCTTGAACGGCGATACGAATAAGGCATTTTTTGCCGGATTACTTGCCGCGGGTTTGGCTGATATACCGTTGATGTCGTTTAGTGTTAGCGAGGGCGAAATGCAGGCCTGGGGAGGCGATAAGTTCAAACGGCATTTTACGGTAAGCAGTTATTTTCAATCGATAGATCGTCCTGAAAACAAACAATTCGTTAACGCATTCGGAGCGCGTTTCGGCAAGGACCGTTTGATTGGCGATGCGATGGAGGCAGCTTATGTGAGTGTAAAACTTTGGGCTCAAGCGGTTCGTGATGCAGGGTCGGCCGAAGCGACGCGCGTAAATCGAACAATATTAAGACAAACTGTGAACGGCCCTTCGGCAATTACATCGGTCGATTTATCGACCCGGCATACTTGGAAAATGGTACGCATCGGGCAGGTGAAGCCCGGAGGGCAATTCGAGCAGGTTTTTGCCACCGAAAAGCCGCTGCGTCCTAAGCCTTGGCCGTACTATCGGACTCGGGAGCAGTGGTTGGACGTTTTGGAAAGCTTGCAACCTGGCGGTAAAGCCGGCGCAAGTCAAGGCTTGCAGGCCGATGTCGCATTCGAGGATCAATCCTTGCAATACAAGGACAGCCCATGATTCTAGGTAAAATCATTCCCCGTTCTTTGTTGGTTTTTTTGATGGTGTCGCCTTTGCCGTTGGCAGGTTTGGCTTATTTGTTCGTCGGAACGTTCGAACAAGAATTGACTAGAACGGTCATGACACATTTGGCTTCGATCGCCGATAAAAAACATGATCAAATCGAGGCTTATTTAAACGAACGTTTGGCCGATGCTCAACGTTTAGCGAATATAGCGGTGACGCATCAAACCTTGGGTACGCTTTCGGCATTATTCGACGAATCGATAGATTCAGTGCCTTATCAAGATGCGCTACAAAAATATCGAAACGATTTTGTCAGGTTTCAAGACAGTAGCGGTTATTACGATGTGTTGTTGATCGATAAACTCGGCAATGTTATTTTCTCGATATTGCATGAAGACGACCTCGGTACCAATTTAAACTCCGGGTTTTTACGCGATACGCCATTAGCCCTCGCTCAGCGGAGTGCATTGGCATTGCTTGATACGCAATTGACGCCGGCCGCACCGTACGCGCCTTCCGCGAATAGGCCGGCTGTTTTTATCGTCACGCCGTTGCTACGTGACGGCAAGCCGATTGGAACATTGGCCTTTCAGTTGGATCTCGATCGATTGAATCAAGTTACCGCAGACAACACCGGCTTGGGCGAAACCGGCGAGACCGTTCTGGCTCAACGTGAAGGCAATCACGCGCTGTATGTCGGTCCTTTAAGTCGAATCGGCGAGGCCGCTTTTCGCTATCGCGTACCATTGACGGAAACCGCCAGTCCGATGCGTTCCGCCTTATCGGGTGAAGTCGGTATGGGCCTGACTCAGGATTATGTGGGCGTCGATATCGTATCGGTATGGCGCTATTTGCCATCATTGGGCTGGGGGATGGTCATCAAAATGGATGTCGACGAAGCTCTTGCTGCGGTTCAGCGACTACGGCAACTGACTTGGGGAGCCTTGGGGCTATTGTTGGTTTTGTCGAGTCTTACGGCGCTGTGGTTCGGCAGGGCGTTGATTTTGCCGATTCGTAGAGTGACTGAAGTCGCAGGGTTTATTGCCGGCGGCGATATCGATCGAAGAGTGCCGGTCGAAGGCTGGCAGGAACTAAAGGAGTTGGCGGGCAGTTTCAATCGTATGACCGACCGGTTGGCGGAAGATCAATTGCTGTTGGAACTCCGCGTCGAGCAGCGCACTACAGATTTGGAAAGCGCGAACCGGCGTTTGCAGGATTTATTAACGCTTGATGCCGCGATACTCGATAATGCCGCGCATGCGATTATCGCGACCACACCGGAAGGGATCATTACCGTATTCAACCGGGCAGCCGAAGATATGTTGGGCTATTTGGCGGACGAAGTGATCGGCAAGCAAAGCCCCGACATATTTCATGATCCTGACGAGCTTGAAAAGCGGGCGCAAGAGTTTTCCGAACAGTTGGGTATGCCGGTTGCGCCCGGTTTCGATACGATTATTGCTAAATCGCGTAATAATAAACCGAATGAGCACGAATGGCTCTATCGGCGTAAGGATGGCTCGGCGATTCCGGTTTTATTGTCCGTTGGCACGATGCGTAATATCGACCGGATGATTAGCGGCTATCTCGGGATAGCGGTCGATATCGGTAAATTAAAAAAAGTCGAGCAAGCGCTATTGGATAGCGAAATGCGTTTTCGTACGATTTTCGAAAAAGCCAGTATCGGCATGGTCTTTGCCGATGCCGAGGGTAATTTATTGCAGGCGAACGATAGCTTTGCGCGCTTTTTAGAATATTCGGCGACCGATTTATCGAATGTCAATTTCGCAAAGCTAACTCACGCCGATGACTTGTCGAGGGAAGTAGGGTTAGTTGAAGAAATCGTAGAGGGTCGAAGAGACAATTACCGGCTCGAAAAGCGATACGTCACAAAATCCGGACGAGTCGTTTGGGGGGATTTGACGGTAACAGTATTGCGAGACCTGCAAGGGCAAGCGGTCAATTTTATCGGCATGATTATCGATATCTGTGCGCGTAAGGAATCCGAAGCCGAGTACCGCACCATTCTCGAAACGACACAGGACGGTTTTGCGTTGTGCGACAGTCAAGGCCGATTCATCGATGTCAATGACGCTTATTGCCGTTTAATCGGCTATGAACGGGATGAGCTGCGGCAAATGACAATACGGAATATCGAAGCGATCGAAAGCCCCGAACAAACTCAACAGCATCTCGATAATATTTTCAAAAACGGGGCGGATCGATTTGAAACCCGGCATCGGCATAAAGATGGCCGATTATTGGATATCGAAGTTAGCGCCAATTATTTACCGGTCAGCGAAGGCCGATTGGTCGTCTTTTTGCGCGATATCGGTGCTCGAAAGGAAACCGAAGCGGCATTAATCGAAGCCAAGCAAAGCGCGGAGACGGCCAATCGGGCCAAGTCGGCGTTTCTTGCCAATATGAGTCATGAAATTCGCACGCCGATGAATGCCATATTGGGCTTGACGCAACTGGTTCTGGAAACCGATCTCAATGCCCGGCAGAAGGATTTTCTGCAAAAAGTGCATGCTTCGTCGAAAGCCTTGCTGAGCATTCTTAACGATGTGCTCGATTATTCGAAAATCGAGGCCGGGCGACTGGAAATAGACCGGGTGTCGTTTCGGGTGGAGTCGGTGCTGACATCGGTCGCCGACTTGTTCGCCGCGCGCATTGAGGAAAAAGGTTTGGAACTTTTTTTCGAAATCGAGGCCCTTGCAAATCGTACTTTGATTGGCGATCCGTTACGCTTGACTCAGGTGCTCAATAATCTGGTCGGTAATGCCATTAAGTTTACGAACGAAGGCGAGGTTCATATCAAGGTCGAAGCGATTGAACAGAGCGACGATTCGTTACTGTTGCAATTCTCGGTTCGCGATACCGGCATCGGTTTGTCTCAAGAAAAAGCCGAGTTATTATTTCAGCCGTTTACGCAAGCCGATAGCTCGATTACCCGGCAGTTCGGCGGAACCGGTTTGGGTTTGGCGATTTGCAGCAAGATAGTCGCATTAATGGGTGGTACGATCGGTGCCGCCGGCGTCGAAGGCAAGGGAGCTGTTTTTACGTTTACGGTTCGCGTTGGTATCGAAGCGGAAGCGCCGCAAAATCTCGATTTAAGCCGGATCCGAGCTCAGCGGGTATTGGTGGTTGACGATCAATCGACTTCCCGTCTGATACTCGAGTGTTTATTAACCGAGTGGGGGGTGATTTGCGACACATCGGACTCGGGAGAAGATGCCTTGCGACAGATTTATCGGGCGGAACAAAAGAATTGTCCGTTTTCGACGGTGCTGCTCGACTGGCGCATGCCCGGAATGAGCGGAGCCGAAGTAGCCGAACGGCTCGAAAACGATTGCCGTAAGGGCTTGTTGAAACATCCGCTGACAGTGATCATGATCACGGCTTATGATAAAGAGCAGCTTTTAGCTCAAGCCGATAGGATACATTTCGATAAGATTTTGACCAAACCGGTAACGCCTTCGGTTTTATACGAAACGCTGGCCGGGCATTCCGTGATTCCCAAGCCTGAAGACAAAGCACTTGGTGCGATTCGTCTCGATGGTGTGAAAATTTTGGTGGTTGAGGATAATGCGCTCAATCAAGAAGTCGTCGTTGAAATTTTGCAAAATCGAGGCGCATCGGTCACGGTTGCCGAAAACGGTCGAGTAGCGTTAGACAAGCTTGAACAAGAAATTTTCGATATAGTACTGATGGATCTGCAGATGCCGGAAATGGACGGTTTCGAAGCCACGCGCCGAATCAAGGCGATACCGGATTATCATGCGTTACCGGTCGTCGTAATGAGTGCGGCGGTAATGCCGGAGGAACGTGCTCGATGCCGACTTGCCGGCGCAGACGATTTTGTTGCAAAGCCGGTCGACCCTGGCGACCTTGAACGTTTGTTGGTTAAATGGCTCAATCGCGTGAATGTCAAAGCGGCAACAGGCAGGCTAAATTTGGAACCCGGAGTTACTAATACCGTCGAATTCCCTGATTTGCCTGGCTTCGATATCGACCGGGCATTAAGGAGGGTCGATGGTAATGCCGTGTTATTACGCCGACTGCTGGCCGGATTTGCTGATGAGCACAGCAATTCGCCGGCACAATTCGACCGGCTAATGCAGGAGCAACGATACGACGAAGCGGCAGCCTTGTTGCACACTATTAAAGGTTTGGCCGGGCATTTGGGTGCGGATTCGTTGAGCCGAGCGGCTGCCGCATTGGAAAAGGAGATACATGCCGGATCTAATTCCGACCTATGCCGATCTTTCAGCGAACAACTCCAGCGGGCCGTTGACATGATTACCAATGCTTTGACGGCGTTTGAAACGGATGATGTCCAAATATCGGATGCCGATGAAAAAGCCATCGCGAATGTATTAAATGATTTGTTACCCTATGTCGAGGAGCGGGAGTTGATTCCTGAAACTTCTTTGGAGGCATTATCGGAGCTTCATGACTCAGGCCATGCCGGCGAAATGCTGAATCGCTTGCGAAAGCAACTCGACAGATTCGATTACAGCGGCGCAATGACCACGATTGAACGACTTTTGACCTTGTTAAAACAGGATAGTTAAATGGTGGACGAACCCGGGAAGAAACTGCTTATATTATTGGTTGACGACGTACCCGAAAATATTCATGTTTTGGCGGCGGCGTTGAAAGCCGATTACCGTATCAAAATCGCCGTAAACGGTCCTGCCGCGTTGGATTTGGCGCAACGGAGCGACAGACCCGAGCTGATTCTACTGGATGTGATGATGCCCGGCATGAATGGTATCGAGGTGATGCGGGAATTGCGTTCGCGACCGGCAACAAAAGATATTCCGGTGATATTCGTTAGTGCCGACAGTTCCGAGCAAAGTCAAGTTGCGGGCTTGGATCTTGGCGCCGACGATTATTTAACCAAGCCGGTCGTGGTTCCTGTATTGATGGCCCGGGTACGCAATATACTGCAACGCAAGTGCGCTGAGGCTCAATTGCGCCTGGCAGCCCATGTGTTCGACCACAGCGGCGAAGCCATCATGATTACCGATCGAAACAATCGTATTCTTCAGGTTAATCCCGCATTCATACGCTTAACCGGATACGCAGCGAGTGAGGTCCGCGGAAAAAGCCCCAGCATCCTGGCTTCAGGTAAAACGACTCCAGACGAATATCGCGCGATGTGGCACTCGATCAATGAGACGGGGTTTTGGCAAGGCGAGATTTGGGATCGGCATAAGGACGGCTGCGTCTATCCGAAACTCTTGACGATATCGGTCGTGCGCAGCGTATCAGGTTCGGTCGATTATTATATAGCCAGTTTTGCCGATATCAGTGCGCAAAAAGCCACCGAGGAAAAGATTCGCCATATCGCGCATCACGACCCTTTGACCGATTTACCGAACCGTTTATATCTGCAAATCAGTCTGAAGCAGACGATGCTGCTGGTTCGCCGTAAAGAAGAAGAGGCGGCCGTGATGTTCATCGATTTGGATCGGTTTAAGGTGATTAACGATTCGTTGGGACATCAGGTAGGCGACGGCCTGTTGATCGAAGTGGCGCATCGGCTTAAGGAAAGTGTGCGCGATAGCGATTTGGTCGTGCGTTTGGGCGGTGATGAGTTCGTGATTGTATTGACCGATAAAAATGCCGCGCATGCTTCAGCCCATGTTGCCGATAAAATATTAACCGCGTTGTCGAAACCTTATTTAGTTAATGGGATTAATTTACGGACGACGCCTAGCATTGGTATCAGTCTTTATCCGCACGATGGCGAAACCATCGAATTGTTGATGAAAAATGCCGATACCGCGATGTATCATGCCAAAGCGGTCGGGCGTAACAATTACCAGTTTTTCCGGGCTGAGATGAAGCATCTCACCAATGATCGATTGTTGTTGGAGCATAGTCTTCATGAAGCCTTGGAAAAAGGGCAGTTTTATTTACACTACCAGCCACAAGTTAAATCCGAAAACGACCATGTGATCGGTTTGGAGGTATTGCTTCGTTGGGAGCACCCCGTTTTAGGCAATGTTCCGCCCGATCAATTCATTCCGGTCGCCGAGGAAATCGGTTTGATAGGCCGGCTAGGCGAGTGGGTGCTCAATACCGCTTGTTCGCAATTACGGGATTGGCGAAGTCAAGGTTTCAAGGATGTGCGTATTGCGGTGAATCTATCGGTACAGCAATTGCGGCAAGCGCATTTGGTCGAGCGGGTCGCGAGCGTTTTACGGGCAAACGAGCTGGCGGGGGGCGATTTGGAATTGGAAATCACCGAATCTGCGGCGATGCTGAATCCTGAAGTTGCGATCGAGATTTTCAATGCTTTGCGAAACATCGGCGTGGAACTCGCCATCGATGATTTTGGAACCGGCTATTCATCGTTGTCTTATTTGAAATTATTGCCGATTCAACGCTTGAAATTGGATCGTACCTTTGTCAAAGACATCGAAACCGATCCGAACGATGCGGCTATTTGTTCGGCAACGATTGCGCTGGCTCATGCGCTCGGTATCGAGGTGGTTGCCGAAGGCGTTGAAACCGAGGCGCAGCGAGATTATCTGCTGCATAGAGAAGCCGATATAATGCAAGGCTTTTTGTTTGCCAAGCCGATGCCGGCGGAAGCCGTTCCGGTTTTTTTGAATAGTCCTCGGGCGGTTTAGATGTAAGGATCGAGCCATTCCTATTAACATTGTCATTAACCTAAATTCGGCAGTTTAACCATGATGCATATGAAGCCTTTAAACGGCTGTCCTAAAATTGTGTATTACCTTTTAGATGCTGTTACCCAAGCTCCAGCTTGGGTAACCTGTTCAGGAAGCTCTAGCTTCCCGAGAAACAAGAAAGATTGAACGAGCAAGTCGGGGTTGATTGATAATGTGTGGGGTGTGTTGGCCTCAGGAAGCTGGAGCTTCCGGGGTGTCTTTCCCAAGCTGGAGCTTGGGAAAGAGCGAAGTTCGTAGATTTAGACTCTTTATCTAATTTTTCGATATTCAACACAATGCCGGTTCCGAAGAGGGTGCGGTTGCTCGATCGACGGGCGTCGGCGGCAGGGCAGATTTTTGCTCCATGCAAAATCTGCATTCACGCCGTCCTTGGCGTTCGAGCAGCCGGCCGTCGAGCCTACACGGACGTATTCACGGCGTCCTGTCGGGCGAGTGACCGCACCCTCCACTACCGAGAACTTTTATTTGCCGGGGCGATGGCTAGGCCTTCATGCTCTTCATGGTGAAAGATTTTTTATGATGTACTCGCCAATACTTTCACTGCCTCTATAACTTAGGAACGAGCATGAAATAACTTAGACAATTGTCGGAAGCGAGTCACCAAACCACCACAAAGCCTACTACTTGTATAAGTTATTTTGTGCATGTTCCTTAGGAAACTACTCATAATCCGAAACGGGTGGGCAGGTGCATACCAAATGCCTATCGCCGAAAACATTGTCGATGCGTCCGACCGGCGGCCAATATTTGTCGTCGTGTTGATGATTGTCGGGGAAAAAGGCTTGTTGTTTGGAATAAGGCAGCTGCCAATCGTCCAATAGCAAGCGATGCGTATGCGGCGCGTTATGCAGCAGATTGTTGTCAGGATCGGCCGAGCCGCTTTCGATATCGGCGATTTCTTGCCGGATAGCAATCAGTGCGTCGCAAAAGCGGTCGATTTCGCGTTTCGATTCGCTTTCGGTCGGCTCGATCATCAGTGTGTCGGCGACCGGGAAGGCCACGGTCGGTGCGTGGAAGCCATAGTCGATCAAGCGCTTGGCGATATCCTCGACCGTGACGTTGCACGTTTTTTTGAAGGCTCGGCAATCGATGATGCATTCATGCGCGACGAAACCGTTCTTGCCGGTGTACAAAATCGGATAATGCGGCGCCAGGCGATGGGCGATGTAGTTTGCGTTCAGAATGGCGGTCAGCGTCGCTTTTTTTAAACCGGTCGCGCCCATCATTGCGATATAGGCCCACGAGATCGACAAGATACTCGCCGACCCCCAAGGCGCGGCCGACACCGAACCGACTGTGCCGTGTTCGTTTTTATACGGGTTGACGCCCTTGACGACAGGATGATCCGGCAGATAAGGCGCTAGATGTGCGCCGACGCCGATCGGTCCGACACCCGGTCCGCCGCCGCCGTGCGGAATCGCGAAGGTCTTGTGTAGATTCAAATGCGCGACATCGGCGCCGATTTTTCCCGGGCGGCAAATGCCTGCGAGTGCGTTGAAATTGGCGCCGTCCAGATAAACCTGACCGCCGGCGTCATGCACAATCGCGCAGATTTCGCGAAAGGCTTCCTCGAACACGCCGTGCGTCGACGGGTAGGTGATCATCAACGCGGCCAACGTGTCACGATACTGTTCGGTTTTTTTGCGCAGATCGTCGATGCTGACATTTCCGTCGTCGTCGCAGGCGAGCACGACCACGTCTAGCCCGGCCATCACCGCGCTGGCAGGATTCGTGCCGTGCGCGGAGGCCGGAATCAAACAAATGTTGCGCTGCTCTTGACCGTTGACTTGATGGTATTTGCGAATGACTAAAAGCCCCGTGTATTCGCCTTGCGAGCCGGCATTCGGCTGTAGCGAGATCGCATCGAAGCCGGTCAGATCGCAGAGCATCGCTTCCAGTTCGTCGAATAATTGCTGGTAACCGTGGGTTTGCGATAGCGGCGCGAATGGATGAAGGGCATTGATTTCGTGATAAGAAATCGTTTGCATTTCGGTAGCGGCATTCAGTTTCATCGTGCACGAGCCGAGCGGAATCATCGAGCGGTCCAGCGCGATATCGCGCCGGGCCAGGCGGCGCATGTAGCGCATCATTTCGGTTTCGCTGTGATAGTTGCTGAATACCGGATGCTGCAGGATCGCATCGCTACGGAGTAATGCGTTCGGTATGCAGTCGTCAAGTTGTGCGTCCAAGGCATTGATTTGCGGCAGGTCGGCCGGTTGCGCGGCAAAAACCCGCCATAGGCTGCGAATAGTTTGGCGCGAGGTCGTTTCATCGAGCGACAGGCCTATCGTGTTGCCGTCGATGAATCTAAGATTGATACCGGCTTCCTGGGCGTTGGTGACGATGCGTTTTGCACGGTTCGGCGTCTTGATCAACAGCGTGTCGAAATAGCAGCGTGTTTCGATGGTGAAGCCGAGCTGCATCAAGCCTTCGGCGAGAATTCGGGTGTAGCGGTGCACGCGGCCGGCAATCATACGCAGGCCGGCGGGTCCGTGATAAACGGCATAGAAACCAGCCAGCACGGCCGGTAATACCTGGGCCGTGCAAATGTTGCTGGTTGCCTTGTCGCGGCGAATGTGTTGTTCGCGGGTTTGCAGCGCCATGCGCAGCGCGAATTGGCCGTGCCGGTCTTTCGATACGCCGATGATTCGCCCCGGCACCGAGCGTTTGAATTCGTCGCGCGTGGCAAAGAATGCGGCATGCGGTCCGCCGTAGCCCATTGGTACGCCGAAGCGTTGCGAATTACCGACCGCAATGTCGGCTCCGAAGTGACCGGGCGGTTTTAGTAATACTAGACTAAGCAAATCGCAAGCAACTGTGACCAAGGCCGATTGCTTGTGTGCGCTGTCGACGATAGGCGTTAGATCTCGGATTTCTCCGGTTGATCCCGGGTATTGCACGAGTACGCCAAAGCAGGTTTGTTTGTCCAGGTCGTTGAAGACATCGCCGACGACTAAGTCAAAGCCCATCGATCCAGCGCGGGTTTTGAGGACTGCGAGCGTTTGCGGATGACAGTCTCGGTCCGCGAAAAAAGTGCTCGATGAACTGCCGGATAGACGCTTGGACATACTCATGGCTTCGGCAGCCGCGGTCGCCTCGTCGAGTAAGGAGGCGTTGGCCAATTCCATACCGGTCAAATCGATCACCATTTGCTGAAAATTCAGCAAAGCTTCGAGACGCCCTTGGCTGACTTCGGCTTGGTAAGGCGTGTAAGCGGTATACCAGCCCGGATTTTCGAGGACGTTGCGTTTGATTGCAGCCGGCATCGAAGTGTCGTAATAGCCCATGCCGATTAATGAGACGAAGACTTTATTGCGTTCTTTAATTTTGCGTAGATGTTCGATGACCGCTCTTTCGCTGATCGTTTCGGTCAAGCTTAACGGTTCGAGGTCGACGATATCCGCCGGTACCGCAGCACTGATCAAGTCTTCAAGTGCATCCAGACCTAGGGCTTCGAGCATTTCTTCGAGTTCATCGGGATTCGAACCGATATGGCGGTTGATGAAGCTGCCGCGCATTTCCAATTGACTCAAAGCGGGGGCGGATGAGGACATGACTAACTCCGGTGATAACGGTGGGGGACGAAAGGCAGATCGCAGACGGTGAGTTTGATCAAATTATTACGGACCCGTGTAAACAGCGTTGCACCGATGACGGCCGCTTCAGTGTTAATTAAGGCTAGCGCGATCGGTCTGCCCAAGCTAGGTGAAAAACTGCCGCTAGTCACGCGGCCGATTAATTTATCTTCGCTGTCGAAGACCTGCGCGTTTTCACGAACCGGCATTTTGGCTTCGACGAGCAAGCCGACGCGTTGTATTTCGGTGCCGTTTTGCATTTGATTCAGCAGCGTGCCGGCTCCCGGATAGCTCTGATGGGTATTTTTGATCAACCAGGACAGTCCGGCTTCGATCGGTGTGGTTTTTTCGTCGAGTTCATGGCTGTAAAGACTGAGTCCGGCTTCTAGTCTCAATGTGTCCCTGGCGCCTAAGCCGGCCGGCTCGACTTCAGGGAAATTCAGTAGCATTCGAGCCAGCTTTTCGGCGAACCGGTTCGGTAACGAAATTTCGAAGCCATCCTCGCCGGTATAGCCGCTGCGACTGATCATGCAGGGTATGTCGTCTATTTCGGTACGACAGGCTTGCATGAATTGCAATCGGCAGGCTTCCGGCGCAATCTGTTGTAAGACGTGCGAGGCGGAAGGCCCTTGCAGGGCTAATAGGGTATGTTCGGTTAGTTCTTGTAATTGACAGTCGTTTATTAGTTGTTTGCGCAAATGTTTAAAATCTTTTTCCTTGCAGGCGGCATTGACGACGATCGTCAATTCCTGGCCGAGTCGAGTTACGACGATGTCGTCGATAATGCCGCCGTCCGAATTCGTCAGCACGGTATATTGCTGCCGGCCGGAACCGAGGCGGGAGATGATGGCCGGCGTCAGTTTTTCCAGGCCGACGGCGGCGCTAGAACCCTTAAGCAAACATTGACCCATGTGCGAGATATCGAATAGCGAAGCCTGATTCCGGCAATGCAAATGTTCGTGAATGATCCCTTTGCTATACTGCAAAGGCATTTGGTAATCAGCGAACGGAACCATTTTGGCGCCTAATTCGACGTGTAGCCCGTAGAGTGCGGTTTTGTGCATTGTGGTCACTGTCGGTAAAGAGACGGTAGAGTAGGAGACCATAGTTTAACGCCGCCTTGCGTGTATAACAAAATTCGGTTTTCTGAGAATGGCCGTTTGCGCTACTAAGATTTATACCCGTCGTAGATCAAAATTCGGCACCGGAGTGCTCGTCAAAGGTCCTGCACCTAAATTATCTAAGATAGTTAACCATAGTCAATGGACTATGGAATTTAGGTGCTGGGTTCACGGCGTTCCTCCACAGGC
Source organism: Methylotuvimicrobium alcaliphilum 20Z (assembly GCF_000968535.2). NCBI lineage: Bacteria > Pseudomonadati > Pseudomonadota > Gammaproteobacteria > Methylococcales > Methylococcaceae > Methylotuvimicrobium > Methylotuvimicrobium alcaliphilum. Next base: position 1,159,450 of record NC_016112.1, read on the forward strand.
ATGCCCTGCATACCTTGAAGATGGCGAAATTCCTCAAACTGGGAATTGCTGGGGCTACAAGTAAACTGTCGGAAATTATTTCAAGTAAGTGCTATAAAGGTCTATTTTTAGTAGAAGCTTTTACGGTAATGAGATAGCGGGATAAATTGAGTGGCTGAAAAATATACACCCGAAAAATTAGTCAGCGGCGTGATCAATTTAGTCACGCTGCCTGAGATATGCCGAAAGATAAACTTGGTAATGGCCGATCCGGACCATAGTCGACAGGACATCGAGCATTTGGTTTCTCAGGATCCTGCTTTGACGATGAGGATATTGCGCATCGTTAATTCATCCTATTACGCGTTGCCACGAAAGATCGACAGAGTAGATCAAGCCATATCTATTATCGGCGAGGACGATTTAAGTAATCTGATACTGGCGACCTCTGCCACGACGGTTCTCAAGCGTTTAGGCAATCCATTGATCGATTTTCAGGAGTTTTGGCGGCATAGTGTCGAATGCGGTTTAATGGCTAGAGCTATTGCCAAACAGAGTCATCATGCTGATTGTGAAACGCTCTTCACCTCCGGTTTATTGCATGATGTCGGAAAAATCGTTTTGTATTACCAATTGCCCGAATTGGCTCGCGCGGTGTTAGATGAGTCGAAAATGACCGGTTGCCGTATCGAAGAGGCGGAGCAGCGTTTATTGTCGTTTGATCATGCCCAAGTCGGCGGCGCCTTGGCTAGAGCTTGGAAATTACCCGAAATTCTATGCCGAAGCGTCGCTTTTCATCATCAACCCAATCAAGCGGAAGCATTTGCGATTGAAGCCGGCATGGTGCATATCGCGAATGTTTTATCGAACCGCCATGGATCCTTGTCGGTTGATTCGAGTAAAGCTGAAATCGAAGATCTAGGTTTCGAACCGCAGGCTTTCGAATTGACCGGCTTGAGCATGAATAAGTTGCTCGAGACTGTCGAGGCGGTGCAAGAGCAAAGCAAGGAAGTTCAAACAATGATGTGCTCAGGCTCCTGATCGTAATGTTATACCTTTCGCACTTCAAATTTCGGCAGTGCCTAAGGAGGCACCGGGGTGCTCGGCAAAGGCTTTGCCAGCATGGATGCTGGCATAGAGCCTATATGGATGTATTCGCGGCGCCCTTTGACGGGCCCCCGGTGCCGAATTTTGATCTACGATGAGTATAAATGCCGGAAAGTTAGTGTTGTCATTGCTCATCGACAAGTATTCCAAAAATAGGTAACAGGTTATGGATAAACAGGAACTCAATATACTATTGGTCGAGGATAATCATGTTTATGTCGAGCTTATCAAAAATACGCTGGAAAATGAGGCCGGTTATCGTTTGACGATTGCTGAAAATTTGCAAAAAGCGCGCGAATGCCTTAATGAAAAACATCCCGATCTTATGTTGATCGATTTTTTTCTGCCCGATGGGTTGGCAACCGACTTGCTCTCCGGTCACGTCGATCATTTGGATTGTCCGGTTGTAATTTTGACCGGGCCGGGCGATGCCACGCCGGCGATACATTCGATGAATGCCGGTGCTTGGGATTACTTGGTCAAAACCGAAAGTGCGTTAGCGGACATAACCCATGTAATCAATCGGGTCATGCGCGATTGGTTGCATTTTCTTGAGAAAAAACAAGCGACCGATATGCAGCAGCGTCTGATGTCAATATTGGAAGCAACGCCCGATATGGTGGCTATTTTCGATGCCGACGGTTTTGCGCAATACGTGAATGTCGCGGGTAGAAAGCTATTAGGTTTTAGTCAAGATCAAAATTTGTCCGAGTTACGCTTGACCGACTTTTACCCGGTTGAATGCGCGAAAATCATTCGTTCCGAAGCGATTTCGAATGCAATCCGCAAAGGTCAATGGTGCGGTGAAACCGAGTTGTTGACGCGAAGTAAGGATACAATTCCGGTATCCCAGGTTTTGATCTCGCATTTCGGGGAATTGGGCGGCGTTGCTTTTTTTTCCACGATCATTCGCGATATCAGCGAATATAAAAGAGTTCAGGAAAAAATCGAATTTTTGGCTTATCACGATTCATTGACCGGATTGATCAATCGAACGCAATTACATAATGAACTCGAGCGAGAAATTGCAAGGGCGTTGCGGCATAATGAAACAGGCGCGGTTTTGTTTATCGATCTGGATCATTTTAAAAAAATTAACGATACCCTGGGCCATCTTGCCGGCGATTCGGTATTGATGCAGATAGCATTAGCATTAAAAGCCAATGTTCGCCGCGATGATGTCGTGGCTAGATTGGGCGGAGATGAGTTCATTATCATTTTGAGCGGTTTGCCTATCGACAAAGCAAAGGCGGCTGAGAAAGCAGGGGAAATTGCCGAAAAGTCTCGTCAAGATATCGCCAAGATTATTCATGCCGAAAGCCACAGGATTCAAGTGACCGCGAGCATCGGTATTGCATTATTTCCGTTACTCGAAGGCGGTACGCACGAATTGATTCAACATGCCGATACCGCGATGTATCATGCTAAAGCGCAAGGCCGCAACGGCATCGCTTTTTACAAGCAGGGTATGAGCGATGCGGTGAGTCGGCAATTAAAGCTGGAAGTGGCATTGCGCAAAGCGATCGAGGAGCGCCAGTTTCGGCTCTATTATCAAGCGCAAGTCAATATCGGCAATGGACAGGTCAGCGGCGCGGAAGTGCTGATTCGTTGGAATCATCCCGAGCTGGGTATTATTGCTCCCGATGAATTTATTTCGGTATTGGAAAGTAGCGCGTTGATTTCGATTGTCGGTCAATGGGTATTCGAAACTGCTTGTTATCAATTGGCTCAATGGGTCGCCGACGGTATTTGGAAAGACGATTATCATCTTTGCATCAATATTAGTCCGCGCCAATTCAGAGATACTGATTTTACTGCCGGTATCGAACGAGTCGTGAAAAAAACCGGGGTACCGGCACATTGTTTGGAAATGGAAATCACCGAAAATATCGTAATTTACGATTTGGACAAGGCCATAGAAATCATGCGGGATCTACATGGTTTAGGTATTCGTTTCTCGATCGACGATTTCGGTACCGGATATTCGTCGTTACGCTATATCAAACGTTTGCCGGTGAATGTTCTGAAAATCGACCGCACTTTCATTCAGGATATGTGTACCGAAAAGGATGATGCGTCGATTGTCGATACGATTATTGCGATGGCGCGGCATATGGGGTTGGATGTTGTGGCCGAAGGGGTTGAAACTCAGGATCAACTCGAATTGCTCAAATCGTTGGGATGTCCGAATTATCAAGGGTACTATTTTAGTCCGCCGGGCACGGCAGACGAATTCAAGCAATTACTGCTAGCCGCATAGAGCCTTTCAAATGGCTATGTTCGCGTTAATAGTTGAAGTGAATAGTACACCAATCTCGAAACTTGAAGGCTCAATTCACTTTGGATTTATAAGTGCTTCCGGTAGTAGTGGGTATTTTCAACTACTCCCTAACTGTTGGAAGAGGGGCACTGAACCGCCGCAAAGCCTACTACTTGTAGAAGTTATTTCCTGATTAGCAAGTTTCTTCAGCTAAAGCCCAAAAACCAGCATATCCCTAGCAGGACGGGGTTTGCAACCCCGTCCTAAACGTTTTGACTTTGGCCGAAGTCAGCCGAAATGTTTAGGGCAAACCGAAACGTTGGGGACGGGTTAAATAAGGCTATGTTCGCGTTAGCAGTTGAAACGGTTCTCTTTCCTACTAAATAAACCATTTAGGAAATAGTCAATGATTGCTTTCCAATACACTGAGCGTGGAAGAGGGTACGATTAATCGCTTGACAGGACGCCGTAAATACGTCCATGTAGGCTTGACGGCGGCTTTCCCTGCCGCCGACACCTGTCAATCGAGCAATCGTACCCTCCTTTCAACCATTGGAACGATATTGAAAAAAGGAAAGTTATTCAGAGTTGTATCCTGGGGTTTCATGTTGGCTTTAAGTTTAAAAGTATCAACTATTAACGCGAACATAGCCTTAAATAACCCGTCCCGCAGAAGTGGCTACGACTGGCCACTGCTCGGACAGTTGGCTTCGGCAAGCTGAAGCATCTTGCTAATCAGGAGTTATTTTGCGCATATTTCTTAGACGGTTTTTCGATTGAAAAAGGAGTCGATTCAAGCGCTATCCTTAGTAGATAGCTTCTTTGCTTGTAAGCGTTTGTTTAACCAAAAGCCTCCAATAATCGGTGCGGCCAATCCCATAGTCAGCGAAACGATCAAGGCAATCCAGGTCGTTTGACTCCATGCTACCGGGTACACATCCGGCGTGACCGGTTCGCTGATGCCGGGAATGCTCGGCAGGTCGCCGTCCCCGCCGTCCACCTTCAATTGCGCCTTCATGCCTTTTTCCATGTGTTGCGGTATTTCGCAGTGCACCAAATAGGTTTTAGGCCGCGACGGAACGATCAGCGAGGCTTTTAATTCTCCTTGGCCGTACAGTTCCAAATGCACCATGCCGTCCGGGTAGAGATAACCGGGCAGTCCGTGAATCATCATTTGATGCCGAATTTGGTCGTCGTTGATGAAGGTGATGTTGATTCGGCTGCATGGTTTGACATTCCATTCTTGCCGGTCGAAGGCAAACATCTTGCCGGGAAATTTTTGCGCATGTTTATGGCCGGCGCGGATCACGATATCGACATCCTCGGAAATTTCCTTACAGTCGCGCGGCAAATTGTCGGCATTGGCATTCATGATCATGCCGGTTTCATCCATCATCATATTGCCGTGTTTCATCATTGCCGCGCCAGGGCTGGCCGCCGCCAACAAAAGCAAATATAACGACGCGCCTGATAGCTTTTGAATCCGGGGAATGAAATTTTGTCGGGTCATTGTGAGGGTTTCCTGTTGAGCGCAACGACAATAAAAATAATAACGCCGAGCAATAAACCTACAGCGAGACCGAAGCCGGCGATTCGTAGATAATCCGGCGCGAGCATGCCGGCTGCGCCGAGTGCGTCGGCATATTCCCCACTGCCCCAGACCGGGAGTTTTTTCTCGTAATAATTTTTAGTGAAAACTTGGTCGAACATTTCGTCATGCATGTGCGGCATGCCTTGATCGTCGAGCAAATGCCGGTAAGCCAGAATGGACATGTTGCCGCCCGGTTCCATGCCGTCGGTGGTCGTGCCGGTGACGACATGGTCGTGAAACATCCATAAGCCGGGTCCGTAGCTGTGCAGGCCGTCGTTTTTGGTGTATAGATCGAGATCGAGGCGTTGTGCCGGAGCAATGTCGAATACGTCCCGGGTGATTTGCGCACCTTCCGGCGCCTTGACGCCGTCATAAGCCATGATGGTCGCCTTGTGTCCATGAAAATGAATCGCCGCGGCCGAGCGCTGCGCATTGACCAGATTGAGTTTGATATGTTCGTCTTCATCGGCGACGATGATGCCGTCGCGAAGCGTGTATGGAAACGAGCGGCCGTTCAGTAAGAAATAATTTTCGTACGACTCGGTCATGTTGTATTCGCGGTTCATGCGTTGCGCGATCAGCCTCGGGTCATTCGCGTCCTGGACGATTTTCGCGAGCCGCTTGTCGATCGATTGATAGACCAGGTCGTATTCCCGGTTGAATTTTTCCTTGACCGCAACCGAAGGGTGGCGTACATGACCGGCGCCGATATTGAAGGTTTGCAGCCAATTGTTCGGCCGGTTTTCCTCGACGACGATCATGCCGGTCAAGCCCATCATCATGTGTTGCGCGGTTTGTACATGGCAGTGATAGATCATCGTGCCGGCATGACGGGTCTGGATTTCGTAAGTGTGGCTCTGGCCGGGCATCACAGGATGTTCTTCGACGCCGTCATTATCCTTGCCTTCGGAATTCAGCCAGGGATGATCGACGCCGTGCAGATGAATCGTATGCGGCAGATAATGCGTATTTTCTAAGGTGATGTAAACTTTATCGCCTTGCTCGACCCGAATCACCGGGGAAGGTGCGCGCAGAATCGGATTGGCCACGAGCGAATTGAAATGCTTGACGCCCATGCCGACCATTTTGGGGGAGTAGACCCAAAGTCCCGGTTCGATGCCCGGCGCGATAGGGAAGGTGTTGATCAAGAATTCGCCGTCGGGGCTCGGACCGTTCAGTTCGGTTACTTCCAATTTGATGCGGATGACATCCGGGTCGCCGTCGCCGTCGAGATCGTCGGTCTTGATCAAGGCATCTTGGGCGAAATGGGTTTGCATCAAGGTATGCATCGAGACGTTATTGGTGCCTTTGACCGAAACGGCAATATCGTAGGGATTGTCCGGTTCGCACAAGGGCGATGCGGCGATTTCGACACCATCGATCGTTTGCGCCTCGCGCCATTCGGGATGTTCGTTCGAACAGGGTTTTTCGATGCCGCTGGTTTCATCGAGGCGATACGGTACTGTCGCAGGCGGCTCGATACCCGCAGGTTCCTGCATGGCAGGCGGTGTCAGCCAGGCAAATGCCGGCTGAGTGGCGATTAAAAGGCTCAATAAAGTCAAGAAGTGTCGATGCATAGTGATATGGCTTATGGCGCGCTGGTGTGGGTAAGTGCCGCGACTTCTTCGGGTTTGGCGTAGTCGACGCCGACGCTGATGATGAAACTCGATACCGCCTCGATATCCATTTGCGAATTGACTACCTTCGATTTATGGACGATCACGGTAAAGCCCGAGGTTGGGTTCGGCGAAGTCGGCACATATAAGACATAATTGTCGCCGACGCGGTTTGTGACATAGGCGGGCACCCACATGCCTTCCTTGGGGTACTCGACATAAACGACCGCGCGAACTTGCGCCTCTTCTTTGGTCAGAAATAATTTAAAGAGTTTTTGCGTGACGCGGTAAACGGTACCGATAAAAGGAATGCGTAAGATCATTTTTTCCAGGTAATACAGTAAATGCGCTTTTTCCTGTTTGAGTAAGTAGCCGAAATAACCGAGTATCGCAAGCGCCGAAGCGAATAATGTAAAGGTCACGAATGGGTTTTCATAACGGCCATGGATAAGCAATATGAAATTGATCAGTAGACTTTGAACGTAAAATACAATTTGCAGAATAATGGCGATAGGAACGAAGCCTATGATGCCAATCAGCACGTAGTCCGCAAAAGTTCGTAAGTTTCTCATGATGGTATCCTCGTTATTTTTATAGTGGTCGTTAGGGGGGTATCGTTTGTATATTTGAAGTGGGTATTCTGTAAGTTATACCCTGGAAATAGTCAACAATGACTTCCCGTAACTATGCGGATTGTGGGATGCGGTTACTTGCTTAACGGGAAGTCTTGAACTCCGCACTTAAATTATCCAAGACAGTTAACCATAACTAAAGGGCTATGGAATTTAGGTGCGGGGTGAATACGTCCGGCTTGACGCTATTTCAGGCATCCTCTATGCGGGATATTATACCCTTTGCTAGTCAAATTTCGGTGCCGGAGTGTCCGTCAAAGGACGCCGTAAATACGTCCATGTAGGCTCTATGATAGCATCCATGCTATCAAAGCCTTTGTCGAACACCCAGGCACCTCCATAGGCTAATGCCGAAATTTGAAGTGCGAAAGGTATATACTGATATTGGATTAATTCAGGACAACGTCGAGAGGTTTCCCGTTTAGATTGAAACGTCAAGAAGCTCGAGGCATTTTGTCCCGGAGCTTTAAAAAACGCTGGTAGCGTGACATTGGAATATTTCCTTGTTCGGCCGCTGCTCTAACCGCACAATCCTTGTCGTTGACATGCCGGCAATTCTTGAAACGGCAGTGGTCGATTAACGGTTGAAATTCGCGGTAACCGTAAGCCAATTGCGCTTCGGAGAGTCCGTCGAGTCCGAAAATGGCGACGCCGGGACTGTCGATCAAATTGCCTCCGGACGGAAGATGATAAAGCGTCGCAGCGGTCGTTGTGTGCCGGCCGTGTTTCGTGGTGGCGCTGATGGTATTGGTTTTCAGATCCTTGTCGGGAATCAGCGCATTGGTCAATGACGATTTGCCGACGCCGGATTGGCCGGTCAAAATGCCGGTTTGGTGTGCCAATGCGAGTTTAAGCTGATCCAATCCGTGTCGATGTGTGGCGCTAACGCGGAAAATCGAATAACCAAGATTCTCGTAGATAGCCAGTTCGTCGATTAAAGCAGTCTGAGGATTCAGGTCGGTTTTGTTATAGACCAAGGCTGCATCGATATTACGATTTTCGCAAATGGCCAAATATTGATCGATCAGTAAAAAATCGCAATAAGGTTCGGGAGCAAAGACCACGAAAACGGTATCGATATTCGCGGCAACCGGTCTGACCTTGTCGTTCCGGGAAGGGCGCGTCAATAGCGAACGCCGTGGCAGAATCTCTTCGATACTGCCTTGATCGGGCGCCGAGAGCTGCCATAAAACGTTGTCGCCGACCGTCACGGTTTCGAGCTTCCGTTTCGGTTGGCAAAGCACGGTTTTACCGTCGCTTTCGACGGCAATACCTTGACCTAAATGCGCGATGACGAGTCCTTCCTGAAGCGGGCTCATCCGTTTGCCGCAAGCTTGGTTTCCAAATGCGCGATGCGAATGGCTGCCGGTGGATGACTATAATGGAAGGCCGAATATAATGGGTCCGGCGTCAAAGTGCTGGCATTCTCTTCGTAGAGCTTGACCAGGCCGCTGATCATCTTGTCGGCGCGAGCGTTCGCGGCGGCAAAATCGTCGGCTTCGAATTCGAATTTACGCTGAAAATAAGCGCTGATCGGTTGCATGAACGGCGTGAAAACCGGTGAAACCAACGTAAACAGTAGTAAAGCGGCTGCGTTCGACGCTTCTGAAACGCCCAATCCACTGAAAAACCAGGGCTTGTCGATCAACCAACCGAGAATGGCGAGGCTGATTAGACTCATGATCGAGCTGGCGACCAACATTTTAATGACATGCCTACATTTGAAATGCCCCAGTTCGTGTGCCAACACCGCTTCAAGCTCTTCTTCCTCGAGAGAATTGACTAGGGTGTCGAAGAACACAATGCGTTTGTTGTTGCCAAGGCCTGTGAAATAAGCATTGCCGTGTCCGGAGCGTTTCGAACCGTCCATGATGAAGATGCCTTGGCTGTTGAAGCCGCAACGGGCCAGCAAACCTTGTATGCGCTGCTTCAGCGATCCGTCTTCCATCGGTGTGAATTTATTGAATAGCGGGGCGATAACGGTCGGAAACAGCCAGCTCATCAATAGTGAAAAACTGATGAGAATGGCCCAGGCCCAAAGCCACCATAGCGAGCCGATGCTGTCCATGACCCAAAGAATCAAGGCCAAAATCGGTAGGCCGATTGCCAACATCAACCCCAGTTGTAGCAATTGATCTTTGATGAATTGTTGCGGTGTGCTTTTATTGAAGCCGTATTTTTCTTCGATTACGAAGGTTTGATAAACATGAGTCGGAACTTCCACTAAGGTCATGAATAATATGATAGTTGCGACCGCGCCCAAACCGGTAAGCATCGTCGACAGTTCGAATCCGGACCATAGGTTGAACGCATATTCGATACCGCCGCCCAGCGTAATCAATAGTAGGAATACCAAGCCTATCAAGCTGTCAATCCTGCCGAGTTTGCCTTTATCTATCGTATAGTCGGCGGCTTTCTGATGGGCTTCGAGCGAGACTTTATCCTTGAAAGCATCGGGGACCGCGTCGCGGTGTTTCATAACATAATCCGATTGCCGCATGGACAGCCAAAACTGAATCGAATAAGAAACAATCAGCGCAAAAAGGAAGATAACGGTAAAAGTATTCATTATATAAAGCGTCAAGGTTGAGAAGTAGGCATACAGAGTAGCCAATGCTATAATTTCGCGCAACTTTAATCATACAGGGAATTAAAATGGAGCAAGTGTCATCTCGTCTGATTTGGATCGATCTCGAAATGACCGGTCTCGATCCGGATAACGATGCGATTATCGAGATTGCCACAATCGTTACCGATAAAGACCTTGAAATTCTAGCGAAAGGCCCGGTGTTGGCGATTTATCAAGATGAACAAGTACTGGCCAAAATGGACGAATGGAATCAAACGCATCATGGTCAATCAGGTCTACTCGAGCGGGTGCAAACATCGACCGTCGATGAAGCCGAAGCCGAATATCAAACTTTGGAGTTTTTAAAGCTATGGGTTCCCGAAGGCGTATCGCCGATGTGCGGTAACAGTATCGGCCAGGATCGGCGCTTTATGTATCGTTCGATGAAAAAACTCGAAGCTTATTTCCATTATCGTAATCTCGATGTTTCGACCCTGAAAGAACTTGCAGCCAGGTGGGCGCCTACGGTCAAGGACGGTTTCGTCAAGAAAGAAGCGCACCGTGCCTTAGACGACATTGTCGAATCGATCGAAGAACTCCGTTACTATCGGAAACATTTCATTAGATATTAATGTTAAATCAAGTTATTGCAGTCGCCGTGGGCGGGGCTTGCGGGTCCGTGCTTCGGTTTTTGGTGTCGACCGGCGTCTATCAATGGTTGGGGCGAGGCTTTCCGTACGGTACATTGGCGGTCAATGTAATGGGTTCCTTTTTGATGGGGCTGTTAGTCGAAGTATTGATACTGCAGCGCGTCGCGATGACCGTCGAATATCGGGCCGCGATTCTGGTCGGATTGTTCGGGTCGTTTACAACCTTCTCGACGTTTTCTTTGGAAACCGTCTATTTAATCGAGCAAGGCAGTTTCGGCAAGGCCGCGTTGAATATCGGCGTTAGCATCGCCGCTTGCTTAATTGCTGTTTGGATCGGCTTGCTAGGCGGACGCTTATTAATGCTTTATTCGGGCGGCGTGATTCGTTCGATGGGTTGGGCGTTTCCGTATGCGATGGCGACGATCAATGCGCTTGGCGCCCTATTGATCGGTTTGGTGGCTTCGTTAATCGTCGAAAAAATTGCTCTTTCGCCCGAATACCGCGCCGCTGTGATGATTATCGGTGCCGGCGCGTTCGTGACTTTTTCGGGCTTGTATTTGATTCTGTATTTGATTGAAGACGAGCATCCGCTCGACCTCAATGTGAATTGGATGCTAAGCGTTTTTTTGAGTAATGCGATTTTTTGCGGATTGGCGCTTTGGTCGGGTTATTGGATAGGGAAAAAGCTATGAAGTCGAAACCGGTAACTGTCGTTCGTATTTACGCATTGGAAGGCAAGGCAAACTCGGGCGAAATCGTCGATATGTTGCGCAATGAACAAGCGATTTCAGGCGTCAGTGTATTTCGAGCGATTGAAGGTTACGGAGAGGACCGGGAAATGCATACCACATCTTTGTTGGCGCTTTCCGTGGATTTGCCTGTGGTCGTCGAATTTTATGACGAGCCTGAGAAGGCCGAAAATGCGATCATCGCATTGCGGTCCCGGTTCGATTTGCCGCACATTGTCACCTGGCCGGCGGCCGCGCCTATCAGTGTCGATTCTTGATGTTTCATGATTTTAGAAATCTAGGATATACCTTTCGTACTTCAAATTTCGGCATTGTCGAAGGAGGCACTCCTGTGCCGAATTTTAATCTACGATGGGTATAATTATTCTATAAAAGCGTTCTTAGTACTCTTAGGAATACTTTTTTTATTAAAGGTAAAAAAAAGTCCAAATGTTAGATCCTCGTTTATTTAGATCCGATCTCGATTTTGTTCAACAGCAACTGAAGCGCCGTGCGTTCGAATTCAATGCGGCTTATTATTCCGAATTGGAGGCCAAGCGTAAGGCGATACAAGTCAAAACGCAGGACCTGCAAAACGAACGCAACAGCCGGTCGAAGTCGATCGGCAAGGCCAAAGCCAATGGCGAAGATATTCAGCCCTTGCTCGATCAGGTCCAACATTTAGGCGACCAGTTGAAAGCGGCGGAAACCGAACTCGGCGAAATCCAGTCCAAAATGACCGAATTGATGGAAGGGATTCCGAATATCTTGGACGATTCGGTGCCGGACGGTTGCGACGAGGAAAGTAACGTCGAAATTAGCCGATGGGGCGAGCCGGCGCAATTCGATTTCGAAGCGAAGGATCATGTCGAATTGGGCGCGAAAGTCGGCGGCATGGACTTCGAACTGGGCGCGAAGATTGCCAGTGCGCGTTTTGTCGTGTTGCAAGGACCGCTGGCGCGCTTGCAGCGGGCGCTTATTCAATTCATGCTCGATACGCACGTCAGCGAACATGGCTATACCGAAACCTATGTACCGTTTCTGGTCAATGCGCAGAGTTTGCGCGGTACCGGACAGTTACCGAAATTTGAGCAGGATTTATTCAAAGTCGGAAGCGAGCCGCCGTATTATCTGATCCCGACTGCCGAAGTGCCAGTGACCAATATCGTGCGCGACGAAATCGTCGATGCTAAGAATATGCCCTTGAAGTTCGTTTGTCATACGCCGTGTTTTCGAAGTGAAGCAGGTGCTTACGGCAAAGACGTCAAAGGCATGATTCGTCAGCATCAATTCGAAAAGGTCGAGCTGGTGCAGATCGTTAAGCCTGAAGAATCCGAGGCTGCTCATGAAGAATTGACCGGGCATGCCGAAACGATTCTGAAAAAACTTAAACTGCCGTATCGTAAAGTCTTGTTGTGTGCCGGCGATACAGGTTTTTCATCGGCGAAAACCTATGACTTGGAAGTATGGTTGCCGGGGCAGGGCGTCTATCGGGAGATTTCGTCATGCAGCAATTTCAAAGATTTTCAGGCAAGGCGCTTGCAGGCACGTTGGCGCAATCCCGAAACCGGCAAACCGGAATTGGTTCATACGCTGAACGGTTCCGGGTTAGCTGCCGGCAGAACCTTGATAGCAGTGATCGAAAATTATCAGGATGAGCAAGGTAGGATTCATGTGCCGGAAGTGTTGCGGCCTTATCTCGGCGGCATTGATGTCATTGAGTAATGTTGTTGAGCAGTAAGCAGTAAGCAGTGAATGGTGAATGGTGAATGGGCGGCTCTTGGAGTCCTTTGTGGGAGCGACGCCTTCGTCGCGACTGGCGAAGCCTAAGACGTTTAGCGGGGCGGGTGACTCAACCCGACCCGAACGTTCCGACAACTGTACCTCCGTTCAAGCAAAGCGATGGGTTTCCGCTTCGCTGCTACCCATCATAGAACTGCCGGAACGTTTAAGAAGGCGTTGCAAATCCCGTCCTGCCAAGTCAAAGCCAGTTCTTGAGCTTTCAACGCATACATGCCCTTTATTATCTGTAGTTCGGCTTAGTAAGAGGCTATGTTCGCGTTAATAGTTGATACTTTTGAACTTAAAGCCAACTTGAAACCCAAGGATTCAACTCTGAATAACTTTCCTTTTTTCAATATCGCGCCAATGGTTGAAAGGAGGGTACGGTTGCTCGATTGACAGGTGTCGGCGGCAGGGAAAGCCGCCGTCAAGCCTACATGGACGTATTTACGGCGTCCTGTTAAGCGAGTAATCGTACCCTCTTCCGCGCTCAGTGTATTGGAAAGCAATCATTGACTATTTCCTAAATGGTTTATTTAGTAGGAAAGCGGACTGTTTCAACTGCTAACGCGAACATAGCCTTGTAAAAAACCATGAAAATAATCAAACTATTATTCATACTCAGTTTTTTACTGATAGCTGACCATCTTCATGCCGAACCGATTCTTCGGATGTCTACGACTACCAGCACCGAACATTCGGGTTTGTTGGCGGTTTTGAACCCCGTATTCGAAAAACGGTACGGCGTCAAGGTGCATGTGATTGCGGTCGGAACCGGAAAAGCCCTGAAGTTGGGTGAAAACGGCGATGTCGATTTGATGCTAGTGCATGCGCCCGAAGCGGAAATAGCCTTTGTTAATGCCGGCTACGGTGTCGATCGTAGTCCTGTGATGTATAACGATTATGTTATCGTCGGTCCCGATGCCGATCCGGCTCGAGTCAGCGCTTCCGGATCGGTCAATGAAGCTTTTGAAAGAATAGCCCGGAGCCGGTCGGTATTTATTTCTCGTGGCGATGAGTCCGGCACGCATTTGAAGGAGAAGCAAATTTGGCGTGAGGTAGAAATCGAACCTCAAGGATCTTGGTATATATCGACCGGACAAGGCATGGGCGCCGTATTGCAAATGGCCGATCAAAAACGGGCCTACGCCTTGACCGACCGAGGCACATTCATTTCCTATCAAGATAAGGTCGAAATCGGCATCGTTTTCGATAATGATCCGACGTTATTCAATCCTTATCATCTCATTGCCGTCAACCCCAAACGCTATCCCACCGCTCAATACGAACTGGCTAGGCAATACATTGCATTCCTCACCGGCAAGCAAGGGCAATCATTGATAGCCGGCTTCAAACGGTCGGGGCAGCAATTGTTTTATCCGGATGCCGTTAATGTGCGGTGATGAATCAGATAAGCATTTTTGGCTTCCCACTTAAGGCGGGACAAAAGCACTAAGGATTAACCGTTCGCCTTGAGCTTGTCGACGGGTGGATGGTTAATTCGCCCATGGGTTCGACGGGGCTCTCCTGAGCGCAGCCGAAGGGCTCACCACGAACGGATTAACCTTAAACGGTCCCGCGTTTAGTGAGTACCGCTTTTTTGAGTAGTCGATTGCATTTTATGCGATTACTCATAAAGAATCGTTAAATATGCTAATCTTTGTGGTTTTATTACTATGACGGTTCAAGCATGATTGTTGTTGGCATTGGCGCATCTGCGGGCGGATTGGAGGCTTTGCTTCCTTTCGTATCGCATTTATCGCCGGATACCGGGATGAGTTTTATTGTGGTGCAGCATAGTTCGACTGATCAGCCTAGCTTGTTGGCCGAATTATTACGCAAAGAAACGACTCTGCCGGTTAACGAAGCTAAAAACGGCGCCCGATTACAGGCCAATACCATTTATGTCGCGCCTCACGATTTCGATATTGCAATCGACAACAACCATTTCAAATTAACCCGCCCCCCTTCTAATCAAGTTCCTAAGGCTTCAATCGATTATTTTTTCAAGAGTCTTGCCGAGTCATGCCAAGAGAAGGCAATAGCTCTTGTTTTTTCAGGAGCCGGTAGCGACGGCGCGAATGGCTTGAAAGCCGTCAAAGCGGCGGGCGGCATTACGATGGCTCAGCGCCCGGAGTCGGCTAAATTCAGCAGTATGCCGAAGGCCGCGATCGATTGTTCCGATGTCGATTTGATTGTCGAGCCGGCGGAGGCCGCCGGAAAATTGGCCGCGATAGCGCGTAATTTCGAAAAGAACCTAGGAAACAATCCTGCGCAAGGTACGCCGGATGCGGTCAACTTGTTGATCGACCGCATCTTGAATACGACTGGAATGGATTTCGTGAATTACAAAAGCAGTACGATAAACCGGCAAATCCATCGCCGAATGGCTATTTTGCAAATCGAAGACTTCAATGAATATGTCGGGTTTTGTTTGGAAAACACAGAAGAGCTGTCGCGTTTGGCTTACAGCTTCTTGGTTTGCGTAACGTCGTTTTTTCGAGACGAACAGTCATTCGAGGCATTGAGAGAATCACTCAAAACGATCGTCAACAGTAAGTCGCCAGGCGACGAAATTCGTATTTGGGTGCCCGGCTGTGCGACCGGCGAGGAGGCTTATTCGATTGCGATGTTGTTAATGGAAGAGCTCGGTGCTGCAATTTCCCGCTATCGGGTGCAGATTTACGGCACCGATATCAACGCCAATGCGATACGAATCGCCCGGAGAGGCGAGTATAACGAAATCGCCTTACAGGGTTTAAGCCGAGAATTTCGCGAAAAGTATTTTTTGCCGCTGGAGCAAGGTTTTAGTATCAATCGGAGTCTGCGGGATTTAGTTATTTTTTCGCGTCAGGATTTAATCAAGAATCCGCCATTTATTCGCCTGGATTTAATCAGCTGTCGCAATCTTTTGATTTATCTAAACCAGACGCTGCAAGAACAGGTGCTCAAGAATTTTCATTATTCATTGCTGAGTAGCGGGATTCTGTTTCTCGGGCAGGCCGAATCGCTATGGAAACTTAACGATGCTTTCACTCGGCTCGACCGTAATAATAAGTTATTCGTAAAAAACAGCACGCTCGTCATTCGTCCCGATTTAAATGCCAAAAAAATGATCGATTTTGCATTGACGGAAAATGACGGTGGCAGCAATCCGATTTTCCCGGCCCACAGGATAGTGGGTCAGGATAAGCTATTTGAAAAATATGTGCCGCCCAGTATTCTTTCGACGCGAGAGGGGCGCGTTCTCGAGTTTTATAATCACTGCGACGATTTTATTAAAATTCGGCAAGGTAAGGCGGATTTTAATTTATTTTCGATCATCGATCCGGTGTTCAAAACCGAACTGAGAGCATTCTGTCATCAGGCGTTATCCAATAATAAACCTGTCAAGAGTCCGCCATTGACCTTGGTTTCCGAAGGCAAGAATTATCATTATCGGATTTCGGTTACGCCGGTTTACCATCAGCTGGCTAACGATAGCTTATTGCTGATTTCATTCGAGCCCGTTGCCGAACACTCCAATATTAGCACCCCTGATCGTGAGGCGGCGCTATGTATTACCGAATTGGAGCATGAGCTGCAAACGACTCGCGAGACGTTGCGAACCGTGACCGAAGCGTTGGATAACTCGGTCGGCGAATGGCAAGTCATGCATGAAGAAGCGCAGGCAACCAACGAAGAACTCCAGTCGACTAATGAAGAGTTGGAAACGTCTAACGAGGAGTTGCAATCGATCAACGAGGAATTAACCTTGGTGAACGATGAATTGACCGTTAAAACGAAGGAGTTAGGCCAGTTAAACGACGATTTGAGAAATATACTGGAAAGCATCGAAATGGCCGTGATCGTGATCGATAGTCGGATGCGAATCACGCGTTATAACGGAGTCGGCCAGCGTTTTCTTCAACTTAGTTCGATGGCAAACGGTAAGCTCACAATCGAATCGTTGGAAATATTATTCGGTTGTGAAAATCTAGTCGGCCCGGTGCAACAAGTGATACAGACACAACGGAGTGTCTTGATAAAGAAAGAAAAACAGGGGCTGCATTACGATCTCACGCTTTATCCCTACCGGAGATTAGCCGGTAATGAAGTGACAGGAGCTGTGTTGACCATCGAGGATATTACTTCGCAATATTTAGCCGAACAGCAAATTCGTCTATCGGCCAGTGTGTTCGATGCCGCTAATGAAGCCATCGTGATTACCGACGAAAATAACCGGATTATTTCAGTCAATCCGGCATTCACTGAAATTACAGGCTACAGCAGGAACGAAGTATTGGGAAAAGACCCGAAAATACTCAATTCCGGTAAGCAGACGAAGTCGTTTTACCGAAATCTTTGGCATACTCTTGAGGAATCGGGAAGTTGGCAGGGCGAGATCTGGAACAAACGCAAGAATGGCGAGATTTACCCGGAATGGCTGTCGATTAGCGCATTGAAAGAAGCGGAAGGAGGGGTTTCGAAATATGTCGGTATTTTTTCGGATATCGGCGACTCGCTGCGGGCTCAGCAATTGATTCATCAGCAGGCTAATTTCGATGCGCTCACCCAATTGCCTAATCGTAACTTGTTTTATGATCGATTACAGCAGGCTATTACTAAAGCGCAACGTGAACGAAAGCTATTCGGTCTTATGTTTATCGATCTTGACGGCTTTAAGGATATCAATGATGCGCTTGGGCATTCGCTTGGCGATCGCGTGTTGCAGGAAGTTGCCGCACGCATGGCGCATGTCTTCAGGGAGTCCGATACCTTTGCCAGGTTTGGCGGGGATGAATTTACGGTGCTTGTCCCCAATTTGGAGTCGGAAACCGATATGATCGCACCGACCGAAAAAATACTTGAAGCTATTCAAATGCCGATTCAAGCGGACGATCATGAGCTCAATATTACGGCCAGTGTCGGCATCACGATTTATCCGAATGATGGACGAGAGGCCGAAACATTGCTTAAAAATGCCGATAATGCGATGTATTCGGCCAAGGCGGAGGGGCGCAACGCCTATCGCTTTTTTACCCAAGAAATGCATGAGAAGGCGCAGCGTCAGCATCGTATCGTCAACGATATTAAAAATGCAGTTAAATTCGAACGTTTTATCGTTTATTATCAACCGGTCGTCGACTTGCAAAGCCAGAATTTATGCGGCGCAGAGGCTTTAATCCGCTGGCAACATCCGGTGAGAGGGTTTATTTCGCCGGATGAGTTTATTCCGGTTGCCGAAAGTTTGAATCTTATCGGGCAGATTGGCGAGTTCGTGTTAGCCAAGGCTTGTCATTTTATTGCCGGTTTGAATAGCGAATTGGGGGCCGACTTATCGATCGCAGTCAATTTTTCTTCGCTACAATTTGTTAACGGCAGTTGTGTCGATAAATGGCTGGATATGATCAACGAGAGCGGTGTCGGTGCGAGTAATTTCGTTGTTGAAATAACCGAAAGCTTGATGATGAGCCACAAGGAGCATTATATTCGGCAATTGCAAAAACTGAGGTCTCAGGGCATTAAAATCGCATTGGATGATTTCGGCACCGGTTTTTCATCGCTCAGTTATTTGAAAAAACTGCCGGTCGATATTATCAAAATCGACCGGACTTTCATAAGGGATATACTGGTCGATCCGAGTGACGCTTCGCTCGTCGAGTCGATTCTCGATATCGCTAATAACTTTCGGCTCGAAGTCATTGCCGAAGGTGTCGAAGACGAAGGGCAGGCTGAATTTCTCAAGGCTCGTCCATGTGCTTACGCGCAAGGTTATTACTACAGTAAACCGTTGCCCGAGGACGAGTTCAAACAGTTCGCGATGGGCAAAAGAGTGTGTGACAAGATCACGTAACAGTTTTATCCGCAGCCCATCGCGCGGGGTATAGTTATTCGAGCGACCATAAATAGTCGACTACATGATCGAGCTCTTCGTCGGTCAGTATTTTATTGCGTCCGTATGGCGGCATGCTGGTTTCCGGATTGAAAACGCTCGCATCTCGGAGTTGTTGTTTCAATTGTTGCCGAGTTTTGAAGCGGGTGCTCAGGTCGCTTAGCGGCGGACCGATATTGCCGGGCGATTCGCCGTCTTCGATGGCATGGCAGGCAAGGCAATTGCCTTTGTCTCGGTCGAAAGCTAATTGTTTGCCTTGTTGTCGTATTGGGCCGGTATTCGCGGCGCAGGCCGTTATTAGTAAGGGCACAAGTACAGCATATTGGCCGAAACCAAGCAAAGGCTGCGATTTGGTCATGAGTTTGAGCGCTCGAATAATGAGTTAAGCATTTTTGCCGATTGCTCAGTATCTCGGCCATACAGGCCACCGACCACGGCCAGCAAATCGGCGCCGGCATCGATAAGTAGATTGCCGTTTTCAGGTAGGATGCCGCCGATCGCGACGATAGGAATCGTCAATTTGTGCTTGGCAAGTTGCAGTGTTTCCAGTTTTGCCGGTGAGGCAAGCGGTTTGGTGCCGGAAGCAAAAAAGCGTCCGAATGCTGCGTAACTGGCGCCTAACTTTTCGGCTTCTAGGGCTCGCTCGATACTGTCGTAACAAGAAATGCCGACGATGGCATTGACTCCAAGGCGATGTCTGGCTATGACAATATCTTCATCATCCTTACCGAGATGAACGCCGTCCGCGCCGATCGTTGCAGCCAGCTCGATATCGTCATTGACGATCAAGGGTACATTGGCCGCATGACAAGTTTCGAGTAGCGCCTTGGCGAGTTTCAAGGTGTCGGAAGGGTTTTTGTCTCGGTATTGCACCATCACCGCGCCGCCGCGTATCGCTGCGGCAACTTCTTCAATGATGGTTTCAACCGTTTTGTCATCGGTTTGGGTAATCGCGTAAAGCCCGCGTTTAGGCATGTTCATGCGTCGTTTTCCATCCAAAAAAGTCGATTCGGGTTGTGCTGGCCTTTTCCGGGCCGATAAGCATTCTCCAGAGCGTTCCAGGTATAGTCTTGAGCTTCGTTGACCGCTGAAAATGGCGCGAGTCCATGGGCGATCATTGCGGCAATCGCGGATGCCAGTGTGCAGCCGGAGCCGTGATAACTGTGCGGCAGACGTTCCCAATGAAACGACTCGAGTAGCGCGCCGTCATGATACAGCCGGTTGCACACGGTGTCGCTTTGTTCGTGCGTGCCGGTGATCAATACATATTGGCAACCTTTGTCTAATAAACTCAACGCGGCGTCATTGAGATCTTGTCGGCCGCTCAGTTTTCGTGCTTCGATGCTATTGGGCGTCAGTACGGTTGTGCACGGCAATAACAGGTCGTTGATCGCGTCTATCAACTGCACGCCGGCTAGTTCGGTGCCGCCGCCGGCCGCCAGAACCGGATCGAGAACGACCGGAATGTTGGGATGTTGCTCAAGAATCGTGTGAATGGCCTTGGCGGTTTCATGATGACCGATCAGGCCGATTTTGATGGCTTGTATCGATAAGTCAGCCAATAGGGTATTGGCTTGGTCAACGATGTCGCCGGGTTTTTGCGGAATGAGTTTTTTGACATTACTCGTATCTTGCTCGGTCAATGCCGTTATGATGCTGGCGGGATGGCAGCGGTGGCTGTTCAAGGTTTCGATATCGGCTTGTATGCCGGCCCCGCCGCTGGGATCGTGGCCGGAAAAGCAAAGAACGGTAGGTTGTGTAGTGGTCATGGAATGATTATTTGGCTGGTTTGAAAAATTGGCGCGGAATATGCTTATCGCAGATCAAAACGGTTTAACGACGGCCAGTATCACGATGCCGACTAAAAATAGTACCGGCACTTCGTTCATCCAACGGTAATAAACATGAGAGCGGCGGTTGCGGTCGTGTTTGAAGTCGAATAGCCAAATGCCGCAGAAAACATGATAGACCAGCAGTAACAACAGCAAGGTCAATTTGGCATGTAGCCAGCCGCTTTGTCCGTAAAGCGCCCAAGCATAATCGACCAGCATCCAGATGCCGAAGATAAACGTGACGATCATACCCGGCGTCATGATGCCGAAAAATAGTTTTCGTTCCATGACTTTGAAACGTTCGTTGCTGATGTCGTCGCTACTCATCGCGTGATAAACGAATAGACGCGGCAAATAGAATAAACCCGCGAACCAGGTAACCATGAAGATTAGATGTAAAGCTTTTAACCAGAGCATAAATCAACCTTTTAGTTGTGTGCGATGAGGAGAGCATTTAACCATGAAGATTCTCGTTCTCAAGCTGGAGCTTGGGAACGAGGTAAGAATCAATGCGACTTTTCATATCCTTTAGGTCGAATGCGCCTATTTTATGCAAAGCAATCGTGCCGTCCGGCTTAATCAAAAAGGTTGTCGGGGTTAAGCGCACGTCGCCGAAGGCCTTTGCGTGTTCGGCTTGCAGATCTAGCGCGACTTTGTAAGGTAATTGCTTGGCGCGGGTCATTTCGACGACATGGTTAGGTGGGTCATAGTACATTGCTACCGCTATTATTTCCAAGCCGCGCTCATGATACTCCCGGTACAATTCGATCAAATGCGGAATTTCTTTGATGCAGCCAGGGCAGTCGGTAGCCCAGAAGGTGACGATGACCGGTTTGCCCTGCCAATCCTTCAGTTTGATTTTTTCTCCGGTAATACTCATGAACGTAATGTCGGGAGCCGTCATCGATGCCGGGTTGATCGTGATCCAGGCGACTGATGCTATTAAACCTGCGACGATCAAGCCGATGAACCATTCTTTGGTTTTCATGGGGTTTTTAATGTTTTGTTGGAATTTTGACAGTGCTTGCGATCGAAATCGATCTCGAACTGTCTTTTTTGCTTGATTACGATTAACCGATTATAGCAAAGCTGTTAAGCTATGCACTTTCTGAGCCCCATTTCAAGACTTTACATTCATGTACAAAATACTCATCTCCGACAAGTTGGCTGAAGCCGGCATTAACTATTTGAATGATCGAGACGATATTCATATTCATATCGAAACCGGACTTAACGAAGACGGTCTTTGCGAGATAATCGGCGATTTCGATGCCTTGTTGATTCGTAGCGATACTAAAGTGACCGAGAAAGTACTCAAAGCGGCTTCTCGTTTGAAAGTTGTCGGTCGCGCCGGTATCGGCGTCGATAATGTCGATTTGGCCGCCGCAACCGAACAAGGCGTCATCGTTATGAATACGCCCGATGCCAATGCGACGACTACCGCCGAGTTGGCGATTGCGCATTTGTTGTCGCTGAGTCGTCATTTGCCGTTTGCCGACAGGTCGATTCGCGCAGGGAAATGGGAGCGTTCCAAGTTAATGGGCTCCGAAGTGGCGCATAAGACGTTGTCGATACTCGGTTTCGGCACGATTGGGCGCATCGTTTCTCAACGGGCTTTAGGATTGGGAATGCAGGTCATCGCATACGATCCGTTCGTTACCCCGGAAATCTTCGAAAGTTACGGGGTTAAACCGGTTGATCTCGACCAGTTGATCGAAAAAGCCGATTATTTGACCTTGCATTGTCCGTTGATCGAAAAAACCAAAAACATCATCGGGCGCAATCAATTGGCTCGAATGAAAAAGAGTGCGATGCTGATTAACTGCGCCCGAGGCGGTTTGATCGACGAAGCCGCTCTTTACGATGCGCTCGTCAATAATGATATCGCCGGAGCGGCGTTGGATGTTTACGAACATGAACCACCGGTCAATTCGCCGTTGTTGACGTTGGACAATATTGTTTTTACGCCGCATCTGGGCGCATCGACCAGTGAAGCTCAAGTCGCGGTTAGTGTCGAAATCGCGAGGCAGGCCGTGACCTATTTAACGACCGGCGAGGCGGTCAATGCGCTCAATTTGCCGAGAATGTCTGCCGAGCAGTTGAAAAAAGCCAGCCAGTTTATGAGATTGGCTAATATCCTCGGCAAGGTCTTGGCCAATTTGGCGACGAAACCGATCGAACGGGTCGAGGTCGCTTTATTCGGCAAGGCGTCCGAAGTTGAGGCGCGTCCGGTATCGGTCGAGGCTTTGGTCGGTTTGTTGGCCGGTAAATTATCGACGCCGGTTAATCGGGTCAATGCCGAAAAAATCGCCAAACGGCAAGGTATCGCCTTAGTCGAGTCGAAAACCGAGGAAACACACGATTATTTGTCGTTGGTGAAAGTCACCGGATTTTGCGGAGATCAATCGATTTCCTTATCCGGAACACTACTCGGCGAATCGCATCCGCGCTTGGTTCAAGTCGATCGCTTCGAAATAGAAGTCGTTCCCGAAGGTACTCTTATTGTGACTCGTCACGATGACAAGCCGGGCGTCATTTCGGCCATTAGTGCGGTGCTCGGCAATTCCAATATCAATATCACGCGCATGGAAGTCAGCGCGGCTGACGAAGAAGAGCGAGCCATGGCTGTGATCAGCATTTCCGAGCCTTTAACCGATGAAATACTGGGCCAGTTGTGCGATGTCCCGGCTGTTTGCCAAGCGACGCAGATTATTTTATGAGATTCGATCGAATTTGTTTCGATTTCGACAGCACCTTGAGTCGGATTGAAGGCATTGACGAGTTGGCCGATCGCTTAGGGCAAGGCGATGCTATTGCTAAATTGACCGATGCCGCGATGAATGGCGAAGTGCCGCTAGAGGCCGTGTACGGACAACGTTTGGATTTGATCAAGCCGGACCGAGCGGCAATCGACTGGCTGGCCGAGCGATATCTGAGCGAAATTGTCGACGGCGTTACCGAATTATTTGCCAGATTACGCGCCGATTGCTGCGAAGTCTATATCGTTAGCGGCGGCATTCGACAGTCTATTTTACCGATGGCGGCATTTTTGAATGTGCCGGAGAGTCATGTGCATGCGGTCGATGTTTTTTTTAATGAAGACGGGACTTATATCGATTTCGACCGCGATTCGGTTTTAGCGAGAGCCGGCGGTAAAGCCGAAATCTGTACGCGTTTAAAACAGAATGGTTTGTCGCTGGCAATGGTTGGCGACGGCAATACCGACTTGGAAGCGAAGCAGGCCGGAGCATGTTTTATCGGTTTTGGCGGTGTAGTCGACCGGCCTAAGGTTCGGGAGCACGCTGATTACTACGTTGACGATGCGTCATTGCTCGGTGTGCTTAGATTTATTTCTTAACTGATGGCGAAATGTTAAAATCCGCCGTTTTTTAAAAGTTTTAGAGAGACGCAATGGCTGGACACAGTAAATGGGCAAATATCAAGCATAGGAAGGCCGGGCAGGATGCCAAGCGCGGCAAAATTTTTACCAAAATGATTCGTGAAATTTCAGTTGCGGCAAAGGCGGGCGGCGGCGATCCGGCTTCGAATCCGACCTTGCGCACCGCGATCGATAAGGCGCTGGGCGCCAATATGAAGCGCGATACGATCGACAATACGATCAAAAAAGCAACCGGAGCGCTGGAAGCTGAAAATTACGAGGAAGTACGCTATGAAGGCTACGGACCTGCCGGTGTCGCGATCATGGTCGATTGTTTGACCGATAATCGAAATCGTACGGTCGGCGAGGTGCGCCATGCCTTCAGTAAGGCGGGCGGTAATCTCGGTACCGACGGTTCGGTAGCTTATTTGTTCAACAAAGTCGGCATTATCAGTTTTCCGGATTCGGTCGATGAGGATGCAGTGATTGAAGCAGCGCTCGAAGCCGGAGCCGATGATGTCGTGACCAATGAAGATGGGTCTATCGACGTCATCACGGCACCGGAGAGTTATATGGACGTCAAGGAAGCGTTGATTGCGAAAGATTTCAAGCCGGAAAATTCCGAGATAACGATGCAACCTTCGACCAGTGCCGAGTTGAACGCCGAGGAAGCCGAAAAGTTGATGCGGCTGATCGACCGGCTCGAGGATTTGGACGATGTGCAAAACGTCTATTCGAATGCCGATATCAGCGATGAAATCATGGAGCAAATGTCCACTGGTTGATTGCTTTCCGATTCATAAGTCTATTTTCCTAACGTTCATGAAGGCCTGGCCATCGCCCCGGCAAATGAAAGTTCTCTGGTGGGGAGGGTGCGGTCACTCGCCCGACAGGACGCCGTGAACCCAGCACCTAAATTATGCGAGATAGTTATCATAGCCAAAGGGCTATGGAATTTAGGTGCTGGGTGAATACGTCCATGTAGGCTCGACGGCCGGCAGCTCGAACGCCAAGGACGGCGTGAATGCAGATTTTGCATGGAGCAAAAATCTGCCCTGCCGCCGACGCCTGTCGATCGAGCAAACCGCACCCTCTCCGGAACCGGCATTGCCAGAACGGAGTTTTGCATATCGAAAAATTAGATAATGAATCAAAATTTACGATCTTTCACAGTAAGGAATATGCACAAAATAACTTTTACAAGTAGTAGGCTTTGCGAAGGTTCAGTGACTCGCTTGACAGGACGCCGTGAACCCAGCACCTAAATTATCCAAGATAGTTAACCATAGCCAATGGACTATGGAATTTAGGTGCTGGGTGAATACGTCCCTGTAGGTTTGACGGCGGAATCTGATTGCCATGAATGGCATAAATGCAGATTTTGCAGGAGAAAAAATCTGCCCTGCCGCCGACACCTGTCAATCGAGCCACCGAACCCCCTTCCAACAGTTGTCTAAGTTATTTCATGCTCGTTCCTAAAAGGGTTTTCTCTTTAGTATTTTTCGAATGAAAAAACTTTTTTGCCGTTCATACGCAACCGATATCATTATTTAGTGACCAAAATTTTAGGCATAGACCCGGGGTCTCGCATCACCGGTTACGGGATCATCGAGGATACGTCCCGTGGCGCGAAATATATTGCCAGCGGCAGTATCCGGGTCGGTTCGGATTATTTTCCGGACCGGTTGAAACTCATTTTCGAAGGATTGGTACAGGTGGTCGAGCTCTACCGGCCCGACCAAATGGCGATAGAACAGGTCTTCATGCATAAAAATGCAGATTCGGCACTTAAATTGGGCCAGGCCCGGGGGGCGGCTATTTGCGCGGTACAGGCGGCCGGTTTGCCGGTTTACGAATATGCGGCGAGGCAGGTTAAGCAGGCCTTGGTCGGTAAGGGTAATGCCGAAAAAGCGCAGGTTCAGCATATGGTTAAAATTCTGTTAAATTTACAAGGCGACATGCAAATCGATGCCGGCGACGCGCTTGGGATTTGCCTGTGTCATGCGCATTACCAGCAAACCGCGCAACGCCTTCGGCTCGGAGTGCCCGGATGATCGGTTATTTGCGGGGGAAGCTGGCGAGTAAGGCTCCGCCGGTATTGGTGATCGATGTCAATGGCGTCGGCTATGAAGTCGAAGCGCCGATGACGACGTTTTACAACTTGCCCAAACTCGGTGAAGAGGTCAAGTTGTTCACGCATCTAGTTGTAAGGGAAGACGCGCATATCCTATTCGGTTTTGCGTCCGAATCCGATCGTTTGATGTTCAGAACCTTGATCAAAGTCAATGGTGTCGGGCCTAAATTAGCTTTGACGATCTTGTCGGGCCAAAGCGCCGAAGAGTTTCATCGTTGTATTCACAATAACGATACTCAGTCTTTAGTGCGCTTGCCCGGAGTCGGTAAAAAGACTGCCGAGCGCTTAATCGTCGAAATGCGCGACCGCTTACCTGAATTGGGCGGTTCGTCGGCTTCGGCCGAAAGTGGCGAGACGATATTACCGGCGATTGCCGCGCAGCCGATTCAGGAGGCGATTAGCGCGTTATGCGCGTTGGGTTACAAACCGCAAGATGCGGGGCGAATGGTTCGCGCGATTCCTGCCGAAGGCAAAAGTTGTGAGGACATCATCAGATTAGCTCTGCAAGGGGCAGCGAAATGATTCAAAGCGACCGCTTGATCAGCGCCGAAGGTAGCAATGATGAAGAACGCCAGGATCGAGCGATTCGGCCTAAGCGTTTGCAGGATTATGTCGGCCAGCAAGAATTGCGGACGCAGATGGATATCTTTATCCGGGCTGCACTCGGACGTAAGGAAGCATTGGATCATGTTCTGATTTTCGGGCCGCCGGGCCTTGGTAAAACAACTTTGGCCAACATCATCGCAGCCGAAATGAATGTACATATTCGTCAGACTTCGGGGCCGGTGCTCGACAAAGCCGGAGATCTTGCGGCATTGTTGACCAACCTCGAGGCGCATGATGTCTTGTTCATTGACGAAATTCACCGTTTGAGTCCAATGGTCGAAGAAGTGCTGTATCCGGCGATGGAGGATTATCAAATCGATATTATGATCGGCGAGGGTCCTGCGGCCCGGTCGATCAAGCTTGATCTGCCGCCGTTCACGCTGGTCGGCGCGACGACGCGCGCAGGTCTTTTGACATCGCCGTTGCGCGACCGTTTCGGCATCGTGCAGCGGCTCGAATTTTATACGGTCGAGGACTTGGCATCCATTGTGACGCGTTCGGCAAATTTACTGAAAATTGCAATCGAATCGGCAGGTGCTCATGAAATTGCACGCCGTTCGAGGGGAACTCCGCGCATTGCCAACCGATTATTGCGGCGCGTGCGCGATTTCGCCGAAGTCAAAGGCGACGGCAAGGTTTCCGAGCAAATCGCCGTTGAAGCGCTGGCGATGCTCAAAGTCGATAACAACGGCTTTGATGCGTTGGATAGAAAATTGCTTAGAACGATGATCGACAATTTCGCCGGCGGCCCGGTAGGTCTAGATACATTAGCGGCTGCGATCAGCGAAGAGCGCGGCACGATCGAAGATGTGCTGGAGCCGTATTTGTTGCAACAAGGTTTTATTATGCGTACGCCCAGAGGACGGGTCGTAACGCAGAATGCTTATCTGCATTTCGGCTTGCAGCCGCCGGTACAAATGGGCGCAACCGACGAGTTGTTTACTTGAGAGGAAAGAGGAAAGGGGAAAGGGGAAAGGG
The DNA here is from genome assembly GCF_000968535.2 of Methylotuvimicrobium alcaliphilum 20Z. Classification (NCBI taxonomy): domain Bacteria; kingdom Pseudomonadati; phylum Pseudomonadota; class Gammaproteobacteria; order Methylococcales; family Methylococcaceae; genus Methylotuvimicrobium; species Methylotuvimicrobium alcaliphilum. Next base: position 1,187,168 of record NC_016112.1, read on the forward strand.
GAAAGGGGAAAGAGGAAAGAGGAAAGAGGAAAGAGGAAAGAGGAAAGAGGAAAGAGGAAAGAGGAAATTAGGGCTTGACAAGCGTTTTAAATGTTGCATCATTTTGCTAACTGCTAACTGCTAACTGCTAACTGCTAACTGCTAACTGCTAACTGCTAACTGCTAACTGCTAACTGCTAACTGCTAACTGCTAACTGCTAACTGCTAACTGCTAACTGCTAACTGCTAACTGCTAACTGCTAACTGCTAACTGCTAACTGCCTTCAGCTCTCGTTCACGTTTTTACATCTCAAATAGTCTCTAAGCAATCATCCCTATGCAAACATTCAATTGGCCCGTTCGGATTTATTACGAGGATACCGATGCCGGAGGCGTCGTTTTCTATGCGAATTATTTGAAGTTTTTCGAGCGGGCACGAACCGAAATGCTGCGCTCAATGGGGTTCGAGCAAGATCGCTTGATCGACGAGCAAGGAATTATTTTCGTTGTACGCTCGGTTCAGATCGATTATTTAATGCCCGCGCGCTTCAACGAACAAATAAATGTCAGCGCCATAGTGACTTTAGCTAAAAAAGCCAGTCTAATATTCGAGCAAACCGTTACCCGGGGAAGCGATGTGTTATGTACCGGAACGGTGCGTATCGCTTGCTTGGATTCCAAAAACATGAGGCCAAAAGCCATACCTGACATTTTATTAGAGCCATTACATAATGAATGCTGATTTATCCTTGTTTCATTTAATTAAAGAAGCCAGTTTTATTGTTCAACTGGTGATGTTGATCTTAGTTGTCGCGTCAGTTGTTTCTTGGACTTATATTTTTTCGAAAACTAGAGAACTTGCTAAAGCGGCCGATATTGCGGATGAATTTGAAGAGGAATTTTGGTCGGGTGTCGAGCTTAGCGATCTATATAAAAGATTGACCGATGCCGATTTCGAACCGGAAGGCATCGAGAAAATTTTTCTGGCGGGTTACCGAGAGTATTCGAGGATGCGGCAAAAAGCCGGTATCGATCCTGAGGTTCAAGTCGAAAATGCGCAGCGCGCGATGAAGATCGAGTTAAACCGGGAGCTGGAACGACTCGACGAGCATTTGCCTTTTTTGGCGACGGTCGGATCGATTAGCCCGTATGTCGGTTTGTTCGGAACGGTTTGGGGGATCATGAATTCATTTCGTTCATTGGGTAATGTGCAACAAGCAACCTTGGCTCAAGTCGCTCCGGGCATCGCCGAGGCATTAATAGCCACGGCAATGGGTTTATTTGCTGCTATTCCTGCTGTAATTGCCTACAACCGTTTTGCTAGTCGTTTGGATCGTTTGATCGGGCGGTATGAACTCTTTATCGATGAATTTGTCGTTTTATTGCAAAGGCAGGCGCACAGTCAATGAGCAGTAGACAATCAGGCCGCAGAAAGCCTAAAGCCGAGATAAATGTCGTTCCTTACATTGACGTAACTTTGGTGTTGTTGATTATTTTCATGGTGACTGCGCCGATGCTTCAGACCGGGGTCGAAGTTGACTTGCCTCAAGCAGACACCGAGACTGCCGAGCAGCAGAACGACCCGCCGGTAATCGTGTCTATCGATCGCGAAGGGCGTTTTTATGTGGATATGGCAGGACAGGAAAGTCAGGAGATGGGGGCAGATGAAATGACAGCCACGGTTGCCGATGTGCTTAGGGATAAACCGGCAATACAAGTATTTATTCGAGGTGATAAGTTTGTTGATTATGGCAAGGTTATCAGTGCGATGGCGGCCTTAAAAAATGCGGGAGTACCTAAAGTAGGATTAATGACACAGCCATATCAGCATTAAATACGTATGATTAGGAAACGTAAATTAACCGGGCCTTTTATCCTGGCCCTGACTCTGCACGTTCTGCTTCTTAGCGTATTTATGCTCAGCTTCGATTCGAAATCTCCAGTGTTTGAGACAGGCCCCGCGCCCGAGATTATTGAAGCGATGGTGATCGATGAGTCGTTGATTCAGGCTGAGGCGGAGCGACTGAAGACACAGCAAAATAAGCTACTCGAGTCGCAACGCCAAATGGAAGAAGCTAAACGGCAAGAAGACGAGAAGCTTAAGCGGCAACAATTGGTCGAGCAGCAAAAACAAATGGCCGACGAGAAGCTAAAAGCCGAACAATCGGCCGCGGAGAAGCGTAAAGCGGAAGAAACGGCCAAGCAAAAAGCCGAAGCCGAGCGTGTCGCGGCCGAGAAGCGTAAAGCCGAGGAAACGGCCAAGCAAAAAGCAGCGGCCGATAAACTCAAGGCCGAACAATTGGCCGCCGAGAAGCGTAAGGCTGAAGAAACAGCCAAACAAAAAGCCGAAGCCGAACGTGTCGCGGCCGAGAAACGTAAAGCCGATGAAGCGGCCAAGCAAAAAGCGGCAGCGGAAAAAGTAAAGGCCGAACAATTGGCCGCAGAGAAGCGTAAGGCTGAAGAAACAGCCAAACAAAAAGCCGAAGCCGAACGTGTCGCGGCCGAGAAGCGCAAGGCCGAGGAAACGGCCAAGCAAAAGGCAGCATCGGAAAAAGTAAAGGCTGAACAATTGGCTGCGGAGAAGCGCAAGGCGGAAGAAGCAGCCAAACAAAAGGCCGAAGCCGAGCGTGTCGCGGCCGAGAAGCGCAAGGCCGAGGAAACGGCCAAGCAAAAAGCAGCGGCCGATAAAGTCAAGGCCGAACAATTGGCTGCAGAGAAGCGTAAAGCGGAAGAAGCCGCCAAACAAAAGGCCGAAGCCGAGCGTATCGCGGCCGAGAAACGTAAAGCCGATGAAGCGGCCAAGCAAAAGGCAGCATCGGAAAAAGTAAAGGCTGAACAATTGGCTTCGGAGAAGCGCAAGGCTGAGGAAGCCGCTAAACAAAAAGCCGAAGCCGAGCGTGTCGCGGCCGAGAAACGCAAAGCCGAGGAAGCGGCTAAGCAAAAAGCGGCCGCCGAGAAAGTAAAGGCCGAACAATTAGCCGCGGAGAAGCGCAAGGCTGAAGAAGCCGCCAAGCAAAAAGCCGAAGCCGAGCGTGTAGCAGCAGAAAAGCGTAAGGCAGAAGAGGCTGCGAAAAGAGCCGCAGAAGAGAAGCGAAAAGCTGAAGAAGCTGCGGCTGAAAAGCGCCGGCAAGAAGAATTGGCGAGGCAAAAAGCCGAAGCAGAAAAACGAGAGGCCGAGCGGTTATCGGAATTGGCTAGACAACAAGCAGAAAAATTGCGACAAGAAGATGAGGCTAGAAAGCAGGCTGCAGCCGCAGCCGAAGAAGCTAGAAAACAAGCCGAAGCTAAGCGTCAGCAAGAATTAAGCGACGCTAAAAATAAAGCGATAGCGGAGATTAGAAATAAAGTTGAAAGAAGCTGGATTCGACCGGTTTCGTCGCAAGGACAATTAAAATGTACGATCCGAGTCAATTTACTTTCGGATGGCTCGGTAATGGATGCGTCGGTTGTGTCAAGTAGTGGCGATCCGGCATTCGATCGTTCGGCTGAAAATGCGGTTAAAAAGGCATCGCCATTAACATTTCCCAGAGAGCTCTATGCATCGTTTAAAAGCTTTACGTTCGTGTTTTGCCCGGGATGTTGAAAACTCTAATTTAAACGATTGAAAACAGCGATGGGAGCAACCATCCAAATGATTACAGGTATTAAGAGGTAAACGTGTTTTATTTGATAAGAAATTTTACGCTTTTGAGTTTCATCGCGTTGTACGCATCGCTTAGCCAAGCTGAATTAACCATTCAAATTACTAAAGGTTCGGAAAAAGCGATGCCGATCGCGATCGTGCCGTTTGGCGGACAAGCTGGGCAGGCAGCCATTCCGGTCGATATCGCCGAGGTTGTGGATAACGATTTAAATCGTAGCGGTTATTTCAATACCTTGCCGCGCAAGGATATGTTGACGAAGCCGACAAGGCCGGAGGAAGTGCGCTTCCGTAATTGGCAGGTATTGGGTCAAGACTATTTGGTGATCGGTCAAGTCATACCGGAAGGCGGAAGGTATAATATTAATTTTCAGTTGTTCGATGTTTATAAAAACGAACAAATGCTGGGTTATCGGATGACGGTTCCGAGTAACGAACTGCGTAAATCGGCTCATCACATTAGCGATCTGATTTTTGAAAAGCTTATCGGTAAGAAAGGCGATTTTAGCGGACGTATTGCCTATGTTACGGTCAACAAAGAGCCGAACGGAAGGAGAAGATATAATTTGGAAGTCGCTGATTCCGATGGCTATGGGCCTAGGGCGGTAGCGGCTTCCTATGAACCGATCATGTCGCCGGCGTGGTCTCCCGATGGAAGGATGCTTGCTTATGTATCGTTTGAAAGCAAGTCGTCAGCGATTTATGTGCAAGAGCTGGCGACCGGTAAACGGACCCGAATAGCCGGTTTCCCCGGCATCAACGGCGCGCCGGCCTGGTCGCCGGAGGGTTCTAAGTTGGCGTTGACGCTATCGAAGGATGGCAGTCCCGATATTTTTACACTGGATTTATCCTCGCGCTCGCTGACTAAATTGTCTACCGGTTATTCGATCGATACCGAGCCTGTGTGGTCGCCTGACGGCAAGCATATCGTATTTACCTCCGACCGCGGAGGTAAGCCGCAACTGTATATGATGCCGGCGCGCGGCGGTCAGGTAAAACGATTGACTTTCGATGGCGCATATAATGCGGGCGCGTCGTTCTCAAGTAACGGTAGTAGTTTGGCAATGGTTCATGGCAACAAAGGCGATTATCGCATAGCGGTGATGGATATGGGGTCGAGAACAATTAACGTGTTAACTGGAGGTCCTTTGGACGATGCTCCGAGTTTTTCGCCGAACGGCACCAAAATACTCTATGCCACGAAACAGGGCGGGAGAACGGTTTTATCGGTCGTATCCATCGATGGTAGAATGCAACAAAAATTAGTACTTAACAGCGGTGAGGTACGTGAACCGGCCTGGTCGCCTTAGCCCGGCAAATGTCGCCAACGGACAATCTGTTGGAAATTAACAAATTATTGTAATATTAGTGGCTTATATTTTGGAGAAGCACTTAAATGAAATTGAATCAATCAGTCTTGGCGTTGGCAATTGCGGCTGCATTATTAACGGGCTGTAGTTCGGATGACGAAACGGCTACCGATTTCATGGACGGAACGCAGGGAGGTACTGCCGATGCGAGTCTATCCGGTTATGGCGATGGGTCGGGAATATCCGGTTCGGAGACCTATGGCAGTGGTTATGGCAGTGGCAGTGGGTACGGTAGCGGCAGTGCCGAGTATCCTAACGCGTTTTTAGGATCCGAATTCAGCGATCCGTCGAATCCATTGTCGAAAAGCACGATTTATTTCATGTACGACAGCAGTCAGGTGCAGCAAGATTTTATTCCGGTGATCGCCGCGCACGCACAATATTTGCTGTCGCATCCAACTCGACGCTTGATTTTGGAAGGACATGCCGATGAGCGAGGTTCATCCGAATACAATATTGCATTGGGCGAGCAACGAGCCAAGTCGGTCGCTAGAATGATGAAAGTTCAAGGTGTATCGGAAAGCCAATTGCAAGTCGTTAGTTATGGTGAAGAAAAGCCGGCCGTTGACGGACATGATGAATCGGCCTATCAGCTGAATCGCCGCGTCGAATTGCTTTACCAGGGTCAATAATGAAATTACGCCTGCTGTTATTGTTATCAATTAGCGGTAGCGTATTCGCGCAAAGAATGCCGTTGCCGCCGGTGGTCGATAACGCCGCTTATCCGGCCGCTGTTGCCAACGCCTCCAAACCTTCGGCCGCTAGTACGCTCTATGAGATACTGGGGCGCGTCGAACAATTGCAAGTCGAGGTTCAGCAATTGCGTGGGCAAGTGGAAGAGCAGGCGTATACGATCACCGAGTTGAAAAAGCGTCAAAATACGATTTATTCCGATTTGGATCAGCGCCTTCAATCTGTTGAGAGTGCGGGAGCTGGCGCTCAACCCATTCCGGAAACAGCGCCTGAGCCGGTTGTGGTTCCACAGCCGGCACCTGTGGTTGCGCCAGTGATACAGCAACCGCAAGCCATAGAAACTAAGCCGAAACCGGTAAAACCGGCAAGTGTTGAGTCCGAAAAACAGCGTTATCAGCAGGCTTATGATACGTTGAAGAATGGCCATTACAGTAACGCGATTTCTGAGTTTAAACAATTTTTGACTGATTATCCGGCGGGAGAGTATTCCGATAATGCGCAATATTGGTTAGGCGAGGCTTATAAGGTGAATCGCGAAGTCAGTTTGTCGCGCGAAGCGTTCAATAAGCTCATTACGAATTATCCGAATAGCCCGAAGGTGAGAGACGGCTTGTTGAAGCTTGGCTATATCGAATTAGAGCAAAATAACCTTGCCAAGGCGCGTGAATATTTTACTCGTATTACCGCAACCTATCCGGGCACGACAGCCGCTCATTTAGCGGCCAAAAAATTACAGCAGCTAAATAATAATCAGTAACCGTGTCCTCGTTAAAAATCACTGAGATATTTTACTCGTTGCAAGGCGAGTCCAATACGGTTGGCTTGCCGACGGTTTTTGTTCGCTTGACCGGATGTCCGTTGAGGTGTGTCTATTGCGATACCGCCTATGCTTTTAGTGGCGGCGAAAGGATGTCGATCGATGAAATCATCAATCGCGTCGGCCAATATCGCACGAAATACATTACTGTGACTGGCGGCGAGCCTTTGGCTCAGTCCGCTTGCCTTGAGTTAATGAGTCGTTTGGCCGATTTGGGTTATCAGGTTTCGATTGAAACCAGCGGAGCGCTCGATGTGTCAGGTGTCGACGATCGCGTTGTTAAAGTCATGGACCTGAAAACGCCAAGTTCAGGCGAGCTTCACAAAAATCTATTCGATAACATTGCGTATCTGAAAGCCAACGATCAGGTGAAGTTTGTGATCGGCGATGACCATGATTACCAATGGTCAAAGGCTATCATCAATCAATATGATTTAGATCAGCGCTGCGAGTTATTATTTTCACCAACGATGGGGCAGCAGGACCCAGCAGAACTAGCCGAAAAAATATTGAACGATAATTTACCGGTCAGATTTCAGATTCAGTTACATAAACTGTTGTGGAATGACGCGCAAGGGCGTTAAGAATCATGCAAAAAAAAGCGGTCGTTTTATTATCCGGCGGATTGGACTCGATTACTGTATTAGCGCTTGCCAAAAAACAAGGTTACGTCTGTTATGCACTGAGTTTCGATTACGGCCAAAGACATAATGCCGAATTGCAAGCAGCCAAACGCATAGCGGCGGAATACGGCGTTATCGATCATAAAATTATTCATATCGGGTTAAATGATATTGGCGGTTCTGCCTTGACCGATGAGCACATCGCCGTACCCAGTTCGTTGCAGCCAGGCATACCGGTTACTTATGTGCCGGCCAGAAATACGATTTTTTTATCGTTTGCGTTGGGGTGGGCGGAAGTCCTGAATTCAAGAGATATTTTTATCGGCGTGAATGCAATCGATTATTCCGGTTATCCCGATTGTCGACCCGAGTTCATCAAAGCTTTTCAATCGCTTGCTGAATTGGCAACCAAGGTTGGCGTAGAAGGCGGGCATTTTTTGATACATTCCCCATTGATCGAAATGAGTAAAGCGGATATCATACGCGTCGGTTCAGAATTAGGCGTCGATTACAGCCAAACTGTATCGTGCTATTCTGCAGATAAATTCGGCAATGCTTGTGGCGTTTGCGATGCCTGCAGGCTTCGCAAAGCGGGTTTCGAGTTGGCAGGAATTGAAGATCCGACTCGATACCAAAAAAATAAAAAAAGAGTTGCACAAATCCGAAATATCATTATAATAGTTAATCTTTGTTGGGTCGTTAGCTCAGCTGGTAGAGCACCGCACTTTTAATGCGATGGTCGTGCGTTCGAATCGCACACGACCCACCACTATTTAATAAGTATATCAAGCAGTTATCGAGTACTCGAAACTGCTTTTTTTGTGTCTTCCATTTTTGTGTGCCCAAAAATGTGCCCAGCATTGTCCGAAATGTTGGCCGCATAACCCGCAAGATGTTCAGGAGCTAAATGAGCATAGCGCAAGATCATCTCGTATGTGTTCCACCCGCCCAATTCTTGCAGAATATTGAGTGGGGTTCCATTTTGGACATGCCAGCTTGCCCATGTGTGGCGCAAATCATGCCAACGAAAATTGTCAATTCCTGCACGTTTTAACGCTTTTTTCCAGGTAGCCCCGCCAGCTTTTTTAACGGGGATCCCTTTAAAACTGAAAACGTGAGTTGAATGTTTGCCCATTTGTTGCCGAATGACGGTGATTGCCTCAACGTTAAGAGGAACGCCAATGGCTTTTTTGGCTTTGGCTTGGTCAGGGTGAATCCAAGCAACTTTCCGTTGCATATCGATTTGACTCCATTCCAAGCCGGTCACATTTGCCTCCCGCATGCCGGTCGCCAAGCTGAGCCGCGCCATTGCTTCCAGGTGAGGGGGTAATTCTTGATAGAGACGCTCCGCTTTTGTAATCCAGCGGATACGTTTATCGTCGACCTTTAAGCGGCGTATTGCTGGCGCTTTATCGATCCAGCCCCATTCTCTCAGCTTTTCTAAGAACAGCTCTGATGAGCGCCGTAATTCGATTGACTCGCCCGGAAGAAACATCTTTGCTCTTCCCAGAAATAATTTTCTCCACTTGATCCCGAGTGGTCTGATTTAATGGCATGCTCCGTAAAAACGGGTCCAAATTTCGAAAAATGTTGATATCATCAGCAATCGATTTCTTCTGCGATTCATTGATCCATTTGACGACGGCATTTTCCCAGCAATACTCGGGTTTATGACCTAATTTGATTTGGTCCCAAAGCTGAGCTTTATGTTTGTCTGCTAATTCTTGAGCCTTTCTTCTATCGGCAGTTTTAGCAGATTGGCGTATTGGGTTGCCGTTGGGGTCAGTGAATTTGTACCGCCAGTACTGACTATTCTTTCTTTTAAAGAGCGTAGCTTGCTGCCTCCTTGTCCTACATCCTGCTGTGGGCTAATGGGCTATGGAATTTAGGTGCTGGGTAAATACGTCCATGTAGGCTCTATGCTGGTAAAGCCTTTGTGAGCGCCATGGATGGCGTGAATGTCGATTTTGCAGGAGCAAAATCGACCTAGCTCCCCAAGGCCTCCTCCGACAATGCCGAAATTTGAAGTGCGAAAGGTATACACTAACGCCAGGCTAAATTGGTTGATTTCAAGCCACCATCATGAATTCTCAAGACTTAAAAAAGCTAGTCACATTTGCTATGCCTTTCGGCAGATACAAGGGGCGAGTCATCGCGGATTTGCCTGGCCATTACCTTAACTGGTTTGCAAGAGAGGGGTTTCCAAACGGTGAATTGGGCCGGCTATTGGCCTTGATGCAGGAAATTGATCATAACGGTCTGAAACCACTGCTAGATCCCCTAAGAAAATGAATAATTGAATTATTAATATGCCAGGAGAAACTTTTGAAACAGTCTTTTTATGACCTCAGCTATTCTGATTTAGAGGCGATTATAAATCAAAATAACTTAAACCCGTCAGTATCCGCTATACTTTTCAATTGGCATTATAAGAAAAAAGAAACCACTCAGTGGCGTGATAAAATTTCTAAATTGGCGTTAGCCTTTCTTGAGAACAGTTTCGACTTTTCTCTGCCCGAAATTGATACGGTTTATGAGTCAAAAAAAGATAGAGCGGTAAAGTTTCTTTTTAAGCTTAAAGATAATCATAAGGTTGAAACCGTCCTAATCCCGTTTAACAATAAATATTCAATTTGCCTTTCATCACAGGTTGGCTGCGCAATGAATTGTTCGTTTTGTTTTACCGGAGAACAAGGGCTGAAAAGGAATTTGACCACAAATGAAATTGTTGGTCAGTTCCTGCAGGCTTGGCGTTGGTTGGCAACAAATAGACCTGGAGAAGAGCGGATTATAAATATTGTTTTTATGGGGCAAGGCGAGCCTTTACATAATTTTGATTCTGTTAAAAAAGCGTGTGAAATTTTCTTATCACAACACGGAGCTTCAGTGGGTGTACAAAAAATCACTATTTCAACAGCCGGTTATATTCCTGGACTTAAAAGGTGGAGCCAGGAAATCCCTGGAGTGAACCTTGCATTATCTCTTCATTCGCCATTTGAAGAAAAGAGAAATGAACTTATTCCTATTAATAAAAAATATCCACTAGATGAAGTATTGACCTATATTGACAAGATACCTTTAAATAAAAAACAATTTATTACTTACGAATACCTACTAATAAAAGATTTTAATGATTCACCAAACGACGCTGAACAACTCGGGATGTTACTCGCTGGTAAGAGTGCTTATATCAACTTAATTCCTTTTAATCCATACCCGGGGTCACATTACAAGCGCCCGAGTTTGGATAAAGTTGAAAAGTTTAAAGAAGTTTTAGATACTTTTAAAATCCCTACTTTAATAAGAAGCGCTAAAGGCGATGACGTATTAGCCGCATGTGGACAACTTAATTCCAATAATTAAATAGCTTTCAAGTGCCAGAGAATGGGGTTGGAGCAAGTTGACAATATGTATTCATAATTAAAAATGGCTCTTCCGTGCTTGCCGTGGTAATAGCGGATCGACATCGAATAAGAAAATAAGATTTTGTTTAAGCAACTGATATTAAATGTAATTTATTCATTAAGAATTTGCTTTGCCGCTAATTTTTCAAATTACCACGGGAAATCCGGAAGAGCCAAATTTATATCAAAAACCCGATTGTTAAAATACTTTCTCGAATTTACATTTTGGGTCGAAAACAGTCCGCCAAATTGGCTAATTCACTGTTCCGGCTCCGCCAAAAACACATAATCGCTGAAATTCTGCAATTCCTTGGTTCGATCGCCGATCACTCGCATTTTCTTTTCGGCGAACATGAAGGCGTCAACCTCTTCGCCGTCCTGCATCGCATTATAAAGAGCAAATTCGGCATCATGGTATGCCTGCCATGCCTTTTGGGCACTCTCTAAGGCCGGGCTGTCTTCCGGTTTCAACCGGCTTTGCAGTTTCCCATAGATCACAGACATCTCTTTTTGCCATTCCGAATTGGCTATTTCAATGCAATTCATCATCGCCGGATAACCGTTTGTCTTTTCCATGCAGGCCTCGTATTTGATATCGGTCGGGTGCGGCTCGGTTTCGATATTGGCCATAACAGGCCCGGTTAGGCCAAAGGCCATCAAGCTGAAAATGCTCTTGTATATTTTCATGCGTGTCCTCATCGGTCGCTGTAAGTCGTTTTGCAATTCTGGTTTTCGTCGCAATTCAGTCTTTTGATGATTTTTTCCGGACTTCTTGCGGGCGGTTGTGCCGAAATGCTATCGAAGCTGACGGTCGGCTCGATAGGTAATCTGTCTGTGACCTGATTGTTGGCCGTCAGCGTCAAAGTATCCCCGTTTTGCGTCATGCTGAAATGCTTCAAAGTGTTCATCCCGATCAGCACCTGCTCTATATGGCCATTGATATGCGCGTCGAGATTTCTGATTTCGGCATTGCCGATTTTCAGGCTACTTATTTGTGTCTCACTGTCATAGACTTTTCCGCCAGCCGTGCTTGTTTGAATGGGACGGCCGAAAGGCAGTCCTGCAGCGGTTGCCATTTTTGCGGGAATCACGGTTTTGGTCGCGCCGGTATCGATCATAAAAGGCATGGGAACATCATTGATCAGAGCAACGCCCCTGAAATGCCCTTGCCGGTCCGTTTTCAGTACGACGCCGCCGGTTATCGGCTCAATGGGAGGGGTGGCTTTGATTCGCTCTTCGGCTTGATATTTCAACAAAGCGTCGGCGCCGAACCAAAGCGTGGCCAGCATCAGCGCGGGAATAATGAGGTATTTCAGGCTTCCTCCGCCTTTTTTGGGCGGTTTCTGATAACGGAGTTGTTCCCTGTAGTAGTCTCGATCCTGTAGTCCCATTTACGGTTCCCATGTTGGTAACGCTCGCCATAATGCGCTAATTATCACCCAGGAAGCATCATCTGGGTGAGAAGTGCCGCACGACGCCAGCAATTTGCTCCCAGGCTCATTCAATCTAAACGCATTCCGGATCGCCAGGCCAAGCCCGAAGTGCAAATCGAATAATTTGTCCTTCGGCATCACCGCAATCTCGAATTTTTCTTCGACGCTCAATAAACTCAGAAGCATTTCGACGGCTCCCGCCAACGTTTCAGGGGGGGTAAGTATGTGCCCAAACAAGCTTGTCCAAATTTTAGTCAAAATTCTAAATCCCTTGAGGCTAAAGGTGTGCAAAGCGAATATGACGAGTTAATGACAAGGTTATCCACAGATTCTGGGGGTAACTGGATTAGTCTTTGTCGTTTATCAGTTTATTAATGATAGCCTGGTATTTCTTTTCGTTGGCGAAACTGGCGAAGCCCATCACGACCGCAAGCCCGAGCAAAACAATAACTGTCAGCGTCATCATCGGCAGCAGCAAAGTCGACATTGCCATCATGCCTGCATCGATCTTGCCGGACTCCAGGCGTTCAATGACGCAATAAGGGTTGGCCAGATAAGGCGAGAAGTTCCATAGCCAAACGGAAAGAGCCGCCAAAGACGCCAACAGCAAGCCTGCGCCAATTGGCCAGTATCGGGTAAGGCGTCGTCGTTTCTCGATAAAATCCCGCTTCTGAGGGGTTAGCATCGATCAGTGTATCAACGCGGCGAAAAATGTTGAAACAAATGAGCCGATGAAGACCAGAATAATAATCGCCGGTATCGAGGCAATCGCCCATTTGACCATGAAAAACACCATCGACATGAAGGGCATCTGGATGTCGGTGACTATCACTTCGCGTTTATCGTCGTTCATTTTTACCCTTGTTGTTTAGGT